>NZ_JAKVPU010000005.1:0-456897 GCF_022487605.1 Bacillus sp. ES1-5 | reverse complement strand
TCCGGTTTCACTTCTGGTTCTTTCGGATCCTCCGGTTTCACTTCTGGTTCTTTCGGATCCTCCGGTTTCACTTCTGGTTCTTTCGGATCCTCCGGTTTCACTTCTGGTTCTTTCGGGTCTTCCGGTTTCACTTTTGGTTCTTTCGGATCTGGTTTCACTTCCGGTTTCTTCGGCTTAATGGAAACTGTCGGTTCAAGCGGCTGGTTTGTTGTATCTTCCACAATCGCTTTATTCACAATTTCCTCTCCGTTTTTAACAGTTTCTTTTACCTTCGCTTTAAAAATAATACTACGTTCTTTTCTATCCATAATGTCTAAATACGTAGCAGTTACTTTTCCAAACTCCATTTTTAACTCTATTGGATTTGGCTCAGCACCTTCAAATCTAAGACTATCTTGCACATATTCTAAACCGGCTGGAATTTCATCTTCTACCTTTACCACGGCTAATTTTCCGTTTTCTACCGTATTTTCAAAGCTAATTCGGTATTCAATTTCCTCTCCTAGCTTCGGTTCGGGATTACTTACTGTCTTCGTTGCTTTTAATTTACCATCTTTATATTCTGGCTTTATTGTCGCTGTCGGTTCCATAACGGGGTGGTTCGGATCATCCACATGAATAATCGCTTTATTTGTTATTTCCCCTCCAACTTTTACTGTTTCTTTTACCTTCACTTTAAAAATGATACTTCTTTCTTTCGTATCCATAATATCTGGATACTTCACTATTACTTTTCCATTCTCTACTGTAAGCTCTGTTGGTGCAGGCTTGTCACCTACAGCCTTCAAACTATCTTGCATATATTCTAAACCAGCTGGAATTTCATCTTCAATTTTCACATCAACTAACTTCCCGCCATCTACTGTGCCGTTAAAAGTAATTCGATATTCGATTTCTTCTCCTAGCTTCGGTTCATGATTACTTACTTCTTTCCTTGCCTCTAGTTTCCCATCTTTATATTGCGGTGTAATTGGTATAAGTGACTCAACTGGCGGAGTCGTCGGATTATTATCATCCACAATCGCCTTGTTTATAATCTCTTTTCCTACTTGTACCGTTTCTTGTACTCGCACTTTAAAGATGATGCTTCTTTTTTTCGTATCTGTAATTTCCGGATACTTTGCTGATACTTTTCCATTCTCAACATGAAGTTCTACTGGATTTGGTTCCGGCCCATTGGACTTTATACTATCTTGTACATATTCTAAACCAGCTGGAATTTCATCTTCTACTTTTACCTCAGTTAGTTTTCCGTTCTCTACCGTATTTTCAAAGCTAATTCGATATTCAATTTCTTCTCCTAACTTCGGTTCATGATTACTTACTGTTTTTTCTGCTTGTAATGCACCATCTTTATATTGAGGCTTAATAGCGATATTCGGTTGCTCTGGTGGATGTATTGTATCTTCCACAACCGCCTTATTCACAATTGCCTCTCCTACTTTAGCTTTTTCTTTCACCTTCACTTTAAAAACGATGCTTCTTTCTTTCGTATCCGTAATTTCTGGATACTCTGCAAGGACAATCCCGTTTTTCACTTTCACATGCAACGGTTTCGGATTCTCTCCCTCAGCTCTTTCACTACCTTCTACAAACTCTAAGCCACTTGGTAATTCATCCTTAATCTTCACCTTCGCTACTTTTCCATGTTCAACTACGTTACGGAAAGTAATTCGATACTCTACTTCTTCTCCTAATTTTGGAGCTTCGTTATTTACCGTTTTCTCAGCTTTTAGTTTTCCGTCTTTATACTCCGGTGTAATAATCGCTTCTGGTTTTTGCGGCGGATTCTTTGGATTATGATCATCCACAATTGCCTTGTTCACGATTGTCTTACCGACCTTTGCTGCTTCCGTTACTTTCACCTTAAAGTTAATACTACGCTCCGCTGTATCAGTGATATTCTCATACTTCGCTGTAATTTTTCCAGCTTCTTCTTTTAACTCTACTGGATTCGGTTCATTACCTTCTGCTTGTAAACTATCTTTCACATACTCTAAACCGGTTGGTAATTGATCCTCAATTTTCACCTCTGCTAGTTTTCCGTTTTCTACCGTATTTTTAAAACGAATTCGGTACTCTACTTCTTCTCCTAGCTTTGGATCCTTTTTACTTACCTTTTTATCAGCTTTAACTTTACCGTCTTTATAATCCGGTGTAATCTCCACTTCCGGTCGTTCTACTGGATTTTGTGAGTCATCCACAATCGCTTTATTCACAATTTCCTTGTCCACTTCCACATCATCTTTCACTTTCACTTTAAAGATAATGTTTCTTTCTTTCATATCAGTGATGTTTTCATATCTTGCGATAATTTTACCAGCTTCTTCTTTCAACTCTACTGGAGCTGGCTTATCACCTTCTGCTTTTAGACTATCCTTCACAAATTCTAAACCAGACGGAATTTCATCTTCTATCTTCACCTCAGCCAGCTTTCCATCTTTCACCGTATTACTAAATGAAATGCGGTATTCGATTTCTTCCCCTAGCTTTGGTTTATGATTATTTACTTTTTTATGAGCAGTAATTTTACCGTCTTTATATTGCGGTGTAATTTTCGCTGTCGGTTCAGTTATAGGATGGTTCGGATCATCCACATGAATAATCGCTTTATTTGTAATATCCTTGCCTATTGCAACTGAATCTTTCACCTTCACTTTAAAGACGATACTTCTTTCTCTCGTATCCGTAATCTCTGAATACTTTGCCATTACCTTTCCATTTTCTACTTTCAACTCCACTGGTTTTGGCTCTTCACCTTCAGCCTTTTCGCTTCCTTGTACGAACTCTAAACCAGCTGGAATTTCATCCTCTATCTTCACCTCTGCTAGCTTTCCATCCTTCATCGTATTATTAAAAGTCATTCGATATTCGATTTCTTCGCCTAGCTTCGGTTCGTGATTACTTACTTCTTTTCTCGCTTCAATTTTTCCATCTTTATATTGCGGTGTAATCGGTACATAAGGCTCTTCTGGCAGATTCTTTGTATCATCCACAACCGCTTCATTTACGATTTCTTCTCCTGCTTTTACGCTTTCTTTTACCTTCGCTTTAAAGACAATACTTCTTTCCTCTGTATCTGTAATTGTTGGATATTTTGCCATTACCTTGTTATTTTTCACCTGTAGCTCTACTGGTTCCGGTTTAGAACCTTCTGCTTTCACGCTGTTCTCCACATAATCTAACCCAGCTGGTAATGTATCCTTTATGTTTACCTCTGCTAGTTTTCCGTTCTCTACCGTGTTTTTAAAACGAATTCGGTATTCTACTTCTTCTCCTAGTTTTGGTTTATGATTATTCGCCACTTTCTGAGCAGTAATCTTGCCGTCTTTATATTGTGGAGTAATTACCACATGAGGCTTTTCTGGCTCATTTGTTGTATCTACTACGATTGCCTTATTGACAATTTCCTTACCTATTTCTGCCTCTTCTTTTACCTTCACTTTAAAGGCAATACTTCTTTCTTTTGTATCTGTAATTGCTGGATACTTTGCCATTACCTTGCCATTTTCCACTTTCAGTTCTACCGGACCCGGTTTAGAACCTTCCGCCTTCAAACTGTTCTCCACATACTCTAAGCCAGCTGGAATTTCATCTTCTACTTTAACCTCAGTTAGCTTCCCGTTTTCTACCGTATTTTTAAAACGAATTCGGTATTCTACTTCTTCTCCTAACTTCGGCTTCTTATTGTTTACAAACTTCTCAGCTTTCAGCTTACCGTCTTTATATTCTGGCGTGATCGTTACTTCTGAAGTCGTTGGATCTTTCGTATCATCAACAATTGCCTTATTGACGATTTCCTTGCCTACTTCCGCTTCTTCTTTCACCTTTACTTTAAAGACGATACTTCTTTCTTTCGTATCCGTAATATTTGCGTATTCAGCGATAACTTTTCCATCTTTCACATGTAACTTTACTGGAGCTGGTTTATCGCCTTCCGCCTTTTCACTATCTTTTACATACTCTAAACCGTTAGGGATTGTATCCTCTATTTTTACCTTTTCTAGTTTTCCGTTTTCTACCGTATTCTTAAAGCTAATTCGGTATTCCACTTCTTCTCCTAGTTTTGGTGATGAATTATCTACTGTCTTCTTCAAATCAATTATTCCATCTTTATATTGCGGAGTAATTCTTTCCTCCGGCTCAATCGGTGGATTTTTCGTATCATCAACAATTGCTTTATTGATGATTTCTTTACCTATTTTTGCTTCTTCCTTCACCTTTGCTTTAAAGACGATACTTCTTTCTTTCGTATCCGTAATATCGATATACTTAGCTTTAACTACCCCAGCTTCAACCGTTAATTTTACTGGCCCCGGTGCTTCTCCTTCAGCCTTAATACTATTTTCTACATATTCAAGACCTGTTGGAATTGCATCTTCTACTCGCACCTCTGCTAGTTTTCCGTTCTCTACCGTATTATGAAAGCTAATTCGATATTCGATTTCTTCTCCTGTCTTCGGCTTTTCATTATTAACTACCTTTGTAGCCGCAATTTCACCTTTTTTACTTTGCGGTGTAATAACAACCTTTGCATCAGCCGGATCATGTTTCGGATCTTTTGCAACTGCTTTGTTCACAATTGCTTCCCCTACTTTTGCCGTCTCTTTTACTTTCACTTTAAAAACAATACTTCTTTGTTCCATATCCGTAATTTCTGGATATGTTGCAGTTACTTTGCCATTCTCCATTTTTAGTTCTACTGGCTCTGGTTTTATACCTTCTGCTTTCAAACTATCTTTCACGTATTCAACACCTTCAGGCAACGTGTCTTCTATCATTACCTTTTCTAGCTTTCCGTTTTCTACCGTATTATGAAATGTAATGCGGTACTCCACTTCTTCTCCTAGTTTTGGTGTTTGATTCGTTACGCTTTTATCCACGTCTACTTTACCGTCTTTATAACCTGGCGTAATTTTTTCTTCTGGATGCTCAGACTGACCATTTGGATCGCCCACAATTGCTTTATTAACAATTGTTTCTCCTGCTTTTGCTTCTGCTTTTACTTTCACTTTAAAAGTGATACTTCGCTCTTTTGTATCCGTAATTTCTGGATATTTTGCGATTACCTTACCATTTTCTACTTTTAACTCTACTGGATTTGGTTCAGCACCTTCAGCTCTCTCACTGCCTTGAATAAATTCTAAGTTAGCTGGAATTTCATCTTCTATTGTAACTGCCTCTAGTTTTCCGTTTTCCACCGTATTTTTGAAGCTAATTTGATATTCAAATTCTTCTCCTAGCTTCGGCTTCTTATTTGTTGCTTTTTTCTTTGCATCAATCTTACCGGCCTTATGCTGTGGTGTAATCTTTTCTTCTAGATTCTTTGGTGGATTTGTTTTATCACTAACAATTGCTTTATTAACAATTTCTTCACCAATTTTTGCAGTTTCTTTTACTTTCGTTTTAAAGACGATACTTCTTTCTTCCATATCCGTAATTTCTGGATACTTTGCAATTACTTTGCCATTTTCAAATTTCAGCTCTACTGGCTCTGGTTTTGCACCTTCTGCTTTCAAACTATCTTTCACAAACTCAAGACTACTCGGTAATTCGTCTTCAATCGTCAATACATCTAGACGTCCATCTTTAAGAGTGTTTTTAAAAGTAATGCGATACTCTACCTCATCACCTAAACTCGGTGTTTTGTTAGAAGCTATTTTTGTCGCTTCTATTTCTCCAGGAACTTCTTTTGGAGTCGTAACCGTAATATTTGCATCGTCTTCACTCTCATACTTTACATCATCACTATCTTGTCCCTTTACAACAACGGTATTTTTCACTGTTGTATCTGATTGTATAGATTCTTTCACTTTCACCTTAAATGTAATAGTGGTACTTTCACCAGGCTGTAAAACACCACCGTCTTTAGCATCTGCCCCTTCACCAATACGGAAATCAATTTGATTATTTACAAACTCTGCTTCATCATCGTTTGCATCATCAGTTTTTTGTCCTTTATTGCTGCCAGTAACATATTGAATGGATCCCGGAACATACTCTAAGCGATTATCTAATTTATCAAATCCTTTTACATTAGATACCGGTGCTTGATTGTTCTTCGTATCATTTTTCACTTCAATTTGGTACGTAATTTCTTCGCCAACTTTAACTTCCTTAATTTCTTTTCCAGCACTATCTAATGCCTTTTTATCAACTTGTAAATTTGGCGCATTATGTTCTGTGACGAATGTGGTGTTGTTTAATACGTAAATGTCACCGCCACCACCATTTGCTCTAAAGCGCATTTTTCCTTCTTTTAAATCATTTTTCACTTGCTTTGGACCTTCAAGATGATACGTATGAATATCTGTACTAAATGAATTTGTCCAATCGGGGTTATATCCCGGATATTTTTTTGTAACAAACTCGTTAGTACCATCTACTTGTACTTCTGTCATAGACGAGTCATTAACATCATTGTCTTTACCGTTAATATTTTTAAACTTTTGATATCCTAATCCAAAGTCATACTCTCCATAATCATAGGCATATCCATCATTTTCAGCAGGATCACCTTGCGATGAAAAATAACTAAATTTAGCCTTAAAAGCCCCTTCTTTCGGTGTGTTTATTTTATTAACACTAATATCTGTCCAAGCTGTACTTTTTTGAGAAACTAAACCTTCCCAAACCTTTATATCTTTTACGGTTTCTTTATAGTTTTCATACACTAATATAAGATTCCAGTTACCCCAGTAGTAGCCGCCACCTGTTTCATCTTTAATTTGTGGGACATTAGCAACTGTCACTGTTTGAGAAATCCCTTGTTGTGCAATTACACTTGTTACATCCGCATATGCAACATAACCAGCACCACTACCTGAGTAATTAGAAATATACGGCAAATAATCTGCTTTTCGTATACTATCAGCACTTACCTCTGAGTATCCTTTATTTCCTATTTTTATTTTGACCGGTTGCCTTACTTGATCCTCGGTAACCTTTCTATCAGCGATATTTCCTGGTAAACCCATAGCCGCTGTCCAAAATAAATACGCCTTTTTCACTTTACTTCCAGCAGGTATTTTTGGAAATGCACCTGTTGATGAGTTAAAGTTGCCATCAACCTTATCGACATTAACAGTATATTTATCCGTCCTATATCCCAGGCTTTGTCTACCATATCGAGTCTTCTCATCAACTAAACCAAGCGTCGTATTACCAGTCTGCACTAAATTACCAGCAGCAATTGTAGAATACAGTGGATCTCCAAATCCTTGCTTATCTCCTGTTTGGATTTGAACCTGTGAAGCATTTTCTGATGCAGCTTGTACTTCTGTATCACTCTGTTTTGCCGCTACAGGTGATTGTTTTTTCTCTTTTTCTAGCTGCTTCTCATCTTTAGCTACCGGTTGTTTTTCCTTCTCTATCTCTGTTTTTAATACACGCTTATTTTTATCTTCCATAGATGCTTTTAGTTTTTCATCAGCTTTGTTAGTTGCATTATCAACTGGTGACCCGACTTCTTTCTTACTACTGTCAGCCTCATCATCGGCATTAGCTTCAACCTTGTCTTCAGAAGGAATCCCTTCAACATCTACAGACATGATTCCTATTTGTACTTGATCTTTTTGCACACTAATCTTTTGTTTGTATTCTTTATTGAAATGCTGCGTACGATTAGCTTTTATTAACACAGTCATTTTTTTATGTGATTTTAAATCTTGAATTTTAAGATTAGAAGAAAGAAGCTTTCCTCCCTTATCTTTTTCCTCTACATAGAAATCCGCTACTTTATTTTCAGGTAACTTCTCTCCGTTTACTTTCACAGATTGCGAAAGGAACGTAATTTCATTTTCATTATTTTGTTTAAGTACCAATTCTTGAATTGGTGTATTTCCCGTATTTTCAATCGTATATTGAAATACGTGCTCCCTCTCAGCTACTTCTCCCTTATATATTGCAGCATTCACTTGCTCTGCCTTAATTCTCACATCATTTCCTTGTAACTCATCCCAGCTCTTTTTATTTATCTCTGTAGCAAAAGCACTAGGTGAAGGTAATATGATGGATAGGAGAAGTGTGATCATCGTTACGACATTAAAACATTTCAACACTTTTTTCATATTTTCTACCTCTCTCCTTTCTATATATTTGCTATGCATCTACTTCACTTCAGTACCCATCTCATTTAGTAGTCAGGAACATAGCAATATACCCACTCGCAACAACCCGCCCTACGAAGATGCATCATTGAAATTCCTATTTCAACAATACAAACCTCATAGAATATTACTATTTTAATTTATCAAAAATAGCATATATATCGGGTACTTATATAAACCTATAAAACACCTTATGGTATAGGCCTATATAACAGTTTAAGGATACACAAAAAGCTTAACATATCCTTTAATCTATTCATACATACAATAGAAAATCTACCATTTTTAGTCATTTCAGTTTGTTGTTTATGATTAAAATTTTCAAAAAACAATAACCGTTACATGTAAAAATATGCTATATTAAACAAGAACGAACGTTCTAGTTAAAGGGAGGAATTTTTAATGATAAACGATCCTATTATTGTAAATAAAGAAGCTTTCCAAGCAATCGGCGTTTCGATTACGACGACAAATGAAATAGAGGCATCTACTGAAGGGAAAATTCCAGGGCTTTGGAACCAATACTTCCAAGAACAAATGATGCATCACATCCCAAATCAACAAACGAAAGAAACATTCGCGTTCTACTCAAATTACGAATCAGATGAAACTGGTACATATCAATTTACGATCGGTATGCCTGTTTCTTCATTAGAAGACGTTCCTGAAAATATGACAACTTTAACAATACCTGCCACTACATATGCGGTATTTACAACGAGAACAGGACCAGTTGCTGAAGTCGTTTGTGAGGCTTGGGAATATATTTGGCAATGGTCAAAAGAAAACAAACGTGCTTTTACAACAGACTTTGAGCTTTATGATGAAAAAGCAACAGATCCAACCAACGTACAATTAGATATTTATATTGCATTAGCCTGAACGACAAAAAAGAAGATACCATTTGGTATCTTCTTTTTTGTCGTTAAATAGCTACTGTGCAAACCCAACATTATTGTCTACAATGAGAAAGTGCAGTATAGAAATATTAGAAACTGTATAAAACGATTGTTAATAGGTTTTTTAGTTTAAATTTGTCACATAGAAAGGAAGCAATATGGAGGAACTACAACAAAATAAATCTGCTTTAAAAGAAAATGCGAAACCGTTATTAAAAAATACGAATTTCCTTTTCCTTTGGGCAGCTACACTCTTTTCAAGTTTTGCCTTAGCCTTTTTTACTTTTTCACAAACGTGGTACATAGCAAAAACATTAAACCTTGAGGCTTCACTCGGTGTTGTTTTCGTAGCTCTTAGTGTTCCAAGGCTTATTTTTATGATTATCGGCGGTGCTGTAGCTGATAAATTCCCGAAAAAAAACATTATGTTTTATTCTAATATTATTCGTGCTATTCTTGTCGCAACCATCCTTACATGGTTCATCGTAGGTGATGTAACACTATATACATTTGCTTTATTCGCTTTATTCTTTGGGCTTGCTGATGCTTTTTTCTGGTCAGCTGATGGATCTATCTTGCCTGAACTTGTAGAAAAAAGCCGTTTAACACAAGCAAACTCACTTACACAAATGTCAAATCAAGCATCGGTCATCTTAGGCCCTGTACTTGGCGGAATTCTTATCAAATTTACGAACTATGAAACGATCTTTTCGATCACGATTTTATTACTAATCGTCGCAGCCATACTCGTTCAAAAAATACAATTTACGATGCCAGAACAGCAAAATACAGACAAAGGCATGTTCACTTCTATTAAAGAGGGAATTTTATATGTAAAGGAATCACCATTCCTTTCAACTTTCCTTCTTTGTAGCGCCTTTTTAAACTTATTTTTAATCGGTCCGATGCAAGTTGGTTTCCCGCTTTTCGTTAAAAATGTTCTGCACGGTGACTCGCTCCAGTTCAGTTACCTAGAAGCATCTGTAGGAGGCGGAATGGCAATAGGCGCTGTCATTGTCGGTTTAAAAAATATTAATCGTAGACGCGGTCTATTTTGCATTATCATGATGCTACTGTCTGGTGTATTCTTCTTATCCATCAACTTTAGTACCGTACTTTGGCAAGCATTATTAGCTGGCATGTTTTATGGTATTACAATTGCAATGGCTATCGTTCCGCTTATGGCGATGATTCAATCGACAGTAAAAGAAGAAATGATGGGACGCGTAATGAGTTTACTTATGCTATCATCAATGGGCTTTATCCCGCTCTCTTATGCATTCACATCCATCGCACTTGCAATAGGAATTCCAATCGTAACCGTTATGAAAAGCGGTGCAATTGCTGTTATCGTCTTCGTACTATTTGTAGCGATTCGTGTTCCAGTTGTAAGAAAGTTCGACTAGATACTTGGAGTCATGTATTATACGCATGGCTCCTTTTTAAATGGATCAAATAACGCTATCCCCTTACTTCTTCTCATAGCTGCTCCCCATTCTAGTCCAACCTCTAAAAATAGATCCCGCACTGTACTATATAAAAGCGCCTTAACATTTTTACGGATTTCCCCGTATTTATACGCTCTCACAACACTCTTTACTCGCCAAATGAAATTTCCATACACTTCTTCATCAGCTAATATTTGCTCCAGTAAAACACCTTGCTCTAGTAAACCGCTCTTTTTATATGCAAGTTCCACCTTACTCCAAAATATATTAATCTTTTTCGGATTACGCGTCATTGGCACAAGTGCGTATATAAAAGGCTTCGGTATATCGTGACGGCAATACGTCTCATCAAGTTCGTACGTTTCTTTTCTATTCTCTTTTATTTGTGGAATGTTTTTAAAAAGAATTGTTTCCCCTTCACTTTTTTGCTCATTTTTACTACAGCCATCTACACGATCATCACTTTCACATGCGGACAGTTTCATACGGTCATCCATGCGGTCAATTGCAGATGGAAGAAATACATATAAGTTCGCACTATATCCGCCGCGCTTATGTCTTTCTTTTGTCGCAACACGCTTTATAATTCCTAGTTCCTCTAGCTTTGCAATGGAGCGGCGTACTGTACGAATACTTTTTCCAATATTCGTCGCGATCGTCTCCATTAACGGACAAGCAACTCCCACTGTTTTCTGTTTCTCATTCACCGCATACTTCCCTAAAAAATGAATGATGGTTGTATCCGTTTTATTTAATTCAAATCGATAGCACTTCAAAATTTGTCTTTGATATGTATTAAACTCTTCTTTACTTCGAAATTCACTATATGGTTTCATTAAGTTATATAAGCTTCCCATTTTTATCACCTCATTTATAGGTAAGAGTCAGGAAGAAAAATTGGCGTGATATTTTAAATTTTTTTGGAGGTGACAATATGATCGTAATTAGCGCTTGTTTAGGTGGTATCGCTTGTCGGTATGACGGCAATGACAATCTCGTTTCAAAAATAGAGGAGCTTCTGCAAAAAGAAGATACCGTCCTCATTTGTCCTGAAGTATTAGGAGGATTACCAACACCTCGTCCCTCAGCTGAAATTATTGGTGGGAATGGCGATGACGTTTTGGATGGAAAAGCAAAAGTGATGACAAAAGACGGTGAAGATGTCACAGAGGCCTTCGTAAGTGGTGCTTATAAAGCTCTAGAACAAATTAAAAATTTACACCCAGAATATATTATTTTGAAAGAACGCAGTCCATCTTGTGGTAGTTCTACAATTTACACTGGAAAATTTAACGGGAATAAACAAACTGGTTACGGGGTAACAACTGCTTTATTCAAAAGACATGGATTTACAGTCATTTCAGAAGAGGATTTTGAAAATAAAAAAAGGAATTGACCCTGTTCGTCAATTCCTTTTTTCTTTCTTATTTTGCACCTAATTTTTCTTTCACTTTCGCAGGAAGCTCATCTTTCTTTACTTCTTCCCAAGCTGATACACCTTTTTTATCTGAATGATATACACGTAGGAATGCATCTTTACGTAAGTTTTTTTGTGCAGTAAATTCTAATTCTTTCTCTTTACCTTCTTTATCAAATCCAGTTAACTTATATTCGTAATTTTTATACGGCTCACCATTATCAGATTTACCATTATACTCTTTTCCATCTACTGTAATTTGAACATAATACTCATCTTTACCCATACGATTTAAATCACAACCAACTAATAGGCTTGCAAATACAACTAAAATACTAAAAAGTGCAATATATCTTTTCATTTCCTTCACCTCATGTGTTTTTCTTATATTGTTATCTTAAAGCCTAAGCTTTAAAGAAGAAATTCAAAAACATGACATGAACATTACACTTTTGTAAGATAATAATTATTTCTTCACTTTAGAAACCGTCATCCCATCACTAATTGGAATGAGTATGGACTCTAAACTTGGATGAGTTGCTACTACTTCATTAAACTTCTTTATACATATAAACCAACCTCTAATTATACAAAAGACAACAATCGTAAGAAAATAGATGAAAAATAATAATTCCTTACTCAACCAACTAACGATTTCGTTTTCAATATGTGAAAAGGGATTTCTAAGTGATGGATTGAATATATACTTATTGTTTTCTAGCTTTTGACTGAAAGTTTTTTATTACCCACGTTTCATTCTGTCCTAATTTAAAGTTTTCGAGAGGTGAAATCATATGAACCCTATTTTATTAGATGTTCCGTTACAAATAGAAACAGACAGACTCATTCTTCGGGCACCACTTCAAGCTGGTGAAGGGAATATAGTACACGAAGCTATTAAAGATTCCATTAGTGAATTAAAGCAATGGCTGCTTTTATTCCAGTCAATTCCTACTGTTGAAGAAACGGAAATTCTCCTGAGAAATGCACATATAGATTTTTTGAAAAGAGAAAGCTTTCGCTACCTTATCTACCATAAAGAGACGAATGATTTTATCGGAACTGCTAGCCTTCACGCAATTGATTGGAAGGTTGCTAAATGTGAAATTGGATACTGGATTAACACGCAGTTTAGTGGAAATGGATACATGACAGAAGTAGTAAATGCGTTAATAAACTTTGGATTTCAGTTATTCAAATTTAGAAGGATTGAAATACGATGTGAACGTAATAATACGAAAAGTCGTGCAATCCCTGAAAAACTAGGTTTTGAGCTTGAAGGGACATTACGTAATGAAGATCTTTCAGCTGACGGCAAACAACTAATTGATACTTGCATCTATGCAAAGATAAATTAGATTTTAACATTCGTTGTGCAACATATCTTAAAGTCGGTTTCTAAATTGGGAAGGCGACGTTTTTGATTTTTTACGACAAAAGAAAAGACCTCCTTAACGATTTTATTTCATCGCTAAAAAGGTCTTTCTCTATTTCTGCTAAAAACTTAGCACTCTTCCGGCTTACCAGCATTCGTCGCTGTACGGAAAGATGATCCACATCCGCATGATGCGATTGCGTTTGGATTATCGATTGTAAATCCGCCGCCAAGCATAGATTGTTTATAATCAATTTTTACTCCTTTAACAATTGGAGCACTTTCTGTATCGATAACAAATTCAACACCGAAAAACTCAAGAACTGTGTCGTCTTCTTTTGGTTCTACTTCAAATCCTAAGCCGTAAGAAAGGCCAGTACATCCGCCGCCATGTACAGCAAGGCGCACGTACTTCTCTCCATCTTCAGCATCTTTTAACATATCTTTAATTTGAAAAGCTGCTTGTTCTGTTACTTCAATCATGAAATACACCATCCTTTCTGTTCTCATTCTATTATACATCTTTACGCTTCTATCTTGTACTCATACACTCCGTGGCAAATTACTTCTGCTGGTCCTTTCATTAATACATTGCCTTCTTCTGTCCATGCAATCATTAAATCGCCACCAGCTAAATGGACTATAATTTCCTTACCACGTTCCATTTTCCCATTTAAAATAGAGGCTACAACTGCAGCACACGCCCCTGTTCCACAAGCTTGTGTTACACCAGATCCACGTTCCCAAACGCGGAAGTTCATCTCTGCATCATTCAAAATCTCGATGAATTCAACATTTACTCGCTCTGGGAACATTTCATGTGTCTCTAGGACTGGACCAAGTGTTGTAAGAGGTGCTTGTTCTACATCATCAACAAAAATAACCGCATGCGGATTCCCCATTGAAACAGCTGTAAATGCATAGCGATGATTATTGTATAAGAAGTTTTCACGAATAAATGGTGTTTCACCTTCACCAAGCATCGGTATTTCTGCACGAGTTAAACGCGGTGCTCCCATATCGATTTTCGCTAATGTAACTTTCCCTTCTTCTACCGTTACTTCCGCTGTTACAATACCAGCTAACGTTTCAATTGTGAAAACTGTTTCTTCTACTAGTTTATGCTCATACGCATATTTCGCTACGCAGCGTAAACCGTTACCACAGCTCTTTCCTTCTGAACCATCATTATTAAACATGCGCATTTTCACCGGAGCTACGTCAGATGGACAAATTAAAATCATTCCATCTGCTCCAATACCAGTATTAATATTTGAAACCTTTTCCGCCACAAGAACTAAATTTTCTTCAGGAATTTGTTCTTCAAACATATTTACATATATATAACTATTGCCAAGACCATGCATTTTTGTAAAAGAAAATTGGCTCATTTGTATTCACTCCAAAAATAGTTTGTTATTTTAAGTATAAAATGCACGCTTTTAGAACACAATATGAATGTCCCCCGTTTCTCATATTTTACAACATTTGGCGATGAGCCATTCTTGCACAAATTGTGTAAGAAAAAAGCCCTTTTACAAGGGCCTTTTTTATTTATATACAATATTATCCTCCCCCGCGAAAGGAAATTTTATCTAATAGAAAAAGAAAAGGGTGCTGCTGATTGCAACACCTTAAAACATTGGATTTTCATCCAAATAATCATATACATTATTGACCAATTCTTCTACTGTAGCACCTTGTACTACTTCACCATTTACGAGTGCAAACGGTCCTTCAAAACAAATGCCACAATATCCTAAACAACCATACTCCATTACATCTAAATTCGGATCTTTTTCTAATTTCTCTAAAGCTGCTTGTGAGCCACTCGCAAGGTTACCTACACAAAATTCAATTAATGGTTTAATCAAAATTCTCCCCCCTGTACTACAAAACAAATTACCTTCTGACTCTATCTATTAAGAAGAAAACTAAGCTGCCTCTTGTTGTTTTCGTTATACATTCTAAACTATTTAGTTACTTCACTATTTCACTTCAAAGTAGATGGTCTTATTTTATATAACATGCTACTCGCAATGAAATAGTAACTAAAAAGGAAAAACAGTTTACTTTACTTTTCTTCTTATTGTACAACAGAGTATTCATTCATGCATTGTTATTTGTTCACAAATTCGATATAATTTGATTGAGTAAAGTCGAAATATTTTATTAATATAAAATTGTATGATTAGGGGATATTTCAACAGAAAAGGGGTAATCCATCATGAAACACCTCGTAATACTAGGTGGCGGCTACGGTGGAATGAGAATTCTGCAGCGGCTACTTCCAAGCAACCAACTTCCAGATGATGTACAAGTGACATTAATCGACAAAGTACCATATCATTGCTTCAAAACTGAATATTATGCATTAGTTGCGGGTACTATTTCAGAAACGCATATTCGTATACCGTTTCCCGAGCACCCACGCCTCAATATTCAATACGGCACAATAACAAATATTGATCTCGAAGAAAAAGCTGTTCATCTCGATGGCGGCGAAGCGATCCCATATGATGATTTAATTATCGGTCTTGGCTGTGAGGATAAATATCATAACGTTCCTGGGGCGAAGGAATATACACATAGCCTACAATCGATTGAACAAACACGTAAGACATATGAACAATTAAATAGTCTAGAACCAAACGCAACAGTAGCTGTCGTTGGCGCTGGATTAAGTGGCGTTGAAGTTGCAAGTGAACTTCGCGAAAGCCGTTCTGATTTAAAAATTCACTTATTTGATCGAAAAGATAGAATTCTATTCCCATATCCAGAGAAATTAAGTAGATACGTAGAAGAATGGTTCGTAAAACATAAAGTTACTATTATACGAAACTCTAACATTACAAAAGTAGAACCAAATATTGTGTACAACCACGATGAACCACTTGAATGTGATGCAATCGTCTGGACAGCTGGTATTCAAGCAAATGAAGTTGTTCGAAACCTTCCAGTTGAACAAGATGGTAGCGGACGGGTTATTTTAACAAAATATCACAATATTCCAAATAACGAGCACGTGTATGTTGTAGGGGATTGCGCAGCACTTCCACACGCTCCATCTGCCCAACTTGCTGAAGGTCAAGGAGAGCAAATTGTCCAAATATTATTAAAACGTTGGAATAATGAACCACTTCCTGACGAACTACCTGTAATTAAATTAAAAGGTGTTCTCGGCTCTCTTGGTAAGAAGCACGGCTTTGGTTTACTTGCAAACCAACCATTAATGGGACGTGTACCGAGATTATTAAAATCCGGTCTTCTTTGGATGTACAAATATCATAAAGGTTAATACTTTACAGACTGTCTACTAAATAGGCAGTCTCTTTTATGAGTTAAAATATAATTATCAGACACATCTTTCTCAATATGGATGATGATTTATTTTTCATTTTTATATTAAAAACTATTGATAAACAGTGTATGCTATTTATAAGTTGTTTTATTATTTCCTTTAAGACCGAAGTCATTCGGTCTTATTTTTTATGTTGTAAATACTTTTACAGGAGGTATTCCATTTCACTTATGAACTTAACAAAACTAAACGATCGAATAGAAGCGAAGAAGAAAGAATTGATCTATCTCGTTGAAAAGTACGGATTCACTCATGATAAAGTAATTTCTTTCAGCCAAGAATTAGATCGTTTACTTAACTTATTAATAGAACTCAAGACGAAGAAAAAACGTTGCTCTTTATAACCGTTATCTTCTCTTTTTTGATACGATATAAAGTGAAACTTTAATCAGTGGGGGTTTTGTTCATCCCCCACTGATTATTAGTTGAACCAATCGGGCTTTTACGGGCAGTTGATTCCCCACCTAACTTCTTTGCTTTCGCTGAATTTTGAGGTGGGGGGCTTACTGCCCGGTGAATAGCGGGATAACTAGAATCAGAAAGGAGCCATCTATGTTTATATTAAAAGACGTTACATATAAAGATATACTACACATTCCTTATTTACAGATTCAAAAAGAAAAAATCACATGTATTATCGGTGAGAGTGGGAGCGGAAAAAGTACATTGCTTCGCATGCTAAATGATTTACAATCTCCAACATCCGGTACAATTGAATACAACGGAAAGCTGATTTCTGATTATCCTCCTATTCAATTACGACGTGACGTAGTCATGCTTGGGCAAACTCCACCTATTTTTGATGGAACGATTAAAGACAATCTATTAATGGGACTTCGTTTTTCTGAAAAACCATTTCCAAATGATGATGCCTTGCGAAGTGCATTAACGACTGTTAGCTTAGAAAAAAATTTAGAAGACAACGCCGATTCATTATCAGGCGGGGAAAAACAACGACTTGCTTTTGCACGTATCGTACTTATGGATCCACCTGTTTATTTATTAGATGAACCAACCTCGGCACTAGATAGCGATACAGAACGCCGCGTTATGAAACAATTTACTATGCTAGCAAAAGAAAAGAAAAAAACAGTTATCTTCATTACACACTCACAACAACTTCCAGAAGAAATTGCAGACGATATTATTGAAATTAGTAAAACAAACGGTGCAACTAGAAAGGAAGTGCTCTCAGTTGAAGGGCGTTATTGAACTCCAAATTTGGCAACTTGCCGCTGCATATATTTTTATTCTTATTTTAATAGGTCTTGTAAAATTAAAAGGAATACCACGTGAAAAACAAATTGCGCTCGCGACATTCCGTATGACGATTCAGCTCGTACTTGTTGCATATATCCTTACATACGTATTTGAAAATAGTAATCCATTTTATACAATTGCTCTCATTACTTCTATTACTACCTTTGCAATTTTTAATATTTATAAACGAGTCAATATCCCGATGTCAAAAGACTTAAAACGAGTAGCCGCTCTTTCCATGGTTGCCGGATCAATTGGGCCACTTCTACTATTTATCTTTGTTATTATCGGGCATGATCCTTGGTATGCTCCGCAATATATCGTTCCTATTACGGGAATGTTAGTCGGAAATGCAATGACAGGTGTTTCTCTCGGTGCAAATACGTTCTTAAATAATATGAAATCGCAAAGAGGTCAAATTGAAGGAGCACTTATGCTCGGCGCAACACCGAAAGAAGCAACTGCTCCGCTCATACGTGACGCTTTTGACTCTGCTATTTTGCCAACAATCAACTCCATGGTCGGAATGGGAATTATAAGCCTACCAGGCATGATGACTGGTCAAATCTTAGCTGGTGTATCACCGTTCACAGCTATTCAATATCAAATTGCCATTATACTTGGTATTTCCGGAAGCACTGCCTTTGCTGTTATTATCTTCTTACAGCTTGGATATAAAACATTCTTTAATAAGCGGTGTCAGTTGAAAGAAATTGACTATAGTGCGCGATAAATGGTGCACTGTTCATGGTAAATAAAATTATATCGACTTACCGATAAAAAATGACAATAAAAAAGAGGAGGCTAATCGCCTCCTCTTTTTACTTACGCCTTCTTAACGAACTGTGATTTTAACTTCATAGCTCCGAAACCGTCGATTTTGCAATCAATATCGTGATCGCCATCAACTAGACGGATACTCTTTACTTTTGTACCGATCTTCACAACTGAAGAAGTTCCTTTTACTTTTAAATCTTTAATGACAGTAACAGCATCGCCGTCTTGAAGAACGTTTCCGTTCGCATCTTTTACAACTTTTGCACCATCATTATTTTCAGTTTCTGCTTCTTTGCCCCACTCATGAGCACATTCTGGACATACGAAAAGAACGCCATCCTCATACGTATATTCCGAATTACATTTTGGACAATTTGGTAAAGTAGCCATAAATTCATTTCCTCCGTTCATTATTTATACGTAAAAATCAAAATTGATGTTTACATCTCGATAAATAAAATTTGTATAGCATTTCTTTATAGTGCCATAGTCTTACGTTATTGACAACCCTACCTCAAATTCTCATTTTTTATTGTATTTTACAAAATTTCAATTCGTATGGTGTTTCCAAGTAAAAAAGAAGAACCCTCTCAAGATTCTTCTTTTCAAAATGAACGAGTTCTCACTATTCCGATAATTACCTGTTTGTTATTCCATTTTACTTTTAAATATATTAGAATACTTATGAATGATACGTTTAATACACTAAGTTAATCATTTTGTATATTTGATAATAAAATGTTTCACATGAAACTATCCATATTTCGTATTACCTTTCCTCTACACAGTACATGTAAATCCATTTCTACAAAATACGAAAGACGCCCTTTTTAAAAAGGCGTCTTTTTACAGTTGAAAATTTACTAATATAAAAAATGCATTATTTAATAAATGAATCCCCCATGGGACGAGTAAATTATTTGTTTTCTTATACGTATAAGCTAAACATATACCGCCACCAAAAATATATAAAACACCACCTAAAGTAAGTGGATGTCCTAAAGTAAATATAAAAGCACTTATAACAATACTAGTAAGTGTAGAAAAGCGCTGAGATAATTTCATAAAAAACATACCTCGGAATACAAGTTCTTCCCAAATCGGTGCGAAAATCGTGAGTACAACTACGTATAAAATGATTTCACTTTTAGTAGGCTCTATTACTATATTAGATTCATTCACACCAAGCCCATGTGGTAAAACTAAATTTAATACCGCAAGATATATAAGCAGTACGATCATCGTCATTACTATCGTTACATAATGCTTAAAATTATTGAACTGTATTGATTTTAATAAATGCACACAGTAATTTCTTGCGGGTGCATTTATTAAAATAATAGTAAGAAATGTTAAAGGTGGAATAAGATGATCTACATACCATGGATATAAGGAAGAGTCATATATAATGTTCAAAAAAACCACTCCATACATGACCCCAAAAATAATTACTATCATACTGATTACTTCGCGCATACTCATTTGTACATTCTTTTCTTTATATGTAACTAATTCCGTGTCCATCATATCCCCTCCAGTATAATTAAACCTTTTTAACCATTATATACCAAATGAAATATAAAAAAAGACAATACAACCAACTGTATTGTCCATTTTCTTCCCTACCATTTCTCTCTACACGTCTCAATTAAGTGAAGCAAATACTTCCTCGTCATATCAGCCCTTCTCCACCTTGAGAGCATTCGCTTTTCTTTTGGATTCTGTCGTATTCTCGCTACTTCTTTTAATAAAGGCTCCCATTCTTCCGCTGAACGTTCTAACAAGTATTGCAATCCTCTATCTTTCGAAACGATTGTTTTATGATCCAGTGTATATAAAATACGCCCCATCGTAACGACTGCTGATTCTACCCATTCTTCAACGAAAAATAAATATGGTTGCTTCGCTTTTTCACTCCAGTACTGTTCTACGTTGTATTTCATCGTATCGACTACATCATCCCACCTTATTTGAAACGAAAGATCTTCAGCTTCTTTCCCAGTAACTGTAATACCTTGATTTTTTAACGTCCACCATGTGACCGCATTAATATCCCAATGACCTATATTCGCTTTACCATCTGCACAATACACGTACTCATTCATTTCATCATTGTATTTCCCTAAATCAGCAAGCGGAATATACATACCATCCATTCTTTTACCTAACGTACTCTCACTAAGTTTCTTATGAAGTTCTACAAGTTGCTGTTTTTCAGCTTCATTCACAGAATCACTTATTACTGTAACAAAATCGACATCACTCGATTCTGCCTGAAATGCACCAAGTGCGATGGAGCCGTAAATATATACCCCGACTATTTTTTCGTCTAAAAAAATTTCTTTTAATTCTACTGTGTACCGCTCCATTAACTGTCGCACTTCCTTTGGTAACGCATGCTTCACTCCATTTTCCACATCTATCCCTCCATTAAAAAAAGCCTTCGCAAATTCGCAAAGGCTTCCTGTTTTATAAATATTTCTCGATTTCTTCGTAAACATCCTTCAAACGAGGATTTCCTTCTCCAACAACTTCTCCATTTACAAGAACGACTGGATAAAATAGATCTTCCTCCACTACGCGCTCTGCGAATGCTTTTTTATCTTCATCTTCTTGTTCTTCTTGAAAATCAATATACTCGAAATTAAATTTATTTTCTTGTCCTTCATATTTACGCCCAATTGCCGCTTGTAACCATTCAAACGTTTCTGTTGAAGATGGCATTCCAACACAGCTTGCACAAATTACTTTCGTCCCATACACTTGCACATTAATCATTTCTTCTCCCCCACTTCTTGTTTCAACAGTATATTCAGATGTCTTAGTACATAAGCACATCATTTTACAAACTTATTCCCTACCCCTATACTGAAAAAACACGTTATAAACATGATAAAAAATTTCGACATTAAAACAAGAACAGAAAAAATAGATTTTCCCCTCTATCTTGATTATAATAAAACTGATGAAAGGAGTCGATAAAAATGGAAAACCCACATATGGAAGAACAAGTACTAGAAGTATTAGATAAATTACGTCCATTCTTACTTCGCGATGGCGGAGACGTTGAATTAGTAGACATTGAAGAAGGTATCGTAAAATTACGCCTTATGGGTGCTTGCGGAAGCTGCCCAAGTTCTACAATCACACTAAAAGCTGGTATCGAACGCGCATTACTTGAAGAAGTACCAGGCGTTATTGAAGTAGAACAAGTATTTTAATCTAAAAGCGGAAGCGGCTCATTCAGAATCGCTTCCTAAAAAGAGACCCAAATGGGTCTCTTTTTTTATTCAAATAACACTTATCCTTTAACATCATAAAACAAAATTGGAAATCCTTCTCAAAAAATGCGATAATTAATACTATAGAATCGTTCACACATATACAGAAAAAAACATAGGGGGACGACACATGCCAAGAATGGGAAACACTTTTTTAACAATTCAAGAACTAGAAAAGAAAAAAGAGTATTTATTAGATCTTTCATCCGTTATACCAACATGGAATGCGAGTTATCAATTTTTATTTAAAGAAATCCAGCAAGAATTATTGAGTAAAGTAAATGAAAAAATCGAAAGACATCAATTCATTTTAAATATATGTGCAGATCAACAGGTAGGGGCATAATGTATTACATACAATTGTGATATATAAAAAAGAGACCTCAATCGGTCTCTTTTTTATATTTTAAGATAGCCAATCTAATTTCCTAATCCCTAACTTATCAACTGGTAAACGAAGTGAACCATAAAAGTGCTTCATAAATTGCTCAGAGCGGTTCACATCGTGTAAAATGGCTTCTAAGCGATCTCTATATATGCTTTTTTGTTCTTCATTTCCTGTTTGGTAATATCGTTCGACTGTTTCAAAGTAGTGAAGTGGGAACAGGAGCCTTGCAAATAATAGGCGCCAACCAAACGAAGATAGCGAATAATTCCGTTCATAATCTGTAACGAATTGAACGATTGTTTGCTCCCAGTCTTTCTTTTTTTCTATCATCATATAGCGAATTAATTCTGCCATATCTCGAGTTGGGTGATCATACACCCAATCGAAAGGAAGTTTGAGGCGCTTCGTTTGATGCCATAATAAAGGTGTGAATCGCTCTTGGCAAATTGTTGCTGCATCAGTCAGTTGCGGCGTATCATCCATCTCTGTATCGACAACATATTGAATTGCATTTTCTGCAACTCCTAAGTAATACGGGAAGGATTCAATAAACAATTGATCGAATACGTCTGTAGGGTGGTTCATCACTTGTGATTGCCAAAACTTTTCTAATTGATCGAGCCTTTTTTCCCATAACGCTTTCCATTCGCCTATGCGGCTTAATTGCTCGATTTCTTCTGGAAAGAATGCACCTCGTTTATGGAATATAGAAAGCTCACTTCCTAATGATGTAGCATGTCGTTCTAACGCACGCATACCTTTTAATAAGCAGTAATTTTGTTCTTCTATCTCACATACATAGTAGCCGTGTATAGTCGGAACGAAAGTCGCTACAGTTATATCCCCTTGCTGGTTCATATAGTCACTGAGCTTTTTCATCTCTACAAGTACTTCTTCCTCCATTTCCCCAATTGGAACAAGTACATAAATTTTGTTGCGAATCCAAAAGCTTTTATAGGGGCCAAGGGGGATTAATTCTTTAACATGCATGTGATAATGCTCATAAATATGATGAATCATCGCAGTCGCCACCTATGGTTTTTCTTTATATATATGAGCTTGTGCTCGCCTTTCATTCCTATGCACATGATAAAGCAACGAAACGTATACAAATACTAAAAAGAAAAAAAGGTGATAAACATGAAAGAATCAAATCAACTACAAGAAAGAGCATTACAACTATTACAAGAGCGCGGTGTAACAATTGACGATATTGCTGAGCTTGTTCATTTTCTTCAAAAAAAATATCATCCAAATTTAGAGATGTCAGAATGCCGTTATAACGTTGAGCGTGTATTATCAAAACGTGAAGTACAAAACGCACTGATTACTGGTATCGAACTCGATGTCCTTGCTGAAAAAGGAATGTTAAGTGAGCCGTTACAAGATATCGTAAAACGTGATGAAGGCTTATACGGAATTGATGAAGTGATTGCACTTTCTATCGTTAATGTGTACGGCTCTATCGGTTTCACGAACTTTGGATATATCGATAAATTAAAACCTGGTATTTTAGAATTCTTAAATGATAAATCATCTGGAAAGGTGCATACATTCCTTGATGATATCGTTGGCGGAATCGCTGCCGCTGCTTCAAGCCGCTTAGCGCACAGAGCTGAGCATTCGGAATAATAAAATATGAAAGACCGTCAGTTTCATACTGACGGTCTTTCATATTCCATGAGCATAAATTCTCTTCCGCGGCTTAAAAAAATAGGACCTTGTTGAAAACCTAAGTTTTCATATAGCGTAATCGCTCTTATATTAAATGTCGCTACACTAAGTCGAAACGTCTTCGGCTTATATTCTTTCGCTGCAAAGGCTATCCCAGCTTGAAAAAACATTTTTCCCAGCCCTTTCCCTGTTAACGCTGGCTTCATGCCAAGTCCGATATCAATTACATCTTCTCCAACATATAAATGAGCATCTCTTCCACCTGGTACTTGTGCATTTTTCCCAAAACAAAAATAGCCGATAAACTCTCCCTTATCGTCACAACAGCCATAATATGTCCCATCTAATAATTCTTCTATTGCTTCTTCCTCTCCTGAAAAACTATATAAATTATAAGGTTCTTCGTACGTCCACGTATTTATCTCATTTGCTTCTGCTACCGTTAACTTATGTATATCCATCCTTCTCTCCCCTAATCAAATATTCTATATATACTCATTCATTTTTCGCGCCTCATTTCCCTCTAATCAGAATATGCATAATTACATACGCACACCTATGAAACAAATGGTACAATTTATTTGAATCGCTGTTGCTACACTTCTTGATCAAAGAAAAGGCGTTAAAACGGATATTAGCGCCTTATCAAACTCAAGCAATTGGCACATTTTGTCATCATGAAAGACACTCGAAAGAGTGTCTTTTTTTTATAACTCACAAGGACTTACTCATTTCAAAGTATAAATACATAAAATAATGTAACTCTTTACACACATGAATCTTTTTCTAAAAGTTGTGAAGTAGACTCAAAATAAAAAAGCACTCTTGGCTAGAGTGCTTTTTACTTTCAAATAAGGAGGTTACATATATGGATAGTACCCTCGTATTTAACTTTGGCATTGGTATTGTCATCATTTTATTTGTCTTCTTTGTTCTTTGTATGAGCGGGGTATAGAAAGACGATTTCAGCCGTCTTTTTATACATACATATATCATTTGACTTCCGCAAAAGAAGTAACCATAATAGTTACATAAATAAACAAACTACTCACATATCCACAAATAGGAGGAAGAACAATGAAACATGTAATCGTTTATGCACACCCAAATACAGAAAGCTTCAACCATGCAATTTTAGAAACAGTAAAAAGTGAATTAGAAGAAAAAGGTCATGAAGTACGCGTTCGCGATCTATACGAATTAAACTTCAATCCAGTATTAGGCGCTTCCGATTTCATCTCATTTTCTCAAGGAAACACACCAGAAGATATTAAAGAAGAGCAAGAGCACATCTCTTGGGCTGATAGCATTACATTCATTTACCCAGTTTGGTGGGCGGGACTTCCTGCTATTTTAAAAGGATACGTTGACCGTGTATTTAGCCACGGCTTCGCTTATGCTTACGGTGAAAATGGTATCGAGAAGTTATTAAGCGGTAAAAAAGGCTTATTATTATCTACAATGGGAAATACAAAAGAAGCATACACAGCAGGCGGTATGTTTGACGCAATGAAGAAAACAGCTGATGTTGGTATTTTTGAATTTACAGGAATTGAAACAATTGAGCATACATTCTATACGAGTGTCCCTTCTGTGGATGATAATGTACGTAAACAATATCTTGAAGAGGCTAAAGATGTTGTGAATCGTGCATTTTAATAAAAAAGCTCCGGTTGTTAAAACCGGAGTTTTTTTATTTCATCATTAATTTCGGAATATATCTTTGAAGAATGCTTTCTAATTCATTCATATCTTCCTGTCTAATAAGTAAATTCACATTGTCATTCATTTTTTCTCGCCCGCGATATAAAAATATATTTTCTTTTAGATTTTCCCATGTTGATGTTTTATAGCCTTTCAATTCTTCATATGAATAAAAGTTTAATCCGTCTACTACACCTTTTTCATATATTTGTACACTTTTAATAAGATGGATGGCTATTAAAGTCATAAAACAACTTGCTACAGCATGAATACCTAGTTGAATGAGAAACTGTTCAACTGTATCAATATCACCACTTACGTACCGAACATATATATACATACATTGTCCAATGAAATATGCTGGTCCAAATAATGCAATCCACCTTCTTTTCATCCGAGGATACATTGCAATGAGTTTTCCTGCGCTTTTTTTCATTTCATTTATTTTATATATCTTCCATAGAACAAAAAATAAAACACATAATGTAAAAACAAACATAATACATGACATCCAGTACACTCTGATTCCCTCCCCTTAATATCATTACATATAAATTTTACATTTTATATAACAATAGCACATATGCAATTATGCATAAAAAAACAGGTAACCTCTTCCGGTTACCTGTTTTTCATTACATCTTCTCAATCCACTCCGTCAAGTTATGCACAACTTGCGTTGGTTGTACTTCATATTCTGTTAACTTCTCCACAGTTGTGACTCCAGTGTGGACAAGAAGCGTATGCATGCCAGCATTTATTCCCGCTAAAATGTCTGTATCGTAGTTATCCCCAACCATCAATGCTTCATTTTTTTCTATGCCCAGCACCTTTAGAGCTTGTTCCATAATGATTGATTCTGGTTTTCCGATAAAGATTGGATCCACACCTGTTGATACTGCTACAACTGATGTTAATGAACCGTTACCTGGTAATAATCCGCGCTCAGTCGGAATGGCAATGTCTCCATTTGTAGAAATAAACGTTGCGCCGTTACGCACAGCAAGACAAGCTTTTGCTAATTTTTCATATGTGATGTCACGATCTAAACCAACAACAACGAAATCAGGATTTTCATCCACAAGTTCAAATCCTTTTTCCACAAGTGCATCATGTAAGCCTTCTTCACCAATCATATATACAGTTGCGTCTTGTTTACGTTCATAAATGAAGTTTGCTGTCGCCATACTCGTTGTAAATACTTGCTCTGCTTCCGCTGGAATATCAAAACGAACAAGTTTTTCTGCCACTTGTTCTGGTTTACGCGTTGAATTATTCGTAACGAATAAATAAGGAATGCCGCGCTCTCCTAATGCTTTTACGAAGTCGCTCGCTTCTTCAATTTGTTCTTCTCCGCGATACATCGTACCGTCTAAGTCAATTAAGTAACCTTTATACATCATTATGTCTCTCCTTCTATGCTAACGTTCTCACCTTATCATACCACTCTTATTTTACCCGCTTTTTCCAAAGAAAAAAACGCTTTACCTTAAAGCGCCCCATAACGTTCATTTTTTCTCTTTTACTTGGTAAGAACAACTACAATCGCCCTCACACATGTTTGCTAACGTCTTTACATCTGCTCCTGCAAATAAACGCTTATACATCTCTTTTTCATCTTCGCATACTTGCGGGAATCTCTCTGCAATCTCTTTTAACGGACAGTTTTGTTTTTCAATTACGAAAGAGCTCTCTCCATCTCTCTTTATTTGAACCATATAACCATTTTTCTCTTGCATAGCTGCTATCTCTTGCACTTTATATGCTAAATTCTTTTGATTACTCACTCGCTTTTGCAACTGTTCTTCCATTCGCTTCGTTCTCTCTGTTAAAATGTAACGAAGTATTTTTTCATCACCCATCCGAGCTAAATCTTCTAGCATATCAATCGCAAATTGCTTATACTCCTTCGGGAATGTATCTTCTCCCTTTTCGCTTAATCCATACAAATAAGTTGGTCTTCCGACATGTTGCCTTACCATCTTGGAATAGATTAAACCATCTTTCTCAAGATTACTTAAATGTCTTCGAATTGCCATTTCGGTAATCTCTAAAACGTCAGCTAGTTCTGCTACCGTGTGCTCTCCCTTTACTTTCAACAATTGCACAATTTCATCTTTCGTCGTACGTGCTTCCCCCATACTTCACCCTTCTCCCTTTTCTTTCTCACATACAATATAAGATCCCCAAAAGATAGTCCTGGGGATCTTATAAGCATAATTATTCTGGTACAAATGCAGATACAGGTCCTAATTCCTTCTCTAAATAACTGCGAATATTTGCTGGGTATTTCTCTACCACTGCAATATGTTTTTGAATCGTCTTATATAATTCATCATGATTCATTTGAATATAATCTTGCGTAAGCATTTTTCGAAGAAGGATAATTTCTTTCATCCCTTGTCCTTCTTCTGCACTTATCACTCGCTCGTCCATCAAAATATCGATAATATCTTCATAACTTCCTGGATCGCGCATAATAAATCCATCAATCATCGCATTCCCTACATCTAATACACAATCAATAATTAGATGAGCTATACGTTCTAATGCGTAAAATTCAAACTCGGTTTCATATATCTTTTTCTCTTGAAATGTACTTGTTGCTCGTTCTAAACATACTAGCATTTGTTCTATTTTCTTTCTGTCTACAAAATACATGAATGTCACCTACCTGGAAATTAAAGCATTTACATTTTAATTGTAACGCTTTCTTCTGAAAAAATCGACAATTTTTCGAATTCACCTTTTCTCCGTTATTTGTTATAGTTATATTTGTATGATTTTTGAAATTGGAGGAATGGAATCTTGGAACGTGAACTCGCACTAGAAATTGTCCGTGTAACAGAAGCAGCAGCATTAGCATCCGCACAGTGGATGGGCCGCGGAAAGAAAAACGAAGCAGATGATGCAGCAACTACAGCAATGCGTGATATGTTTGATTCGGTAAACATGGCAGGTACAGTTGTAATTGGTGAAGGAGAACTTGATGAAGCACCGATGTTGTATATTGGTGAAGAACTAGGAACAGGTAACGGTCCAGAAGTAGATATCGCCGTTGACCCATTAGAAGGTACAAACATCGTTGCAAAAGGTCTTGCAAATGCAATGGCAGTTATTGCAATCGCAGATAAAGGAAACCTTCTTCACGCTCCTGATATGTACATGGAAAAAATCGCGGTTGGTCCAAAAGCAGCTGGTAAAATTAGCTTAGATGATCCAATTGAAAAAACAATTGAAATTGTAGCAGAAGCTAACAATAAAAAGATTCGTGATCTAACAGTTATCATTCAAGAACGTGAACGTCATCAAGATATTATTGACCGTGTTCGTGCAAAAGGGGCTCGCGTGAAATTATTTGGTGATGGCGATGTTGGTGCATCAATCGCAACAGCACTACCTGGAACAGGTATCGACTTATTCGTAGGTGTTGGCGGAGCTCCAGAAGGCGTTATTTCTGCAGCAGCATTAAAATGCCTTGAAGGTGAAATGCAAGCTCGCTTAGTTCCAATGAACGAAGAAGAAGAAGCTCGTTGTCGTGAAATGGGATTAGAAGATCCTCGTCAACTTCTTATGTTAGATGACTTAGTATCTGGGGATGATGCAATCTTCTCAGCAACTGGTGTATCTGCTGGTGAGTTATTAGACGGTGTTAAATTCCTTGGTGGAGATTTAGCTGAAACATATTCTATCGTTATGCGTTACAAAACAAGAACGGTACGATTCATTAAAACGCATCACCATTTAGATCATAAACCACACTTAAACTTAGATATTTAATAAAGGAGCCATGTGTATGGAAGAACGTTTCTTTCTGTACGACGATACAGTCGCTACAAGAACTCGTTTCGTTAGCTTTATGGGAGAAAATGAGCGTCATGATTTAGCACTTTTATACTCCGATCGTCATTACGGTAAAACAATTGTCCTTGATATGCAGCGCAATAGATTTGCAATCATCGGTCCTGACGATTTAAACGAACCAGGCTACTTAGAGCATGCATTTTCTATGACTGAAGAAATTGCAGAAGAACTACGCTCATTTTTATTTGAACTTATATAATTTATCGTAGACACCAGCTATTTTAGCTGGTGTTTTTTCACTGTAAGTATTTTGAATTTTCAAAACTTATGTTATAATTAAGAATAAATCTATTTGGATAGAAAGGACGTTATATACGTATGCCGACATTTATTTTGTAATGGACCAGCAATTGGATAGCATTACTCTCAAAAAAGCAACGTGCTTTTTCAAGGGAGTAGTCTGCCCATTCCCATTACAAAGGAACGTATTGCATCTGTAGTATGATGTTTACGGAGGTTCCTAGGGGAACCTCCTTTTATTTTTGTCTTTTTCCCATGTCTTCATACTACAAGACATCCCAATAGCTGTATTACGTTTCTTTGCCACTACTATAAGAGGTGAAGAAAAATGCAGAAAGTACAACTTTCTTGGAGTTTATATGAAAATGAACAAGGTACAATTGAAAAGTATTGTAAAAATTGCAGACGCACTACCCTATTTACTGACACGAATATTCGTAGGCATAACGCCAACGGAAAAAATATATATCGTTTTGCCATTTATAAATGTCCGAAAGATCATACGTGGAACCAAAAACTTCGTATTTATAAATCATTTACTGATCACGTTGAAACAGTCGACATGACGCAGCAAGATCAAAAAGAAACAACTACTACCATTTCCATTACACATCATAAAGAAAGTGGCGTAGCTGAAATTACAATCGTATTAGATATCGTTTTCGGTTCCCACCGAATCGATAAAGCTTTATCCACATATATTTCCGACTGGAGCCGTACACTCATTGTGGATAAAATTAAAAATGGGGATATTCAATTGAACGGACAACAAATGAAACCAAATGCAATACTTTCTGAAGGCGACTCTATTTCGATTTGTTTGTGAGCAAGTATAAAAAAAATCCTCTTACAATCGTAAGAGGATTTTTTTATTTCTTCACTTTTCGTAATACGAAGTGTGCACAACCGAAGTTACAGTACTCGTATAAATACTCCGTTAACGTACTAATTTTCGTATCATATGTCGAACGTTGATTACTGTCATCAAAGAAACCGCGCAATCTAAGTTGCTCATAACCCCAGTCCCCAACGATATAATCATATTTATTTAAAATTTCTGCATAACGCTCTTTAAATGCTTCTTCACTAAAACCGTCACGAAAGTTTTTAATTACTTCGTACTGCACATTATTAATGCTCACCGTAGCATGCATCTCTTGCTCTTGCTTTTGCTCCATCATTAACTTCCTCTCTAAGCATTCTTCTTTTTATCGTATCACAAAGCATACCAACCAACAATTTCAAATACAAAAAATTGAAAATTAGTGCATGCTATGGAGAAGGAGGTGATACATCGTGAAAAAACAAATTATACTCTCTCTCCTCACTCTTTCCTTATTTGCAGGCTGTCAATCAACGAATAAAGCCGAAATGGAACGTGAAGAAGGAAGTCGTGTTCTTGTTTCCAATAAAAACGACATGTATCATACGGAAAATACAAATACACGGCTTACAAGAGTCGGTTATTCATCTAAACAAAAACATGAAGTATCTAACAAACAAGTAGGAGCCATTAACCGCGAGAAAGTCGCTGAAATGATTACAAGCATGACAGTCAAACTTCCTGACGTTACAAACGCTGCTACGCTCGTTACTGATGATGAAGTATTTGTTGTATACCGTGCAAACACAACGGATCCAAAACTCGTAGCAGATCAAGTATATAAAGCTGCTTTGTCCATCGTCCCTCGCTATTATAAAGCATATGTATCAACAGACCAAAAGTTGATTTCTCAAATTCAAGGACTTCAATCTGGCGCTTTAAATGATACAGAATATACACAGAGCCTCGACATGCTAAAACGGGAAATGAGTAAAAATCCTCATTTGAACAATACGGGGGATCAGACTTTGAATGATATGATAAAAAAATAAAGAAGATGGAGAAAACCTCCACCTTCTTTATTTTTGACTATTTCTTACGATCCGCATAAACCTCCATCGCATCACACATAAACTGCGCTAATCCTTCGCCGAACTTATCGATATTTTTCGTGAAGCGCTCATCAGCCACGTACATTTGACCGAGTCCTTTAAAAGCATCTAATGAATATTCTCCGAAGTTTTGCAAGTAATCGTACCATACTCCAATTGCTTCTTGTGCCTCTTTAGAATCCGGTGCGCCGTGTCTAAGCGCCGCTAAATTTCTATAAATAGTATTAAACTCTTCTTGATTGTCTTTTGACATACCTTTCGCGTATTCATTCGCTTTATCTACAGCTGCGTCTCCCCATCTTTCACGCGCTTCTTCTTCGTACGGATTATGGCTGAAATCGAAGCCTTCAAATTTCTCTTTATTCGTCATTTCAATCTCTCCTTTTGTATGCTGCATTGTTTTATCAATCGTCGCAATCACTTTATCTAACCTAGCACGCTTTTCAAGAAGCATTTTCTTATGAAGCTGTAGAGCTTCTTCTCGGTCAAATGATGGACTCATGATAATTTCTTTAATTTTCTTTAAAGGGAAGCCTAGTTCTTTAAAAAATAAAATTTGCTGCAATGTCTCTAAATTTTCATTGGAATACAGACGGTATCCAGACTCTGTCGTCTCGTCTGGGGTTAATAACCCAATTTCATCGTAATGATGCAGTGTGCGCACACTAATTCCAACTAAATTAGCTACTTCTTTTACCTTCATTGTCATGTGTATCTCCCCCTTAGTACATACGATAAAGTATGACGCAACGTTAGAGTCAATAAGTACATTCATTTTTTGTTAAAAGTTTCATCTCTCCCATATTTCATGCATAATAGATATGTACATATATTAGAAAGCGGTGAAAGTATGGTTTCAAATACTGTAATTGCCAGCATCATATTTCAACTCGTTGTTTCGGTTCTGGTCCCAATTATTGTACTCGTTTATTTCCGTAAAAAATATAATATTAATTGGAAAGTGGTCGGCGTTGGTGTTCTTATCTTTATTGGATTTACCCAAATTCTCGAAACACCGTTCCACCTATTTATGCGTGGTAATCCAGCAATCGCTCCATTTTTAGAAAATCCGTTTGTCTTTGCAATTTATGGCGGACTAACTGCTGGTATTTTTGAAGAATTAGGACGCTTCGTTGCCTTCTTCTTCCTACTAAAAAAATCTCTAGAATATAAAGATGGCTTCGCTTATGGAATTGGTCATGGCGGGATTGAATCCATTTTAGTTGGTGGATTCTCTGCATTGCAGACACTTATATTCGCTAATGCTATTAACAATGGTAGCTTCGCTCAAATGGCAGAAAAACTACCACAATTAAATCTTGTAAAGGATATGTTAATAGAACAACCTGCTTATTTATACTTCCTTGGCAGCTTGGAAAGAATTATGGCTCTTGTATTACAAATTGCCTTTACAATGCTTGTCTTATACGCTGTAAAACAGAAGAAATATATCTTCCTTGTTTACGCTATATTATTCCACGCATTTGTAGACTTTTTCGCGGCACTTTACCAAACAAAAACAATTAACATCTTCGTTGCAGAAGGAATTACCCTTCTCTTCACAATTGGTGCTGTCATTCTTATTCGTAAAATGAAAGAAAAATTAATGAGTGTGCCGACGTAAAAATAACCCACCAGTTGGTGGGTTATTTTTTACCACGATTTTCGCAATGATGATAACTCTTGCCCGCTTGCAACTCCCTCTTTGTTTCTGCATCTATAACAATGTACTTACGAAATTCGTCTACTTCATTTTGAGAAAAGGAAGCGAAAAAATAAACTTGGCGATCAGGGTGAATAAAAGAATCTTGAAACACCACACTACTCCGACAACCCACGGCTGTTTTTTGTCTGGAAGAAAATTCTTCATCGGGCACTTCTTTAAATAAGATCTTTTTCCGAATACTATATGCTGCATTGTTGTATTCTTTATAGATTTTCTTATCTAACTGTTCGTAAAACACATCCTCACTCACAAACGATTTATTTCGATTGCTTGGATAATTTAATTTTTGATTGGATTCTGCATATGTTGTGGACAAGTGTATAAAAAAACAAAGACCGAATATAATACATATCATTTTTTTCATCATTACACCTCAAATATTCATTTATCCACATTACTTTTCCACATATTTAGATCAATATGCCGTTTCCAATAAAAAGGAATTTTTTCCACATTTGTCGAAGTATATAGCGTCAACTTGAAAGATGGGGATGAATTATGAAGAAATTGATTGTAATACGACATTGTTCAGCAACTGGACAAGAACGTGATGCCGAATTAACGATTGCAGGAAAAAATCAAGCAAACACTCTTGCTACATTCCTCTTAGAAAACCAACCACAAATAGATCATATTATTTCAAGCCCATTTGTGCGAGCTATCGATTCTATTCGGCCCTATGCGCTTCAAGCTAACTTGTCTATCCAAGAAGACGAACGATTAGCTGAACGCATATTAAGCGACGTTCCAATGGATGATTGGTTGCAAAAACTAGAATCTACTTTTACAAATATAGATATTGCCTTTTCAGGCGGAGAGTCAACAAAACAAGCGACGGATCGAGCTATATCACTTATCCAAGACGTTTTAAAGTTAAACCATACTACAACATTACTCGTTACACACGGCAACTTACTCACGCTCATTTTAAAGCACTTTGATCATACGATCGGCTTTATTGAATGGAGAGCTTTAACGAATCCTGATATTTACGAAATTACACTCGATAAACAATGTATCCTAAAACGATTATGGGGAGCACCGTCCAAGTAATATCTCTTTCCAACACATTCAGTTGACGCCACGAGAAGAAACTGTACTAACAATAGAAAGGGGTATCACTCCATATGTACGAAGATGTACTTGCTTTACTACATAAAACAAATGCTTCTTACGAAAAGTTTGAACACGAACCAGTACTCGATTATGAAACAGATCGTATCGTACGTGAAAGGCTTGGCTTACACGGCACTCCAAGTAAAAGCTTATTTTTAAAATCAAAGTCTGGAGATTATTACGTATTTTTCACGTTAGAGGGCACAAGGCTCAACCGAGGAGAGATGAAAGAAATAACAGGAGAAAGCTTATCTCTCTGTTCTCCTAATGAGCTAAGAGAAGAAACAGGCTGTACTCCAGGATGTGTAGCTCCTTTCGGTTATTCACAACATGTAACGATTATTGTGGATAGCGCTATTTATGCTTACGATAAAATTTTAATTACACCTGGTGTACCTGAATTTACAATTGAATTATCCACAGAGGAATTAAAGAAAATCTTATTAACATGCCCAAATACTGTTTTAGAATATAAACAAAAAGAGAGCTAATGATTAGCTCTCTTTTTTCATTATTTTGCTTCTGCTACTTTTTCTTTTGCAGAACGTACTTGCTCGTCCGCATGGTAAGAAGAACGCACAAGTGGGCCAGCTTCACAGTGACTAAATCCTTTGCTAAGCGCAATTTCTTTAAGCTCTGCAAATTCTGCTGGTGGATAATATTTAAGAACTGGTAAATGCTTCTTAGATGGTTGTAGGTATTGTCCAAGAGTTAAAATATCCACATTGTTTGCACGTAAGTCATCCATTGCTTCAATTAAATCCTCTCTCGTTTCACCTAAGCCCACCATAATGCTCGATTTAGTTGGAATATCAGGCTGCATTTCTTTTGCTCGACGTAAAAACTCTAATGAACGGTCATATTTTGCTCTAGCGCGAACTCGGTTAGATAATCGACGTACTGTTTCAATGTTATGGTTTAAAATATCTGGTTTTGCATCCATTAACATTTTTAAGTTTTCTTCTACTCCACCCATATCAGATGGTAATACTTCGATTGACGTAAATGGATTTTTGCGACGAACAGCGCGTACTGTTTCAGCAAAAACAGCTGCTCCCCCGTCTTTTAAATCATCACGTGCAACCGCTGTTATAACAACGTGCTTTAAGCCCATTTGTACTACAGAATCTGCTACGCGTTCTGGCTCTTGTAAATCAAGCTCAGTTGGTAAGCCTGTTTTAACCGCACAAAAACGACAAGCACGTGTACAAACCGCACCTAAAATCATAAATGTTGCTGTTTTCCTTACAGCCCAGCATTCATGAATATTCGGACATTTCGCTTCTTCACAAACTGTATGAAGATTCTTAGAACGCATCATTTTCTTCAAGCCTGTATAGTTTTCATTCGTGTTTAACTTAATTTTCAACCATTCGGGCTTGCGCTTATATTCTGTTTGTTTTGTCATGGTTATCAACTCCGCACAATATGAAATAGTTTACCGTGTTCGCTTCTTTCAATGTAACATATCTATTCTAACGTATGAAAGCGATTTGCTCAAATGAAGATTCTAAGATTTTTTCCAATCGTTCCCTATAATGAAATACTCCGTATATCCCACACTAAAAAGAGTGATGTTGTGAAAGGAGTCTATTTCATGCTTCGAAAAATTTCTCTTTTGCTTTTGCTTTCGATTTGCTTTCTTCTCCACCAAAACATCGCTTACGGTGAAGATAATCAGCAAAGCATATACGAAAAGCGCATGGCACTATATAAAGAAACCGAGCAATCTTCAGGCATTCCGTGGTATTACTTAGCTGCAATGGATCAATACGAAAGAAATATACGGAGCGTAAGAAAAGATATTCCGAAAAAACCAGATGCCATCATTTCCCTTTATTTCAAACCAGAAATATGGGCTGGACCCGTTAATGGTAACGACACTCTCCCCCATACAATTTCTCTATTTGGCGGATTGGGTTTAGATGGTGACAAAGATGGATTTGCAAACGCAAATAACGACCGTGATCTTCTGCATACAGCAGCAACGATTTTAAAGAAACAAGGAACGTCCGAAGACCGTATTCACATTATGCTTTGGGAATATTATAGACGTGCGAAAACAGTTGATTTAATTACCGAGTACGCCGGAATTTATAAACATTATGGGCGTATTAATTTAGAAGGAAATGCTTTTCCTCTTCCGATTCGTAGTGACCATAGCTACCGTAGTACTTTCGGTGCTGGAAGAAGTTTCGGGGGAAGAAGAGTTCATGAAGGAACCGATATTTTTGCTGGCTATGGCGTACCAGTAAGATCCACTTGCTATGGCATTATTGAAACAAAGGGCTGGAACCGTCTTGGCGGATGGCGCATCGGTATTCGCGACCTTCATAATAACTACCATTATTACGCTCATTTAGGTGGATTCTCAAAAGAAATACAGCTTGGACAAATTGTCGAGCCGGGAAAAGTAATCGGATTTGTTGGTAGCACCGGTTACGGCCCTCCCGGCACAGCTGGAAAATTCCCACCCCACCTACATTTCGGCATGTATAAAGACAATGGTTATACAGAATGGGCTTTCGATCCATACATGCATTTAAGTCTTTGGGAGCGAAAAGAACGCGCGAATACAAAACGATAACCGTAGCATATTGCTACGGTTATTTTTTTAATTCGGCTAACTATCCGTTTTCTTTTTATCGGGTACAACAACACTCCCGCTTCCATAATAAGTAGGTACTTCACCTTGAACAATGCGCGTTGCAATCGGAACGTCTTGCTTCACTGTTATTTCTTTCGTATGAAATGGAATAATCACTTGCAACGTTACTTCCATCTCCATAATAATTTGAATCGCTGTCGTATTGATCCCGTGCGGTTCAATTTTTTGTTTAATATCCGTATTCACATGACCAATCGTCGTGAAATCAATCGGAATATCGGGCCCTATATTTCCAAGAAGCGCATTATCTGTTACACGACCAAAAGGAACTGCCATCGTTGCCCCATTTTTTTCAGAAATACCTAGCCCCTTCAAATCACCTTGTTCTACTTGCTGTAAATATTTTTCTATGTATGTGGTCGTTGACGTTACGATTTCATTTACTTGCTTTGTATTTAAATTAATTGTGGATACTTTCCCGTTTTTATCATTTTGTACTTTCATTAATGAATCGACATCGAATCCTTCATTAATTCTATCTTTTACCGCCTTCGTCATAACCGCTGTCGCCATTTTATGCGCCTCTACTTCTCCATATTTAAGTAATGTCGGCTGAATACTACTATTCACAATCCATAATCCTTGCACGAGTAATATGACAAAAAGAATAAACGACATAAGCAGTATGTGCCGAAAGGAAATTGGTCCCCTTCGAAACCGCGAATTTTTCGAACGAAATATACTCATAAAAAAACCTCCTTCTTATATCATTTCTATGCAAGAAGGAGGGACGATATATGCTTATCTCATTTTTAATAATGCTTCTTTTCCGATTGTGCCTACCGTAATACCTAATGCTTCGGCTTCAATCGTTACTGATTCTAGCGGTGCTTCAAGAAGCTGTTCAATCGTTCTTACACCAACCGCACGGCCAGCAATAATACCTCGATCACCTAACTTCTCATTTAAAAGACCTACATCTAATGCACCGCACATAATATATCCTTTATCGCTCATTACAGCTAGCAAATTTGTCTTTGGAAGTTTGACGCTAACCGCAATAAACGTATAATTATCGATTATAATTGGCTCCACATTAACCATAGTTCACACTCCTCTCTTTCTTATCTGTATGACAAGAGAAAAATGAGTGTTACAAGTTAACTAGCCTATAGTTTGACAGAAGATGTATGAGTTATCAACACGTCTGTTAACACATCTCTGAGTAACTCTGGCATATAATATTGTTTGTCAGAAAGTGTGGATAGCTCTGGGTATAAGTATCCGAATGTAAACATATCAATCGTTCCTACCGTATATATACGATCTAATTCCAGCGATTCCCCGTTAATCAATACATCTTCCAGTAAAATTTTATTCCCAGGAATCGTATCTGGAATGACCTCTACACCAGCATAAATCATTTTTCCCATCACTTTTCCGCGAAATCCGAATCCTTTTACCTCAAGGTTCTCCATATTCGGGCGACGCGCTTTCAAAATAACTTCTCGTAACGTTTTTCCTGGCACTTTTAATAAACATGGATTAATTGGATGTGGACAAATTCTGTGAATATCTCCGCGCGTCACAACTCCTTCTTCTAATCCTTCAAGAAGTACACCAGCGTTCACCATGCCAATCTCTGCATCGCACCACATTTTCAGCGCATTTGCTAACATGTGAGAAAATGATGTCTCATGAAACCAATCGATCGGTAATGATTCCTTTAAATGAACGACAGGCTCTTCCATAATATGTTTACTTTCTTCCTGCAGCATTTCAATTGTGGATAACGGTTCGCTATAAGCACCTAAACGTTCTGTCTTAATCGCCCTACCGTCCTTTTTCAATAACTTCTTCGTCTCTTTATCCACAGTGAGCTGAACGTGCCCAACGTAACGTCCCCACTTTTCACAACAACAAAGTAAAGTATTATTCGTGAGAACGCCACGCTCAAATAAATGGTGCGTATGTGCACCTAAAATAACATCTATATCATAATGCTCTGCTATATACTCATCCATGCTTTTTCCAAGATGAGAAAGGACAACGGTAATATGAGCCTCATCTCGCACTTCTTCTAAAATAGACTCTAAATGGATAAGCGGATCTTCAATATGCCAATCGAGCATATGATAAAACTCTGTATACGCTACTGTTAATCCGATAAAGGCAATCGTAATTCCATCTGTCGTTGTATGTAATTTATAAGGCTTTGCCCACGCTGGACGTACACCTTCTTTTTCAAATAAATTCGCAACGAGCACCTCAAATCCAGCATCATCATATAGACGATTCAAATGCTCCTTCGCTAACGTAATTCCTTCATTATTTCCGATTGTTACATAATCATATAACGCCTCATTCAAAAGCTTCGTATTGCCAAGTCCATTCGTCGCTTCCGAAATACTATGAAAACGATCCACATGATCGCCGATATCAACCGTCAAAACGGTCTCTCCCGCTTCCTGTCTTCGCTTTTTCTCCCCTTGTACAAACCGAGAAATTTGCGGCCAATTTTCAAAATGACTATGTATATCGTTTGTATGATAAAGGTGGATGATTGTTTCTTTATTTATATTCAGAGAAAAAACCTCCTCTCAGTTCCTTACTGCCATTTACGCTACACGTACGCAATAATCCTGTAAATACTTTTCGTCTTTTCTTGCTATTTTACATTGTACTCGCATTATAAGAAAAAGCAAAAGATTGTCCTTTTCATATGAGAAACTTTATTTTTTAAATCTGTGGATCCATAGGTAGAACGGGGAGTTGTCAAAAAGTTTAACGTAGGGAATTTCCCTACAGGTTCTTTGCTGCATTTGTCAGTATCTTAGCCTAAATTACTTCCGTCGCCCTCTTTATGTATAAATGCTCCTTTCCTTTTTGAATGGTGCGGGTTATTCAGTCCTCTCGCTATGTCGTAATTTGTTAATAAGTCGATATCCCTTGTCGAATCGTCGATATATTGAAATAATCGCTGATATATTCCGAGTTATGGTCGATATATTTGAAAAATCGCTAATACATTTAACTGAACACCCACCTAGGTATCCTCTCCCAAGCCAAAACAAATCCGCAAAACAAAAAAGCGCCCTGCACAGCAGGACGCTTTTTTAATCTATTTAACCAATAGAACCTTCCATCTCAAACTTGATTAGGCGGTTCATTTCAACTGCGTATTCCATTGGAAGTTCGCGAGTGAATGGCTCAATGAAGCCCATTACGATCATTTCTGTAGCTTCTTGCTCAGAAATACCGCGGCTCATTAGGTAGAATAATTGTTCTTCTGATACTTTCGATACTTTCGCTTCGTGTTCAAGTGAAACGTAATCGTTTTTGATTTCGTTGTAAGGAATTGTATCAGATGTAGATTGGTTATCCATGATTAACGTGTCACACTCGATGTTAGAGCGAGAGTTTTTCGCTTTTGGTCCGAATTGTACGATACCACGGTAAGTTACTTTACCACCATGCTTCGCAATCGATTTAGAAACGATTGTTGAAGACGTGTTTGGTGCTAAGTGAATCATTTTCGCACCAGCATCTTGGTGTTGGCCTTTACCAGCAATCGCGATAGATAATGTTAAACCACGAGCGCCTTCGCCTTTTAAGATAACTGCTGGGTATTTCATCGTTAATTTAGATCCGATGTTACCGTCAATCCATTCCATCGTTGCGTTTTCTTCACAAACCGCACGTTTTGTAACTAGGTTGTATACGTTGTTCGCCCAGTTTTGGATTGTTGTATAACGGCAATATGCATCTTTCTTAATGATGATTTCTACTACCGCACTGTGAAGTGAGTTAGTCGTGTAAACAGGTGCTGTACAACCTTCTACGTAGTGTACGTGTGCGCCTTCGTCTACGATGATAAGCGTACGCTCGAATTGTCCCATATTTTCAGAGTTAATACGGAAATACGCTTGAAGTGGTGTATCCACTTTAATACCTTTTGGAACGTAGATGAATGATCCACCAGACCAAACTGCAGAGTTTAATGCAGAGAATTTATTGTCTGTTGGTGGGATTACTTTTCCGAAATGCTCACGGAAAATATCTTCGTTCTCTTTTAATGCGCTATCTGTATCTTTGAAGACGATTCCTAGAGCTTCTAGGTCTTCTTTCATGTTGTGGTATACAACTTCAGATTCGTACTGTGCAGATACACCAGCTAAATATTTTTGCTCCGCTTCAGGAATACCTAATTTATCAAATGTCGCTTTAATTTCCTCAGGTACTTCATCCCAAGACTTCTCAGATTTCTCAGATGGTTTTACGTAGTACGTAATTTCATCGAAATCTAAGTCGTTTAAGTCGCCGCCCCATTGTGGCATTGGCATTTCATAGAACTTATCCAGTGATTTTAAACGGAAGTCTAACATCCACTGTGGTTCTTCTTTCATACGTGAAATCTCTTCAACGATCTCTTTTGTTAAACCGCGTCCAGCACGGAAAATCGAAACGTCTTTGTCTTTGAAACCATATTTATAATCGCCGATATCTGGCAGTTGCTTCGCCATGTTGGTGTGTCCCTCCTTAGATAACCTCGTTTTTAGGAACCTTTAACATTACTTATCTTCGTTTAAGCCCTTTTCTAACGCTTTCCACGCTAATGTTGCACATTTAATACGTGCAGGGAACTTGCATACGCCTTGTAATGCTTCAATATCTCCTAAATCAATGCTGTCATCGTACTCTTTTCCTAGCATCATGTCAGAGAAAATTTTAGAAAGCTGAAGTGCCTCTTCAATTTTCTTACCTTTTACTGCTTGTGTCATCATTGAAGCTGAAGACATTGAGATAGAACACCCTTCTCCTTCAAACTTCGCCTCTTGCACAATACCTTCTTCTACTTTCATCGTAAGTTGAATACGATCGCCGCAAGTTGGATTGTTCAAGTTAACAGTAACACTATCTTCTAACACGCCATTGTTACGAGGATTCTTATAATGATCCATAATAACTTGACGGTATAACGTATCTAAATTATTAAATGACATTTGTGAAATACTCCTTTGTCTTGATTAGCGATTCAACAAATGTATCAATTTCTTCTTTTGTATTATATAAATAGAAGCTCGCACGTGCTGTAGAAGAAGCTTTCAGCCACTTCATAAGCGGTTGTGCACAGTGGTGTCCTGCGCGAACCGCAATGCCTTCTACATCTAATACAGTTGCTACATCATGAGGATGTACGTCTTCAATATTAAATGTAACAAGACCAGCGCGATGCTTTGGACCATAAATTGTAACGCCATCTACTTCTGATAGTCTTTCTAAAGCATATTGCGCTAATTCATGTTCATGCTTTTCAATATTATGAAGACCGATTTCTTCTAGGAAATCAATTGCCGCACCAAGTCCGATTGCATTACCGATAATCGGCGTACCTGCTTCAAACTTCCACGGAAGCTCTTTCCAAGTAGATTCTTGTAAATCTACGAAATCAATCATTTCACCACCAAATTCAATTGGCTCCATATTGTTCAGCAATTCTTTTTTACCATATAATACGCCGATACCTGTAGGTCCGCACATCTTATGAGCAGATAATGCGTAGAAATCACAGTTTAAATCTTGTACATCCACTTTCATATGAGGTGCACTTTGTGCTCCATCAACGATCATGATTGCACCGTTTTCATGTGCGATTGCTCCGATTTCTTTTACAGGGTTAATCGTTCCAAGTACGTTTGATACTTGCATAATAGAAACGATTTTTGTATTCGGTGTAACTGTTTGACGAACATCTTCTAAAGAAATTGTACCGTCTGGTTGAAGCGGAAGGTATTTTAAAGTTGCACCAGTTTTCTTAGCAACTTGTTGCCACGGAATGATGTTACTATGGTGCTCCATGTAAGAAATAACGATTTCATCGCCTTCTTTTACATTTTCAAGACCATAGCTAGCCGCTACTGTATTTAATGCAGTTGTCGTTCCGCGCGTGAAAATAATCTCTTCCATTGATTTCGCGTTAATAAACTTGCGAACTTTCTCGCGTGCACCTTCATACGCGTCGGTAGCTTTCGTACCGAGCGTATGAACACCGCGATGCACGTTAGAATTATATTCTTTATAGTAACGTTCTAACGTTTCAATGACTTGAATTGGTTTTTGAGAAGTTGCTGCACTATCGAAATATACAAGTTGTTTGCCGTTCACTTTTTGATCAAGAATTGGAAACTGTTTGCGTATTTCATGAATATTCATTAGCGAACTTTCCTTTCAATTACCTCGACAAGCTGTGCCTTTACTCCTTCAATTGGAAGCTCATTTACTACAGGTGCTAAGAATCCATGGATGACTAAACGTTCTGCTTCGCGTTTTGGAATACCACGGCTCATCAAGTAGTATAGTTGGTATGGATCTACGCGGCCTACTGAAGCTGCGTGACCTGCCATTACATCATCTTCGTCGATTAAAAGAATTGGGTTTGCATCCCCACGAGCTTTTTCATCTAACATAAGAACGCGAGAAGATTGTTGTGCATTTGATTTAGATGCACCGTGTTCAATCTTACCAATTCCGTTAAAGATAGATGTTGCACTATCTTTTTGTACACCATGTTTTAAAATCCAACCTTCAGAGTGTTTACCGAAGTGAACAACTTTAGTTGTAAAGTTTTGTGTTTGGTTACCACGGCCAATTGTTACTGTTTTCGTATCAGCATATGAACCGTCGCCCATTAAGTTCGTAACGTTCTCTGAAATTGTGTTTCCGTCATTCATAAGACCTAGAGCCCAATCAATGCGGCCGTCGCGTCCAACAACACCGCGGCGGTTAACGTAAGTTGTTACATCTTTTGCTAATAGATCAACCGCACCGAATTTCACTTGTGCGCCTTGTTCCACGATTACTTCTGCTACGATATTTGCAATACCTTTAGCATTTTCATTTGCAACGTAGTTTTCTACATAAGTTGCAGTACTGTTCGCATCAGCTACGAATAATACGTGGTTATATACGTTAGCTTCTTCGCCGTCTACTAAGAATACAGCTTGAAGTGGAGTTTCAAGAACAACGTTTTTCGGAACATATACAAATGCACCGCCGTTGATTAATGCAGCATGAAGTGCAGTTAGACGATGCTCGTCTACTTTCACGCCGTCTTTCATTAAATACTTTTGTAATAGTTCAGCATGCTCAGTTGCTGCTGTTACGATATCTGTGAAAATAACACCTTTTTCTTTTGCTTCGTCTGCTAAAGAAACGAATGCAGTTGTACCAGTACGTTGTACTAATACGCTGTTATTTTCATCGATTAAGTTTTTCACTGCTTCTGGAAGCTCTGTTAAAGAACTTACAGGCTCTTGCTTAGCAGCGTCGCCTTTTCCGATAAAGTCCCATTTTTCAATTTTCGTTTTATCAGGCGTTGGCATTGGAAGTTCAGTTGCTTGTGCAAGAGCTTGTAAGCGGAACTCAGTCAACCAAGCAGCTTCGTTTACTTCGCTTGCGCGCTGACGGATTGTTTCTTGATCGAAAGGTAATGTACCGATTGTCATGTTTATGCTCCTCTCTTACGCTTCTTGCTCTGCTGTTTCGTCTTCAATACCTAATTCTTTTTTAATCCAGTCGTAACCTTCAGCTTCTAGACGTTGTGCAAGCTCAGGGCCACCAGATTTAACGATACGACCGTTCATCATAACGTGAACGAAGTCTGGAGTGATGTAGTTTAATAAACGTTGGTAATGCGTAATCATTAGGCAACCGAACTCTTCGCCGCGCATTTGGTTAATACCTTTAGATACAACTTTTAATGCATCGATATCAAGACCTGAGTCGATTTCATCTAAGATTGCGATTTTTGGCTCAATCATCATTAATTGAAGAATTTCGTTACGTTTTTTCTCTCCACCAGAGAAACCTTCGTTTAAGTAACGTTGTGCCATTTCTGGATCCATTTCTAGGAATTCCATGTTTTTATCTAATGTACGGATAAATTTCATAAGAGAAATTTCATCGCCTTCTTCACGACGTGCGTTAATTGCAGAACGTAAGAAGTCAGCGTTTGTTACTCCGCTAATTTCACTTGGATATTGCATTGCTAGGAATAGACCTGCTTGTGCGCGCTCGTCTACTTCCATTTCTAATACATCTTCACCGTCGATGATGATGCTACCTTCTGTTACTTCATACTTTGGGTGACCCATAATCGCAGAAGATAAAGTTGATTTACCTGTTCCGTTAGGTCCCATAATTGCGTGGATTTCTCCACCTTTTACTTCAAGGTTTACACCTTTTAAAATTTCTTTGCCATCAATTGATACGTGTAAGTCTTTAACCGTTAATGTAGAACCAGCCATCTCAATACCTCCATTAATCCTATATATACATTTTAAAAATTCCTAAAACGTTCATATTCTCATTTTATTCTCATTCTAATCTTATATCAAATAAAATGATATCGCAAACGACGAAAAAAAGTAACAATTTTTTCACAAATGTATATAAGTATTTCCCTTGCATCCTTATATGATACACCTTTCTTCTTATTTATATAAAGAAAAAAGGACTGGTAATTTTCCAGTCCTTTCCTTGTGTTTATTCACTTACCGGAAGTACAGCACCTTTATATTCTTTATTAATAAAGTCTTGGATTTCTTTTGAATGCAGTACTTCTACTAATTCTTTAATTTCTTTTTTCTTCTCGTCACCTTTACGAACTGCAATAATATTTGCGTACGGAGAGTCTGATCCTTCAATCGCAATTGCATCCTTTGTTGGATTTAACTTCGCATCAATTGCATAGTTTGAATTAATGAATAAAGCATCGCCTTCATTATTTTCATACAGCTTTGGTGACAATCCAGGCTCTACATCTGTTTTAAACTTTAAGTTTTTCGGATTTTCTACAACATCTTTCACTGTTGCTTTAACAACATCTACACCGTCTTTTAATTTAATAACGCCGCCTTTTTGTAACAATGCGAGCATACGGCCACGCTCCGCTACGTTATTACTCATAATAACTGTTCCGCCATCTGGAAGTTCTTTTAAACTTTTATATTTCTTAGAATAAATGCCCATTGGCTCTAAATGGATTTTTCCTGCGTTTACAATTTTATATCCCTTTTCTTGAATTTCTTTATCTAAGTAAGGAATGTGCTGGAAGTAGTTTGCATCAATTTCCTTATCCGCTAATGCTTTATTCGGCAGAACATAATCTTGGAATTTTTTAATTTCTAATTTAATACCCTTTTTCTCTAATATCGGCTGTGCCTTTTCTAAAATAACAGCGTGCGGCACGTTAGAAGCTCCCACAACAAGCTTATTCTCATCTTTCCCCCCGCAAGCAGCTAATGTAAATACAGACAGTGCTGTAACAACTGACAGTAGAATCTTTTTCATATGATGTCCCCTTCTCCCTTATAGTTATGTAGTTAGAAAAAAGGACCGGCATACACCAGCCCTTTTTCAGCAATTATTCTTTTACAGGAACAACTGCTCCTTTATATTCTTTAGTAATAAAGTCTTCAATTTCTTTTGAATGCAATACTTCTACAAGCTCTTTAATCGCTTTTTTATCTTTATCACCTTTACGAACAGCTACTACGTTTGCATATGGAGAATCATTTCCTTCAATCGCAATTGCATCTTTTTCTGGATTTAATTTCGCATCAATTGCATAGTTCGAGTTAATTAAAACAGCGTCGCCTTCTTTATTGTTATACACTTGTGGTAATAGACCAGGCTCGATATCTGTTTTGAATTTTAGATTTTTCGGATTATCCGCGATTTCTTTTGGAGTTGCTTTAACTGGATCTACTCCATCTTTAATTTTTAAAATGCCTTCTTTTTGTAAAATTGCTAAACCGCGTCCATGGTCAGCAACAGAATTACTCATAATAATTGTTGCTCCGTCCGGAAGTTCTTTTAAGCTCTTATATTTTTGAGAGTACACACCAATCGGTTCTAAATGAATTTTTCCTGCTACTTCAAAGTCATACTTTTTATCTTTCATTTCTTTTTCTAAATACGGAATGTGCTGGAAGTAGTTGGCGTCTAACTCCTTATCCGCTAACGCTTTATTTGGCAACACGTAATCTTGAAATTTTTTCACTTCTAATTCAATGCCTTTTTTCTCAAGTAACGGTTTTGCCTTTTCTAAAATTTCAGCGTGCGGTACGTTAGAAGCACCAACAACTAGTTTCTTTTCATCTTTATCTTTCCCGCCACAAGCAGCTAACCCAAAAATTGAAGTTGAAATAAGTGCTGTAAGTAATAATTTTTTCATTTGAAACATCCTCCCGTTTTTTATTATCGTTTATCTATTCGAGTCGTTACACTATCACCAATCCACTGAATGAAAAATACAACTAGTAATACACAAATTGTCGCAACGATTGTTACATCGTTATTTCCTCGTTGGAATCCTTCTAAATAAGCAAGTGTTCCAAGGCCACCAGCACCAACAACTCCCGCCATTGCTGTATAGCCTACTAAAGCAATTGTCGTAACCGTAATACCCGATACTAATGCTGGTAACGATTCTGGAATTAACACTTTCAAAATAATTGTACTTGTTTTTGCTCCCATTGCTTTTGAAGCTTCAATTACACCTTTATCAATTTCACGAAGTGCAATTTCAACCATTCTTGCGTAAAATGGTGCCGCTCCAATAATTAAAGCTGGCAACGCTGCACTCGCTCCAAGAATTGTTCCAAGCAGAATCTTTGTGAATGGGATTAATAAAATGATTAAAATGATGAATGGTATCGACCGGAAAATGTTTACGAACGCTCCAATCCCCGTGTTAACCGCTTTGTTTTCCCATAAATTATCTTTCGCTGTCATAAAGAGTAACAATCCTAAAATTAGTCCTAAAACAAATGTGGCAAGAGCTGCGATTGCCGTCATATATAACGTTTCACCAGTTGCTTCTAACATTTGATTCCAATCAACATTTGCGATTAACTTATCCATGTGCAATCACCTCCAGCTCTACTTGATCTTGATGTATTCCCTCTATTGCTTGCTGAATCGCTGTTTCCTCACCATTTAAATGAACAACTAAACTACCGTAAGAGCCGTTATTTGTTTGGGCGATGTTTCCTTGCAAAATGCTAACTTCTATATCACTGCGTTGCATTAATCTTTGAAGTACTGGTCTTTCTACAGCTTCACCGATAAACTGCAAACGAACTACTTTACCATCTGGATACTTTTCAATTAAACTTTCAATCGTTTCATTTGTATCTTCAGAATCCGTTAACTGCTGTACAAATCGCTTTGTAATGTCTTTCTGTGGATTGCGGAATACATCAAGTACTGGACCTGTTTCTACAATCTTTCCTTTCTCCATTACCGCAACACGATTACAAATCTTTCGAATCACGTGCATCTCGTGTGTAATGAGCACAATTGTTAAGCCGAGACGCTTATTAATATCTAATAACAAATCTAAAATTTGATCTGTCGTTTCTGGATCAAGAGCTGATGTTGCTTCATCACATAAAAGTACTTGTGGGTTGTTAGCTAATGCTCTCGCAATCCCAACACGTTGCTTTTGTCCTCCGCTTAGCTGAGATGGATACGCGTCTCCTCTTCCTTCTAATCCAACAAGATGAATTAACTCATCCACTCGTTTTCTTCTCTTCGCCTTATCAACACCTGCAATTTCAAGTGGGAACTCGATATTTTCGCGTACAGTTCGTGACCAAAGTAAGTTGAAGTGCTGAAAAATCATTCCGATTTCTTGCCTTGCCTTACGAAGTTCACTCCCTGTAATTGCTGAAATCACACGATTTGCAATTGTAATTTGGCCAGAAGTTGGTTTCTCTAACTGATTGAATAATCTAATTAAAGAACTTTTCCCAGCACCACTATATCCGATAACACCAAATATTTCACCTTTGTCTATTTTTAAATTGGCATTATCTACAGCAGTGACATCACCGCTTTTTGCTTTATATATTTTCTTTACATTCTCTAATAAAATCATGGTGTATCACCCCTTTTTTTGTTTAGATCGACTCCGCAATTTTTTATGTTTAATGCGTGTAGTCCACCGTTATCACTACTTTTATTATTTGAATGTCCTCCACATTCAAACAACAAAAAAACCTTTCCGCTTTTAGAGAAGCAGAAAGGTTTATATGCGTATATAACAACATTATCCCTCTCTCTCATCTCTCAAAGCATTTGCTTTGCAGGAATTGGCACCATTTCAACATAAGTTGACGGTTGCCGGGCTTCACAGGGCACAGTCCCTCCACCTCTCTTGATAAGAGAAATCAGATTACATTTTCGTCTGATTTGTAATTTATGAAATTGTCTATATTTTATGAATTGAATTGTATCAATATCCATACGCCATGTCAACAGAAATTTTCGTAAAAAAAGAAACTTCAGACTTTTAAGCACCCACTGACATCGGCTTACATATATGAAACATCGATTCAACTAATAGCATCGTTCGATACGTTCCCGAATATTGTACACGTCCATCGTTCATTAACATTTGCAATCGTACATTGCCGTTCACCAATTGTTTTACATCTTCCTCATCTAAACAAACGATTTGCTCTGTTCCTCGTTCCTCATGTAGCAGCTCTATATAATCTCTTGAAATTTGTAGCGAACAACTTTCATCTCCAAAGCGGAAATTAACAGTTTTTTCTCCTTGTCTTAAAAGCGGCTCTAAATGATATTGACCATTAGCGTAATTTACAAATGATTGCAGCAAAGAATATAATTTCATCCTAAATCACATCCTTCATATCACTTTCTATTACACATACCATTCCCTCTCACTAAAGAGCAATCCTGTTACTTTCGCTCGACAAATACTGTAATCACCCTGCATCTCGACATATTTCCCGAGAAATATGTCGAGGCGGCAAAAACTTTGCCGCCTACTTTAATTCCGTATATAAATATTCAACCGAATGAAATGCATATATTTTCTTTATGAGTGTCCCATTTTCAAAAACAAGTAAACACGGTACACTTTCGATTCCATACTCTTTCGCTAAATGCGGAGCATAATTTAAATCTAACATTCCAATTTGGAGGTCTTCAATTGTCATCTCAACGACTGTTAACATCTTTTTTGCTAATTGGCATGTTCCACACATTGGAGTATATACATATAACACTGTTTTTTCTTCGTTCTCTATTAGGGCTGTAGCTTCGGCTCCTGTCCAATCAATCACTTCTATCATTCCTTACCGTAAATATTCTGTATAAACGTCAATGTCAGCTCCCCATAATACATTTGCTAAGTGTGAAGATGGCGCAGTTGCCACTTCTCGGTACGAGCGATCAATATAAATATGCTCTGCTTGCGGAAATTCTTTTCGAAACTGTTTCCTTAACTTTTCTCCAGCATCATCAGCATCCACTAGTACATACACTTCCTTATCAAAAAACTGATCAATGAGCTCATCCATTTTCGATAAACCAATTGTACCATTTGTACAAACAATTTCCACCGGTTCACGAATAATAGATTCAATCTTTCTTCTATCTGATTTACCTTCTACAATAATGACTTTTTCCACATAAATCATATGTCATCACCCGATCACCATATACTATACAACCTTTAACTTAGTATATAGTATATTCGTTATTTTCATGTTGTTTCCTGTTTATTTTTGCAAAAGAAAAGCGCAAGCGGCTCGTTCAGAACAAGAGGGCATTGGAACTCTTGAACTAGAGGCGCTTTTTGCCTCAAGTGAAAGAGTGAAATGACCGACTGTTCTAGCCGCTGGAGATGGATCATAAAGAAAAGCGCAAGCGGCTCGAACAGATTGTGAGGGGGATGGAGCTGCTGACGTAAAGGCGCTTTTTGCCTTGTGGGAAGAAGCGAAACCACCGAACAATCTAACCGCTGGAGATGGACAATAAAGAAAAGCGGCTCGACTAGAACAAGAGGACACCTGAACTAGAGGTACTTTTGCCTCAAGTGAAGGAGTGAAGTGACCGACTGTTCTAGCTGCTGAAGATGGACAATAAAAACTTAGACGAAAAAGTTTTTTCAAAAACGTTCTCCTACACGATAATTAGTATATGGTTCTACATTCATTATTTTACACAAAATAAAAAAGGACAGCACAAAGGCTGTCCTTTAGTCGACTATAATTAGTCTTGGTTTGTCATTTCTGCATATTTTTCTGCAGTTAATAACTTCTCAACTTGGCTTGCATCAGAAAGTTCGACTTTAACCATCCATGCACCCTCGTATGGAGATTCGTTAACAAGTTCTGGTTGGTCACTTAATTCTTCGTTTACTGCTACAACTTTACCACTTACAGGTGCGTATAACTCAGAAACTGTTTTAACAGATTCTACGCTTCCGAATGGCTCGTCAGCTTCGATTGTTGCACCTACTTCAGGAAGTTCAACGAATACGATATCGCCTAGCTCACCTTGTGCAAAGTGAGTAATACCGATAACAACTTCATTACCTTCAGTTTTTACCCATTCGTGTTCTTCAGAGTAACGTAAATTATTTGGAATGCTCATGACTGTACCTCCAGTGAATGTATTAATTATGTAAAAATACCTTATTGGTACTTTTTCCACACACTTTCAAACTGCTCTTCGTTAAAACCAAGTGTTACATTCGTTCCATTTGTTACGATTGGACGCTTAATCAACATGCCATCAGATGCTAAAAGTTCGTACATTTCGTCTTCACTTGCATCCTTTAACTTATCTTTCAGACCAAGTTCGCGGTAACGCATTCCACTTGTATTAAAGAATTTTTTTAATGGTAATTCACTTTTTTCATGTAAATTACGTAAATCTTCTTTTGATGGTGGATTTTCAACAATATGAATCATCTCATATGCTACATCGTTTGTCTCAAACCATTTCTTTGCTTTTTGACATGTGCCACACTTTGGATATGAATAAAATGTTACTGTCATAAATTCACCTACTTTTTTACTAACCTTTACCTTTATCATATAGAAAACGTTTTATTATTTCAAACGATTATTCGCTAAACTTTTACTTATTTCGTGATAATTTTTAATAATCCTGCAAATTTTTCTTATTTTTCCGCCATTTGTTAAGAAAAAATAAATATATAAATTTTTTTAGATTCTTCTCTCATCACTCGCCGAACATATATCTTAAACAAACGTTTGATTAACTCCCTATTTTTCTTTATTAGCTCTTGAGCTACATCGATTTCTTCCCACCGAACATACATCTTAAACAAACGTTTGATTAATTCCACATTTTTCTTTTTTAGCCCTTGAGCTACATCGGTTTCTTCCTACCGAACATACACCTTAAACAAACGTTTGATTAAACATAAAAAGGACCCTTTTACAGGCTCCCTCATCATCGACTTAAATAATCTGCAATTGTTCGAAATACTACGATATACATATTATGAATGCTTTCTTCAGTATTTCCACCATTTGATAAACCAACTGCCCATTGTTGCCCTTCACCACTTCCAATATTTGCAAATCCTTGCGTATACATAGCATTTACATCTTTTCGTGCACTGTTATACTCTATCCCTTTTGTAATAAACGTTGAATATGATTTATCTTGCAAACCGATAAAAAACACTGGTTTCTTTAACGATGAAAATACATTTTTATACTGCTCTGTTGAGGCTTCTTGAAAGTAATCTTTCATTATTAAGAAACCATCCACTTCCTTAGATTTCTTTTCCAGTTCCTCTAACTTTATTTCCTCAAACTTTATATTCCTAAACGTATCTTTCGGCTTTTCTCCAACAACTCCAATTACGAGTGCTCTTCCGTTATATTCTAATTTCTCTCCTTCTTTATCCTTTGCACACCCAGCACTCACTAGGCATATCAATATAAAAAATAAGAAATACGATAAACGCTTCATTTAGCACCCTCCCCTTCTTTTAAGTCAAGTGACGAAAACGTAAGGTTAATTCAAGAAAATGTAAGTAAAATCGATAGCTCAAATGACGTTTCTATATTATAATCAATTGAATTTACGTACATTACTACACATAGGAGATTATCATGAAGAAATTTAAACTTTCATCTTTTTTTCCGTTAAGTTATATACTTCTACTCGTACTCGTAAGTCCCCTTTACGATGTATTAAATAAATCTACTGTACACGCAGTAGATGTCACAACTGTAGTAGATGATTGGATTCCATTTGTGAAAGCATTTATTATTCCTTATTTACTTTGGTTTCCATACTTATACGGCGCACTTATTTATTATTGCTTTGCTGATCGAAAACAATATTATGTTACTTTAAGTAGTGTAATTCTTGGAAAACTTGCTTGTTTTTCTATTTATTATTTTTGGCAGACAACTGTACCACGTCCAACAGTCGTTGGATCAGACGTATTTTCCGAACTAGTCCGCTATATTTATAGTATCGATCAACCGGTAAACTGTTTCCCTAGCATTCACGTTCTTACTACCTTTGTCATTATGCTAGCTGCCTTTAAACGTAGAGAACAACATGCTTTTGAATATTATATCCTTATGTTCTTCGGTACGCTTATTATTTTATCAACGCTATTTACGAAGCAACACGCATTTGTAGACGCTATTTCTGGAATGACGCTTGCAAGCATACTTTACTTCGGCGTGCAGCTTTTATTAGCAAAAGAAACGGTACGTGTTCCAGTAAAACAAAATCATAAAATGTAAAAAGCAGACTGTGGCTTCCAGTCTGCTTTTCTCTATATAAAAGGAGATGTTCAATTTAAGATTGCGGTACAGTCATATCACCAGAATGAATACGACCTGCTTTTTTAAGAGCAATGTAAAGTATATAAGAAACAGCTACTGGAATGATGATATAAGTGATGACCATCGCTGGGACAACTTCCCATCCTTCGCTAGAAATTAAATTAATTGGTGCGATAAGAGAGCTTAATCCAAGACCTGCAATTTCTTTTCCTGCTTCCAGTTGGAAAATTAATGCGGATACAGGACCAACTATAGCACTGGCGACGACAGTTGGGACGAGAATCATTGGATTTTTAGTAATATTTGGCAACTGCACTTTCGGAGTACAAAGCGCCTGAGCTAATATGCCACCTAAATTATTTTCTTTCGCTGAGATAACAGAGAATCCGATAAACTGAGCAACGCATCCGGCAAGAGCAGCACCACCTGCAACACCGTCTAAGCTAAGTGCGATCGCTAACGCAGCTGATGAAGCTGGAGAGATAAGTAATAGTCCCCAAACGACTGCAATGACGATAGAAGCGATAAATGGGCTACCAGCTGAGCTATCTTTAATGAATGCTCCAACTGTATTTAAAACAGGAGTAATATTATGAGATAACCAAATACCAACTAAACCAGAACCTAATATGGCCGCAAATGGAACGAGCATCATATCTAACGCAGTTTTTCCACTTAAACGTTTACCAATATATACAGCTAAAGTTGCTGTTAATAATGCACCGATTGGCTCACCTGTTTTAATGATTAGACCTGCTTCAGTAATTGAAATGGATCCGGCACCAATCGCTCCAGCTACCATAGCCGAGAAGATTACAAGACCATTTGCACCGAGCATAAAAGCAATTCCGGCACCAATGGCTGGTGCCATAAGTGATTTTGCAACAACTCCGATTGTAATAAGCAATGGAATATCAACAATTCTTCCTATATTTTCGATTAGTAAACCAATTCCAAGGGATACGAAAATACCTTGTGCGATTCCAGCTGATGCTTTAAATACACGAGACATTATATATTCCTTCATTTGTTTCACCTTCTCCTATAAGTTAGTAACCAATTGTTTTCATATAATCACGTAAAATATCGTTTGATTTTGCGAATCGAGATTCTTCATCCTCTGTTAAGTTTAGTTCTACAACTTCTTTCATACCATCTCTAGTAATAATAGCTGGCACTCCTGTACAAATATCATATTCACCGTACTCCCCATCTAAAATGGCTGATACAGCAATCACACGGTGATCATCGTTAAAGATTGAACTCGCAATATAAGCTAGAGAGTTTCCGATTCCGTAATAAGTAGTACCTTTTCGTTTATAAATTTCCCATCCAGCTTTTGCAGTCTTCTCAACAATTTCATCTAAATCTATTTCACCAAATTGGTCTTTTTTCTCTTCTAAAATTTGTAGAATTGGCTTTCCACCAACAGTTACGTGAGACCAAGCAACCATTTGAGAATCACCATGTTCTCCTAATGAATACCCATGAATACTACGAGGATCTACATGTAACATTTCAGATAAAATTGTTCTTAAGCGAGAAGAATCTAGTGATGTACCAGTACCGATCACACGATTTCTAGGTAATCCAGATAGCTTCCACACTTGATATGTAATAATGTCAACTGGGTTCGATGCGAGTAAGAAAATGCCATCAAATCCACTTTCCATTACGCCGCCAACAATACTTTCCATAATCTTCGCACTCGCTCCTAAAGTATCTAAGCGACTTTGTCCAGGTTTTGGTGCTGGTCCTGCTGTAATAATAACGATGTCCATATCTTTGCAGTCTTCATAGCTTCCTGCATATACTTTCGTTCTTGTATTTGTAAAGTTAATGCAGTGTGATAAATCCATCGCTTCCCCAACTGCACGTTCATGATTTATATCAATTAATAATAGTTCTTCGCAAATGCCTTGATTTACAATTGAATATGCACAACTTGATCCAACTAATCCAGTACCGATAATTGCAATTTTTCTTGTATTTCTTTTCATAGCAATCTCTCCTAATTGATCATATAATCTATTTCTTTTGTTCTTTACACTCCTAATTATAGAGATTCCCACGATATAAACCATGGATACTTTGTGAAATATTGAGCAAACTTTTGTCCTTTTTGTGAATTGTCATATTCCATTTTCGTCATATTTGTTACAACTGAAAAAATATTTATTATATATTTATTGACATGCCCAAAACAAAAAAACGAGCGACTTCACTCGCTCGTTTTTTCATCCCATTATTCCGCACTTAATTGACCTTTTAATTGCTGTACAATCATTGGGTTAGCAGGTGCAGCTGGCTTATAATAACTCTTTTGCTTTGCGTACTCATACATATTACGTTGACGCATCTCATCTTGATTACGAATTTGGATTAACGTTTGATGTAACTGTTCATTATCAGACTGAGAAATATAATTTGCATAACTTGTTAAACTTGCATTCAATCCTGCTAAATAATCATTTACCATATCTTTTTCATTCATCTGTCGTTTCCTCCTATCCTAGGAAAGTCATTAATTGTTGTTTCGTATTTCGTGCATCTTGCGCATCTTTTTGTAGCATTTGTTTCAGTTGTGGGTCTGTACACGTCTGTGCATACTGCTCCAACTTGTTAATAATTGTTGCGTGTCCACCAATTAAATGACGTAAGTTTTCTACTTCAAGCTCTGTTAAGTTTTGCATATAACATACCCGCCTTTCTTTGTTCATTCATCATTAGTATTTGGTTCTTTTTGGATTGTATTCATCAACTTTTCCCACATATAAACAAAATAAAAGATGAATAGCTAGGCCATTCATCTTTTCTGCTAAATATTCATTCAATTTTATAAAGAAACAATCATACTTATACTCACAAGTAGGTTCCATACAATATGTAAAATGATGCTAGGTACAATAGATTGTGTTTTCTTATATAACATAGCAAATACAATCCCCATAATCATTGCCGTAACCGGAAAACCACCATGAAGAATCCCAAAGATAAAGGAAGAAATAATGATACCAACTAGAAAACTATATTTCTTTTCAAAAAATCGATACAAAATACCTCTATATAAAATTTCTTCTTTAATTGGTGTAATTATAGCAACACTTAACACATATATAATACTTTGTAGACTATTTTGAAGTCCTAAGCTCCCTAATTGATCTCGTTGCTGCTCTGCACTTTCAAAGCTAAACAACTCTAACATTACATACTGAGTTAATGCAATGATGATAAAACCTATTAATAAATACAAGTAGGTTTTCCCATTTTTTTAAAACAGATACACCCCATATGTTCTTAATAAAATGAAGCACTGGTTTATAAGCAAATAAAACAATAGTAACAACAGCTGCATCAAATAGAAGTAAATAATATCCCTCTAAATTAGCACGTAATACCTCTTCTCCAAAAATTCCAAGGGCTAAAGCAAGGAATAATCCCCCTAAGAGTAAGAACCCTAGAATGCTTGCAATCGTTATAACTAGATTTTTATATGTTATGTTATCTACTTCTCTTTCTGCATTATACGCGTCTAATACTGTTTTTCTCATACTATTCCTCCATTTGTTTTCATTACCTTAATAAAAACCATTTAATACAAATATATAGATAATATAAAAAATTTTCCAAAAAGAATAATATGCAATTTTACATATCATGAAAGCTTTGTATGATATAGTTTTTGGGATTAGATTACTATAGAATAATTATTAGATGAAATTTCAAAACTTTCTTATCTATCCACCATAACCCTCGCATCATATAAAACTTATTAATTAAAGGAGAAATGAATATGAAAACACATGACTTCCTTACAGAAATCCAGAAAGGCCCTGAACCTAACCCCTATCAAGATTCTATCGCATTCAGTTTCGTTTGCTTTTTCTTAGCCATATACACATTTTTCAAACCTGCAAAATGATATTATTTCACAAAAAAGAGCCTCTAAACCATTAGAGACTCTTTTTCATCTAATATCTTCTTTTCAAAACTACAATAGTTAAAGCATACGAACAAAGTACTCCAGCTAATAAAAATGCATTTGCTAACTTATACTGTTCGCCTGTCAATGAATATAGATTCCCGATTAAAAAGATAACTAAATATAGAAATAAAAATACAAACAATGAAATTTTAGCTGCATTCCCTGTAATATGCTCGCCTCTTTCATCTTCCCCCTCATTCTTCTGAAAACGTGTTGAATATAAAACACCTATTAGCCCTGCTACTGAGATTATGATCCCTATTACAATACTCATTCCGTTTCCCCCTCTATCTTATATTGAAAAACTTCATGAAACTCCTTACCTAAAATATGCGCAATTTCAAAAGCTAAAATTACAGATGGATTGTAACGATTCGCTTCAATTGAGGCGATCGTTTGTCTACTTACCCCAGCTTTGTTCGCTAAATCCGTTTGTGACCAGCGTTTTTCTGCTCTAAGTACAACGAGATTATTTTGTAAATTCCCACTCTGTTTCATAACCTCTCCTTGTTTTACATTATTTTCTATATTTTTATTGTAATTTTTTTTTAACATCATGTAAACTATTTTTAACATCAGTAAAGTAAAACTTTAATCCTCCCACCTACCGTTCTTTTGGAATCCTATGCACTAAAAAAACCTTAGAATCACTTCTAAGGTTTCATGTTGTCTCGCTTCTTATTCAATCTCTCATTACATGTAATCCTTTAATAAACGTTTCCAATAATACATGTAAACTTGTATCTAAATCTAGCGGCAAACCAAATCCACCCTGCTGTTCAATCGACGCAAATCCATGACAAATACTTCTAAATCCACGCGTCGCATGAAGTGCATTCTCTCCCTCTAAGCCGTATTGTTGTAAAACCTGCAGACAAAGCTTTACAATTCCGTCACCTGCTTTTCTTACTTCTTCATCTCGTAAAAAGGTTGCTTCATACAGTCCAGGATGTTTGCGTACGAATGCTACATATGCTTCTCCTAATGCATGAATTGCTTCATCCATACGTTTATCCTCGGTCACTTCTTCCAGTCTGTTATGCAGCTCTTTTATTCCGTACATACCAAGATTTTTCCGTACATCTTGTAAACCTTTCACATGATTATATAGCGACGGCGAACGTACCCCTAATGTTTGCGCTAATGAAGCTAACGTTACTTCTTGTATTCCATTTATATCTGCAATTTCTGCTGCTGTTTCTACAATTTTCTGTAATGTAAGTCCGATTCTCGGTGACATAAATTAACCCTCTTTTCTACTTTCTATATTCCGCTTAGCTTCCTTAATAGCAAGCTCTATAATAGCACCTGGATCCTTTATCATTTTCCCATGTCCTGCCGCAAGTAAGGAAGGCTCATATTCGCTTAGCTTTTCTGCACTTTGTAATGATATTTCTTTGCTCCACGTCGCCATTGCAGGAAACGGAAACCAAAATTTCATTTGTCCCGAAACAGCCATACCCCCTCTTGTTTGGAAGGCATCCCCGACAATAAGAGCTTTATTTCGTACATCAAGAAGCGACATGGATCCTGGCGTATGTCCCGGTGTCATAATCGCAAGAAGCGATCCAACTCGGTCGCCATCTTCCAATAAAACATCAGGTACCGTTTTTACCTTTTTAGGTACCCCGCCTTTTATTGGTATATTTGGTTCATCCTTTTGTAACGACGTATCTCCTTCTAACAGCTTTGCGTCCCGCTTAGAAATATAGACTGGAACATTAGGAAGTACTTCCTTTAATGCGTCTAATGCACCAATATGATCATCATGCGCATGTGTTAATACAATCTTAGTAATGGGTTTCCCTATTTTCTCAGCCGCCTGTAAAATTCCTTTTGCGCTATATGGCAAAGCCGCATCAATTAAAGTTAAACCATCTTCTTCCTCGACAAAGTAACAATTCACAGGAAACACTCTTGGCAAAAATGACAATTGATATACCGTTTTTTCATGTATCACTCTCATATTTCCAGCTCCCTTTTCACGAAAACTAATACCATTAGTTTCATTATACTAATGGTATTAGTTTTTTGCCACTAAAAATTTCATTTTTACATAAAAAAAAGAAAAGTAGCCGTTTATACGACTACTTTTCTTTACAGCTATTAAACTGTGTAACGCTCATCTTCTAAAATTTTCGCAGCGATTTCACGTTTCTTCGGAATTACATTAAGTGGTGTGTGGCGAGTTAATTTACGTAATGATGATAACATCATGCGCAGCATGTCGCCGTTTTCAACTGCGATAAGTGTTTCTTTCGCATCTGCTTCGATTTCGTTAAATGCTTCTTGGCAGAATACTTCAGTGTATAACACTTTTTGTTTATTCTTTTCAAGACCAGTTGTTTTAATTGCTTTCTCTGTACGAAGAACAGCTGACTCCATTGCGTATAGGTTACTTACGATGTCAGCGATATTCACAAGAATTTCTTGCTCTTTATCTAATGCTTTGCCGTATTTTTGAGCAGCTAATCCAGCTACCATTAAGCCGATTTTCTTCGCGTTAGTTACTAAATATTTTTGAAGTGCCAATGGCTCATCGCCTACTTCTTCTGGCATCATCATCATTAACTCTTCTTGTAATTTTTGTGCTTTTTGAAGAAGTGGTAATTCACCTTTCATCGCTTTACGTAAGAACGTACCTGGTACGATTAGGCGGTTAATTTCGTTCGTTCCTTCGAAAATACGGTTAATACGAGAATCGCGGTACATTCTTTCAATCTCGTACTCTGCCATAAATCCGTAACCACCGTGAATTTGAACACCTTCATCTACTGTATAATCTAGTACTTCAGAACCGAATACTTTATTTAAAGAGCACTCGATTGCATATTCAGCGATAGAAGCTGCTACTGCTTTACCATCCTTTACTTCCTCTTCAGATAATGTGCTCATGCGGCTTTCGAATAAACCTACTGTACGGTATACAGAGCTTTCAGCTGCATATGTTTTCGCTGCCATATTCGCAAGTTTCTCTTGAATTAATGGGAAGCGAGCGATTGGTTGTTTGAACTGTTGACGTTGGTTTGCATATTGTGCTGAAATTTCTACTGCACGTTTCGCAGATCCAACTGTGCCAACACCTAATTTATAACGACCGATATTTAAAATGTTGAACGCGATAATATGACCTTTACCGATTTCACCAAGTAAGTTTTCTTTCGGTACTAATGCATCTTCTAAAATTAACGTACGAGTTGAAGAACATTTAATACCCATTTTCTTTTCTTCTGGGCTTGTAGATACGCCAGCATATTCTTTCTCTACGATAAATGCTGAGAAGTGCTCTCCATCAATTTTTGCGTATACGATAAATACGTCAGCGAATGCAGAGTTTGTAATCCATTGCTTTTCACCATTTAATACGTAATGTGTACCTTCTGCATTTAAACGTGCCGTTGTTTTTGCACCTAATGCGTCAGATCCTGAACCTGGCTCTGTTAATGCGTATGCAGCTAATTTTTCACCAGTTGCAAGTAATGGTAAATACTTTTTCTTCTGCTCTTCGTTACCGAATAATACGATTGGTAATGATCCGATACCTACGTGAGCACCGTGAGTAATTGCAAAACCACCAGCGCGAGAGAATTTCTCTGCGATTAACGCTGAGCTTACTTTATCAAGACCAATTCCGCCGTACTCTTCTGGTACGTCAGCGCCTAATAAACCAAGTTCCCCAGCTTCTTTTAAAAGACGAACAGAACGATCAAACTCATGTTGCTCTAAATATTCAAGCTCTGGAAGAACTTCATTTACGATAAAGTCCTCTGTCGTTTTTGCAATCATTTTATGCTCAGATGAAAAATCCTCTGGCGTAAACACTTGATCAATCGTAATCTCATCAACTAAAAAGCTACCGCCTTTAACCGCATTTCCTACTGTTTTTTCCATGAAAATTTCCTCCTTCATATTTTCATGAGCAGCTTCTTTCTTTTTTGAAAGAAGCTGGCTCTCAATTTTATTTTTTATAAACCTTTGTTGATTCCATTCTTTGGTTTAGCGCCTCTTCGTCAGGGCTTCCAACGCCCTCCTGTTCCGAGCAAGCCACTTCCACTTTTTTTATAGTAATTCAAACACGCCTGCTGCTCCCATTCCGCCGCCGATACACATTGTTACGATACCGAATTGTTGGTTGCGGCGTTTCATTTCGTGAATAAGAGATAGTGTTAGTTTTGCTCCTGTACAGCCAAGTGGGTGTCCAAGTGCGATTGCACCGCCGTTTACGTTTACTTTTTCTTCATCTAAACCAAGCTCACGAATAACTTGGATCGATTGAGAAGCGAATGCTTCATTTAGTTCGAATAAGCCAATATCAGATAGCTCTAAACCAGCTAATTTTAACGCCTTTGGAATTGCAGCGATTGGACCGATTCCCATTACTTCTGGTGGTACGCCAGCTACTGCAAATGAACGGAATTTCGCAAGTGGTTTCATGCCATCACTCACTGCTTTTTCACGATCCATTAATAGTACAGATGCTGCACCGTCACTCATTTGTGAAGAGTTACCAGCTGTTACAGAACCGCGAACGTTAAATGCTGGACGTAATTTACCTAAAATGTCTAGCGACGTTTCTGCTCTTACACCTTCGTCTTGTGCGAAAATGATTGTTTCTTCTTGCAGTTTATTGTTTGATCCAACAGTACGTAACGTTACATCTACAGATACTGTCTCATCAGCAAAGTTCCCTGCAGCTAATGCTTTCGCAGCACGTTGATGACTTCTTACTGCAAATGCATCTTGTTCTTCACGAGAAATTCCATATTTCACAGCAACTTGCTCTGCTGTATGTCCCATACCCATATAATATTCTGGAGCTGCTTCTACAAGGCGACTATTTGGACGAACAACGTGTCCCATCATCGGAACTAAACTCATTGATTCCGCTCCGCCTGATAATACAGCTTCCGAGTGACCAAGCATAATGCGCTCTGCTCCGTAAGCAATACTTTGTAACCCTGAAGAACAGTAACGGTTAATTGTAATAGCTGGAACATCGTAAGAAAGTCCTGCTAGTCCGCCGATATTACGAGCCATATTTAACCCTTGCTCTGCTTCTGGCATCGCACAACCGAAAATTAAATCGTCGATTGGTCCTTCATAATTCGCACGCTTTAACGTTTCCTTTACTACTAACGCCCCTAGATCGTCAGGACGAACTGTTTTTAATGAACCCCTCTTTGCTTTTCCAATTGGTGTTCTTGCTCCCGCAACAATGACAGCTTCTCTCATGAACGATATCTCCCCTCGTTATTAGTTACGTAATGGCTTTCCTTTTACAAGCATGTGCTGCATTCTTGCTTGTGATTTCATCTCACTTACTAAGCTAATAAATGCTTCACGTTCTACATCTAATAAATACTGCTCATCAACTTCTGTTCCGTACGGTACTTTTCCGCCCGCAATGACATATGCAAGTTTCTTCGCAATGTGAAGATCATGTTCAGAAATGTAACCTGATAAATGCATTGCTTCTGCACCAAGTACAAGAGTTGCATATCCTGTTTCACCAACAACTGGTATCTTTTTACGGATTGGTGCTTTATAGCCAGCTTCATATAAAGCAAGTGCTTTTTGTTTCGCATCATATAGTAAGTGATCACCATTCACACTAATACCGTCTTTATCGCCTAAGAAGTTGTTCGATACAGCTTCTTGTGCTGATGTAGAAACTTTCGCCATCGCTACAGATTCGAATACTTTATTCGCAACTTTTTGCAGATCAAACTCTACACCGTTTGGCATTTTATTTAAGTGTTTAATATATAGCTCTTTATTACCGCCTCCGCCAGGGATTAAGCCAACACCAACTTCTACTAAGCCCATATACGTTTCGCTAGAAGCTTGAATGCTAGCTGCTGGTAAACAAACTTCTGTACCTCCGCCAAGCGTCATACCATATGGTGCTGCTACAACTGGCTTAGAAGAGTATTTAATTTTCGTCATTGCATCTTGGAAGTTTTTCACAACCAACTCAATTTCAAAGTAGTTGTCGTCTTGTGCTTCCATTAAGATCATTGCTAGGTTCGCACCAACGCAGAAGTTCTTCGATTGGTTACCGATAACAAGACCTTTATAATTCTTTTCTACTTCATCAACAGCGTAGTTAATCATTTGCGTAATATCCATACCGATTGCATTGCTCTTCGAATGGAATTCTAAGCAAAGGATACCGTCGCCTAAATCGATTAAGCTCGCTCCGCTATTTTTCTTTAATACGCCATTTTTCGCTTTTAATTGTTTAAGAGAAATTGCCTTTTTATTACGTTCGATTAGCTTATATTCGCCATTATCGTAATAGTAGCTATCTCCGTTATCATGTTTGTAGAAAGTAGTGAAACCTTTCTCTAACATTTCTTTCACCCAAGTCGGAACAACTACGCCGTTTTCTTCCATCTTTTGAACGGACTTTTCAACGCCGATTGCATCCCAAACTTCAAATGGTCCTTGCTCCCAGCCGAAGCCCCACTTCATCGCTTGGTCAATTGCAACGATATCGTCAGCAATTTCTTTATGAAGTTTTGCAGAATATAAAAGAGTTGGTGTGATGATGTTCCATAACAACTCTCCTGCGCGGTCTTTCGCGTATACAAGCGCTTTCAATTTATTCGATAAACCTTTTTCTTGTTTACTTAACTCGATAGATGCAGCTTTTAATTTTTTGCGAGCTTCGTATTCCATCGTTTCAGGATTTAGTTCTAAAATTTCTTTTCCTTGTTTTAAGAAGAAGCCTTGACCTGTTTTGCTTCCAAGCCATTTTTTATCAAGCATATCATGCATGAAAGCTGGTACTTTAAATACATCACGCTCTTCTTCTTGTACGTTTTCATATACGTTATTTGCAACGTGTACGAATGTATCTAAACCAACAACATCTAATGTACGGAACGTTGCGCTCTTCGGACGACCAATAAGTGGGCCTGTTACAGAATCAACTTCCCCAATGCTATAGCCTCGTTTTATCATCTCTTGAAGAGTTACTAATAAACCGTACGTACCGATGCGGTTTCCAATAAAGTTTGGTGTATCTTTTGCGATAACAACGCCTTTTCCAAGAACGTCTTCGCCAAATAGTTTCATGAAGCTTAATACTTGTGGATCTGTTTCTTTCGTCGGTATTACCTCTAGAAGTTTTAAATATCGTGGTGGGTTGAAAAAGTGTGTGCCTAAGAAGTGCTTCTGGAAGTCGTCTGAACGACCTTCTGCCATTTTTTCTACTGAAATGCCTGACGTATTCGAGCTTACAATAGAACCCGTTTTACGAACAGCATCTACTTTTTCAAATAGTTTCTTTTTAATATCTAAGTTTTCAACTACTACTTCAATAATCCAATCTACATCAGCTAGACGCTCAAGATCATCTTCTAAGTTACCTGCTTCAATCAGTGCTAAATTTCCTTTCACTGTCAGAGGAGCTGGTTTTTGCTTTAATAGTTTTTGCACAGCCGTATTACTAAAACGATTTCTCACACTTTTATGTTCTAATGTAAGTCCCTTCGCTTCCTCTTCTTTTGTTAGCGCAGGTGGTACAATATCAAGCAATAATGTCGGAATACCAATATTAGCTAAGTGTGCCGCAATCCCTGAACCCATTACGCCTGAACCTAGAACAGCAGCCTTTTTAATTTGGAACATCCAATTCTCCCCCTATTCTTGAATGAATGCTCATTCAATTTTTCGACATAAGTCGCAATCAATGAGTGAGCCTCTACTAATAAATATATGATACAGTTTGAATTTTCGCAATATATTTATTGATAAAATTTTCTGAAATAAATATTTTTCTTTTATTTGCCCATGCTATATATATGTATTTTCTTCACTCAAATACACTTTTCCTTTTTATAATCTGACGAAAATGGAGGAATATATATGGCAAAACTTAAGAAGAACCCTTCAAAGGCTGGAATTAGCGCAGCAAGCGTATCTGGAAATGCAGGTCCGCATAATCACGGTGTGGAAAAGGGCCGTCAAGGTAATAACCAACAATATAAGAAGCATAATATGGGCGAAAAATAACGGTATATTTTTGGGCAGAAAACGTGGCATAATGGGTAATGGCTGCTTTTTCTGCCCAATTTATTTGTACATATGGAAAACAAAAGAGGGAACGATGATGAAACGAACAATAGTTATGATTGTAATGATTGCTACACTATTTACAGGGATGATTTTCTTCTCTTACGCACAAAGACAACAAGCTGTAAGAGCTGATCAACCTAGCATTACTGGGCAATACGCCATTACAATTGATGCAGACACAGGTGAAATTTTGTATGGAAAGCGGGAAGACGAACGCTCTTATCCGGCTAGTATAGGGAAAATGATGACTACCTTACTCTTACTAGAGAATGTAAAAGAAAATGAAGAAATTACAGTTACAGAGAACGCAATTAAAACAGAAAGTCAAAGTAAGAAAATTAAACTTCGTGCTGGAGAAAAGTTAAAGCGGGATGAGGCATTAAAGCTTATGCTTATCATTAGTGCAGACCCAATAGCTGAATCCATCGCAGAACATATCGCAGGATCAAAAAATGAATTTGTAAAAATGATGAATGCTAGAGCGAAGGAACTTGGTACAAAACATGCGACTTTCAAAAACGCAAGTGGCGCTGATGCACTCGGAAATAAAGTATCACCATATGACATTGCTATGATTACGAAAGAAGCATTGAAGTACCCAGTTGTTTTAGAATATATGAATTCAACACGTACAACTCTACATACTTCAGAACGCTCTCCCAACATCGCAAACTATGGACGAGAAGAACTATATGACGATCCATATGCAATTGGAAGTAAAAGCGGTCTATCAGCACTCGGAAAATATACGGTCGTAACAGTGGATGAAAAAGACGGTAAACGCGTCATTAATGTTGTATTATCTTCTACTCGCACGCAGCTATATCCTGATACGAAGAAAATGGCACATTACGCATTTCAGCAATTAAAATAACCAAGGAGTATTTTCTCCTTGGTTATTTTTTAACCATACCTTTTAATACGAACGCAACGTTTGCTGGACGCTCTGCTAAACGACGCATGAAGTAGCCATACCAGTCGTTTCCATAAGGTACGTAAACACGCATCTTGTAACCTTCTTTTACTAGCTCAAGTTGACGCTCATTACGAATACCATATAACATCTGGAATTCAAATTGGTCTCTTGGAATATTGTGTTCTTCGGCAAGTTTTTTCGTATATTCAATAATCGCTTCGTCATGTGAAGCAATTGCAGTATAATTTCCATTTAATAAGTGCATTTTTATAATTTTTTTATAGTTATCATCTACATCTTTCTTATCCGGGAACGCTACCTCTTCAGGTTCTTTATAAGCTCCTTTTACAAGACGTAAATTCGGACTATAAGCATTTAATTCTTCCATATCTTTTTCTGTACGATATAAGTAAGCTTGAATAACTGTACCAATATTATCGTATTCAGATTTTAATTGTTTAAAGATCTCAATTGTTTTCCCGCAGCGCGTATAGTCTTCCATATCAATGGTAATAAACACACCATTTTCTTTTCCAGCTTCTAAAATACGGCGCATATTGTTCATTACGATTTCATCAGAGATATCTAATCCCATAGAAGTCATCTTTAAAGACAGCTGCGAATTAAGACCTTCTCTTCCAATTGCACGAATCGCTTCAATCGATTCGCTAGCCATTTCATTTGCTTCTGCTTCGTTATCAACGAATTCACCTAAATAATCGATCGTTACACAAAGACCTTGCTTATTTAATGCTTTAATTGCAGCTGTCGCTAATTCAATCGTCTCCCCTGCGACGAAGCGACCTGCACCAAAGCGCAAACCATACTTTTTAGCCAGTTTTGTTAGCGCTTTATTTTTAGATAAGAAAAGAAACGAATTTCGCATTAATTGTTCCATGTAATTCACCCCTATGACTTAATTTATCTGTTTTTTACCCCTCTTCGAAATTATATCACTGTTTAAAATTATTGGATACAAATAATTATTTAGATAATTTATAAAATACTATAAAAACATTTAAAACCCTATATTCTCGCTTCTTAATATGAAGGGAATATTTTTCGACATTTAGAAAAAACGGGTTTACTAAGCAAAAAATAGGCATGTCGAAAATATTCGACATGCTTATAAAACCCTTTATATTCCATGTAAATTATATAAGGATATTAATAAAGAAAACTTGAGGTAACATTCACCTCAAGTTTTCTCACTGCTCATTTCTCTTCTCTTCATTCATTTTTTTAATATCCGTAATTAGCTTCACCATCTCTTCTTTCGCATCTGGATATGTCTCATTCCAATGCTTTACTAAAGCTGGCATCGTCTTTGCAATATAAGAATAAAGTGCCCACTTCTGCACCTGTTCTTTTCTCTCTTCATTGCTCTCTCCCAGTAATAGTTCCGTGTATTTCTCTAACAACCCGTCAAATTGTTCATTAAATTTTTCACTCATCTTATTTACCTCCTATATGAAAAAAGCAGCGAAAATCGCTGCTTTTCCTTATAATTTTGATCGAACAGAGTTTAATTTTTTCTCCATTGTGCTTACTTTATCACGACGATCATCGATACGAATTGTTGTTGCAACGCGCTGTGCACCTTTCGTATATGGAACTTCATGCATTTGTTGAATTACTTCTAGAATGACAGGAAGATCTCCTTCAATTACTGTATTCATTGGTGTTAATTGATACTTCACGCGATCTGCATTTTTCTCTAGCACCTTTTGTACTTCTGCTACATATTCACTAACACTTGGATTACCAGTTCCTACTGGAATAATCGATACGTCAACAATTGCCATAGTAGTCTTCCTCCTATAATTGCTTCTTATATATCCATTGTCTATTTTACCGAAATACTCATCATTTTACTAATTTGTTATTCCTCTATTTTAAACTGCTCAACCAATCTTTCTAAGTCTCTCATATGCTCCGTCAAACTTTCCATCGTATGAGCTACCTTTTCTAGATGACTCACTTGAGATTCAGTTGCAGCATTTACCTCTTCCGAAACAGCTGCGCTTTCTTGACTTGTACCAGCAATTGTATGCATTACTGCTGTAATTTCTCCTTGCTCGTAACCGATATTATGTACCTCTGCTACAATTTGTTCCACTGAAGTACTAATCGTATTTACAACTGACATAATTGTGCGGAATTCCGTTTCTGCCTCTGTCGTAACTTTATTTTGTATATCTGCAATATCTTTTAATTTACTTACAACCTCTACAACTCGTTTTACCTCTACTTGTACATCGCCAATCATCGTTGCGATTTCTCCTGTCGCCTCTTTCGATTGTTCCGCTAACTTTCGAACTTCTTCGGCAACAACAGCAAAGCCTTTACCTTGTTCCCCTGCACGTGCCGCCTCAATCGAAGCATTTAAAGCAAGTAAATTCGTTTGATCCGAAATACCTTTTATAAGCTCAACTACATTTTGAATCGATCCAACTCTTTGCTCTAACTTTCCGGATGCTTCCTCTGTATGAACAACAATCGATGATGATTGGCCCCTCGTACGAACTAAATTACGCATCGTATTTAATCCTTGCTTAGATGCCTCTTCAGCTTTGCCAGCCACACCTTTTATTTCACCAACAGAGTGATTCATTTGTTCCACTGACTGCGCCATATTCTCAAGCTGTTCTGAAACTTCATCTACACTATTAGCAAGAGTGGACGCTCCTCCGCTCACATCATCCATTGCACCTGATACCTCTCTACTAGCTGCTACAGTTTCATTCGTTAAATAATGTAGATTATTCGTTGATTGTTGCACTGTTGATACACTATTTTTAATTTTGCTTACCATTTCATTCATTTGCTCAACCATATGATTAAAGTGGTTCGTCAGCTCTCCAACTTCATCCTTACTTGTCACTTTCATTTGCAACGTTAAATCACCTTCTGCTACTTTTTGAACGTGATTCGTTAATAGTTGCAATGGTCTTGCTAATCTTCTTGAGAACAAGTATGAAGCTACGATTCCAACTAATAAGCTAATACAAGCCATTATAATGACTGTATTCCTCGTACTATTTAATAGCCCATCAATCGTTTCTTTCGGATAAACAATCCCCATTTTCCATTTCATCTTATCAAACAGTTGACTATAGGCTACTACATCTTTCCCGCCTAACGTCGTCACCGCAAATTTTGTTTCATCTTTATTCAAACTTTTTACAAGTGATTCTTTTGAAACATCTTTTCCTACTTCCCCTGGATATACAATGGCAATATTTTTATCATTTACGATAAACATTTCTCCGCCATTATTATATTGAATATTATGAAGTAGCTTTTGAATTGTTCCTAATGATACATCCATTGCTACTACCCCTAATACAGAACCATCTTGCCCGACGATAGCTTTTGAAACTCCAATACTTAACTTGCCTGTCGCGATTTCATATTGTGGTTGTCCCCAAATAATCGATTTCGTATCGGCTTCTGATGCTTTATACCATTGACGACTTGTTGGATCATATCCTTCTGGTACTGTTCCTCCGTCAGCGAGATTTGCGCTCAACGTTTTTTTATCTTTCGTTCCAATGTATACATCCAAAATATCAGGATGATTATTTTTAAATCTTAAAAACTCTTTTAAAATAAAACTTTCCTCTTCTGGAGTCACTCCATCTTGTAACATGTTTTGAATATCATCATGGCTTCCATAATGACCCATATCTTCTTCAATTCGCTGCATAAATGCATTTAACTGCTCTGTCACAAGATCCATCGTATTTTGAGAATACTGGTCTAAGGAGCGCACTTCCTTCTCTTTCTGTAATTGATACATTGCTGTACCTAATATTACAAACATCATAGAAATAAGCACCGAAAATACTACCGCAATTTTTAAACGTAAACTTCTCAACATCGTCCCCCAAGCATCCCCTTCTCGTTGTATTGTAATCATATTAATCAATATATTAAGTATAATGGATAAAATTAAAAAATTGAAATTAATTCTCATCTCAATTTGAGTAGACAACCTACTACCACTTGTGCAAAAACAAATAGTTCATTATCCTTAAACTATATAATCTCATTCGTTCGGAGGGAACTATGTTACAAAAATTCGGTTTCTCACAATATGAAAGCCAAGCTTATGAAGTTGTCGTATCGAGCAACGAACCATTAGATGCTACAACGATTGTGAAGCACTCTGGTGTTCCAAAAGCAAAAATATATGAAGTGCTAGCACGCCTGATCGATAAAGGGATGGTAATGGATTCTGTTTCAGAAAAGAAAAAGCTGTATACAGCATTACCACTCAAGCTAGCAATTGAAAAATTAACGACAGAATTCCAATCAAATATTGAAGAATTGGAAACAAATATATCGAAAAAATCATTTACAGATGACCGTGTGTGGAGCTTAAAAATGCAATCTTCTATTCGAGTTCAAAGTAAAGAACTCATCGAAAGTGCAAAAGAATCGATTCGTATTTCAGCTTGGAATGATACTCTTTTAGAATACCTTCCTTTACTAGAAGAAAAAGAAAAACAAGGCGTCAAACTCGAGTCCCTTATAGTTGGAAAGGTAGAAACAGAGTTAGAAAACATGCATTTTCTAATCCCAACTGAAGAACCTAACGCATTAGAGCGCTACTTGCTACTCATCGTTGACGACCGCGAAATTTTATTTGCTGGTGTAGAGCAAGAGTCATGGCAAGCGATGAAAACAATGTCACAACCTTTCGTAAAATTCTTTACAGAATTTTTCTATCACGACGTTGCACTTGCAAAAATTACAGAAAAGCATCTGGATCTCTTCATGCAAGATGAGGAAATTAAGAGTTTGTTGCGGAAGTTGAGGTATTAATTGAATACAAAAAAGGAGTCTAGTTCTTCACCTAGACTCCTTTTTATTTTCCTCTTTTATCTCCGTCAACAGCTCAATAATTTTCTCATTTTGCTCCACTTGTTTCTCTGAATTTTGATAGATGAAACGAATCCATCTAAGTGCAAGAATAATAAGGAACAACGGAAGCATTGAAATTAGAAAGCCAAGAATCGAAAAATTCGTATACATATACATCACCTCGCTACATACAACTTTCTCCACATATCTACTAAAACCTGCAAAATTTTACAAATAAAAAAGAACCTATCAAACGATAGATTCTTCCTTCGCAAACTGAGCAGAACGTCCTCTCGTAATTGAGAAGATGGCACAAAACAGTGCTAATATTATAAAGCCACCGCCTACCCAAGCGTTATATATAACAGATGATTTCTCAATAACAACTCCGCCTACTGTTGAACCGAGTGCAATTCCTAAGTGAAGCGCAGAGTTATTTAAACTTTGCTGAATACCAGCCGATTCTGGTGCAATTTCAATTAAATAATTTTGTTGTGCTGGTGAAATAGCCCAGCTCAGCATACTCCAAAGTCCCATCATAATAATGAACAGCGGGAATGAGAATGTCATCATTGGCAATATGAAGATCGCACACGCAAATACGATAATAATTGAAATAATACTTTTCTTCGATCCCCATTTATCAGCAAGCAAGCCCCCAAGGCCGCCTCCAAGTACCGCTGCAATTCCGAAAATGAAGTAAAATACACTAATCCAATCCGCTTCAACATGCATCACATCTTTTAAAAATGGTGTTAAATATGCATATAGTGTTAAATGCCCCGTTAAAAATAAAAATGATGTTAACTGTGCACTTACAATTTTCTTATCTTTTAACGTAGCAATTTGTTCTCTTATTGATAGTACTGATGTCGGTGGTACTTTCGTTAAGAATAATGAAATACAAGCAATTGCTATAACTGTTAATACCGAAATTAATACAAATGGTGCACGCCATCCATATGCATTTCCAAGTACAAGACCAAGTGGTACCCCAAGTACAAGTGATCCACTAATCCCCATGAAAATGATTCCAATTGCACGCGCACGAAAATGCGGTTCTACAACGCTAGAAGCAAGTGTTACTGATAGTGCAATAATAAGCGAACCACTCGCTGCACAAACAACCCTTGAAAACATTAACATCCCGTAATTTACACTAAATACTGAAATAATATTTCCGATTAAGAAAATTGATAATGCCCCAATGTATAATCTTTTTCTTTCAAACTTACCGGTTAAAGCTAATAAAACAGGACCTGATAAAGCAAATACTACTGAAAATATTGTTATAAGCTGACCAGCTGCACTAATAGATACTCCTAAATCATTGGCAACTAGATCGAGCGTTCCTCCTATAATTAGCTCAACCGTTCCGACTACGAAAGCCGCGATAGCTAAAATATACACACGAAAATTCAAATCTTTCCCCACGCTTTCTATTTTGGTTACTACGACTATAGTAACCAAAATAGAAATTGAACACAAGTACAATTTTTTTACAATAAAGTGAAACTTTAATCAGTGGGGGTTTTCTTCATCCCCCACTGATTATTAGTTGAACCAATCGGACTTTTATGGGCAGTTGATCCCCCACCTAAATTCTTTGCTTTCGCTGCATTTTGAGGTGGGGGTCTTACTGCCCATTAAAGCGGGATAAAAAAACAGGCGCATCATACGCCTGCCTTCTAATTATTAAACACTAGTTTTGTTCTTCTTATTTAAATACCAATATACCGGTAGTCCAGTAAAGACAATTCCAATTGATAAGAAACAACTTACTGGATCATTAATAATCGCACTTCCAAGTACAAACAATGATCCTAAAATCGCGACGATTGGTACGATTGGGAATAACGGTACACTGTATGCACGCTCTTTATTCTTGTTACGTTTTCTTAAAATGAAGACACCAATAAACGTCATTACATAGAAAATATAAATAATGAATACGGAAATCTCAGATAGCTTATTCGGATCACTAATAATCATTAAAATAATTCCTAAAATGATTTCAACAGTAATCGCATTTGCTGGTGTTTTAAATCTTGGACTTTCCTTTGCGATAAACTTAGCAAACGGAAGGTGTCCACGCTCTGCCATCGACATCGGAATACGTGGAAACGTTAAAATCTTTCCATTTAAACAACCGAAAATAGAAACGATAATACCAATACTAATAATTTTTCCGCCATATTCTCCAAGTAACATGCCCGCAGCTGTCGCTGTTGCATTTTCTCCAAGGTCTACGATTTTCGCTGCTGGTAACACATTTAATAATGCCAAGTTAATTAGTACGTAAGCAGCCGTTACAATTAAAATCCCAACTGTCATTGCTTTCGGTAATAACTTTGTTGGATTCTTCATTTCTCCGCCAATTGAAGCGAGTAGAATCCAGCCGTCATAAGCAAATAACGTTGCTAAAATTGCCATACCGATACTTTGATTTTCTGATATCGGCACAACTACATTAAAGATATCGCTATTCCCTTTCCAAAAACCTAGCACAACAATTAATACGATCGGAATCATCTTCCCAATTGTCGTAACCGTTTGGACGATACCTCCATATTTTGTTCCCATACTATTTACAACGCCAAGGAACACAACTGTTCCAATAGCAATTGGTAAATTCCATACTTTATCTAAATAGAAAAAATTAATCATTAAAGAACTAAAGTACAATCCTAATGTTCCAATAATAGCTGGTCCATAAACAATTGTTTGCATCCAGCCTGATAAATATCCCCAGAAGCTTCCGTAAATCTCCTCTAAATACGTATACAACCCACCATTTTTCGGGATTTGCGCTCCAATTTCAGCTACTGTTAAACCACTTGCTAGCGTCAATAGTCCACCAATTACCCAAGCAAGAATCGCCATATTAGAACTCCCTGAGTAATCTAATACGCTCCCTGGTTTCATAAACACACCAGATCCAATAATCGTTCCTACTACGATAGAAAGTGCTACTGTTAAACCAATTTTGTTCTTCTCATCATGATGCATGCTGCGTATCCTCCTTCCAATTCTAGTGTGATGCAAAAATGAAATAAAAAAACACTCCTCCCTAAAAAAGGGACGAGTGTTGTATTCGTGGTTCCACCCTTGTTTCAATTCGCAAAGTAACACACTTCACCAATTTCTCAAGTCTAAATAACGGTTTTTGCCGGCAAGCAATTACTAGGTATCCGTTCACTGCTGCAGTTCAGAGGTGGTAATCCATTTTTCCGTATTAGGAAGCTCACAGCCAAAGGCTTCCCTCTCTGAGAATCGTAAAAAATTGATCATGTCCTCATCATCACTTCTTGATGTCGAATTTTGTAGTTATTGTTCATTATATTGAATTGTTAGAAAAAATCAATATATTTTTTTATATAACATATGAAATATTTCTCTTCTTATATTATAACAGAAGTTACGATACTTCTCTAATTCCCTAACAATGGTATAGTCTATATAGGAGGTGCACGAATAATGATTGCTGTTTTTTGTATTATCGCTACGTTTCTCTCTGTTCTATTCGCTATCATGTACAGGCACAAGTATCCTGGTTATAGCATTTTAGCGGTAGCTATTATACCAGCTACTTCCTTCTATGTATTAGGTAAATACCAATATACAGAAGTGTTTATCGGTTTTGCAATCTTCTACTGCGTCTTTGGATACATACTAACAATGAAAAAAATTTTATTGAATCATTAAAAGGGACCGATTTCTGCTAACAGAAATCGGTCCTCGCACGTACCTTCCGGTTGCCCACACGAAAGATACGACTTCACTCAATTATTTCATAAAAAATTTATGCTGCGGAAGATCCACATTCAACGCCTCTAATTGTTTCTTTTCATTCTCTAAAATCGCTTTTGCTTTTTCTTTCGTTGCCTCATCTAATCCCGCAAACATGTCTTTATGCTTCTCTTTCTCTGGAAGTTTCACACCTAGCTTTGTTAATTCTTCTTTTGCTTGCTCATGAGTTAATTTCCCGGATTTTTCTTGTTCAAAAATAGACTTTGCTTTTTCTTTTGTTGCTTCATCTAAGTCAGCAAGCATGTCTTTACGCTTACCTTTCTCAGGGAATTTCACACCTAGCTTTGTTAATTCTTCTTTTGCTTGTTCACGTGTTAGTTTGCCGGATTTCTCTTGTTCTAAGGTTGATTTCGCTTTTTCTTTTGTTGCTTCGTCTAAGTTAGCAAACATATCTCCATGTTTACCCTTTTCCGAGAACTTCACGCCTAGTTTTGTTAATTCTCCTTGCGCTTGTTCACGTGTTAATTTACCGGATTTCTCTTGTTCTAAGATTGATTTCGCTTTTTCTTTTGTTGCTTCATCTAAGTCAGCAAGCATATCTTTACGTTTTTCTTTCTCTGGAAGGTTTACACCTAGCTCCTTCAACTGTTTCTTTGTATCGTCCATAATCGTTTTTACTTTTTGTTTTGTAGCGTCATCCAAATCTTTTTTCGCCGTTTTTGTAGACTGCTCAGCTGCTGGAGTATTCGTTGCCGCGAATGCCGGAATACCGACTCCTCCAATGATTCCGAATGATAAAGCACCTGCAATCGCTAAATACCCAACTGTTTTCTTCTTCATAGGAAATTTCCTCCTTCATATTTCTAAAGCATGTACACTTTCGTATACAATGCCTATAGTAATGTTGGTTTCTTAACATTTCCTTAACGACTTAACAAAAAAACGCCGCTCATCACGAGCGGCGTTGTTCTAAGCTTTTTGTAATTGTAATTCTTCACGTTCCATTATTCTTCTTAATACAATTGTTTGTGTCATTGTAAATAAATTACCCGTTATCCAGTACAACACAAGTCCTGATGGAGCCGCAAATCCCATAAATAGAATCATTGCCGGCATCATAATTTGCTGCACTTTCAGCATCTGTACTTGTTCTCCAGGTGTAATATTAGATTGGAAAACTTTCATTTGAATAAATGTCGTTAGCGCTGCGATAATCGGTAGTATATGATAAGGATCTGCATGTCCTAAGTTCACCCATAAAAATGAAGATGTGCGAATCTCTTCTGTTCGGCTAATCGCATAATACAAAGCAGAGAAAATCGGCATTTGTATAAAGATTGGCCAGCAACCAGCTAGTGGATTCCAACCGCCTGATTTCATTAGTTCTGACATTTCTTTTTGATACTGCTTTTGTTTTTCAAGATCTTTACCCACATCACCGTATTTTTGTTTCAGCTTCTGCAGTTCAGGTTGCATTTTCTTCATTTTCGCTTGACTACGATATTGCGAAACGGCTAATGGGATCATTGCTGAACGAATAACGAGCGTCATAATAATGATAGCAATCCCGAAGCTAGCTCCCGGTATATGATGAGCAACAAATTGAATCATATACGAGATTGGATATACGAAATAATGGTTCCAAATTCCCGTACTATGTGCATCGATTGTGCCTGCATTACTGCAGCCAGATAAAACAAAAACAAGTAATACTGATAAACTAATGAGCGCAGCTCGGTATGATTTTAACATGTTCATTCCTCCAATGTTTCGTAATTATTTAGCGAAACATTGGTGTATACGGACCGACCTCGTCATTCTCTTCACTTGATTCTTGTCTGCGTACAGAACGAATCATTCCATATTTATAAAAAATTGAAAATAGCGTTACATTCCCTGCACTATCTTCACATGTATCAACTAATTTGAAAGCTCTCTGTCTACCGCTCGATGCTTGCTGACGTACAAAGCGAGAAACGTTAGCAAGGAAGAAAACTTCTAATAAACAAAGCGCTGTCGTTACAAACGATATATATAGAATTGCATCCTGCAATAAAAATTCCATCGCTTCACATCCTTAATAAGGTCATTTTAGCACATTCAACAAACATTCTCTATTTCCTTTTATCGTCAAAAAAGTATTTTGCATATTTTCTCAATAAAACTATGCTAGAAAACCAATGTATTCGCTTTCTTTAGTATATTCACACGTATCTTTGAATAGGTTTAATTTGTTAGAAATTTATAAAATTTTTGCATTATAATAAAACTATTGCCAGTTTTTGAAAAAACCTTTATTCTCTTCTTGTAATCAAAAATGAATATGGAGATGAAACATACTATGGGTCAACTAGGAGACGCCGATTACGTTCCCGACACCGCCTTTTTATCCTTCCCAGCAGCTAAAACATTTCACTTAGAATTCATCATACAGTTGGTTGTTATTTTCATAGCCTCTATTTTGTATGCAATTTCTATGAATATGTTCTTTATCCCGCATAACATGATTAGCGGTGGATTCGCTGGTGTAGGGATGATTATCGGTTATTTAATGCACTACAATATCGGTGCACTTATCTTTTTACTAAACATTCCTCTTCTTATTTTAAGTCACTTTTACTTAGGCAAGAAGACAACCTTTTTAACAGCGTATTTTGTAGCTGTATCATCGTTAGCGATGAACATTATCCCTGTACACCAAGTTTCAGACGATATTTTACTATCTTCTGTATTCGGTGGTGTAATCTGCGGAGCAGCTTCCGGGATCATATTCCGATTCGCTTCTTCAACAGGTGGCTTTGATGTTGTTGGATTGATTGTAGCGAAACATCGAGATATTTCGATTGGAGCAATCATCTTTGGATTCAACTTAATCTTACTTGTTGCAGCAGGATTTATTTTCGGATGGGATATTACGCTTTATACGTTAATTAGCCGGTTTGTAGTCAGTAAAGTAATTGATGCTGTGCATACGAAACATATTAAATTAACGATAATGACAGTTACAGAAAAAGGCGAGGAAATAAAAAGCGCACTATTACATCACGGCATACGCGGAGTGACAATGGTAGATGCTGTCGGCGGCTATACAAACCATAAGAAAAAAATGATTTACACTGTCGTGACTCGCTATGAGTTAGGCGAAATGAAACGTATTATCCGTCAAGTGGATAACAGAGCATTTATGAACATTACTGAAACAGTTGAAATTGTCGGCCGTTTCAAACGCATATAAAGTGAAACTTTAATCAGTGGGGGTTTTCTTCATCCCCCACTGATTATTAGTTGAACCAATCGGACTTTTATGGGCAGTTGATCCCCCACCTAACTTCTTTGCTTTCGCTGAATTTTGAGGTGGGGGTCTTACTGCCCATTAAAGCGGGATAAAAAAGGTTAATACATGAAAGGGCATAACATATTAGTCATATATAATATGTTATGCCCTTTGTTATTCAACTAACGCACCCTTTAGCATAATAAAATCACGAAGTTTATTACTACAAATCGGAGGATAGCATTCCGTATACAATACTATCTGTCCATTCATTTTTACTCCAAAAATCTTGTATGAAATGGGCTTCCTTTCTCATGCCTATTCGTTCACATAATTTTTGTGAAGCTGTATTACGTGCATCAAGATTAGCTTGTATACGATGTACATGAAATTCATTAAATAATTTAAATACCAAACTACTTACTGCTTCTGTTGCCAAACCTCTCCCAGCTACTTCATTTGAAAAACTATAACCAATCTCAACAGTGTCTTTCATATTTGTGTACCATACGGATAAATCACCAACTACTTTAGTCTTGTATATAACTGCCAAACTTAATATTGATTTTTCAGTAAGCACATTGTTTGCTAGCTTCTTATTAAATCTTTTCTGCTTGTCTTCATAAGTCCACTTATTATGTAATAGGAACTTACATGTATCATCATTATTATAAATAGCAAATACATCCTGTAAATCAGTACTCTTAAAAGGTCTAATTATTAATCTTTCTGTTGTGATCTCCAAGTTAGCTCTCCTCCCTTTCATTCATGCTACAAATCATTTTTTATAGTATGTAAGCCTCCTTCTTAGATCTCACCTTGATTACATATTTCATCATAATAAATTAAAATCCTTCTTCCACTAAACTGCATTGTTAGTGGTATTTCCTTGCGATTTTTATTTTTTACACTTATTACAAAATCAGATAATTCTATTATTGTGACCCTAAATGTGTTATAATGAAAGCAGACTCACAAAAAAAAGAGTATATAGACTTGGAAGTTTCTCTTATTTTTACAAGCAAAAAGAAACGAGCAGTCAGGTATATTTCAAACACCATACACGTAACGGTTTAAAAAACCGATCATCTTAGTTATTCTTCCATGATCTTTTTATAAAAAGATACGTACAACTAAAATTCACTTCAATATACTATACCTACCTTTTTGACTTCCAAATCATCTTATTACATAAGGAGATGAACATATGAATCAATATATAAGATATACAATAGCTGTCCTGTTTGCTATTATCGGCGGAACAATCTGCTTCTGGACAAACACTCAGCTTGGAGAGAATATCATTTTTAATGGAATCGAAACGCTTGTAAGCGCTTCAATTTTAGGTGGATACATTTACTTCCTCTTTAATCCAGAAGAAAATGCACAAAAAACAATGTTATTAACAATGATCGGAATCGTTGGCGGATGTATTTCCTACTCAATGACTAACTATACATTACCACTTCAATTAAGCTCAGCTTTCTTCCACGGTCTATGGACTTGGTTCATTGCATTCTGCCTAGCAGACGTATTCAACCTTTTACAAGACAATGAAGAAGAAAACGGTCGCCAAATTGAAAGTAACTCGTAAGCTGGAAGATACTCTTCCAGCTTTTTTGTTTTGTTACTCTTTCCTGTTCATACCCCATCACTAAAATAAAAAGAAGCTACCCTCACGGCAACTTCTTTTCCACATACCCCACTTAGTATTCACTAAAATATATCAATAATTTTTCAAATATATCGATCGTTTCTCCACTTATATCAACGATTTTTTCATTATACCGACGCTTTGACACAGGATATCAATTTAACGACATCTTTCGATAACCAAAACGTAGAACATACCCTATCCCCCAAGCAATTTACTGCCGAACTCTACGATTAAAAAGATAACTAATAGGATCGCGAGTATCTTTAATGCTACATATGCTACTTTAAAAACAGCATAAATGAGCAAGACTATTAAAATAATCGTTAAAATTTCCATCTAGAATTCCTCCAAGCTTTGCTCTTCTTCTCTTATTTTACTCGCCCCAGCCTGTTTATGGAACGGCATAAGACGACATAAAAAAAAGAGGATATCTCACCCATCGTAAGATACCCTCTCTTTCAGCTGCTCAAACCATTCTCTCTCTAATTGTAAATATCCTATTTCACTATTCTCAGCGCTCTTCAATTCTTTATCCGCTTTCCTCATATAAACGTTGGTAGTTTCTATATCGCCCTCTAAATATTTAATAATTCCTTGTGTACGGTAATATCCGTTTAGATCAATCTTAGTAATGGCTTTTGCATGTTCCTTCGCTTCATGCAGAGAAAGGCTATCCATCTCATAAAGAGCTTTATATAAAAGATACCAACTGTGAAAACTGCTAACGAAATATTTATTTTCTTTCGTTACAGGGAGCTGGGCAACTTGTTCTATATATGGTATCGCTCTTTCCATTCCCTTTTGATCCGACCGGGCAAGGAAGACAAGCATAAGTCCGCTCATGATCTCTCTTATACTTTTATGTTCTTTTATTTTATCTTCGGTAAGTTCTACTAATCTCTTATCCCAATCTTTCGGCCTCTTATAACTAAATAACTCACTCGATACTTGAATGTTATATACATGCTGCTTCGCCTTTTCATCATCTTTAATTAAAATAAGAAATTGCATACCATCGCTCATAAGCGTTCCTTTTATCGGTACGATTGTAACCGCAAAAATTATAAAATGGAAAACAGAAAAATATAACAGATATTGATAATAACTCACCATGTATATGTAACCAAAAGTAATACCAAATAGTAAACTTGTAATTGGTCCACCTAAAGTCATCCATGCCCATTTTTTCGAAAGGTTCGGTGTTACTATAGAAGGCGGTATTAACATTGCCACGCCTCCGAAGTACGCCCATAATTTATTTTCTCGAATACGTACTTTCCCCTTCTCTTTTTGAACAGTAATAGGCCCTACTGTCATAAATTTAAATGTCAAACCACCTATTATGCCGAATATAACATGTCCTAACTCATGAATGATCACCACTAACAGAAAAATAGCCAACAATGCCCATATATCCAACATTACTTCTAATTTCTCAGTTCGGATTACTCCGTATAAAATGGACAAAACTAACGCCACCGTCATAGAACCAGCTGGCCTTCTTAAAATATCCACCTTTTTCTCCCCTTAATAAATCATTTTTCTCTGCATTTCGTACATGAATTTTCCAAGATGCAATATCCAAATAAATGAGATTAAGCCAATTAATACAAAATCGATATCACTAGCCGCTGTATATATAACGGCAGCCCACCATACATATGCCAATATTGTGTTCGTAAATTCATACGCTTTATATCCAGCCTCATGCACAATGTGCTTTAATCCTTCATCTGCGTTTTTCGTCCACATTTTCATAGATTCCATATATGTTACACCTTGTTCAGGATATAGCTTGTTATAACGATTTTTCGTTATATGCCCGATAATCACTACAATAGTTAAACAGACAATAGAAGCTACTAAATTCCACACTGCAAATGAAACATTTGTATCCTGCAACAGTGCACGTCTACATGCAATAACTGCATATACAAACCATGCCTGCATAACTATATCACCTACACGTAAATATATACTTATAATGCCTAATTTTCTACCTTGTACGCTCTCTTCTTCATCGCGTGCCTCCGCTAACATACGTGTATTCTTCCAAGTGTAGTACATCATTAAGATCCCAAAAATAGTACATACACCTATAAATGTATTAGATGATAATTTTCTCGGTTCATCCGAGAGTAAATCTAAAGCTATATAAGATGTTAAAAAGCCACCCATCATACTTAATGCTATTTTCCCCACAAAATCAAATTGTTTTTTTCGTTTACTCCTCATCGTCCTCTTCCCCCTCCACTAACATAAATATTTCCTCCACCGGTACATTGAAAATGTGTGCGATTTTTAACGACAATACAATAGATGGTGCATAATCCCCGCGCTCAATTAAACTAATCGTTTGCCGTGATGATCCTATCGCTTTCCCTAAATCCCCTTGTGATAAACGATGCTTTGCTCGCAATTCCCTCACTCGATTTTGAAGCTTCATGTCTTCCCTCTTTTTCATTTATTTAATTAAAATTGTAAATAATATCCTTATTTTTGTCAATTATAATTGTCATTACGACTATAATAATTGACAAAAATAAAGATGTATTATGATGAAAATAACTTATATAATGAATGTGAAATATTAAACAAAGGAGGTTCCATATGAAGAAAACATCTACCTTTTCTTACATTCTTACTAAGCTTACAGCAGCTTTATTATTATTATTATTATTACTTATTAGCACGCTTCTCTTAACAACTAGTCAACAAACATTATATAGTTTCTTAGCTGGATTACGAGAACTACTATATGTTCCCTTCGTTCCTATTCTTGCGGCATATGCAATTTTTTGTTCTATTTGCATCGATAAATTGAAATTAAAAACATATACAAGACTGAAGACATTATGCCTTTATATTTTTTGCGGCTATTTATTTTCTCTTCCATTCCTAATATTTAAAGAAGCTAGTCTAATACAGTTTTTGTTTCTCGGATCAATTGGAGCAGTGTGTTCTCTTTTTTTCTACTTATGTGCAGTTATAGTAACAAAACTTAAGTGGATACAATATGTCGTGCCAGGCATTATGCTTATTATATTTATCACAATCAACTTTATCGATCTAGAAAAGGTTGGAACATCAAAAGAACAATGGGTCGAAACAAAAACAGATAACTCTTTCGAAGCATCTTTTCAACATTTTAGTGGTGAACATAAAGTCCCAATTGAACTAAAACGAGGTGACATATTAGAATTCACTATTGAATCACGAACTGATAATTCGAATGGCTATATAGGGGACATAAAAATGGCTAGTGAATTTCAAGAGGAAGAAAATTATTTAGCTCCAGCTGGCCCTAATACGTACCATTTCGCAGCAATTAAGACCGGCACTTATTACATTATAGTTAGCGGAAATCAATTAAAAGGAAAGTTGAAAATCAATTGGAACGTAAAATAAAAAAGGCAGTGCTTTTGCACTGCCTTCCTAAATTTTGACATAGAATGGATTCCATATTAACTTGCGTTTTGTAACAATACTCGTTTTAACTGTTTGCGGAAACGAATGCCTAACGTAACTGCCACAATCACAATCACTCCAAAAATAATTTTACCGATATGACCTTCTAGCACTCCAAAGATGTCATGTAAGTTTCCACCTAACCAATAACCACCGATTAAGAAGAATGATACCCAAAATAGAGCACCTGAGTAAATTGTAATTGCAAAGCGACGGAATGGTAAGTTAATAATTCCTGCAAAGTATCCTGTAAAATGACGTACACCAGGAATAAAGAAACCGATAAAAATCAGGAAGTATCCATACTTATCAAACCACATTCTTGTTAAGTCAATTTTTCTTTGTGTTAAAAATACATATTTCCCATACTTTTGAATAAAGGGCATACCTAATTTATTTCCTAAAAAGTATTGAATTGTCATTCCTACACTTGTCCCAATAAAGGATAGGATAATTAAAATCGGTAAACTTAAATCGCCCTTCTGTGCTAAAAACCCCGCATATGCTAACGTCGGCTCTCCCGGAAACGGAAGTGCAATATATTCTAACAGCAAACCAACAAGTACAACATAGTACCCGTACTGCTGAAATAATTCATGAACCCATTCCATGTCATCTCTCCTTTCAATCACGTACAACTTCTTACTATTATTGTATAAAAAAATTGTCGAAATAACTATCACAATAGCTTACATTTTTATTACATTTTTGTAAGGCTCACACTAAGGTTTTCTGTTCTTTATTTGATGCTATCCATTATCATTTTAAAATGAACTAACAACTATATATCGTACGAATTAAAGGAATTAATATACATTTTTTATCCAGTTTTTAACACCTGAAAATCACCACATTTTGTTCTCAATAAAAAACCACTACAAACTCATACGAACTTCATATTAGCTTCATATATGTATTGTAAGATTATATCGGAATTTGTTGAAAAATTTAACTAATATATGACTAAGCATTAAATTGAATAAATATAAGTCGTTTTTCGAAATTGAAAAAAGGGTGAATAAGAAATGGAAGCTTATAAAATGCACGATTTTATTAATACAAATATTGAATCTCATCAAAATGAAACCGTTTTTAATTTACACATATGTGAAACAAGTGAATTTGACGTAAGTTTAACAAAATCTACTACACTATCTTTTATCGTTTCAAAAAAGAACATTAAGATTGTCACGAAAAAATGGACTAATTCAAATCAAGAAAGTATGATTGGCAAAAGTTATATCATTCCAACGAAAGCTTTCCACTACTTCTTACCAATTATTTCCGAAACTGAAGATGAGCTAAATATTCAAGTTCAAAGTTTTGGACTACATGGTGAACTTTTACTAAATGAAAGATTACTTATTGATAAAAACAACAAACAAAATCCAAAGATTACTACCTTCTTTGAAACATTAGATGAAAATGTAAATAAAGTATTACGAGGATTGCAAATTCATTGTATGTAAGACTATTACAATAGTAAAAAGGAGAATATAATGAAAAAACTATTATTAAGCGCACTATTATCATTAGGATTTTTAACTATTCCATTCACAAATGCTGAGGCAGCTACAACGAACGATCAACTGATTGTAAACACGCAGTTAAATAAAATGGATTATTATCAAAATGGAAAATTTATAAAGAGTTTTACTGTCGCTACTGGAAAAGCAGCTACTCCTACACCTAAAGGTACTTTTCAAATCGTAAATAAAATTAAAAATCGTCCTTATTATACAGGCAAAATTAAAGGCGGCGATCCACGTAATCCACTTGGTGACCGTTGGCTCGGACTAAACATGGCAGGAACTTACGGAACAACTTATGCGATTCATGGTACGAACAATAATCAGGCAATCGGCAAATGGACAACGCTAGGTTGTATTCGTATGTATAACAATGATATACACTGGTTATTTGAGCGTATTCCTCAGCAGGCTACTGTCACTGTAAAATAACCTAACAACACGATTTACGTGTAGCCAAGAATTTTATGTCTTGGCTTATTTTATTTCTTCATTTACAGTAGCAAAACAACTGTATTTACATATATAATAGGGATAGATTGTATTAAGTAACATCTAAACATTGATAAACATGGATATTAAAATTATACAGTTATAATGTTTTATAAATTTTACAATACATACTATAATAGAATTACTGTAATTCTTAAATATTCAGTTTCACTAAACAACTCCCCTTGCTACTTTCATGATTATTTTATGGCGGGGGCTTATTATATGTATAAACAATCTGAGTCATCGGAAAAATGATGAATTCGAATATTGCAGTAAAAAGCGTTATTTAGGAGGTGTTACTATGACGCATATACTGGTGATTGAAGACAACCCAGATATACAAGAACTAATCCGTGAATTTCTAATGGCACAAAACTTTACTGTTGATGTCGTTGGCGCTGGAACAGAAGGTATTCTTCTTTTCCAAAAAAATTCATACGATCTTGTCCTCCTTGATGTGATGTTACCAGATATAGATGGCTATAGTATTTGTAAAATTATGCGAGGACAGTCTGATGTACCGATTATTATGTTAACAGGCTTACATAATGAAGAAAGTGAAATTAAAGGATTTGAATTAGGTATTGATGACTATATTACAAAACCGTTCCATTACACCGTATTTATTAAACGTGTAGAAGCTGTATTAAGAAGGGCAGCAACGAAGGAAGCAGAAACTGCAACTATACTACAATTCCGTGAATTGATGTTAAATTCTACAGCATATGCCGCTTATGTTCATGGTAATCAAATTGAATTAACAACAAAGGAATTTGAAATTATTTATACTTTACTGCAAAATCGGGGAAAAGTATTATCAAGAAGTGATTTGCTGAATAAGGTATGGGGCTATGAACATTATGGTGATGTAAGAGTTATAGATACACATATTAAGAACTTAAGAAAAAAATTAGGAATTCCTTATATTAAAACGGTGAAAGGCATTGGCTACAAAATCGAATCGTAGTACAGACAACATCACCAAAAATATTTTCATCAAAACCTTATTATTTTGTATTCTTTTATCACTTTGTCTTTATCAAATTATTTATTTTCTAGCTTCAAACTACGATAAAGAACGTTTTGCAAAAGAAAATGGAGCGCTGTCTACAGAACAAGCGGATTCAGACAAACAAAACGACCAAAGTAAAACGAATCAAAGTAAGGCTGTTTCAGAGAGTAAGATTTCCAATTTCCAATCTTCTATTATAGATTATAAAGCACTCTCTACAGCCATAAATCACCTTTTGCAGCCTAGCCAAACTGTAAAAGCAAAAGAACATACCCAAAGTATTGCGGGGAAAAATAGCACTTCTGCTCCACTTACAGAAACGGAAAAGCAAGTCGCTACTAATGATGCCTTACATAAACAAAATGCAGCAAGTAAAACAAATGATGCACAGGATGATCCTAAATTAACAGATGCACTGCAGCAGTTAGCTCCTCATATTGGCGCGACAATGCTTGCATTATCTTTGCTCGGATCTTTAATTTATTCAAAACTAATTGCTAAACCTTTTCAATATATGAGTGATGCTTTAAAAGATATTATAAATCTTGATTTCTCAGATAAAAAGCTACTTAACAAAAATGCAGATCAAACCGATTTTAATTTACAAGTAGCTGCTTCACAAGTACCAAATATTGTGAAGAATTTACATGCAAGCAATCAAGATTTAAGAAATGAACTCAAAAAGGAACAACAGTTAGAACAATCTCGTAAAGAATTTATGTCTATGGTTTCCCATGAATTAAAGACACCAATCGCAGCCGTTATGGGACAACTAGATGGCATGATTCACGGAATTGGAGCTTATAAAGATAGAGATAAATATTTAAAACGTTCCTATGAAATGATGCAAGACATTAACATATTAACGGAAAAAATGTCGGAATTATCCAAAATACAAAACCCTCAATTTAAACCTGATTTAAAAGTTATCTCATTAACTAATATTATTGAGGATGTTATGAAGAAAGTAGATTACTTTGTATCTGTAAAACAATTAAATGTTCAATCGAACATTAAACAAGATGTACAGGTTTTAGCTGATCCTAAATTTATTCAAACTGCTATTTTTAACATTATTTCAAATGCAATTCATTACACAATTGACCATCAGCATGTCTATATAAAGCTTTATGAAAAACCAAACGGTTACGCATTAGAAGTATTAAATACAGGTTCACAAATAGATGAAGATAAACTTGCCCATTTATTTGAACCATTCTATCGCGCAAACCCTGACAAACATGGCTTAGTACAAGGTAGTGGTCTTGGGTTATACATTGTAAAACAAATACTAGATAAGCACCAGTTTCCTTATGGGATACAAAACACACCCCAAGGTGTAAAATGTTCTATTGTATTCCCGAAAGCAATGTAAAAAACTTACTACAATTTCATACCCCAAATTCATACTTCGTATGAATGGCGGAATTTTGTAGAGTATATTACTCTGTTTCGTTCGCCCGTTATCCTTATTTGGATAGCGGGCGTTTTTTATTATTTAAAAGGAGGATTTTCATGGAGAAATTTAAGTATTCATTACTTGTTTTATTCGGAGCTTGTAGCTACGGCGTACTTTCAACTATTTTCAAACTCGGATTCATTGATGGATTTTCAGCACATCAACTATTAGGGGGACAATATGTCTTCGGATGGATCGGGCTTCTTCTGCTCGTTCTTTTCGTTTCACGTCATAAAGTAACAAAAAAGCAATTCTTTTCCTTGCTAACAGTTGGCACAACAATGAGTATGACTGGTATCTTCTACGCTATTTCTGTAGAAGAACTACCAGCATCTATCGCTGTTGTCCTACTCTTCCAGTTCACATGGATTGGTGTCGTTATAGAAGCAATCGCTAATCGAACATTACCAAGCCGTGAGAAAGTTATATCTATCATTATTTTATTTACTGGAACATTGTTTGCAGGCGGTGTCTTTGAAGGTCTCGGACAAAACTTTTCCACGAAAGGTATTATCTTTGGTTTATTAGCCGCTGTCTCTTTTTCATTCTATGTTTTTGCAAGTGGGCGTGTTGCTACAGAAGTTCCGCCTTATACGAAAAGCTTTCTTATGACAACAAGCGCTACTCTTATCGTATGCCTATTCTTCCCGCCAACCTTTTTAACGGATGGTGCCCTGCAAGCCGGTCTTTGGAAATACGCATTCTTCCTCGGATTGTTCGGTGTTGTCGTACCTGTCATTTGTTTTTCAATTGGTGTACCGAAAGTAGGAACAGGACTTAGTACAATACTAGGGGCAGCTGAATTACCAACGGCCATTATCGCTTCTATTACACTTGTACATGAAGTCGTAACCTTCATGCAGTGGATTGGGATACTCTTTATACTACTTGGAATTTTTACTCCTCAGCTGCTTATGGCTAGGAAAGAAAAGAAACATAGTAGCGTACATAGTGCATGAAAATAGAAACTTTCATATAAATGTAAATACAGTTACAATGTGGTATAATTCCAAATCTATTTGGAGGTATAAATGACTATTTTAAGCGCAGCCTTTTTTGCCATTATGTGTATATTCTTCCTAATAAGATATATGAAAGAAAAGAAATTTTACGATGTGCTTATCATTCCCATTTGTATATATGCTGGGGCAGTCAAAACCCCTTTAGTAGAGTACTTAAACTTTAATACTACATTCAAAGTAATATATGATATTGCAGCTATTATTCTCGTAATCCTTGCCGTGCTTTTCTTCTTAAAGGATAAGAAAGAGAATCCTACTGCATAACAAAAGACCTTTCATTTACTTGAAAGGTCTTTTTCTCTATCTCACTTTACCGCTCCATATAGTTTCTCTACCTCACACTCAATTTGTTTTACATCAATTCGTTCAAATAGTGGCTGCACACTATCAATTCTATTCGGCAACGTATTTTGAGGCTCCCAATTTTGGTTCACAATCGATAATGTATTTCTAACTCTTTCACTTGAGAATGGTAAAAACGGTTCAAGGAGATTTGCAAAATTAGCGATAAGATACACACAGTTATAAATCGTTTCTTCGCATGAAACTGGATCATCTTCCCTTTGTTTCCAAGGCTGCCTCTCATCAAAGTATTTATTTGCAAAACGTACTGCATCAAATATTGTTTCTAGAGCCACTTTAAATTTAGTTTGCTCAATTGATTCTCCTACATTTATATATAATCCTTCTATTTTCTTTTTCAGCTCTTCATTAATAATTCCATTCGGTACAATGCCATCATAATACTTTTCAATAAACTTTAATGTCCGGTTCACAAAGTTTCCGTATGCACCTAACAATTCACTATTATGACTATAAATGAATTCACGCCATGAAAAATCAGTATCACGATTTTCTGGTGCATTGACTGTTAAAAAGTAACGAATGGAATCTGGATTGTAGCGTTCTAATATATCAGGCACCCATACTGCCCAGTTTTTACTTGTAGATAATTTTCTTTTTTCCACTGTTAAATATTCATTCGAAACGATATAACGAGGAATTGCTCCCTCTCCTATTCCAAGTAATACCGCTGGCCAAATGATGGAATGAAACGGAATATTATCCTTTCCGTGTACATAATATGTTTTCGCTTCTCTATCCCAAAACTCTTGATCATCTTTCCCTTTTTCTTCGGCCCAATGTTTACTCGCTGAATAATATCCTGTCACTGCTTCAATCCATACGTAAATTTTTTTATCTTCATACCCTTCTACTGGAATTGGTACCCCAATTGGTAAATCACGTGAGACAGCCCTATCTAGTAATCCTTCCTTAACATATCTCTCTGTTAGTTGAATCGCATTGTCACGCCATGTTCCTTCCTGTTTTGCGATTTCTACAGCCATTTTGATTTGCTCCTGAAATGTATGCAATGCGAAATAAAAATGCTCTGTTTCCTGCACGGACGGTGTACTACCACATAACTTACATTTCTTTTCTAACAAATCGAGTGGATCTAAAATAGCTGAACACGCATCGCATTGATCTCCTCTTGCTGCTTCATGGCAATGTGGACAAATGCCTTCTACATAACGATCAGGTAAAAACTGTGTACACGTTTCACAATACGCTTGTTCCACTGTTTTTTTATAAATATAGCCTTCTTCTAATAAACGTAAAAAGACATTTTGAACAGTTTCATGATGGTGCTCACTATCTGTACGTGTATAGCAATCATAAGTAAAACCAAGGCTACGAAAACATCGCTGGAACTCTTCATGATACTTATCAGCAATTTCCTTCGCCGTCACACCTTCTTGTTTTGCCCTAATTGCAATCGGTGTTCCATTACAGTCACTTCCCGAAACATACAACACATTCTCACCTTTTGCCCGGTAATAACGTGCTAAAATATCTCCAGGTAACAAACTCGCAATATGCCCAAGGTGTAACGAGCCATTTGCATACGGCCAAGCGCCTCCAATAAAAATACTCATCTTACATTCCTCCTTTTAAATATAAAAAAGCCCCACCCTTATCTTAAAAAAGATAAGGGCGGGGCTGTATAAACAGTCGCGGTACCACCTTATTTCGCCAATTACTCACATAATTAGCCTTAACAAGTACGGAGCTATATGCTCTTATACTGTGGTTTTGATAACGAGTACCAACTCTCGTCGCCGCCTACTATTATCATTTGATAAGTTCAGAACGAAGCTCAAAGGCCATTGTTCAAATGAATATTCTTGCTTCTTCTCAGCTACCGAAGCTCTCTGGAAAGAATGTGTTCATCCTACTTTTCCTTTTCAACGCTTTTACGTATAACAAGTATTGTACGACTTAATAACAGAAAAATCAAACTTTTATCCAGAAAGAAAAGGAAATCCCATCCCCCTGCCGAATAACTATACGTTCACAAAAGGAGTGATACGATTGAATCAAAAACAACTAAGCAAACGTAATGAAAAAAGCTGGAATGCAGCTGCTTATGAAGCTTGGACGAATCGCCACGGGGCACCAGCCGATTATGCAAAAAAACTTATGGAAGATCCCGTGCGCGAGGTAGATCACTATTTATCTTACATACAATCTTCAACAGGAAAATGTATTATTAACTTACTCGGGTCAAAAGGTAATAAAGCCGTTGCTCTCGCTCTTTTAGGAGCTGACGTAACAGTTGTTGATATTTCGGCAAGTAATGCAAAATATGCAAATGAACTTGCGGAAGCAGCAGGTGTCTCTATCCAGTATGTCGTTTCTGATGTATTAAATGTGCAGCTCTCCAAATCATTTGATATCGTATTACTGGAACTTGGTGTACTCCATTACTTTCTAGATTTAAAAGCGCTCTTTCAAAAAATTGCTACCTTGCTTAAAGGCGATGGAACGCTTATCCTTCGTGACTATCATCCTGTTTACACGAAATTATTAGGAGTAGACCACCCATCATTTCGGGCCAATGGAAATTATTTCGATGAAGAATTGATTGAAGATGATGTTGCTTATAGCATCCTTCTTACAGAAGCGCAGAAAGAAGCATTACCTAAAACAACCATCCGTCGCTGGACGCTAGGAGAAATTATTACAACACTTGCACAAGAACATTTTAAAGTTGAAAAACTAGTTGAAGAACACGGGTCTCATCAAAGGTGGGTCTTCCCTCCTACTGCACCGGAAGGAATTGAAGAACAAATACCAGGCCTATATACATTAATTGCGACAGCATGCAAAAAAGGATCCCTTCACGGATAGGATCCTTTTTGCATGCTCACGCATATAAGTTGAGGTTGGAGATTACCATAATTCTGTAGAATAGGACACAAGATATTTCAACATTTCGTCTCTGACTTACGTCGTCAAAAAGGGGTATGACCAACATAACGAAGAGTAATGTTACAGTTGATAGTGATAATCGTTATCAACTAATTAGAAGTATACATGATGTTATTTCAAATTACAATAGCATTTCTCATTTTTATTTATGAACTTTTTGATATACAAATGTATACATTTTAAGAACATTTACTCATATGAATCTGCCATCTTCCATTATCTGCTATAATTTTCATTGAACAGATTAATAACTTCATAATGATGTTTTTATTAATGTCGTTCTTAATATTTATAAATCATAATAAATAGTTTTTAAAGGCAGGGATAACGATGAAATATGTTAGTATTCGCAAAAAACTACTGTTCACACTCTTAAGCATTTCTTCTTTATTTAGTATTGCTCTTATTGTTATTCTTTCATTCGCTATGAACCAAGCAAGCGAAATTGAAACGTTAAAAAATGATGTATCAAAACGAGCAACGATTTTAAAAGAACGCGGTGATTGGTTCCAAGCACAAGTTGCTGGTTTACAAGAATATTTACTGTCACATGATCAAAAAGGATTGGATAAATTCAACCGAGAAGGAAAAAAACTAGCTGATACTAGAGAAAAAGTAACAAGTGATAAAAAACTTCCAGAAGGAATGAAAGAAGCCATTTTAATGGGAGGAAAATGGCGAAGCGTCATAGATAATGAAGTCCTCCCTCTTGCTAGCGAAGGAAAGTGGGACGAAGCATCCAAAATCGCTTTAGCTCAAACCGATTATGTAAACGACCTTTTAGGTAGATTTACCAAATATGCAAATGAAGAAAATGATAAACGTGACGCATTAATTGCTGACGTAGAGTCTTCTTCATCTCTTATTCAATATATTATTTTCTTCTCACTCATTACATGTACGTTAACATCTATTTTATTAGCATGGTGGTTCTCTGGTAAACTCGTTAAACCGATACGACAAATTGATGAGAAATTAAAAGAATTAGCTTCTCAAGATGGCGATTTAACTGCTAGATTGCACGTAACGAGTAAAGATGAAATTGGTGATATCGCCAATTCCTTTAATCAAATGCTCGCTAACTTACAACGTATCATAAAACAAGTGCAACAAACATCAACAAGTGTAAAAGAAGCGTCTGAAAATGTGTTTATCGAAACAACTACGTCTATGGAAAATACCGCAAAAACCGAAGAAACGATGAATGCTCTTGAGCATAATATTCGTTCACAAGTTTCCAGTATAGAAGAAAGTTCAACTGCAATGGATGATATGACAACGAGTGTTCAGCGTATTGCTGAATCTGCCTCTTCTGTTACTAGCCTAGCTGTTACAACTGCTGAAAAAGCAGATAGTGGGAATAAAGTCATTGAGAAATCTATTACACAAATGCATACCATTAACGAAGCTGTTAACGCTACATCACAAGTAGTAGAGCGACTCATTACACATACGAATCATATTGATACTGCACTTCAATCCATTTCTAATATCGCGGAACAAACAAATTTACTCGCTTTAAATGCTTCAATTGAAGCAGCTCGTGCTGGCGAACACGGAAAAGGATTCGCCGTTGTTGCCGATGAAGTACGAAAACTTGCTGAACAATCTCAACTAGCAGCAACTGACATTAACCATTTACTTCATCAAATTCAAGCTGACACAAAAATAGCAAATGAAATGATGACACAAGGTCAGTCAGAGGCTTCGGAAGGAATTACAGTCATTCGTACCGCTGGATCTTCATTCTCGGAAATTGTTAACCACATTAACAAAGTCTCTACACAAATGCAAGAAATGTCTGCAACTGCTGAAGAAATGGCCGCAAGTTCAGAAGAAATGAATGCTGCTTTAAATAACATCGCTTCTATTTCAAATGAAGTTGCCGCCGAAACATCACAAACAGCGACTTCGGCTGGTGACCAAGTAAACAAAATGAGTGTCGTTGCTAAAAAAGCTTCTGAAATGAAAACGACCGTACAAGAACTTGAAGTTCTCGTTTCCCATTTCAAAACAAACGTTTAAAGCGAAATTTTCATTTATACTTCTATGATATCCAAATTATTAAAAAGAGAGATTTACAGTCTCTCTTTTTTCACCTTAAAATATCTCTTTCTATCTCCCATTCCGTCTGCTATAATTCCTAAAGGAAAGAAGAAAGCTTTGTTCCAGATGGAGTAAAGCTTTCTTTCAATTTTTTAAATTTATTAATTCTAATACTAAGATTTCACAAAGGAGGCTTTTTATCATATGAATTTTATTAGCATTCGAAAAAAACTTATGTTCATGATGGGAACGATTTGTGCTTTATTTGGAATCGCCTTAGCTTTTATTTTATTTTTTGCTATTGACCAATCTCATAAAGCTGAAGCTTTACAAAAAGAAATTTCTCCCCTTGCAACAGAATTGAAAGAACGTGGAGACGCTTATCAGGTACAACTTTCTGCTTTAAGAGGTTATTTATTACAACATGATCAAGTCGAATTAGACAAGTTTAATGAGATGAGTAAACGTCTGGAGGATTCAAAAGATAAACTTCTTTCTAATCCAAATATTTCTCAATCCGTGAAAGATACAATGGAATCAGGATCGACTTGGAGAAAATTTATTGAAGAAAAAGTTTTCACTCTTGCAAAAGAACAAAAGTGGGAAGAGGCTCTACAAGTAGCTTATGCAGAAAATGGTGCCGTTTATAAAGTAATTGGTGACTTCACAAATTATAGTAATGAACAAGCCAAGTTACGTGACGAATCTATCAAAAAAATTGATCAATCTTCACTACAAATTGAATATGTTATCTTCTTATCACTTGTTATTTGTATTATCGTAGCTATCATTCTTGCATGGTGGTTCTCTGGTAAACTTGTAAAACCAATTCAACAAATTGATAATAAGCTAAAAGAATTATCATCTCAAGAAGGTGACTTAACAGCTCGCCTACAAGTAAATAGTAATGATGAAATTGGTGCAATCGCAACATCCTTTAATAAAATGTTAGAAAACCTACAACATATCATCAATCGTGTTCAAAAAACATCTGTAGAAGTACAAAATGCTTCTGAAAATATGCTAGAAAAGACAAATATATCACGCGAGGCAACAATAAAAGTTCAAAGCTCGATGTCTAGCTTAAATGCAAATATTCAATCGCAAGCCTCTAGTATGGAAGAAAGCTCAACTGCAATGGACGATATGACAGTAAGCGTTCAGCGTATTGCTGAATCTGCTGCATCTGTAACTGAACTTGCTGTAACTACATCTGAACAAGCTAACGATGGAAGTTCAGTTATTCAAAAATCCGTTTCACAAATGACAACGATTCACGACGCGGTAAATGCTACGTCAGAAGTGGTCGAACGTCTAATCACCCACACGAAATATATTGATACAGCTGTACAATCTATTTCTAATATCGCAGAACAAACAAACTTACTTGCTTTAAATGCATCTATTGAAGCAGCTCGTGCTGGCGAACAAGGAAAAGGTTTTGCTGTCGTAGCTGACGAAGTTCGAAAACTTGCTGAACAATCTAAAACAGCGGCAACAGATATTAACCAACTACTACATCAAATTCAACAAGACACCGAAACTGCGAGCTCTATGATGTCCCAAGGCCGTTCGGAAGCATTTGAAGGCATTCATGTCATTCGTGAAGCTGGCAACTCTTTCACAACGATTGTGGAACAAGTAAATAAAGTATCTACTCAAATGCAAGACATCTCAGCAACCGCTGAGGAAATGGCTGCAAGTGCTGAAGAAATGAACGCTTCACTGAATAACATCGCTTCTATTTCGACTGAAGTATCTAGTGAAACAGCGACAACAGCACAATCTGCTGAGAAAAAAGTCATTACGATGAATGAGATGACACAAACTGCTAAACAAATGAAACAAACAGTTGAAGAATTAGATCAACTCGTATCTCATTTCAAAACTGAATAGCTTTCAAAAAATATTCCTCTTTCAAGAGGAATATTTTTTTGAGCTCATTCCCTGCATATTATATATATATCCGTTATAATGAGAATCGATATCATTAATATGTAGGGGGTGCTACACATGTCACAACAAGCATTTGAAGAAAAGTTATATGCAAACTTAGAAGCTGTTATTGACCCTGAACTCGGTGTTGATATTGTTAATCTTGGATTAGTTTATGACGTTACAGCAGATGAAAATAATAATGCTGTCATTACGATGACGATGACTTCTATCGGTTGTCCAATGGCTGGGCAAATTGTATCAGACGTAAAAAAAGTATTATCAACGAACGTACCTGAAGTCAATGAAATAGAAGTAAATGTCGTTTGGAATCCGCCCTGGTCTAAAGAACGCATGTCACGTATGGCGAAAATCGCATTAGGTATTCGCGACTAAATAAAGAAAGACCTGACATCCTAGTCAGGTCTTTTTCTCTTATTATTTTACGCCTACTGCATCATAAGCTTTCGTTACAGCTTGTACAGCTTTAGAGTTTTTACCATATAAATCTTCAGCTGACTGCAGAGCAGCTTGACGCATCATCTTAAAGTCAGAGTTTGCAGTTAAATATTTCGTAAGAGCACGGTAATAAATTTTTTCTGTCGCTTCACGGCCTACTCCAGTTACTTTCACACCGTAATGCTCTCCACCATCAGATACTAAATATGCAGCTTTATTGTTAATACTACTGTTAATATGAACGCCGCCATTATCAGCTGTTCCAGTGTAGCGTTTATTGTAATGATCTGGGTAACCTTCACCTGGTTTTAATGGATTTGGAATAGATGCTGGATCTTTCAGAGAACGAAGTGCATCACCAGGTTTTCCAGGTGTATAAATGTCAGCACCTAAATCCCAGCTCTTCTTCTCAACCATGACACCCATAATATCAGATAACGATTCATTTAACGCACCTGACTCATTTTTATAAACAAGGTTTGCTGTATGTTCAGTTACAGCATGCGTTAATTCATGACCGATAACATCTAGTCCAGCAGATAATGGAATGAATGTTTTCCCATCACCATCACCATACATCATTTGCACACCATTCCAAGCTGCGTTATTCCAACTTTCTCCAACGTGAACAGTAGAAATAAGCTTCGCGCCTTTATCATCGAAAGAGTTACGATTAAATGTCTTTTTGTAGTAATCATATACTTTTCCTGCATTTACATGCGCATCAACCGCTGCTTTATCTTCGAAGAACTTAGATTTACTCTCAACTTCTTCTCCTGTGTATCCAAGCCATTGTGAGAATAAGTTAAACCAGTTCTCGTCCATATTTTCTGCATCAAATGTATGAACACCTTGTCCTCGTTTACCATCAAACAAGTTGAATTGTCCTGTTTTCGTATCTTGAGCAATTTCAAATGATTGTCTAGCACCTAATACTCCGTAACCAAATCCAGTAATGTTATCTACAGCATTATATTTCTCAATAACATTTCCATTTGTTGCATCAACAAAATAATGCCAATATCCTGGAGCTGGTTTTGAAATCGATGCCTTAACTAAATAGGCAAGATAGTAGTTTCCATCTTTTTCATACACAAATAAATCTTTTTTCACACCGTCATAATTCTTTACTTTACCAACTTCTTTTTCAATATCTGCCTTTGCAATCGTTTCTGCTTGTTCCGCACTAATGCTTGCAGACGCAGGAATATTTTTATCCTCTAAATTCGGAATAACTTGTCCGAAGAATGCTTTTACATTATTTTCTTTATCTAGTGTAACAGTTTGATCTGAACCATACACAGGAATGTTATTATGTTTCTCAACTAACTTCACGTGTGTTGTGCCAGATTCAGCATCTTTTTCTTCCCCAACGACATTGAAATGTTTATCAATATTTCCTGCTAATTTAAACATATCTTTCTTACTCTCTAAATACTGAAAGACTGTCTCTTTTTTATCTAGTCCTTCTGGTGCTTTCCATTCTTCACCTATGTATGCAGGCGTTTTAAATTCTTGATGATATTGAATTTTTTGTTCTTCCGCTTTGGTTGTCGTTGCTCCAAATGTTCCAAATCCCCCGGCGATAACAGTTAAGGCTAATGCTGATGAAATGACTTGCTTTTTCACTATAACATTCCCCATTCCCTAAAGATTTTTGACACTTTTATACAATTCTTATTTTCCGGGCTAATACCTTTTTCTAAATATTGAGAAAAATTTTTCTGACAATTCCACTCAAAAAAAGAGGACATCCTATTGGGTGTCCTCTTTTCCATAAACATTCGATTATTTTTTCAATTCGATTGCTAAATAGTGTGATCGTTCTTTCGCTTCAATATGAATATCCTCATCTATCGCTTCTGCTGCATCACGCATAACAAGCTTTTCACCATTTATTACACTACTTCCTTCAATTTGAACAAGATACAATTGACGGCCTTCTCGCACAGGAAAATGAATTTCTTTTCCGGCATCTAACGATAAAGAATATAAATTTGCATCTTGGTGAATACGAATTGGTGCCTCTCCGTCTACTGGAGATACCATATGGAACCATTCATTTTCACGCTTGCTCCAATCAAATGTAAACTCACCATAGTTTGGTTTATGCTCCGCACGATCTGGTAAAATCCAAATTTGTAATAAACGTAGTGTTTCATTTCCTAAATTATGCTCGCTATGAAATACACCTGTGCCAGCACTCATATATTGAACATGTCCTCGCTCAATTGTTCCGCGGTTCCCCATGCTATCCTCATGTGTTAAAGCACCATCTACAACGTACGAAATGATTTCCATATCGCGGTGCGGATGCATATCAAAACCAGTTTGCGGTGCTACTAGGTCATCATTAATTACACGCAATGCTCCAAAGTTCATGTTATTCGGGTTATAGTAATTCGCAAAGGAAAAATGAAAATGTGTATTTAACCAACCGTGATTTGCTCTTCCCATATTTTTATGATCAACTTTTCTAAACATATCCTTCACCTCATATTATCTCGAATTCAAGATTTATTTTAAAAATTTTTCTCACTGTAATTTTTTTAGTAATTGTAATAATTGATGTTGTTCTTCTACATTTAAATTTTGAAACTGCTCCGCTTGGAACGTTTCTTGAGGCGGGACGATTTCTTCATATAAAGCTTTTCCCTTTTCTGTTAACGAAATATATTTTGTAGTACCTTCTTGTTCACGATGAATCCACTCCAGCTGCTCCATTTTATTTAATAGCTGCGTGATATTTCCCTTCGTAACAAATAGTTTATTTCCGAGCTCTTGCTGCGTTAGACGATTATGTCCTCCAACTTGAGCTAGCACATCAAACTGAGCGGCAGATACATTCCATTCTTTCAAATGCTGATTCGTCTCACGAATACTTTTGTTATAAAAACGTGATAAACGAAACCATAATAGTAATCCGAGTCTATCTTCTGTCTTCATTCTATCACCTCGCTCATTTCATACCATTAGTTTAGAACTAAACTTTGTAAAAGTCAATCACTTACTTTTAGTAATTAACTAAGAAAGCACAGTGCCATTTCTCCACTATGCTTTACATTAACTTTCTATTTTTATATTCATCTAATTTCCTCTCCGCGAACTTCCTCGCATCTTTCTCAATCCATCTATCTTCGTACACTTCACTTCCAACATACAATACTTCTCTCTTATGCTGCATCGCATGACGAAACTCATGCAGTAGTGTTTTGAGCACTTGCTCATACTCTTCCCACATACAAACAAAAATTAATTGTTTTTCTTTATGGTAAAAACCACCTACTGGGAATAAGAATTCCTCTTCTTCTTCTCCTAATGATAGAAGCACATAATTCGCATCACACGTATCACAAAAAATAACTGGCGTTTTACATACTTCAATCAGTGAAAACAAATCATCTCTAAGCCTTTTGACATCCCAAGGAAGCTCCGAATCCAACACATACCAATTCTCAACTTGTTGATATACATTTTGAAACTGGAGTTCCATTTTTCTATAATCCCCTTCCCAAACTCCCTTTTCCTATATGTATGCCACAATATGTAAAATATTAAACCTACTCTTTCCTCTTTCAAAAAATGACAATAAAAAAAGAATCTATGTCAGCATAGATTCTTTTTACGTAATCACTTTTTTTTCATCACTTTTTTTAATACAAAGTAACCAATTGCACAAACAATAGCTGCAAGTGCAAAGTATTTCACATATGGCCCAGCTACTTTATTAATACTTTCCCACTCTGTTCCTAATTTAAAACCTAAATATACAAATACAATTGACCATGGAATAACAGCTAGTGTAGTTAGCGTAATAAACTTAGCATGTGACATTTTCGCAATACCCGCTGGTATCGAAATAGCATGACGTACAACAGGAATAAAACGTGCTGTAAAAATAACGCCAGTTCCGTAACGATTAAACCAATCTTCAGCATAATCAATATGTTTCTTTTGAATTAAAATATATTTTCCATATCGTTCAAGGACGGGTCTTCCTCCGTACCGACCGATCCAATAAATGAATAGTTGTGCAATTACACCACCAATTGTACCGAACGCGACAGCGCCCCAAAACGTAATGCTGCCTGTTGATACTAAATAACCTGCATAAGACAATACGATTTCACTCGGAATAACCTCTAACATCAACCCAAGCATAATTCCCCAATAACCAAGTCCTTCTAGAAAAACTAAAACGGAATGAATCAACTCTCCTAACATCATGTACCTCTCTTTACTGTTTTCATTGCAAAAAATAAAAGTACAAGCAGTAAATATCTTGTACTTTTATTTTTTTAAAATTAGTTAGTCTTCGTATCCCACTTAAAGATTTTATTTAAAAATTTATATACATTCTTTGACTCTTTCGTCAGAAGTGGACCTAAGATGGATAGTATAAGCACGTATAGTGCCGAGAATGGTTTCAAGACTGACATTAAACCACCAGCGATGCCGATATTGGCCATAATGATGGAGAATTCTCCTCTTGAAACAATTGTTAATCCAATATTTGTTGACGCTTTATGAGATAATCCAGCTTGTCGCCCTGCAATCATTCCTGCAACAAAGTTTCCGATGATTGTAAGAAGGACAGCACCTAACGTTAGCCATATCGCTCCGCCCAATGAGAACGGATCAATACTTAATCCAAAACTGAAGAAGAAAATAGCTCCGAAAAAGTCTCTAAATGGAACAACGAGATGTTCAATTCTGTCACTATGCTCTGTCTCAGAGAAAACTAATCCTAAAAGAAGTGCTCCAATTGCTTCAGCAACGTGAATTGTTTCCGAGAATCCTGCAATAAAGAATAACGAAGCAAATACTACAATAATGAATATTTCATCTGAACTAATATTGAGCAATTTATTTAATAAAGGCGTCGCCTTTCTAGCTACAATAAAGAATAGAAGCATGTATCCTAAAGCAATTCCAATTGAAGTAAGAGCACCTAGGAAGGAAGCATGATCTCCTAGAACTAAACCAGATACAACTGATAAATATACAGCAAGGAATATATCTTCAAACATAATAATTCCTAAAATTAATTCGGTTTCATTATTACCAGTTCTTCTTAAATCCACTAACACTTTAGCAACGATAGCACTAGAAGAAATCGTAATAATACCCGCAATAATTAAGATTTCTAGTAAAGGGAATCCCATTATAAACCCGTATAATAATCCAAGTGAAAAGTTAATTAAAATATAGATTGTTCCGCCAATCGCGATGGAACGTCCAGATTTTATTAGTTTTTTCATCGAAAACTCTAGTCCTAGGTAGAACAGAAGGAACAGAACGCCAATCCGTCCAAGGAAGGAAATTACACTCGCACTTTCAATAAATTTGAGATCGATAACACCTATTGTCGGTGCATGCGGTCCTACTAACATTCCAAGAACAATTAGAAAAGGAATTACTGAGAATTTAAACTTTCCAGCAATTACCGCCGCAATTGCTACTAAAACTAAAGCTGTACCAACTTCAAAAATTAACGTATCCATCTAGTCAGTCCCCCTATTCGAAAGTAACTCATTAATAATTTTTTTAATTTCTTCTCTCTCACCTGAAACTACAAGCATATCGCCTTCTTCAATTACCGTTTCTGGTCCTGGATTGAATAGCTTTTTCATATTCTTTTTCATAACTGCAATAATCGTTACGCTATATGTTTTTCTTATTTCAAGGTTGCCAATTGTTTTTCCGATTGCCGGAGCTGCATTCTCCACTTTAAACCACTCAATTGCTAAACCTTCAAAGACCATTTCAACATTTTCTAATGCTCTAGGTTTGTATACCATTCCACCTAATATTGCTGCAATTTGTCTCGCCTCTGAGTCACGTAATGAAATACTTGAGATACTTTCTTCATGATCTGAATCAAAATGATACATTTCTCTACGCCCATCATCATGAATGACAATCACCATCTTTTCGTTACCTTTCGTAACGATTTGAAACTTATAACCAATACCCGGAAGTTCACTTTCTCTAATATTCATATTTAGCTCCTCCATAACTTCTTTATTTTAATTTTCTGTTTTTCTGTCTTTTGTTCATCCAATCAATTTTAGAAATTCTAACCATTCAGGATACCTATGACTTGGAAATCTTTTATTGTAATAATAAGTGGCTCCTAAAAAGATACTTAAAGATGTAATGATAAAAAATATATTACTTCTCATTTTCAAACTCTTAAGACTTATATTCAATAAAGATTCTTCTTTCAAATTATCCCCTCTTTCTCGTTTTAAATTTAGTTTTTTAAAATGTAAATAATTCTAAAAATATTACGATGTAACATAATCATAACACAAAATATGTTTATGTAACATAATTTTTTAGAAAAATTGATTCTCGTATATTTTTTGCATATAATTTTCTTATTACGGAAAAAAGGAAGTGTATTATATGGTTGATATCTTTAGCAGATTCCTTGAGGTAACGAATAATATTTTATGGTCATATATTCTTATTGCAATGCTAATCGGCTTCGGTCTTTATTTCTCTTTCAAATTAAAATTCGTCCAAATTACTCATTTCGGTGAGATGGTCAGTTTAATTAGTAAAGGGTTTAATCGAAAAGAAAAAAAGAAAGATAGCATCTCTCCATTCCAAGCATTTTGCTTAAGTGCAGCGGCACGTATCGGTATCGGAAACTTAGCTGGTGTAGCATTAGCCATTTCAATGGGTGGACCCGGCGCAATATTTTGGATGTGGTTTATCGCTATCCTTGGAGCAGCTACTAGTTTCGTAGAATGTACGCTCGCGCAAATTTATAAAGTAAAAGATGGAAGCAGGTTCCGTGGTGGACCAGCATATTACATGGAAAAAGGATTAAACAAACGCTGGATGGGTGTTTGGTTTTCACTTCTTATTACAGTTGCGTACGGATTAATTTTCAATTCTGTACAAGCAAATACAGTAACAATAGCGTTTGAAAATGCTTTTGGACTAGAGCGAACGATCGTAGGAGCTCTATTAGCTTTATTAGTTGCAGTTATTATTTTTGGTGGTATCAAGAGCATTTCACGTATTACAGAAATGATTGTCCCTCCAATGGCGATCATTTATATCGGTGTGGCTATTTTTGTCGTAATTAACAACTTCAATATGTTACCAAGCATTTTTACAGAAATATTTAACAGCGCATTTGGTTTAGACCAAGCTATCGCTGGTGGTATTGGAGCAGCAATCAAATTCGGAATTCAGCGCGGTTTATTCGCGACAGAAGCAGGTATGGGTAGCTCCCCTAACGCAGCAGCAACATCAGATGTATCTCACCCTGTAAAACAAGGACTTGTTCAAGCATTAGGTGTTTTCGTAGATACATTCTTAGTATGTACATCAACAGCATTTATCGTATTATGTTCTGGACTTTACAAAGGATCGAATTTAGAAGGTATTGAATTAACACAACGAGCATTAAGTTCACAAATTGGACCGTGGGCAAGCACTTTCTTAGCGATTATTATTTTCCTATTCGCTTTCAGTTCTTTACTAGGAAACTACTATTATGGTGAAACAAACATCGCATTCATTAAAGAAAGCAAAACATGGTTACTGATTTATCGTGTTGCAGTTGTCGGAATGGTGTTCTTCGGATCTATCGCTGCCCTTCAAACAGTTTGGAGTTTAGCTGATTTCTTTATGGGACTAATGGTATTCACAAACTTAATTGCCATCTCATTCCTTAGCAAGTTTGCATACGCAGCTTTAGTAGACTATATAAAGCAAAAGAAACAAGGAAAAGATCCTGTCTTCGTTGCAAGTTCTATCCCTGGCTTACAGAATACAGAGTGCTGGGATGGACAGGATATAGAAGAGAAGCAAAAGGCTGTATAACAATTAAAAGCGAAAGCGGCTCGTTTAGAACAAGAGCTATATATCAAAATAAAAATCCCTATTACTCCACAGTAATAGGGATTTTTATTTATAACAGTTCATAATTTGTTCAAATTAATTCCAGCAAAAGGGTTGATTTATACGAATTACTAGATTATAATAATTATAAATTAGTAATTGATATCACATAACAACTCAAAAGGAGATTGATCATAATGAACAAACAAGTAATCGAAGTATTAAACAAACAAGTAGCAGACTGGAGCGTTTTATTCACAAAATTACACAACTTCCATTGGTACGTAAAAGGACCTCAATTCTTTACATTACACGAGAAATTCGAAGAACTTTACACAGAATCAGCTACTCACATCGACGAAATTGCAGAACGTATTTTAGCAATTGGCGGCAAACCAGTAGCAACAATGAAAGAATACTTAGAACTATCTTCTATTCAAGAAGCAGCATACGGAGAAACTGCAGAAGGAATGGTTGAAGCAATCATGAAAGACTACGAAATGATGCTAGTCGAACTGAAAAAAGGCATGGAAATCGCTCAAAACTCTGATGACGAAATGACATCTGACCTACTACTAGGCATCTACACAGAACTAGAAAAACACGCTTGGATGCTACGTGCGTTCTTGAATCAATAATATATTTAAAAGCGGAGGTGGCTTGCTCAGAATGTGAGGGGGATGGAGCTTTTGACGTAGAGGCGCTCTTTGCCTCGCAGGAAGAAGCGAAGCCATCGAACATTCTAGCCACCGGAGCTGGATATTATGTTAAAGCGGAAGCGGCTCGTTCAGAATCGCAGGACATTGGAGCTCTCGACCTTGAAGCGCTTTTTGCTTCGAGCGAGAGAGCGAAATGACCGGAGATTCTAGCCGCTGGAGCTGGATATCACTTAAAGCGGAAGCGGCTCGTTCAGAATCGCAGGACATTGGAGCTCTCGACCTTGAAGCGCTTTTTGCTTCGAGCGAGAGAGCGAAATGACCGGAGATTCTAGCCGCTGGAGCTGGATATCACTTAAAGCGGAAGCGGCTTGTTTAGAGTCGCTTTTTTCTATGGGGTTGTCGCACGTGCTGATACATGAAATTATACCAACGATTTTTCAAATATATTGACGATAACTCAAAATATATCAACGATTTTTTCATTATATCGACTTACCGACAAAACACGACAATATTAGCACCCCTTCCCCCTACTTTCATCAATATATTACAATCCCTTTTATGTTAAAATATAGGTAACACCCTTTAGTAAAATAGATCCAAAAAAGCTTTTCCATATTCATCATTTACTACTTAAATGGCGGGAGTGGTTCAGTTGAAAGACTACTTAATTAGAGCATTTTTTGCGTTAATAACAGTTGGGATTCTCTTACTTATAGCTAACATTTTCAATATACGTATCGAGGTGAAAGACTATGCTTTCCTCGTTGTTGTAGCAATCGGTGGCGGCTGGGGTGGCTGGTACCTGTATAAAAAACAAAGTAATCAAAATGATAAAGGCATTCCAAAGTAATATGGAATGCCTTCTTTTTATTGCCGTCTATAATAAATAATAAAATTCAAACCGCTAATACAACCAATCGCAATAAACATATTAGAACTATGCACATCTCCGGCTAGATTATACTTATCAACGATAAAGCCAATTATAAAGAGTGTTATCGCCGAAACACCAATACACAATATTGAAATAAACCAAAGCGAAAACTCATTAATTAGCTCTTTCTTCTGTGTTGAAACAATTAGCATAACAAGAATAGATGCTGCTAATATACTTTTAAAAACAGGACGTAAATACACAAACTCCTCCATCTATTTCTCCCCTCAAAAAAACATTACATCTAAACATTAACATATTTAACTAAATTAAAAACACATGCCTTTTCAAAGTAAAATGACATGTGTTTCCAAAAATATCTATAAAATTGTATTATGATAGCTGCTTCCACTTCGTTCCTAAAACAGGACGCTCGTAATTTTGTATCTTGTGAATGAGTGCATCTGCTGTCTCAGCAGCAACTATTAACTCTTTATTTGATGGGTTCATAAACCCTTCTTCCGCTGCACGTTCGACCATTTGCAAAATTGGCCCATAAAAGCCTTTTATGTTCAATAAACCAACCGGCTTATTATGTATACCAATTTGTGACCAACATACTACTTCAAATAGCTCTTCAAACGTTCCGTATCCGCCTGGTAATGCAATAAAAGCATCCGCAAGCTCTGCCATTTTCGCTTTACGTTCGTGCATCGTTTCTACTTCAATTAATTCTGTTAGCCCTGTATGAACAATTTCTCCTCGAAATAGACCGCGTGGCATAACACCTGTTACACGTCCGCCTAAGCGAAGAACTTCGTTTGCCACTTCTCCCATTAATCCTACGCAAGAACCACCGTATACAAGCTCATAATCGTTCTCAACAAACATTTTTCCTAACGCTATTGCCTGCTCTTTAAATTCTGGTCTCTCCCCTAAGTTGGAACCTGCAAACACACAAATCTTTCTCATTCCTACACCCCGAAACTATATATTGTTATGATACAATGAACATTGTACAACATATTGAAGGGATGAGGAAGAAATGGATATCGTCGCATTTCAAAGATGGGTGGAGGAATTTTACGAAAAACGAAGCTGGTCACAGTATAATTCCTTTATTCGCTTAAATTTCTTAACAGAGGAAGTTGGAGAAGTTTCACGCGTTGTTCGTGCAATCGAAATTGGCCGTGATCGTCCTGACGAAAAAGTGAAAACAGAAGAAGAACTAAAACAAGAGTTAAAAGAAGAACTTGGTGATGTACTATCTAATCTTATTATTCTTTCACAAAAATATGATTTAGATTTACAAGACATTATGGAGGCACACGTCACAAAGCTTTCGAAAAGGTTCGAAGTATCCAAATGAGAATATTATCAATTATGGTATAATGTTCTTGTCAAAATACTAAGGGGGATTTTATGTTATCTAAAAAATTGCACGACGCATTAAACGATCAAATGAACTTTGAATTTTACTCTGCCCACGCCTATATGGCAATGGCTGCTTACTGTACAGCTGAGAGCTATGATGGATTCGCTAACTTTTTCCTTGTACAAGCTGAAGAAGAACGTTTCCACGCAATGAAGCTTTACAACTACATTAATGACCGCGGTGAGCGCGCTATTATTACTGGATTTGATAATCCAAATAACAAATACGAATCTGTACTGAACGCTTTTGAAGTGGCACTTGAGCACGAGCGTGAAGTAACGAAGCGTATTTACAACTTATCTGATATCGCTTGGGATGAGCGTGAGCATGCAACAATTACATTCTTAAAATGGTTCGTCGATGAGCAAGTAGAAGAAGAATCTTCATTCGATAGCATCATCCAAAAATTAAAACGTATTACAAGCGATTCAAACGCACTATTTATGCTAGATGCTGAATTAGAGAAACGTACATTTACGCCTCCAGCTGAGTAGTATTCCAATCACCTTAATGAATGTATTAAGGTGATTTTTTTATTTCTTCTCTAACCTGAATAACCCCCGCCACATCCTTCTTATAAAGCTCTGAAACCTTTTCAACAAAGTCACTATGAGTAAACGTCCCATCTCCTACCCCTACTATACTTAAATACCCATGTATAAATTTCAAAAACGCTCTAGCATCTTCTCCAGTTAATTGATCAATGTTCTCTATAATCTCATCAAACTCCCTTAAACTATCTCGTTCTTTCACCCTAATCACCCCTCTCTATATTATTTATCATACCAAAATAAAAAAGTCGCTCATCCCTCTAGGCGAGAGATAAACGACTTCGTTTGTTTTTATTAAAGCATAACCCCAACGATAATCGCTGATAATATACTTACTAACGTTGCACCGTATACAAGTTTTAATCCGAATGAAGATACAACGTTTGCTTGTTTACCATCGATACTCTTCGTTGCACCTGCGATAATTCCGATTGATGAGAAGTTCGCAAATGATACAAGGAAGATAGATAAAATACCTACTGTACGAGCTGATAAATCACCAGCTACTTTTCCAAGATCAAGCATTGCAACGAATTCGTTCGTTACTAATTTCGTTGCCATAATTTGTCCTGCTGTTAGCATCTCTGATGTTGGAATACCCATTACGAATGCTAATGGTGAGAAGACATATCCTAAAATGCTTTGGAATGTGATTCCGAAAATTGAATCGAATACACCGTTAATTGCTGTAATTAATGCTACGAAACCGATTAACATCGCCGCTACTGTTACAGCGATAGAGAAACCAAGCATAATATATTCGCCTAACATTTCAAAGAATGTTTGTTTTTTATCTTCTTGTAATTCTAAAATATCGTCTTCTTCTTTCACTTCATATGGATTAATAATATGAACGATAATGAATCCACTAAATAAGTTTAATACAAGTGCTGTTACTACATATTTTGGATCAATCATTTTCATGTAAGAACCGACGATTGACATCGATACTGTTGACATAGAAGATGCACAAAGTGTGTATAAACGATTTTTCGGTAATTTGCTTAGTTGATCTTTTACTGTAATGAATACTTCACCTTGACCAACAATTGCAGCTGCTACTGCATTATATGATTCTAGTTTTCCTAAGCCGTTAATTTTACTTAATAGGAAACCGACTGCACGGATGATAATCGGTAAAACTTTAATATGTTGTAAGATCCCGATTAATACTGCTAAGAAAATAATTGGTAATAATACTGTTAAGAAGAATGGTGCTTGTCCATCGTTCGCTAAACCACCAAATACGAAATTAACCCCTGCTTCCGCAAATTTTAAAATAGCGCCAAACCCATCTGCAATCCCTTTTACTAATACAAATCCGATCTTTGTATTTAGTAAGAAATACGCAAGTACCAATTGAATGACAAGCATAAGTGCAATTGGTTTATATTTAATTTTCTTACGATCTGAACTGATAAGGAACCCTAGTACAAATACTACAAGTAAACCGACTAGAAACATTACGATCTTCATATGTGAATCCTCCACTTCTCCCACGAGTTATTGGTCGTATAACGTATAACGAATGACGTCTGACCATTGTTGTTAAAAAAATTTAAAACCCCTAAATACTATTCAACTGTTAACTAAAATCAGTAAGCGTTTACATAAATTGCAATTTATTAAAGGTAGCCTCTTCTCTCCTACCATACTTGAAAGTCTGAAATTGATACCACCTACAAATCAAATTGTAAGCGTTATCTAATCAGAATGCAATATAAATTTTAACGAATTTACCGGAAAAATTCTCCTTCCAGAGACGCGTGAAGGAGAATTCTTTCGGTTTAGCATAGCCAAAAACTTTTGATAAACTAGCTACATGAAGTTCTTTGATAACTTGATATAGAAGGTTGCAGGAAGAAAATAGCGTGCGAAAACCAAACCATTCGGTTCCTGCGTAAAATATCAACCGTATATAGGGAGCTTCCAAAAGTTGGACAGCTAGGGGTGGAATGTCCCGAAGTAACGCTCAGGGAGATGAAAGATTACTTTCGTCATGGAACTGAGAAGCTCCCACTTCAAGCTTTACTAAGTGGCGAGTAGTTCACAAGATTTTTATATGTTAATATATTCCTAATAAATTAGATTTTTCATGCAAATTTACCATAAAAAATAGCCCTAGCTACGAGCTAGGACCACCCTTTTTATAACATAACACCAACGATAATCGCTGATAGAATACTTACTAATGTCGCACCGTACACAAGACGTAGACCGAATGATGATACAACATTTGATTGGTTTTCATCGATACCTTTCGTTGCACCTGCGATAATTCCAATTGATGAGAAGTTCGCAAATGATACAAGGAATACAGAAAGAATACCAACTGTACGAGCTGATAAATCACCAGCTACTTTTCCAAGATCCAGCATCGCAACAAATTCGTTTGATACTAATTTTGTTGCCATAATTTGTCCCGCTGTTACCATCTCCGCTTGCGGGATACCCATTACGAATGCTAATGGTGAGAAAATATATCCTAAAATAGCTTGGAATGTAATACCGAACATTGAATCAAACAAGCTATTAATTGCTGTAATTAATGCTACGAAACCAAGTAACATTGCCGCTACTGTGATTGCAATCGTGAAACCAAGCATAATATATTCACTTAGCATTTCAAAGAATGACTGTTTTTTCTTATTTTCTAATTTTAGTGTATCTTCTTCTTCTGTAATATCGTACGGGTTAATAATATGAATAATAATGAAACCACTAAATAAATTTAATACAAGTGCTGTTACTACATATTTCGGTTCGATCATTTTCATATAAGAACCTACGATTGACATTGATACTGTCGACATGGAAGATGCACATAATGTATATAAACGATGTTTTGGGATTTTACTTAATTGATCTTTTACTGTAATAAATACTTCCGCTTGCCCAACAATGGCAGCTGCTACTGCGTTATATGATTCTAGTTTTCCTAGACCATTTACTTTACTTAGCGCAGTACCAATAGCACGAATAAATATCGGTAAAATCTTAAAGTGTTGCAGAATTCCGATTAAAACGGCAAAGAATACGATTGGTAATAACGCTGTTAAGAAGAATGAAACCTCTCCTTTATTAACAAGACCGCCAAATACGAAAACGATTCCAGCTTCCGCATATCCAAGAAGCGCGCCAAATCCATCTGAAATTCCTTTTACTAAAATATAACCAACTTGCGTGTTTAATAAGAAATAACTTAACGCTAGCTGAATAACAAGCATAATTGCGATTGGTTTATACTTAATCTTCTTTCGATCGGCACTTATAAGAAAACCGAGTACAAATACAACGAGCAATCCTACAAGAAACATAACAAACTTCATTAATAAAATCCTCCATTTAACTCTTCATTAACGTTGAACGTCTGACCACTTGAAATAAGAAATAATCCGAACTTTCCATTTCTCCTCTAAAACCTTCAATCGGATAGGAAAGATCATAAAACCTCTTGTTTCAAAGGCATTTTCCATTCTAACATAAATCACAACTCATATCCGCACTTTCCTTAAAAAAATTACATTTTATTATAAAACGTTCATGAATGTTCGTCTTTTATATTATATAGCGAAACTTTAATCAGTATCATCCCCACTGATTATTAGCCCGTATCAATCGAGAGTTTTACTGTTCACAAATAGCAGGATAAAACAAAAAAATGAGCATCAAGTTTCACTTGATGCTCACCTCATTATACTGCTTTTTCTTTATCAACTACTGCTGGCTTATCCCAGCACTCTGTATTGTTCAAACCTGGAATAGACTCCGCATAGAATACTGGATCTTTTCCTTGTTTCTTTTGCTTAACGTAATCTGATAATGCCGCAAAAGCATACTTAGAAAGGAATACGATCGCAACTAAGTTAATAACAGCCATAATCCCCATAAATAAATCTGCTAAATCCCAAACGATTTGAATTGTTGCTACAGATCCTAAAACAACCATACCAAGTACAGCAATGCGGTATGCATTTAATAACACTTTACTTCCATTTAAGAATTCAATATTCGTTTCACCATAGTAGTAGTTACCAACTAATGAACTAAATGCAAACAAGAAGATTGCAACTGCAACAAATATAGAAGCCCACGGTCCGATATGTTGACTTAATGCTTGTTGCGTTAATTGAATTCCGTTTAAATCAGCGGCTCCAGGCACATCTGATAATAAAATGATAAATGCTGTACAACTACAAATTAATAATGTATCTGTAAATACCCCTAAAGTTTGAATGAAACCTTGTTTAACTGGGTGCGTTACGTTTGCAGTCGCAGCTGCGTTCGGCGCACTACCCATACCTGCTTCATTTGAGAATAACCCACGTTTTACCCCTAGTAAAATCGCAGCTCCTAATCCCCCACCTACTACTTCTTTAATTCCGAAAGCATGTAAGAAAATTTCTTTAAATACATATGGAATTGCCGTAATGTTTGTTACAACAACGAATAATGCCACTGCTACATATATAATTGCCATTACTGGAACAATCATTTCAACCGCACGTGCAATACGTTTTACTCCGCCGAAGATAATGATTGCAAGTAAACCAGCCATAAACAGACCTACAAACTTACCATCTGTGTTAAATGCTCCATCAAAAGCCGCCGCTACTGTGTTTGACTGCACGGCGTTGAAAATTAATCCGAAACTAACTGTTATTAGAACAGAGAAGACAACTCCTAGCCAGCGTTTCTTTAAACCCTTTTCCATATAATACGCTGGACCACCACGGAATGCATTCCCATCTTTTACTTTATAAATTTGCGCTAATGTGCTCTCTACAAATGCAGAAGCACCCCCAATTACCGCGATTAACCACATCCAAAATACTGCTCCTGGTCCACCTGCTGAGATTGCGATAGCTACACCAGCTAAGTTACCAGTACCTACACGAGAAGCTGTACTCATGCAAAAAGCTTGGAACGATGATACACCGCTCTTCTCTTTTTGAGCTTTCCTCGTTTTCGAACTTGCCCCATCCCCAAGCAAACGAATCATTTCACCGAAGTAACGAACTTGGACAAATTTCACACGAAATGAAAAGTAAAGTCCTAACCCAATTAACATCGCAATAATGACATATGACCAAAGGACATTATTTACATCCCCAATTACCTTAGTTAAAAAATCCATAATTGCATTGCCCCCTCTTCCTAACAATAAGAAAATTATATTCTAAAAACTTTTAGTAATCAAGAACTTTATGTTAGGTTTTATAACATGAGTACGTTAAACTTCTTAACATATGTGTTTTTTCACGTAAAAATATAACCAGTACGTGCATTTATCCAATACTCAATCACTCATCCCATTCGACCAGTCATACTTTTAAGACAGTGCGTTCTCTACAAATAACGAGAATAATGAACAAACAAAATTATATTAATAATTCCCTCTCACCCTTTTCATCATTTACTACAACAAAAAAGACGAGCATCGAATTCATCTCGATGCTCGCCTTTTCATTACACTGCTTTTTCTTTATCCGTTACCACTGGCTTATCCCAACACTCTGTATTCGTTAAACCCGGAATAGAATCTGCACTGAAGACTGGATCTTTTCCTTGTTTCTTTTGCCTTACATAGTCTGCCAAAGCAGCATATGCAAATCGGCCAAGAAGTGTAATCGCGATTAAGTTTGTGATTACCATTAGTCCCATAAATAAATCCGCCATATTCCATACAACTTGAAGTGTGGCAACAGAACCGAATAATACCATTCCCACTACCGCAATACGGTAAATCGTTAACCAAGTTTTACTTTGTTTAATGAATTCAATGTTCGTTTCACCATAATAGTAGTTTCCTAGAAGTGAACTGAAAGCGAATAAGAAAATAATAATCGCCAAGAAGCTACTTGCCCACGAACCAATTTGTGAACTTAACGCAACTTGCGTTAATTCAATACCTTCTAAATTTGTTGCTTTATATGCACCAGAACATAGTACGATAAACGCTGTTGATGTACATACTAAAAATGTATCTACTAATACTCCAATTGTTTGAATAAATCCTTGTTTTGCTGGATGCGTTACATCAGCTGTAGCTGCCGCGTTCGGCGCACTACCCATACCTGCCTCGTTCGCAAATAATCCGCGCTGAATACCATACTTCATTGCAGCACCGATACCGCCACCTACAGCTGAATCTAAACCAAATGCTCCTTTAAAAATTTCTGTAAACATATCTGGTATTAAATAATAATTTTTAATAACAACGAAAATTGCTACTGCGATATAAATAAGCGCCATTGGCGGAACGATCATTTCAGACATACGCGCGATACTTTTCACGCCACCAAAAATAATAACCGCAACTAATACTGCTAATACAATCCCAACAACGTAACGCTCAATACCAAAAGCGTTTTTAAATGCTAATGTCACTGTATTTGCTTGTACGGAGTTGAAAATTAATCCGTAAGTAATTGTAATTAGAATAGAGAACCAAATTCCCATCCAACGTTTATTTAAACCTTTTTCCATATAATAAGCAGGACCACCACGGAAGCCACTACCATCTTTTACTTTATAAATTTGCGCAAGCGTACTCTCCACGAAGCTCGAAGACGCACCGATAATCGCAATCACCCACATCCAAAATACAGCTCCAGGTCCTCCCATTGAAATAGCTAACGCTACCCCAGCTAAGTTCCCAATACCAATACGAGCTGCTGAACTCATACAAAATGCTTGGAAAGAAGATACACTACCTTTTTTACGCGTCTTTCCAGTTAATCCATCACTCATTAGTCGAACCATTTCCCCTAAATGAGTAATTTGTACGAATTTCAATTTAATAGAAAAATAAAGACCTAAACCAATTAACATTGCAATAAGAATATATGACCAAAGAATTGTATTCGTTGATGAAACAAATTGCTCTAAAATATTCATACAATTAACCCCTCCTTTTCTCCATAAAACGAATTATATTTAAAAAACATTTAAAAATCAACATTTTTCGACAATTTGCAATTTCCAAATATTAGCCAGACACGAAGTAACAATATCTTTATGACTCTCCTCCCTCTAACTGTGCATACTAAACAAAAAGTAAATCTACAAACTACCCCATTGACAAAAACACTAACCTGTAACTATAATGATTACATCAGGTTGTAACAAACCTAATTACAACAAATTCATTTACTTTCAGATATACACTTTAACAAAACATTTTGGAGGGATTTATTATGAAAATCGGAATCATCGGAGCAACTGGTAAAGCAGGAAGTCGTATTTTAAAAGAAGCATTAGATCGCGGACATGAAGTAACTGCAATCGTAAGAAATGCTGCAAAAATCACAGAAGAAAATGTAAATGTTCTAGAGAAAGATGTATTCTCTCTTACATCTAATGACCTACAAGCATTTGACGTAGTTGTAAATGCATTCGGCGCTCCAGCAGGCGAAGAACACCTTCACGTAGATGCAGGAAACGCACTAATTGAAGCTATGAAAGGTGCACCTAACACAAAATTACTTGTAGTTGGCGGCGCTGGAAGCTTATTTGTAGACGAAGAGAAAACAACGCGTGTATTTGATACGCCAGGTTTCCCAAATGAATACCTTGCAACAGCTCAAAACCAAGGTAAAAACTTAGAAATTCTGCAACAAACAAACGATATTACTTGGACATTCATCAGCCCTTCTGCACTATTCGCATTAGGAAAACGTACTGGTTCTTATACAGCTGGACAAGACAATCTTCTTGTTAACGCAAAAGGCGATAGCTACGTAAGTTACGAAGACTTCGCAGTCGCAGCACTTGATGAAATTGAAAATCCAAAACACGTAAACGAACGCTTCACAGTTGTTTCTGAAGCTGAATAATAAAAAACGCGCATAGATATTGTATCTATGCGCGTTTTTTATTATAATGTTCCCTTTACTTGTTCTAATCCACTTTGAGTAACTTTAAATGAAACTTCTGTTGAAGCTAATTGCTCTTCTAATTTACTCTTTTTATACCATTTTAGACGACTCGGTTCTGCATGATACACTTTAATAACATCTCCATACTCAAATGGAGTGCCATTTACTTGTTCAGCAAAACTCTTTGAAGTCTCTTGCCCTTCTGCCGTTACATGCTTTTTCTCAGTTCCATTTTGATCATATAACGTAATTCCCATATATAATTCATTGTTAAAGTAACTATGAATTTGTTCATCTGTAGACGTTACATGTAGTTTCTTATCACCATGATTTAACGTTACAATAGAACGAACAACATCACTAAGCCCTTGATATACAATGCTATCTCCATATGTTACTTCTAAAAGAACTTCCGTCACTTTCTTATTCCCAAAACGATCTTTCGTTTCTACTTTTACTTTTTGTTCACCGATTTTTGTTGTATTCGGTTTTTCTACAAATCCGATTACTTCTCCATCTTTCACCTGAACAAAGTCTTTTGCATTTAATTTTTCAACTTCTGTTCCAATTACTACTTTTTGTGGATTTGCTTGTACTGTTTGCTCGGCTTCCGATCTTTCAAATCCGTTTTCAGTAATTTTGAAGACTAGTTCCTTTATCTCTTTATTTTTCCCTTCTCCCACATATACACCTTTTTGATACCAGTGTAAGCGTGAAGATTCAGCATGATATACTTTCACCACATCTCCATATTCAAACGCTAGTCCGTTTACTTCCTTAGCAAAAGCTTCTGTACTCTCCAGGCCTTTTATCTCTATATTTTTCTTCTCTTTTCCCTCTCTGTTGTACAGAGTGAATGCAAAATACTTCTCATCTCCAAAATAATCATGAATCAAATTACTCGTATCCGTCGCACTCATTTTTTTCGTATCATGATGTAACGTTACAACTGACTTCAGGTCCCCACTACTATATTTCAATCCATATACAAGTAGGCTATCTCCATACGTTACTGTTAGAGGTACTTCTGTCACTTTCTTATTCCCAAAGCGATCTTTCGTTTCTACTTTTACTTTTTGTTCACCGATTTTTGTTGTATTCAGCTTTTCTACAAAACCTACTACTTCTCCATCTTTCACCTGAACAAAGTCTTTCGCTTCTAATTTTTCAGCGTCTGTTCCGATTACTACTTTTTGTGGTACTGCTGTTACTTCTTGTTGAGCTTCCATTCTCTCGAAACCATGCTCCGTTACTTTAAAGATTACTTCATGAATACCATACTGCACATCCACTATTTCATTCTTTTTGTACACCTTAAATCTATCAAACTCTTTTTGGTATACCTTTACCATATCCCCATATTCAAACGTCATTCCGTTGAATTGTTCTGCAAATCCTTTTGTATTTTCAGATGCCTTTACTGATAGAGCTTTCTTCTCTTTTCCATTTTTATCGTATACAGTCATCCCCATATACTTCTCATCTGCAAATGAAGTATGCATTGGACCTTCTGAATCTGTTGTACTGAATTTCTTTTCTTCATGATTTAACGTGACAACCGATTTAATATTGCTTCCGCCATGCCATGTACCGAAGAACATAATGCTGTCTCCATAAATGACTTCTAACGGTACTTCCGTTACTTTCTTATTTCCAAAGCGATCTTTCGTTTCTACTTTTACTTTTTGTTCACCGATTTTTGTTGTATTTGGTTTCTCGACAAATCCAACTACTTCTCCATCTTTTACTTCAACAAAGTTTTTCACATCTAACTTCTTAATATCTGTTCCGACTACTACTTTTTGCGGTTTCGCCGTTACTTCTTGCAACATATCCATTCTCTCAAAGCCTTTTTCGGTCACTTTGAAGAATAGTTCTTTTGCCCCTTTTTTCTCGCCTTGACCAGTAAGGTTATTACCTTGGTACCATGTCAAACGATCTGGTTCTGCATGGAAGACTTTCACAACATCCCCATATTCAAACTGCATTCCATTCACTTGCTCTGCAAAATTCTTTGAAGTTTCTTGCCCTTCTGCTGTTACATGTTTTTTCTCTTTTCCTTTTTGATCATATAAAGTAATTCCCATATATTGTTCTTTATCAAAATATTTATGAATTTGTTCATTCATATCAGTCGCATGTAATTTCTTTTCATCATGCTTTAACGTTACCACTGAAGCAATATCATTGTTATATCCCACATATGCGATACTATCTCCATAAATCACTTCTAACGATACTTCCGTCACTTGCTTATTTCCGAAACGATCCTTCGTTTCCACTTTTACTGTTTGTTTTCCGATTTTTGTTGTAATTGGTTTTTCTACAAAACCGATTACTTCTCCATCTTTTACTTCAACAAAGTTTTTTGCTTCTAGCTTTTCTACTTCTGTTCCGACTACTACTTGTTGTGGTTTTGCTGTTACTTCTTGCAATGATTTTAATCTTTCAAATCCATTTTCAGTAACTTCGAAGAACAGTTCCTTTATTTCTTTATTTTTTCCTTCTCCCACATATACGTCTTTTTGGTACCAATGTAAGCGAAAAGATTCCGCATGGTATACTTTCACCACATCTCCGTACTCAAATGAAAGTCCATTTACTTCCTTAGCAAAAGCTTTCGTATTCTCCAAGCCTTTTACCGTTACATTTTTCTTCTCTCTTCCTTCTTTATCGTACAGTGTGAACTCAAAATACTTTTCATCTTTAAAGTAATCGTGAATTAAATTTTTTGTATCTGTTGCACTAAATTTTTTCGTACCATGATGTAGAGTTACGGTTGACTTCAAGTCTCCCTCACCGGTATAGTTCAATCCATATACAAGTAGGCTATCTCCATATCCAACATTCACTACAACTAGAATGAAATTCTTATTTCCTTTTCCATCTACAATTTCTACTTTTACAGTTTTTTCTCCAACTTCAGGCTTATCTTGCATAATCACACCTGTTGTCTTTACACCTTCTCCTAAATTCTGTACAAGTTCTTTTGCTTTTTTCTCATCATATGTAGCACCGATTACTACATTTTGTATTTTTTCATTATTTGGCTCGCCATATGGAACTTCATATAACTCAATTTGTTTTTCACGAATTGGATTGCTGTCTGTAGATAACCAAATTTCTTTTTCTAATTTTGGTAAATTTAATTTTTCAATCTTTTCTCTCGTAGCATCATTTGCAAATAATCCCCATTTATCAAAGAAAGGAATTAAATTTTGTCCTGCCACTTTTGACGTCATATAAATAAACATCTGCTTTTTCTCTTCATCAGATTTAGGCAGTTCTGTATCATGTAACAAACGATACATTTGATGTAAATTCGGATAGAATTGATCCCCATAAGCTAAATGTAACTGCCAAAACATAACTAATTTCTCAAATACATTCATCTTCTCTTGTGCATCCGGTTTACCTAAATAAGCAAATGCAGCTTCATAGCGCCCCTCTTGCTCTAACCTTGTTTTATGCCCGAATGTAGTTTGAACTGCCAAAGAATAAATATTAACGGTTACTTCTCCAAGTCCATCCCATAACCAAGTGTCCTGTTGATGTTGATGTCCCACTTCATGCCAAGGCCCCCATCCATCATTAGTTAACTCTTCTAGATTTAGTACTGACTCTAAATTCCCTTTACTATAAGCTGTTCGATAATAAGTCGCATACATATAATTGTCCGTATACCAGTCTTCAACAAAATGAATGGAATGTTTACCTTGATTCGCAACACCCGCACCATCTTTTGATAAACCTGATATCTTATGTTCTATATTAATTATTTCATCGTGTTTCTTTAATAACGCAGCTGGATCTTCTTGTTTTAAATGTTCCGCCACAGTCTTAGGATGCATAGTTAGTAAACTATTTTTTCCTTTCATTTCGATTGCATATGGATTCGGTGATTCCTTCAACATACGTTTCCAATCTTCTGTCGTATGTTTACCTAAAATAAATAAAGGATTTGGTGTACCACCTTTTTTTACTTTAGCCACTACTTCTCCTATATTGTGATAATTATAAAAGTATAATAGTCCCCCATTTGGAGAAGAAATTTTATTTTCACCAGGATTTAAATTGAATTGTTTAGGTTCTTCTTTTTCATAAGAATATGTGCCAATATAAGCTTTAATCTGTTGATTCCCGTCTACTTGAATAACTACTTCTTCATCTGGCTTTACATAAATACCAGTTGGTTCATAAGGAGAAAAACTCATGTAACGTTGATGCAACTCACGTATCTCATCTACATCACCTTTTGGCAGCAATTTATACACTTGCTCTTCTTGTTGTTTCTCCTTATCTTCAATCGTCATCTCCGCATATACCTTAGGCACTTCAAGACCATACGGAGTTAATAACGTAGCTAAACAAACTCCAGCTACTAATACCCTACTCTTTTTCTTCTTTGACATAATCTGTGTCCCCTGTTCCTTTTTTTAGAAAGAACACCTATATATATTCATTTAATAAGAAATCCTATTATTTTTATAAAAAAATTTAATGAATAGACTAACACCTCGCGCACCTGTATCAATTACTACCGCATTCCTCTCTATTGTGTCCTCCTCACTTCTCTATATTTGTGATGAGTTCTCTTCCTACATAAAAAGAGAATAGTAAAAGATATTTTTATGTCTTGTCATCTATACATCTAAAAACGTGAATAATAATAGAAACTTACATTTTCTTCATATATGACCATCTATAGGTAGTTTTTCCAACTGAATTGTACACGCTTTACACTTTGTTTGATAGCCTTTTCAATTAGAATAATGTTACAATTTTGTGAATTTAATCTATTAATCGTAACGTTTAGATTTTATTATATTTTGTTATTTCTAAATAGTTTTCCTAACATAAAAACAGTGTTTTATCTAGTTAATAATTATCTTGGTATAACTTTAAATTTCATATATAAAAAGCATTGGTTAACACCAATGCTTTCATCCTTACCTTTTATATTGACTCGGTTTATGTGGTTCATTTGGAGTATGTGGTTTATTATTATCATGACCATTTGTTGTTTTCCAACTTACCGATAACTCCGGACTTGTTTTTTCTTCACTACGCTCAAGTAATACAACTGCATTTTGAATAGTCGGTGTCCCTTTATGTGCAATCCCTTGTAACTTTGTTAAATTCCCTAATACTTTAAAGCTAAACCCACCAGCTGGTGTTTGTTTCGGAATTAAGATGCGGAATTTTTCTCCTACATTAAATTCTGTTTTTGCTTCGCCCTTTTCGTTTACAAATTTCGCTCCCGCTGGTGCACCTGTTGCTTGTACTTTATACGTTCCACTTTTTGCATTTGTTTCTACTGTATATAAGCCTGTTTCAAAGAAATCATTTTTCAATACTGCTTGTTGTTCTTCTGCTGGTACGACACTCATCGTAATTTCTTGTAACTCTTCACTAGCACTTGCTTTTGCAACGATATCTTTTGTTACCTTTTCTACATTTTTATTACGGAAATCTAAATCATTAATATCGATTTGTTTTAACGCATTCCATACTGCAAGCTGCGTTGCATAATGTGCTTCTCTCCAATCAGAAACACCTAATTCTTGTGGACTCTTTTGTGGATATCCATTCAATAGTACACGGTACACATTAATATCCACTTTCCCCATTTCCGGTAAATCTTGACCGCTCGGAGATTTTAAATCTACATTTAAGCAAAAAGCAATTTTGCCGTCTGCCGTTTTAATAAGTTCTGTTCGAATTGGTTTCTTCTTTGACTTACTATAACTCCAATCCATTTCATACTTTGTATGGTCCATAACTTCTGCAAATGCTTTTTGAAGCGGGAATAAAACAAATATAACACTTAAAAACATAACTAAAAGTTTGAACGATTGCTTTAGATTCATGTTTACAGCCCCTTAATAACAAACTTAATACTAAGTAGTATTTAATTAGAAAATATTTTTATGCACAAAAAAAGAGTGCATAAAAGCACTCTTTTTCTTTCTTACTTTAATCTTAGAAATCGAAGTTATCAGGATCTGGACCAACGCGGTGATTTTGGTTTAATGCATCGATTTTTTCCATATCTTCTTTCGTTAACTCAAAGTTAAATACATCAGCGTTTGCAATAATACGGTGCTCTTTCGTTGATTTTGGAATTGTGATTACTCCATTTTGAAGATCCCAACGTAAAATAACTTGCGCTGTTGTTTTACCGTGTTTCTCAGCAATTGCTTGTAATGTTTCGTTATCTAATAATTGACCTTGCATTAATGGTGACCATGCTTCCATTTGAATACCTTGTTCTTTACAGAAAGCTTGTAATTCTTTTTGTGTCAAACGAGGGTGGTATTCTACTTGGTTAATCATTGGCTTGATTTCTGCATCTTTCATTACATCTTGTAAGTGATGGATTTGGAAGTTACTTACACCAATTGCACGTACACGCTCTTCTTTATAAAGTGTTTCTAGCGCTCTCCATGTATCTTTATATTTTCCTTCTACAGGCCAGTGAACAAGGAATAAGTCTAAATAATCTAGTTCTAATTTTTTTAAGCTCTCTTCATATGCTGCAATTGTTTCTTCATATCCTTGGTCTGCATTCCACACTTTTGAAGTAATGAATAAATCTTCTCTTGAAATACCAGTTGCCTCGATACCTGCACGGATTCCTTCACCTACAGCTTTTTCATTTCCGTAAATTGCAGCTGTATCGATGCTGCGGTATCCTGCTTTAATCGCTGATTTTACAGCTTCTACAAGTTCTGGTCCTTCTTCTACTTTAAATACACCTAAACCGAACCAAGGCATTTCTACACCATTATTCAATACTGCTTTACTTTGTAAATTTTTCATTTTATTTTCTCTCCTTTTATTTTACTTGATCTCGTTTTTCTAATGTCATACTCCACGCTGTTAAAAGAACAGCAGCTACTACCATAATGCCGCCTACCCAAGCAGTATGGATTAACCCTAATGAATTCGTTACAAGGCCACCTATATAAGAACCTAAAGCAATCCCTGCGTTAAATGCGGCAATGTTAATTGCTGAAGCAACATCAACCGCACTCGGAACAAAGCGCTCTGCCAATATAACTACATATACTTGTAGCCCGGGAACATTCATAAATGCGAATAGTCCCATGAAAATAATTGTGATTAATCCAGCTACTTTAAATGGCGCTGTAAATGTTAAAACAAATAATATAATCGCTTGAATCAAGAACATGTAAAATAGTGCTCGAATCGGATTATGATTCGATAATTTTCCACCGACCATATTCCCTATCGCAATGGCGATTCCATACACTAATAAAATGATAGTAACAGTACTTGCTTCAAATCCTGTTACTTCTTGTAATAGTGGTGATAAATACGTAAATGTTACGAATGTACCGCCGTATCCAAGTGCAGTAATAGTGAAAACAAGTAACAGTCTTCCATTTTTAATTAGTTTGAATTGATCACGAAACGATACAGGTACACCATTTTTCAAATTAGATGGGACCAGTATGCTGTTTGCGATAAAAGCAATAATTCCAATTACAACAATCGCCATAAATGACGCTCTCCAGCCAAATTGTTGACCAATAAACGTTCCAATTGGCACACCTGTAATAGTTGCAACTGTTAATCCAGTAAACATAATCGCAATAGCACTAGCACGTTTATTCGCTGGTACAATCGCAGCTGCAATTGTAGATCCTATCGACATAAACACACCATGTGCAAACGCAGCTACAATCCTTGCGATAATTAATATAGTGAAGCTTGTTGCTACTGCCGCAATGCCATTACCAATAATGAAAATAACCATAATCCACATTAATAATGTCTTTCTCGACATACTAGCCGTTAACGCCGTTAAAACAGGAGCTCCTACCGCTGCCCCTAACGCATATAGAGAAACAGTTAAACCTGCTGTTGTAACCGAAACATTTAAATCTTTTGAAATGGAGGGTAATAAACCGACACTAATAAACTCAGTTGTCCCAATTCCAAACGCACTAATTGCTAGTGCTAACAAAGCAAACATACTTCTTCGATTCGTCTGAACTTCCGAAGATGGCACTGTATATGAACTCAATTGAATTCCTCCTTATTACAAGAAATCCAATCATAATAGTGTGATAAAAAGGCCCTTTTATCTTCTAAAAAATATATTTAATCTCTACAAATGCTATTATGAATGGTTTCATTCTTTTTTTGAAGAACGCACTTTAAAGTACGATAGGCACTAAAAAGTAACATAGTCACTTTTCAGTACCGTACTACTCATTTGCCTCTTACATGTGCTATTATGAAACATATTTAACATGATAAAAAGTACGTACTTTAAAGTGCTATAGGTACTAAAAAGTAACATTTGTATTATTTAATACTCACACAAGGAGGGTTTCATATGAAGAAATACAATATTCCTGTAGAGGCAACTTTAGAGGTTATCGGCGGCAAATGGAAGGTTGTTATTCTTTGTCACTTAACGAAAGGTACAAAGAGAACGAGTGAACTAAAACGTTCAATGCCTGGTATTACACAAAAAATGTTAACGCAGCAATTACGTGAATTAGAAGACGACGGCGTTATTCAAAGAAAAGTATACAATCAAGTCCCACCAAAAGTAGAGTATTCTCTTACAGACTACGGTTGGTCTTTAGAATCGATTCTTGATTCTCTTTGTACTTGGGGCGAATGCCATCTTGAAAAAGAAGGTAACACTTCCATGCTAATTACAGAAGGTGCACAATAAAAAAAGGAAAAAATGAACATAAATTTGTCCATTTTTTCCTTTTTTTATTTATATATACGTACATTTCCTACCTTATCAAAATAATTTATGCGCTTTCATGCCTTGTCAGTACTACGTTATACGCTTAATATCAAATAATTAGGAATCATTTTTATGTTAACATAGGTGTATATAGTATATAATATAGGATATATATTATATACACTTTCCGATAAAGGAACTTTCCATTATGCGGACAAGCCATGTATCGGACAGTTCATAAATAATAGGTAGGACATTATGGTTTTGGATTTATGATTTCAGCTTACTTGCTGGCATAAATTTAAAGGCATTTTATTGTGCTTTGTGAAACTTTGTATAAAGTTTCGCAAACGTTTACTATCTTACCTATAAAAAATAAGAGTATTGCTATCGTAAAGGAGAATTGGAGATGCCAGAAACTATGACTCAAACAAAGCCAGAACAAGAAACTGTACAAATTTCTGCTAGCCAAGGACAACTTGATGTACTTGATCAGTTGTTAAAACCTGAGGTACAAGAATCATTAACTACACTAGTAGAACAGCTTCCAAAATTAACTGAGCTTGTTAACATTTTAACTAAGTCTTATGACTTCGCTCAAACTGTTGCTACTGATGAAGTATTAAAAAGCGACACTGTTAGTGCAATCACAGAGCTTGTAGAACCTGTAAAAGATACAGTGAAAGGCATGGCTGCAACTGCTATCGAAGCGAAAGATCGTGCTGACGAAAGCAACGAAGTTATCGGCCTGTTCGGTCTATTAAAATTACTAAAAGACCCACAAGCACAAAAAATGTTCCGCTTTGTGAACGCATACCTTCAAATTAGTGCAGAACGTAACAATAAATAAGTTAACTTATAACAACAATTAGTAAAGACGGGGGATATCATACTATGTCAAAACAAATTGTCATCTTAGGCGCTGGTTATGGCGGTCTTCTTGCCGCTTTAAACGTACGTAAATATTACAGCAAATCAGAAGCACAAGTTACAGTGATTAACCAATACCCAACACACCAAATCATCACTGAACTACACCGCCTTGCAGCTGGTAACGTTGCTGAGCAAGCAATTGCAATGCCACTTACAAAGCTTTTCAGAGGTAAAGACATTGATCTTAAAATCGCAACAGTTGAGTCATTCTCAGTTGATAGCAAAGAAATTAAACTAGCTGGCGGCACTACTTTATCTTACGATGCACTTGTAGTTGCTTTAGGAAGTAAAACTGCTTACTTCGGTATTCCAGGACTAGAAGAAAACAGCATGGTATTAAAATCTGCTGCTGATGCAAACAAAATCTACAAACACGTTGAAGACCGTATTCGTGAATACGCGAAAACGAAAAACGAAGCTGATGCTACAATCGTAATCGGTGGTGGCGGATTAACTGGCGTTGAGCTAGTTGGTGAGCTTGCTGACATTATGCCTAAACTTGCAAAAAGCCACGGCGTAAATCCAAAAGAAGTTAAACTTCTTCTTGTTGAAGCAGGTCCAAAAATCCTTCCAGTATTACCAGACCACTTAATCGAACGTGCAACTACTAGCCTAGAGGCACGCGGTGTTACATTCTTAACAGGTCTTCCTGTAACAAACGTTGCTGGCAATGAAATTGACTTAAAAGACGGTCAAAAACTTGTTGCTAACACATTCGTTTGGACAGGCGGCGTACAAGGTAACCCATTAATTGGTGAATCAGGTCTTGAAGTAAACCGTGGACGTGCAACTGTTGATGCACACCTACAATCTACTTCTCACAAAGACGTATTCGTTGCTGGAGACAGCGCTGTTGTCTTCTCTCCAGACGGTCGTCCATACCCACCAACTGCACAAATCGCTTGGCAAATGGGTGAGTTAATTGGATACAACTTATACGCAGCACTAGAAGGCAAAGCATTCGAAGAGTTCGCACCTATTAACTCTGGAACACTTGCTAGTCTAGGACGTAAAGATGCTGTTGCTACAATTGGAGCAAGCAATACTCCACTTAAAGGCTTACCAGCATCATTAATGAAAGAAGCAAGTAACGTTCGTTACTTATCACACATTAAAGGTCTATTCAGCTTAGCTTACTAATCTGAATATAAGCCCGAATCATGCCCTGCATGGTTCGGGCTATTTTTATCCGTAATATTCTCTACTTACTTATATTCGGCAAAGAATTACTATAACCCTTTTTAATTATCTAAATATACTGACTTTTTTCGCGTCGAAATTGTGTATATGAAAAGAGTGAAAGTATCTTTCTTACTTCCACTCTTCCACAAAAATTATTATCCCAATTTCACTAAGCTATAGTTCTTCTTCCCTTTACGAATAATAATAAATCGTCCATCAAATGAATTTTCTACAGTAACATCTGCACCCACATCTGTTACCTTCTCACCATTCATAGAAATAGCTCCATTATTAATATCTTCACGTGCTTGTCGTCTAGATGGTTCAATCCCTAAATCAACTAGCCATTCTACGATGTTTTTCGTCTCTTTTGAAGACTGGAATGTTGGCATCTCTTTAAAACCTTGCTCAATTTCATCAGCTGTTAACGATTTAATATCTCCGCTAAATAACGCTGCTGTAATTTTCTCAGCTTGCAGGAGTGCCTCTGCTCCATGAACGAATTTCGTCATTTCTTCCGCTAATACTTTTTGCGCTTCACGTCTATGAGGCTCTGTTTCTACCTTCGCTGCCAATTCATCAATGCGCTCTTTCGTTAAGAACGTAAAGTATTTCAAGTATTTCACTACATCACGGTCATCTGTATTCACCCAGAACTGGTAAAATTCAAACGGTGTTGTTTTGTCAGGATCAAGCCAAACCGCGCCACCTGCAGATTTACCAAACTTCGTACCATCGGATTTCAATAATAACGGAATTGTTAGTCCGAATACTTTCGCTTCGTGCCCTTCTAACTTACGAATTAAATCTAAACCACTCGTAATATTTCCCCATTGGTCACTACCACCAATTTGCAGTTGAACATCTTCTTTCGTGTATAAATGATGGAAGTCCATCGCTTGCAAAATTTGGTACGTAAATTCTGTGAAAGAAATTCCTGTATCTAAACGACTTGCTACAATATCCTTCGCTAACATGCTATTAATGCTAAAGTTCTTCCCGTAATCACGTAAAAACTCAATAATGTTTATTTCATGTGTCCAGTCGTAGTTATTTACCATCTTCACTTCGCTATTTCCGCCAAAATCAAATAGCTTTTTCATTTGCGCTGTTAACGCATCCACATTATGCTGAACTACTTCTAACGTTTGAAGTTGACGTTCTGATTGACGTCCGCTCGGATCACCAATTGTTCCTGTTGCCCCACCAATTAAAATAACTGGATGATGGCCAGCTAACTGGAATCTCTTCATCATCATAAATGGAATCAAATGTCCAATATGCATACTATCACCAGTCGGATCAACTCCGCAGTATAGTGAAATCTTTTTCTCTTCTACTAGCTTACGTAAACCTTCTTCGTCCGTCTGTTGATTCACAGCGCCGCGCCATTCTAATTCATCAATAATATTCATCTTTTGTCATCCCCTCTATTTTTTTGAAAACAAAAAGTCCCTATGTCTATGACATAGGGACGATTATTCACCGTGTTACCACCCAGTTTGTATAAATAGCATAGCTACTCATACCACTCTTAGCAATAATATCGATTGCCAATCCGCTTAGCATTACCTAAGATACTCCAGAGTGTAATTCGCAAGTTTGTTTGTGCTAGGTTCCAGCAACCCCTAGCTCTCTCGTTAACAGTGACAAACTGCTACTGGGCTCTTTCAACGTATATTATTTGTTAAATTATTAGCCATTATATTGAATTGAAAACAAATTGTCAACAATACCCAAATATTATTTTAAAATAATTCACATTTTCATACGTATTTCGTTACTCTTTATCTTCTCCAATAATCCTTACTTCTCGCTCTAACTTCACGCCAAATTTCTCTTCAACAGTCTTTTGTACAAAGTGAATTAAATCAATGTAATCTTGTGCTGTTCCGTTATCAACATTCACCATAAATCCAGCGTGTTTTAAAGAAACTTCCACTCCGCCAATTCGCTTACCTTGTAGCCCTGATTCTTGAATCAATTTACCAGCAAAGTTATTTGGTGGACGCTTAAATACACTACCACATGAAGGATATTCTAGAGGTTGTTTTGACTCACGTTTAAACGTTAAATCATCCATTTTTTCTTTAATTTCTTCACGCACACCTTCTTCAAGCTCAAATCTCGCTTCAAGAATAATGTAATGGTTGTTTGCAAATACACTCTTACGATATCCAAATTCAAATGCTTCTTTCGTTAAAGTACGTAGCTCTCCATCACCTGTCATTACGACAGCTTCTGTTAATACAAACGATACTTCACCGCCGTAAGCACCAGCATTCATATATAATGCTCCGCCAACTGAACCTGGAATACCACAAGCAAACTCAAGACCCGTTAAATTATGATCTAATGCAATACGTGATACATCAATAATTGCTGCACCACACTGTGCCACAATCGTTGTTCCTGTTACAGTCACACCTGTAATGTGAATTAAACTTACTATAATCCCGCGAATTCCACCATCTTTAATAATGACATTCGATCCATTTCCTAAAAACGTAACTGGAATATTATATTCGTTAGCATATTTGATAACTTCTTGAATTTCATCATAATTCGTCGGCGCAACGAACACATCTGCTTTTCCACCAACTTTAATATGTGTATGATTCTTTAACATTTCATCTTGTTTCACATGACCTTCAGGCAATACCGTACTTAAATATTCATAAACCTCTTGCATATTCATTTTACGATTCCTCTATTTCTATATTCTTTTTATCCCGTTATACGGGCCCATAATATCCCCACATACATGAACGAACCTACAGTGGTGGATACAGTGTACCCAAAATCAATTCGAGACACCTATAAACCTCTTAATTTATAAGAGGTGCCACTCATATTAAAATATATATTGCATAATAAAGCAACCCAAATGGGCTACTAAACTTGACATGTCATCAGAAAGACAACAATTTGTAAAATATATTACTTTTTCAAAACACTATCCTTCAGTATCTTACTATACCATACGAAAATAAAGTGGTATTTTTTTGTAATTTTTACTTTGTTTATGACATATAAGAAAATCGATTGAAAGCGGGAGATAAGACTCTCATGAAGATACTAAGTGAGATACAGGAATCAAAGGATTTAACGAAGGAATTTTAAGTTGAAGTGGCAGTTGCGAAAGAGAAGAAAAAGCCGTGGTAGAAGTTTTGGTAAGGTTTGTATATAAACTACAAAAAGGTAGAAAAGTATACTTTTCTACCTTTTTGATTAGTGGAATAAAGATAAACCAATTTTTAAACAATGTTATTAGTTTTTAACCACTTTTCAAAAATTAATCTAGATTGTTCTTCAGTAGCATCTTTGTCATCTATTGTAAATATTTTCAAACCGCATCCAGTAAAATATTCACCTAATTTATGTTTGCTAGCAAATTCATATAAAAAACCCGCTTCATACTCTTCAATAAATACATCCCAAATAGGTTTGTTTATTTTTTTATATGCAGTGACTTCTAAATCATAACCATCTTCATAATAGCCTATATGCATATGTTGGTGTGTTTCATAGTTACACATAATGTGAAATAACCTCCTCTTTACCAAATAATATGATGATCATTTAAATTTGGTGGAACATGATAATGTAAATATGGTCCTTTATGATATACCGGGCCATAATCTAACCTAAATATAACTTGTTTCGTAGCTGTAGATCTTACTTGAATAATTTTTGTTCCAGATGGTCCTTCAAGGATATATTTACTTGGTGCGTTTAATGCTTTTTGTACATATGGTCTTGCTATCTTCCAACCTTTATCGGCAGCTGTTCTGCCTACTTTTGAAGTTAAAACCCTTAATGCTCCGATAACAAGAGCTGGTAATATTTCTTGTTTAACTATTAATTCACCTGTAAGAGGATTTTTTTCAATAACATATTCAACTCTTGGTTTACTTAGTTCTCCTTCTAATTGTAAAAATACAGGATCAGTTACTAAAAAATCATATTCATTCTCAAATTTTTCAAAATCGAAGTTAGAAACATCGACATTAGATAAATCAATGCCACCATCTTCTTCAGGAACATATTCTTCGACAATCGTATCATCATTTAATTCAACAGTTGCATCAACAAATGATGGCAATGCAAAACTAAACATTAACACGAAAGAAAGTATCCCAGCTATAATTCTCATCTACCGTTCTCCTCTCAAATCTTATAATAATGAGAAATAGCTAAAATTTACATTTCCTATTATTTCTCACTATTAAAGAATAAAATAAACAAAATTTTCTAACAAGACTGAAAATAAAAGTCCGAATTTGTTATTATTAATTTGTATAAAATAATAACTTAATAAGATTAAAAATAAATTAACTAAAAATCTCTTCCTCTATACTATAAAGCTAATAAAGCATCTCCCTAAAGATACAATGCTGTATCTTTAGGGAGATGCTAGTGCAAACCATTCTAAGACATACCAATCAATTTTACCAATCCACCTTTCCCCCATTGGAGATGGGATATAGTAATTTTTAAATCGTTGTAAGGTTAGATTTAAGCCTTTCACCATATCATTTAGTTGTAAATATAGTGTATTTCTTGGCTCTGTATACTCCTAAATACTCTCCCATTTCTATAAACAGAAAAATTACTTTATCACAGGGCTCAATCGTAGGATTTCTCCACCAGCTGACTGGACACGCCATAAAAAAGAGCACATCCCACAGAATGTGCTCTTTCCAAACTCTTTATATTACTTTTCGTTCTCTTCTTTTTCCTTATCAAACCATAATAGCTCATCGTCATCAACTTCACCATTATAATTGATTAGAATCTCTTCTCCCGCTTTTATATCTTTGTAAGCAAAGAAGTTAAACGTATGATTCTCGAAGACAATATCATACGTTGCATTCGGATTATATGCATGATTAAATAACATGCCGTATCCTAACAGGAATGCCGTATGATTTACCCCATACTCAAATGCGTAGTCAGCAAGTAACGTTTTCTCAATGTGTTCATGCTGTTCATTCGGATAAGAGATAACTGGTGCTGAGTGAATCAACTCACCCTTTTTAATATCACGAGTTGCAAATACCCCTCTATTAAATTCTCCATCACTAAGTTCAGAAGTCTTAACTTCGATCATATGCGTCACCTATATAATTCTTTCTTTGAAGTATTTTATTCCGCTATTTGCGGGGTTCAACTAATAATCAGTAGCGTATAGCCCCACTAACTAAAGTCTCAGTTTATCTCCTTAAGCTTGGCAGAAAACGCGCAGAAAAGCAATTAAATTACTATCAAGTATTCATTTAAATGAAAAAAGAGCACACATGGTGTGCCCTTTTTAAGAGATATTACTTTTCTAAAATATCTTCTAACAACTTCACTTGCTCGCTAACAGTATGCAACGTCTTCACCGATATATCATTTCGATGTTTTTCTTCTTCCACACTTGCTAACACTTCTTCCGTAGCCGCAGAAGTTTGCTGAATTACATTAGAAGCATGTGTAACATCCTTTACGATATTCGTCGTTTTAACCTGCAAGTTTTCTTGATGACCAACAATCTCTCTCATTACATCATTAATTGCATCAATAAACTTCCCTAAATCCGTTACATTTGTTAAAACACTTGCTAGCATTTCATTACATTCTTCTTGTACTTTTTCTGATTTCTCTACCTGCACTTCCACTTTACTTGCTTGATTACTAAACTCCTTCAAAATACCTTGAATTCTCCCCGCAGAACGATTCGATTCTTCGGCAAGCTTTAACACTTCATTCGCTACAATAGCAAATCCTTTTCCATGCTCTCCTGCTCTTGCAGCTTCTATATTTGCATTTAAAGCTAGCAAACTCGTCTGACTTGAAATATTCGTTATTACATCTACAATTTCGTTAATTTGCTTCGACTGCATCATTAAATCTCTAAATATAATTCCTGATTGTGAAACAACATCATTTAAACTTCTCATATTCGCTTCAAAATTTCGTAAAGTATGTACACTACCCTTTGAAATCTCTAAACTTTCATCAACACGAATCGATGCATTTCTTACTTGAGATATAATTTGTTCAATATTCCCTTCCATATCGTTCAATACTTCTACTGAACGTGACATCATCTCTGATTGTGATTGAGTGCCAACTGCCACCTCTTCAAAAGCAAAATTAATTTCACTCATCGACTCCATCGATGTATTTATATTTTGTCTTAAGTGATTAAAATTACTATCTAGTTTCCCAACCGTTTCTTCAATAAGTCTTTGCGTTTCTTCTAGCTCCTGAGCTTTCCTCATTACTTCTTGCTTCTCATCACTTAAACGAGCTAACAGATTAGAGCCAATCTTCGTTACGCCCCACATTGCAATCGTTACAATCGCTAACAAGCTTGCGAAGTTTGCAGCTTCAGATGCCGCTGTATAAGCAAAAAATTGCTCCGGCCAATAACTACAAAGAATAAATGTAATAACAACCGCCACTCCGCCGAGAATGATAACGAGACGTTCACTTAAATAAATAAGCGAAACTGCTAGTGTAAAGTAGATCATTTGAAATACAGCCGGACTTTCATTAAAAGCTTGTACCATAATGAAAGACATAATAAGCAACATAAATGTCATCATATATTTATACATCGCTTCCATGCTTTCTATAAAAGTAAGAAGCGTTCCAAATACAACAACTGAAATACCACAAATCCAAAACGCTATTGCTCTCTCTGTAAAAATATATCCGTAATACCCAATCGCGATTATTCCAAGAAAGAAACTACAAATCGTAATGAACAGCAATAAATGATTTTTCTGTGATTCTTTCTCAAGGTTAGAAAAACAAGTTCGCTTTAACCACTCCATATATGAAGCCCCACCTTCTACTTATACATATCAATTACTTCAACTTAAATACCGCACTTACTGGGTTATGATCGCTATTTTCAAATTTTAAATCTTTCCCTTGTACATTTACAATTTCCACATTCGGTGAAACGATAAAACCATCAATAATCGTGACGAAGTTTTCACCCTCCACATATTTCTTCACATCATCTCTCACAGTCATAACAGACGGATCTACAGCCCACTTAAAGCCACCATCAGTAAAGTCCTTTGGTAACTCTACTAACCACTCTGGGCGCTCTTTCACAAACTTCGGATCACTTAACTGAGCGTTCGAAAGTAATTGATTCCAATCTCCGCCCATTATTACGTAATCACCATTTTTATAATGCTTGTTCATATAGTCTTTTAAATACTCTACTTGCTGTTTTCTAATTTTCCCGCCTTCATCATACGCAGACAAATGTAGATTTATGAGTCTAACAAACTTCCCATTATTAACAGGTATTTTATGCTCAACAATCGCTCTATCTAAATCAAACAAACGCTTTGGCCAAGGCTCCATTCCAGGAAGCTGGAACCTCTGCGCTGTTTGAACTGTATATTTAGAAAACGTACTTAATCCAGCCTCCGCATATCCCATTGGACTTGTAATTGGTACAGGGACCCATTTTGTATCATAGTTCTTTCCGAACGACGAAGCATAATCAGGCAATCCTTTTTTCAAAAATTCATGCCCATTTACATCAAAAGATCGCAGTGATTTTATATCAACTTCTTGTAATAACGCAAAATCACTATTCTCATTTTGTAAAAACGAAAGCATATTCTTTAAATTCGTTTCCGTTTGCTCTTTACTACTTGAACCAGATCTCTTTCCGCCATCCATAAAGAAATCTTGATCCTTATCTAATCCAGCATATCCAATATTAAATGTTGTAACTTTAAATTCATTTCCAAGCGCTAACACGCGTTCCTTATTATTTTCCACCTTCAAACTTATAACATTAGCCGGCTGTTTTTTTGTAAGTGTCATATACGCTAAAAAACCACCTACAACCCCCACCCCTACTAAAATACATATAAGTACTATTTTTAATAATTTTTTCAAACGAACGACTCCTTTTCTAAAACTATCATTTTTACTTTTCTTTATTTTCAGTTAACTGAAGCGAATGACAGACATACGAAACATTTTATCATATTAAAAACCTTATATCACTATATTTAGTTTATAAGTATAAATTCTCTCTCTTAAACCATCACATACATACACAACAGCTCCACTTCTTCACTGGAAATTATACGCAATTTTTAGTACACTATATGTAATAATCATAGGCGATGGAGTTCGCCATAACTGCTGCTTAGCTAATGACTCCTACCAGTATAACTACTGGTAGGAGTCTATTTTTTTGAGCAAGCTATTTAAAGAGGTGAAGAAATTGATTTATATTATCGTTGGCATAGCCGGTATATTAGGAGCCCTCTCTCGTTATTATTTAGGTTTTACTATTCATACTTCATGGCATCATTCATTTCCATTAGCTACGTTACTTATTAACTTAGCCGGCTGCTTCTTATTAGCGTGGCTAACTACGTATATCGCTCGGAGAAACATCTTGCCTTCAGAAATTATCACAGGCATTGGGACTGGATTCATCGGTTCCTTTACGACGTTTTCAACATTCAGTGTAGAAACTGTGCAATTAATCCATCATTCTGAATGGGGTACGGCTTTCTTATATGTATCATGCAGTATACTTGGTGGCCTTATTATGTCAGGTCTTGGCTATACACTAGGTGATTTCTTAATTAAGAAACAGCTTACGGAAGGTGATCACTTATGATGGAAGCTTTATTAGTGGCAACTGGAGGTTTCTTCGGTGCTATTACACGATTTGCAATTAGCAATTGGTTTAAAAAAAGAAATAAAACTTCCTTTCCAATTGCTACATTTCTCATTAATATAACAGGCGCGTTTTTACTTGGATATATAATTGGCAACGGCGTCACTACAGGTTGGCAATTATTATTAGGCACTGGATTTATGGGTGCCTTCACGACGTTTTCAACATTTAAGCTAGAGTCCATTCAGCTCTTCAATCGTAAAAACTTTGGCATACTATTTCTATATTTAAGTGCTACTTATATAATCGGTATCCTTTTTGCATTCCTTGGAATGAAGCTAGGCGGAATATAAAAAAAGAAAGCGACTCTTATCAGTCGCTTTCTTTCATAAGAAGTATGTCCCGCCATATGGAATGGAAAATAAACCCGCTGGATGCACATCGTAATGTACAATTTGCATCGGAGGCTGTGAGTACGACATATACTGCCCTTGCATCATTTGTGCAAAATATGCTTGCTGCTGCATTTGCATCGCTTGATTCACAGCATGAATTGTCCCCTGTGCTCCTGCCAAAGTAATAGCCGATCCGACCTGCCTTTCAGGATAACAATAATGATTCACCATGATTCAGCTCACTTTTTATTTTTCTTCCATATAGTATGTTCCTATTTTATAGTGAGTATTTTGTCCTGATTAATGGATCCCTCACTACTTAAACTTTATTTTATCTATTACTTTTTTTCAGCTTTGAAGTAATAAATCCAAATAGTAATACACCAATACCACTAAAGAACAATACATAACTTATCGGTACTAAGAAAAAGAAAGGTTCTTCAAGGAATCCATTCGCTCCCACTTTACTGTTTGAAGCATGTATAGCTAAAGAAATGATCGCTAAAATCATGAAAGAAATAGCTACTACGTATTTATTTATCATTTCACATTCTCCTCTATTCATATAATTATCCTTAGATTATTAACATCATATTACCTAAAACAAAATCATTCGTCAATAATTATTTATTGTTTTGCAATAAATAATTATTGATTATTATAAGTGGAAAAAGGTTTATGAAGCACCTTAAATTGCCTCACAAACCTTTTCAAACATAAATATTTACACTTCAAACCGCTTGCTTACTACAACATAAATCGCACACAATAGCACGAATATCCCAGCATAAATTAACAAAATTTCTACACTAAACATATCAGCCAATGGACCAAATATTATCATTCCTAAAGGAAGCGCGCATGAATTAGCGATTTGTACAAGACTAAACATTCGTCCGTGCATAGAAGGTCCTACTTTTTCCTGCAATAACACGGTAACCGGTGTATTGAAGCACGGCATTGTTATACCAATTAAAAAGTTAAATACTAAATACACAATAAATACCGGAGCAATCCCTAGTCCAATCATAAGCAGTCCATACAACGCACAAGCTAGCGCTGTTGTATGCATACGATTACGGAAACCACCCCATGCCGCAATCAATACACCACCAGCTGCCGCCCCCGCACTAAAAGTCATTTCACTAGCAGTAAGTCTCCACATTTCTGCACCGAAAGAACGAGTTACCATTAAAGGTGTTAAAAAGGCGGCTGGACTTATTAAAATCATGACAATGATTAATAAAAAGAGTAGCCTTTTAATCAATTCATTTTCTTTTAAATAAGCAAATCCTTCTTTTATGCCTTGTAGATTAGATTTTTGCTTACTCTCTGTATTCACATGTCTCTCCACTTGAATGATAAACATAATACTAATTCCAATCATAGCCGTAATAACATCAATAAAAAATGTCGTTTCAATGCTAGCAATAGAAAGAATTGCAGCACTTGCTGCTGGAGAAAGAAACATAATTAAAGATGTAATACTGCTATTTATCCCATTTACTTTCATAAGAGAATCTTTCGGAACGATTTGTGGGATTAACGCATTCACAGCTGGCGTTTGTATACCTGTCCCAGCTGATCGAATGAGTAGTACTATAAAAAGTAACCAAATACTTTTATATCCTGTTAAAAATAAAACTGCTAAACCTAACGTAGCAATTGCTATACTCCCGTCCGATAACATAATCATCTTTTTACGGTCGTAACGATCAATCCACACACCTGCAAATAAAGATATCGCAATTTGCGGTAGGAATCCGCAAACAGTTGAAATGGTCAACATTAACCCTGACGATGTCGTTAAGGTGATATACCATATAATCGCGTATTGCACGAGAGAGGAACCGAACAAAGAAATCGTTTGAGCGGTCAAAAATAAAATTATTTTCTTTTTCCAATCATTTCTACTCATACGTTTCACACCCCCTTAACTAATCCTGTCTCTATATTAAAAATACTATCTGCCCAATCAAGATAAAAACTTGCTTCGTGAGATACGAGTATAATGCTACCTTTAAACTGAATGAGTGCCTTTTGCAAAGCTCCCTTCGCTTCTGCATCTAAATGATTTGTCGGCTCATCTAAAATTAAGAAATTACAAGGCGATAATAATAATCCGCATAATTTAACCTTCGATTGTTCACCACCACTCAACGTACGAATTTCTTGTGAAACATGAGTATCCTTCACACCACATGCAGCTAAATGATGACGTATCTCCTTCACGTTTAGTTTAGGAAACTGTTCTGAAATAATTTGCAGCGGCGTTAAAGAATCGTTGCTCCAATTCAGATCTTGCTCATAATATCCAATCTTTATTTGCTCTGAGAAGTGTAATTCTCCGGCAATACTAGAAATAGTTCCAAGGATTGTTTTTAATAAAGTAGATTTCCCTACTCCGTTGAACCCTGTAATAACAAGTTTTTGCCCACCCATCACTGAAAAATTCAATTTTGGTAAGAGAGCAAAATCGTAACCCACTTCAAGATTATTTACTTCAAGAACTGTCTGAACTGAAATGGGAAGCTCCTGAAAATAAATACACGGTTTATGAGTAAAACTTGGTGGCGCAATTCTTTCCATACGTTGCAACTGCTTCCTACGCCCTTGCGCTATTTTTGAATTCACTCCAGCAATATTTCTACGAATATACTCTTCCGTTTTTTCAATTTTCTTTTGCTGTGCATAGTATTGGCGAATATAATCTTTTCGCAAATGCTCCTTTTGTCTTACAAAATCTGAGTATTTGCCGTAATACTTCTTCACCGTTCCAAACTCTATATCACATATGCAAGAAGTCACTTTTTCTAGAAAGTCAAAATCATGTGACACGACAATAAACGCCCCTTCAAAATTCACTAAATAATTAGCAAGCCATTCAACATGCTCTTTATCAAGAAAGTTTGTCGGTTCATCTAGTAATAAAATATTAGGCTCTTCTAATAAAAGCTTTGCTAAAATTACCTTTGCTCGTTGTCCTCCGCTTAATTCATCAATAACACGATCCATCCCAATCGCATCAATACCTAAACCCGCTGCCACCTTATTTATTACGCTGTCTACTGAATAAAAATCATGAGCCTCAAGCTGTTCTTGTATTTCAGCTGCTTTCAATAGTTGATTCTCATCTCCAGTCATCGCACTTTCTTCATATAACTTATTCATTCTTTTTTCCATTTCAAACAAATCATAAAAGGCTCGCTTTGCATATTGTGAAATGGTATAGCTCCCATCAATTTCTGCATATTGATCAAGATGTCCAATTTGAATATTAGGTTGCCACTTAATGCTCCCCTTATCAGAAATAATTTCCCCCACCAATATGTTCATTAATGTGCTTTTCCCTGCACCATTCTGTCCAACAATCCCCATATGTTCCCCTTTATACAAATCAAAAGAAGCATTTTCGTATAATACTTTATCTATAAAGCTATGTGATAAACGTTCAACTTTAAGTAAACTCATTTTTATTCCTCTTTTCCTGAAATTAAAAAAAGCAGAGAGATAGCGTCATTCGACACTAGCCCTCTGCTTCGTGGTTTTTCCCATACTACTCCAATTTACAGCAAAAGCTCATTGGAATAATATACACAAAGGGCCATAGACAAAGCATTGTCTATGGCCCTTAATCTATTTTATACATCAGCTGAAAAACCATAACGAAACAAGCATAGGTAAACTATACTTTTTTCGAAAAGTTATTCAACCGATGAATATAGGGGATCTATACCCCTTGATTAAGCTCCGTACAACGCTTCACCGTATACATTTGTGCGGAGCAAAGTTTTCTAATGAGTTTTACAAATTTTATATAAAGCATGTTCTGCACCTTCCTTAATACTTAAAAGGGATTTTAGCATACAGTTTTACGAAGCGTCAACATTACCTCCAAATCATTCAACTACTTATTTTTAAAATATTCCTTCTGGAACATACACATTCTTATCGCATTATGATAGTTACCATCAACGAAAAACTCGTCTAAAAGCTCGCCTTCCACTATAAATCCAACCTTTTTATACACATGGACTGCTTTCTCATTTTCTTTATCCACAACTAAATAAATCTTATGCATATTTAATACAGAAAAAGCGTAATCCATCGCTAAACGCGTCGCTTCCGCTGCGTAGCCATGCCCTTGATAATTAGGATCAATAATAATTTGGAATTCAGTTCTTCGGTGAATATAATCGATTTCCACTAACTCGACCAATCCAACCATCTCATTATTTTTCTCAACGATAAATCGGCGTTCACTTTGATCATGTATATGTTTATCGTATAAATCCTGCAGCTCCACAAATGCCTCATACGGCTCTTCAAACCAATACGACATAATATGGGCATTATTATTAAGTTCGTGCACAAACTTTAAATCTTCCCGTTCTAAAGGACGTAACTTCAATTCCTGACTCATTGCTATAACCTCCAAGTAAAAGAAACCTCTTCACTTAATTTCTCAATTTTTTTCAATTTCAAACGCCCTATTTACATTGTAAACTTTCAAGCAACTTGAAGGTCAAGACATAAAAAGGTAGTGCAAACGTATGTCTGCACTACTACTCTTTTCTCAAATCTCTCATATTTGATATGTATAAAGCAATGACTAAAACAAGAATTGCTCCTGCGTATAATAACGTCTCCATCGGTTCCTCATGAGATACGATAATTAATCGAATTAAAGCTGTAATTCCGATATAAATAAAATAACGTAACGGGAAATGATAATTCGACTTAAAATACTTAATAATCAATGCGATGAACTCGAAGTATAAGAAGTAGACGATAATACTTTCAACCAATTTATACGATGTATATTCCTTTGTTGAAAATATGTATTGAATAAATGTGATAGTCTCGTTAATTAAAAAGATAGATAATACAATGGATAATATAATTAACGCTATATTCAATATCCACTGCAAAATGCTAGCTATGTAATGATCGATATTAAACTTCATTTTCTCTTTTAGCTCCCCTTCGTATAAGTACTTATTTATTATAGCAAAATTATACTTACAGAAATGTTAAATTATATGTGATCGTCCTCTTTCACTATCACTTCACCATTAGGATATTTATGCTCAATATAACCGCTACCCCAATCACAAAGTACTTTTAAACCTTGTTTTAATGATTGTCCTTGTTCTGTAAGGGAGTATTCAACTTTCGGTGGCACTTGATTGTATACTTTTCTAGATACGAGCCCATCCTTTTCAAGCTCTTTCAATTGCTCAGTAAGCATCTTTTGTGTAATACCAGTTACCAACCTTTTTAACTCACCCGTTCTTGTTGGTCCACTTGTTAAATGATATAAAATGTGGGATTTCCACTTTCCTCCGATCACATCCAAAACAACTTCAATTCTATTGTTATACTCTTTTTTCATACTGAACTCCTTCTGTATTTTGATAGGCACTTTCTCGTGCCTATATCACGAGATGGTGTCTATATCACGGAAAAGTGCGTACTTTTCATAGTACCTGTACTATACCATAATGATGCATGTAAGCAACTTAGTGGAGGTATTTAAAAATGAAAAAAGAAAATCGTACTGCAAATTTTTATGATGTGATTCATGAGCGTCGTTCCGTTCGCTCTTATGATCCTTCAGTTACAATCTCTGATGAAGAAATTAAAGAACTTTTAGAGGAAGCAATGCTAGCACCAAGTAGTTCCAACCTAAACCCATGGCGTTTCATGGTAATCACAGATCAAGATTTAAAAGAAAAGCTTCATCCAATCGCATTAAACCAACCACAAGTGTTAGAGGCATCAGCTATGATCGTAATTTTAAGCGAAAATAACGCCCATGAATTCGAACATATCAATAAAGTAAATGAGCGTGCAGTAGCTGCTGGATTCATGACAGAAGAAATTAAAACTAGACTAAACGACAGTATTCGTGAGTTTTATGCACCTGTAAGTGAACAAGGAAAAAGAGAATGGCAAATGCTTGACGGTGGTTTGCTAGCTATGCAATTTATGCTTGCTGCAAAAGCGAGAGGATATGATACTGTCCCAATGCTTGGCTATAACGTTGAAGAATTCCGCAAAACATTTAACGTTCAAGAAAACTTAACTGACGTTTTAATGATTGCATTAGGCAAAGCAAAAGAGCCAGGATTCCCATCAGTTCGATTAACTGTAGATGAAGTAACGTCTTGGAATGGCGGGTTTTAATCACCGTGTTTATCGTACTTTTGGAATGAAAGTACGATAAACACTATTAATGAAACTATGATGGTAGCAACCATAATCATAATGCAAAACTACAATCTAATCGAATAATACAAAGAAGAAAGGCGAAGAAAACAATGCTTGAAGTTTTTAATCGAATTAATGAATTAACTAAAAAACAAAAAGAAGAAGGTTTAACAAAAACAGAATTAAATGAGCGCACAGAATTACGTGAGGAGTATCTTCAAATTATTCGCGGTCAAATCAACACCACTGTTACAGGATTAAAAATATTAGATCCTTTAGGAAATGACGTGACTCCTGAAAAATTAAAAGAGCAACAAAAGCTATCACTAAGCACAGATAACAACGCACGAAAATACCCAGCTCCTTTGTTACTTAATGATTCATCTAATAGTACGTTTGCTTAGATGCATCATTAAGTTAATATCTACTTCCACATCCACTTTCTGTTTCTAAATCAAAAAACCACAAACAAATTGTCCCCATCTTTTCTTTGCATCCTTTAGCTTTTTCACAATGAAACCATATACGTCAAAATCTTTTCATGACGTTATTACTTCCACATAGTTGCAATTTATATAATAACGGTACAGTACAAATAACGTGCTGTATAAATAATTGTGGGGGGATTAATGATGAACGAAGCGTTACTATTAGTCGACATGCAAAATGATTACTTTGAAGGCGGCAATATGGAATTACATCAACCTGAAAAAGCCGCACAAAAAGCAAAAGAAGTCTTGAAAGTATTTCGTGAAAAAAATAAAACAGTTATTCACGTACAACATATTGCGAACAATGAAGGAGCTACTTTCTTCTTACCTGAAACAGTAGGTGTTCAAATTCATGATGATGTACAGCCAATTGCTAACGAAAGAGTCATACAAAAACATCACCCTAACAGTTTTTTAAGAACCAATTTATTTGAAACATTAAAGAAAGAAAAAATAGATCAACTAGTCATTTGCGGTATGATGACTCATGTATGTATTGATGCAACAGTACGTGCTGCCAGTGATTTAGGATTTCAATGTGTTGTAATTGAAGATGCTTGTACAACAAGAGATTTAGAATTTCAAGGAAATCTAATCCCCGCAGTACACGTTCATCAATCGTTCATGAGTTCGTTAGAGTTTGGTGATATTTATGCAAAAATCATGTCGGCAAACTGTTTTATAAACAAGAGCAAATAAAGAATTATAGTTCCATATAAAAAAAGAAAGAATAAATCTCTTATTCTTTCTTTTTTTCGATTGTCTTAATGACAGTATTTATACGATAATCACCATAATGTAAAACATCTGCAAGAGTCTCTTCTAATTGCTGGTGCGAAGATGTGTGAAGAATCATGATATAACACCCATCGCCACTTATACGATACATTTCAGTAATTACGTCCGTTTTTTCAAAAAAAGTTTGAATTTGATTATGATAATGTGGTGCATGCAGAAATAGTGTAACAAACGTCATAATAGACCCTTCTAACTTAGCCCTGTCGATATCTATCGTATATTTTTGAATGACACCCGCCTCTTCTAATTTATTAATTCGTTTCCCAACAGCCTGGCCAGTCAAATGTACTATCTCTCCAATTTCCTTCCAGTTCATTCTAGCGTTTTCTTGTAGTAACTTTATAATTTTAAAATCTGTTGAATCAAACATGAACATCCCCTTCCTATAGGAATCACCTTCTATAAGATCATCATTTCCCCTACAATTCATCTTAAAAACTTTTACAATACACTCGATTAACTCTATTAAGAATTACATTACTGTTAACAGCTTTCCTTCTTCCTTGACTATATATTTTTCGATTACTCGTAGGTACTATGATCGTTATTTTGCTAGAACAGTTTTGGAAAGAGTAAAATTTGTGACTAAGTAAAAAAGCGCCCTGATTACAGGGCGCTTTTTTATATCTAATGACTAATACTAGCCGTTGGGTATAATGTTGTTCCTCCAATTGAAACTTTTATTTCATTTGTTAATGGAACATTTTGTTCATTGATAATTGTTCTCCACCATTCCCATGCAAGACCAGTACATTCTCTAGCTACGATTTTTATATTTTTTGAATTTGGTGGAAGAGGGATAACTGTAGAGTAATGAGCTGTTTTGTCTCTGCCGCTACCATCCCATGTTTTATGTGTTAGTACTTCTTTCCCATTTTGATCAAATGTGAATTCATCCCAAGATACATCAAATTGAGCAACGTAAGCACCGTAATGATCAAGTGTCATTTTTGCACTTGAATATTCTGTAGTTGTCGTCTCAATATAATCTGTATTGTTATGAACAGCAGCAGTTGCATTATCTTTTAAGAAAGTGCTTGTATATGAAATTGGATATGCTGGATTTTTAAGACTTAATTCAGCATTATCTTTAATGATATTTCGGATTTCATTGAAATCTTTAGTAACAACCTTGTTATGCTCTTTCGCATCTCCGCCTAATACTACAGCAGTAAAGGTACTTTCTTCAAAAATATCTTTGTACTGTCCACTCGTTTCGACGCTGTTATTCTTAAGTAAAGCTTTAAAAGCAGCTTGTACATCTTTACTCTTAGATGTTGTTTCTAATTTCACATAAACAGTTCTACCATAAGCTACATTTGAAACCATAACAGGTGGAGCCGAATTACTTACACCTTTACGAGTTAACTCACCAAAAGTAACACTATTATCAAAAAGATCGGATGGATTGTTAGGTAGTTCAGCACTTACGGTATAAAATATTTGCTTATATGCCGCTACCATCACTTTCTTCTCTCCATCTGCAACCGCATTAAAATCGATGTTTAGACTGTTATCGAGATATTTAGCGTTAACGTTAAGGGCACTTGCGATTTGTGATTTACTATAAACCATAGATTCTGTATACTGCATTCTTGCAGGTAACGTATGTGTTTTAGAATACTTTTCATTCCAAGTAGATACTAAATCATCTACTGCTCCAGCCACATTACCATATGTCGGATTTTGGACAGTAATTGTATTTTCTTTTCTCATGCCAGGTAAGTCTATACTAATATTCAAAGGCTTTCTCTTAGCCACTAATAAACTCGGTTGATTGTCTGCAAAAGCTTTATTTGCAAGTTGTACCGCTCCTGGATACGTACGATTCACCACAGAATCAATAATCGAAATATCGACTGGTGAAGTTGTAAGTGATTTTTTCTCGCGTTCCACTACTACAAATTTACCATTTGAATTGATACTTTCTTTCGGAACAAAACTCTCTACCTTATCACCATTTACAGCTAAAACCTCTTGATTATTATATTTAAGATTTGCTATACCAGTATCAATGCCACTAGCATTTTTGATTACATCAGTTGCATTACCTACTTGTGTTTCTGCGAAGGAAATAGATGAATAATTAATAGTGCATAGACTAACTAATAAACATGCAAGGAACTTTCTTCTTTTAGTGTTTTTCTTAATATTCAGAAAAATCACCCCGTTCTTTTTTTAGTAAGATATGATAATGAGTGATAAATGATAGCTAACTAATAAACCTACATAAATGCTTTTAAAAGTTCTTGAATTAACGGGATTACGCCACCTACAAATTTTAAAACTGCCATTGCGATTTCCATATTATTTCCTCCTTTTTTATTGCTACGAAAATGTGATTTATCTTTATGCCCTCATTATAGTGACCTCTTACACTTTTATCAATACACTCTTATATGCAATATTACATACTAAGAACCAAGCTGAATCCTCATAAAAAGTTATACAAAGATAAATTTTTCGTTTGGTAGATACTTAAAAAATTGAAGCATTCCTTTGCATTTTATGAGTAATTTACAAGTATATTGTTGGAATCATCGCAGGACCGGGAGTAATGAAATACTTGTGGGACAGAGCTATCATCGGCAATCGCATAAAAAAAGCTGCTGCCTATAAAATATAGACAGCAGCTTTTTTGCATACTCATTTTGTAACTAATAAACAGCGATTGGCCCATAGGGACCATTGATAATTTCTATTTTTGTTTCAAAAATATCTGTCAAAATTTTTGGGTCCATAACCTCTTCTACTGTTCCAAAAGCAGCAATTTGTCCATCTTTCATAGCACAAATTTTATCAGAGTATTTTGCTGCAAAATTTATGTCATGCATAACAGTCAAAATTGTTCTTCCGAATTCATTAGCTGCACGTCTCAAATGTTCCATCATTTGAACAGAACGAGCAACATCCAGATTGTTCAGAGGTTCGTCTAAAAGTACATATTCAGTCTCTTGGCACAATACCATCGCTACATATGCCCTTTGTCTTTGACCACCAGAAAGCTCATCTAAATATCTATTCTCTAAACTAGTTAAATCTAAGAAATCGATATATTTAGAAATGATAACCTCATCTTCTTTAGTTAATCTTCCCTTTGAATAAGGAAAGCGCCCAAATCCAACTAATTGTCTAACAGTAAGCCTCGTTACAAAATGATTTTCTTGTCGCAATATAGTCAAAATTTTTGCTAAGTCTTTTGATTTAGATTCAGAAACATCCATATTCGCTACTTGAATTTGACCTTCATCCATATCCAAAAGTCTTCCAATCATCAAAAGTGTCGTAGACTTTCCAGCACCATTTGGTCCAATTAAAGAAGTAAAGCCTGCTTTTGGTATTTCAATATCCAAAGGTCCTATTTTCACCTTATCAGTATAGAACTTTTTAACATTATCAATTTTTATCATAAAGCCCTCTTCCTTAAAACTATAGTTAAGAATATGATTCCACCAAATAATTCAATAATAACTGAAACTACACCTTGAGCATGGAATACATGATACATTAAAAAGTATGCACTCGTCATTATTAAAAATCCTATAGCAAACGCCATTGGGAAAATATATCTATGATCATAAGTTGAAGCCGCCTGATAACTCAAAGTTGCTACTAAAAAGCCGTAGAACGTAAGTGGCCCAATTAGAGCGGTTGAGATAGACATTAAAATAGCTACTAACACAAGCGTATAAATTACACTAGGTTGATATTTAACCCCAAAAGAAGTAGCAACATCCTTCCCTAGTGACAAAACATTCAACTTCTTAGAATGAGCAAAAATTAATAACGCTACAATTATGATCATAGGAATTACAACAGGAAAATATGCAGGGTCTGCATGATTAACAGAACCAAATAATCTCGCTTGTAAAATATCAAATTCTGAAGGCGCAAGTAGTTTTCTCATAAAAGTTGACACAGAGTTTAGCCCGGTACCAATAATAATTCCAACTAAAAGCATAAGTTGTAAATTCCCGTATTTACCGGAAAGTAACCATCCATAAAGTATCAAACTCATGAAGACCATCACAACAACTTGAAATAAAAATGATCCAATTCCATTAAAGTTTATTAATGCACTAGCACCAAAGAAGAATATTGTACTCGTTTGAATTGCTGAATAAAGTGATTCGAAACCTAAAAGTGAAGGAGTAATAATCTTATTATTCGTAATGGATTGGAAAGCAACTGTCGATAAGCTATGGCAAACTGCAGCAATAATCATCGCAACAATAGCTACTATTCTTCTCTTAACAACTGGGATAAAAGAAGGTGAATCTATCGGAACTGGATTGTTATAAACTAAAAGTCCATATGAAGAAAGGAGACCTAAAGCAATCAATGTTGTCAGTACAATCCAATAACGTCTTGCTTCCTTCTTAGAACGAAAAGCACTAGCTGATCTACTTTCATTATGAAGGCTAGAATCGACTTCGACATTTTCTTTATTTCTATAATCTAATGTGATCATCGCAGCCTCCTTGGTTTTCTTCGTCTCAATAGAATAGTAATAAACACGACCGCTCCCACTGTTGCAAGTATTAAAGAAACAGGTAATTCAAACGGCTTTATAATTGTTCGAGAAATGATGTCACAGGCAGTTATTGTCCCCATTCCGATCACACATACCCAAGGTAAATTACTCCTAAGATCATCGCCTCTAAACATGGAAACAATGTTTGGAACAATTAATCCTAAGAAAGGTAAATTTCCAATAACAGCTGCAACAATTCCAACAGCAACAGAGATAAGACCAGTCCCAAAAAGAACAATTCTATTGTAATTAACGCCAAGGCTTGTTGCGACATCTTCCCCTAGTCCAGCTAAAGTCAATCTATTAGCATACATAAAAATAAACAAAGTAACGATAACAATCAGCCATAAATATTCATATCTTCCTACCTGAACAGTAGCAAATGAACCTACGAACCAAGTTTCAATACTTTGCGTCATTTGAAAAAGAAGTCCCATAAACGTAGACACTGCAGAAATAACTGCTCCGAGCATCAATCCAATAATCGGGACAATTAAAGAAGAACGAAGTTTAACTCTTCTTAAAAATAAAAAGAAAATCATAGTTCCTATAAAAGAAAAAATGATTGCGCCAGTCATTCTTTGAACTAAAGTCGGGGCAGGAAATAATAAATATACAAAAAGCAGGCCTAAGCCTGACCATTCAATCGTTCCCGTTGTAGTAGGTTCAACAAAGCGATTCTGTGTAATGAGTTGCATTACGAGTCCTGCCATCGCCATTGCAGCTCCAGTAAGCATTAATGCAACTGTTCTCGGAACACGAGTAATGAAAAACATCTCCATTCCGTCCTCTTGTCCACGAATATCATAAACTCCGGTAAACAGTGATATAACCCCTAAAATTATAACAACTATAACCGCTATTATAAAAGGTTTTGTCCATATTTTATTGTGATTATAAAACTGGGGTTGAGAAATATTCTCAACCCTAGAAATCATATTTTTTGACACTGTTTCGTACCCCTTTACACTACTTAGCTAAAGTTTTTGCAATATTTCCAAATAACTCTACATAAGTCTGAATTGATTCATTTGTGTAAGTATCTGCTGGTGCATAAATAACTTGTTTTTTAGAAACAGCAGTTGTATTTTGAAGAGCTGGTGATTTAGAAATAACATCCTGAGCAGGAGCTGACTTAGCTGCATCAGATGTTGCAGCATCACGATCTAATACGAAAAGCCAATCAGGATTTGTTTGTGCGATAGCTTCAACAGAAACGTCATCACCTTTATGACCTGCAGTAGAATTCGAAACTTCTAATGCTGGAGTCCAACCGAAAATTTCATACATTGGTCCCCAAACACGACCAGAATGTGGAGCAGCAAAGCCAATATTTCCACCAGTAACGATAACACTCATAACTTTATCTTTTCCGTTATAAGCAGATTTTGCAGTTTCAATAGATTTATCAAAATCAGCCACTAATTGTTTAGCTTCTTTATCTTTAGCAAAGATTTTTCCTAAAGTAGTTGTAGAATCTTTAAGTCCTTTTACTAAGTTTTCTCCAGGCTTAGTAGCCTTCTCAGAAACATCAAAATTAAGATCAATAACAGCTGCATCTGGCACTAATTTTTTAATTTCTTCGTAATGATCAGCAAATCTTTGACCAACGATTACAAGTTCAGGGTTTGCCGCTGCAATAATTTCAAGATTTGGTTCGCGGTGATTCCCGATATTTTTAACTGAATCATCTTTTTTATATGCTGAATCCGCAGGCATGATATCCTTTGGAGCAGCCGCTAATTTAATTCCCCAATCAGCTAGAGTTTCAAAAGTTCTATTATCTAAAGCAACTACATTCTTTGGATTTACAGGAACAGTAACCTTTCCATGTGCATCAGTGATTTCAACCGTTTTTGGCTTATCACTACCATTATCTTTATTATTAGCCTTCGAAGTTTCTTTACTTGAATCCGAGCAAGCTACTAACATTAAAGTGAAAATTGCTAGAATACTTACTAATTTTAAAAGCATAGTTTTTTTCATACGTATACTCCTTATTATGTAATTTAGTTCGAAAATGATGACGTCCATAGATTGAATTAGATAATAACTTTCATGTATCTAAATTGCTATTGATAATCATTTTCATTTGAACATCCTGTAAATAAGTATAGTCATTAATTCTGTGAAAATCTTGTGAATGGTGTGAGTTAATAAAATTAAAAATAAATTAGATACGGTCTCAACTAATGCACACCAGATCCATCCCCCACACGCACTAACCGATAGATTAGTACCTTATAAACCATGATTTCTATTGCAAAAAAATGACCCTTTCCTGATAGCAATCTTCTATTTATAGTTTCCTTCTTTTCATATTTCACAGAAACTACTTTATTATCTTATTTTTATCAATCAACCATTGAATAGCCTCTGCCATGTATCGTTTGAATATATCTGTCTTTCTTCTCACACTTTAACTTTTTTCTTACATACCCAATATATAAGTCTACTACATTTGGATTTACTACTACGTTATATCCCCAAACCTGATTCAAAAGCATTTCACGACTCAATATTGTATTTTTATTCTTGATTAAAAATACAAGTAAATCGTACTCACGCTTCGTAAGCGAGAGATTTTTACCATCTTTTTTCACAATATTGCTAGATGCATCAACAAAGAGATCTTTAAACTGAAAAAAGTTTATCTCATTTTGCTGATTATAGTCACTTCTTCTTAAAATAGCTTGAACTCTTGCTACTAATTCTTCTTTCACAAATGGTTTTCTAATATAATCATCTGCTCCTGCTTGTAACCCTGCTATGCAATCCTTGCTAGAAATATTGTCGGTCACAATAATGATTGGTGTCGTTTTAACAAGTCGTATTTGTCTACAAATTTCTGGTCCGGATATACTTAATGAATCCCAATCTAATATGATAATATCCCAATATTGTTCATATACTATATTTAAACCTTGGTTTTCATTGTGAAGTTTTAAAATGAAATGGCCTTCTTGCTTTAAACCGCTTACGATTTTCTTCGCTAAAGACCGTTCATTCTTAATTACTAACACCTGCCTCACCGATGGTTCACCTCTACTTCAATATAACTTAGTTAGATAAAAAATTATCTCAAAAAATAATTTAAGATTTATAAATATTAAATTCCTAAAAAAGCCATTATAACAGCTTATTAGGAGAACTCTATATAATCTTACAATAGATATGAATAGAAACACAAAGGATATGAAGATTTAAATACATATTATTTAATCATTAAGGGCATCTATAGTATCTATCTGCTTATCAGCAATAACTATTCCTTCCATTTAAGTTTCAAGTGTACCGCCCCACCTCTATCAACTTAAGTATTTTATAAAACCACAAAACAAAAAGAACCATAACCTCGCCAATCTGGCAAAGTTATGGTTCATATCATATAAAATAAAAAACCACCAAACAGTTATGTATTGGTGGAGACGGTGGGAGTCGAACCCACGTCCAAAAATATCGGCACTTAAGCTTCTACGAGTGTAGTCGATATATTAGCATTTCGCGAACTCTTCGGCCTATCGACAGGCTTCCAAGTTGCTAGTCTGATTGTTCTCTTCCTTCGCCCTCAGACGGCGAACTCCGGCGTAGTCCACTTAGTTTGAGTCCCTTACCCTACCACATGGACGATGGAGGGAGGAACCTTTAGTGCAATTAAGCAGCTAAAGAAAGATTGTTTTGTTTGCCAATTATAGGCTTTGACGTTTTAACGAGGCCGATCCCCTCGACTCGCAACCTAAGCTCGAACTATCCCTGTCGAATCCGTAACGTCCCCATGATAAAAATGGAGCATACGAAGAAATATCGTGATAACTACTAAGAGCTGTTTTTCAATGTGCAACAATCTTACATAAGTTATTATATCATACGCGCGCCGTTTTACAAATGTAAATATCTGTATTACATCTTTTGACGATCACGGAACGCGCGTGCAATTTCACGTTTTGCTTCTTTTTCTTTTAAATCGTTACGCTTATCATATTGCTTTTTACCTTTTGCTAAACCAAGTGCCATTTTCGCGAATCCATTTTTTAAATAAATTCTAACTGGAACTAATGCATAGCCTGTTTCTTTTGAAGCACCCGTTAACTTTTCAATTTCTTTTTTATGAAGAAGTAACTTTCTCGTGCGAAGCGGATCATGGTTGAAACGATTCCCTTGCTCATATGTACTAATATGCATATTATGTACCCATACTTCACCATTATGTACACGTGCAAACGCATCTTTCAAGTTTACGCGACCAGCGCGAATCGACTTAATTTCCGTTCCTTGAAGGACAAGCCCTGCTTCGTATGTCTCTTCGATGAAATAATCATGAAATGCTTTTTTATTTTGTGCAATAACCTTACCTGTACCCTTTGGCATATAACGTCCCTCCTCTATTTTTACTATTGTAACAAATGTTATAAAAAAGCGAAAGTGGCTCGCTCTCAAGCCACCAATAAAAAAGAAAAAGCCCCGCTTTTCATCAAAGCGAAGCCTCTCTTCTCTTACTTACGCTTTTTCTTTTTCTTCTTGAATCCTGGTACATTTTCAAAGAATCCTTTTTTCTTCTTGCCATTACTATTACTATCTTTTTTAACCGGCTGACTGGCAGATGTGGATGCTGATGCTTTTCCTTTTCCTTGGCCACCACGATCAAACTTTCTTCCTGAGCCGCGTTCTCCGCCGCGCTCATTACTACGCTCGCTACGTCCACCGCGTTTCTTTCTGCCTGTTCTTGGCTGTTCGATAACGACTGGACGATCTTTGAATTTACGACGAGGCGTACCTTTCATGCCAACGATTTCAAAGTCGATTGCACGCTCGTCTTTGTTTACGTTAATAACGCGAATTGTAATTTCGTCTCCGATGCGGAATACGTTACCTGTACGTTCTCCGATCATTGCGAAATGTTTCTCGTCATAACGGTAGTAATCATCCGTTAAGTAGCTAACGTGTACAAGACCTTCAATCGTATTTGGAAGCTCTACGAATAAACCGAAGTTTGTTACAGAGCTAATCATACCGTCATACTCTTCGCCAATCTTATCAACCATATACTCTGCTTTTTTCATTTCGTCTGTTTCACGTTCTGCTTCAACAGCACGACGTTCCATATTAGAAGAGTGCTCTGCTATCTCAGGTAAGTTTTCACGCCATTTTGCTTGTGTTTCGTTGTCGACTTTACCGTTAATGATGTATTCACGAATTAATCTATGAACGATTGTATCTGGATAACGACGAATTGGTGATGTGAAATGTGTGTAGAACTCAGTTGATAAACCGAAATGTCCTAAGCTATCCGCATCGTAACGCGCTTGCTTCATTGAACGAAGCATTACTGTTGAAATAACTACTTCTTCCGGCTGTCCTTGAACCATTTCAAGAATTTGTTGCAACGCACGAGGATGTATTTCGTTCGCACGTCCTTTTACTGCGTATCCGAAGTTCGTTACAAACTCGAAGAAACGCTCCAGCTTATCTTCTTTCGGATCTTCATGGACACGGTACATGAATGGTACGTTCATCCAGTGGAAATGCTCTGCTACTGTTTCGTTCGCAACAAGCATAAATTCTTCAATTAACTTCTCTGATACAGAACGATCACGCATGACAACATCTGTCGGTTTACCTTCTTCATCTACTAATACTTTCGCTTCTTTAAAGTCAAAGTCAATTGCACCACGGCGCATACGTTTTTCACGTAAAATCTGTGCCAATTGACCCATCTCTTTAAACATCGGTACTAGCGGCTCATAGCGTTTGATTAACTCTTCGTCCTCATCTTCTAAAATGCTTCTTACGTCAGCATACGTCATACGCTCTGTCGTTTTAATCACACTTTGGAAAATCTCATGCTTTACAACATCACCTAAGTTGTTGATTTCCATTTCACAAGATAACGTCAGACGGTCTACTTTCGGGTTTAACGAACAAATACCGTTAGATAGACGATGCGGAATCATCGGAATTACACGGTCAACAAGATATACACTCGTTGCTCTTTCCGCTGCTTCTACATCAATTGGAGAACCTTCTTGAACGTAATGACTTACATCCGCAATATGAACGCCAAGCTTGTAGTTACCATTCTCGAGCTTCGTTACTGTAACAGCGTCATCTAAATCTTTCGCATCTGCACCGTCAATCGTTACGATCATTTGGTCACGCAGGTCACGGCGATCTTTTAAATCTTCTTCTGAAATCGTTTCTGGTACACTGTTTGCATGCTCCATCACTTCTTCAGGAAATGCTAAAGGTAGATGATGTTTATGAATAACTGATAAAATATCTACTCCTGGATCATTTTTATGACCTAGAATTTGAATAACTTCACCTTCTGCACTTAAACGGTTCTCTGGGTAACTCGTAATTTTCACAACTACTTTATGGCCTTCTACAGCACCCATTGATGCACTTTTCAAGATAAAGATATCACTCGTCCAGCGCTTATTGTCAGGTATGACAAATCCAAAGTTTTTCGATTCTGTATATGTACCAACTAGTTCTTTCGTGCCGCGCTCTAAAATACGTACAATTGAACCTTCTTGGCGTGATCCACTTGATTGTGCGCTAACACGCGCTAATACTGTATCACCATGAAGTGCACCGTTTAACTCTGTAGGCGGGATGAAAAGATCATCATCTCCCGTTTTCTTCTCTTCTGGTACAACGAATGCAAAGCCACGTGCATGTCCAATTAATTTACCGCGTACTAAATTCATCTTTTCAGGAAGACCGTAACGGTTACTACGTGTGCGAATAACAAGTCCCTTCTCTTCCATCATTACAAGTGCCTTTACAAAATCTTTAAAGCCCTCAGATCCTTCAATTCCAAATGCCTCTTCTAACTCTTGTATTGTTAACGGTTTATACGCTTCTTCTCTCATAAATAATAACAACTTATCAATATTTTCTTGTATGATTTCTTCCAAGCAGAAATACCTCCTTTAAACCCTTATATTATTTAGTGTATCCGAAAGACTGGGGATGTATAAAGCGAAACTTTAATACTCCCCTAATGATTTTTACAGTTTTCACAAAAAATTCCTTATGAAAAAAAGAGGCAACTAGATCTTACCAATCTAGTTGCTCCAAGAAGTTATATACATCCTCATGTAGCTCGTCACGTTGCTTATCAAGTGTAATGACATGCGTAGAGTCTTCATACCATTTAATGTCTTTTAACGTAGATTCTACACCGTTATAAATAATATTAGCACTATCTGTATTAATCATTTCATCATGACGTGCTTGTACAACAAATGTCGGTGCATAAATCATATCCACATTGTTACGTACGTCAGCAATTAATTGTTGTAATGCTTTTAATGTATTCATCGGTGTCTTTTGGAATTCCAACATTTCTTGTTCGATTTGCTCTGGTGATTTTTGCTCACGTTTTTTATATTCGCGGGCATATGCCAATATACCTTGGTACATCGTTTCTTCACTCTTAATATACATTGGTGCACACATTGGTACTACACCTAAAACCGGTACTGTATAACCTAATTTTAAAGAAAATACGCCCCCAAGTGATAATCCAGCAACAGCAATTTTCTCAAAGCCTTTATCTTTTAAAAGCTGATATGCTTCCATTACGTCTTGCCACCAATCTTCAGGACCTGTATGAACAAGCTCTTCTGGTGGTACACCGTGCCCTTTAAAAATTGGCGCATGACAAGTGTAGCCTTTCTTCTCTAAGAAACGCCCTAACATACGTACATCAGCTGAGTTTCCTGTGAAACCATGTAGTAATAAAACAGCGCGGTCTCCACCCTCAAATGTAAATGGTTTCGGAGATGCTAATTTCATCATGTACTTCTCCTCTTTCTCTTCTGTAATCTAGTCGTATTCTTTCTATATCTAGTGTACCATATTTATATTTCTATAATCTAATTAGAAACATCTTTCAAATGGCAAAATAAAAAAAGAAGAACCATTAGTACATCTTACTAACGCTTCTTCTTTCAATTCTATAAATTTAAGTACGTAACAGCAATTGTTAATACGAAGAATAGAACAGCTAAAACAATTGTAATACGGTTTAATACTGCTTCAATTCCACGTGCTTTTTGCTTACCAAATAATTGCTCTGCACCGCCTGAAATTGCACCTGAAAGGCCTGAGCTATTACTAGACTGCATAAGTACCATAACAATCATTAAAATCGATACAATAATAAGTAAAACGGATAATAACGTATGCACTTGGCGTACCTCCTACAAAGATTCAGTTATTTTAACTGTAGCATAAATTCTATAGAAAAGCGAGAGCTATAGAGTCACTCTCGCTTTTCTTCTATTACATAAACATCATTGCAAATAACGGCCCGAGCAAACATGTCAAAATTGCTGTTAATGTCATTGTTACCGATCCAATAACACCTTCATGTTCATTATTTTTCATTGCTCTCATGACGCCCATAATATGAGAAGCACATCCAAATCCGATGCCTTTACCAACTGAGTTTGTAACACGGCTCCATTTTAATAAAAGTGGTCCGGTAATCGTTCCAGTAATACCTGCGATAACAACGAAAGCTGCTGTTAATGACGGTACACCACCAACTTGCTCTGAAACACTCATCGCAACTGGCATTGTCACCGATTTTGGTAAAGAAGATAAAATTAAGCTTTTATCTGTTCCCATAAGTGATGCAATGGCAAAATCACTTGCAATCGCAACTGTTGTACCTACTAATACACCACCGGCAATCGGCACGATATATTTTTGCAGAACGTGACGTTGTTTATAAAGAGGAATTGCAAATGCTACAACACCGGGTCCCAGCAGTTTTGCAATCCAGCCACCACCACTTTCCATATAATGTTGATATGGTATATCAAGCATGATAAATAAGAAAGCCATTAAACCTGTTGCTACAAGCATTGGAATGGTGAATGGTGTTGGAAATACTTTATAGATTTTTTTTGATAATTGATATAATAGCACCGTAAAAAGAACCCAACCGATTCCGATTAATATTTGGCTCATCGCGACTCTCTTTCCTTTCTATTCGCAAGATATTGTCCTGTATGTCCTGCGACAATAATAATTAAAAATGTACTCGCTACAATTGTAATGAAAAGAGAAATTCCTTTACTCATAAAAAAAGCACCGTAATTCATTAGGCCAAGCGTTGGCGGAATTAATAAAAACGGCATAATAGCAACGAGTGTTTCTGCTCCTAAATCGAACCATTTCACTGGAAGGACTTTTAGGCTAAGTAAAACAAGTAAGAGGAACATTCCAATCAAACTTCCTGGAATCGGAATATTTAACACTTCTTGTACCCAATTTCCAACCATATAAAAAACGTAAAGAGCTGCAATTTGGACAAGAATCTTTGTAAATTTCATGTTCATCATCCCTCATGTTTATACGATCTTCTCTTAATATCTTTATCATAGTATAAATTGTAAAAAGCTGCAATTTATCAACTTGACAGCAAAAACAGCCTATGTTATACGCTTACACCCTTGATATGACTGCATTTCCAATCGGAAATTAAGTCAAAAACCTTGACCTAATATAAAAAGTTTTTATTTTCTGAATTTGTAACGTTGTTATTTCAATAAAATAATCTTTTTATCCATAAGCTTACATATATATGAATAAGATAGGTGGTGAACATATGCCCAAAAAAGTTCTTATTTTTTGTGATCCTGGGATTGACGATACGATGGCTCTCCTCTTAGCATTCTTTATCGATGAACTAGAAATCGTCGGCATTGTTGCTGATTACGGCAATGTTCCAAAAGAAATGGCCGTACAAAATGCTCATTTTCTTAAGAACGAAGCAAAGGATAGAAATATCAAGATATTTGGTGGATCAGAACGCCCACTTACTGGCGCCCCTCCTGCTTTCTTTACGGAAGTACACGGGAAACAAGGGCTCGGGCCAATTATTCCAAAGGGACATGTGACTAACGGAGAAATGGAGAATTTTTTCGAAGTCATTCCTCTTATTGAACAGTATAAAGATGAATTAATCATTGTTAGTTTAGGCAGACTTACCTCCCTAGCAATTTTATTCATCTTATGTAAACAGCTCATGAAGCAAATTAAATCTTACTACGTAATGGGTGGCGCCTTTTTACATCCTGGTAATGTGCCCCCTATTTCAGAAGCGAACTTTTATGGCGATCCTACTGCCGCTAATATAGTCCTTCAATCCTCACCTAACATGTACATCTATCCATTAAACGTCACTCAGTATTCCATCATTACACCAGAAATGGCTGAATACATTGAAGCAAAAGGAAAAGCCCCACTCGTCAAACCGTTATTCAATCATTATTACTACGGATATTATAAAGACGCCTTACCGCATTTAAAGGGGAGCCCCTTTCATGACACAATGCCAATACTCGCTTTACTTGATAACTCTATGTTTACGTATCACAAGTCACCTATCGTTGTCATGACAGAATCTTATGCACAAGGAGCAAGCATAGGGGAATTTCGTTCTTTAGGAGAATCTAAGCCATTTATTGATTGGCCGAGTCATCAAATCGCAATTGATTTTAATTATAACCGCTTCTTTAAACATTTCATGTCACTTATGACGGGTGAGCAATTTTAAGCATAAAAAAACAGACCGTGATTTCTCACGGTCTGTCGTTATTTTCTACAATTATCGTTTGATGTTGTAGAAAGATTTGATACCATCGTAAACAGCGATTTCGCCTAGTTCGTCTTCGATGCGTAATAATTGGTTGTACTTAGCAATACGGTCAGTACGGCTCATAGAACCAGTTTTGATTTGGCCAGCGTTAGTTGCAACTGCGATGTCAGCGATTGTAGCATCTTCAGTTTCACCAGAACGGTGAGATACAACTGCTGTGTAACCAGCACGTTTAGCCATTTCGATAGCTTCGAAAGTTTCAGTTAAAGTACCGATTTGGTTAACTTTAATTAAGATTGAGTTAGAGATACCTTTTTCGATACCTTCAGCAAGTTTTTGAGTGTTAGTTACGAATAAGTCGTCACCAACTAATTGTACTTTATCACCGATACGCTCAGTTAATAATTTGTGACCATCCCAGTCGTTTTCGTCTAAACCATCTTCGATAGAGATGATTGGGAAGTCTTTGCAAAGCTCTTCGTAGAAATCAACCATTTCTGCAGAAGTTAAGCCAGTACGGCCTTCGCCTGCAAGGTCATATTTACCAGTTTCTTTGTTGTAGAACTCAGAAGAAGCAACGTCCATTCCTAAGAATACGTTCTCGCCAGCTTTGTAACCAGCTTTTTCGATAGCTTCGATGATTACTTCTAATGCTTCACGGTTAGAACCAAGGTTTGGAGCGAATCCACCTTCGTCACCTACTGCAGTGTTAAGACCTTTGTCATGTAATACAGCTTTAAGTGCATGGAATACTTCAGCACCCATACGGATTGATTCTTTGAATGTTGGAGCACCAACTGGTAAGATCATGAACTCTTGGAAGTCTACGTTGTTATCAGCGTGAGAACCACCGTTGATGATGTTCATCATTGGAGTTGGTAATTGTTTTGCATTGAATCCACCAAGGTAACGGTATAATGGAAGACCTACGAAGTCAGCTGCTGCGTGAGCTACTGCCATAGATACACCAAGGATAGCGTTAGCGCCTAGTTTACCTTTGTTTGGAGTGCCATCTAATTCGATCATAGCACGGTCGATACCAGCTTGGTCAGTTACGTCGAAACCAACGATTTCTGGAGCGATTGCTTCGTTAACGTTGTTTACTGCATTTAGAACACCTTTACCAAGGTAACGAGATTTGTCACCGTCACGTAATTCTACTGCTTCGTGCTCACCAGTAGATGCACCACTTGGTACGATAGCGCGTCCGAAAGCGCCGCTTTCTGTGTAAACTTCTACTTCTACAGTTGGGTTACCACGAGAGTCAAGGACTTCGCGAGCATAAACATCAATAATTGTTGACATAATAAATTCTCTCCTTTTTATATAAGCAAATTATTTAATAATTGTTTTACCTGTCATTTCTTTCGGTTGTTCCACATTTAAAAGCGTAAGCATTGTTGGAGCGATATCTCCTAAAATACCACCTTCACGAAGCTCTACATCATTTTTTGTAACGATGAAAGGAACCGGGTTAGTTGTATGAGCTGTCATTGGTCCACCATCAGCAGTTAACTCCTGATCAGCATTACCATGGTCAGCAGTAATAAGTGCTACACCATCTTTTGCAAGAATCGCTTCTACAACTTTTCCTAAACATTCGTCAGTTGCTTCTACTGCTTTAATTGTTGGTTCCATCATCCCAGAATGGCCAACCATATCACAGTTTGCAAAGTTAAGAATGATAACATCATGTTTATCATTTTCGATTTCATTTACTAAAGCGTCCGTTACTTCGTAAATGCTCATTTCAGGTTTCAAGTCATACGTTGCAACCTTCGGTGAGTTAATTAAAATACGCTCTTCTCCTGGGAATTCAGCCTCACGACCACCGCTAAAGAAGAATGTAACGTGCGGATACTTTTCAGTTTCCGCGATGCGAAGTTGCTTTAATCCCGCTTGCGCAACAACTTCACCTAATGTGTTATCAAGGTTCATTGGCTTGAATGCCACGTAACCATCTACAGTTTCACTGAAATGTGTCATACAAACGAATTCAGGAATGTGAGGTACTTTTTCACCACGATCGAACTCACGGAAGTCTTCGTTTGTAAATACACGAGCAATTTGAATTGCACGGTCTGGACGGAAGTTATAGAAGATAACTGCATCATCATCATTGATTGTTGCAACTGGCGTGTTATCTTCAGTAACAATTACAGACGGCAATACGAATTCATCATAGATACCGTTCGCATAAGAGTCTTCTACACACTCTTCTGCTGATTTATAAGTAGGGCCTTCACCATTCACCATAGCACTGTAACATTTTTCTACGCGATCCCAACGCTTGTCACGGTCCATGGAGTAATAACGACCAGAGATAGTCGCGAATTGTCCTACTCCTGTTTCTTTAATTACTTCATTTGTTGCATCGATATAACCTTTTGCTGTTTGTGGTCCAACATCGCGGCCGTCTAAGAATGCATGGATATAAACTTTCTCCACGCCTTCTTTTGCTGCTAAGCGAAGAAGAGCAAACATATGGTTCATGTGACTGTGCACACCACCATCAGAAAGTAAACCGAATAAATGAAGAGCAGTACCTTTTTCTTTTACGCTTTTAATTGCATTCTGGAAAGTTTCGTTCTGATCGAACTCACCTTCACGAATTGCAACGTTTACGCGTGTTAAGCTTTGATATACGATGCGGCCTGCACCGATATTTAAGTGACCAACCTCAGAGTTACCCATTTGACCCGCTGGAAGACCCACTTCCTCACCACAAGCTGTAAGCGTTGTGTGAGGGAATTTGTTCCAGTAACCATCAAAATTAGGTTTCTTAGCTTGTGCTACAGCATTCCCGTGAGTTTCTTCACGTAGTCCGAAACCATCAAGAATGATTAAAGCTGTTGGCTTTCTCATTTTACCGCCCCCAGAAGACCTAAGAACGAAGCAGGCTCTAAGCTAGCACCGCCAACTAAAGCGCCGTCGATGTCAGATTGTGCCATATACTCTTTAATGTTTTCTGGTTTTACACTACCGCCGTATTGAATACGAACAGCTTCTGCAGCTTCTGGAGAAACAGCTTCTGCAACAACTTTACGGATGTGCGCACATACTTCGTTTGCATCTGCAGAAGAAGAAGATTTACCTGTACCGATAGCCCAGATTGGCTCATAAGCGATAACAGTTACTTTAACTTGCTCTTCTGTTAAACCTGCAAGTGCTTTTGTCACTTGACCTGCTACTAGATCAAATGTTTTTCCGCTTTCGCGCTCTTCTAAAGTCTCACCACAACATACGATTGGTGTTAAACCATGTTCAAATGCTGCAAGAGTCTTTTTGTTTACTGACTCGTCTGTTTCAGCAAACATTTCACGACGCTCAGAGTGGCCAAGTACTACGTAGCCTACTTTTAAGTCGCTAAGTGCTACTGGGCTAATTTCGCCAGTGAATGCACCATTTTTTTCGAAGTGCATGTTTTGTGCACCTACTTGTAAGTCAGTTCCTTCAGTTGCTGCTACTAAACGCTCTAAAAATAGAGCTGGAGAGCAAACTACTGCATCAACAGCTGAAGCTGCTGGGATTTGACCTTTAACTTCCTCTACGAAGCTAACTGCTTCAGATAGAGTTTTATTCATTTTCCAGTTACCTGCGATAATTGGTTTACGCATGCTTTGCACCGTCCTTTTTCTTTGGCTGCTACTTATTTGTCGTTAAGACAAACTACACCTGGAAGCTCTTTGCCTTCCATGAATTCTAATGACGCACCGCCGCCAGTAGAAATGTGGCTCATTTTATCAGCCATACCGAATTTTTCAACAGCTGCTGCAGAGTCACCACCGCCGATAACAGAGTATGTATCTTCTGCATCTGCTAATGCTTGTCCTACTGCTTTTGTACCTTCTGCGAATGGAGTCATTTCGAATACACCCATTGGTCCATTCCATACAACAAGCTTAGAATTTTTAATTACATCTGCATAAATTTCACGTGTTTTAGGACCGATGTCCACGCCTTCCCAAGTAGAAGGGATAGAATCGATACCTACGATTTGAGTTGTTGCAGTTTCAGAGAATTCCTCTGTGATTACAACATCAACTGGCATGTAGAAGTTTACGCCTTTTTCTTTTGCAAGTTGCATAAATTCTTTAGCTAGTTCAATTTTGTCATTTTCACATAGAGATAGACCAATTTCATGACCTAAAGCTTTAACGAATGTGTAAGCAAGTCCGCCACCGATGATTAAGTTATCTACTTTGTCTAATAGATGACGAATTACACCGATTTTATCTTTTACTTTCGCACCACCGATGATAGCTGTGAATGGACGTTCTGGGTTAGAAAGTGCTTTTCCAAGTACATCTAACTCTTTTTCCATTAATAATCCAGATACTGCTGGTAGGTAGTCTGCGATACCTGCTGTAGAAGCGTGAGCACGGTGAGCTGCACCGAATGCATCGTTTACGAAGATATCAGCAAGAGCTGCAAATTCTTTCGCAAGTTCTGCATCGTTCTTTTCTTCGCCCGCATAGAAACGTACGTTTTCAAGAACTAATACGTCGCCTTCGTTCATTGCTGCAACCATTTCTTGTGCAACTGGTCCGAATGCTTCGTCTGCTTTTTTAACATCTTTACCAAGAAGCTCGCCTAAACGTGCTGCTACTGGAGTAAGACGTAATTCTTCTACCGCTTGACCTTTTGGACGGCCTAAGTGACTTGCTAAAATAACTTTCGCACCTTGCTCTACTAAATATTGAATTGTAGGAAGAGCTGCACGGATACGAGTTTCATCTGTAATTTTGCCTTCTTTCATAGGTACGTTGAAATCAACGCGGCAAAATACACGCTTACCTTTTAAATCTACGTCACGAATTGATTTTTTGTTCATTGGATTTCCCTCCGACTACTAGTTAGGATTGACAAAACCCACTCAAAAGCTTAACACATTTGCTTTTAAAACGAAAGAAGAGAGAGAGGGAACAAACCCTCTCCCTCGTTTTGTCATTGATTGCTTATATACTTAAGAATTAAAGACCTTTAGAAGTCATGTATGCTGCTAAGTCTACTACGCGGTTAGAGTAACCAGTTTCGTTATCGTACCAAGAAAGTACTTTAACCATGTTACCTTCCATTACCATTGTAGATAATGCATCGATTGTAGAAGAAGCTGTACATCCGTTATAGTCGATAGATACTAATGGCTCTTCGCTGTATCCAAGGATACCTTTTAATTCGCCTTCAGCTGCTGCTTTGAATGCTGCGTTTACATCTTCAACTGTTACTTCTTTGTCAAGTTCAACAACTAAGTCAACAAGAGAAACGTTAGCAGTTGGAACACGTACAGCGCCACCGTTTAATTTACCTTTAAGTTCTGGTAATACTAATGCTACAGCTTTAGCAGCACCAGTAGATGTTGGGATCATGTTTTCAGCTGCTGCACGAGCACGACGTAAATCTTTGTGTGGTAAGTCTAAGATTTGTTGGTCGTTAGTGTAAGAGTGAATTGTTGTCATCATTCCGCGTTTTACGCCGAATTTTTCGTTTAATACTTTAGCGAATGGAGCTAGACAGTTTGTAGTACAAGAAGCGTTAGATACTACGTTGTGGTTAGCTGCATCGTATTGTTCGTGGTTAACACCCATAACTACAGTGATATCTTCGTCAGAAGCTGGAGCTGAGATGATAACTTTCTTAACTGATCCACCTAAGTGTTTTTCAGCGTCTGATTTTTTAGTGAAACGGCCAGTAGATTCTACTACTACTTCTACTCCGTAGTCGCTCCATGGTAATTGAGCTGGGTCACGCTCAGCGATAACTTTAATTTCTTTACCGTTAACAACGATGCTGTTTTCGTTAGCAGATACTTCTGCATTTAAAGTTCCGTGAACTGTGTCATATTTTAAAAGGTGAGCTAATGTTTTAGCATCTGTTAAGTCGTTGATTGCTACTACTTCTACCTCAGAGTTGTTAAGAGCTGCGCGGAATACATTACGTCCGATACGTCCAAATCCATTAATACCAATTTTAGTCATTTGAATTTCCTCCTTGGGGGATTATATTTAAAGGGTAATACCCTTTGTTAACTGTTTTGCTGCACCTTCATCTGTAATTAGAATTGAAGTGTGCCCTTGCTTTATTACAGCCTGTATTGCCTTTGCCTTTGAAGAACCTCCAGCGACTGCAACAACGTGAGATACATTTTGTAAATCTTCAAGTTGCATACCAACCGTTCTTACTTTATGAACAACATTTCCTTGTTCACTAAAGTAGTAACCGAAAGCTTCGCCAACTGCTTCGCTTGCCTGAATCTTTAACCAATCTGCTTCTGAAGTATTTCTGCGACGTGCCATTGTTAACGCATCACCAATTCCATGAATGACGATATTGGAAGATCGAATCAACTCAAGAACTTCTTTCACGGAGGGCTCTGTTACAATGGACGCATATGCTTCGCTACTAACGTGATCTGGAACATACAATAAGCGATAATTACTCATCGTATTTTGTGCCATTTTGGCGCAAATGGTATTGGCTTCTAACTCAACACCTTCTCCAATTCCACCACGTGCTGGGACAAATAGCATATGTAAATCTTTGCAATCAAGTTGCATCATGTCCGCAGCAGCAGCTAGCGTAGTTCCTCCAGCCACAGCAACGATATTATTCACTGTCAGACGGTCTTTTATACAAGTCACACAAGCACGGCCCATCTCCAGTTTGACCCAAGGCGATTCATCACTATCACCAGGGACAACGAAAACTTCATCCAAGTCTAATGTTTCCTTAAGTTGTTTTTCTAAAACCTTTAACCCGGAAATTTCTTTCATAAAGTCTTCCAAAGCAAGAACTAAAGCTGTTCCTTCTTCTGTCAAAGTCATTCCAGAAGAAGCGACGTGAACTAAGTTTTGTTCTTTCAAAACTTGAACTTCACTTCGCAATACTCGTTCTGTCATACCGAGACTTGCTGACAAGTTTCTTCTTCCAATCGGCTGCATGAGCCTAATGTATTGAAGAATTTGCATTCTCGTTTGCATAACAGGTAGCAGATCAGGTAATAATTTTTTTGTGTTCTGAATCCATGAGCGCATATCTTTTCTCCTCACTACATTGGTTCATTTCCCCTTGTGGTCACTTTGTGTCCCGTAGTGACATTTTATGTCCCACATAGGTTAAAAAAATAATCCCTGCTACGTGTATTATTGTAACAGGAGATAGAAACTTATTCAACTCTTAACTGCATTGTTTATATAGTTTATTATGACACCTTTGTGAATGTTACCATATTCTACCTGTTTTCCGCCTATTTCTACAACTGGAATCATTAAATGATACTTCTCCAAAAGGTCATTATCTTCATATATATCTATTTCCTCGATTTGAAAAGAATATTCACATTGTACTTCCTGTAAAACTTGTTTCGCCTGCACGCAAAGGCCACAATCTTTTTTTGTATACAGTACAACTTTCATATTCTTCACCTATCCGATCGTTTTTCGTAATGATGACGCTGGAATGTGCATTTGTTCTCTATACTTCGCCACTGTTCTTCGAGAAATAACGATTTCATGCTCTTCTTCTAATAATTTTGAAATCTTTTGATCTGAAAGTGGCTTTTTCTTATTCTCCGCCTCCACAAGCGTTTGGATAAATCGTTTCACACGCTTTGTAGAAACCGCTTCATCTTCAGTAGTCGAAACAGCATTACTAAAGAACGATTTCATCTCAAATAAACCGTGTGGTGTTTGCACATATTTATTTCGCGTTGCACGACTAATTGTAGATTCATGCACACTTAACTCTTCCGCTACCTCTTTTAAAGCAAGCGGTTTTAAATATTCTGGACCTTCCCAGAAGAAATCACGTTGTTTTTCCATAATAATAGTCATCACTTGCAGAAGCGTTTGTTTTCTCTGTTTTAAACTGCGCATAATCCACTGCACATGCTGATACTTTTCTGATACGTAAGATGCTACTTCACTTTCACTATTATTCAGAAGCGCACTATACTCGGAATGAATTTCAATTCTCGGCATATTTCTCTCGTTCATTTGTAAAACGAGACGATCACCATCTTTTTTCACCGCCATATCAGGCACGATATAAAGTGGTTTATCAGAAGAAAACGCAAGACCTGGTTTCGGCTGTAATGACGTAATACAGTTCACTGCTGATTGCAATTCCTCATTACTACACTTCAACACTTGGACGAGCTTTCGCCAATCTTTCTTCACGAAATAAGCAAATTGATCCTCTATAACCTCTTCCGCTAATCCATTCCGTCTTTGTAAGCGCTTCAATTGCAAAGTTAGACATTCCTGAATATTACGCGCCCCTACCCCTGCTGGCTCGAGCGATTGGACAAGCTCTACAGAGCGGTCGACTACATGAATTGGTGCGGAAAGGAGATCCGCTAACTCTTCGTTCGTTTCTTGTAAATACCCATTTCCATCCATGTTCATAATAATGAAAGAAGCTACTTTTCGCTCTTCTTCTTCTATTTTATAATACTGTATTTGATTTAATAAATGTTGCTGAATCGTTGTTGAATCCACACTGTAGATTTCCATCTGATTCTCGACTTGTTTGCTGGTACTTTTACTTGTGTTAGAGCTCTTTTTCTTCTCCCTCTCAAAACCACCTAACTCAATAAGGGGATTCTCTAACGATTGCTCATACAAAAACTCCGATAATTCTTGTACATTATACTGGAGCATTGTAATCGCTTGCCTTAACTCTTGTGTCATTGCCAAACGTAAGCTTTGTTCTTGTAAAAGACTTGCCTTCAAACTAATCTCCCCCTTGTTTCTATTGTACAATAAGTTTGGTAAAAGGAGAATGCTATCACAGACACCCATTCCAAAATATTATTAATTTATATGTATTAATGAGATTTACAACTTACAACCGAAATTTGAATAATATTGAAAGAAAATAATAGCGCAATAAAAATTATTACCACATACTAATAGTAAATCTTATTATCAGATATAACAAGTATTAATAAAAAAGGTCTGCACTTATATTTGTAAGTGCAGACCTTTTTATGCAGATAGATTCATTATGCTTCGTTAAATATAACATCCCCTTCTTCAGCAGGCCATTCACCTTCTAATTCCATGCCGTCTAACATCATTTCAGCCGTAAAGACAATCGCTATTAAATCCTTATGGTAGTCTCCGCTAGGCAAATAGTGACTAGGTCCAAAACAATCCCTATCAATTTCTTTATAGTGCACTTCCATATTTAACATGAATTTCAACATTTCATCGCCTGTAATTTCACCAGAATCAGATACAGCAACGGTTCTACGTTCGTTATCCCTTAAAATCCTTAAATATCCACTAATTTTACGCACCTGCAATCCCCTCATACTATAAGTTTTAAATAATTTTAGTATAAACTCATTACAAAATTAACAGAAGTACCTTGTAGGGCCATAACAAGAACCCCCTATACACGATTATTTCTAATCACATACAAGAGGTTGTTTTAAAATTTACTATATTATTTTCAACACGTAACACCAACAATACATAACGCACCCAGAGGGATTCGAACCCCCGGCAGACGTGGTACCGGAAACCACCGCTCTATCCGACTGAGCTATGGGCGCATGATTATAGAAAACACTTCATTTTCTTTCCATAATAATAGCAATAAAATCCATCTAAATCAATAAAAATATCCCCGTAATCCTTTATGCACCTTAGTTAGTAGTATATTAACAAAGCACTATCTCCTAAATTTCCCAATCATAAATTCACCCCAACTCACAAATTATAATCTTTGAATTGATATTCCAAAGGGGGCTTCATTCAATGACTGTAATTACAAAACTAAAGCAAACTGTTTCTGGATTAAAAAGTGCACAAGCTAGCTTAGAGGGATTCGCTCTTGATACGGATAACCAACAAGCGAAGCAACTTTTCCAAACAGCTGCGCAACAAACGCAAACGATTATCGATTCTTTAAACCCACGCGTTGAAGAAGTCCAACAAGAAGAACCACAATACTCACAGCAATAACAGATTCGTCATGCTGTGAAATAGAAAAAGGATGATATGCAGTCATCCTTTTTCTATCACATTACATATTGCAATAGAAATGGAATGATAATTATGCGAAAACTCGGCCTCATAACCGCGTTATTTGCCCTTCTATGTAGCTCTTTTGCCGGATGTGATAATAGTCCCTTAGATAAAAAAGTGAAAGAAGAAGCAAAACGAACGGAGAAAGAAAAAGGTCCCAAACTAACAAAGACGAGTACGGAATCCTTTAATCAATCTATATCACAAGGAGCCAAGAAAAGGGCTCTCGCTATGGATGAAATTATAAAAAGCACAGCAGTGAATTCAAATTTAGATCTCTACATAGCAGTTACACCTGAGCATCACGAAAGGTTTGGGCTAAAAGCTTTGCGTAAGAAGCTTCAAAAGCAGCTAAGTGATGAGCATCCTACTTTCGATGTTCGTGTAAGTACTGATAAAAAAATCTTTATGTTACTCGAAAAGCTTGAGAGCAAAATTAAGAAAAAAGAAGTATCTAAAGACGAGATCAATAAGCAATTAAAACTCATTGGGAAAAAAATGGAGTCTAACACTTAACGCTTTTTAATAGAAAAGGAAGGATCGCAATGTCTAGTAAAGATAAGAACTTAACCCCTGTGCAACAAGAGTATAAAAAATTCGAGCAAGAACGCGAACCGAAGCGCCCTGTCTTGAAAAATTGTATTAAAGCCTTTTTCGTCGGTGGTTTTATTTGCTTCATCGGACAACTCATTTCTACGTTTTATATCACATATTTCGATTTCACTGAGCGTTCAGCAGGAAATCCAACAGTCGCAACTCTCATTTTCATTTCCATGTTACTAACTGGTTTCGGTATATATGACCGCTTTGGGCAGTTTGCTGGAGCAGGCACAGCTGTACCCGTTACTGGATTTGGTAACTCTGTTATCGCCGCATGTATCGAACACCGAACAGAAGGGTTCGTACTCGGCGTTGGTGGAAATATGTTTAAATTAGCCGGCTCTGTTATTTTGTTTGGTGTATTTTCAGCTTTCGTCATCGCACTTATTAAAACGATTCTCGTTCAATGGGGAGGGCTATAAATGTTACAAGGACACCGAACGTGGGTATTTGAAAACAAACCAGTTATTATTTCGACAGGAGTCGTTGGCGGGCCATTTGAAGCAAAAGGAAACATTCCAGAAGACTTCGATATCCTTCATGAAGATTTATGGCTCGGTCAGGATTCCTATGAAAAAGCACATAAAATTTTATTCGAAGAAGCTTGTAGCCGTGCTACTGAAAAAGCAGAACTTCGTAAAGATGATATTCAATTCGTACTTGCAGGAGATTTAATTAATCAAATCACTCCAACAAGCTTTGCCTGCCGCACACTCGGCACACCATATCTCGGATTATTTGGTGCTTGTTCTACTTCTATGGAAGGATTAGCACTCGGGGCAAGCATTGTAAATGCAAAAGGCGCAAAATATTTATTAACTGGGGCATCTAGTCATAACGCTGCTGTAGAGAAGCAGTTCCGATATCCAACTGAATACGGCGGTCAAAAACCACCTACCGCACAATGGACAGTAACCGGGGCGGGGGCGGCTATTTTAAGCGACACTGGACATGGTCCTAGAGTAACATCTGCCACAATCGGGCGAGTGATTGATATGGGATTAACAGATCCTTTTAATATGGGTGGTGCGATGGCCCCAGCAGCTGTCGATACGATTGAGGCCCATTTACGCGAACGACAAATTGACGCCTCTTATTACGACTTAATTGTAACAGGTGATCTTGGACATGTCGGTCGCGAAATTGCTTATGACTTACTACATAAACACGGAACGAAAGTAACGAGCGAACAGTTTCAAGATTGCGGCACACTCATTTATAGAGAAGGGCAACCTGTCATAGCTGGTGCTAGCGGACCGGGATGTTCCGCAACAGTCGTGTACGGTCATTTATTAAACCGAATGAAAAGAGGAGAGTTCAAAAAAATACTTGTCGTTGCGACAGGCGCTTTACTATCTCCACTTACATTCCAACAAGAAGAAACGATTCCGTGTATCGCTCACGCCGTTTCGATTGAATTTGGAGGTGCAACGCAATGATTTTTTTCTGGGCTTTCGTCATTGGCGGACTCATATGTGTAATTGGCCAACTTATGTTTGATGTCGGCAAGCTAACACCCGCTCATACAATGGCAACACTCGTTGTTGCCGGTGCTATATTAGACGGATTCAATTTGTATGAACCATTAATCGACTTTGCTGGAGCCGGGGCAACTGTACCGATTACAAGTTTCGGTAACGCCCTCGTTCACGGCGCAATGGAAGAAGCTGCAAAGCACGGCATCGTCGGTGTCATTACGGGAATGTTTAAAGTAACAAGCGCTGGTATTTCTGCTGCTATCATATTCGGATTCATTGGTGCATTACTATTCAAACCGAAAGGATAAGAGGTGTTTGTATGACAGTTATCGCTAGCGTTAAAACCTGCCTTGCTAGTGTAAGGGGCGCTCAAGCAAGTTTAAGCTCCCTTTCACTACATTCACAGGACGCGGAATCAAAACGTGTATTTCATGAATGTATGTTAGAAATGGACAGCATCATCGCTGATTTACAGAATAGAGTTTCATTATTAGAACGTGAAGAACCTCAATATAAAGGGTTTTAAGTAGACTGGAGGAAATGACTATGTCTCACCTGCCGGAATGGACACTTGTCATTCTTCGCTCTGTATTCATATTAATTATTTTATTCGCTATTACGAAATGGTTAGGGAAAAGACAAATTTCTCAGCTCTCCTTTTTTGAATACATAGCCGGAATGACAATCGGTGACATCGCTGCCCAAGTATCTACGGGGCTCGATTCAAAATTTTTCCACGGCGTCTTTGCGATACTCATTTTCGCTGTGGTACCTTTTTTCACAGGAATCCTCTCTTTAAAGAACAAAACAGCTCGAGATTTTTTTGAAGGAAAATCTACCGTATTAATAAAAGACGGAAAGATACTGGAAGACAACTTAAAGAAAGAAAAATATACAAGTGATGAATTACTGGAACTACTCCGTGGAAAAAATGCTTTCAGCGTAGCTGATGTTGAATTTGCCGTACTAGAACCGAGCGGAGAATTAAATGTGTTATTGAAGAAAGATCGCCAACCACTTACAGCAAAAGACGTTGGCTTAAAAGTACCGAATGAAAAAGAACCACAAACTGTTATTATGGATGGCAATGTCTTAGATGAACCTCTATCCTCTAGCGGACATAACCGTGCTTGGTTACATTCTGAACTCGAAAAGCTTGGTGTTGTTATTGAAAATGTCTTTCTCGGTCAAGTGGATTCATACGGACAACTTACTATCGACATTTATAATGACAAACTACAAATGCCTTCTCCTCAAAACAAGCCTTTATTATTAGCATCTTTAAAAAAATGTCATGCTGATCTTGAACTATTTTCCCTAGAAACAAAGTCGAAATCAGCAAGCGAAATGTATAGTAAAAACGCGAAACATATCGAAAAGATATTAAATAAAGTAACCTATCTTTTAAAAGAATAGATATCGCAAGAACGCTTCAGTAAAAAGGCGTTCTTTTCTTTTTACTACAGATTTCATGACGTTTAAATTTATGTAATTCGGTTATGATGTTGAAGATACATAAGCAGGGAATTTCAAAAATATAGCGAATAATTCATGGTACAACTACATATTTTTTTGATTTAAAGTGGTTTCGTTTGACCTTTATTGACCATAATTGTATTATAAGACTAAGAAAGCTTTAGAAGGAGGAAATAACAGATGAATTTAATTCCTACAGTAATTGAACAAACAAATCGTGGAGAACGCGCTTACGATATTTACTCTCGACTATTAAAAGACCGCATCATTATGCTTGGTAGTGCAATTGATGACAACGTAGCTAACTCAATCGTTTCCCAGCTTTTATTCTTGGAATCTCAAGATCCAGAAAAAGATATTCACATCTACATCAATAGCCCTGGTGGTTCTATCACAGCAGGTATGGCAATTTACGATACAATGCAATTTATTAAACCACAAGTATCAACAATCTGTATCGGTATGGCTGCATCTATGGGTGCATTCTTACTTGCAGCAGGTGAAAAAGGAAAACGTTATGCACTTCCAAACAGTGAAGTAATGATTCACCAACCACTTGGCGGAGCACAAGGTCAAGCGACTGAAATCGAAATCGCTGCAAAACGTATCCTATTCTTACGTGAAAAACTAAACCAAATTCTTGCTGACCGCACAGGTCAACCACTTGAAGTACTACAACGCGACACAGACCGCGACAACTTCATGACAGCTGAAAGAGCTCTAGAATACGGCTTAATCGATAAAATCTTTACAAATCGTTAATAGATATTTAAAGCGGAAGCGTCCTATAATAGGGCGCTTTTTTATGGTTAAACCTCCGCACGTGCATACCCCCACAGACAAACACCAAACAACAAACAACAAAACAAAAAAGCTATCGCACATGCGCGATAGCTTTTTATTGTATATATGCAGCTAATGCTTCTAAAGCTTCTTCTGCATCTGAACCTTCTGTTGTAATTGTTATCATGCTACCAGTTCCAATTGCTAAGCTCATAATCCCCATTATGCTCTTTGCATTCACTGTCTTTCCATCTTTCTCGATGAAGATATCCGCATGAAAGCGATTAGCCTCTTGTACAAACAACGCAGCCGGACGTGCTTGTAAACCGTTTTTTAATGAAACCTTAACTCGTTTTTGAACCACAGCTCCATTTCCCCTTTAACCTCTTATTTTTTTGCTACCGTTTCCCCCGCGCGTAATTTCTCTGCAATCTCATCGATTTTACGCAAACGATGATTAATACCCGATTTACTAATTTTCCCCCCGGATACCATCTCGCCTAACTCTTTCAATGTTACATCTTGATAATCTCTTCGTAATTGTGCGATTTCTCGCAGTTTATCTGGTAATATATCAAGACCAACCGTCTCATCAATATAACGGATATTTTCAATCTGCCTTAGCGCTGCACCAATTGTTTTATTTAAATTGGCTGTTTCGCAGTTCACTAAACGATTTACTGAATTACGCATATCGCGAACGATTCGAATATCTTCAAATCTTAAAAGTGCATTATGAGCGCCTATAATATTTAAAAACTCCGTAATCTTTTCTGCTTCTTTCAAATACGTAATGTACCCTTTTCTTCTTTCCAACGTCTTACTATTTAAATCAAATCCGTTCATCAGTTCACATATAGCATCATTATGTTCCTTATATAACGAAAAGACCTCTAAATGATAAGATGATGTTTCTGGGTTATTTACTGAACCACCTGCTAAAAATGCACCACGTAAATACGATCGTTTACAACATTTCTTCTCAATCAATTCTTGTGATATATTTCGGATAAACGAAAAGTCATCTCGAACAATATGAAGATCAGCTAATATTTCGCGAGACTTCTCAACAAGCCGCACAATATATACATTATTTTTCTTCAATCGCATTTTTTTACGAACAAGTAATTCTACCGTCACGTCATATCCTTTTTTCAAAAGCGTATAAATCCTTCTTGCAATTGCCGCATTCTCCGTTTGAATATCGATAGATAGACGACGGTTTGAAAAAGAAAGCGATCCGTTCATTCGAAGTAACGCTGATAATTCTGCTTTCTCACAGCATTCCTTCACCTCAAGATTCGTTAGCTCTTTCTTTGTTTCTGATGCAAATGACACAGTCAACACCTCCTTATACGATTACTTTGGAACAAAAATCTTGTCCTATATGAAATGATGAGCGTTACCTCAAACGAGGCAACGCACATCTACAACAATGAATATAAAATAGAAGCTAGTTTTAATGTATCGTGCCTTACAACACGATCATCATACTTCGCTAATTGATCTTGAATGACATCAATATTACTCTCTGTAAAACGCTCTTCATCTACTACAACCGGTGCCGACAGTTCTTCCTCATATAACTGACGTAATTCACAAGGAATATCACGGTTATTTACAATTGCAGTATCGATAAATGGTTTACCTAAATGATCATGTAACGCCTGCACATGGTCAAACGCAGTATATCCCATCGTTTCACCAGCTTGCGTCATAACATTACACACATATACCTTCTTCGCTTTTGCAGCAAGAACAGCGTCCCCGATTTTGTTAACAACTAAATTCGGTAATATACTCGTATACAAACTTCCTGGACCAAAAACAAGTAAATCAGCTCGTTTAATCTCAGCCAACGTTTCATGTAACGGCTCTACATCTTCTGGAGTTAAAAAGACGCGGTTAATCTTCTTCCCGGAATAAGGAATCTTTGATTCACCTGTTACAATTTCTCCATCTTCTAGTTCCGCATGAAGTACCGCACTTTGGTTAGCTGCCGGTAACACACGTCCTCTGACATTTAACACTTTACTCGTTTCCGTAATCGCATGGAAGAAGTCTCCTGTAATCGAGGTCATACCCGCTAATAATAAATTTCCTAACGCATGACCTTTCAGCCCGTCTCCCGTTGTGAAACGGTGCTGAAATAAAGCTTCCACCAGCGGCTCTACATCTGATAACGCAACAAGTACGTTACGAATGTCACCTGGGGGTGGAATTTCGAGCTCATCACGTAATCTACCTGAACTGCCACCATCATCAGCGATTGTAACAACTGCTGTAATATCAACTGGATATTGTTTTAATCCTCGTAATAAAACAGAGAGTCCAGTACCGCCTCCCATAATAACAATTTTAGGTTTTCTCTCTTTTTTCATCCCTTAATGGCCCTTTCTCTTCTCCACATCACGATGAGATACATGAACGCTATACTCTGGTTTCAAATGTTTCCCAAGGTATTCTGTAAGCGTAACAGAACGATGCTGTCCACCTGTACATCCAATTGCAATTACAAGTTGACTCTTGCCTTCTCTTTTATAATGAGGCAGCATGAAAGTAATAAGATCCGTCAATTTTTCTAAAAACTTATGTGTCTCATTAAATTTCAGCACATACGATGAAACTTCTTCATCTAGTCCTGTTAATGGCTTCATATGTGGAATGTAATATGGATTTGGTAAAAAACGAACATCAAATACTAAATCTGCATCAATTGGAATACCGTACTTAAATCCAAATGACATAACATTTACACGAAATGCTTGCTCAGTTTCAGTTGAAAACAGATGAACAATCTTTTCACGTAATTCTTTCGGTTTTAAATCCGATGTATCCAGCACAATATTCGCTCGTGCCTTCATATCAGTTAATAAGCCACGCTCCATCTCGATTCCCTTTAACGGCAAACCAGTTGGTGCAAGTGGATGCGAACGTCTCGTTTCTTTATAACGAGTTACAAGCGTGCCATCTTTCGCATCTAAGAATAAAATATGAGGAATAATCCATGTACGTTCTGATAAATCATCAAGCGCTCCCCATAAATGTTCGAAAAACTCTCGGCCACGTAAATCAACGCCAAGTGCCACTTTATTCATTTTCCCTTTTGAATCCGCCATAAGTTCAATAAACTTCGGCAATAACATCGGTGGTAAATTATCTACACAGAAATATCCTAAATCTTCAAAACTTTGTAAAGCTACTGTCTTTCCAGCTCCAGACATTCCTGTAATAATTACCATTTTTATATCATTATTCTCTGTCATCGTATCCTCTCCTTGACGGTTTAACTCGGATCTAATCGATATGAAAGCAACTCAAAATCTGGGGTATATACAAATGTACCGTAGATTATGCCATTTCCTTTAATTAAATAATCAATAATGTGATAATCTCCTGGTGCCATTGCTAAATCATCAATTTTGTCAAATGTATGCCAACCAATGATGCCTTCTTCGCTCTCTAGTTTGTTTTCTCCTGCAAAATCTGTCGCTAAAAAGGAGAACATCATCCATTCAGAAACAACTTTATCACCTTCTTGGATGACAAAGGTGAAGACCCCTTTTAACGCTGGGTTCTTTAAATAAATACCTGTTTCTTCACGATACTCGCGAACAACGGAATCTCTTACTGTCTCACCACGCTCCATTTTCCCGCCTGGTGCAACCCACCAATTTCGGCGAGGTTTTTGGAGTAAGAGTACTTCATTATCTCTAATTAACACACAGTTTGTCACTCTTTGCATGTTTCTTCACCTCAGCTACTTGCAGTAAATTTCTCACTGCATACTCATTTCATTATACTATCAAAAACAGTTTGCTACAACGAAGGAGCCAGTCCTCTTTCGCTAAGCACATGCTACTCAACAATTTTAAAAAAGCTTTCTAGAACAAGCAATGTAAATGCCTAGACTTTCAATGAATAGCATGAAAAATCCCCTTAACGATTTTTATCGCCAAGGGGATTAAAGTACTTATTTCTTACCGAAATAAGTAACAATCGCAAATCCTAAAATAAAGGTAATAATTGAACTTATAATTGAAAATCCTCCAGTTGGAATACCCGGGAACACAATTACGATTGAGCCGATAACAAGTCCAATAATTACCGCAAATGTCATACTTTTATAACGATCTAACAAGAAACTAATTCCTTTACTACTTACAACAAACCCTACCATAACACCAGCACCGATAACTACGATTAAAGGTAAGTTGAGTGTAGTTAAAGCATTAATTGCTGTCGGATACACACCAATAATTAATAAAATAAATGATCCGCTAATTCCAGGAAGCAACATAGCCATACTAGCCATCCATCCTGCGAAAAATAAACCAATTGCATTTAAAATTGTTAACGTCGTAATTGGATCTGCTGCCTTATCTGGTTTAAAGAAAGCTGTGATCGCAACAAGAATTGCTGCAACTATTAGTAAAACAATGTGCTTACCTTTAAACGAAGACTTTGCATCAGCTTCTCTCATTAACATCGGTAATATACTAATAATTAAACCGAGGAAGAAAAATTGAGTCGGTTCATAATGATTTGCAAGTAAATATTTAATAACGTGACTTAACGTTAAAAACGCTGCTGCCACACCAGCTGCAAGGGGAATTAAAAACCCTAAATGTTTTTTCCATTCACGACTAAAGAATCCACTAATTGCCGCAAGCAATTGTTCATAAATCCCTAACACAACAGCGATTGTACCACCGCTCACACCAGGAATTAAATCACTAACGCCCATACAAAATCCACGATATATATTACGCCATTCCATACTGAATAATTTCCTCATTTCTTATAGTGATTTTTCCGTAAAGTCCAGTATATCAATAAGAAAGCTTATAATCCTAATATTTTTTGACAAAACTTTGACATTTTCATAAAAAAAGAAGAAAGCTCCTATCGGTAGCTTTCTTCTCAAAAGGCATATTACCCCTTATTTTTCTGATACAGTTTTTAGTTCTTCTAATAATTCTTCTACATAATGTTGAGCACTTTGTGCTGCGATACTACCATCACCTGTTGCCGTTACAATTTGACGTAGCATTTTTTCACGAACATCTCCAGCTGCGAAAATACCAGGAACTTTCGTTTCCATACGCTCATTTGTTTCAAGGTAACCATTTTCATTTGTAATACCTAGTTCAACAAATGGTTTTGATAATGGTAACATACCGATGTATATGAACACGCCATCAGTTTTGACTTCTTTCTCTTCTCCACCGTTTACGTCTACAAGTGTTACGCTTCCTACTTTACCATTTGCATCGTTAATTTCTTTTATAGTGTGATTCCAAATGAAATCAACTTTCTCGTTTTGGAAAGCGCGATCTTGTAAAATTTTCTGTGCACGAAGAGTGTCACGACGGTGAACAATTGTTACCTTTGATGCGAATCGTGTTAAGAACACACCCTCTTCAACAGCAGAATCTCCACCACCAATAACTACAAGTTCTTTTCCTTTAAAGAAAGCCCCATCACATACTGCACAATATGATACACCACGGCCGCCAAGTTCTGTTTCGCCTGGCACACCAATTTTTTTATACTCTGCACCGCTTGCAACGATAATTGCACGTGCTTTATATTCTTTTTTACCAGCAATAATTGTTTTGTATTCTTTACCATCGATAACTGCTTTCACATCACCGTATGCATATTCAGCACCAAATTTCTTCGCATGCTCGAACATTTTATTTGATAAGTCTGGTCCTAAAATAGACTCATAACCTGGGTAGTTCTCTACATCCTCTGTGTTTGCCATTTGGCCACCTGGGATACCACGCTCAAGCATTAATGTGCTTAAATTCGCACGAGATGTATATACTGCAGCTGTCATACCAGCTGGTCCTGCACCAATAATAATGACATCATAAATTTTTTCTTCTGACACACTATTCACTCCTATTCATTCCTACACAATTAAGTTACCCTCATTATACTGTTAGCATCATTTTTTTCCCAATGATTTGCTTACCCTATGTGTGCGTACGCTTAACAGCCTGCACATACTTTCGAACAGTCGCTACAGATACATTATATACATCTCCAAGCTCCGACTGTGTCATCTTATTTCCTTGTTCGCCGCGCACAATATATTCAACCGCAGCTGACCAGCCGTATACATTTGTAAAAACTGCCCCAGATGTATATAAACGTATGAACGTACAAAACCAAAATTGTAAACACTCTTCGATTAATTCATCATCTTTTTTCGTATAATTATATAAAGCATCCGCAATTTGCGCGCACTGTTCAAATTGCTGTAAATCAGCTGGAATGCTCTTATGGCTATTAAGTAAAAAGAAATACTTTGCAAGTTGCGATACGATTGGAACACCATTTTTCGCCTGCGTTACATCAAAGAAGAATCCCACCTTCTCTGGCGTTGACAATTCATTCATTAAATATAAAGCTAGCATTTGTTCCTCTAGCGTCGCACTTTGCTGAAATGATTTTCGTAATTCTTCAAATAATACGTTTTGTCCTTCATCTGCTAAATTCAGCGCATTCCACGGTTCTTTTCCCTTTTTATCAGGGTGCAATTCTACAACATGCTGCCACATTTTTTCAGCTACTTGCTGATCTTTCACCATATAAGCAGAATATGCAAACCAATAATAAAAACTAACGTCTCCCTCGTATCCTTGACGCTTTAATACTTTGAACCATTTATATGCAGGCTCAAAATGGCCAATTGTTGCAAGTGTCGTTCCAAGTTTCAAACGATGCTCGAATGAAATCGGATATACTGAAACTAACTGCTCCGCTAACGCTTCTACTTGTTTATGCTCTCCAATTGAATATAGGAAAATAAGCGTATTACAAAGCGCATGTATATTACCAGGATTTTTCTCTAAAATCATTTCCGTTAACTTCAGAGCTTTATCTACATTACCAGATTGAAAATGTGCAATGGCTAAATTATTATGACCCGACCAAAATTCCGGATAATCTTTCGTAACAATTTCTAATGTAGCAATTGCTTCTTCCAATTGTCCGTTACGAATATAACGATTCGCTTCTTCCTGCATAACAATTAGATCATCTTCATCCTCAATCTCTTCCTCACCCATCGCTTCTTCTTCCATAATTTCAAGTAATTCTAATGTATCTTTTACAAATTCCTTCTCTTCTGCAACTTCTAAATAGCGATCCGCATACTTTTTCGCCTGCTGAAATAGCCCCATATATGCATAATTATTTGCAATAAAATAATAGCATTGTTCAAGTTCTGGATTAGATCTAACAAGCTTAAAGAAGATTTGATTCGACTCTTGATATTCACCAGCCTCAGATAATACTGTTGCTAATTGGCATAAAATAAACGGCTCCTTCTCACTTTGTGCCGCTCTTCGAAAATATTTAATTGCATCTTGCAATTTCTGCCCTTTGTAAGCCCTCATCCCTTTTTTATAAAAGAAGTCCGCTAATTGATTAAAAGAGATAACTTGTCCGTTCTCCTTATATATTCCTTGATTTTTCCCCATATATCCTCCAGTTTTTTGTTTTCTTCGTTCACACATTCTTCTATCTATAAGTATAAACGATTCCGTAAAAAACAAAACAGTATATTATACTCAATTATTTCCTTTTTATTCATTAAAAAAGAAGAGAAATGTTACATTTTTAGTATCAACCTTCTCTAGCATCCATTTCTTCTTTCGTATAAATAACACGCATTGGATTTCCACCCACGAAAGCACCACTTGGGACATCTCTATGAACAAGTGTGCCAGCTGAAACAATCGCGCCATCCCCAATTTTCACACCTGGTAATATAGTGGTATTTGCTCCAATCATCACTTCATTTCCTATGATGATCTCTCCAAGTCGATATTCACGAATTAAATATTCATGTGCTAAAAGCGTTGTGTTATAGCCGATAATTGAATTCTCTCCCACAGTTATCTTTTCTGGGAACATAATGTCCGGCGTTACCATAAGCGCAAATGATGTTTTCTTTCCGACTTTCATCCGTAAAAATGTACGGTACAACCAATTCTTGACGGATAAAAATGGTGTATAACGCGCAATTTGGATAATAATAAAGTTTTTCATTACCTTCCAAAAAGACACTGTTTTATACACATTCCATAATGAATTTTCTCCCGAAACAGGATAGCGCGTTGTCCGTCGCACTTAACTCGCTCCTCTACTAAAAAGTGAAACTGTAAGTTAGTAGGGAAATACACCCCTACTAACTTACTTGGACCTTTATAAACGGTTCATATTAGACAAAACCGGTAGCAAATCACTCATTTTATCTAGCATAAAATCCGGCTTATAAGCCTCTAAATATGCTCTACCTTTCAACGTCCATGAGACAGCAGCTGTTTTCGTTCCCGCATTTTGTCCACCAACAATATCATGGTGATTATCCCCAACCATCAATGCTTCTTCCGGTTTCGCATCTAATAACTCAAGCGCTTTTTGAAGTGGTTCTGGATGTGGTTTCACATGCTCTACATCATCAATTGTCACGACAACATCAAAAAATTCATCAAGCTTTGATAACTTTAATCCCATCTCAACTGTTTGTCTCGCTTTCGTTGTAACAATACCAACTTTATAGCCTTGATTCTTCAACTCTTGAACTGTTTCATATACAGTTTCATATTCTTCCACTAATTCATCGTGATGCTCATGGTTAAATTGACGATAACATGTAATCATCTCTTCAACCTTGTTTTCATTAATCTTGCTGAAAGTATCATGTAAAGAAGGGCCGATAAATGGCAATACATCTTCACGCTTATATTGATTTGGATAATATGTATGTAACGTATGTAAAAAAGAAGAAATAATAAGTTCGTTTGTATTAATTAAAGTTCCATCTAAATCAAATAACACTGTATTTATTCTCATTTCCTTAGTCCCTTCTCTTTCCTGAATATGAAAGAAGCAGCACCTTATAATAAGATGCTACTTTTCTCTAATTTTCCGAATATCTTTTATCAGCTTGCCCCATTTTTCGTCTCACAATAATGAAAATAATAGAAATAACAACAAGTCCAATTGACATTACTTGTGCGATACGAAGTGGTCCTAGCATTAAACTATCTGTACGTAAGCCTTCTACGAAGAAGCGCCCTATTGAATACCAAATTAAATATGTGAAGAATAATTCCCCGCGTCGTAAATTCACTTTTCGTAATGCAAGTAATAAAATGACACCTGCAAAATTCCATAATGATTCATATAAAAACGTCGGATGATAGTACACACCCTCAATATACATTTGATTAATAATGAAATCCGGTAAATGAAGCCCTTCTAAAAACTGTCTCGTTACTTCATCACCATGCGCCTCTTGGTTCATAAAGTTTCCCCATCGACCAATTGCTTGTCCTAATAAAATACTTGGCGCAGCAATATCAGCCAACTTCCAGAATGAAACCCCGCGTCGTTTCGCAAAAAGAACCCCTGTAATAACAGCCCCGATTAAACCACCATGAATCGCCAAGCCACCTTGACGAATATTAATAATTTGACTCGGGTTTTGCGCGTAATATTCCCATTCAAAAATAACATAGTACATTCTCGCAAATAGAATAGCGATCGGTACTGCAATTAATACAAGGTCAACAAATGTATCTTTTGGAATACCTAGTCTTTCTCCCTCGCGAGTTGCTAGCCAAAGACCTAATAGCACGCCTGTACCGATAATAATCCCATACCAATATACAGGAAACGGCCCAAGTTGGATCGCTACACGGTCAAGCTGCGGTACAGAACCTAACAGCATATGTATGACCTCCCTCTCCAAAGTTTACTCCTGATTTCCTAACTCAATCGCACTCATTAATCGTTCAGAGAACTGCTGTGCTGCATTGACTCCCATACGTTTTAAACGGAAGTTCATCGCTGCTACTTCAATAATAACAGCCAAGTTTCGACCAGGACGGACTGGAAGTGTAATCTTCGTAAGTTCTGTATCAATAATCTTCATCTTCTCTTCATCAAGACCTAAGCGATCGTAATTTTTCTTTTGATCCCAAATTTCAAGATTAATAACAAGCGTAATACGCTTATAATTTCGCACTGCCCCTGCACCGAATAACGTCATAACGTTAATGATACCTAGACCACGAATTTCTAATAAATGCTCAATTAAATCTGGTGAGCTTCCTACTAATGTGTCTTCATCTTCTTGGCGAATTTCTACACTATCATCCGCAACAAGGCGGTGGCCACGCTTCACAAGTTCAAGAGCTGTCTCACTTTTACCGACACCACTTTGACCTGTAATTAAAACACCAACACCGTAAATATCTACTAATACACCATGAACAGCAGTTGTTGGTGCTAGCTTACCTTCTAAATAATTGGTTAAACGACTTGATAATCTCGTTGTCGTTTGAGAAGAACGTAATAAAGGCATGCCTGATTCACGTGATGCTTGTAATAACTCATCTGGTACATCTTGATTACGAGTTATGATAATACATGGCGTCTCCTCGGTACAAAGCGCTTTCATTCTCTCTTGTTTTTGCTCTGTTGTTAACGTATCAAAGAACGTAAGCTCCGTTTTTCCAAGAAGCTGCACGCGATCAGCTGGATAATATGTAAAGAATCCTGCCATTTCAATTCCAGGTCGTGATAAATCACTTGTATCAATCGGACGATGAATTCCCTCTTCACCACTTATTAACTCCAATTGAAATTGTTCAATTAAATCTTTTGTCCTTACTTTCGGCATATGTATAAACCTCCACTCCGCTGCGGGTTCAGTCTCATTTGATGTAAAATTCCATTCTACCGGATATTGTACCATTTTTTTCTGGAAACAAGAAATACGGTTTCTAATAAATAGAAAAAAACATTTCATATACATCATGAAATGTTTTTCTTTTTGTCATTTTCTCTTTTTTTCATATAAAGGTTCTACAATTGCCTTTTCAATAATCATATTAAAAATTGAAATACAAATTGCCGCAACGATTGCTACACCGAACCCTGATATATTAAACGCATCTCCTAATAATGAATCTGCTATTTTTAACGTAATCGCATTAATAACAATTAAGAAGAACCCGAAAGTTACAAGAGTAATTGGTAGCGTAATTAAAATTAAAAACGGTTTTACGAACACATTTAAAACAGCTAAGATAATACTCGCAATAATTGCAGTCTGTATATTTGCTACGTAAAACGCGTCTGGCGCAATCCCTTTTAAAAGTCCCGATACAGCGATTAACACAACACTATTTACAAGAAGTGATACAATCCATCTCATTTCGTTACACATCCTTTTAAACATATATATTTCATCATACGCTAATAGATAAGAAACGCAAGTATCATACAAACACTTATATCAACTTATTCTACTCTTCATGCTTGTATACCTACCAACATTTCTTTGTGAAATAGGGACCACACCATCTATGTTCATGAATTTTTACAAAAGTCCAAGTGAACTCTTTATCTACAATATAGATATCGCCTTTATACATATCGTCCCTCTCACACAATATATCCTCCATATGTAACAAACTCTTATCTTTTATTAGCAGTACATCATCACAATTTTGATAGAATATATAGCAATCCTTTTTCACTACATTATGAAACGCGTTCTCCGCTTCTTCACCCTCTAAACACTTCTTTTTCTCATAACTAAATATGTGCCAAAGATACCCACATGCATACTTATCTCCATACAGGAAAATGTCTTCTTTTGCCTCATCACTTAAATGGTTTGCAAAATGATCCTCCCAGCGCTTGCGAAAATATACACCCCAACTTTGAAACTCTCTTACTTTCATATTTTTCTTTCTTAAAACATCTATAAACTCCATTTTCTCCCCCTATGAACGAAAAACCGAGTGGCATTTCCACTCGGTTTTTCGTAATACACTTATTGAGATAGCTCTACTTCTTTTATTTTCTCTTTCATTCTTGCTTTATCACGAACTAAAATATCTTTTAAATACTTACCTGTATACGAGCGCTCTTCTTTCACTACTTGCTCTGGCGTTCCGGAAGCAACGATTTGTCCACCCTTGTCTCCGCCCTCTGGTCCAAGGTCAACGATATAATCAGCCGTTTTAATTACATCTAAATTATGTTCAATTACAAGTACGGTTTCACCGCTCTCAACAAGACGTTGCAGAACTTCTAGAAGACGCGCGATATCATGTGCATGTAAACCAGTCGTTGGCTCATCTAGAATGTATAACGTACGCCCAGTAGAACGACGGTGTAATTCAGAAGCTAGCTTCACGCGCTGTGCTTCTCCTCCAGATAACGTCGTAGCTGGTTGGCCTAATTTCATATAACCAAGTCCAACGTCTACAAGCGTTTGAAGTTTACGCTTAATTTTTGGGATATTAGCAAAGAACTCTACTCCATCTTCAATTGTCATCCCTAACACTTCAGAAATGTTCTTATCTTTATATTTCACTTCTAACGTTTCGCGGTTATAACGTTTACCATGACAAACTTCACATGGAACGTATACGTCTGGTAAGAAGTGCATTTCGATTTTAATAATTCCATCACCACGGCACGCTTCACAACGTCCACCTTTTACATTAAAGCTGAAACGTCCTTTTTGATATCCGCGCACTTTCGCTTCATTCGTTTGTGCAAACACATCACGAATATCATCGAATACACCTGTATACGTCGCTGGATTAGAACGTGGTGTACGCCCGATTGGCGATTGATCAATATCGATTACTTTATCTAAATGCTCAAGACCTTTAATTTCTTTATGAGTACCTGGCTTCGCTTTCGCTTTATATAACTTTTGCGCTAATGATTTATATAGTACTTCATTAATCATCGTACTTTTACCGGAACCAGATACACCCGTTATCGCTACAAACGTACCAAGCGGGAATGACATCTTCGCATTCTTTAAGTTATTCTCTTTTGCACCGATAATTTCCACTTTACGTCCGTCACCTTTACGTCTTTCAAGTGGAACCGGAATAAACTCTTTACCGCTTAAATACTTACCTGTTAGCGAATTATCATCTTGCATCACTTCAGCTGGCGTCCCCGCCGATACAACTTGACCACCGTGAATACCTGCACCAGGTCCGATATCAAGTAAATAATCAGCAGCCATCATCGTATCTTCATCATGTTCAACGACAATTAACGTATTTCCTAAATCACGCATTTCTTGCAACGTACGAATAAGACGATCGTTATCGCGCTGATGTAAACCGATAGAAGGCTCATCAAGAATGTAAAGTACGCCAGTAAGACGAGAACCGATTTGTGTCGCTAAACGAATACGCTGCGCCTCACCACCTGATAAAGTTCCTGCAGCACGACTTAACGTTAAATAATCTAAACCGACGTTCACTAAGAATCCAACGCGCTCTTGGATTTCTCTTAAAATTAAATGAGCAATTTTTTGTTGCTTCTCCGTTAGCTCTACATTCGAGAAGAATTCCTGTACTTCTTGAACAGAATACTTCGTTACGTCAGCAATCGTTTTATCACCAACGAAAACAGCTAAACTCTCAGGCTTTAAGCGTCCACCTTTACACTTCGGACAAGCTTGCTCTGCCATATATTTCTCCATTTGCTCACGAACATAATCAGAACTCGTTTCACGATAACGACGTTCGATATTTGGAATAACACCTTCAAATAAAATCTCATTTTCCTTTACTTGACCAAATTCATTTACATAGCGGAAATAAACTTTTTCTTCTCCGCTTCCGTACAACACTTTATCAAATAAATCTTTCGGTATATCTTTCACAGGCATATCCATATCAACGCCGTAATGATTACATACAGATTGTAAAAGCTGTGGGTAATATTGTGAGCTTGTCGGCTCCCAAGGCGCAATCGCGTGTTCATTTAATGATAAATCCCAATTCGGAATGACAAGTTCTAAATCCACCTCTAACTTTGAACCAAGTCCATCACAAGAAGGACATGCCCCGAATGGACTGTTGAATGAGAACATACGTGGCTCTAATTCTCCGATTGAAAAACCACAATGCGGACAAGCATGATGTTCACTAAATAGAAGTTCCTCTTCTCCCATTACATCAATTAACACTCGGCCCCCGCCAAGCTTTAATGCACTTTCAAGAGAATCCGCAAGACGGCTTGCGATTCCTTCTTTTACAACAATACGGTCAATTACAACTTCAATAGAATGCTTCTTATTTTTATCTAGCTCAATATCTTCAGATACATCCAGCATTTCACCATCAACACGTACACGAACATATCCTTGCTTCTTAATGTCTTCAAGTACTTTCACATGTGCACCTTTACGCCCAGAAACGATAGGAGCTAACACTTGTAATTTCGTACGTTCAGGATATTCAAGTACACGGTCTACCATCTGCTCTACTGTTTGTGATGTAATTTCAATACCATGATTCGGACAAATCGGCGTACCAATTCGCGCAAATAATAAACGTAAATAATCATAAATCTCCGTTACCGTTCCGACAGTTGAACGTGGATTACGACTCGTCGTTTTTTGATCGATTGAAATCGCTGGAGATAAGCCTTCAATCGTATCCACGTCAGGTTTATCCATTTGTCCTAAAAACTGGCGCGCATACGCAGATAACGATTCTACGTATCTGCGTTGCCCTTCTGCATAAATCGTATCAAACGCTAATGATGATTTCCCTGAACCAGACAATCCCGTCACAACAACAAGCTGATTTCTCGGAATGGTTACATCAATATTTTTTAAGTTATGTGCTCTAGCACCTTTTACGACAATAAAATCCTTGCTTATGCTCACTCTGTTCACCCTTCCGCTTTTAATTCTAATAGTAAATCTCTTAATTCAGCTGCACGCTCGAAATCTAACGCTTTTGCTGCTTCTTTCATCTCTGCTTCCATCTTCACAATTGTCTTTTCACGCTCTTTTTTCGTCATCTTCTTAGCTGGTGCCGCTTCATACATTTCCGGTTCTTCAGCAGCTGTCGTTGCACGGATAACGTCACGCACGCCTTTTTGAATCGTTTTCGGCGTAATGCCATGCTCTTTATTGTAAGCTTCTTGTATAGTACGACGACGCTGCGTTTCTTCAATTGCAATTCCCATTGATCTTGTTATACGATCTGCGTACATAATAACGCGGCCATTTTCATTACGTGCCGCACGACCAATTGTTTGAATTAATGAACGCTCTGAACGCAAGAATCCTTCCTTATCAGCATCTAAAATAGCTACAAGTGCTACTTCTGGAATATCTAATCCTTCTCGTAATAAGTTAATACCGACAAGTACGTCAAACTTACCAAGGCGAAGGTCACGGATAATTTCAATACGTTCTAACGTTTTAATTTCAGAGTGAAGATAGTTCACTTTAATTCCTACATCTTTTAAGTAATCCGTTAAATCCTCTGACATTTTTTTCGTTAAAGTCGTAATTAATACACGTTCATTTTTCAAAATACGATCTTGAATTTCTCCTAACAAGTCATCAATTTGACCTTCAATTGGTCGTATATCAATCGGTGGATCTAAAAGCCCTGTTGGACGAATAATTTGTTCTATTACTTGTGGTGATTGTTCTAATTCGTATGGTCCTGGCGTTGCCGAAACATAAATAACTTGATTCGTTTTCTCTTCAAACTCATCAAACGTGAGCGGTCTATTATCTAAAGCTGATGGCAGACGGAATCCATGATCCACAAGCACTTGCTTACGCGCTTGGTCTCCGTTATACATCGCCCTTACTTGCGGCACCGATACGTGCGACTCATCCATCACAATTAAGAAATCTTCTGGAAAATAGTCTAACAGTGTATATGGTGTTGAACCTGCTGGACGAAGTGTTAATTGACGGGAATAGTTTTCAATCCCTGAACAAAAGCCCATCTCACGCATCATTTCTAAATCATAGCGTGTACGTTGTTCTATGCGCTGCGCTTCTAACAATTTACCGTTATCATTTAATTCTTTTAAACGTTCTTCTAATTCTTTTTCAATATTTTCAATAGCAACCTTCAGCTTTTCTTCACGTGTAACGAAGTGAGATGCTGGGAAGATTGCTACATGATCACGTTCTGCTAATACTTCACCCGTTAATGCATTTACTTCTCGAATACGATCGATTTCATCACCGAAAAATTCAATTCGAATACAATGCTCGTCAAGCGATGCCGGGAAGATCTCAACTACATCTCCGCGAACACGGAATGTACCACGCTTGAAATCAATATCATTACGTCCATACTGTACATCAACAAGTTCACGAAGCAATTGATTGCGGTCCTTTTCCATACCAACCCGAAGTGAAACAACTAACTCGCGGTATTCTTCCGGTGAACCTAAACCGTATATGCACGACACACTCGCAACGATAATAACATCATCTCGTTCAAATAAAGAAGACGTTGCCGAGTGACGTAATTTATCGATTTCATCATTAATTTGCGCATCTTTTTCAATAAATGTATCCGTATGTGGTACATAGGCTTCCGGCTGATAATAATCGTAATAACTAACAAAATATTCAACTGCATTATTCGGGAAAAAATCTTTCAGCTCACTATATAATTGTCCTGCTAACGTTTTATTATGAGCCATGACAAGTGTTGGTTTCTGCACTTCTTTAATGACATTTGAAATCGTAAATGTCTTACCCGTCCCTGTTGCTCCAAGCAATACTTGCTTTTTCTTTCCACTATTAATTCCTTCTACAAGCTTCTCTATCGCTCCCGGCTGATCACCTTGCGGGGAATATTCTGAGATAATTTCAAATGGATGTTCCAACTAAAAACCGACCTCCTCATAAAAATCTGTATTATTATTTTACCACGAATGCCCATAAAAAACCTAAAAAAACGAACAGATATTCGGTAAAACTTTCGACAATATATACATAGAAAAAGGAAGGAGTACATACTTCCTTCCCCTACTAACTCTATTTTTTAGGCACATATAATAAGTCATATCCATTGCGCCCATCTTCATTCGTACAATCTATTAACCTATAAGTGATTTCTAATTCACGCTGCTCTTTAACAATCCTTTTACAGCTATCTTCATCTATATCTGTATGATTACCAGCAAATCGATCTTGCCTATTATCTAACATATGAATTATATCTGTTCCACTATACTCTAACGTTTGAAAAACCGGATCACCTTCATGTGTATAATGTACAATTCTTATTTTATCAACTTCCCCTTGTTCCACATTCAAAACGAACTTTTTGAATTTATCTAGATTAGAAATTTCTGTTCCCTTTACAACAACATCATTCTTCTTATCAATTGTAATGTTAGGTTATGAGCATGCTACTAAACTAAAGAGAAATAAGCATATAAAACCTGTTTTTCCTATTGTTATCCTCTCCTATACAAACTATTGGTATACTAGAAAAAGCTACTTTCCTCTACGAAAGTAGCTTCTCTTTTCCTTTCTCCTTCTTCGGGAAAAGAACATATGAAAATGAAATAACTGTATCCACTAAAAGTATAATCGCCCAAACTTGACTAACGCGACTAGCTGGTTCATTTAAAACAATCCCCGTCTCTAACCAATTATGCCATTGTTCAAACGGGACAAAACCGTACAGAAAGAAAAAGAAAATATGCACAACAACGAATAAAACAAGATGCAATACCCAATTTTTTATTTCCTGCTTCGCATAGGCCATACCTGTTAATTCTACCTGTTCTTCGATAATAGGCGCTGGTTCATTCCGCCATTTCGCAACTAGCTTTTGCGCAAATATATCAAGCTTCTTCAAATCCTTTTTCCCGTAGAAAACTGCATACAATAAAATAATTACAGTAATGATTTGAAAATTAGAGAACTTCCCTGTTTGATAATAGTCCACTACCCCTAAAGTTAAAATAAACACTTCATTTACGAGGAGTACAATCCCCATAATAAAGCTCGCCTTTTTCAAACGGAATCCGTAACGAAGTAAAAAGAAACCGATAGCCGATAACCAAAATACAATCTCTGCCCCAATTAAAAAGTACCAACGATATTCTGCGAGTATACTCATTTATCCCTCTCCTTTTCATCATATATACGAAAAGCCTCATCCATATATAATAAAAGTTCTTCTTCAATTGGATACATGCTCATTTTCTGTGAATCTTCCTTCGATTTTCTAACTTCCCATAACTTATCTAAAAACGCTTCGTCACCATTGGCCATTTCTAAACACTTCTGTATTAATCTCTTCGTTGCCCCTTGTACCTCATCACTCGCAGCTTCTTTGCCGTCTTTCATAAAAGTACGTAATTGCTTTAATAAATCTACCCATTCTAAAACATTCGGATCTTCTTCACTCATATTTGGCAAGTTATGAAGCAATTTTTGTTCTTCCTTTGAAAATACTTCATTTTGAAATATTTCACGTATACGAGACGACTGTTTCGAAAGCTGAATCAGTTCAAACATAACTTTCCAATCAAGTTCTCCCTCCACATCCACCGAATAAACAACAGCTTGTAAAACACGCTCCATTCGATTAAACTTCTTTTGTTCTTCCTGTACAAACCGAAGTTGTTTCTCAAGAGAACCCTTTAAGTTAAGCTCACCTTTTACTAACATATTCGCAGCCTCTTTCAATGAAAAGCCCATTTCCTTTAAAAATAAAATTTGCTGCAGCCGTATTACGTCAGCTTCACTATATAAACGATGTCCACCTTCAGTCTTCCCGCTCGGCTTTAATAAATCTATTTGATCATAATAACGTAATGTCCGTACTGTTATCCCTGTCTCTTTCGTCAATTGTTGTATTGAAATCACTACCATCACCTCTTCCCCTTCATTATAAAAGATGACGTTACGTAACTTTCAAGACTTTTGTAAAAAAAATACAAAAAGCTGTTTATACTTTTTGTATAAACAGCTTTTACGGAAATAATCCCTTTTGCACGGCACGCCCACAAAATAAAATAAGTGCTCCAACAACACTCGTTGCTGTTTTATGATAATGAGCTGAAACTAATAAATAATATGATAAACCTACAGTACCGAGCATAATACAAATACTTGGCACTGGATTACGAGAGAAGTTCTGCATTCCCCAAAACAAAGCAAAAATAGCCGTAGCGACACATAATACCGGTAATCCCATCCCAGTTCCCCTTTTTCTATTTATCTCTTACTCAGGCGATGCCAAACTCATACATGATCAGCCTCTTTCTGATTTCTATATTTCCACTTCGGCCAATAGTTCACAAGAAAATACACCCACTGCCCTAGTACAAATAAAACAAACGGCATACCCGCATTTCCATCAACAATTAAATTATATAAACTCCATACCGCTAAACTAATCGTAAAAAATAACCCTACATATTTAAACGCTTTATCTGACTGGAATCTCTCAAACTCATCTTGCATTTTTCATTCCTCCTATCTCTATGCTCGTTTCCCTATCATGACTCCTATGATGAGACTACCCGCAAATAAGGAACTACATATCATAAATATTTCTTGCACTGGTATAACAGCTCTGCCCATTGCTTTACTCGCAACAATATAAACAATAAGCAATAGAAACGCGAATACAAATGAGACGTTTACATATTTTTTTATATTTTCATTTACTCGCTCATCTATATCTGGAAGTTCTTCTTTTTTGTACTTACGCTTTTTGTAATAGGCATACACTATCAAAAATACAATTGCTAAAACGCTACTCACTACGAGCGGTAAAATTGGTATAGCCGGATTCATAATATGAACTACAATGTCTCCCAAGAACAATCCAATAGTCGCACCAATCAATAACTTTTTAGTATCTTCCATTTTTTCTCCCCTTACTCTAGCGTAAATATTTCCTCCACCTTCACCCCAAAATATTTGGCGATTTTTAGGGATAACTCTAGACTCGGGTTATAATGATGGTTTTCAATCGCCACAATCGTCTGCCGTGTCACCTGCATCGCCTTTGCCATTTCAACTTGCGTTATATGATGTTGCTTTCTTAACTCTTTTATTTTATTTTTCACACCCATAGGCTCCACCTTCAAAAGTAAAGATATCTTTACTTTAATTATAAATATTTTCCAGTTACAAGTAAAGATATCTTTACTTGTAACTGGAAAATATTTCACTGAACATCTTCTCTAACCAAGTACAAGAGTAATTCAATTTATATCGGCGATTTTTTTAATATATCGACATCCATAGCACCATAATCATAAGAAAAAAGCTGTCCCAAAATATGTTTTGGAACAGCTTCTTCGTCCTACTACATAAATCCTAGCGCATATACAAGAACGTATCCAAGAATAGAAAGGCAAACCGAGCCGATCAGCCCCGCCACGAATGCCTTACTTCCTAACTTACGGAACGTTTTAAACTCTACATTTAAACCAAGCCCCGCCATCGCCATTGCAATAAGCATGTAAGCAATGACAACAATATAGCCGGCAACAACTTCTGGTATAACCCCGAGCGAATGCACTGCACTCATCGCTAAAAATCCGAAGATGAACCACGGAATTGGAAGGTCGCGCCACGATTTTTTTTCCTCGCTACCTTCACTCTTACCAAACCATAATCCAATTAAAATCGCTACTGGCACAAGCATTGCAACGCGCGTTAATTTCACGATAACTGCGATGTCTACAGCCGTACTTCCTCCTGGTGCGGCAGCTGCGATGACATGAGCGATCTCATGCAGCGTCGCACCTGAGAATACACCGTAACCGTACGGTGAGAAGCCAAGCACTGGGTATAATAGCGTATAAATAAGTGTAAATATTGTACCTAAAATTGCAATAATCGCTGCCCCAACTGCCGTTTCTTCATCCTTCGCTTTCACTTGCGGTGCAATTGCCACGACCGCAGCCGCGCCGCAAATTGCTGTTCCGCACGCTGTTAAAATTCCAAGTTTCTTCTCTACTTTAAATACTTTCGTTAATCCATATACAACGAAAATCGTGAATGTAATAACAACCGCAGCGATGACCAATACTTTTGGCCCCGCCTTCGCAATATCAACAAGATTTAACCGCATTCCAAGTAAGATGATCCCAAAGCGCAGCAATTTCTTACTCGCAAAGTTCGTCCCTGCAATCGCATCTTGCGGGATTCCAATTGCCGCACGCCAAACCATCCCAATTAGAATAGCAATTACTAATTGTCCCATAATATTTAAAAATGGCAGCTCTGCTAAATATTTCGCCGCAATTGCGATTAATAATGTAATCCCAATCCCTTGTGAAAATCCAAAGCCCTTCTTCTTTTGTATAACAAGTGTTTGTTCCACTTTGAACCACTCCAATAATCGTATTGGAACATGCATGTTCTTTCTACTTACATTATAAGAGAGTTTCTATAATAAGTTTAATACCAATACCAAATCTCTATCATCAGAAATACTTATGATAAGATGATAGAAAAAGAAAGGAGCCCATTACATGAACGTAGACATTTTAAAAATATTTGTTACTGTCGTTGAACAGAAGCATTTCTCCCGTGCAGCAGAATTATTAAACCTTTCACAACCTGGCGTAAGTATGCATATACGCAACTTAGAAAACGAATTTGGCACTACTCTTATTCAGCGCTCCCCAAAGCACGTCCAGGTGACGGAGGCTGGAAACATATTATATATACATGCAAAGCAAATGCTCTCTCTTTACGAAGATGCTAAGCAAGAAATTAACGAGCTACATAACGTTGTAACAGGAACTCTTCGCATCGGTGCTAGTTTCACAATTGGCGAATACTTACTTCCAAAAATACTGGCTAACTACGCGAATGAAAATCCACACGTCGAAGTTCATACCTTTATCTCAAATACAGAAGACGTTTTGCAAAGCCTTCGCTCTAATCAAATTGATATCGGCTTAGTGGAAGGGCAAGTCGTATACGCCGACGTTGACGTTGAAACGTTTATGCAAGATGAAATGAAGCTCGTCGTCCCGCCAAATCATCCACTGCTCCGCACAAATGAAATAAATGAAAGCACACTCCAAGATCAAGTATGGGTATTAAGAGAAAGTGGTTCTGGTACACGCGCTTATAGTGACCGCTTTATTCATCAACACCATTTGAAAATGAAACGATTCTTTACATTTAGTAGTATCCAAAGCGTAAAGGAAGCAGTTAGTGCCGGGCTTGGCATCGCTATCCTTTCTGATTGGACTGTACGAAAAGAGCTACTGGCAAAAGAGCTATTCCACGTCGAAGTTCCAAATGAACAACTTATCCGTCCATTCTCCATCGTGCGCGGCAAATACTTCATCCTGTCTAAAGCTATTCAAGTGTTTTTAAATCATGTAGACTCTTTTGCGAAAAAACAGCATTGACCTTCACATTAGTGTGAAGGTTTACAATACATGTAAAGGGAGTGAAACACATTGCGAATTGGAGAATTATCAAAAGAAACCGGGGTTAGCGAAAGATCACTAAGACATTATGAAGAAAAGGGATTACTCCCTTCTAAGCGCCTCGCAAATGGCTACCGTGACTTTGATGAAAGTGCCATCGAAAAGGTGGAGCTTATTCAAATGTACTTACAAATCGGCTTAAATTTAGAAGAGACGGCAAGGATGCTGCGCTGCCTCGAAATAGAGCCGCACCTGTACGAAAATCCTTGCAGCAGTATCCTTACGCTTTATGAAGATAAACTTAATGAAGTAACGAAGCAAATCTCATTACTTTCTAGCATTCAAACGAATTTGCAAAAACACGTTTCACTCCTAAAGCAAACAAAAGAAAAGGGATGATTACATGTTTGTTATACATGGCAGTTCAAGACAAAACGGAAATACAGAAGCTTTAACACATATGGTGATTGATGGAATTGAAACAGAACAAATTTACTTGCGAGATCATATCGTCCACCCAATCATAGATCAGCGCCATGATGCAGAAGGATTCCAACCTGTAAATGATGACTACGAGCAGTTAATCGAGCGTATGTTAGAGCACGACACAATTATCTTTGCTACACCGCTATACTGGTATGGAATGAGCGGTCATATGAAAAACTTCGTCGATCGCTGGTCACAAAGCTTGCGTGATACATCTCTTCATTTCAAAGAAAAAATGAAAGGGAAAAAAATGTACGTTGTCATCGTTGGCGGAGACAATCCAAAGCTGAAAGCATTACCGCTTATTGCTCAGTTCCAATACATCTTTGATTTTGTTGGTTCATCATTTGAAGGGTATGTTATTGGGGATGCGAATGGATTGGGTGAAATCAAAAATGATGCTGAAGCACTAGCAAAGGCACAACTGTATAATAACGAATTCAAAAATCACAAGCAAAAAGAACTTTGACAAACCACTTTGTATGCGCATACAATAAAAGTAACATTATGAAAGGAAGGTACTTTGACCAATGAAGTTCTAATTCTCTTATTTATTTCATCCATCACAAATAGTGAACAAAAAATGATGAAAACTAGCAGAGGATTAGTCTGTCCATTTGTCGATACTTTCTTTCGAAACGATCATGTAAAAAAATCGTTTATTTATGTACGATTTTTTACATGCAAGGGCGACGTTTATCCTCTCTAGTGAAACTAGGGAGGTTTTTTTATGACTATTTTATTCGCACGCAATATTGAAAAGAGCTTTGGTGATCGCACACTATTTACGTTACCGTCACTGGAAATTCAAGCACAGGATCGTATAGGAATTGTCGGAGTCAACGGAGCTGGTAAATCTACGTTATTACAAATATTAAGTAAAGAAATAGAAGCTGACAATGGCATAGTAACTCACCATAGTTCTATCAGCATCATTCCTCAGCTTAGCGAAGAACTACCGGAAACCGCTTCTTCTCTCGCAAAAGGAAAATGGAGTATTTCAAACATTACAGATGCAATGAGCGGTGGTGAACGAATGCGACTAAAGATTGCCCATGCTCTCGAGCAAGAGGCAGGCACTTTATTTGCTGATGAACCAACAAGCCACTTAGATATGGTCGGTACAGAGCAATTAGAAAAAGCACTTTTATCTTATAAAGGGGCACTTGTTTTAATATCGCACGATCGTGACTTTTTAGATAATATATGTACAAAAATCATCGAAATCGAAGACGGTACTATTCAAGAGTATAAAGGTAATTATTCAAACTATCGCAAGCAAAAAGAACGTGAGCGAATACAAAAACAAGCAGAATATGAGCAATATGTACAAGAAAAAAATCGTTTAGAGCAGTCCATTTTACAAAAAAAGCAACGTGCTTCTAGCATGACAAAAATCCCAACACGGTTCAGTTCATCTGAATCTAAACTTTATAAATTAAGTGGGGCTCATGGCCAAGAACAGGTTAGTAAAGCAGCGAAAGCATTAGAGACACGTCTCGAAAAACTAGAAAAGAAAGAAAAGCCAAAAGATCTTTCTCAAGCACAGTTTGACGTGCAATACCATACACCCATTCATAGTAAAGTGGCAATACAGTTCAATAAAGCAACAAAGAAAATAGGTGACCGCACACTATTTAAAAATATGAATGGAACTATTGCTCCTGGTGCAAAACTTGCTATTTTAGGGGCAAACGGAAGTGGAAAAACGACTCTGTTCAACATGCTTCTCACAAACGAGCGTGGCATTCAGCTTTCGAAAAGTTGTAAAATTGGATACTTCGAACAAACACTATCCATTTTAAAAACAGATAAAACCATTTTAGAAAACGTTCTAGAAGAAACTAACTATACAGAAGCATTCGTTCGAACAATACTTGCACGGCTTCTATTCCGCCGTGAAGATGTTCATAAACCTGTGCACGTCTTAAGTGGCGGCGAACGAATGAAGGTTGCGCTCGCAAAAGTATTTTTAGGAAATTATAATATGCTTCTGCTCGATGAACCGACAAACTATTTAGACTTAGCGACACAAGAAGAATTAGAAATCATGTTACAAGAATACCCTGGCACAATACTTTTCATTAGCCATGACCGTGCCTTTATTCGCTCTGTTGCAGACCATATTCTACAAGTAGATGAGAGTGAACCAAGAATATTCCACGGTAATTACGAGCAATACACAAAAAGAACAACCGGGGATTCTGTAAACGTTACTGAACAAGAATTATTACGATTACAAACAAAATTAACAGAAATCATCGGCCGAATTTCCATACCAAATCATCACGATGACATCACATCTCTCGAACAAGAATACGAAACATTATTAGTTCAAATCCGAAAATGTAAAGAAGCGCTCTAACGTCTTCCCTATATATCGACAAGGCCTTCCGCATTTCCCAAGAAATATTGGAACTTCGACATAGAATAGCATCAATCAAAGTAAAAAAGCCGTGCATCAGCACGGCTTTTTTACTTTGATATACGGACAGCAGTCCCGCTCACTGCAACCATTAGCATTCCTTCGCGAACTACTTCGTAATCCACGTCGATACCAACAATTGCATTCGCATTTTTTTGTCTTGCGAAAGTTTTCATCTCTTCCATTGCAATGTCGCGCGCTTCTTTTAATTTACTTTCATAAGCGCCTGCACGACCACCGACAACGTCACGGACAGAGGCGAAAAGGTCACGAACGATATTCGCCCCCATAATTGCCTCTCCATTCACGATATCGATATACTCAATAATTTCTTTTCCTTGAATTGTAGACGTTGTTGTTACAATCATACTTTATAGCCTCCCATATGTGATTTTCACCTACTTATGGTGCACTAATTCAGTACAAATTATATTTACGAACTGAACTGAGCTTCGTATAAACGGCTATATCCTCCGCCTTGCTCAATTAGTTCCTCATGCGAACCTTGTTCTGCAATACCATCTTTATTTACAACGACGATACGATCTGCATTTTTAATCGTTGCAAGTCTATGAGCGATAACTAATGTTGTACGGCCGACAGATAGTTCAGCAAGTGATTTTTGAATCGCTAGTTCCGTCTCTGTATCTAATGCGGAAGTCGCTTCATCTAATATTAAAATTGGCGGGTTTTTCAAGAACATACGAGCAATCGCTAGACGCTGCTTCTGTCCACCAGAAAGTTTCACACCACGCTCACCGATAACGGTATCTAAACCGTCTGGTTGTGAGTAAATTAAGTCTTCTAACTGCGCACGTTTTACTGCCTGCCAAATTCCAGCTTCTGACGCCTTTAAATTTCCGTAAGCAATATTTTCACGAATCGTTCCTGAGAATAAGAACACATCTTGCTGTACAATTCCGATTTGCTTACGAAGTGAAGATAACGTCATATCTTTCGTATCAATACCATCAATTTGAATCGATCCTGACGATTGTTCATAAAAACGTGGTAAGAGGCTACATAACGTCGTTTTCCCAGCTCCTGATGGTCCAACGAACGCAACCGTTTCACCTGCATGTATTTTCAAACTAATATCATTTAAAATCGGTTCTTTATTTTCATATCCGAATGTAACGTTGCTATATTGAATATCACCATGTACATGTTTAACTTCCATCGCATCTTTAGAGTCTACAATATCCGGCTCTGTTTCAAGAAGCTCTACATATCTCTTAAAACCAGCGATCCCTTTCGGATAGCTTTCGATTACCGCATTAATTTTTTCAATTGGGCGGAAGAAAATATTCGTTAATAGAACGAATCCGATAAATCCACCGTATGTTAATTCACCTTGCAGAACAAACCATGTACCGCATATTAAGACGAAGAGCGTTACGAGACGCATGAGCATATAACTAATCGATGAATTTAACGCCATAATTTTATACGCCATTAATTTCGTTGTACGGAAACGAGCATTGTTTACAGCAAATTGATCTTTCTCAAACCTTTCATTTCCGAATGCTTGTACAACACGGATACCACCAACGTTATTCTCAATACATGCATTGAAATCAGCAACGTCTGAGAATAAACGTCTAAACGTACCTGTCATTTTTTTATTAAAGTAAAGTGCTAACCATAATAAGAATGGAATGACGAAGAATGTTAGAAGTGCTAACTTCCAGTTGATCATCATCATAAATGAAAATGCCCCAACTAAAGTCATTACGGCGATGAATAAATCTTCTGGCCCATGGTGAGCAATTTCCCCAATTTCCATTAAGTCGTTTGTAAGACGCGAAATTAAATGACCTGTTTTATTATTGTCAAAAAATCTGAATGATAGCTTTTGAATGTGATCAAATAATTTCTGCCTCATATCCGTTTCAATGTTAACACCAAGCATATGTCCCCAATATGTAACGACATATTGTAAGCCTGCATTTAATATATACACTGCAAGTAAACCGAAACAAGCCCATAAAATAAGCGTCCAGTTTTGTCCTGGCAATAACTTATCAATAAATTGATTTACGATAAGCGGGAAGCCAAGTTCTAGTAACCCTGCGACAACTGCGCAAGAAAAGTCGAGTATAAATAAACCTTTATACGGTTTATAGTAAGAAAAAAATTTACGTAGCATATCTTACCTCCATTTTCCAAAATTAAAAAGACTCCCTAAATGATAACCATTATCAAATAATTATTCAAGTTATCCGTCTATGAAACTGAAAATAAGATTTACGCTAGTTGTTGTTTTTTGCCGAAAAGTCGATATAAATTTCATTTGCTACTACCATCACCACTCACACACAAAAAAGGGGTGTCACCTATAGGTGACACCCTCACTTCTATTACATCGCTTCCGAATCCCATTCATGCTCCTGCTGAACAAACACAATTCCTAATTCGTGATGTCCTCCGGCGTATAATGCCGTTTGAGCAAGACGAAGCTCTCCTTTTGTATCTAATACTTCTAACTTACAAAATGCTCCTGTCGTCTTCGTTTGAAGCGCATCATAAAATTCCTCAGCGCTTCCTGGAATGACTCCATTTACTTTCGTAACTACTTCTCCAGGCAGTAAATTCAGCTCTGCCCCAATCGTATTCGGGATTGTATCTAATACAACAAGTCCATCATTACGTACAGCGAAGTACGCCGGTCTTGTCTCATCCGCAATTTTTTCTTGCATGGAAATTGTGAAACGCCCAAGCATTGCGACTCCCATTGCGATAATGGCAAGTACGTGCCACCAATAACTTGCGATTCCTAAAACAAGTACAATTCCTGCTAATCCGTACACACGTCTTCCTGTAAATAATAAAGCTTCCGTTGGCTCATAACTTCTAATCTTTCTCATAAATCCAATTAAAAATGGAACGAGGAATAGAGAATAGGTATGTGAACCGATTGAAACGACAGGCCACCATGAAATAAACTGCGTTACTGCATCACCTGGTACAAGAATAAAAATAGGCACGATCCATAAACGCTTTGATTCGTGTAAACCAATTTTTAGCCCACGCTTACCCTTCCTAATCTTCGGCGTAGAATATCCTACTGCATTTTTAGAAATCAACAAGCCCTCTACAACAAGCATGACGCCTAGTAAAATAGCAAGAGATACAATCGTACCCTCTTCACCTTCTCCAAGCTGTAAGAAGGAAACTGGTAGCTTAGAAGATGATAGAACGCATACAATTGCGATACTAAATGTATAAGCTGCTGATAAATATCGATACATAGCAGTTAATCCAAATAATAACGTCCAAAGTAAGATGACCCATAAACTCGCTTTGGAAACGACAAGGCCAAGTCCAATTGTAATAATAGATACGATTAATCCGTATCCAACTCCCGCAAATAGAGCTGTTCGCAGTTCAAACCAAATATCATAAACTTTAAAGGAAAAATCCTTTCGTTCTCGTAACATACGTAAGTATCCAACGAAGATACTACTTATTAAAAATACATAGACAGCAGGGTGTAAGAAAAAACGTCCAACTGCCCGCATTATTTCAAAAATCCATGCCTCCACGAACCCATTCACCACCATTTATATCATTCTTTCTTTTTATATTATCATAACTGGACAAACGTTTGTTTAACACAAAAAAATACAGGCAGCAAACTGCCTGTATTTCTTTTTATTTCGCTATTAATTTTAATGCGGACTGTAATTGTAAATCATTTTCTCCAGAACGGATTTTTTCAATAATTTTAGTTTGAATCGCCTCAGCTGTCTTTTTATCCAGCTGTCCTGTCGCTTCCATCTCATTCGCATTTTGGAATGCTTTCAGCGCTGATTCTGTCTCTTTACTAAAGTATCCATCTTCACGCCCCGGTACATATCCTAAACTCTTAAGCATTTCTTGCGCGTGTTTTACTTGCACATCATTTGAATTGTATGAAAGTGTTTTTTCAATTTGAATTGGTGTCGCATGATAATAATCTGGTTGCTTCACTTCTACTGTTGGCGCGATTCCTTTTTTATGAATCCAGTTTCCATCCGGTGTTAACCATTTAAACATCGTTAATTTAATGTTGCTGCCATCTTTAAATGGAACGGCTTGCTGAACAGTACCTTTACCAAACGTTTTTTCACCAATTAAATCGTATCCTTCTCCCTCTTTTAGCGCACCCGCTAAAATCTCTGAAGCAGAAGCACTCCCGTTATCAATTAATACTGAAATTGGATATGGCTTTTTCTCTTTCAGTTCCGTAGAGAATTTCTTTTTCTCACCATTTCGTTGCTCTACTTGTAGCATCGGCTTTTTATCCGTCATAATTTCCCCTAGTATCTCTTCTACACTATTTAAGTAGCCACCAGGATTACCACGCACGTCAATAACTAAGCCTTTTATATTTTTCTTCTCTAACTCTTTTAACTGATCCTTAAATTCTTTCGCCGTATTTTCAGCAAAAGAAGTGATTTGCATATAACCGATATCTTTTCCACTCTCTTGTTTCACAGAACTAAACACTGTGAAGATTGGAATTTTTTCACGCTTAATTTTAAATACAATCGGATCAGCTACTCCTGCACGCTTAATTTCAATCGCGACAGTCGTTCCTTTTTTACCACGAATCTTTAATACTGCTTCTTCACGTGATAAATCTTTCACACTATTTCCATCTACAGATAAAATTTGGTCATTCGGTTTAATTCCAATCTTTTCTGCCGGTGAGCCTTTAATTGGAGATACGATAATAAGCTTACCGTCCGTTTTGTTCACCTCAGCCCCGATCCCCTCTAGCTCAGGATCAAGTGATTCACTAAACTGTTTAGCCGTTTCTTTATCCATATACGTGGAATAAGGGTCCTTCAGCGTAGACAACATGCCTTGTATTGCACCTTCGACTAACTTGTCATCCTTCACGTCTTCCACATAACGTGAATCAATTAGTGCATACGCCTCATTAATTTTTGCCAAATTCCCTTGCGCGGCGCTAGCGTTTCCACTCGAAATTGTTTGCGTTACTTCTGCTGGGTTAACCCCAAATAAAGACATACCTGCAAACATTCCGCCAGCACCAATTAAAAATGCAACAACCATTCCAATAATTGCAACTCTACGTTTCAATGCGGAATTCCCCTTTCCAAAACACACAGGTGGTGTAGCAAAAGGCATCACACAGTGTGTGATGCCTTTACCTATTTCTACTATATGATAAGCTTGTACGAATTATGTTTGCAACTTTTTATACTTTTAAGAAGCGACGAATTGACATTACACTTCCCCACATACCGATTAAAGCCCCGATTAACACTAGTAAACCAGCTAATTGGAATACGAAAGGACTGTATGGTAGAAGTTCGAAAATTGTTCCGCCAAGTTTTTCGTTAAACACACTTTGTAGTGAATTATACGTAACTAGAATTAAGCCAATTGGAATAATTGATCCTAATACTCCTAGGAATAATCCCTCTAATAAGAACGGCCAACGAATAAACCAGTTTGTTGCACCTACCAGTTTCATAATTTCGATTTCTGTACTACGAGCATAAATTGTAATTTTAATTGTATTAGAGATTAAGAACATCGCTGTGAATAAAAGACCTGCAATTAACGCAATCCCGATATTACGTCCTGTTTTTACAGTATCAAATAATTTTTCAACTTGGCCTTTACCGTATTGAACATTACTTACAAACTGCATTTTTTCAATCTTTTTCGCGATTGTCGCTGTATCTGTTGGTTCTTTTGCTTTTACAATGAATACGTTTTTAAGTGGGTTATCTTGTTCAAATAACTCAAACGTTTTTCCGCTATCACCTAAGCTTTTAATTAAGCGTTTTAGCTCTTCTTCTTTAGAAGAATATTTAATAGATTCTACTTTCGCAATCTTACTCATATCATCTTCTAATTTCTTTTGATCAGCTTCTTTTGCTGCTGGATCAATGTGTACACGAATCTCTACATCTTGCTCTACTTTCGTCGCAAAATGGTTCATATTCATTATCGCTGTTAAAAAGACACCTACAAGTAATAATGTAACTGTTACTGCACTAACAGAAGCAAATGTCATCCATCCGTTACGTGATAGATTCTTTACACCTTCTCGCAAATGTCGACTAAGGGTCTTAGCCTTCATATCCGTATCCTCCCTCAATCTCATCTCGAACAATTTTTCCGCCTTCAATCGCGATTACACGATGACGAATTGTATTTACGATATCTGAGTTATGTGTCGCCATAACAATCGTTGTACCACGCTCGTTAATACGCGTAAAAATCTTCATAATATCAAGAGCTGTTTCAATATCTAAGTTACCTGTTGGCTCATCGGCAATTACAACCTTTGGTCTATTAACAATTGCTCTCGCAATCGCAACACGTTGCTGCTCTCCGCCCGAAAGTTCACTTGGTAGTGCGTCTGCACGATCCTCAAGACCTACAAGACCTAAAACTTCTGTTACACGCTCACGAATGGCTTCTTTTTCTTCTTCAATTACTTCTAAGGCAAACGCAACATTCTCATATACCGTTAACTTAGGTAGTAATTTAAAATCTTGGAAAATTACGCCTAATTGACGACGGAAATATGGAACATCTCTTTCTGCTAATGTTTCAATAACAAGTCCATTTACATTAATTGATCCTGTAGATGGCTTCTCTTCACGATACATCATTTTAATAAATGTAGATTTCCCGGCTCCACTCGGTCCAACTACGTATACAAACTCACCTTGTTTAATGTTAACTGTGAGACCAGCAATGGCTTTCATACCATTCGGGTACTCCTTATAAACATTCGTCATTTTTATCATTATTTATCACCCAATACTTAATGATTTTTTTCGAAATACTTTTCTGTACATCTGAAAATAAAAAATTTATTCTCACTTAACCACTCTTGTTGAAGGTAGCTTCCATTCATGCTTTTTATTAGCAGCGCTACTCTATGTAATATATTTCAGCAAAATTCTACAAACCCCATTGTAACATCAAACGGTTTCCAGTTCGGATACATTTTTGTTACAGTTATGTTACACTCCAAAAAAAGGAAACGAGTCGTCATAGTTCTTACCCAAAATCATTTTGGGATAAGATTATATAACCAACTCGTCCACTTTACCTTTTTTATTTATGTTCAGCTAACCACTCAGCTACTTTTTTCGCATCCTCACCTTGAATGATTCCTGGTGACATGGAACCGCGACCTTTTTCAATAATCTTTTCAATCTCTGCTGCATCATATTTCTGTCCCACTTTTCGTAAATCCGGTCCAGTTGCTCCCGATAAATCTTTCGCGTGACAGCCTATACAACTTTTTTGGTAAATTTGCTCTGCGCTATCTGTGCTTGCAGATTGTTTCGAAGGCTTACTCTCTTCTTTATTTCCACATGCTCCTAAAGCAAAAACGACTGATGTTCCTAACGCAATAGCCAACAATTTCTTTTTCACTTCTATCGCTCCCCATTGTTGATATTCTTTTCATTCCTAACACACTCATTTTCATTATAAGCATTATCTTTATATAGAAAAACTAAGGTATATTTCATATTTTTCAAAAACACAGTAAGAACCCTGATAATATAAAGCTTTCATAAGTTGTTTCAATTCTGTGAACAACGTAAAAACTTCTATAAAGAATTCTTGTTGAACAGAAAATCAGAAAAGTTCTGTTAAAGTCTTACCCTATTGCCGCTCTGTTTTACTATTCTCTACTTTTTACAAAACAATATACAACATTGTATGCTACATATAATCTCATCAAAAAGAGAAGTTGTCGTTTCCAACTTCTCTTCCTCTTTACTTCATCTATAGAAATAAAATCAAATTCTTTATCTCCTCGACTATCCTCAGCATACGCCGACAACTTTGTTGGCTTTTTTTCGCTTATTAGATGCGAGAACGTAAGTAAGCATCAATAAATGGATCAATTTCTCCATCCATAACCGCTTGTACGTTACCAACCTCTGTATTTGTACGGTGGTCTTTCACAAGAGAATACGGGTGGAATACGTAAGAACGAATTTGGCTACCCCATCCGATTTCTTTTTGTTCACCGCGAATTTCATCTAACTCCGCTTGTTGCTCTTCTAGTTTCTTTTGATACAATTTCGCTTTTAACATTTTCATCGCGTGCTCACGGTTTTTAATTTGTGAACGCTCTGACTGACATGTTACAACTGTATTTGTTGGTGTATGTGTAATACGAACTGCTGAGTCTGTCGTATTAATATGCTGTCCACCTGCACCACTTGCACGGTACGTATCAACTTTTAAGTCTTCTGAACGTATTTCGATTTCAACTTCATCATTGAACTCAGGTACAACTTCACAAGATACGAACGATGTATGACGACGGCCTGAAGAATCGAATGGCGAAATACGTACAAGACGATGTACACCTTTCTCTGCCTTTAAATAACCGTAAGCGTTATGACCTTTAATTAATAAAGTAACACTCTTAATACCAGCTTCATCACCTGGTAAATAGTCAACCGTTTCTACTTTAAACCCACGTTTTTCAGCCCAACGTGTGTACATACGTAATAACATAGAACCCCAGTCTTGTGACTCTGTTCCACCAGCACCTGGGTGTAATTCTAAAATAGCGTTATTTTTATCATAAGGATCGCTTAGTAGTAGCTGAAGCTCATACTCATTCATTTCTTGAATTAAGCCTTTCACTTCTGATTCAAGCTCCTCATGTAAATCTTCATCATACTCTTCTTTTAAAAGCTCATGCGTGATTTCTAAATTTTCGAATGTCTCATCTAACTGACGGAACTTTCCAACCATCTCTTTCAGTGCATTAGCTTCGTTAATTACAACTTGTGCGCCTTGTTGGTCATCCCAAAATCCTGCACCCATCATTGTTTCTTCTAACTCTGCAATTTGTTTCTCCTTAGTAGGAAGGTCAAAGAGACCCCCTAAAAGCCGCTAATCTCTTAGCCATTTTCTCTAATTCTTGTCTAATTTCTACTAATTCCATTTCCTTCACCTCTATGTAATTACTGTTACTTTCTTATGAAAACAAGGGAAACTCTCTCCACTTATGACGGAGAGAGTTTAATCTTTCTTAATTATACATTTTTGATGTAAAATTTTGCAAAGTAATCTGGGCTACCGCCCTGTATTACTTCCCGATACCACAGCAGTTTTTATATTTTTTACCGCTACCACATTTACATAAATCATTGCGGCCTACTTGGTCTCCTTTTACAACTGGTTTTTTCTTCGCTTCTTCGCCATCGCTAGATGGATGAACAGCTTCACCTTGAACAACTTCTTGACGCTCTAAGTTTTGTTCAATTTCAGCTTTCATAATGTAACGAGAGATTTCCTCTTCAATAGAAGCAATCATTGACTCGAACATTGCGAATCCTTCCATTTGATACTCACGAAGTGGATCAATTTGACCGTAAGCACGTAAATGAATACCTTCACGAAGGTGATCCATCGCATCAATATGCTCTGTCCATTTCGTATCTACTACACGGAATACAACAACTTTTTCAAACTCACGCATTTGCTCTTCTGGCAGAAGCTTTTCTTTGTCGTTGTAACGCTCTATTAATTTCGCGATAATTGGCTCGCTCATTTCCTCTGGAGCAAGACGACGTAACTCTTCTTCTTTTATATCGCCTTCTTGCAGAAGGTTTGTATTTAAATAGTCAACAAGACCTTTAATGTTCCAATCTTCTTCAATTTCCTCTTGTGTATGAAGCGCAACAGCACGTTCTACTGTAGATTTCATCATACCTTCAATAATACTGCGTAAGTTCTCAGAATCCATTACTTCTTGACGCTGTTTGTAAATAACTTCACGTTGCTGACGAAGTACATCATCGTACTGCAGTAACTGCTTACGTGCATCATAGTTATTTCCTTCTACACGTTTTTGCGCAGATTCTACCGCACGAGAAACCATTTTACTTTCAATCGGCTGTGAATCATCCATACCAAGACGATCCATCATCGCTTTCATATTGTCAGAACCGAAGCGGCGCATTAGTTCATCTTCCATAGACAAGTAGAACTGCGTTACACCAGGGTCCCCTTGACGCCCAGCACGACCACGTAACTGATTATCAATACGACGACTTTCGTGACGCTCTGTACCGATAACTGCTAGACCAACGTTTTTAATATCGTCTCCAAGCTTAATATCCGTACCACGACCAGCCATATTCGTCGCAATCGTTACAGCACCTTTCATACCAGCTTCTGCAATGATATCTGCTTCTCGCGCATGGTTTTTCGCATTTAAAATGTTATGGCGTACACCTTTACGTGTTAACATTTTTGAAATAAGCTCTGACGTTTCAATTGCAACTGTACCAACAAGAATAGGTTGCCCTTGTTTATGACGATTTACAATATCCTCAACAACTGCATTGAATTTGCCTTCCATTGATTTGAAGATTAAATCAGCACGGTCATCACGAATAATATCTTTGTTCGTTGGAATTACGATAACATTCATATTGTAAATACTACGGAATTCTTCTTCTTCCGTTTTCGCTGTACCAGTCATACCAGATAACTTTTCATACATACGGAAATAGTTCTGGAACGTAATTGTTGCGAGTGTCATACTTTCATTTTGAATTTCTACGCCTTCTTTTGCTTCAATAGCTTGGTGCAAACCTTCGCTATAACGACGACCTTTCATAAGACGACCAGTGAATTGGTCTACAATTACGATTTCGCCTTCTTGTACAACATAATCTGTATCAAGGTGCATGACAACGTGTGCACGAAGCGCCTGATTAATATGGTGAAGAAGTGCGACATGTTTTAAATCGAATAAGTTTTCAATATGGAAAGCTTTCTCTGCTTTCGTAATACCATCTTCAGTCAACATTACATTTTTCGTCTTCACATCAAATGAATACTCTTTTTCATTTTCTAATGTACGAACAAATGCATTTGCAAACATGTATAACTCTGTTGATTTTTGAGCTTGTCCCGAAATAATAAGCGGCGTACGTGCTTCATCGACTAAAATAGAATCGACTTCATCGATAATAGCGAAATGAAGTGGACGCTGAACGCACTGTTCTCTATATAAAACCATGTTGTCACGTAAGTAATCGAATCCAAGCTCATTATTTGTGCTATACGTAATATCAGCAGCATAAGCCTCTTGTTTCTCTTCGCGTGACATGCTGTTTAAGTTAATTCCTACTGTTAAGCCTAGGAACTCATGAAGTTGTCCCATTTCGCTCGCATCACGTTGTGCTAAGTATTCATTGACTGTAACAACGTGAACACCTTTTCCTGTTAAAGCATTTAAATATACAGGTAATGTAGATGTTAACGTTTTACCTTCACCCGTTTTCATCTCAGAGATATTTCCTTCATGTAAGGCAATACCCCCCATTAACTGCACGCCATACGGACGCATTCCAAGAACACGAGTCGCAGCTTCGCGAACAACTGCAAAAGCTTCAGGAAGTAGATCATCTACTGTCTCACCTTTTGTTAAACGTTCTTTAAATTCAAGCGTCTTTCCTTTTAATTGCTCATCTGTTAGTGGCTTAATAGATGATTCTAATGCATCAATTTGCTCAACTGTCTTCTGCATACGTTTAATTTGGCGTTGATTTACATCAAATACCTTTTTTAAAATACCGATCATAGGAAATACGCTCCTCTTTTTTATTAAAATAAAACTTCCGATTGTTTTTTCTTTTTCTATTACAATCAGTCGTTATAAAAATCAAATGTATGTTATGCCAATTTTTCTCCTAATTAAAAAAACTAAAATGTATATACCTAATGATAATTGTAACACTTGTCTTATAACTATGACAACAATCGGCCGAATGTCAGGCCTTATATTCAGAAAAAGTTTTATTTCATTTGTTACGTTTCTCTTCTCTGTCTCGTTATTTCAAGTTCACGTTACAAATTTCGTATTAAATCTAAGTCATTTTCCTTTCAAAAAAAATGACTAGAATATACTCCTTAATAAAATCTAAATCGATAATTACAAAAAGCCGAAGATTTCGTCGGTGCAGCATCCATAGATACTTACACCTGCGCAAAACCTCCGACTTTAAAAGATAATATTATGTTGCAAGATATACTCAACCACGGCACCCCTAAAGCAAACTTAAAATATATCTGTATCAATCATGCATTAATTTATCGGTATTTCCAATTCATGATATTTCCCTTTCTTATCCTTCATAAAAGAAATGAATTTCACTTTAGTTGATTCATTTGAAAAGTTTTTATAATTTTTATAAAGGTCATCTCCTATAAAATAATTTGTCCCTATATATCCTCTTACTGTTTTACCAGCAGGTATTACAGGTTCAAACTGATATTTTTCAGGTAATTCCATTGAATAAGGAATCAAATTATAAAACTCGCCTATTTTAGAATAAAACATTGTACTGGAAATAGACTTATTACTAAGTAAATTAATATCCCGATTCGTTGTATTTGTAATATCTAAAGGTAACACATACGTCATTAATTCACGGTCTTCATAAGGATCATAAACTTTTGTAGGATCAAGAGGATCAAGTGCATGAAACGTAACTCCTTGTCCATCTTCAAAAGTTCTATTAGATAAAAACTCATCTTTTACCACTTTATAAGATTCATTATTTAGATTTAATGTTTTAAATCTAAATAAACTAGCAAATATACATAGCAACACACACAACCCAATAATTATTAAGATATGTTTTTTTGTCACTCTTAATCTACCAACTTTCCATTATTAACATGTACAATACGATCTACTATTTCATTATCTAGAACATGCACATCATGACTAGCTACTATAATAGTCGTTCCCTTAGATTTTTCTACTTTCAAAATATCTAAAACATCTTTTATCCCATCAATATCTAAAGCATTAGTTGGCTCGTCTAATAGCAATAATTTTGGTTGTTCCATTAAAGCTTGCGCTATCCCTAAACGTTGTTTCATACCTAAAGAGTATCTTTTATACTTTCTCTTATCTGTTTTATCAAGTCCAACCCTTTGAATAATATTATAAATTTCCTCATCAGAAATTTTATTGTTAATCGATGATAAAAATTTCAAGTTCTGAAAACCAGTATACCCTGGAATAAAACTTGGATATTCAATCAATATTCCCATAGAATCAGGAAATTGCTTTTGTTTTCCAATCATTTCATTATCTACATAAACAACTCCAGAATTCAAACGCATTAACCCTGATATAGCGCGTAAAATCATCGTTTTACCAGATCCATTATGCCCCTTCAAAACTAAAAATTCGCCTTTTTTTACTGACAAACTAATATTATCTAACACAATATTTCCTTTTAATCTTTTCGTCATACATTCACATTTAATATAATTGTCCATAAATTATTCACCTATCACATCTAGTTTTTTAAAACAAAAACTACCTAATAAAATCATTACAACAACAATTACTACTCCTATTAAAAGTAAATCATTCCATTGAATAGATTGATTATTACCTAAAGTCAATTGAATTGAACTGTGATCAACAAAATACCAACGATTTGGCATAACAAAAGAACCTAAAAAATAAATACTATGAAAGAAAATAGAAAAAAATAGGTACATCAACATCAGTATAAAAACAATAGTTATTGGTATATAAAGCGTTAAAAACTCAAAAATTAAAGCTAATAAAAAGCTGATAATTATTTGAATTAGCATAGTACCTACTATCTTATAAGAAAATTGACGATATACATTTGAAAAATAATGCTCGCCAAAAGTAAGCAAATAATAAACAGTAAACCAAATCAAATACATAACAATCCAAATACTAATTATGTAAAAAAACAAAGATAGTATTTTTGTTAACCAAAGAAAATGCTTCTTCTTAACACGAGGAAACAAATAAACACCATTCTGTTGAATATCCGAAAAAGCAAACTTCCCTACTAGCAACAAAGGAACAATTTGAAAGAATATCCAATAAAAAGGGATAGAAAATCGCCCCTCCTTATAAAAATAAGATAAATCTACAAAGTCTACTCCATGAAAAAATCGATAAAAGGTAACATATAACAATGAGGGTTCTTTACCATTACTAAGAGGCTGATTGTATAAAAAAGTAACTACAATCATAGCGTAAATTAAGAATAAAAAAACCATTATCTTGATGGAATCTCTAAACCTTACATGTAAATCTCTTTTTAACAAATAATATAAAATCATAATGTAAACTAGATCACCTCTGTCTCATCATTCATAGAAATATAACTTTTTTTAGCTAAAATCCATACACTTATAAAAAAGATAAAAAAACATCCAAATAAGCGTATAAGTAAGTCAATAGCATCTTCAAACACATTTATATAAAAAACATTTGTAAATAAAAATCCATGTAATATAAATCTATCTAGTAAAACGGCAGTGATCATACATATTATTACAAGTAAACTAGGTAAAAATAATTGCAATAAAGCACTTATCATACATATAAAAATATTCGCAAATAATTGAATGCAAAATAACAATGCATAATTCACATAAATACTATTTACAGCCATCATATTTGCCATCAAAAATAACTGTAAAATCATACTCCCAGTAAAAAAGCAAACAAAAACGAATAGTTTCAAATAATATATAGAAACTAATTTCAATGCATTATTCACTCGGTAAACTACATAAATACTAAAAAAATTCGACATAGAATATACAGAAAAAACGATAGTTAAAGGAATAAATATAGTCGATAAATTATAAAACGACATGACCTTATACAAAGCTTCCAATTCGTTCATTTTCTCTTTTACAATTCCATGTTCAAAGTAATTGAACAAACAACCAATGATACTGACGTTAAGTAAGAAGAGAACACTTAACCAAACATATTTCATCCCTATAGTTTCTTTCATTACATTATAAAAGAACATGCTTCCTACTCCCCCGTAAATAAAGAACTACAGAACAAAACCAAATACATAACAGCACACTAAGAAAAATTTGTAATTCAAAAAAACCGAAGTCTTTAATTAAATAATCTTTAGGATTGAGAATCCCCTTTCCAATACCAAGCCAAAAAATATGTAAAATAAATGGAACTAAATAAATAAAATAAACTCGTCTTATAAAAAACGAAACTGATAAAGCCAAACTTGAAAAAACCGCACCGTATAAACCATTTAAAAATACATACATAAGAAAATATAAAGTAGGATACTCATAATAAACCGTATTAAATTGAGCTGTTGGTGAAACAGTAGCAGCCATATAATTTAATATCGGATGCGGAGCAACTGTTGGATAAGTCATCGCATATAAATAAAAATGAAATAGTAAAGGGACACTTATAATAAAAAAAGATACAATAAAATTAATAAAATAAAGTAACCTAAAATAATGACATGTTCCCATCTTAGAAATAACAGGATAAATAAACCCATAATTTTTATCAATTCCATAAATTCCTGCTACAGCCATTGCAGAAATCATAGGAAATATTAATAGATAAAATTCACTATAAAATGGTAATCTATTAAAATGTAAAATGTTAGATAAATATGGAGATACCTTTATAATCCCAGCATCGTTAAATCCTTTCGTTGTTACAAACATAGCAATATATTGAGCAATGACAATTACTAACATAATAAATAAAGCAACCCAAAACATCCTACCTTTTAAAATCCGTCCTAAAAAGTAACTCATCTACAACTCCTCCATAAACCATTATTGAAATTTAAATCTTTTTTAATATGAAGAATTGATCCGCAACACCATAACATTTATTTTCTTTATTTATCCAAATGTAACGAAAGGAAACATGTGCTTTCTCCCCCTCAAACTTAGGAAATTCAACTTCATACTGATAAACATTATCTGTACCTTTTCTTTTTACACTCTTAACTTCTTGTTTCCACTGAATTACTTTTCCATCAGTTTGTTCAATCCGCCCCAAAAGATACGTTGGTTTTTTCTTATTCGTCACACCCGTTAAAAAAACATAATAATTTTCCGGTATAACTCCCAACTTTAATTTTTCATCTAAAAGCTTATCTTCTATTCCAATATCATTTCTATGTGTTTGACCTTGAAAGAAATCCTCACCATTTTCATTCTCAAAAAATATTTGTTCAAAAATAGTATTTTTCTTAATTTCTTGTAACTGAATACTTTTTAAATTATCTTTTTCCGTTAAAGTATCTTCAATATTTACAATAGGTTCATCCATTTCCTTTTGACAAGAAGCTAAGAAACAAATACTCAATAAAAAAAAGCCTAAAACATATTTGGAAATAACCTTCATTACAGCTCCTCCTATTTTTAAAATTACATAGCAGAAAAAGTCATATAATCCAAATTCGGAACTATACGACTTTTTCTAGCACTACAAAATAAATAATTTCAATTTATAATTTCTAAATCAATATTCAGTGTAAGGTCCACCAGGTCTTACACTATCAGGACTCCAAGCAGTAGGATAGGCATTATTTTCTCTAGAATAACCACCAAATCTCACAGGTACATTTTTTCCATATCTTTCATATGCGTAATTTTGGAAAAGATACGTTTTACCTGGTTGCACCGTTCCTTCATGCTTACCTGAATCACCTGAAACATTTACCCAATCTCTATCACCTTTATTTTTATTTTTATCTGCTTCTGTCCAAACGTTAAAAGAACCACCGCCCTTCTCACTACTCTTCACACGCATATACATAGAAGTAGGTGTCCCTTTAGGACGTGCATTAGTAAAATCATATGCACTCCAAAGTCTAAAGGTAAATTCTACATGATCATCCCTTGTATCAGCCTTAGCAGGTTCGGTTAAAGCAAAAGTACTAGCTAAAATACCTAAAGATAAAATAGCCCCAAACATAAAATGACTTTTTTTCTTAATACTCAATAAAAACACCTCCGATAATTTATAGCATTATATTGATTTTATTTTTTCACTGAAGGAATAAACTAAATCTATATAACGCAATATTATAGTAATAACACCTCGATATACCTTCAATGGATTTTGGAATATTTAATATTATCTTTACACTTACGAACATTTCGTTAAATTTTAAAAAACAACAATATATCCCTAGCAAAGAATTACTTGTAAAGATAACTGCTTACCTACGCCTGTTCCAAATAATAAAGAGTAACTCACCTTTCCAAGTTTTTAATTTCCCCGTACTGTTTTGACGAAACACTGTCCAAAAATCACTTCTTAATGAAATTGGCTACTTATAAATTTTTTCACCTCTCGAAAAGAAAAAGCTAAAACATAAAAAAAGCGCAGCCATTTCGGCTGCGCTTTTGAATTATTATTTAGTTTCGATTAAACCATATTTCCCATCTTTACGGCCGTATACAACATTAGTTTCATTTGTATCAGCATTTGTGAAGACGAAGAAATTATGTCCTAGCATATCCATTTGTAGGATCGCTTCTTCAACGTCCATCGGTTTTAAATCAAATCGTTTTGTACGTACAAGTTCTAATTCATCCTCTTCTACCGCATCCAGAACAGCTACTGCTTCTGGAAGGATAAAGTTCGTTTTCACAGAACCTTTCTCACGTAACTTACGATTTACCTTTGTTTTATGTTTACGAATTTGTCGCTCAAGTTTATCAACTACTAAATCGATAGCAGCGTACATATCGCTATTAGTTTCTTCTGCACGAAGTAATAAATCAGTAAATGGAATTGTTACCTCGACACGTTGCTTGTCAGAGTATACTTTTAAATTAACTTTAATCTCTGGGAATGTATCAAAATAACGCTCTAACTTACTTAGTTTTTTCTCTACATATTCCTTTAATGCTGGAGTTACTTCAATATTTTCACCACGAATGTTGAATTTCATAGATGAATTCCTCCTTTCAAGCCTATGTACTATAATTTCGACATTGGCTTAAAAACTCCTTCTAACTTTTTTAAAAAAATTAGTGGAATTGCTATTTTTTTATCGTTTTTTGTTGAAATGAAAAGATGCATCGTTTCTATCTTTATTTTATCCTATTAACATCGTGAATAACGAATATAACTGTGGACAATTCGTTACAGAAAAGAAACAACTTTTTGACAACTTGATTTATAACAAAAACCCCTTGCAAAAAACAAGAGGTTCTACCATATATATAACGTTGCCACAAAAGCAGCTTTCTCTTCCCAAAAACAATATTCCTACAGTTTTACAACATTAGCTGCTTGTGGTCCACGTGCTCCATCTACAATGTCAAACTCAACTCGTTGCCCTTCTTCTAATGACTTATATCCATCTTGTTGAATAGCAGAAAAATGAACAAACACATCATCACCATCTTCACGCTCAATAAACCCAAATCCCTTTTCTGCATTGAACCATTTCACTCTTCCTTGCATGTTCATTCCATTCCCTTCACTCTAAAAATCAGGGCATTCACCCCATACTTTGACTATAACGAATGACAACTTACGAAGTCAAAGAAGACTTATCGTCTTTTTATTATCCCTTTCGACAGTTACAGATCAACTTCTACAGAGCGTCAAACTAGAAACTTCCCTTGCTCCTCTATCGTATAAAAGACTTCCAATTTGTCTAACTGTAATTCCTGTCGTATATACATCATCAACGAGTAAGATATGTTGATCATGAAACATATCTTCTCCCTGAAAATAAAAAGGATTACTTCCCGAAAGCCTTTCTTTACGTGTCTTCTTACTTTGCTTTTCTGTTTCCCTTCTTCTTAATGAGGGATAAGAAATTTTGACAGGTAAACAAGCTGCTAATAACTCTGCCTGATTAAAACCACGTTCATATTCCCGTTCCCTACTAAGCGGAACAGCAATAACACTTGAAACATCCGTAAAATGCTTTTGAAATAGCTCCCGAAAGGATCGATAAAAAATATGAACTAACTCCGCATCCCCCCGAAACTTAAACTGTGCTAATATTTCTTTCATCTCATCATCGTACACGTGCAAAGAACGATTTTTAAAAGGACGATACTTCTCCACATTTATCCACCTTACGCAATCCACACAAATATCATTTTCTTTATATTCAGAAGGCAAGTCCTCTAAAGGTCGCCCACACTCCATGCAAATCTCTCCTATAATATAGGAAAGTTTCCGCTCACACCTATCACATATATATTTTGTGTGAGACTTTACAAAGAAGGTGTACCAACTAACTGTTTCCAACATATACTCATCGCAAAGTAGACAATGCATTAATCGATTAATCCTTGTTCTTTCGCCTTTTTGTTCATACTTTGAATATGCCTTTTCGCGCGTACCATCGCCTCTGCCTTACCGTAATGAAAATAAATAACCTCACCATAAGGTTCTTCAAAACTACGACCTGCTCGGCCTGCAATTTGTACGAGCGCACTTTCTGAAAATATTTCTTCTTCTGCCCCTAACACCGCAACTTGTAAATTCTTCACAGTTACTCCTCTCTCTAAAATTGTCGTTGTAACTAATAACGGAATTTCTCCCTTTCTGAAAGCTGCTACTTTTTCTTTTCTCATCGAATCTTCTGCATGTACACCATCGATTCTATGATCCAACACTTTCAATAACAGGCTCAATTCTTCTATATATCGCACATGAGGAACAAATAAAAAAATAGGATATTTTTTGTTTATGTACATTTCTAACCATTGTAGTAACACTCGAGGGATTTTTTTATGATGGAGGCTTTTCTTCCAATTTCCGCACCAGCAAAATAGAGGAACTGGTAACGGATGACGATGGTATCGTCCAGAGACAATGATGCCCTTTTGTTTCCCGCTTCTGAAATTACGCTTCCACTTTTCATCTGGAGTTGCAGTTAAATAAATACGCGCTGCTTTCTCTTTCATCGCTTGTTGCACCGCATACTGTAACATTTGATCCGCATAATACGGGAAGGCATCTATCTCATCTACAACCATGACATGAAACGCTCTATAGTAACGTAACAGTTGATGTGTAGTTGCAACGACTAACGCTGCATCTTTGTCCCTATCTTCACTTCCTCCGTATAAGGACGCTACATTTACATTTGGAAACACTTTTTGTAATCTCGGCGCTAATTCTAGTACAACGTCTGTTCTTGGTGTTGCGATACAAACCCTTTCTCCTTTTCGCAATGCCTCTTCCATACCGTAAAATAACATTTCTGTCTTTCCAGCCCCGCACACAGCCCAAATAAAAAACGATTCTTTCTGCTTAATAGCTTCTATAACACCTTGCGCCGCCAACTCCTGACCAGTAGACAAAGTCCCGTTCCACTGTAAAGAATTTAAACCTTTTTCTCCTCTTCTTTCAGCGATCCCACGAACAAGTACAGCACATTCACTAACTCTCCCCATCGTTATGCACTTCCGGCAATACGTACATACTTTACTGCACCTTTTACATAAAAATGACGCAAATAGTCGCTGCTCTATATTTCCGCAGCGCTGACATATATATTTAGAAGCCTTCTTTATTACACCTTGTACACATACGACCTCCCTCTTCTTTTTCAAATCATGTAATGTATCCCGTAAATCTGAAGAGAGTTCCTCTAATAGTAACTGTTTTCCTGCTAACATCAGCAACCACCTCCAGCACTACTATAAACCCTTCTCATAATCTCGTAAAAACTCAAAAAAGCCGATAACCTACTTATAAAATAGTAAGCTATCGACTTTATACACATTTTTTTATTGAATTATAATCCTATAATCTTCCGTAACCTAAGAAATGTTTTTGGTTATAACTACTGCTTAAGCTAGCGTAAGCAATCCCTTTATCACCAGCATGAATCATTTGGCCATTACCAACGTAAATACCGATGTGAGATGGACCTGGTTTATAAGTACCTTGGAAGAATACTAAATCTCCAGGTTGTGGGCTACTTACTTTAGAAACTGAATTCCAGTAACCTGCAACATCTTGACGTCCTACACCATAGATGTAAGAAATGAATCCACTACAGTCAAAACCACCGTTTGATGGAGATGCACTTCCCCAAACATATGGCATACCTAAGTATTGTTGTGCTTTACCAATTACGCCAGGAGCTGGAGCTGGGCCTGGTGTTGGTGCTGGTGCTGGTTTTTTCTCTTCTTTTTTAGGTTCTTCTTTTTTAGGTTCTTCCTTTTTAGGCTCTTCTTTTTGAGCTTGTCCACCATTATTTGCTGGTGCAGCTTGCTCTGCAGGTGCTGGCTGAGCTTGCGCAGCTTTAGCAGCTTGTTCTGCTTGTTTTTGAGCAGCAGCTTCTTGTGCAGCTTTTTCTTGTGCTTCTTGTTCAGCGATACGTTGTAATTGTAATGCTTGTTTTTCAAGATCTTTCAATTGACTTTCCGTACTTGTCATTGAAGTTACAACTGTATCCATTTTACCGCTTAAATCATTTACTGCTGTTGCTTTTTTCGCTTTTTCAGCGTCAAGTTCTTTCTTAGCAGTTTCAATTTGAGCTTGCGCTTCTTTTAATTCTTTTTGCTTTGTTTTTACCGTTTCAACATCTTTTTTCACGTTCGCTTGATCTTCTTGTTGTGTTTTCATGATATCTTCATCAGACTCAAGAATTTTAGAAACAGAAGTTAAACGATCAACTAGATCTGCAACGTTTTTAGAGTTTACAAGAACTTCTGTTACAACGTTTGTGTTTGGTTGTTCTTGAAGTGCAACTAAACGTTTTCTTAATAACTCTTCACGTTTTGCAATTTTCGTTTGTAGTTCTGCAATATCTTTATTTTTATTTTCGATTAATTGCTCAGTATCAGCAACTTTTTTCGTTGTTTCATCAAGCTTTGAAGCATTCGCTTGAACAGACTTATCCAAACCTTGAATTGTTTTGTTTAAGTCATTCATTTGCTTTTGTAATTCATCACGTTCTTGTTGTTGTTTATGTAAAGTGTCATTTTGTGTATTAATTTGTGATTTCACGTCAGAAATTTTATCTTCTGCAAATACATTTGGTGTTAGTCCTGAAAACATTAACCCTGCAACTAATGCGCAAGATGCCATTTTTAGCTTTTTCATTTTATTTTTTACACCGCTTTCTTTTGTCTTTTTCCGTATATAACCTATAAAATTTATACCATAATTCGGGATTTTTTTTGCTAATGTTACGCTATTGTAAAACAAATGTAATATTATATGTAACTCTATCGCAAAATATGCATATTTTTGTATATATGTGTAGAATTTAAAAGGCTTTTTATAAGCAAAGAAAAAACGCAAGGTTTCCCTTACGTTTTGTTAAATACACTAATACGAATGAAATCAAAACGTTATTTCATCCATTTCTCAGCCCAATTTTGGACTTCATCCATAACACTTTCTAATGCTTTCCCTTTTTCAGTTAAGCCGTACTCGATTCGAACTGGTACTTCTGGATAAACATTACGAACTACAATGCCTTCGCTTTCCAATTCCTTTAAACGCTCTGACAACATACGATCGCTCATATTCGGTATAATATCTGCGATTTCTCTAAAACGTTTTGACTCTTCAAGCAAAGATTTAATAATCAAGCCAGTCCATTTTTTACTAAGTAAAGTAAAAGCTGACTCAAACTTTGGACATAAACAAGAATTATGCTCCATATGTTTCACCTCTCTTCTATTATAATATAGTTTCTTGTAAAAAGTAAGTTATAAAACTTTCCTCATTATTTTATTTTACGTACATTTTACCATTTCCAAATATTAACTTGTCAACTACACGTAAAATATCCGTAAAAAAACCCTCTTCAAAAAGAGAGCTTTTTATATCTTATTACTTCGTATACCATCCAAGACCTAGTGCACCTTCACCTAAATGCGTACCAATTACAGCACCGAAATAGCCTGTGCGGATTGTAACATGAGGATATTTTGCTTCTAATTCTGCCTTCCATTCATTCGCTTCCTCTTCACGTTGTGCATGAATGATAACTACTTCCATAGGTACACCTTGACTTGCTTGCTCATCAAAAATTTCAACAATTCGTTTTAACGCTTTTTTACGTGTACGAATCTTTTCAAATGGAATAATGATTTTATCTCTAAAATATAAAACGGGCTTCACTTGTAACAAACTACCAATGAAGGCTTGTGCACTATTTAATCGTCCTCCACGTTGTAAATGATGTAAATCATCCACTACAAAATAAGCGTCCATCGTTTTCTTCATTTCATCAAAACGGGCAACGATCTCTTTCGGATCCTTTCCTTCGCTTGCTAATTTTGCCCCTTCACGTACATAGAATCCTTGTACTTCACAACTAATTTCAGAGTCGTACGTATATACATCAATACCCTCTACCATTTGCCCGGCTGTCGTTGCCGTTTGATATGTACCACTAATCCCACTTGAAAGATGAATGCTAATAACCGCATCATAATCCTTAGATAGTTCCTCAAATAACTCAACAAACTTTCCGATTGCTGGCTGAGAAGTTTTCGGAAGTTCTTCTTGCTCACGTACTTTTACATAGAAATCATCTACTGAAATTTCAGCTTCTTCTTGATAAGATTCCGTTCCAAACACAACGTTTAATGGAATCATATATATATTGAGTTCATCACGAATATGCTTCGGTATATATGCTGTACTATCAGTAACAATAGCTGTTTTCATTTGCGTACCTGCCTTATAAAAAAATTTTTATTCCCTAAGTTTACACGAAAACTAAAAATGGTGCATCCATACATGAAAATGCCGATTTGAAATAATACTTACCATCTCGACAAATTACAACAAAAAGGTGAAATACTCACCAAAAATTTCAACTTATTTATAAAAAATGTTTGAATATAAAAACGCTCGCTTTTAAAATGTAAAGTACTAGTCATTTTGGTAGATAGGGGCGTATACGAGTGTTATTACAATATTTAACAATCAAAGACTACGGTGAGCACGAAATTGTCATTCAAAAATCAAGATTTATTTGTTATGTTAGCAGAGCTACAACCGAAGCAGAAGCTCAAGAATTTATACAAAAAATAAAAAAACAAAATTGGAATGCCACACATAATTGTTCTGCGTATTTGATTGGCGAACAAGATCAAATCCAAAAAGCAAATGATGATGGAGAACCTAGCGGTACAGCTGGTGTACCTATGTTAGAGGTACTAAAAAAACGCGGTTTAAAAGATACCGTCGTTGTCGTTACACGCTATTTTGGTGGCATCAAACTTGGCGCAGGTGGATTAATTCGCGCATATGGAAAATGTACAAGCGAAGGCATTAATCATGTCGGTGTTGTTCTGCGGAAACTAATGCGTGTTATGCAGACCGAAATTGATTACACATTACTTGGCAAAATTGAAAATGAATTACGTAATTCGAAATATGCCATTAAAGATATACATTATCTCGAAAATGTCACATTTGATACGTATGTAGAAGAAGACGGAAAACAAGCATTCACGGATTGGATGATTGAGTTAACAAATGGGAAATGTACAATTACAGAAGGAGATATGTTGTACTTAGAACAAGATGTTATCTAAGAATAACTACATCCTCACCTTTAAAGATTAATGTAGTGAATTACTTTCCTACAAATGAACTAAGGAGATTATATATGGAAGAACGTTATTATCATCTCCAAAATAGCAGAATAAAAAAGAAACGAAGAAGAAAGTTTTTCTACTTCCTTATTTTCGTATTTTTATTTGGTGGTGTAGGACTTTATATATTAAATTCCTACTCTTCTCTCATGGGGATGTATAGTGGTTTTACTCGTCAAAAATCGGACTTGAGAACCGAAGATGTAGAAATTACAAAGGAGCCTTTTACACTCCTCATTATGGGCATAGAAGATTATGCAACGGACGGTCAAAACGGTCGTACAGATTCATTAATGTTTGCGACCGTCAATCCTAAAACTAAAAAGATTTCGCTTATGAGTATCCCTCGTGATAGTCGCGTTCCAATTGTTGGTAAGAACAAAGAGGACAAAATTAACGCTGCGCACGCTTACGGTGGAGAAGAAATGGCAATCAAAACTGTCGAAGGTTTTCTAAAAGTTCCTGTAGACCATTATATTAAAATTGATTTCCAAGGCTTTAAAGGTATTGTTGATGCTGTTGGCGGTGTTACTGTTGATGTCCCATTCGATTTTTGGGAGCGTTCGGACGTGGATTACTACAAAAAAATCGAATTTAAGCAAGGACAACAAGACTTAAATGGGGAAGAAGCACTCGCATACGTACGTATGCGAAAGCAGGATCCAAACGGCGATTATGGTCGGGCCGCTAGACAAAGACAATTACTAGCCGCTGTTGCTCAAAAACTAAATTCAGCCTCTACCGTATTTAAAATTAAAGATTTAACGGCAGTCGTTGGAAAATATATAAAAACTGACATTCCTATTTCTGACGGACTTGCACTTTACAATAAACTATCTGGGTTTGATCCTTCTACAATACAAACGTTCAAGCTTGAAGGAGAAGACAAAAAAATAGGTGGTATTTATTACTTCCTTCCAGATCCAATCGGTGTAGAGACAGTACGTAATGAAATTAAAAAAGAATTAGGAGAAACAGCAAACACTCAAGAAAATCCAACTACAAAAACCGAATCAAATCCTTCTTCAAATTCTAACTCTGACGAAAAAGCAAAGAAAGAAACGAATCAGAATCAGAACAAAACACCAACTGAACCACCTCCTTCTACGAATGCTCATGCAGAGTGGATTATGAGAAATCAGCAATAACAAAAAGAGCCAAATCGCACATGATTTGGCTCTTTTTTATTTACTTATTAAAGTGTTGCAAAATTGCTTCTACAATGCGCTCTGATGCACGGCCATCACCGTAAGGATTAGATGCTTTTGACATCTTATCATGAGCTTCTTTATCTGATAACAACTCATCAGCAAGACCAAAGATTGTCTCTTCGTCTGTTCCTGCTAATTTCAACGTACCTGCTTCAATACCTTCTGGGCGCTCTGTTGTATCACGAAGAACAAGAACTGGTACACCAAGTGACGGCGCTTCCTCTTGTACACCACCAGAATCAGTTAACATTAAGTATGAACGAGCTGCAACATTGTGGAAATCAATTACATCTAGCGGCTCAATTAAATGAATGCGGCTGTGATCGCCTAAAATATCATTCGCTGTTTCACGAACAACAGGGTTCATATGAACAGGATACACAACTTGTACGTCTTCATGCTTATCAACAAGACGTTTAATTGCACGGAACATATTACGCATTGGCTCTCCTAAGTTTTCACGGCGGTGAGCTGTCATAAGTACAAGACGATCGTTTCCAAGTTTCTCTAATACAGGATGACTATATGTTTCTTTTACAGTCGTTTTTAGTGCGTCAATCGCTGTATTTCCTGTTATGAAAATGCGTGACTCATCTTTATTTTCTTTCTGTAAGTTCGTTGCTGATTTTGTTGTAGGTGAGAAATGAAGATCTGCCATAACGCCTGTTAATTGGCGATTCATCTCTTCTGGGTATGGAGAATATTTATCCCATGTACGAAGTCCTGCTTCAACATGACCTACTGGAATTTGATTGTAGAAAGCAGCTAAACTTGCAATAAATGTTGTCGTTGTATCACCATGTACAAGTACAATATCCGGCTTTGCTTCTTTCATTACTTTATCCAAACCTTCTAAACCACGCGTTGTAATATCAATTAAAGTTTGGCGGTCTTTCATAATATTCAAATCGAAATCTGGCGTAATTCCAAAGATACTTAATACTTGGTCTAACATTTGACGATGTTGTGCTGTTACAGTCACAATCGATTCAATTTTGTCTGGATGCTTTTGCAACTCTAATACAAGAGGTGCCATTTTAATTGCTTCTGGACGTGTCCCGAAAATTGTCATTACTTTTAAACGTTCAGTCATTTCATTGCCTCTTTTCTTTCACTAGTTACAAATTCTATTATGACATATAAGAATATACATGAATACATGCCTTTTTAACGAATAACGGAAAAGTCCCTCTTACAAATACTTTCTCTTCCAACCGAATAATAATCTATCTCTTGCTTCTTGACATCTCCAATAGTATAACAATTTCTTCCATCTAATAAAATAGGCTCTCTCATAAGTTGTGCGTACTTTTCTAACGGATAAGCTCGGATAGCCTCCCATTCTGTCATGATAAAAGCCGCACTCGCTCCTCTAATCGATTCATCTATACATTCGCTATATTGTATAGTCTCTCCAAAGATATTTTTCATATTTGGAATCGCTTTTGGGTCATATAGAACTACATCCGCACCTATATGAATTAATTCTTGTATCATAATAAGAGATGGTGCGTCTCTTATATCATCAGTATTCGGTTTAAATGCCGCTCCCAGCACCGCAATCCGCTTCTTGTTCATATTTAATACTTTCTTCGCTTTCTCAATCAATAACAACTGTTGTTTATTATTCACTTCAATAACTGCTTTTAACAAGCGAAAATCATGCGCCACATTCCCTGCAATTTGCACAAGGGCTTTCGTATCTTTCGGAAAACACGATCCCCCATAACCAATGCCCGCATTTAAAAAAGACGTCCCAATTCTCTTATCCATTCCCATCCCTTGTGCAACGTCTAATACATTAGCTCCTACCTTCTCACATATATTTGAAATTTCATTGATAAAACTAATTTTTGTCGCTAAAAAAGCATTCGATGCATATTTAATCATCTCTGCACTTTTTATATCTGTAACATACGTTTTTAAGCGTAATTCACTATACAAATTCTCCACTTTTCGTGCCGCTTCCTCATTATCTGCTCCAATTACAATACGATCTCCCTGAAAAAAATCGTAAATCCCTGAACCTTCCCGTAAAAATTCCGGATTCGATACGATATGTAATTCATATCTATTTTGTAATTTCTCCTCAATCCATCCCCTCATAACATCATTTGTACCTACAGGAACCGTACTTTTCGTAACGACAATAATGTCATTCGTCGCATATGTTCCAATATCGTCACAAGCACTTCGAATATATGTTAAATCCGCTGTCCCATCTAATAAAGATGGCGTTCCAACTGCAATAAATATAAATTCTGCATCGTAAAATGCTTTTACTCTACTTGTTGTAAAAGTTAAACAATCATTCTCACATGCATCATTTATTAATTCATATAAACCCGCTTCATAAATAGGCAGATCTCCTTGCTTTATTCGTTCAATTTTCTCATCATTTATATCAAAACATGTGACTGAATGGCCTAACATTGCCAATCCTACTCCTGTAATTAATCCAACGTATCCGGTACCTATTATCGTAATTTTCATTTCCTTTTCGCACAGGAATATACAATAGAAAATATACGAATACATAGAATTCTCCCTGTGCTTCCCCCTCTCACATTAAAAATGAGAAAACTCTTTTACTTCTTTATTATATGAATTACTTTTCCCATTCTTTTTTAAGTTTTTGTAAAATTACATGTAAGAATATAAAATGAAACTTTATTCAGTAAGGGTCGTCCATCATCGACTAATTATTAGTTAAACCAATCAGGCTTTTACAGGAATTAAGATCCCCACCTAACTTCTTTTCTCCAACTGAATTTTGAGGTGTGAACCTTACTGCCCGTTCATGCGGATAAATTCCCACATTTTAACACGAAACTTACTCATTTCTACGTGTAACACTTATAATACTGAAATAAAAGTATTCACTATCGAAGAAAAAGAGAAAATGTCATATTCCAAAGCCCAATACGATTAACCTTCTCAAATGATTCAACATTCTGTATACAATTGTCATATATTCTATCCGCTTCCATTTACCACACAAAGAAAAAAAGATTGAATTCTAATCTTTTTGTGATACCATATGTTATGAGCCTGTAAATAAACATCATAATTTTCAGATAAATATATTAAAAAAAATTACGTTAGACTATAAAAGGGTGGGGTATTAATGGACTCACAAGTGATTTATGCCATCTTGGCATCTTTCATCACTGTACTCGTCGTTACTCCTTTAGTTATTAAGTTAGCTTTTAAAATAGGAGCAACAGATAAGCCAAACGCTCGTAAAGTGCATCAAAAGATTATGCCTCGTCTTGGCGGGTTAGCGATATTTATTGGTGTAGCTGTAGGATTTGTTGTCGGCGGCTTATACGAACAAAGAATGTTATCGATAACGCTAGGTGCGATTATCATTGTAATCATCGGTATTTTAGATGATATGTACGAGTTATCTGCGAAGGTAAAATTCGGTGGACAACTACTAGTTGCCATGATGATTGTAAAAAGCGGATTATTAGTGCAAGTATTATATATCCCAATCCTCGGGGATACTGAACTTGGATGGCTTGCCTATCCAATTACAGTATTTTGGATTGTAGGTATTACAAATGCAATCAACTTAATTGATGGCTTAGATGGGTTATCTGCTGGTATTTCATCTATCGTACTTGCAACGCTAGCATATATGGCCTTCACTAGCCCATGGGGCACTGGAGCCGCTATTATCTTACCACTAGCATTAATTACATTAGCAAGTACAATTGGATTTTTATTCTACAACTTCCATCCAGCAAAAATTTTCATGGGAGATACAGGCGCACTATTTTTAGGATACTGTATTTCTGTTATATCGTTACTTGGATTATACAAAAGTGTAACGTTATTCAGCTTTATCGTTCCAGTTATCATTTTAGGCGTACCTGTATTTGATACGACATTTGCAATTATCCGTCGTATCGTAAATAAAAAACCTATTTCAGCACCAGATAAATCGCATTTACATCACCGTTTACTTGCAATGGGCTTCTCTCATCGTAAAACGGTACTAATTATATACGCATTTGGTATTTTCTTTAGTGTAAATGCAATCATTTTCTCTAGTGCGACATTATGGTTATCCATTATTCTTCTTTTCGTTTTAATCTTCTTTACAGAAATCATTGCTGAAGTAATTGGGCTTGTACATGAACGTTACAAACCACTTATTTCCTTTTATAAAAAAGTGAAAAAACGCGAAGACTAATTGTAGTATAGCCTTTACAATTATGAAATATTCAAATAGCATCCTCTTATAAGAAAGAGGATGCTATTTTTTATTTTTTATTCCTCATTTCATATTTCCAAAATATAGTTTGTTTGAGAGTCCCACTATTGGAGAAAGATATACATAATAAGAAAAGGATTATATTTTCTTTTTTACATCTTGATTGTCAAACTGAGGGTGAATGTTATGATCAAGCGAGTATTTCAATACATTATTTTATTTTTAACGATTACTATGTACGCGTCATCTCATGCAGGAGCAACTACAATGACCCCTGCTGAACATCATCCAAATACTGAAACTACCTCTCCTATCAAAAAAATCGCGTACTTAACATTTGATGACGGACCAAACAAATATACTACGCAAATTTTAAACATCTTAAAAGAAAAGAACGGAAAAGCAACTTTCTTTGTTATTGGTGGAAAAGTGCCCCATTATAAAAAAACAATGCAACGATTAATTAAAGAAGGACATTATATCGGACTTCACAGTATGTCACACGATGTAAAACGCCTTTACACTGGCGATCCATCCGCTTTAATTACAGAGATGGAACAAACACAAAATATTGTTCAGCAAGTTACAAAATTAAATACACATCTCGTCCGTGTCCCGTATGGTAGCATGCCTTACTTAAAAAAGAATTACCGTGATGCACTTGTATCCGCCCAGTATAAAATGTGGGATTGGACAATCGATACATATGACTGGAAAAGCTATGACAATCCTTCTGCCATACTAGAAAGAGTACGTAATCAGAGCGATGAACAAGTCGAAGTGATTTTAATGCATGATTCGAGTGTAACTGTACAAATACTGCCTAAAGTAATTGATTACTTACAGTCACAAGGATACAAACTTCTTCCCTATAATCCATCTTCTCACCTCGAAGTGAACTTTTGGAAAGACACAAGATTGTAACAGCTTTAGTGCCTATTTGCTAAAGCTGTTTTATTTTTCTCTTCCCACCCTTCCCATTTTTGTGTAAAATTTTAAATAGTGATGAAGTTTCGAGGTGAATAGAAATGAAACGAATAGATCTCATTTTTAACGCAATACAAGAAGGCAATTATATAGAAGGTGTAACCGCATCAGAACTCGCTACCCTTCTACAACTAGATCGTGCCAATGTAAGTAGCGACTTAAACAAACTTGTAAAAGATAAACGTTTATTAAAAACAAATACGCGTCCTGTTCATTTTTATATAGAAACGAACGCTTCGTTGGAAACGCATTCAAAGGAAATGACTTCATTAGATACATTTGCAATTGAAAATACAAGCCTTAAAATCGCAATCGAAAAAGCGAAAGCTTCTATTCTCTATCCTCCAAACGGTATGCATACTTTACTGCTAGGAGAAACAGGAGTCGGAAAATCTATGTTCGCTTCTTTAATGCACGAATATGCAATTGAAGTTGAACAGCTTCCTAAAAATGCACCATTTATCGTCTTTAACTGTGCCGATTACGCAAATAATCCACAGCTACTACTGGGGCAGTTATTTGGGATTAAAAAAGGAGCTTATACAGGGGCAAGTGATCAAAAAGGGTTAATTGAAAAAGCACATGAAGGGATTCTTTTCTTAGATGAAGTACATCGCCTTCCTCCAGAGGGACAAGAAATGCTTTTCACCTTTATTGACCGCGGGGTATACCGCCGCCTTGGAGAAACAGAAAACGAGCGTAAAGCACAAGTATTAATCATTACTGCAACAACAGAAGAACCAAATTCATTTTTATTAAAAACATTTACAAGACGTATACCAATGACTGTTACGCTGCCACCACTTCGTGAGCGTACACATAAAGAACGATTTGCTTTACTGCAACTATTTTTCACAAATGAAGCAATCCGTCTGCGAAAGGAAATTCACGTTAGTCCGAATGCAATGCGCGCTTTCGTCTTTTACAATTGTCCCAATAACATCGGGCAATTAAAAACGGATGTACAAATTGCCTGTGCGAAAGCCTATTCTGACTTTGTGACAAAGAAACGTGATTCTGTCTATGTTTCAAGTACAGATTTACCTTGGTATATGAAAGAAGGGCTATTCATTGAAAGAAAGAGCCGTCATCTATATCAAATACCAAATGAAACATTTATATTTACAGGTGATGAAGGTTGGAGTAATCATAAAATAGAGAATGAAAAACGGTCTTCTATTTACGATTATATTGATTATAAATACGAAGAACTTCAAGCTCGCGGTATTGAAGAGGACGAATTAGAATTACTAATAGAAAATGATATTCAAAGCTTTTTCGTACAATATTTTAACCAAATATCTAAAAAAACAAGTCATGAAAATGTTTTTAAAATTGTGGATCGTAATATCGTTTCCGTATGTGAAAGAATTGCGGAACTTGCTGAAAAGCATTTATCTAAGACGTTTGATGAAAAAGTATTTCTCGCTTTAAGCCTACATGTACAGACAACTCTACAACGTTTGCAAGCTGGGAAACAAATTCATCACCCACAATTAAATCAAATTCGTACGAAATATAAAGACGCTTTTTCCGTAGCTATGCAATGCATTCAACTACTGGAGGACGAATTACAAATAACAATGCCTATTGATGAAGCAGGCTTTTTAACAATGTTCTTCGTTGTTGATCCAATTCCTGCCTCGCAAACAGAAGTAAAAGTATTAATATTAGCGCACGGCAACGGCATCGCAACAGAAATGGCAAACGTCGCAAACGAACTGCTCGGCATTGAGGAAGTAACCGGTATCGATATGCCGTTACATGAATCGCCGAAAGATTTCTTAGAGCGTGTGAAAGTGTATATGAAAACACTCCAAAATGTAAATGGACTTCTCTTACTCGTCGATATGGGCTCGCTCGCTTATATTGGTGATATATTAGAAACTGAGTTCAAAATTCCGGTACGTGTTCTTTCCATGACAAGCACTCCACATGCACTAGAAGCAGCTCGAAAAGCTCAACTTGGCTACTCGTTAGATGCATTATATGAAACAGTGAAGAACTTAACACCGTTTTACTTAAACGTACAAGAAGAAAAGAAAAAGCCACTATCACCAATGAAGTCTGTTATTTTAACAGCTTGTTTAACTGGGGAAGGCAGTGCTTTAGCTATTCAAAAAATGTTAGAGAACTATTTGCGATTTGACAAAGACTTAATTGAAATTATTCCGATTAGTATCGTCCATGAAAAAGATTTAACGAAAATGATTGAGAACATAAAAAAAGAGCGGAATATCATTTGTATCGTCACAAATTTCGATGTGCAGGTACCATGCTTAACATATCATTTCCAAGACATTGTAAACTACACAGCGATTCAGCCAATTCAAGAATTAATTACGTATGAAGAAACATATGCAAAAATGGCTGATATTCTGGAGCAACAAATGCAGCGGAACGACGGAGCATTACTTATTAAAACAATTCGTTACGCATTAAATACAATTCAAGAATTAATTTCCTTACAGCTAACTCCCGACAGCTTAATGGGTGTGATTCTGCATATGAGCTGTATGGTTGACCGTCTTCAAAAAGGAGAAAGCCTCCTCCCTCATCCAGATAAAGAGAAACGAAGACAAGATGAGTACTGGATGTATATGAAAGTGAAAAAAGCATTACAACCAATTGAAAATACATTTGAAATACAAATACCTGATGATGAAGTGTTTTATATCATGGACTTCTTCATTAAAAATCAGCCTGTAAAAAATTAATCGAAGCAGTTTTTTAAATATATCGATTTGCCGACAATAACCACTAAAATTTGTACCTTATAGAAAAAAAGGCTGTTCCAAAATATGGACAGCCTTTTTTCTACTTCTTTACTTTTCTGATTCTCCCCCTGATTTCGCCCTTCTTATTAGACTTTGTATAAACATTTACATATACATTCGCCTGAATGATTTCATGAAGTAAACTATCAAACGCTCTCCCCTGTAAAGGCCCTTCAAAATCCTCCACATTGACTACACCGGTCACGACTCCTTCATTTACACTAATACCTTGCTTTATTGGACCAAACAAATTTAAAACCACTGGACCTATTTGATCCGCTTTTCCTAAATGAATTTGGCATGCTGTAACTTTTTCGATGTTTTTCAATATGATCCGATATTGTAATTTCTTTAAATCATCACTAAATATAAACTCTGTTACACCATAAGCTTCTGTATTTACAGGAGGTATTTCCCTCTTCCCTGTTAACCTCGCAAAGAAATGTGTTGTCATACAGGCATTCTCCTTATATAAATTTCCCAGCACTACTTCTACTACTTTATGGTTTATACATAATCATTTATGACTTTTTCAAGTTTTAATTACGAAGAAAAGATTCACACAATCTTTACATTAGAATCGTTCCTTTTGCTTTACTATCTCTTGTATAATGCACATAGAAAAAACATTATAGGGGGTTCCTTTGAAAAACAACAATTACACTTTTCACACATTATTGGAGATTTTTCTCGTCTCATTTAAATTAGGACTTACTTCATTTGGTGGTCCTGTCGCCCATCTCAGCTATTTCCACCACGAATACATACAAAAAAGAAAATGGATGGATGAACGAAGCTATGGAGATTTAGTAGCACTATGTCAATTCCTTCCTGGTCCCGCTAGCAGTCAAGTCGGTATGGGAGTTGGATTATTAAGAGGCGGGGTATTAGGAGCTATTATTTCATGGATTGGATTCACTCTACCTTCTGTGCTTGTTTTAGTTTTCTTCGCCTCATTCCTTAATCAGTTCGATCTTGGAAGTGCTGGCTGGATTCATGGACTAAAACTTGTAGCCGTCGCTATTGTCGCTCATGCCATATGGGGAATGGCGCAAAAATTAACGCCAGACCGAAATCGTGCGACGATTGCTATTGTAACTGCCGCAATTGCCTTACTATGGCCAAGTAGCTGGACACAAGTCATTCTCATTATAGTATCTGGCTTTATCGGCTGGTTTTTATATCGTAACCAAGCAATTAGCCAATCTCAAAATATAAAAGTACCTATTTCAAAAACGATAGCAGTTTCTTGTCTCATCTTATTCTTCGGACTATTACTACTGCTACCAATATTAAGACCGTTCTCTTATTACATCGCTTTATTTGATAGTTTCTATCGCTCTGGTGCACTTGTATTTGGAGGCGGACACGTCGTGCTCCCCCTTCTTGAAGGTGAGTTCGTACAAAACGGAATGATGACGAAAGAACAGTTCCTAGCTGGATACGGATTAACACAAGCCGTACCAGGCCCACTATTTACATTCGCTTCTTATATAGGAGCTGTGTTAAACGGGACGCTTGGGGCAATACTCGCAACAATTGCGATCTTTCTTCCTGCTTTCTTGCTCGTTATTGGTGTTTTACCATTTTGGGACAGTGTGAGAAAAATCTCTTACATACAAGGCGCACTACTTGGAATCAATGCAGCCGTCGTCGGTATTTTATTAGCAGCTTTTTATGATCCTATTTGGACAAGCACAATTATGAACGCTGTAGATTTTGTTTTTGCATCTCTTCTATTTTGCTTGCTCGCTTTTTGGAAAACACCACCTTGGGTTATCGTTATACTTGGAGCCTTTGGCGGACACGTTCTATCCATTTTGTAAATAGAAAAAACGACGGCATTATGTAGCCGTCGTTTTTCTATTAAAACTTCACAAGATCTATTCCTTCAGGCAACTTACTCTCTGTTAAAATACGCAATTCTTTCACACGATCCATTACGTAAGAAGAACGCTTCACAAGCTCTGGGTCAATATAAGCTGGATGAACCATAATTTCTACCGTTTGTTCATCTTGTACTCTTTCTTTTAACTTCACAAAGTAATCTTCCGTCACACCATCCGCATAAAAGTCACTGTAAAACACGTCAGAAAACGGGCGTACTGCTCGCTCTTCCTCACAACGACGAATTGGAACATTATATGTAGCCGCTAACCTCTCAAGAACATCGTGCAAGATCGGTAATCCATGCACGTGATGATGACTATCTAAATGAGTTGGTTTTAATCCGTAAGATAGGAATTTCTCAATTTGAGCAGTCCATTCTCTCTCAACTTCTTCTGCATTTAGCTTCCCTTCCCATACGACGCTTTGTTTATGAAAAAATCCATCGCTATTTACAAGTGATGGTACGTCTCCGAGAAGAGGTTCCCCTGCCGTTAATACGAGATGTACGCCTACTCCGAGTAGGTTATATTCTTTTGCTAAGCGTACCGCATGCTCTGTTCCTGGCATATTCATCATCATCGTCGTTGAATTTACAAGTCCATTTATATGTCCATCGATAATGCCGTAATTTGTACCTTCTGTAAGACCAAAATCATCTGCGTTTACAATTAACTTAATCATCGTAATACCTCCTAATAGAATAAAAAAAGCGGGCTAAATAGCGCCGCTTTATTTCTCTACCTTTTTGAAGAACTGCGGAAGATATTCTTTATGTGCTTCCAACATTTCATCTAAAATTTGTTTTGCAACTTTATCTGATGGTACAAGTGGATTAATTGTCATAGCAAGCAGCGCTTTATGATAATCCCCTGTAATAGCAGCTTCAATTGTTGTGCGCTCAAATGATTTAATTTGTTGTACTAAACCGCGAACTGGTACGGGAAGATCTCCAACTGCAATTGGTTTTGGACCTTCTTTCGTAATAATACAGTTCACTTCAACAGCAGAGTCATGTGGCAAGCTTGCAATTGTTCCGTTGTTTCGTGTATTAACAGGCTGGATATCACCTTTATTATTGTAAATAGACGTAATTAAGCTACATGCTGCGTCACTATAATAAGCGCCCCCACGTTTTTCTAATTGTGGTGGTTTAATATCTAAATTCGGGTCTTTATATAACTCGAATAAATCATCTTCTAATTGTTTTACTACTTCTGCACGTGTACCTTTTTCAATTGAAGCTTCTTTCTCTTCTTCTAACATTTCACGTGTTTTGTAGTAATAACGATGGTATGGACATGGAATTGCACGAAGGCCGCGAATAAAGTCTGGTTCCCAGTTAAGCGCTGCGATATTTTCCATCGTAATTTGCTTTTCTGGATCTGTTACAAGCTCTAACACACGATCCATTACACTTACGCCATCTAAGTATACATCTAGTCCGTATACCATATGATTTAAACCTGCAAAATCAACGTGTACACGACTTGCATCTACTTCAAGTAATCTTGCAAGACCCATGCGGATTCCGATTGGAACGTTACATAGACCAACTACTCTTTGAATATTTGTATAACGAAGGACAGCTTCTGTTACCATACCAGCTGGGTTCGCGAAGTTAATTAACCATGCATTCGGACAAAGCTCCTCCATATCCTTACAAATATCTAAAATAACAGGAATCGTTCTCAGCGCTTTGAATAAACCACCAGGACCATTCGTTTCCTGACCGATTACATCATATTTTAATGGGATTGCTTCATCTTTTGCACGAGCTTCTAATAAACCTACGCGAAGCTGCGTTGTTACGAAGTCAGCACCTTTTAACGCTTCACGACGATCAAGTGTTAAATGTACCTCGATTGGTAAACCAGATTTTTTCACCATACGTTTCGCTAAGTTACCAACGATTTCTAACTTTTCTTTTCCTGCCTCAATATCTACTAACCAAATTTCACGAACAGGAAGCTCATCATAACGCTTAATAAATCCTTCAATTAACTCTGGTGTATAACTAGATCCACCGCCGATTGTAGCAATTTTAATTCCAGTCATGCTTTATTCCCCTTTCGCTTCTAACTTTTTATAAAGGTCAATAAATTCTGCTGCTAATTCTTTTACTGTAATCGCATTCATTAAATGATCTTGTGCGTGAATTAAAAGAACACTAATCTCTGTTTTTTCTCCTCTTGCTTCTGATTGTATGAGCTCTGTTTGGAAATGATGCGCTTCATTAATCGCTTCTTTCGCCTTTACCATCGCTTCATCAGCCTCTGCCATTTTCCCCTGTTTGGCAAATTGAAGTGCCTCCATTGCAAAGCTTCGTGCATTACCACTATTTAAAATTAATTGGAATGGAATTTGTTCTGCTGTAGTCATCATAATTACCGCCCTCTCTATTATGGCTCAACCGATTTAAATACCTCTTCAGTTTGAACATTTCTATTACATTATTATTTTATGAATGATAGTTTGGTGTTCTTGTAGATGGGTCTCATCTTTTTGAACATGATATAAAGGTAATTGTTCTCACAGATAACGTTATCTGTGAGAACAATTACTATGTTACATAGGTACAGAGTTGTTATTTCCTTGTGCTGCTGCTTTTTCAGTACGAACAACAGAACGGTCAGATAATACAACGAATGGATAGTAGATTACCATCGCAATTACAAAGTTGAATAACTGTAGAATTGCACCTGAAAGATGTCCACCTGTTACAAGATAACCACTAATAATTGGTGGTGTTGCCCATGGGATCATCACAACTGTTTTTGGTACCCAACCAATAGATATAGCTGTATAAGAAGTAATTACTAACACAATTGGTGTTACGATAAACGGTAAGAATAAAATTGGGTTTAAAATAATTGGTGTACCAAAGATTACTGGTTCGTTAATGTTAAATGCACCAGGTCCAATTGATAAGCGAGATACACCACGTAATTGTGCACTTTTTGCTACGAGTAATACCACTACTAAGAATGCTAATGTCGCACCAGAACCACCAAGGTATACGAAAGTATCAAAGAATGGTTTTGTAATAATATTTGGAACATCAAATGCAGATGTACCACCTTTGAATAAATTCATATTTTTCTCTAATGCCGGTAAGTATAATGGCTCAATAATACCACCAACGATATTTGGCCCATGTAAACCGAAGAACCAAAGAAGATGAACAAGGATTACAATGATAATTGCACTTGGTAATGTCCCTGCTAAACTTTGCAGTGGTGATTGAATCGTATTAAAAATAAATTCATGAACACTTGTACCAGCTAATTTCACTGCTAATTGAATACCTGCAACTACTGTTAAGATAACAAATGCTGGAACTATAGCTGCGAAAGATCTTAAAACTGCTGGCGGTACTCCATCAGGCATTTTAAAAGTAATGTTTCTTTGTACAAAGAAACGGAATACCTCAGTAACAAGGAGTGCCACGATAATTGCTACGAATAGCCCTTGTGCCCCTGTCCAAGCTAAGTTCAATCCGCCTTCTTTCGGTGTTGTTGGCGTAAGAATAATTAACGCACCAAATGAAATAATACCTGCTGACAAACCATCAACGCCGTAAGATTTTGCTAAGTTATAACTTGTTGTAAATGCTATGATTAGTGCTAAAATTGCGAAAGAACCAGTCCACATTCCACCGCCAACTTGTTTCCACGTTTCACCAAACAAACCTTTCATGAACTCTTGGAAAGCTTCAGACGGAAAACCATTAATTAGTGATGCCAGTGCACCAACTAAAATAAGTGGCATAACTGCAATAAATCCATCACGGATCGCAGCTAAGTGACGTTGCGATCCGATTTTACCAGCGACAGGAACAATATATTTCTCCATGAATGCAATAAACTTTTGCATTTCGCTTCCCCCCTAATTATTTTTTAAGTGTTAACGCGTGATCTAAAACTGCTTCTCCATTCATCATGCCGTAGTGCATTGGATTGATAACGTCGATTCCAACGTTTCTCTCATCAGCAAGCGTTTTCATTGAAGAAAGCATGTAACGAACTTGTGGTCCTAGTAATAATACATCTGCTTGATCGATATTTGTTTTTACTGCATCCCCAGATACAGCCCAAATCTTTCCTTCTAGACCGCGAGCTTTTGCAGCCGCTTCCATTTTTGTAACTAGTAAACTTGTAGACATCCCTGCTGAGCAACATAATAAAATATTCATTTGAAAATCCCCCTTGTGTAGTATAAAAAATTTATGTTTATTTATTTTTCTTTACGCTATTTATTATTGCAATTAGCGTGCCAACTTTTTAAAACCACTAAAATCAGCACTTTTTCGACTGTTTTCTTTGTGTGTTAACGCTTTCAATTAGTGTGTCACCAAAAAACCACACAGTGTGTTATAAAACAACACGCTTTTAACACATAACTGTATGAAAATAGATTAGTGTTTAGTTGTCTAGTTGTGTTTAAAACAAAAAAACAGTATTTTTTTTAAAAAGCGTAAAAATATAATGAAAAAATATGATATTTCAACTCAAATCAAAAACAAATACCTATTCAAGATACTCGTCTAGTTATTGTCCAGTCAAACTCTATTAAATTACATAGAATAGAAGAAAATAAAGTATTTTAAAAGGGGATTCCAATGCCAAAACATAGAAAAAAGAATAGAATGAAGATTTATAGAATACAGGTTCCAAATAAATGGTATAAACAAGAAGAGGATTCTGAATTAAATTCCAACACGGATGCACTAGATCAACAGGACACTGAAGATAAACAGGACAAACAAGACAAACAAGATAAACACGACAAACCAGGTAAACCAGAAAGACCTGATAAACAAGACAGACCTGACGAACCAGCTAAACCTGATGAGCATGACAAGCAAGTACAATCGGAAAATGTAAGCATAGTACCCTCAGATTCACACGGCTTAGATGTATGGGATGAAATTTCCCTAAAAGAAATACAAACTGGTGAACATACAAGTTTATTTGAAAAAAAAAGTAATTATCAAAACATTAATTTACTCCAAGTAAGCGACATTCGTCTATATTTGGATAAGCAACTACAATTTAGTTCCGTCGATGAGCAAATCTATCATGAAGCACTTGTTCATCCAATTATGGCAAAGGTAATAGATCCAAAACGCGTTCTCATCTTAGGCGGTGGCGATGGTCTTGCTTTAAGAGAGGTTTTAAAATATGAAACGGTTTTACATGTAGACCTTGTCGACTTAGACGAAGAAATGATTACAATGGCTCGCAATGTCCCAGAATTAGTTTCTTTAAACCAACGTGCATTTTTTGATGAGCGTGTAAATGTACATGTATGTGACGCAAAAGAATTTCTGAACTCTCCTTCCTCTTTATATGATGTAATTATTATTGATTTTCCTGATCCAGCGACGGAATTATTAAGTACTTTATATACAAGTGAACTATTTGCTCGTATAGCTACGTTTTTAACAGAAGATGGTGCATTCGTCTCTCAATCTAATTCACCTGCTGATGCACCTCTTGTATATTGGGGTATCGGTAACACAATTGAACATGCCGGATTAACTGTGAAAAGTTATCATACAATCGTCCCTTCTTTCGGAACTGACTGGGGATTTCATATCGCTGCTAACTCCTCCTTTGTACTCGATCAAATTGAGCAATTATATGTTGTGCCAACTCCTCGAACATTACCTTCTCTTCTTGCTCCTTTGTTTCAATTTAAAGAAGAACATTTAGAGCAACGTAATAATGCCGTTTTAAATTCAGAATCTAACCTTACCCTACATCATTGCTATCAAAAAGAGATGCAGTTTTGACCAGGAGGGTATGAACGTATGGAATATTCTACGTTTGGGCGTCATATAATAGTAGATTTATGGGGCGTAGATTTTTCTCTATTAAATGATATCTATTTTTTAGAGCATCATTTAATTGATGCTGCGAATCGCTCTGGTGCTCATGTTTTACATGTAAGTAACAAAGAATTCCATCCATATGGAGTGACGGTATTACTTTTATTATCAGAAAGCCATCTCTCTATTCACACTTATCCTGAAAAGAAGTTTGCAGCAATTGATTGTTATACTTGTGGCACATCTGTTGATCCTCAAGAAGCCATTGATTCTATAATAAGCGTTTTAAAACCAGAACGTATGCATATAAAAAAATTAATTCGTGGTGTAGGAGAATTTATTACTATCGATTAATTACCATTCCCATTTTCCACGAAGAAGGAGGCTTGTTAATATGAAAATACCATCAGTGGAGCTCATAACACTCCACTGATGGTACGCACACATACATAGTTTATTCATCTTAATTGATGATTTAGTTTTGTGATTTTTCGTTTCCAATATAACGTCATCGTAAACCATATAACGACGTAAGTAATAATGAAAGTATCTTTACAAAACATAAAAAAACCTTGCATACGCAAGGTTCATTCCGATACTGACATCTTCTTATATAATTCTACAAATTCACTCGCTAATTCCTTCACCGTAATTGCATTCATTAAATGATCTTGCGCGTGCACCATCAGAAGGGTAACTTCGGTCTTTTCACCACCAGCTTCTTTCTGTATGAGCTCCGTTTGTACACGGTGCGCCTCTTTTAATTCCTCTAACGCTTCTTGTAATTTCGCTTCTGCTTCTGTAAATTCTCCACGCTTTGCGCAATCAATTGCTTCCATTGAACAACTTCTCGCATTTCCCCCATGCAAAATTAAGTGAAAAGCCTTCGTTTCTATCGTATCCATTTTAGTTCTTTACTCCCCCTTTTCTTCCGCTAACTTTTGTTTATCCCATATTTTTAAGAACGGTAAATAAATGAAGAATGCTAGTGCAAAGTTAATGAGTTGCAAAATAACACCTGAAATTTTTCCGCCGGATCCTAAATATCCACTAAACAGAATCGGTGTCGTCCAAGGTACAGCTGCTCCACTCGGACGGGCAACTAACCCCCATTCCATCGCAAAGTAAGAAACAATCGTTAATACAACCGGAACTACTATAAATGGAATTAGTAACAATGGGTTCATGACAATTGGCATACCGAAAGTCACCATTTCATTAATATTAAATATACCAGGTGCAATTGACAATCTACTTAAACTTTTTAATTGCTGACTTCGTGCAAACAATAACATTCCAATAACTAAAGCAAGTGTCGCACCAGATCCGCCCATATAAATCCATAAATCAAAAAACTGTGCGGTGATCGTATTCGGTACATCTTGACCCGCTTGAAAAGCAACTCGGTTTTGATCCATTAACGACAACCAAACTGGACTCATTACACCACCAACAATAGTAGCTCCATGAATTCCACATGACCAAAGAACATGAACGAGAATAACAGCTATTATTGCGCCCCAAAGACTAGCACCAAGTACACTAAGTGGTTCCTGTAAAATTTGCCCCACAATATTATGGATACTGCCAAAAGAAGTATTTTCTATAATTAAGCGTAAAATCCAAATAACCGTTACAACAATAAATCCTGGAACAAGCGCGGCAAATGAACGTATCACAGCTGGCGGAACTGTCTCTGGCATCTTTATAATTATCTTTTTTTGTACAATAAACCGATAAAGTTCAGTAGATATAAGTGCAATAATCATTGCTACAAATAACCCTTGGCTTCCCATTAACGCAGCTGGGATAGCACCTTCTACAAGTACACTCTCTTTTGTACTTGGTATAATATATGCAACTTGAAATGGCGTCGCAAGTAAAAACGTCACAAGCGATAATGCCCCGGATGCTAAAGCGTCCACTTTATAATATTCTCCAAGTCTGTAAGCGATTCCAAAAACAGCTATTAAAGCCATTATATTAAAAGTTGCACTAACTGGATACCCCAAAGCCCTCTGCCAATTCTCCCCAAACAAACCTGCCATAAAATCATTATAACCTGGTATTGGTAAAGCACTAATGATGAGGAAAAATGATCCTATAATTAAGAAAGGCATCGTCAATACAAGTCCATCACGAATTGCTAGCAAATGCCTCTGTTCTGCAACCTTTCCCGCTACTGGCATTACATATTTCTCTAAAAACCGTATCATCTATCCCACTCTCCTCATGGTTTCATTGACAAAGCTGCTTGTAAGATAGCTTCTCCATTACAAAGCCCGTAATGGACAGATTGAATGACATCAACAGGTACTCCCTTCTCCTTACATAACTCTTTCATTTTCGGTAATAAATAACGTACTTGCGGTCCAAGCAAAAGCACATCCGCAGTATCAATATGATTTCGCACTTCTGAACCTGATACCGCCCAAATCTTTACCTCTATCCCTTTTGCCTCTGCTGCTTTCTCCATTTTTGTAACAATCAAACTGGAAGACATTCCCGCTGCACAGCAAAGTAAAATATTCATCTCGCTCCCCTCCCCCTTTTTCCAAACCTAAGTTACGGTGCATCCTTGCCACCACTAGGTTACAAATATATATGTCTAGATTTCCTGCTGTATGCCGAGCTTAAAAACAAAAATTTCTCGATTTTCACGCTATTCCATCTATCGGTATTTTCCTAGTAAAGAGGGCTCTAACTCGCTATAATAATTCAGTATGATTTTTTTAATTGATAGGAGGATATATTTATGAAGGCATATCGCTTTCCGCTTATTTTATTATCTTCTATCCTAATTGGTGGTTTCATTGGTTATTTCATGGGTGCCGATGCCGTTGCTTTAAAGCCGCTTGGTGACATTTTCTTAAACTTAATGTTTACGATTGTTGTACCTTTAGTGTTCTTTAGCATCGCGTCATCTATTGCTAATATGGATGGATTAAAACGTTTCGGTAAAATTATGTCTAGTATGGCTGGAACTTTCTTATTTACAAGTATTTTAGCTGCTATTTTTATGATTATTGTCGTGAAAGTATTCCCGCCAGCACAAGGTGTTGTATTAGAACTAACGCAGCCCGATAAAGCTGAAAAAGCTGTTAGTGTTGCAGATCAAATCGTCGGTATTGTAACAGTATCTGACTTCTCGAAGTTACTATCTCGTGAAAATATGTTAGCTCTTATTTTCTTCTCTATCTTAATGGGGGTTGCAACTTCAGCAGTTGGTGAAAAAGGAAAACCATTCGCTGCATTTTTACAAGCTGGTGCAGAAATTTCAATGAAAGTTGTATCTTTCATTATGTACTACGCTCCAATCGGACTTGCTGCTTACTTCGCGGCATTAGTTGGTGAATTCGGACCACAACTTCTTGGAACTTACTTCCGAGCAGCAATGGTATACTATCCAGCGTCTCTAATTTACTTCTTTGTATTCTTCACATTCTATGCATACCTTGCGGGTCGCAAACAAGGTGTACAAATTTTTTGGAAGAACATGGTATCTCCTACAGTTACATCACTAGCAACTTGTAGTAGTGCTGCTAGTATTCCAGCGAACTTGGAAGCAACGAAGAAAATGGGTATCTCTTCTGACGTTCGTGAAACAGTTGTCCTTCTTGGATCTACACTTCATAAAGACGGATCTGTTTTAGGTGGCGTACTAAAAATTGCTTTCTTATTCGGTATTTTCAACATGGAATTCGAAGGACCGAAAACATTAGCAATTGCACTTGTTGTTTCTCTATTAGTAGGAACAGTAATGGGCGCTATTCCAGGTGGTGGTATGATTGGTGAAATGTTAATCGTTTCTCTATACGGCTTCCCGCCAGAAGCATTGCCAATTATCGCAGCAATTAGTACAATCATTGATCCTCCTGCAACAGTGTTAAACGTAACAGCAGATAACGCTTGTGCCGTAATGACAGCTCGCCTTGTAGAAGGTAAGAACTGGATCAAAAACAAATTTGCTTAATAAATAGAAAGAGGATGCTCCTAACAAGCATCCTCTTTTTTGTTGTGATAGATATATTCAAAAATCGTTGATAGCATTTCATTCATTGCTCCCCGCCACAAATTTGTTAAAATCTTCACAAATATTCCACACCTATTATCCATTCTCCGTACTATAATCATGTATGGAGAAGGAGATGTACCTAATGACACAAAGCGCACCAGAATTTAAAGTTTTGCAAAGCATTGCATTCCTTGCTGTCGTTTTGCAAAGTTCCTTATTATATACAATGAATCAAGGAAATGTCTTACTTGAGCAATCCCTCATTATGGGCATGCTATTCAACCTTGCAAAATTTTCAGCACCTGCATTCATATTTATCGTCGGCTTTCATTTAATTCGGCAATATACGAAGCAACTAGCCTACACAGAATATATTTATGAAAAAGCCGCACATTTACTCATTCCTTATTTCTTCTGGTCTATTCTTTACTTATTAACAACAAACGATATGATTACACTACAAAGCGGAATCAAAAGTTTATTACTCGGAACAGCCGCGCCCCATCTTTGGTACGTGATTATGATGTTCCAAATTCACTTATTGTTCCCTTTGCTGTGCACACTATTTTATTGGTTTCAAAAACGAACAGAAAATAAAAAAGACATATATAAATATATGACCATCTTTGCTTGTCTATATTTCCTCTTAATGTGGTATTCTTCCCACTACATTTTTAATGGAGAGAAATTGACTAGCTCAACCATTTTACATTATACAGATCGTTCCTTCTTCTTCTACTCATTCTATTTCGTCATGGGAGGAATCGCTGCTGTCGCACTAAAAACTTGGCGTTTATTTGTCATGAAACATATCCCGCTTATAACAATGTTATTTTTCGTCTTATTTTTATTTATCAATTATGAGTTATTTAGTTTTTACGGAGCAAACTCTATTCATTTAACCGTTTCAACTTATTTAAAACCGTCTATGTTTTTATATATCGTATGCGAAATTATTATACTTTACGTGCTGTCTATTACAATCGTACAACGACGAGGTTTCTTATATAAAGCATTACGATTTATTGGGAGTTACACGTATGGTGCTTATTTAGCTCATTTTTTCTTCTTGCAACTATGTACAAAATTTCTTTCTTTATTCACACTGCAAGAAAACACAATATTATATAGCCTATTATTATTCACAATAACGGCCACAATCTCAATTTCAGCAATGGTCATTTGCAGTACACTACCAGTTCATACGTGGATTACAGGACCTTCTCCTACGAAAAATGTGAAATGGGCTAAGATTGTACTTCGAAAAAATCACGAAAAGGTATTCAAACCATATCTTTGATATAATAGAATTCCATACAAGAAAAGAAAGTAGGACACACCTATGATTAATCAAATTGGACAAATTATGTTATATGTAAATAATCAAGATGAAGCAGTACAATTTTGGACTGAGACAGTAGGATTCCAAATTATTGCAGAAGAAAATAACGGACAAGGCTTTCGCTGGATTGAAATTGCACCAACGAAAGAAGGAGGCACAAGCATCGTCCTTCACGATAAAGCGTTAATTGCGAAGATGCAACCTGAATTAAACTTACATACGCCTTCACTTATGTTCTTCTCTAATAACTTAGATCAACTGTATAAAGATCTTTCTGAGAAAAACGTTACAGTTGGACAAGTTGTAGATTTACCTACAGGTAGAGCATTCAACTTTGCTGATAATGAAAACAATTACTTTGCGGTAATGGAGCGTAAATAAAAAAGAAGCTATCCTAAAAAACGGATAGCTTCTTTCATTTTAAGAAACTTGTTCTGCATTCGTTTCCCTATGTTGTATATGACTCGTAATCCAAGCAATTCCGCCAGCAACAACGAGATAGCATAACAATATTAAAATTTGCATTTGTAATTGTGACCAATCTCCTAAAGAGATAACATCTTGTAATCCTCTAAGAGAATGGGACATTGGGAGAAACTGTCCAATTTTACTAAGAACAGCTATATTTAATTCTCCTGGGAAAGTACCCCCGCTCGTCGCTAATTGCAGGACGAGAAGCGTTACTGCTAAGAACTTTCCAACAAGACCAAATACTGTTACTAACATAAGAATAAATGTCATGAACGTAAAGGAAATAACGATACTAGATAAAACAAAGAGTGGCACACTTGCAACTTCTAATTTCATAACTCCTAGCACAGCCACATCCACAAGTAATGCTTGAATAAGTCCAATTACATATACCAATCCTAGTTTATTAATAAAATGTACTGTTCCGCTTACCTTCATATTTTGTCTACGGCCAAGAGGTAAAATATTCGATGCCATAATTCCGCCAACATAAAATGCCAGTGATAAAAAGTATGGTGCAATGCCTGAGCCGTAGTTAGGCACATCAGAAACTGTCGACTTCACTAATTGAACCGGCTCTGAGAACATCGTATTACGTGCATCATCATTGCGAACATCCGCTATCTTCTCTGCGCCCTCTCCTAATTTCGTAGAAAGTTCTTTCGCACCATCATCAAGTTTAACAAGTCCGTCCGCTAACTTATCAGCACCATGATTCAGCTCTGTTCCGCCAATCGCAAGGTGATTTACACCTTCTTGTAATGTTGTAAATCCATTTCCCCACTTCGTAAATCCATTAGCTACATTCGCAGCACCATCTGCTATCTTTTTCGTTCCAACAGTAGCTTCGCTTAACTTGACTCCGAATGTATTCATACCTTCTTCAATCTTATTCTGACCGTCAGCAAGCTTCTTCGCACCTTGTGTCAATTGTTGTTGGCTATTATTTAAAGTGTTTGTTGCTTTAGCTAATCCGTTAGAAGTAGCAATGATCTTTTGAAAAGCAGGGTCTTGCTGCACTTCTGGGTGACTTTTCACGTACTCTTCTAATTGTTGTTTTACACTATTTGCTGCATTGTCCGCTTTCACTTGCCCTTCAGCAAGTTTCTCACTTCCATTCACCCATTCATTTGTACCAGCACTTAATTCACTAACCCCTGATTGTAAATTTTTTTCACCTTGAGCTAATAACGCCATACCACTATGAAGTGAGGTTGCCCCTTCACTCAGCTCATTTGCGCCGCCGCTTAAGGCAGATTGGCTAGAAGCAAGTTTTTCACTTCCCTCTTTCACTGTTGATGCCCCGTCACTTAAACGATGAATACCATCTGCAAGCTGATTCGCCCCATTTTTTGCATCTGTCGTTCCTTCATGCAGCTTCTCAGCACCATCACTTGCATCACTCAATCCTTGTGCCAAATCTTGAAACTTAGAAAAGACACCTTCTGTATAAGATTTCGTAATACTATTTGAAATTTTTGTTTTCATATTTTCAACAGCTGTCGTTCCGATTTGAGCTGCTACAAAGTTTTTACCCGGATTTACTTTGTACTGAAGCTGCGCTGGCTCTGGTTTCTCATCCATAAGTGTACTTACCTTTTTAGAGAAATCCTCTGGAATCGTAACGACCATATAATACTTATCTTCTTTTAACCCTTCATCAGCATTTTTTTCTGATACGAAATGAAAAGCTAGTTCCTTATTCTCTTTTAAATTTTTGACAAAATCGTCTCCTGCATGAATTGTTTTTTCATCCATCGCAGCACCCTTATCTAAATTTACAATCGCAACAGGTAATTTATCTAATCGTCCGTATGGATCCCAATATCCAGCTAAAAAGAATCCTGAATAAATTAAAGGAACGATTAATAAAAAAATTAAAGCGATACGTCCATGTTTATGATGCCACATCGCTTTCCAATCTTTAAATATAAGTAGAATTCCCTTCATGAAACATACTCCTTCTCCTAATTTAACACCATTAGAATGGTTTAACAGATTTACTATACACGCCCATTTTCATACTGTATAATACATCTTTAATTATCAATTCATTCCTTTTGGTCTATAGAAAGGAGAGTCAAAATGGAACTTCTTCAACTAAAATACTTTCAGACAGTCGCACGATTAGAACATATGACAAAAGCCGCTGAAGAACTGCATATCGCACAACCTTCGCTCAGCAAAACAATCGCTAGATTAGAAAAGGACTTAGGCGTCCCATTGTTTGATCGCCAAGGTCGACAGATTACGTTAAACTCTTTTGGAAAAGTATTTTTAAAACGCGTAGAGCGCATTTTTCATGAATTAAGTGAAGGCGAACGAGAAATTAAAGATTTAGCTGAATTACAACAAGGCTCTATTACACTGGCAGTTTCTATTCCGAGAATATTACCAGAACTACTCGGTTCTTTTTTACTAGAGCATCCTAACGTTCGATTCCAACAATTTCTCGCATCTACTCCTTCTATGAAGCGACAACTAGATAATATAGAAATTGACTTTTGCATTTCTTCTGTGCCGATTGAAGGCGAGGAAATTATGTGGGAACCACTTATTACAGAAGAAATTTTCTTAGTTGTCCCTTCAGGCCATCGTTTATCAGGACGTGAAAGTATCCATCTGCATGAGGTAAAAGACGAACCATTTATTAGTATGAACACTGGTTACGGGTTTCGGCACTTAACGGATGAATTTTGCAAGGAAGCTGGCTTCACTCCACATATCGCTTTTGAAGTAGATGAACCAACCGTGATTAGTGACCTTATTAAGCAAGGTCTCGGCATCGCCTTTGTCCCAAGTTTAACTTTATTAAAAAACTCTACTTTAGCATTAAATAAGTTACGTATTATTGAACCCAATTGCGAGAGAACTATCGGATTAAGTTGGTCGAAGAAACGCTACTTATCAAAAACCGCTCAGCAATTCCGTAAATTCGTAATTGACTACTTCTCCAATATTAGAACGTAAAATTATATCGACTTAGTAAAAAATAAAAGGTGCCATCTCCAGAGGATGGCACCTTCTATTTCTTACTCTTCTCCAATTCCATTTCCGCTAAAAGCGGCAATACGTTATCGAAAATATGCGTATTATTATTTTCGCCTGTTACGTATCCACCGTAATATCTACTAAATATATTGTCATTTCGGAATGTGGCCATATGATCATATAATTCCTTTGCAAACTTTGTATCACCTGTTTGTAGTACGTACAAGATTGTTAGTCCGTATGCGGCTGGCGACTCATAATTCACAGTTTGTTTTCCCGTTTCTAAATTGTAACGACCGTATAGCTTTCCATCCTCCTGGAACTTCTTCTTGATAAATTCCAAATAAGCATCTGATGAAAGGCCACCTAGACTTCGATGATATGCAACGTATGATTGGTCAATAAGATTTACTTCTTTATCGTACGTAAATGTACCATCTTCTTTATACTCTTTTGGGAATGCCCAGCCATGCCTTGGATAATCCGCTAAAAATTGAACGACTTCCTGATATTGCTGAGCAGAAACTTTTCCGTACTTTTTCATATACGAGAATGCATGTGGATTTATGTATGATGTAGTTGCAAAATTATTTTGTTTACCTGCATCTGCATCATAATAATCAACGTAATAATTATTTTTCTTATTATAACGAATTACAGCATCACTCAATTGATCTGCCAAGTTTTTATAACGCTCTTCCTTGTACATTTCATAAGCACGATATAATTGTTCTATAATACGAAGATCATCTATAAGTGCATTTGTAGCTGACTGCATTTCTCCCTTTTCAGAGATTTTCCATATAACAATATGATCCTTATGTACAAAGCTATTTTGAATAACCTTAACTTGTTCATCGAATAACGCTTGATCGTCTTTATCCAATGTATATTGTAGCCATAGTCCTGCTGATTCCGATAAAGCTTCACGGCCTTTCGCTTCACCCGTACCTGCCTTTGTATCCGCTAAACGATATGTGGCAAGCGTCCCATTTTCATTCACCATATGTCTTAAAATAAAATGTTCTGTACGGTTTCCTTGTATAGCTGACCAAAATACAATGCCCCCTAAAGCGATTAAGAGAATAACTCCAATCCCTATATATAAACGTTTCCGCAATCTTTTCACCTCCCTAATAAGGCTAGCCTTAATTTTACCAGAACATACGTAAAATTAAAAAAGACAATCTATTAGATTGTCTCCCGTGCCTCTATCCCTCACAAGCCTCTTTAGAAGGTCTATATAGCGATGCCACAAGTCGATCATATTCACGACGCGTAATCTCTTTATTATACAGCTTCAATAATAAATCTCTATGCTCTTTTGAAAATGCCATCTTTTTAATGACTTCAGGATACATAAAACATCCTCTCCATTTCACATAAACTTCTTCACCCCGAAAAACAGAACTTATGTTCGCATAAAAGATTATAAAATATTCCTTACTAAAAAACAAACAAAATATTATTAAAAATTAACTTCTTTCTATTTAAAATATTCAAACATTATATTACCATATCCACTTTTTAAATACATATATATTTTTGGTAGTTTTTTTGAATAAATCTTCCAATTCAATCAGAAAATAATGGCAAAAAGAAGAGGAGTTTACATATGGATACGGTAACATTAGCAAGAGCATTTTTTGGTTCTTCATTAGCATTCCACATTATCTTTGCAACACTTGGTGTCGGACTTTCATTGATGATTTTTATAAGTGAAATACTCTTTCACTGGAAGAAAGATTCCGATTACGCCATTATGGCGAAAAGGTGGACGAAGGCGTTTGCCATCCTTCTCGGTGTAGCAATTCCAACTGGAACAATCGTTGGTGTGCAAATCTCACTTCTTTGGCCTGGTTTTGCCAAAATTGTTGGACAGGTTATTTCTGTTCCCTTTCAAATTGAGATTTTCGCCTTCTTTTTAGAGGCGTTGTTCATGTCTATTTATGTATATGCAGCTGACAAACTACCTCCATTCATGAGATTAATCTCGCTATTCTTCGTCATGATTGGTGCCACGGCATCTGCCGTGCTTATTACATCAGCAAATACATGGATGAATACACCCGCAGGCTTTTCAATGGGGCCAGATGGATCAGTTTTTAACGTTGATCCATGGAAAGCTTTCTTTAACCCGAGTTTTGGTACAAGCGCATTCCACGTTGTGATTACAGCCTATACAACTGGAGCTGCCGTCATTGCCTCTATCGCTGGATTTAAATTATTAAAGAAGAACTTAAGTAAACGTGAAATTGCTTATCATAAAAAGGGACTACTGTTAGGACTCGTCGTGACATTTATTACAGGTGCTACGATGTGGCTTTCGGGACACGAATCGGCGATTGCCTTACATAAGCATTCCCCTGAAAAACTTGCATCTGCTGAAGCTTTATTTGAAACGACATCACATGCACCGTTATCAATTGGCGGAGTTGTAGATCCTAACACACTTGAACTAAACTATGCACTAGAAATTCCGAACATGCTTAGCCTACTAGTAGGACTCGACCCTAGCACCGTCGTAAAAGGACTAAAGGAATTTCCACAAGAAACATGGCCACCATTTTACACACATACACTATTCAACTTAATGGTCGGCACCGCTGCCTTTACTTTTGCAGTTGCAGCAATCGCCCTCTTATATTGGTACTTTGTTTACCGAAAAAAAGGTGCAGAATTACCGAAGTGGCTTCTTTGGGGAGCTGCCGCATGTGGACCAATTATGATGCTCGGTATTGAATTCGGGTGGATTTTTAGCTGTAGTGGTCGTCAACCGTGGACCATTTATGGTATGCAACGGACAGTCGACGCTTCTACACGCGCTGATTTTGTCGGTCCTTTATTTATTCTATTCATCATTTTATATATTGGACTCGGCATTTTAACAGTTTTTGTACTACGGACATTCTTTAAGAAACATCCGCTTACAAATGATTTACATCACGAAGGAGGCGATTCCCGTGCATGAGGAAAGTATTGCAATCATCATCTTATGGGCTCTTATTTTCGTATACAGTATATTAGGGTCCATCGATTTTGGAGCAGGTTTTTGGGGCATGGTATACGCAAAACATCCAACGCTCGCTGCCAAGCTTGCCAATCGATACTTATCACCAACTTGGGAAGTAACAAATACATTTCTCGTCTTTGTCGTTGTCGCTTTTCTCGGTTTCTTTCCGAAAGCTGCTTTCACCCTTGCGACAGTGATGTTCGTGCCAGTTATGTTAATTTTAATACTCATTGCAATTCGCAGTACATTCATGGTATTTGCTTACTCTCTGCCAAAATATCAATTCCTCCTTCGGGTAATTTCAGGTATTACTGGGCTCTTGATTCCAGCCTTATTAATTACCGTTTTACCCGTTACAGAGGGGGCTTATATTACAATGTCTGAAGGAAAAGAAGTACTCTTGTATGGAAAACTTCTTTCTAGCCCGGTTATCTACTGCTATATGCTCTTTGGGCTAACTTCGGAACTATTTCTCTCCTCTCTCTTTCTTGCTGATTTTGCGAGAGAGCAAGGTTCAGAAGATTCGTATAGAATTTATAGAAGAAACGCTATCATCCTTGGTCCTGCAACACTCGTTACGGCGATTATCGCCCTCGTTGTAATGGATCCGGAAACACACTGGCTTATGCAAGGACTAATAAAGCAATTCCCATGGTTTACAGTTTCTATCGTTTTATTCGTTATTGGGTACTCTTCTCTTTGGTGGACAAACAAGAAGTATGGCACACTAGGATACCCTCGCATTGCCGTTTTAGCAGTCGTCGCTCAATATGCATTTGCAAGTTACGCTTACGGTGTCGCGCATTTACCATATATTATTTATCCTGATGTAACTGTATTTACAAGCTTTACAACGACAGAAACATTCTATGCATTGCTTATTCTATACGCAATTGGAATCGCAATTTTACTACCAGGATTTATTTTCTTCTGGAATTTATTCTTGAAGGATCGAACTTTTTTGAAGGAAAAATAATATAGTCAGGGGAGTCTGTTCCAAAAGGAATTTTGGAACAGACTCCTTTTGTCATGTTTTGTCGATAAGTCGATATATTTTAAAAATCGCTAATATATTTTGAGTTGCGCTGATATATTTTAAGTTGCGCCGATATATCTCCATAATCGCTGATATATTTTAAGTTGCACCAATATATCTCCATAATCGCCCATATAAATTTCATTTACTATCTTACTGCCAATCTAATTTATAGACGCCTCTCCCAATAGTTATTTCACTAGTAGTGACACTTGTCCTTTAGCTTGAAAAACACATATTCACTTCATTCCATTATATGCCTAGTTCTTCTTATTTTTTGCTGAATATACTACCAATACAGACCTTGAGACAAGCTACATTGGTTTAAGGAAAAGTAGAAAGGTAGGTAAAATATGAGCATTGAAATATGGATTACTATTATTGTATTCTTCTTAACAATGATTGTTGTCTTTTGGCGACCCCGTGGTTTAAATGAGGCGTGGCCGGCAGCAATTGGTGCTGGCATTATCCTGATTACTGGACTTGTATCAAAGCCAGACGTCATGGACATTATTAGTAAAATTGGCGGTGCCTCCATAACAATATTAGCGACCATCGTTATGGCGGTTATATTAGAAAGCTTCGGCTTCTTCCACTGGTCCGCAGCAAAACTTGCAAACTTAGCAAAGGGCTCCGGTCGCCGTTTATACTGGTATATTCAATTATTATGTTTTCTTATGACTCTTTTATTTAATAACGACGGTAGTATTTTAATTACAACTCCAATCCTAATTTTATTACTGAGAAACCTTAAATTAAAACCTCATCAACAAATCCCTTATTTATTAAGTGGTGCTTTAATCGCCACTGCCTCTAGTGCACCCATTGGTGTAAGTAATATCGTAAACTTAATCGCATTAAATATTGTGAATATGACTCTTTATATGCATACTGCTATGATGTTTGTACCTGCAACATTAGGATTATTGTTTATGTCATGGCTTATGTACACAGTTTTAAAGAAAAAACTACCAGAGAAATTACCTGTTTCTTCATATGATATCGAAGAAATGTTCTTCACGAAAAACTTCCATCCGTTAAAAGGAAAAAATTCTGTTGATACGAAACAAAAACGTACAAAATTCATGCTAAAAGTATTAGGTTTCGTCTTCCTTATGCGCTGTCTACTTTTCGTTGCATCCTTCTTATCCATCCCAATCGAAATTGTTGCTGTACTCGGTTCACTCGTTCTTCTCATCTGGAGATGGTACTACTTACGAACAAACCCAGTCGATATTTTGAAAAAGACACCGTGGCACATTTTAATTTTCGCATTCTCTATGTATGTAATTATTTACGGACTTCACAATGCAGGGTTAACAGCGGCGCTTGTAAGTTGGCTCGAACCAGTTGTAAGTCAGCATCTACTCTATGCTAGCTTTGCAATGGGCGGACTTGTATCTATCCTCTCTAACATCTTCAATAATCACCCTGCACTTATGATTGGTACCATTACGTTAACAGAAATGGGCCTAGATCCAGTCACATTAAAAACTATCTATCTCGCAAATATCATTGGTAGTGACATCGGTTCACTATTATTACCAATCGGTACGCTAGCTTCCCTCATTTGGATGTATATCCTAAGACAAAACAAAATTAAAGTGAAATGGAAAGATTATTTAAGCGTATCTCTCATCGTAATCCCACTCACAACAGCCGTCACATTATTTCTCTTATACTACTGGGTACAATTATTCTTTGCCTTATAGACAATAGAAGCTCCCTTTGCTACCGTCTTAGCAAAGGGGGCTTCTTCTATATTTAAGTTAGGTACTACAGTGTGATCAATCAAGTAAAGAGGTGTAACGTATTATTGGTATAAATGACTACCAGTGTCTTTAAATTCTTTCGCTTTCTCTTTCATCCCTTTTTCAATTGCTTCTGTCGTTTCTAAATCATTGTCTTTCGCATATTCACGAATATCATGTGAAATTCTCATACTACAAAACTTCGGTCCACACATTGAACAGAAATGAGCCGTTTTCGCACCTTCTGCTGGTAGTGTTTCATCGTGATATTCCATCGCACGTTCAGGGTCTAAAGATAAATTAAATTGGTCGCGCCAACGGAATTCAAAGCGAGCTTTTGAAAGTGCATCATCACGCTGATGAGCCGTTTTGTGCCCTTTCGCAAGATCAGCTGCATGTGCAGCGATTTTGTACGTAATAACCCCCGTGCGAACATCATCTTTATTCGGTAAACCTAAATGTTCTTTCGGCGTTACATAACAAAGCATCGCCGTTCCAAACCAGCCAATCATCGCTGCTCCAATTGCCGATGTAATATGGTCATAACCCGGTGCAATATCTGTTGTTAACGGCCCAAGTGTATAGAACGGCGCGCCCTGACAAATATCAAGCTCTTTCTCCATATTCTCTTTAATTAAATGCATCGGTACATGCCCAGGTCCTTCAATCATCACTTGCACATCATGCTTCCAAGCAATCTTCGTTAATTCACCAAGTGTTTCAAGCTCAGAAAACTGTGCTTCGTCATTTGCATCTGCAATCGAACCTGGACGTAATCCATCTCCAAGAGAGAACGAAACATCGTATTGCTTCATAATTTCACAAATCTCTTCAAAGTGAGTATATAGGAAGTTTTCTTTATGATGGAATAAACACCACTGCGCCATAATTGAACCACCGCGTGAAACAATACCTGTCATACGCTTTGCAGTAATTGGAATGTAACGAAGTAATACGCCCGCGTGAATCGTGAAGTAATCAACGCCTTGCTCCGCCTGCTCAATTAACGTATCACGATACACTTCCCACGTTAAATCCTCTGCAATTCCGTTTACTTTTTCAAGCGCTTGATAAATTGGCACAGTTCCAACTGGTACCGGAGCATTACGAATAATCCACTCACGTGTTGTATGAATGTTTTTACCTGTAGATAAATCCATAATCGTATCTGCACCCCAGCGAGTCGCCCACGTCATCTTCTCTACTTCTTCTGCAATAGAAGACGATACAGCAGAGTTTCCGATATTTGCATTTACCTTCACGTGAAAATTACGTCCAATTATCATCGGTTCCGCTTCAGGATGGTTAATGTTCGCCGGCAAAATCGCACGACCTTCTGCAATCTCCTTACGAACAAATTCAGGCTCTACCCCTTCACGAATCGCAACATATTCCATCTCAGACGTAATAATGCCATTACGTGCATAATGCATTTGCGTAACATTTGCACCATGCCTTGCTCTAAGCGGCTGGCGATCCATTTGCGGGAAAACAGGCGTATGTTTCGAAGCCACTTTCACACCGTCATCCTCTGGTTTCACTTCGCGCCCTTCGTATGCTTCTACATCTCCGCGCTCCAGGATCCAAGAGTGGCGCGGCGCCTGCAACCCCTTTTCCAGTTCCACTTTATGCGCAGGATCTGTATAAGGACCGCTCGTATCATATACACGAATTGGCGGATTCGGAATACCGTTCGTTTCGCTTTGTTCAATCTCGCGCATCGGCACTTTCATACCCGCGCGTGGTCCATCTACATACACTTTCTTACTTCCTGGTAAACTCGATTTCAATTCAATTTGCTCAGCTGAAACAGACTGTTTCATAACCTTTGTTGCCCCCCTGTTCGTGACAAGGACGAGATATGGCCAGCGCATGCCAAAATAAAAAGAGCCAGGTCCATAAAAGAATAAGGACCTGGCTCATAAAGACATAATTATGTAAAGCCGTTAACTTCCCTACGCTGGTACGAGCCAGATCAGGTCCAAAGGGTTAAGAAGTTCACACGCTTCTCTCTCAGCCTACGCATACGTTAGGCACCCCTAGTTTATCACTGATTTAATTTTCAATACTTTCTCATCATACACTATAATCTGAAAAATGAAAAGTTTATTTCTTTTGTTGCTTACGGAATCATCCACGTTAAATAATAAGCCTGCACATATGTCATAATCCCAACAATAGTAACGAAGAATAAACTATGCTTCAATGTAAAGCGGAACAAATCTGACTCTTTCCCAGCAAGTCCAACCGCTGCACAAGCAATCGCAATTGATTGCGGAGAAATCATTTTACCTGTTACACCGCCCGTTGTATTTGCTGCAACAAGAAGCACTTCAGATACACCGACTTGCTGCGCTGTAATTGCTTGTAAATTCGAGAACAGTGCGTTCGCTGACGTATCTGATCCTGTTAAGAATACGCCAATCCATCCTAAGAATGGTGAGAAGAACGGGAATAATCCGCCAGTTCCTGCAAGTGCTAACGCTAATGTAGAAGATAGACCAGAATAGTTTGCGATAAATGCGAATCCTAATACGAATCCAATAGATAGAATTGGCATTTTTAGTTCATTTAACGTTTCTTTAAATGTTGCTACTGCATCTTTTGCACTCATTTTCAAAATAAAGATAGAAATGATACAAGCAATTAAAATTGCTGTTCCAGTCGCTGATAAAATATCTAATTTCAAGATTGCTTCATAAGGTGTTGGTTTATTTACAATTGGCTCTGCTTTCATTACTAAATTGTGCAAGCTTGGAACTTCAAATTTAAATACGAGACTTTCTAAAGCGCCGCCCGGAGCGAATAATGCTTTAAAGAAACTTTGGCTCCAAATGACTACCATCACAGTTAAAATAATGAACGGAGACCATGCTTTTACTACTTTTCCTACCGTTAGTTTCGGCATAGATGTCGCCGTCGTCGTTGCTGCTACTTCACTATTCGCTTGCTTAGTTTGATAAATTTCTTTCGGCTGCCAAACTTTTAAGAATAGCGATAAACTTACTAAACTTACAAGTGCTGACGTAATATCAGGAAGTTCTGGCCCTAAAAACGTCGCTGTAATAAACTGTGTAATTGCAAATGAACTACCTGCTACAAATAAAGCAGGCCACGTTTGTTTTACTCCTTTAAAGCCATCCATTAAAAATACGATAAAGAACGGAACAAATAATGATAAGAACGGTAATTGATGTCCAGCCATTTGTCCAATTTTATGTGGATCAATACCTGTTACTTGTCCAGCAACTGTAATCGGAATTCCCATCGCTCCGAACGCTACTGGTGCCGTATTTGCGATTAAACACAGACCCGCTGCATATAAAGGATTTAACCCAAGACCTGCAAGAAGTGCTGCCGTAATCGCTACTGGTGCACCAAATCCTGCTGCCCCTTCCAAAAATGCTCCAAATGAAAAACCGATTAAAATAACGAGTAAACGATGGTCATTCGTAATGGATAATACAGATGCACGAATCACATCGAATTGACCTGTTTTCACAGATATTTTATATAAAAATACCGACATAATGATAATCCAAGCAATTGGCCATAGTCCATATAAGAAACCATATCCCGTCGCTGCCATCGCCATCGTGAACGGCATCTTATAAGCGAATAACGCAACTAAAATTGTAAGTACAACTGTAATAAATCCTGCCACATACCCCTTCATGCGGAAAACTGCTAAAGCTAAGAAAAAAAAGATAATCGGAATAAGTGCGACCACTGCCGAAATCCAAATGTTTCCGAACGGATCATAAACTTGTGTCCATGTGTTCATTGTTCTCTCCCCCTAAAGAATCCCCTTTTAAATAGAATAACCTCATCAATAGACTATCAGGTCATCATACCTTTAAGCCTAAAATAAAAAAACGCCAAAGAAAACGTTTTCATTAATTTTATCACAACAATTTTCATTAAAAAAGATTTTTTTGAAAATTTTATTATTTATCATAGAAATCTTACAAAAACGTCACGTTCTTGTAATGTTCATCGATAGGAAGCTCGCTACATTTCCTGCATAATAAAGGTATAACAACGAATATTATTTATGAGGTGATATATATGAACGGAAACAAAATATTAGCAGCTTTATCATACTTTAGTATATTATTTGCCCCTATCTTATTCCCTATTATTGTGTGGATTGTGGGCGATTCTGAAACAAAACCACACGCAAAACGAGCTCTATGGACACACATCATTCCAAGCATCGCGTCATTTATTGGATTTATTATTCTAGGAATTATGGGTATCGGATCGGATCAACCAGACGTAACACTTGGCATTGGAGCAATGATTGTCTTATGTATTTGCGGCATTATTAGCTTATACTACTTCATTTGGAACATCGTAAAAGGTATTAAAGTACTGAAAGCTTAATTTTAAACAAACGTTTGATTAAAAAGACACTATCGCATGATGATAAATGAAATTTCATCGGCGATACGACAAGAGTGAACGACTTATTAATAAGAAAAAACCGTCCCAAAATACCTTTTGGGACGGTTTTTTTATCTTCTGCGTTTCTTCTTTTTTCTCATCATTTTCTTGCGGCGCGTATTCACTTTATCCGCTATAATGTGAAGCGTGCTTGCCACAACAATTCCCATTATGAACGTTACAATTTCAACCTCATGTTTCTTCGCAATTTCTATTAAATTCCCGTCAAACGCGATTATATTTAATAGGAATAAAAACGGAGAAAATACAATTAACATGTATGCAATACGAATCACATCACCAAGTATAATTGTATGTGTAAAGAAGGATCGATGCGGCATGACCTTCTTATACGGATACCAAAATATACGTAGGAACCCCCATTTATTATACGCATTACTATATGTATCTAAATCCGGCGTTAAAAATGAAGTACCTACTAAAAAGCCAATTGCAAAAGTTAATAAAAAATCCAAGTTTGTTAATCCATACGAAAAGAGCATAAACAAAACAACCGGAAGGGATATTAAGTTTATTTTCGTATGCGTTCTTCCTGATGGCATAATGCACTTCCTCGCTTACGTTCGCCCCGTCACCATATGACAGTTCTCACCTATTGATCTAATTTCTGATCGATAAAGGATGTGTCTATATCCGAACCAAACCATTCTGCCAACTTCACTCGTGCCTTATCTTTCACCTCTTCATTGACGTATAACGACGCTTGTAATAGCGCAGCCATTAACGCCCCTAAATCATCTGTATAACCAACTCCAGCAATGAAATCTGGGATGGCATCAATTGGTGCAATAAAATAAGCAAGTGCTCCAATCACAATAATTTTCACTCGCTTTGGAACATCAGGTCTTTGCAAAACATAAAACAATAATAAGCTTGCATAAATGACCGACTGTCCTGCTTGCTTTGCAACATGTTTTGCTTTCTTCCAAAACGCTTCAACTGAAAATTTTTGTTCCATGTAAAAGCCTCCCTATTTTTTTAAAGAAATAAGCTACAATATGTTATCAGTAAAAGTTCATCAAAATTACACATAATCTATCAATGAACTTTCATTGTAACAAACAAACTAAAAAAGAACAAGTGTTCGTTAATTTTTACATACTTCCCTTCATATAATAGGTTTCTAGATAACCACTCACCCATTTTCATTTCTTATTTCTCAACAAGAAAATTTTCACTTTCACTTAACATTCTGCTCTACCTTTGTTATATTTTCTAGTTGACGGACATATAAACGAATGTTAAAGTTTTCTCTGGTAGTGACAAATCTTATACAAAAAATGTAAAATGTTATAGTGTTTCTCAGAAATGAATTTTGTTGTATAATACAGAAATGACGTTATGCTTATGAGCAGCACAAGAAACCAAAAGGGTATGCATAGTTATAGTCGTATATGGGTGAATATAGAACCTCTAATTATGGCCAAGAAAACTATGTATTTTTTATTTTAGCATTTTTCGCTCCAAAATCGACCAAGCCTGATAGAGAAAGGGTGGAAATAAATGAAAGAAACCTTGAAATCACAATTTCAAAATGTGCGTTTCACTGTATTCGTAGCTTTAGCCTTATGGTTGAAGACATACCTTATTACACGCACAAGCTTTGATTTAAAACTTGAATCTTTCATGCAAGAATTCATTTTATTCCTTAGCCCATTAGCAGCATCATTACTGCTTGTTGGTCTTGCATTATTTGCAAAAGGGAAAAAACGTAACTATATAGCACTTGGAATTAGTTTTGTTTTAACAATCGTTCTTGTTGGTAACGTAATGTTCTACGGATTCTACAATGACTTCGTTACTTTACCAGTACTGGGACAAACATCTAACTTCGGAAGTTTAGGTTCTAGTGTGAAAGAATTGTTTAACTACAAAATTATCCTTGCATTTGCTGATATTATCGTATTCTTCATTTTATTGAAGAAGATGAAGAATTTTGCACCGACAGAACGTGTAGCACGCCCAATGCGTTCCCTATACTTCGTGTCAACAGTTGCTATTTTCTTCGCAAACTTAGGACTTGCAGAAGCTGAGCGTCCTGAACTATTAACACGTTCATTCGACCGCGTTATGCTTGTTAAAAACTTAGGTTTATATGTACACCAAGTGTATGATCTTGGCTTACAAGCAAAATCAAGTTCACAAAAAGCTTTTGCTGACGGTAGTAAATTACAGGAAACAGAGAACTATGTAAAAACAACGCAAAGCAAACCAGATCCAAATATGTTTGGTACTGCAAAAGGGAAAAACGTAATTGTCGTCTCTCTTGAGTCATTACAAACATTCTTAATTGGTGCAACAGTTAACGGACAAGAAGTTACACCATTCTTAAACCAATTTACGAAAGAAAGTTATTACTTTGATAACTTCTTCCATCAAACTGGGCAAGGAAAAACATCTGATGCTGAATTCTTAGTAGATACTTCCATGTATCCATTAGATCGTGGTGCGGTATTCTTCACACACGGTAATAACGAATATACAGCAACTCCAGAAATTTTACGTGAGCAAGGATACCACACATCAGTATTCCACGCGAACAACGCAACGTTCTGGAACCGTAACATTATGTATCCGGCACTTGGTTATGACCGTTACTACAACGAGCTTGACTACAAGATTACGCCAGAAACGAAATTAAATTGGGGATTAAAAGATATCGAATACTTCGATCAATCTATCGATATGTTAAAAGAAGTGAAGCAACCGTTCTACACTCGCTTCCTTACGTTAACAAACCATTACCCATTCACTTATGATGAAAGCACAAAATTAATCGATGAATACAATTCTGGTGATGGCGTATTTGACCGTTACATGGTAACTGCTCGCTATTTAGACGAAGCAATGAAACACTTTATTGAGCGTCTAAAAGCAGAAGGTATTTACGACAACTCAGTCATCGTATTCTACGGTGATCACTACGGTATTTCTGAAAACCATAACCGTGCAATGGCACAGTTCTTAGGAAAAGAAGAAATCACTGCATTTGACCATATGAACTTACAAAAAACACCGATGTTTATTCACGTTCCAGGTCAAAAAGAAGGTAAAACAATTTCGAAACCAACTGGTGAAATTGACATTAAACCAACAATTCTAAACTTACTTGGTGTAGATTCTACGAATCAAGTTCAATTCGGTCATGATGTATTCTCACCAGAAAATAAAGGATTTGTTGTTCTTCGTGACGGTAGCTTCGTTACAGATAAGTACATGTACACGAACAGTACATTCTACGACCGTAAAACTGGCGAAGTTGTACAATTACCAAAAGAAGAATCTCAACCACTCATTGATCGTGCCCAAAATGAATTGAACATGTCTGACAAAATCATTGAAGGTGACTTACTTCGCTTCTCTGAAAGTAATAAGACCAAAACTGGTGAAGTAAAGACAGCTATTAAAGAAGAAAAGAAGAGCGCTGAGTAATCTCAGCCTCTTTTTTTTATATTTCTCCATATAATCACTTATATTCATTCACTTTAACATTACATAACCTTTACCAAATATTCACATGGAATTAACGAAACATCTCTATAATAAAATATGTAAACGAGGTTCTATATATTTCTTATCTCTCATCTTTACTAAGGTCCCTTAAAGAAATATGTGAATCGTTTATTTCTACTTTCTTATAATTGTCTTTCAATATGTTTTGTTTCCATACACAAAACATTCAATAAGACGATGTCCCTATGAAAGATAGCTACCCTCCTTGTGCAGCATTCCATAAGAATGTTGCTTTTTTTTATTCAAAAGCAGGATTCTTATTTCTTATTTTCGAATTTGTATATACAAAATGCTATAAATCAACACTACTTCTCTACCATTTACAAATACATATACGTCATATGTAAAGAGTTACCCACATAAAAATTACTATAGGGATTTTTATGAATTAAAGTTTCACTTTACTTATGCACTTACGAAAGGATGGGACGAAAATTGGCATATGAAAGATTTGTACTTTGGAATGATGCAGTTATTGATACAATGAAACAAAAAACGTACATAGATCTTGAAGAAAGAGGCTTGCAGTTTGGGGATGGTGTCTACGAGGTTATTCGCCTATATAAAGGAAACTTTCACTTATTAGATCCGCATATCACAAGATTATATCGCTCCATGGAAGAAATAGAATTAACACTCTCTTTCTCAAAAGCAGAACTTATTACCCTACTTTATAAACTAATTGAAAATAATAATTTCTACGAAGATGGAACGATTTATTTACAAGTATCTCGCGGTGTACAAGCTCGTACCCACACATTCTCATATGACGTCCCTCCCACAATCTATGCCTATATTACGAAGAAAGAAAGACCAGCGTTATGGATTGAATATGGTGTACGTGCTATATCAGAACCAGATACGCGCTGGCTACGCTGTGATATCAAATCATTAAATTTATTACCCAATGTATTAGCCGCTACGAAAGCTGAACGCAAAGGTTGTAAAGAGGCTCTTTTCGTACGGAATGGTACTGTAACTGAGGGAAGCTGTTCTAATTTCTTTCTCATAAAAAACGGAACTCTCTACACACATCCAGCCAATCACCTTATTTTAAATGGCATCATTCGTCAGTATGTCCTTTCTTTAGCGAAAACTCTTCGCATTCCGGTAAAAGAAGAACTGTTTAGCATTCGCGATGTTTATCAAGCGGATGAATGTTTCTTTACAGGAACGACGATTGAAATTTTGCCGATGACTCACCTTGATGGAACTGCCATCCAAGATGGTCAAGTTGGTCCTATCACAAAAATTCTGCAAAGATCATTTTCTCAAAGCTTGTTACAATCCAATATGTCATCTTCTTAAACACGTATAATTTCTATCCTTTTTGCATTCAATATATGTATTTAAATGGAAATCAAGGTATAGATTTATGCCTTGATTTTTTTTTGTAATCTTTTTGTCATATTCAGATTACCGCATAAGTCTTGACAGTAATCGACATGCTCTTTAGAATTTTTAACAGTTGGTAAATATTTCTTCACTACATTACAGACAGAAAGGAATCGACAAATTATGAAAAAATACCTTGCCGGTCTTGCGGCAGTGTCTGTAGCAGGAGGAGCAGCACCTACACTTGATAGTGTTCAAGCTGCCCCTGAACAAAATACACAAAAAGCTGCTACAACTGTCCAAGCTTCAGCATCAAACAGCTCATCTTATACGGTAAACACTAGCGTATTACATGTTCGTGCAGGATCAAGCACTTCTCACGATATCATCTCGCGTGTTTATAACGGTCAATCATTAAATGTGATTGGCGAAGAAAATGGTTGGTTCAAAATTAACATTAATGGAAAAACAGGATTTGTTAGTGGCGAATTTGTATCAAAAAATGGAGCAAGCAATTCTAATGTAAGTACAACAGGTGGAAACAATAAAGTTACTGCTGATGTATTACGTGTACGTACAGCTCCAAACACTTCTAGTTCTGTTTCAGGACGTGTATATGAAGGACAAGCTTTAAACGTAATTGGTCAAGAAAATGGTTGGGTGAAAATCAATCATAATGGGCAAGTTGGTTATGTAAGTAGCGAGTTCGTATCTGGCGTTTCTTCTAATGCAGGTTCTTCAAACAACAATACGAATAATAACAACCAAGAATCTGTAAAACCAGCAAGCGGAAACTATACAGTAAATGTATCTTCCCTTCGTGTTCGTACAGGTCCTAGCACTTCTCATACAACTGTAGCTTCTGTTACAAAAGGACAAGTCGTACAAGTTGTTGGCGAAGTTCAAGATTGGTTCAAAATCAATTATGCAGGACAAACAGCTTACGTAAGCAAAGACTACGTAACAAAAGGCGGTTCTAACGACAACGTTACACAAGGAAACAACCAAGATAACAAACAAGAACAAAATAATAATGTAACCGTTCAAACTGGTGGTACTTACGTTGTTAACGCAACATCTCTACGCGTTCGTACAGGTCCTGCTGCTTACCATAGTGTAATTGGTGGCGTGTTAAATGGCACTACATTAAACGTAGTTGGATCTGAAAACGGTTGGTTTAAAGTAAACTATCAAGGAAAAACAGGCTTCGTTAGTAGCGAATTTGTTAAGTTCGTTAAAGGTGGCACTGCTACTCCTGAACAACCGAAGCAACCTGAGCAACCAAAACAACCTGATCAAGGTGCAATTGGTGACTACTATATTAACGCTTCTGCATTAAACGTACGTAGCGGCGAAGGTACAAATTATAGAATCATAGGCGCACTTCCACAAGGACAGAAGGTTCAAGTAATCTCTGAAAACTCTGGATGGAGCAAAATTAACTATAACGGTCAAAATGGTTACATCGGAACACGTTACCTTTCTAAAACACCAGTTGGTGGCGCAGTAGATAATAAGCCTAACGACAACCAAAATAACAACCAAAATAACAATCAAAACAATAATACAGGTAATACTAGTGGTGATAGTTCTTCCATACTTGCATATGCAAAAGGAATGCAAGGCGTACCGTACGTTTGGGGCGGAACTTCTGCTAACGGTGTGGACTGCAGTGGCTACATCTACCACGTATTTAAGAAATTTGGTCATAACATTAGCCGTCAAAGTGTTGCGGGATATTGGGGTAGCCTACCACAAACTTCAAATCCACAACCAGGTGACTTAATTTATTTCAAAGACACTTATAAAGCAGGTCCTTCTCATATGGGTATTTACCTTGGAGGCGGATCATTTATCCAAGCCGGAGATAAAGGTGTAGCAATCGCTTCATTAAGTAACTCTTATTGGAAGAGTCATTTCTTAGGATACACGAAAGCACCTTAATTAATAGTTTCAAAGCCTTCTAGATTACTAGAAGGCTTTTTTTAGTATATGTCACCTATATCCCCTAAAAAATAATGTATCTATTTCCCTATTTCATACACCATATTCCACAAAAACAACCCATAACGTTATCATAATGTATATATTTACATAAAAAACATAACCTATTTCATGTGTATTTATTTTATATGTGTTTTTTCAAAGAATTTTCTTTTTATTTAAACTTTTCGTTAGACGTTTGACCTCCGATGTCCATTATGATAAGTTACTTAAGATGTTATATTCGTAAACGTATAGACAACTGGTTTATACACTTTTTTTACTATGAGGAAGGAGCATACACTGCATGAATCTTTTATGGGGAATTGGCGGCGTGATTGGAGTATTAGCAATTGCTTTTTTACTATCTTCCAACCGCAAAGCTATTAATTGGCGCACAATTTTAATCGCGCTAGCATTACAAATGTCATTTTCATTTATCGTATTACGATGGGATGCCGGAAAAGCAGGTTTAAAATACGCTGCTGATGGTGTTCAAGGATTAATTAATTTTTCTTACGAGGGAATTAAGTTCGTTGCTGGGGATTTAGTCAACGCAAAAGGCCCTTGGGGATTTGTCTTCTTTATTCAAGCACTACTTCCAATCGTATTTATTAGTTCATTAGTAGCAATCTTATATCATTTCGGTATTATGCAGAGATTTGTTAGTGTCGTTGGTGGCGCATTAAGTAAACTTCTTGGAACTTCTAAAGCAGAAAGTTTAAACTCAGTAACAACTGTATTTTTAGGACAAACTGAAGCTCCAATCTTAATCAAACCTTACTTAGCACGTTTAACAAATAGTGAATTCTTCACTATTATGGTAAGCGGTATGACAGCTGTTGCCGGATCAGTTCTTGTCGGCTATGCAGCAATGGGTATTCCGTTAGAACACTTATTAGCAGCAGCAATTATGGCAGCTCCATCAAGTTTATTAATTGCGAAATTAATTATGCCAGAAACAGAAGAAGTAGATAATAACGTTGAACTTTCTACAGAACGTGAAGATGCAAACGTTATCGATGCAGCTGCACGTGGTGCATCTGAAGGTATGCAACTTGTTATTAACGTAGCAGCAATGTTAATGGCTTTCATCGCATTAATCGCTTTATTAAATGGTCTATTAGGATTAATTGGCTCTCTGTTCCATATTAAACTTAGCCTTGATTTAATCTTCGGCTACTTACTATCACCATTTGCAATCTTAATTGGGGTTTCTCCAGGTGAAGCGATACAAGCAGCAAGCTTTATCGGTCAAAAACTTGCAATCAACGAATTCGTTGCATATGCAAACTTAGGACCACACATGGCAGAATTCTCTGCAAAAACAAACTTAATTTTAACATTCGCAATCTGTGGATTCGCAAACTTCTCTTCTATCGCAATTCAATTAGGTGTAACAGGAACGTTAGCTCCTACTCGCCGTAAACAAATTGCACAATTAGGGATTAAAGCAGTTATCGCTGGTACATTAGCGAACTTCTTAAATGCAGCAGTTGCAGGTATGATGTTCCTATAAAATGATGTAAAGTCTCCTCTTTCTAAAGAGGGGACTTTTTATTATTATGTTTGCTTTTTTGTATATATTAAATACTTTATGCCGAAATATAAGAACATTATGATACAATAATTAGTAAGTCTGTTTATTTTTTCTTACCAAAGAGGGATACTACTTATTGTTGCTCTCTCAAAAAGAATCTAGTCATCCGGTCTATTTCTTAATAATTGCGCATACTACAAGTATCCTTGCATGAATTATCTTTAAGGAGGAAAGCTTTGTGAAAAATAACTTCTATAAAGTCCTCTCTATGTGGGTTTTACAAATTTTATTTTATTTTACAACTGTACATGTAACGCAATATGAGCATGCTCTCATTTTTACAATTATATATGTAATGGTTAATGTACTATTTCTATTTTTGCCTGATAAGACTGCATTTGTTCTCTTCATATTAGGAACCATTGTTTCGGTGTTCTACCTATTCTACCAAGCATGGCTTTACTTATGGAGCACATCAGAACAATGGCAATACATTATTACTCACTTCCTAATGGCAGCAAACTTCTTCATCGTATATATCTCAACTCATTTATTAAAGAAGGTTATTCATGAAAATCAAGAATTAACCGAACGTGTGAGAATATTAGAACAATACATTGGAGAATCAAAATTATTAACAAGACAAGAATTCGAAAGACGACAAGCATTATTAATCACTGCAATGAATCGTCGTAATGAAACAGGTATTATTATTTACTTTGATTTCAATTCCTTTAGTAAATATACAAAGGAAAGTGTTATGAACCGTGTAGCTTCATTATTAGTTGAAACGATAAGAGATGACTTTGATCTTGCTGCTGAATACGATAATAATAAGCTCGTTATTTTATTACAAAACACAAATGAAGCCGGTGCTGACATTGTAATGAATCGTCTAAAGCCAAAAATGGAGCAATGGCTTGCTGCTGAAGCGATCCAAGATATAAAAATTTCACGCGAGCAAATTGGGAACAAAGGACAGACGTTATTATGATGACACTCGTTATACTTCTTTTATTCCTTCTATTTTGTGTACTTGTGTTTTGGATTAGCATCACATTTTCGATTAAGTATATACTTATCTTTACAGCCTTTCTATTCTCTGGCTTACTCGTTTACTATTCTTTCTTAACACTCGCAGGTTTAGTTCACCGAAATAGTAAACGAAAAGATCGTACGCTAGAACATTATCCAAGCGTCGACATTTTAATACCAGCCCACAATGAAGGGGTCGTTATTAAAGATACTTTAGAGGCGATGGCGAAGATTGAATATCCAGGTAAACTAACTGTTTATTTATTAAACGATAACTCTCAAGATGAGACACCTGAAATTGGTGACGATTTTGACAAAGCTTATGCTCATATTCGTCACATTCGTGTTCCGGCAGGTGAACCAAAAGGGAAATCGCGTGTATTAAACTATGGTCTTAGTATTTCAGATGGTGAATACTTCTGTGTTTATGATGCGGATAACCAGCCTGAACCACATGCACTGCGAATGCTTGTAGAGCACGCTGAAACAACCGAGGATGCTGTTGGAGCTGTTGGTCACGTTCGTACTGTAAATGAAAACAGAAACTGGCTAACACGAATGATTTCATTAGAATTTCAAATCTTCCAGCTCCTTATGCAATCAGGACGCTGGTTACTATTTCAAACCGGTTCACTAACTGGAACAAACATGCTTCTTCGCCGCTCTGCATTAGAAGAGCTTGGCGGTTATGACCCGTATGCAATTGCAGAAGACGCTGAATTAACATTACGAATTACACAAAAAGGCTATCTCTTACCAATCGTTCCAGAATCGATTACATGGGAACAAGAACCTGAGCATTTAAAAATCCTTATTAAGCAGCGTACACGTTGGCTCCAAGGGAACTTGTACATTTTAGAAAAAATGTTTTCTTCCTTAAGTTTCTTTAAAGGAAAACTTCTCGTCCATTCCTTACAACAAGTTTTAGTGTATGTTGTATTTTGGCTATTCTTAATCATTTCGAACGTTTGGTTTGTAATTGGGTTACTCGGGATATTCCAAATCCAATATAGCATTCCGCTACTATTTATGTGGTATGTCGCATATATTACATATGTTTCTCAATTATTTAGTGCCCAGAGTGTGGAACGAACCTTTACACCAACTAATATTTTTATTAGTGTTATCATGTACTTTACGTACGCACAGCTCTTTACGTACTTATTCATTCGCAGCTTAATTTTATACTTACGTGCAAAGAGCAAGAAACAAGTCATTGGCTGGGATAAAACAGTTCGATTCAAAAAAGAAAAGTAAAACTTTAATCAGTGGGAGTTCTCCCACTGATTTTTATTTACAAAATAAAAATCAGCACAGAGCGCCGTATGCTCTGTGCTGATTTATTGCCGTATAAATTATATATATCAGACAATACCCCTTAGCTGAAAGTAATTTCACGTCCATCCCCCAACGAACGATTGACCTTCATTTATATACGAAAAAGTGATTGCTATTTTTGTAGAACCAATTGCTTCTCTTGCTGTTCTTTGCGCGTTTCAGTCTTAGGTTCCGTGCTTTCTTGGACACTACGATGTGCCACACGTTTCAAACAAATATGCTTCCACTTTCTTTCGTAACGTTTCATTATTCTAGATGTCCCCCTTGAATGCGCTTTAAAACTATTTGAAATCGCTTACAGGAAATAATATAGCACATATACATAAACGTGACAACACATTTCCGACAATTTTTTGTCAAAAATATGAATAGAATTTACAAATTATCGTAATTTGTCGAAACGTATCGATTTTTCTTTATATAAAAGGCATACTACTTATATAGTAAAGTATTTTATTTCCCTTACTTGTGTTTAAATTCCTTCTATATAAAAAAGAGCTGATACATAATCAGCCCTTTTTCCTTCTATTATTAATGACGCTTCATACGTCCTTCTTTTTGTAACTCTTTAAATAATGCCGCCATCATAAAGAAAATAACGAAAACGAATGGGAATGCGGCAATGATAGCTGCCGTTTGCAGTGCTTCTAATCCACCAACATATAATAGAGTAGAAGCTATCGCTGCTAAAACGATACCCCAAACCATTTTAATGCGGTTCGGCGGATTTAAACTACCATGTGTCGTTAACATCCCTAAAACAAATGTCGCAGAATCTGCTGATGTAATGAAGAATGTTGCAATAAGTAGAATACCTAATACTGATAAGGCTGATCCAAAGCTTCCCATCTGATCAAACATAGCGAACAATCCTACTTCAGTCCCCATCTCTTTAATTTTTTCAAAGATATGTGCATCGCCGAACAACTCCATATGAATACCCGTCCCGCCGAAAACAGAGAACCAAAGCGCACCGATTACAGTCGGTACGAGTAACACACCGATAACAAACTCACGAATCGTACGTCCTCGTGAAACACGGGCAATAAACGTACCTACGAATGGTGACCATGCAATCCACCATGCCCAATAGAAAATTGTCCACGACTGAATCCATTGGTTTCCACCTTCATCTAATGGACTTAAGCGGAAGCTCATGCTTGGCAATTCCTGAATATAAGAACCGATTGTTGAAGTGAAGTAATTCATAATAAAGTTTGTTGGACCTGCAAATAATACAATGATCATAAGTGCAAACGCCAAAATAATGTTCGTATTACTTAAATATTTTATTCCTTTATCAAGACCTGTCTGCGCAGATAACATGAAAAGAACTGTTACGATTGCAATAATAACTAACTGTGTTGTTAATGAATTCGGGATAGATGTTAAATAACTAACACCACCGGCAATTTGTTTTGCACCAAGGCCTAATGACGTCGCCACTCCAAACACAGTTGCGAAAACAGCTAACACATCAAATGAATGAGCAATACGTCCATGTTCCCCGCCTTTGAATAACGGACCTACTGTCGCACTAATTGTACTTGCTTTTCCTTTTCTAAAAGTAAAGTAAGCAATACATAGCGCTACAAATGCATATAATCCCCACGGATGTAATCCCCAATGGAAAAATGAAAAACGTAGTGCAAGACGCGCACTTTCCTCAGTTGCACCTTCTCCAAACGGAGGTGCGTACAAATGGTTTAATGGTTCGGCAACGCCCCAGAAAACTAAGCCGATACCCATACCAGCGCTAAATAGCATAGCAAACCATGTCATATAACTATAATCAGGTTCGTCATCATCTTTACCTAAACGAATAGAACCGTACTTCGAAACAATTAAAAAGATAGACACACCTAAAATAATAGAAACAGAAATAATATAGAACCATCCAAACTTACTAACCAATACCGTTTGAATCGCAGTCGTTACATTTCCTAGGCTACCTTTTCCAATAATAGATTCGGGAATAATCCCCCAAATTGTAAATGCAATACATAATGTTAATGAAACGATGAATGTTTTTGTCAGTTTCCTCATCAAATCCCCCTTCGTAGGTTTCACTTTTGTAAATAACATAAATTCCGATATGTAAAATCGGATAGAAAACTATAATTTTACGGTGATTTTCTTACTTTCACCTTCACCAACTAGAATTCTTATGGACAGCCTTACCTTCCGTATAATCTTTTTACTCTGCAAGAGCTATTAGATCGAAATACTGCTGTCAAATTGTGCGAGAAAAATGCGGATGGGAATGTGTTTTCCCAAAAAAGGATGTGTTACAGATGTAAAAAAGGGCATTTTTCTTCCTTGCAACCCTTTCTGTTTGTAACAATTATGCGGTTTTTTTGCTAGTATATAGCACGTGTTTATAGTTTCACAAACGAAATGTTTATGTTTATATAACTATATTACCCATAAAACGGTAAAATACTCAAGGAATGTAACCGTTTAGTAAACATCATGTAACACTCCTGTAATATTTTTATTTACGCCGAAAAAAATATGTTGTATTAAATATTTTGAATATAAGTAGAAACCTACTAATCATAAAGAATGAAAACCGCTTTCTTATATTTTTTGTTATATTACAGGATGTTAACGACTGATTACGAATGGTTTGTAATTGTGTGTTTTCCCCAAATCCGAAAAAATCTGTTGCTATAATGAGGACACGAAAACAAACGCAATGGAGGCTATCATGAAAAAATTAATTGGAATAGCAACAGCAGCAGTTTTTGGTCTTGGGATTTTCACATCATCTGCTAATGCAGAAACTGTTGTAACAACAGACGTACTAAACGTACGCGAAAACCCTACTACGGAATCAAAAGTTGTCGGTAAATTACTAAACGGGAATAAAATAGATGTTCAAAATACAGAGAACGGATGGTCAAAAATCACTTTAGATGGTAAAGACGCATTCGTAAGTACAGAGTTTACAAAAAGCATCTACTACGTAACAGCTAACGTATTAAACGTACGTGCTGAAGCGAACACAAACTCAGAAATTCTTGGAACGTTGAAGAAAGACGATATGATCGAAACAACGAACCAAGTACAAAATGAGTGGTTACAATTTGAATATAACGGGAAAACAGCTTATGTTCACGTTCCTTTCTTAACAGGTACAGCACCTGTTATCGAGAAACAAGAACAAGCTGCTCCTGCTAAAACTGTAGCACCAGCTAAAGCGCAAGCACCTGCAGCACAAGCAAAACCAGCTGCTAAGCCTGCTGTGAAAGCTGCTGAGACTAGCACACCTTCTGGTGGTCGTGAGTTAACAGTTGTAGCTACGGCATATACAGCTCACCCAAGCGAAAACGGTGGCACATACGGCGGCCGTGTATTAACTGCAATGGGTCATGACTTAACAGCGAACCCAAACATGAAAATGATCGCTGTTGACCCGAAAGTAATCCCATTAGGATCTAAAGTATGGGTAGAAGGTTACGGAGAAGCTATCGCTGGAGATACTGGCGGTGCAATTAAAGGTAACCGTATCGACATCCTACTTGGATCAGATAGCGCTGCTCAAAAATGGGGACGCAAAACTGTTAAAGTGAAAATTTTAAAATAAACAATGACTGATAAAGCCGGTTCTCTTTGTTGAGAGCTGGCTTTTATTTTTTTATAATAACTATAAGGAGGTTATGTTCATGAATGTACAAGCAAAAGTAGACTGGATCGGTACACCAAAACCGTATATATATAAAGATGAAGTAACATACGACGCTACTTCCATTGACTTTTCACTCGCTGGCGATGACAATCGATATAAATTAATTGTGCTCAGCTTTGAAGGAAATACACATTACAAAATTGTCCAATATGGAGTCAAACCTGGCTCACAAAAGCCATTTCCTATCGATATTCCATTCGAACAAAACATGTTACCAATTATAGAAAAAATATTACATGATCCATATGTGCAAGCGATATTAAAGGAAACGCGCTCATAATTGTAAAAAAGGGATATCAATTTACCGGCAAAAATTCACAAAAGAAGTAAACTATAAAAAAGAGGTTGTTCAACAATATTGAACAACCTCTCTCTTTTATTAATGCGTCGGACCAGATACTTCCTCTGATTTCAACGTATTATTGGCACCCAGAGAATGATATAGCACCTTTCCATTTCCATTAACAATAACAATATGGTCATTATTAAAGCTTTTGAACTTTACAGACCCATCACCGTAACGAATATGGTACTCTTCGTATGTCGTTACTTTATATTTCGTAGCACTTTGACGTTCTACATTACGAACATCCATCGTTAATAAGTCTTCTGTAATTCCTTTTTTGTGTAGATACTGTATATAATCACGGTCTTCCTTGTACGATTTCCCGCTCTTATCATAATCATTTTCAATTAAACTAAAATCATTTAACGAAATCGCACGTACGTTATTATAAATGTGATTTCGTACAAAATCACCAACTGCCGAACTAGAAGCTTCTTTCGGGAATTTTAAGTAATATGTACTTTGGTCTCCCACTTTCATACTTTCAGATTTAATTACACCGTATTCAGCGGTTTTTTCTAAATGTACCTCTACTGTTTCATCTGTCGGTACAGGACCAAGTTTATAACTTCCGCGGCTCAACTTCCCGCGCTTCTTACCATTTACAAATACAGTTGCATCATTTTCATCAGAAGAAATCGTTACATAATTTCCTTCCATTGATAATTTAACATCCACTTTCGCCTCTTTTTCATCTACCAAGTCCACTTCTTTTTCTGATTCTAACTCAGTTAATTCCGTCTTCGCTTTTGCCTTTACAACGTAAGAACCAGGGAAATATGGACCAACTTCTTTTGAATTTTTATCATTTGATAACTCTATCTCTTTCTTATCGTTCACATATATTTCGGCATTTTTCGCAGTTGTGCTTACATTCATATAATAAGATTTCATGTTAAGTTTATACTTCGGATATAAGAACCATTCTTTCCCGTCTTCTATAATTTGACCATCTTTAAATGATGCTTTATCGCTTGCTAGTTTTTGATCCACTGTCTCTCTTTGTAAATAAGATAGCAGTTCTTTATTATAAGAAGGATTTTCTTTTAAATAACGAATGTACCCCTTAATATCTTCAGCTTTAATTTTCAAGCTCGGATCATCTACTTTTACAAACTCATCAATTGCATTCGCATCTTTCTTTTGGAATGCTTCAATCATAACATTGACCTGTTTTTCTTTTGAAAATTTACTTGCACCGAATTTATACGCGCCAAACAATATAGCAAAGATAACAACAAAACCTATAAGTAACACTATATTTTTCTTACTTTTCACTGGCTTTATTTCTCGTTGTACTTCCGAACGAGAAGAAGCTGTTTGATCAGCAATGACTTCTACCTTACTTCCACACTCAGGACAAAAGTTCAAATGATCCGCAACTTGTTTATTACATTTCCCACAAAACTTCAAATGGCTCTCCCCCTTATTTTTTTCCTAACTTCATACCGGCGAATGTTAATGCGTAAGAAAGAAGAAAACTACCTACTATTAAATACATCGTGCTACTTTGAATAGAAAACAATGGTCCGGAAATCCCCGCAAATTCCTTCATAACTTCTTTACTTCCCGAAGCCTCAATATGAATTTTGGCCAACCCATTTACACAAAGCATCATCACAGTATAAACCGCACTAAACACAGCGATAGTTACGTACATATTTTTCATCGGATATTGAGCCAATTTCATTCCAGCTCTAAATAATAAAATACATGGTAATAAAATTAATAATCCCCACCAGTGCATATAGGAATCGAAGTCATCAATTTCTGTTACTCGTTTAAGATTAGCTCCGTTAGCAATTTCCAGATCTTTTAATGACGTACCATTTATTGATATTCCTGACGTATAAGATAAATGCAATGGACCTTTTTCCATTGAATATCTTCTCATTTCTTTATCCATATCTCCCCATTCAATTGCTGTTGGAGCAAAGTGAGCCATATTCCACATGTATGGTGTTGCTTCTAACGAAATTAATGTTTTATATGTTTTCTCAGGAAAATCAATTGGTCCCACTGACTTTGAACTGCTAAATAAAATTGTAATAAGTATAATACCAAATGTAATAAGCAATCCTTTTAATACAGTTACTACACTATAATAAATAGATGCTGCATAAGGAACACTTCGACTAATAGAAGATAATAGACGGTGTGGCCCTGCTTGAATGCACATACCAATAAAGGTAAATAATAAACCAAATATAATGCCATACAATAAACTAACAACATGAGAATAACCAACATCGATTGTCATCGATTGATAGAATTGAGAAATTGTCGTAGAAGAACTTGCGATAAAGCTTACAATACACAAGAAAATCCCATATACAATACCTATGATACTTGATGTTATTACCTTCTCACGCCAAACAGCAGAAGGGTTGCTTCTCTCTACAAAGAATCCAATTCCACCTAATATAAGTGCCGGAATAGTTAATAAGATAAACAATGGGAAATGAAGGATAAATGACATCGTGTATGCCCCGCTCCCACTAACTTCAAGGCCTATTAAATGATACATTAAAATTAATGGTGCTATGCCGATGAAAGATTGATTAACTGTAGCCATATTCAGCATACCGTTCATATTTGTAAGCATCGTTCTCACTAGGTCGTTAATCGCCGCATCGACAATTAAGCTACCAATCAAACCGGCGATAAACATACATACGATTGCAAGCCCACCACCAAGTAAGCCTTTTTTTAAACTGCTTCCAGATGAACTTACATGTAATTGCAAATCTTCGTCTGGTAATCTCGTTTTCATTTCTTTTTTCATAATACCTAATAAGGAATCCCCGCATTTCTCACAATACGTAGCAGTTCCTTTACTTTCCACTCCACAAGTTCGGCAATACTTTGAGTCTTTCGGTGCTAACGTAACTTCACTTTCTACACTACCTGTACTTGATCCATCATGCGAACAATAATTCGCAACATCCGACTGTTCTAAACCACAAGTTTTACAATACATGTTCCTCACTCCTTACTTTGCTTCATACCACAAACAGGACAGAATGTAGCCTCTGTTGCAATTTGTTCATCACATGAAGTACATGATCCATTTTCAGCATTTTTTGATTGAAGGAGTAACTCATTTTCTTTCCCGCACTGTCCACAAAATTTATCATTTAATGATAATGGGCCGCCACAGCTACACTGCCCTTTCTGTCCTTGATTCTGTAAATTAGCAATTTGCTTACGTGTGTTATAAATAGCAACATCCAGCTCTTGTACTGGTTCTATAATATTTTTTAACACATCTACTCGAACTTCATCATTACGGAGTTGCATATATGCCGTTTGACCAAGTTCAAGCAAAATTTCAGTTTTCGCTTGTAGTTTCTCTTGCGTAATTTTCTTTAATTGCGCAACCTCCTGAGCTATTTGTAATTTCATCTTTCCTTGCTCGATTCCCTCTTGCAATTTGTTCATACCGTTACCAAACTTCGCTTGTAAATCTGACAAATCATTTCTCCTCCTATGCATATATAGTAATATGCAAAATTAACATTATATATATTACCATGATTTTCAATTTATGTAATCCAAATTTCATTTTTTCTGTTTTGAGCATTTTTTGTTTATAATGGTAAAGGAAAGAAATATGTGTACGGAGGAATATTATGCTGCAACACTCAATTACGAAAGATGAAATTATGATGATTGCGAATGAGTTCGTTCAAGGACTAGATCCACAGCAAACAGCTGATCAGGAACATGTCGCTACAGCTCGGCACCTATATCGTAGTGGTGTTGTCTACAACGTTGACTTTGATGGTTATACGCTATCAGGAACTGTAGATGCTGCAGGCAGCGTATATAGCGTCCATATCCCGATTCGTAACGTCGCTGAAAGCTATTGCGATTGCTTTGCACCAACGCAATGTGAGCATATGCTCGCTGTTTTACTATCTGCAGCATCTAGTTTCGGGCAAGTAGGAGATGTATTAACTTTATTTAAAAATAATACGAAACCTTCCCTTCCTCCTATTCGAACTGCAAGACAAGTATTGCAATCATCAGCTTTTGAAGAAACAGATTATAAAAGTTGGCAATCATATTTTGACAACGAATATGAATCATTTAAAAAAGAACAAGCTCGGCTTACTTATAAACAAATGTATTTTCTTATGAGTATTTTTACAGACTTCTATACGAAACTCGAGCGGAAAGCTCCGCGTATCGTTGCGATACATGAGTTGTTCAGGCTACACGCTGCGCTTTATTGCTTTCAAAAATTATTAGAAGAAATTCAGGACTTCGAAGCAAATAAAACGTATTCTTATCACCAGCCTGTTAACGTCGTTCGCTTATTTGTAGATAAAGTGGAATCCATCGTTCGGGACTTACAATCAGAAGCGATTCCTTCAGAGTCTGAAGCAATTTTGCAAGAAACAGCTCGTCTCGTTCACGAAGTATTCTTCTCCACCGACGCCTATACGCAAGAAAGATTTTTTATTTATCGTCACATATGGAGTGAACTCTTACACAATAAAGAGAAACTGCAAGAAGAAGAAAAGCGAATCGATACGAAAATCAATCCACTTTCCAAAGCATTAGCATCTTCTCACCTACTCTTTTTAAATGACGAAGACCTATTAGCGATGGACTTACTAAAAAAACAGCCTGCTTCTGTTGTAAGTCTGTACTTCTATTGGTTAGAAGAGCTATTAAATACAATGCAGTGGGATCGTGCGAAAAACTGGCTTTCCTTTACGTATAAACAAGTGAAGAAAACGATACATGAGCAAGAAAATACGGTTTTCATAAAAGATATCGTTCGCTTATTTGTCATCATGTACGAAACGTATGCAACCCATACAAATGAACAAGCTGGACTCGAAATGATTTTGCAAGAGCTATTACCATATAGTTTCGCAAACTATGAACAATACGTACTCGCGAAAAAGCAATATCGTACATGGGCAGAACTTCAGCTCTTACATGGGTTTGAAGCAATTGAACTTTTGAAAGAGCCGCTGAAAGATATTGAAAAGGAAGCACCAGAAGCAGCCCTTCCTCTTTATCACCTTGCCGCTACCGAGGCCATTGAAGAGCGAAACCGCAAATCATATAGACGTGCAGTTCGTTACTTAAAGAAATTACGTACATTATATAAACGATTAAAGCGCACTGATGAATGGGATGCTTTCATTATTCACATCGCAAATTTACATTCACGTCTGCGTGCACTACAAGAGGAATTACGGAAAGGAAAATTAATCGATGATCAATCAAACTGAAGTAACAATTAGGCTCCAGCACGTTAGTCAAGGTTGGTTCCTTTGGGGAGAAAATGACAGCGGTACTCCATTATCCGTAACAAGTTGGAAACGAAATGCCTTTACGTGGCACTCCACTTCCTTCTACGGTACGTTTCTAAAAGAAGCGACCTTTGAAGGAAAACAAGGTGTTATGCTAACAAACGCACAAGCATTTGAATACATCGCTAATAAACCGATGAACTCCTTTGCCCATATTCAAATGAATGGCCCTATTACAGCACTTACGAAAGATGCGAACGAATTATGGGATGCCTTCACAAGCGGTAGCTTCGTACCTGATATGGAGCGTTGGTCTCAGCAACCATCTTGGAAAGTGCAAAATACCCCAATCGAAGATGACACCTTGGCATCTCTTTTCTCGGCCGCGGTAAATGAAAGCATATTACAAGATAACCGTTCAAACGATGGGTGGGAAGATGCCAAGAGACTTTATGAACATTACGACTTTACGAAAAGACAATTGGATGCAGCACTACATGAAGAAGATTGGCTTCGAAAAATTGGTTACATTGAAGATGACCTTCCCTTTACAATCGGACTACGGCTACAAGAGCCGCAAGAAGAATTTGAAATGTGGAAGCTTGAGACAATTGTTACACCAAAGCGCGGGGCACATCGCATATATGTATATGAAAGCATCGATTCTTTGCCAAAACGATGGCACGATTATGAAGAACGTATTCTTGAAACACAAGAAGGATTCAGTAAGCTCGTACCGTGGTTAAAAGAAGGCGACACATTCCGAAGTGAGCTCTTTGAAACAGAAGCGTGGAACTTCTTAACAGAAGCAAGTAACGAATTACTCGCTGCAGGTATTACGATTTTACTGCCATCCTGGTGGCAAAACTTAAAAGCGACAAAACCAAAATTACGTGTGCAGCTGAAGCAAAATGCCACGCAAACGCAATCTTTCTTCGGCATGAATACACTCGTTAACTTTGACTGGCGCATTTCAACGAACGGTATTGATTTATCCGAAAGCGAATTTTTCGAACTCGTTGAACAAAACAAACGGTTATTCAATATAAATGGTCAATGGATGAGACTGGATCCAGCCTTTATTGAAGAAGTACGAAAGCTTATGAACCGTGCCGATAAATATGGACTAGAAATGAAAGATGTCCTTCAGCAACATTTATCAAACACTGCTGAAGCAGAAATTGTAGAAGAAGATAGTCCGTTTACCGATATTGAAATCGAACTAGATGGATATTATGAAGAGCTATTCCAAAAACTATTGCACATTGGAGATATTCCAAAAGTAGATGTCCCTTCTGCACTAAACGCAACACTCCGTCCGTATCAACAACATGGCATTGAGTGGTTATTATATTTAAGAAAGCTTGGATTCGGAGCATTATTAGCTGACGACATGGGACTTGGAAAAAGCATTCAAACGATCACTTACTTACTATATATAAAAGAGAACAATCTCCAAACAGGACCTGCCTTAATCGTCGCACCGACATCTGTTCTTGGAAATTGGCAAAAAGAATTTGAGCGTTTCGCACCAAATTTACGTGTTCAGTTACATTATGGAAGTAACCGAGCGAAAGGCGAATCATTTAAAGATTTCCTTCAATCAGCAGATGTTGTATTAACATCTTATGCATTAGCTCAGCTTGATGAAGAAGAACTTAGTACGTTATGCTGGGATGCTGTTATTTTGGATGAAGCACAAAATATTAAAAACCCACATACAAAGCAGTCGAAAGCAGTACGAAACTTGCCAGCAAATCACAAAATCGCTTTAACCGGTACACCGATGGAAAACCGACTTGCCGAGCTTTGGTCTATTTTTGACTTCATTAATCACGGATATCTCGGCAGCTTAGGACAATTCCAGCGCCGCTTCGTCTCACCGATTGAAAAGGACCGTGACGAAGGAAAAATCCAACAAGTTCAACGTTTTATCTCGCCGTTTTTACTGCGTCGTACGAAGAAAGATCAAACCGTCGCATTAAACTTGCCTGATAAACAAGAACAGAAAGCTTACTGCCCACTTACTGGTGAACAAGCTTCCTTATACGAACAACTTGTTCAAGATACATTGCAAAATGTAGAAGGATTAAGCGGGATTGAAAGACGCGGATTTATATTACTAATGCTGAACAAGCTCAAACAAATTTGTAATCACCCCGCTCTTTATTTAAAAGAAACAGAACCAAAAGATATCATCGAACGTTCCATGAAAACGAACACGCTAATGGAACTAATTGAAAATATAAAAGATCAAAATGAGAGTTGTTTAATCTTCACACAATACATCGGTATGGGGAACATGCTAAAAAATGTGTTAGAAGAACATTTCGGTCAGCGCGTCCTCTTCTTAAACGGTAGTGTACCGAAGAAAGAACGTGACAAAATGATCGAGCAGTTCCAAAACGGAACGTATGACATTTTCATCTTATCGTTAAAAGCAGGTGGAACGGGCTTAAACTTAACCGCTGCCAACCATGTCATTCACTACGACCGTTGGTGGAATCCAGCTGTAGAAAACCAAGCAACAGACCGCGCATATCGTATTGGTCAAAAACGCTTCGTTCACGTTCATAAACTTATTACAACGGGGACACTCGAAGAGAAAATTGATGAAATGTTAGAAAGAAAACAATCATTAAACAACGCCGTCATTACAACCGATAGTTGGATGACCGAACTATCTACAGATGAACTAAAAGAATTACTTGGTGTATAAACAAAAGGAGCTAACCTCAAAAGATTAGCTCCTTTTTCTATTCCAAAACCAATTGCTTATTATAATTCCTGTTAATCCACCGCATGTATCCAGTAATGAATCTTGCCACATCGGTGTACGATCTCCCGTAGTCCATTGATGAATTTCGTCAAATGTTGCATATCCCGCAACGAATAGAAGAGCGTATAGGAAGCACCTTTTTCTCGAATAACCCGATCTATGAAAAGCATAATACGTCAATGAACCGAGCATAAAGAACACCATAAAATGAGCACCTTTACGAAGGAAAAACTCAATAAATCCGCCTACACCTTTATTTGCAATGCTAACAGGTGTACCACCGCCATAATCAATAGATACCCATGAAAAATGCTCTTTCACAAACTCAACATTTACATATTGTTCAATATCCGAGCGCATATCCTGCTTTTTATATGGTTGTGCCGAGGAATAGAAAATCAACCCCATCCATAGTAAAACAGGAATCCAAAATAACCATCTACGTTTCATTCTTCCGAAGCCCCTTTCTTAATCTTTTAAGAGTACCAAAAAAAAGAATAAATTTCACGCCAAAACATGACATTTGCACCCTATTTATAAAGTGAAAGGGGGTGATAAACATGGCAGTCGAAACAATCGTAATGGACTTAACTTTACGTCTTGTCTTAAACAATGGATTAGATAAAAACGGAAAAACAGTTTTCAAAAACAAACAATTTAAGCGTGTTAAAACAAATGCAAACTTAGAGCAAGTACAAAACGTAGCACGTGCTCTTGCTTCTTTACAAGCATCACCGCTTCACGCTATACAGCTTGTTAGCACATCAGATCTTTCTACCCTATAAGGTTAAAATTTACTCAGGTGGTGTTCATCCACCGCTAAGTATGAACCAACACCAATCACCTGCCCGCAATATAGCGGGATAAATAAAAAGGAGGAAATAACATATGCAAGTACTAGAATTAATTTTCGCGAAAGAAGATGGAAAAACAGTTGTTTTTTCTATCGAGAAACCGATCACACCCGTCGATGCACAAGTCGTAAATCAAGTAATGGATACCATTCTTGCCTCATCTGTATTTTCATCAATTAATGAAAATACCCGAAAAAAAGGAGCCCGTCTCGTAGAAAAGAATATATCTGAAGTTCCAATTAACTTATAAACAAAAAGACGAATCTGCATCATTTTGCAGATTCGTCTTTTTTCTTCGGCATTTCAATCGGAATAAAGATTTTTGAAAAACCGACGCATACATATTTATAGTGTTCTCCGCCTATATCAAACTCGGTCGTATATGTTGAGAAGAAAATATAATCATTTCGCTTTGTATAATTCTCGATTAATAATCCAACTTGTGGCTCAACATATTTTTTCGCCAACTTCTTACCAGCCGATGCTAAATCGCCAAGGAGACCCTCTTCATTTTCCTTTTGAACTTCGTCTAGCTTCTTACTTACATCATTACGTTTCATAAACTGCTTCGCTGCCCAATCCGTATATTCACCTTTACTCGGATTACTATTTGCTAAATATACTAGAAGCACGACAACTAGAGCCATAATAATATACTTTTTCTTCATACTATCTCACCGCCTACTCTTTTCTATTTTCATATATATGTACAAGCGATGCAAATTAGAAAGACTAACATCTATTGATTGTAAACGAATAGCCAAAATTTACAATATGAAACGGAATATTAACAATTAATTTACTTAATTCGTATATAATTATATTTGGTATTACTATCATTTATAAGGGAGGAATCAAATTTATGAATGAAGAAAATGATATTATTATTTCTAATTCTACAATGATGCTGGAACCTTACAAGCACCCTTATTATCAAACAAAAATTATCGAAAGTAGCGGAAACCATCTTTACTCCTGTCAAACCGCTCTCCAACTCATCAAGCAATCTTGTCTAACCAATGTTCACTCTACTTATCAAGGCAGACGTAATGCAGTCCAAACAAACTTTAAATTTAAACAAAATGTCCCAATTCCGATTAATCATCGAGAATATATTTGTGCTTTCCCGACAGAATCTCCTTCTTCTCCAAACTGCATATGGCTATTTTATAACCATATAGATGACATAGAATTTTTCAAAAAAAGTAAAAAAGCTAACATTCATTTCTCTAATGGCACTACTACAACAATACATATCAGTCCCCATAAGTTAAAACAGCAATTATTAAAAGCTGGATACGTATTATCACGTATGAACATGCAAGATTCACTACAATTTAAAAACCTCTTATTACATTTACTACCTTAACAGAATAAGTAGAATGGAAAGCAATATCCATTGCCTTCCATTCTTATAATCATATTTATTCTCTTAAACTATTTCGCATTTTCTCAAGTGCTTGCCGATACACCCACCTCACTTGATAATAGGTCATTTCCATCTTGTTAGCGATCTCCCCCATCGTCTTCCCTACAAAAAAACGTTCGAAAATAATATACTTCTCCTTCTCATCTAATACACTCATAAAATCCTTTGCTCTCATTTCAATATCTTCAAAATGGAAGATATCCTCATATTCACCTACGTAAACATTCCTTTCTTGCACTGCAAACTCTTTCTTCAACCTTTCTAATATATAACCACGCACAGTTATAACTGCATATGAAGGAAAGCTTCCTTTCTCCGCATCATACCTTTCATACGCATGCCAAAGACCAATTAAACCACATTGATAATACTCTTCATGATCTTGATAAATACTTAACTTCTTTATTTGATTTACAATCATACCTTCATACAACACAACTGCCTCTGTAAAAGTCGCTGGTTTCACACAGTACCTGTTTCTAAAAGGTATACCTCTTTGTTATTCCGCCGGTACCTCCACAATATAAAAATAAAGAAGCGATTTCACTGTGAGTAATTTCAAATACTACCGCTGAAATTTGAAATTACAATGGGTTGAATTTGAAATTCTGTTGGTGGTATTTAAAATAAGGGTAAAAATAAAAAAGGTGACTCTTGGGAGAGTCACCTTTTAGTCCAATCATATTATACCGGCAAACCAGGTAAAAACTTTGCCATCAATACAACAATCGCAGCTAAGAATACCGCCTTAATAATGAATAAAACGATAATTGGAATTGCTGCTTTCACTTTGCTTAATCCTGCTGTAACTTGTAATCCTAACCAAATTAAAACTAAATTCCATAAATAGAACACTTCAATTGAATTAGCGATTCCATATACAAGTGAGCCTTTCTCAAATAACGGACCTAAACTTGTATACGCAGTTGGTGCAGCACCTAAAATTAAAGCTATAATACCATTAATGAGTCCACCAATAATAACAATAATATCCGCGTATACAATAATCATTACTATTTTTTTATAAGAAGTATCATTCCCATAAAACATCATAAACACTTTATAAATAGCTGCAACAACTAATGTTGCAATCATAACACCTACTATTCCCCATATCGTACTAGAAATTACACTTGATACAAGCGAGCCCTGTTCTGCAAGTGCACCACCTAATTTCTTTTGCATTTCAATCATCTCAGGTGATGTATACGTAATATACGAATTTAAACCACCCACAAGTCCTTGTAATAGCGCCACTATGAAGAACATACCCCAAACTTTCTCAGTCGTCTTCATTCTCTCAAACTGTAAACCAGGAGAAGTAATCATTCCGAACAATGATGGCTTCTCTCCACCAGCTTTTTGCGTATTCAAATTCGCTTCCATTATAACGCCTCCTTCTATTTATATAACCCGTTCTAACGGGCGGTTCACTTCCTCACATAGAGGCTATGAACCGCCCACTAGAACGGTAATGTATAGTAGAGAGCCCACTCTCTACTACACTACTAACTTATTCATAACGTAATGCTTCAATTGGATCTAATTTCGCAGCTTTATTCGCTGGAATTAATCCGAAAATAATACCAAGTGTCATAGAGAATAGTACGCCTCCAACGACAACTTCCCATGAAACGAGTGGTGGCCATTTCGCAAATGTGGAAACGATATATGCCCCGCCATATCCAAGACCAATTCCAATCAAACCACCTAGAAGCGTTAACATGACTGCTTCAATTAAAAATTGTAATAAAATTTTACTACGTGTTGCCCCAAGCGCTTTACGTATCCCAATTTCGCGCGTACGCTCCGTTACAGATACGAGCATAATGTTCATAACGCCAATACCACCAACGACTAATGAAATACCAGCGATACCGCCGATGATCATCGTCATAATACCAGTTACTTTAGAAACATTTTCTTGGAATTCTTTTAAATTCACCAGTTCATATTTACCTGGAATTTCACTTGGCTTACGGCTATTTAATACATCAACAGCTTTTTTCCCTGCTGCTTCTAAGTCATCTACATTTTTAGCTTGAATTGCGATATTTTGGATATCATCTGTTCCGTATAAAACAGGCCATAACGTAAGGGGGATTAACGCTTCTTCCATTTCAAATCCCATAAACTCATTATCAGATTTATACACACCAATAATTTGCATTGGCTGCCCCTTCATCTCAATAATTTGTCCAACTGGGTTTACGTCCTTAAATAATGTTTCCTCTGTCTTTGTACTAACCATCACAACATTATTTGCATGAGTAATATCTGATTCACTTAAAGTACGTCCCTTTACGACCTTTACTTTATTAACCGCAAAATATTCATTATCAAGCCCAATAACATTCAGATTTGCTTTTTTATCATTTACATCAAGCACCTCTGAATTCTGGTTTGTCGTAATAACGTGTGAAACATCTTTCACTTGTTTTACTTCCAAAATATCCTCTTCCGTTAACTTCGGTATTTGAAATCCACCCATAGCAAACTCATCATTAATATCTGCTTTAAATTGAATTGGCATAAGATTATTACCACCAGAACCTGCGAATTTCGACTTCAGCATCGCTTCCCCGCCTTGCCCAATTGCAACGACAGTAATAATAGAACCAACGCCGATAATAATACCGAGCATCGTAAGAGCTGAACGCAGTTTATGAGCTAAAATAGAAGATAGGGCAATTTTTATACTATCTAGTAAACTCATACCGCACACCTTCTATCTTCTGTAATTTTCCCGTCTCGCAATACAATACGTCGGGAAGAATACGCTGCTACTTCCTCTTCATGCGTAACCATAACAATCGTTGTACCTTCTGCATTAAGCTTCGTGAAAATATTCATCACTTGCTCACCAGACTTCGTATCAAGCGCACCAGTTGGCTCATCGGCCATAATGAACGTTGGATTATTTGCAATCGACCTTGCAATCGCTACACGCTGCTTCTGTCCACCTGATAACTCATTCGGTAAATGGTGAACTCTATCTGACAAACCGACTTTTCCAAGCGCTTCCAGAGCCCTTTGACGACGCTCTGCTTTCTTCACGCCACCGTATACGAGCGGAAGTTCAACATTTTCTACTGCAGAAAGACGTGGCAGCAAATTAAAGTGCTGGAACACAAAGCCAATATATTCATTACGAATTAAAGCAAGCTTTGACTCATCTGCTGTTAAGATATTCACATCATTCAGCATATATTCGCCTTCTGTTGGACGATCTAAACAACCGATAATATTCATAAGCGTTGATTTACCAGAACCAGACGGTCCCATAATCGAAACGAACTCACCGCTTTGAATCGTTAAACTAATATCATGTAAGATCGGCACTGCCAATTTCCCTTGATAATACGTTTTAGCAATATTATTTAACGTAATCATTTCTCTTTCACTTCCATTCCGTCATACACGTCGTCGGAAGGATTTTTAACCACCTTTTGCCCCACTTTTGCGCCTTCAACAATCTCTGTCCAATCTCCATCAGTAGAACCTTTTTTCACATTTTGTTTACGAAGCTTCCCTTTCTCTTCAATATAAACAAATGCATCATCGCCTTTTTCTACAATGCTCTTAGTTGGAACAGCAATCATCGTCTTATTCTCTAAATTTACTTGCAATGAAACGTGATAACCTGGAGATAAACCATCTTGACTATCAAGACTTGCTTTATATGTATATTGTGACATATTTTGAGTCGCTTCCCCCATACCACCAGCTTGAGCCATCTCTGCACTTGTTGGGAATTCACTTACCTCTGTAATTTTACCTGTCCACTTCTTCTTACTATTTGCTTTCGCAGTGACAGTAAATGTTTGATCTGGTTGAATTTGTGACTTCTGAAGCTCAGTTAACGTCCCTTGCACTTGGAATGGATCTTTAGACGCCACTTGTAAAAATGCTTTCCCTTGACCACCTAGCGCTTGAGATGAACTTTGTGCTGCATCTTTATCTAACTTTTGGACGACACCAGTAAAATTACTATAAATCGTAAGCTCTTTCTGCTTTTTACTTAACTCTTCTTTTTGCAACTTCCCTTTTTCTTTCTCAAGATCAGTTGTCTTTTGCGCCATCTCTAACTCACTTACTTGCTCGTCCATCGGATCTGTTACTTCTTTCCCAGCTCCGCTATCCTTTGCCTTCTTAATTTCTTTCTTCAACGAATCAATTTTCTTCTTTCCTTGATCATAACGCATATCCGCCATCTTCTGATCAAGCTCAGCTTGCTTCATTTGCAAATTAATCTCTTCATTATCATAAGAGAATAACTTCGTACCTTTCTCTACCTCTTGTCCTTCTTTCACTGCAATATCTTTCACTTTTCCTTTAGTCGGATCCGCATAGAAACTTTCAATATTCCCAGGCTTCACCTGGCCAGAAATTAATTTCGTATTATTAAGCTTTCGCTCCGTTACCTTCTCAAAGCTCACAGCATCAGCAGACGTTGCTGCGCCTTTTTTCTTCCCTTGCATTAAAAAAATATTAACTGCTGCTACAATAACGATTAGTGCAATAACCCCGATAATAATCCATTTCTTCTTCTTGTTTGGAGTACGAACCGTATTTGGTACCATATTCTCTCTCCTTTTATAACTTAATAGTTTAATATAAAAATTGTATAAAACTTTCTGAAAACAAATTACATATTATTACATTCTTTTTACAAAGTTTTACACATCCATTTATATTGTAACAAAAATTCCAATGATTAGAAATATGACATCTTGTCTTTTAAGATAGATTTAAGGAAAGGTTATATTAATATAAGAAAAGCTATCCTTTATTAATCAACTCCTTACCAAGATAAATTATTAAAATCATTTTCCTAATTGCACCATTATCATTTTTGTCATATATATTTGACATTTCATTTATTCAATTATAAAATGTCACATATAAATGACATTTCTGATGCACGAGGTCTACAATTATTAATAGGAGGTTTATATTTGAATACCGTTAAACAATATCGAAAATCTGAAGGTATATCGCAGCTAGAATTAGCTCAAAAAGTTAATGTAGCGAGACAGACAATAAACTTAATTGAAAACAATAAATATAACCCCTCTTTAGCCTTATGTATCGAATTAGCAAAAGCACTAAAAACAGATTTAAACAGTCTATTTTGGGAGGGAGATTAAATGATGAAAATTGAATGGAAAGAAAGAGTTTATAATAATTTTGTTGGAACAATGAGTGAGAGAGATGAATATCAAAAACAAGAAATCAATAAGGAATTATCTGTAGCTGGAATTGGTTTATGGTGGTTAAATATGTTGGTAATGCTTATTATGTTACTCGTTGATACTATGAACCACACAATATCTATAGGAACTATATTAGTTTTTCTATCTAATATGATCTATGCTAATTATTTAACATTTAAGCTTAAGAAAAAAGGTTTAAATGAGACTGAATGTGCAACAAAAGAAGAGTATTTGCAACATAAGAAAAAATTAAGAAAAGCGGGCTTAAAAGCAGGTGTACTTTGGGGCTTTCAAATGTTTGTTTTTATGAATTATATCCTTCCCTATGTAGGTTCAGAAGAAATCTCTATTTCTTTATTTAAGGTTGTAATTTTCATCTGTGGCGGCGGATTTTTTGGTCTAACTATGTACATAATTGGTTTATTAAATCTTAAAAAATTATATTAATTAACAAAAATCATTTACACATTAAACTGCAATTTTACATACTGTTTTTTTCCCATATAAAAATATAGAAGCTATCCAATATAAAAATTGGATAGCTTTTCAAATAAAATATTATGCTACTTTAGAAGCTTTTCTCTCATGTCCCACTTGAACAATCAGTAAGAATATCGTTGCTAATACACCACCTGCTAACAGTAACATGAAGCAACCATCCCAGCCAGAACGATCAACAATAATACCAATTGCTGCGTTTGCTATGAAGCTTCCTCCAACATAACCGAACAGACCACACATACCAACTGTTGTACCTACTGCAAATTTCGGTACTAATTCCATCGCACTTAAACCAATTAAGAACTGTGGTACATAAATTAAACAACCGATAATAGAAACTGCAACACTCACAACAATAATATTAGTTGCCTGCCAATAGACGATTGTTCCAACAACAACCCCAGCCATACTCATAACACATAATGGCATACGTTTTCCTTTGAATAATTTATCGCTTAAAAGTCCGACAATTAAAGAACTTGGAATCGCTGCTGTTTCAAATATTGAATACGCAAAATGCGCTTCTGTTTTTGTAAAACCTTTCACTGTTGTTAAGTAAATTGGTACCCAGTTAATAACACCGAAACGAATTAAGTAAACAAATGCATTCGCAATACATAAAAACCAAACAAATTTATTTTTCACTACATATTTCATTAAAATTTCTTTTGGTGACATCTTATTAGCATTATCTGCTTTTTCAAGATCTTCATAGTCATTACGATATTCATCAATTGGCGGAAGACCTTCAGATTCTGGCGTATCCTTCGCATTAATCCATACTAGAACTGCAATTACCATAGCGATTATCGCTGGGAAAATAAATACGCCGCCTTGCCAATGGCTTTCACCGAAAATACCTACACCAATTCCAATGAATGGTGGAACAAGTAGTGCACCAACGTTATGTGAAATATTCCAAAGACCTGTTTTCGTGCCACGTTCTTTCTTTGAAAACCATTTCGTCATAACAATACTACAAGGTGGTGCTCCCATACCTTGTACAATACCGTTTAGAACAAGTAATGTTAAAATCATCCCAAAGGAAGATGCATAACCGAAACAAATATTAACAAGCCCAGATAAAAATAAACCTACTGCAATAAATCGTTGAGCAAATGCTTTATCCGATAAATTACCCATAAAGAATTTACTAAGTCCGTAAACAACAGCCATTACTGCGCCTAATAATCCAATTTGTGTCGTGCTAAATCCGAACTCATCTACTAAATATGTAGTAGATAAATTAAAGTTACTACGAACTAAATAATAAGCAGCATACCCAACTGAAATTCCCATCAATACACGAATACGTAATAATTTATATACTCGATCAATCATATCCGCTGGCAATCTCTCAATTGCAGGTGCTGGCTTAAGCCATTTAAACATATATTTCCGTCTCCTTTTCTCACTTCTGAGAGAGACGCTGTCTATTCCATATCTCGATTATTCCGCTATTTGATATATTTTTGTTTGTTCTTCTAACCGGCTGTCCTTCTATTTCTTGCTCATTCTTCGCAAACATCGTTGGTACGCCAAACGAAACCTTTTCTAAAATGTGACCCGCTTCTTCTGATAAACAATAATCAATAAATAAATCCGAAATAATACCATTCGGTGCACGTTTTAGTTTCGAAATCGCATTAACAGATAATCCTGTTTGCTCAGGTTCGTTACTTAAAATAGGAAAGCCTCGTTTTTGAAGCATTCTCTGATCTCCCATGAAATTGATGCCTATCATATATTCACCGCTTGCAACAAGTTCTGCCGGTATGTAACCATTCACTGTTACTTCTCCAACTTGTCCTGCCAAGTTCTTAACATATTCCTTCGCTTTCCCTTCACCTAAAGTATCAATAAGTGATTGAAAAAACGTATATGCTGTTCCTGAGACATTTGGATCTGGCATTACAATCTTTCCCTTATATACTGGATTTAATAAATCTTGCCACCTTGATGGATAAGGAAGTCCGAGCGGTGCTATTTCTTCATTCCACCGCTCTTTATTGATCGCAATTGCCAGCTTCTCCACTTCATAACCGTACCAATAACCGTCTTTATCTTTAACAGTTTTTGAAATACGGTTCGCATGCTGACTCGTAACAGGAATAGATAGATTTTTTTGCTTCATCATTTGATGCGCGTCTACCGTACCGCCAATAATAATATCCGCTTTCGGATTTCCAGCTTCCTCTTCTACCCTCCGAAGAAGCTCTTCTGTCGAAAGACGAATAAATTCATACGTACAGCCGCGTGGTTTACAAAATGATGACAGCAAAGCTTCACCAACTTCCTCACGAGCTGCTACATACGCAACAAGATGACGATCATCCAAAATAGGGAGACCACTTTTATTATATTTAATAGAGGTTGTATCTCGAGAGCAACTAGACATCGCTCCTCCAATTACTAGCAAAAAGAAGAAAAAGGCTATCTTTCTCATGACACATTCTCCTTTACAAATAAATTTGCGAGGGAGCTTTTCATATACATAACATTCCCGTTATTATCGCCGAGATATTGCACAACAAAGTACGATGGATACACAGAAATAGTAAGAATGTCTTCTCGCTCATTCTTTATACGCTTCCCTGTTTTATAAGCGGTAATATAAGCAATCGGTTCATTCTGTGATTGTAATAATTTCTGTATTTCTCCGTAATCTGTAATTTGCTTTGCGTACCGAATCGAATCGAGTATGTGCGTAAGATTCATCGCACGTTCTACATCACCTTGGCGTACTATGATATCCTGTGCTGACGCAAAGAAGTCGCTAATACGTTCTGGTGTGTAATACAGGCTTAACAAATATGTTTGAAATGCTGAAATCATTGGGTCCGTACCATTCTTTCCGTACATATCAGCCCCGTACTGGAACAAGTCACCTACTGCAAAAGTACGTTTATGTCCATTCAAGTACGTTACTTCTCCAGTAAATACTTGTTCTTGATTCTTAGCTTCTCTCGGTTCTATTTGAATTCGGTCAAAGAATGAAACAATCGTATGCAAACGAACTTCATCCGTTATTACAATTTCTCCCCACTTTTCATGCCTAACCTTCATTTCAGTAGGCAGGGATTCATTCACCCTTTGTAAAACAGTTTGTTTGTCATTCACTATTGTGATTCGATTGTATATTTGCTTCTCCATCACATAAAACAAAATAAGAGAAACAATTATACAAAGGACAAACATAAGAACTTGAAATGATAGCCTTTTCATTTCTGCCTACCTCCAAGATAAAAAAACGTTGTTTCGAAAATACCGCATAATTGTTTCATAAATGTATCATTTAACCGCTTTCAAGTTTTTTATGTCTTCCATTCGTCTCGGAAGCAAGAATGTAATAAATATTGTAGTGCCTATTTCTTCACTACTCTCAATTCGCATACTTCCGCCCTGCTTATTCATAATCTCCTGACAAATATACAAACCGTAACCATTCCCGTAACTAGAAGGAAGTACCTTCCCTTCTGGCGATTCATTCCACTCTGCAAGCACACCTTCATCTATACCAATGCCATCATCATGAACAAAAACCTTTGCCTCACGTTCATTTACAATTACATTCATACGAATTTGCGTAGCATCGCTATATTTTATCGCATTATCAAGTACGTTTAAGAAGATCTGTTTCGTCTTATCGAAATCCGCAACAACATGTACATCTGTTAACTCATTTATCACTTCAATCTCAAATTTCTGCATGCGAGGTTTCACAATTGAAACAGCTTCTTCTGTCAATTCCTTTATATTCACAACTGTAGGTGACACTTCAAACGTACTCGTCCCATACTTTGAAGACTTAAGTAATTCCTCTACAAGTGATAATAAACGCTCACTTTCTACAGCCACATAACGCAGGCTTTCCTTTAGATCTTCCTTCGCCTTTAACTTCGGAATTAAATCCACATAGCCAATAATCGCCGTTAGCGGTGTTTTTAGCTCATGTGTAATACGGTCTAAGAAATCTTTCTGCTTCTCTTTCTCCTCTTTCAATTGCTTAATATGCAGTTCAATTCCATCGGCCATTGCATTAAAAGATGCTGAAAGCTGAGCAATTTCCACATATTCATTTAGCTCAATCTTGCTTTTATAATCCCCATTCGCAAGCCGCTTTGCCATTTGTCTTAACTGATCAATTGGCTTATGAAGAGACTTTGCCAAACGAATTGCAAAGAAAATACCCGCAGCTACTAGACAAAGAGACGTCATTAAGAACGTCCAGCCAACATTTGTTAAAACTTCCTTCTCACCCGTTAACTCATTTATAAAACGAACACTTCCGATGACATCGTTTCCATAATAAACTGGGCTTGAAAACAAAAGAATTGGAGCTGGGTCTCCCTCTTCAAAAACATAAGACTTCTTCCCCTTCAAAGAGCTCTCAATATCAATGTTCCGATGAAGAAGCGCTCCTTTTTGCGTATCCGCAACAACATCTCCATTCTTCCCAATCATCTGTACACGTACATCCATGCGCTTCGCTAAATACGAAGCAATTAAAAGTGAATTCGGACCGAGCGTCTCTACCTCTGCTTCCTTCTCTAAATAATTCATCGTATAAATTTGTGCTTCTACACTTAATTTCTCTAAAGAATTTGCTGCGTTATGATACATATTCTTTTCTAACGTAATATAAACAACCCCGTACAAAAGAACAAAAATCGGGATTAACAGTCCCACTATTCCAAACACCATATTTCTTTTTAAAGACATACCATCACCACTTAACAATCTAGTTTATAGCCAACGCCATAAATTGTCTTAATATATTCCCCGCTATTCCCTAGCTTCTTCCGCAGTCTTTGCACCATAATATCAACCGCTCTCGTATTTCCGATATACTCAAATCCCCATACTTTCTCAAGTAACTCATCTCTCATAAATACACGCTGCGGATTGGAAACAAACAACTGACATAAATTAAACTCTCGGTACGTTAACTGAATTTCTTGTCCACTAACATGCACTTTTCTTTCCTTAGGACAAATCGTTATCTCTCCCGCTCCGATTACTTCATGACTTACCGTTACCTCTGTCTTCTTCACACGCCTTGTCATATTCTTGATCCGAAGAATAAGCTCAGCATAATTAAACGGCTTCGTCACGTAATCATCTGCACCAAGCTGCAAGCCAAGCAATTTATCATTCATCTGACTCTTTGCAGTTAACATGAGCACTGGAATATCCCTATTCTTCTCACGGAACAAGCGAAGCAACTCATACCCATCTGTATCTGGAAGCATGACATCCAAAATCAGTACATCCGGCACTTCATTCCATTTCTCTAAAGCTTCTCTTCCATCAGCCGCCGTGAGCACTTCATACCCTTCCATCTCCAACTGCATCCGAATCAAATTACGAATACTCGATTCATCATCAACTACCAGTATTTTCATTATTCTCCTCCTTTCATCCCGTATTATAGTACAGTTTAGTATAGCAAAAATCTTATAAAAAAAGAGAGGGTATTGTCGAACATATGTTGAACGACAATACCCTCTCTTTCACTTATTATATTTTATTTAGCATACCCATTAGGTTGCTTCTGATGCCAATTCCAAGCATGCTCAATGATTGTCTTCACATTTACATACTTAGGATCCCAACCTAACTTCTCTTTCGCTTTCTGAGAAGAAGCAACTAAACGTGCTGGATCTCCCGCACGACGTGGCGCTACCTCAGCAGGAATTTCATGATTTGTAACTTCACGAACTGCATCAACGATTTCTTTCACGCTGAAACCATTACCATTTCCTAAGTTATAGAAATCACTCTCTCCGCCGTTCTGTAGGTCTTTAAGTCCTAAGAAGTGAGCTGCCACTAAATCTTCAACATGAATATAATCACGGATACAAGTACCATCTGGTGTATTATAATCCTCACCAAACATCATAATCTTCTCACGTTGACCTAACGCCACTTGCAGTACAAGAGGAATTAAATGCGTCTCTGGGCGGTGATCTTCTCCAATAATACCATTTGGAGTTGCACCAGCCACGTTAAAGTATCTGAAAATCTTATAACGTAAATTAGAAGCTTGGCTATACCAATGAAGCATCTTCTCGATTGCTAACTTCGTTTCTCCATACGTATTCGTTGGATTTGTCATCGTCTCCTCAGTAATAAGGTCTACATCTACCTCACCATACGTCGCCGCAGTAGAAGAGAAAATAAACTTATCTACCTTAAACTCATCCATTACCTCTAATAAGCAAAGTGCACCGTACACATTGTTATTATAATATTGAAGAGGTTTCTCCATACTAACTCCAACTAAAGAATCAGCTGCGAAATGCATAACTGCCTCAATATTTTCTTGTGTAAAAACATCTCTTAAAAATGCTTTATCACGAAGGTCTCCATTATAAAACTTCGCACCTTCCGTAATTGCATCTTCATGACCCGTTTGTAAGTTATCTACTACTACTACAGATAAACCTTCGTCTACTAATTTTTTCACAGCGTGAGAACCGATATAACCAGCTCCGCCGCAGATTAGAATTGAGTTCATTGTCTTCCTCCTACATATATTAGGATTTCTTATTCACTTACTTATTATAAAAGGTATACGATTGCTCGTATACCTTTTGTGTACCTTTATTACTTAGCAACGAAATAATCCGTTACATATTGTGCCCAAACCTCATGTCCTTTAGCACTTGGGAAGCCAAACTCTTCTGTTAAATATGGCAGGATAGCCTTCGTTGATGCATCAGGCCATGCTCCCCAATGATCTACATATGTATAACCATTTTGTGTCGCAAGTTGCTTTAATGCCTCAATTGCCTTCGGATAATTCTTCGCACCATACACTGGGTTTGGTGGTTGAATCATAATCGTAGCACCCTTTGCACTAGTAGAAAGTGCTTGTACAAATTTCTGTGTACTCGCAACAGAGTTTCCATTACCAGTTTTACCATTGTCAGTAATAAACGGTGGCTCGAATAAAATCACATCTGGATTTTCTTTCGCAATCTCTTTATCACGCTTATTTGCGATTAATTCGTCTGTGCTTTCACCCTTATATTCTTTTACTGTCACATTCCATAAACCTTTACCGTAAGCCGTTTCTAAATTACCCATTAACTTAGCTGCCCAAGCATCTTTTTCAGATGAAGAAGCTTCATCACCAACAATCACAAGGTTTACTGCCTTTTTATCCTCAGCAGCTTTCTTTAACTTCTCTTTCACTTCATCTGGTAAATTCTTCGCATATGCTTCATTAAAAGATGACTTCGCATCTTGTTTTTTCTCTGTTTTCTTCGCTCCGCTATCTTTCACTTCAGACTTCGTTTTCGTTACTTCACTCGTCTGTCCCGTCGCATTCGCAATCTTCTTATTCCAGTACAATTTACCGCTCACAACCGAAGCGACAAACAATACAAAAATAACTAGGACAAGTACTGCTTTCTTATTCATCGATTCACCTCATCTATTAATCTCACAATATATAATATTAATATAAATCCATGCAAAAATAAACCCAACTCCTACCAAAGGAGTTGGGTTATTACATATTACTTAGTCACTTCAAGATGCGCTCTTAACTTATTCGTAATATCTTGTTTCGCTGCATCTGGAACGTAGTAGTACCAAATACCATCAGCAGCTTTGTGGCCGTCACCTGGAATTTGGATTTCTTCACTATTCTCCATGCAATCTTTATAGTTCTTTTGAATATCAAACATTTGATCTTGCGTTAAACTTGTTTTAACATTTTTCTCAATTGCTTTTAATACATCACCATAACTTGCTAAAGAAGATACACTTGCACCTTTTTTAATTACCGCTTGGATAACTTGACGTTGGCGCATTTGACGGCCAAAGTCACCGCGTGGATCTTCATAACGCATGCGAGTATACTTTAATGCAGTTTCACCGTTTAAATGGATATTACCTTTAGCAAAATGTTGATCCCTCGATGTAAACTCCAAATCGTTATTAACATCAACACCGCCAACAGCATCTACAATATCTTTGAACCCAGCCATGTTTACTTCGATGTAATGATCAACTGGTACATTAAGAAAATTCTCTACTGTTTTTACAGACATATCAATGCCACCGAAAGCATAAGCGTGGTTGATTTTATCTTTTTTACCTTTACCAACAATTTCTGTATAAGAATCACGTGGAATACTTGTAATTTTCATAGATTTTGTTTTTGGATTTAAAGTAAATAACATAAGTGAATCTGATCTACCTGTTCCATTATCTTCTTGGTCTACACCCATTAATAAAATAGATATAGGTTTATTATCTGCAATCTCTACTTTCTTATCTCGCTTATCGGACTTATCACGATCCAAAGGCTTATGCACTGTATTTAACGCATTAGACACATTAGAATATACAGTATATGCATATACACCACCAGCAATAACAAGAACGCCAATGATACCTAGAATCCAGAATAGAATCTTTTTCTTCATCGTTTTTCCTTCTTTCGGGTAACAAATTCGGAAATCTTATATTTAATAACTATTATTCCTCATAAAACTATACAGATTTACAAATCATTTGTAAACCACTAATCCTTTCACTACCTTACAACTTTTTGAGAAAATCTTTTAATGCTTCTTTCCAATCTTGGAACGATTCAAATCCAGTTTCCTCAACCATCCCGTTATTTAGCACCGAATATTTAGGGCGTGCAGCAGGCCTTGGAAAATCTTCTGTTGTTAGCGGATTAACTACTATTTCAATATTAGATTGCTTGAATACCTCTTTCGCAAACTCATACCATGAGCAAACTCCTGAGTTAGAACCATGATATATCCCATACTTATCAGATTGTACAAGATTAATAATAAAACTCGCTAAATCAGTTGTATAAGTTGGTGAACCGACTTGATCATGAACAACTCCTAATTCTTTCTTCTCTTTTGCTAAACGCAACATCGTCTTCACAAAATTATTACCGTATAAACCAAATACCCACGAGGTTCTAACAATATAACTTTTTGAGCAATACTTTTGTGTATACTGTTCCCCAACTAATTTTGATCTACCATATACAGTCTGAGGATTGGTTTGATCATCCACTTTATATGGTTCATTTTTCGTACCATCAAAAACGTAATCAGTACTTACATAACAAAACTTTGCTCCCACCGCTTCAGCTGCTTGTGCTAAATATTTTGTTCCTTCAGCATTAACCTTAAAAGCAATTTCTTCATCACTCTCAGCTTGATCCACTTGTGTATATGCTGCTGTATGAATAATAATATCCGGTTTTATAGATAGTACTTTTTCACGTACTTTTTCTTCATTTGTAATATCTAGCTCTTCTCTACCAAATCCAAAAACTTCCCATGGTTGATTTTCTAGTAAACATAATACATCTTGTCCTAACTGACCTTTGGCCCCTGTTACTAATACTTTCATGTTTTATACCTCTAATCTATTGGCATATTGATTCTTGAAGTATTCTTGGTATTCTCCAGAAATAATATTTTTCCACCAATCTTGATTTTCTAAATACCATTTAATAGTTTGTTCAATACCTGTATCAAAGTTATACTTCGGCGACCAACCTAACTCTTCACGAAGTTTTGTAGCATCAATTGCATAGCGTCGATCATGACCTGGACGATCTGTAACATACTTAATTAGAGACTCTGATTTATTCAATGCTTTTAAGATTGTTTTTACAATTTCAATATTTGTACGTTCATTGTTTCCACCCACATTGTACACTTCGCCATTTTCACCTTTATGAAGTACTAAATCAATTGCCTGACAATGGTCTTCCACATGTAACCAATCACGTACATTTAAACCATCTCCATATACAGGCAATTGCTTATCGTTCAATGCATTAATTATCATTAGAGGAATTAACTTCTCCGGGAAGTGGAACGGTCCATAATTATTTGAACAACGCGTAATATTTACAGGCAATCCAAACGTTTCATGATAAGCACGAACTAATAGGTCAGCACCAGCCTTACTTGAACTATATGGACTATTTGATGCCAATGGTGTTTCTTCCGTAAAATAACCTGTTTCCCCTAAAGTTCCATATACCTCATCCGTAGAAACTTGTAAGTATTTTTTTACTTCTGCATTTTTTGCAGCATCTAATAATACTTGTGTACCTTGAATATTCGTTTGAATAAAGATATCAGGATTTGTAATACTTCTATCAACATGCGATTCTGCTGCAAAATTTAATACATAATCAAAATTTTCTTCTTTAAATAATTGATTAATAAATTGACGATCTGCTATATCACCTTTGACAAATTTATAATTAGATAATACTTCAATATCTTTTAGATTTTCTAAGTTACCTGCATATGTTAATGCATCTAAGTTTACAATATTATATTCAGGGTACTTCTTCACCATATATCGAACAAAGTTACTTCCAATAAATCCTGCGCCACCTGTTACTAATACTTTCATGTTATTCCTCCTTATTTCTCATACACAAAATTGATATTTGCTTCTTCTAATAGTGGATGTTTAGTATCTTTTTCTGAAAGAATCGGTTCACTTACCGGCCAATCGATTCCTAATGCTGGATCATTCCATAGAATGCCCGCATCATGATCAGGAGAATAGCATTCATCTACTTTATACGCCACTGTCGAATTCGGCACTAATGTACAAAATCCGTGTGCAAACCCTTTCGGCACAACTAATTGACGTTTATTATGTTCACTTAAAATAACACCCACCCACTGACCATATGTAGACGATCCTTTACGAATATCAACAGCTACATCATAAATAGCACCTGTAATACAACGTACTATCTTTGTCTGTGCTTTAGGGTTTAATTGAAAATGTAATCCTCTTAATGTTCCAGCTGGTACAGATAAAGATTGGTTATCCTGAATAAATTCGTAATCTAGACCCAGCTTATCAAAAACCTCTTTATTATAACTTTCCATAAAATAACCGCGATGATCGCCAAATACTTTAGGTTCTAAAATAACTACATCTTTGATTTTAGTTTCAATAATCTTCATTATCCGTACTCCTTTATTGATAAATTGGTTGTTTTTGTTTACTTTGTTCTGCTAATCGAATTAAATATTGGCCATATTGATTTTTCTTCATTGGCTCTGCTAATTTAAGTAGTTGCTCACGGGTAATATATCCTTTTCTAAATGCTATCTCCTCTAAACAAGCTACCTTTAAACTTTGACGTTTTTCAATTGTTTCAATAAATTGAGATGCTTCTAATAATGACTCGTGCGTACCAGAGTCTAACCAAGAAAAACCACGTCCAAGAATTTCAACGTGCAATTCTTTTAATTGTAAATACACTTTATTTATATCAGTAATTTCTAATTCACCACGAGGTGACGGCTTGATATTTTTTGCAATTTCCACTACCCGATTGTCATAGAAATATAAACCTGTTACAGCATACTGCGATTTTGGCTCTTGAGGTTTCTCTTCAATAGAAATAGCCTTTCCATCTTCATCAAATTCCACTACCCCAAAACGTTCTGGATCATTTACATAATACCCAAAAACAGTTGCCCCTTTTTGACGTTCTACAGCGTTTTGTAATAATTTTGTTAAACCATGTCCATAGAATAAATTATCACCAAGAACAAGAGCTACAGAGTCATCGCCAATAAACTCTTCTCCAATAATAAATGCCTGAGCTAATCCATCTGGTGAAGGCTGCACAGCATATTCAAGCTTTATTCCAAACTGTGAACCATCTCCCAGCAACTCCTTAAAACGGGGTGTATCCTGTGGTGTAGATATAATTAAAATTTCTCGAATACCAGCAAGCATTAATACCGATAATGGATAATAAATCATTGGCTTATCATATACAGGTAACAATTGCTTTGATACCGCTTGTGTCAGTGGATATAATCGCGTTCCACTGCCTCCAGCTAGAATAATACCTTTCATAAATTACTCGCACTCCCTTTTATATCATAGAAATAGGGAACAAACCTGTTCAGATTCATCCCCTTCTAATTTCTGTTATGACTTTAAAAATAAAGATTCATAATCATTTACGATTTTCTCCCATGAGTATTCATGGATAATTCTATCTTTCGCCTTACCACTCATCTCACTAATCTGCTCTTGCGAATATTGCTCAACTTCATGAATTAAGTTAGTTAAAGAGCCACTTTCTTTAGTGAAATAAACAGCTCCTTCTTCCCCAACCTCTTTATTAAACACTACATCTAAAAGCATATTTAATTTTGTAGAAGCCAGTGCCTCTAATAATGATGGATTCGTTCCACCTACTTCATGTCCATGGAAATATGCAAATGCATTCTCACGAACTTTCTTCAATAATTCTTGATCATATACAGTTCCAACAAACTTAACACGAGGATCTTTATCAAAATTCGTCGTTGCCAATAAATCTTGATAAAATTGATTTTGTTCAACGTTAGAGATAATAACAAAGTCTTTCTTAGAATCTGATTTCATAAATTCGCGAACCATTAATTCATAGTTGTTCTCTGGAACAAAACGACCGACTACTAAGTAATATTCATTAGCACTTATATCATGTTTCTTATACCATTCATTTAATTTTACATCATCGTCTTTCAAAGATGATGATGTGACATCAGCACCATAAGCAATGAATGTCGTCTTAGGGCTAAATTGTTTATAATCTGTTTTAATATATGACTCAATTCCTTTAGAATCACATACTAATACATCTGCATGTTTAACCATTAATTTCTCAGATATTTTCCAATATGTTCTGATAGCAGGACTCCATTTACTTCTTTTCCACTCATGCCCATCTGGATTTACAAAAACCTTTACGCCCATTTTTTCTAATTTATTTTTATAGAAAGAAAAGAACGGGCCAATACGACAAGCAAGCACGTAAACAATACAATTTGTAAGGTTATTTCTTTTAATATAACGAATGCACTCTTTTAAACTTAAAATATCGTATGCTACTGCTTTAGCACTACCGATTTCAGGTGTTTTTACATTAAAGCATCTTGCACTATTATGCTTGAACTCATCATTATTATTAGCTAGGCAAGATACGTGATACTGAATATCTTCGCTTTGCTTTCGAGCTGTTAAGTATTCTACAAATGTTTCGAATCCACCATATTTTGCGGGAATTCCTTTAGATCCGATGATAAATACATGTTTCATTTATTCTTCTACTCCTGCTCTTACCTCGTGATATAGGTTTATTATTTCATTAGTATGTTGTTTCATAATGTAAGGGAATTTCACTTTTGATATATTTTCATTTATCTTCTCTAATACCGAAGGATTGTCCAATATTAAAGACAATTTATTTGCAAAGTCATTTCCATCCGCCTTATAAATAAATCCAGTTTCTCCATCTTCTATTAAGTCCTTAAATCCGACGTGTTCAGAAAGTATGATAGGAACACCATAAGATTGAGCCTCTAGGCCAATAAATCCAAATGTTTCTTTCCAAACGCTTGGAATAATTAATAAATCAATTTGATCAAACATTTCCTTCAACTGACTATATTCATATCGACCATGAAAAGTATAATGCTCTGGACTATAGGTTTCTGGATTATTTATAAAATCACCATATACATCTAAGTGCCAATTTTTATATCCATTCCCTTTTAAGGAATCCAACGTATCCTTTAAAGCATAAAAGCCTTTATACACATCTATTGGACCCAAATATCCCAATCTTAAAATCGAGCTGTTTTTCTTTCTAGAAAAACGCTCTCTACGGTGATCATAAATATTGCTATGACTAATGGAAATGACTTTTCCTTTTAAGTCTAGAAAACTTTCAAACTGTTCTTTTGCAACAGAACTATTAAAATGGAAATAGTTTATTAATTTAAACACTTCTAAATAATACTTGCGTAACTCTACATATTGAATAGCTAGATTATCATCTAATTTTGTTACCTTTTCCGGTATACTAGGTACTTCTACACTCTTTTTAACTTGCTTTTTTTTAAATTCCCTTAGTGATTTCACAATAATACTATCCTTTAAATATCTATATGGATATGATTGCATAACATAAATCATCGGAGAACTAAGAGCATTAGTATTACACGATAGACAATTACGACCAGAATTGAAATCTTCGCAAATATTTCCTTCCGCATCCATGAGATTAACCTTGGGACAAAGACCAAAATAATCATGTGTAGTGAATACTAGCTTTATAGATAGATCCTTTGCTACTTCAAAAAACTCTTTATGTATTCCCATCAAAGTATGCACGTGAATTACATCTGGACTTATTTTCTTTAAATACCCTTCATAAATTTTCTTCTCCACTTTTTTCATAAATAGTTGTGGTTGATTAATACCATTTAACAGGGAAATAGGTAAGGGGTTTACAATCTCGTAAACCCCTATGTTTCTATATGATTTATTCTTTTTAATAGCTAGTTTGCTTGAAGTCGTAAACTTTCCAGGATATAGAAGAAATACATCATGCTCGATTAATTGTTCAAGCATTAAGTCTACCGAATATTTTGTTAACCCACCTGTACGAAATGGGGGTAAACCTAATGAGATATGCAGAATCCTCATTTTAATCCCACCTCTATTTCAAAAATACCTTCAACAACATAAAACATGTTGTCTATAACTATCTTTTAATAGATAGCTTCTCTCCTAAATCTTTACCAACATTAATCCATTTATAATCCACTGCCGGTCTATTCCAAGCCTCATTTGAAACTTCTCCTACTGAAGTAGCATATAGAGATTTAATTGCGTTCAAAATACTATCTTCTTTGTTCAAAACTGTAGGCCCTTTATCAACTTGGTTTACAAGATGACTTAATTCATCACTTTCATCCCCTAGTATTGTCCAGATAGGGGCTTTACTTCCTAGATATTCATATACTTTACCAGGAACTTGAGTACTATTTTTATTTCCATATAATAACAACACATCAGCATATACTACATACTTTAACGCTTCCTTATAAGGAATTAATGGTTTTATTGTTACATTTTCAAATTCTTTTAATTTCAACTCGTCTTGTTGCTTGTCAAATTGACCAATAAAAATAAAGTGTAATTTATCAAACAAACTCTTGTTTTCAATTTTCAATTTATCTAATGCATCACACAATGGAGTAATATCACGTAATGATTTATATATAGTACCGGTATGAACAATATTAATCTTTTGCTCTTGCAATTCTATCGGCTTTTCTTCTTTTTCCTCTATATTGCGATATAAGTTTTCATCATAACCACGGTATACAATATCGGTAATCTCCGGCTTTAAATTATACTTACTAATATACATCTCTTTTGTACTATTAGTAGTGAAAAGTAATTTATCCACTTTTCCAATAATACTCCTCTCAATCTTTTCCTCTATAAACGTTTTAAAGCTAGACCTTTCTTTTCTTAGGCTATCTCCATTCCAAGGGTCACTCCAATAACCCACCCATGGCAAATGGGGATAAGCCTTTTTTAGTTTATATGCAACAACATGACTAGAAGGTGTTTCATGCATAGAAAATATACAATCATATTCTCTTTCTTCTAGCAACTCTAATGCTTTTCTATAAGCTGGATTAATCCATTGTAAAAAAGGATCTGGAATTAGAATATTTCTTTTTACAAAACCAGCAATTTTCTTTTTTAAACTAGAAGTCTTTTTACCATTGATAGAGCTTCCAAAATTGTGGATTGGTTTCTTTGTATAAGAAACGTTATAAAGTAAGCCAGGATTTACTCGATGAACACGTACCTCCTCGTCAAATGCCCCTTCTAAATTTTCATCATAGGCAATAGAATCTTTTGGATAATCTACAGCAATCACATCTATTTCATTTCCTAAACGGCTTAAATAGTTTATATAATTTAATGCCCGTACATTCCCTGAACCAATAAAAGGAGGGAGTTGCGTCGCAATAAATAAAATTTTCATTGTATCATAACTCCTTTTATATCATTTAACATTTATATACCTACTTTCTTTTTACTATTAAAGTTATTTTCATAAAAAATCAAACCAAATGTAAGGAACATAAATATAAAAATACACACATTATAATATTGGTTAGGGTTAAAATTTGAAGTAATAAAATTCCCTGTAAATAAAATTATAGGAAACCAAATATCCTCTTTAAATTTTTTAATAAGAATTATAAACATATAAATATAGACAAATAAATATGCAATAAGGCTAAATATTCCTTGCTCTACAAGAACATTTAGAAATTGTGAATGTACAACTATATCTTGAAAACCATAATACATATACGCATTATAAATATACTGTCCTGCACCAACACCTAAAGAAAGATGAGCCATAGCAATTTCTATAGACTTATCAAATTGAACAAATCTGTTTGATTGCGTCGCTCCCCTATCTAATATTAATATTTCATATACGCTATCGTATAATATATATATAAATATACAGAAGAAAATCATACATAAAATTATAAGCATAATCCTAGTAAATATTTTTTTATAATTTAAATCCTTAAAATATGTGAAAAAGATAAATATTAAAAACTCTACACCAACAGCTAAATACGCAATTCTCGTCAAGGTTAACAATATAAAAATACAATTTAATATAAAAGCCGTTAAGGTAATTAAATTTCTATTCTTATAAAGATAGTATAATAGTACCGCAAATAGAATTGTACCTAAATTACCAGCACCATTACTTGCACCAACAACTCCCCATACCCTTTTAACAACTTTTACACCTTCCGTGTAATCTATACTTGCATTTGGATTAGAAAGTAAAAAGCTCTTATTAAATATATATTGCATTATTGAAAGCAATGAATTCACAATCGAAAATACTAATATTGATTTGAAAATAATTTCATTGCCTTGCTTGTTATTACTATTTTTAGAAGTTAAGTAAAACCATACAAGTAAAAATAGAGTTGTTAAAAAAATCAGCAAATGATGTACAAATAAGTCTATATCATATATTTCTAAAGTATTATATTGTAGAATTATTAACGCAATAATGAATGTATACACAAACCCCATTGTATAGAAGTAGCTTCTATTTCTATTATTAGCTCTTGGTAAATAAACTCTTTTGGTTCTTAGTAACATGGAGTAACCAATTAGTGCTAATACTATCATTAACATAATACTAGAAAATAAATGTATATATACATATTCTATGCTATTGATAAAAAATTTATAATCTAAATTCACAGAAATGGTTATTAATATCAACACAATTCCAATTCTATTTGAAACTCTATTTTTAAACATAAACAACATGAATATATAGACTAAAAACACAAACATAATAAATAAAATTTTACTCATTTTAATAATCACCAATTCTTTTAGTTGAAAAAGATAAACTATATTCCCCCTGAATAATAGGGATATTCACTTTATTATTTCTAACTTCAATTTTTTCGCCATTAGGCAATAATATAGCTTCCAAGTTAATACTATTTATTCTTAATGTTAAATTATTCATTTTAAGATCTCTTTTAAAGGGGCAATTTATAATAAAGCTATTCTTTTTCTCATTTACTTGAATCTCTATATGATCTCGAAGGTAAACATAATCAGCCAATTCACTACCCGTACAATACCATACATTCTTGGTTTTCAAATAATTAAACAGATGCAACAGGCTATATTTATCATCAATGATATTTGGCGCTTGTCTTCTACCGTCATCTCGAGAGGGGGCCATATGTTCTTGAATACTGATTACCAATTTATTTTCTAATAAGTAATCTACTGTTTTCATTCTTTTTTTTATTAGACTTCCTTTAAGAGCTTTTTTTATTAGATCTTTAAACGATTCAATCTCTTTCTTTAACAAATCATTCATTAATGCCCCATTTACAGTCGAAGGAATGTCTACTACTTTATTTTTCCCAAAGTATTTAATATCATAATTTGTTAACGGATTAAAGTCTTTCCCACCTATGGCACAGTTTGATTCTTCCTCAAGCCCCTTGTTCCAAAACCTGCACCACCAAGAAAAACCTGCTTTGTCTATACTGTCATCTGAATATTGATTACTTGCATATCCACAATACTTCCCACCCTTAGCATACTCTCCTGTGGTATCCTTAAAAATCTCGTTACCATATTCAATTGTTGCAACTGCTTCTTCCACACTTTCAAATAATTCCCATTCTTGTTTAAAGTCATTATTGGTTATTCCCACTTTACCATGGGTCGTCCCATGATATGTAAGCTCAAACTTAGGATTTTGATGAATTTCTCTAAAAAATTTTTTAGTCTCTTCATCGCAATTTATAAAATTTGAAACAGAGGGTATTTTAGGGTTTTCAATCATTCCTACTCTAATACCCACAGGAACAAAGAAGGTAACCTTCACGTTTGGAAAAAAAGAGAGTATGTCTTCATTTAAAAATCGAAAAGAAGAATTATCTTCATTCTTCCAATAACCCCAATCTTCCCCTAATTCCAGTTTTCCATTATTAGTAGTATCTACCCATACATTTGCTAGATCATCTATCATAAATAAAACTGGGGAATCTGCATCATTAAACCACTTACATATACTGATATTCATAACATTTTCTCCTCAATAAAGGTTTGATTCTACTCCCAAAACCGCAATACTTGTTAGTACCATTTTTTAATGCCTACATTTACATACATTTAATTCTAGAATTTTAGTTATGGATATTTTTTAGTGAACTCACTTTTTCCTTCTATTGGCAATTGAGTCAAATAATCTTTTTATTTCTTTTACAGTAATGAATCTAAATAAAATTAATAACACTACATATACTAAACATAATAGTATGTCTAAACAAAATTCGGCATATAAATTTCCTATAGGAGATATTAAAGTTATATAAACTCCATATAGCAAAAGAAATATAATAAAATATTTATATGGGTACCATAGCCCTAGACCTAAACTATAATATTTTTCACTAAAATAATAATAAAGAATGTTTGCTATTAAATAGGCAATAATTGTTGCAAGTGCAGCACCATTAATACCTAATTTAGGGACGAGCAAAATATTTAATACTATATTTATAATGGCGGTAATTACAACGATAACTGAATTTAATAGCATTTTATTAGCAATATGTAACCCTAAAGAATAAAACTGCCCCACTCCCCACACAAAATATGAAATCGTGATTAGTGGGATAATCTTATAGGCACTTAGATATTCATCAGTAGCTAAAATACTTATAGCTATCTTACCGAAAATGGCTAATCCAAAGATACAAAAACACCCTATAATATTATACCAATGAAACATTTTTTGTATTTTTTCTTTACCGTTAGTTTCCTTATAAACTTTGAACTTAAAAGATGTAAAAATTTGTGCAAATGGCGTAATAAAAACAGGATTTATTAACATTCCTATTTTATAAGCTATTGAATACATTGCCACTGCTGAATAGCCAACCATACCTTTTATAAAAAAACGGTCAACTAAATTTAATATCCATGCTGATACTTGTCCGAGTAGCATCCCTCCTCCATAATGAAGCATTTTTTTCAAATAATGCTTCTGGATTTTAGGCCTGTATTGTTTTAAATTTAAAATAAACAAAGCAATAAACACTATTAAATTTGAAAGTAAAACAGCTTTTAATATACCAAGAATCCCTTCTCTTATTATTCCAACAAAATAAGAAGCAAATAATAAGGTTAATACTAGAATAACTAACTGTATAATTGCTGATTTAAAAGCTTTGAATTCCATTGCATAAAAACTAGAGTATATAGAAATTAAACATGTTAAGATGGAACTAATCACCATCATCCTTAGATATAAAGCTATCTGCGGGTCCCCATTAAAGACGTATTTTGAAACAAATGGGCTTACAAAGTATACAATTATAAAAAAAATGCCTCCCCATAGAAGCGAAAAATTTAAAGCCGTATTTTTTAAGTGATACTTATTTTTAACATCATTAAAAAATCTTTTCATCCCAGAGTATACTTCAAGTGTAATTGCTAATGACAATAGTTGTTGGATTGTATTTAACAATTCATATTTCCCATATTCTACTTGGGCTAAGTTTTTTGTATATAAAGGAATAAGTAGCATATTTATTACTTGGGTTAAAATTGCAAAAACTACATAGATTAATCCATTGGATGCTACCTTTTTATTGTCCATATTCATATTTATTCACTAATCCCCAGTTATCTGTTTAATTATAAAAAACCATTCATATTTATTGCCTGATTAAATCGAGTCCTTATTATTTAATTTTTTAAAATATATTTTTTAATTGTTCAACCTATTAAAATTACAATGCCGAATTATCTATACGTTAGCTACATGTGAATTTTTCGAAATAGTTTTTCTAAACTTAGAAAAATGGATATAATAGTAAGAAATACATTTATTAAATCCTATTGATATATACGTCCGCTTCGAGTACATGTTATTACTTAATATATTTACTATAGCAACTGAACACTTTAGTTCCTTTGCCAACTCTAACCGAGATAAGACTGAAAATTTATGAACTCCCTTACCTCGTTTGTCGATAAAAGTATAGTCATCAAATAAATAAATTGAGCCTTCATTAACTTTAATATTACTATTTATAGTTCCATCTCTTGTTTCACCATGGGCAATATGAAAATAACCACATATATTTCCCTCTTCATCTTCCACAACATACGGTAAATGTACCTGACTATGGAGAATGCGTTCTTCCAAAATTTTATATTTATTATCACTTAATTCATCGCTATATAGATTTTTGACACTAGTAAGATGTGCTATATTCATACGCAATAGTCGATATGGATAAACTCCCTTACCACTAGTAGAATTATACTTGGTTAAATCTAATTGATAACCATGAGAGATGGTAAGAATTTTTTCTCTTATGCTTCTAAATGTACCTCGTACACCCTTATTTTTGAGCTTACTAAATAATTCCATCACCTATTACTTTCACTCTTTTCCTTATTAGGGTTCTTTCATACTTCGTATACCATATTTAATTCATTTTACTTTTTTTGTCTTATTAAATGTCTTTTATAATAAATAAAACTAAATAACGTATTTCCTTTTTTTGTATAAGTATATATTTCCTCAATATCTTTCATAAATTTCAACTTATAAAAATCAGTACCAGTACCTTCAGAATGTAATTTAATTCCTTTATTAAAACTGTCTCTAATACTTTGTTCTACTGAAATAGTACCCAATTCTAATCCTCTAAATTCTCGATCATAAGATGCGTCAAAGCAGAATTTTATATTATTAAAGAAAAAGTTTAATCTATAAGCTACATTTTTCTCATCTATACTACAAAATACAACTTCGCTATTCAGACAGTTACTAATAGTTTTTACAAAATCTCGTTTATCCTTATCCAGATAAATACAGCCCTTTTCATCTTCTAACTTTGTCTTTGAGATTCTAATAATATCATTAAAATCATCCTCACTTAGCTCTTTTATAATAGAATTATACTCTAACTGCTGCTTGCCCATCTTATTGAAAGCTGTTCTAATATTTTGCTTTAATTTCTTCGAATAAACTTTATCCCGATATTCTTCAAAATTATCATATTTATTAATAGATAAATACGGGCAACCTGATAGAACAGATATATTCTCACTATTTAAATTAAAATTCTTTGTAGATTGTGGTATATAGCTCAATTGTAGCAAATCAAATTTTTCATTTTCATATAAATAATTAAAAATTTGCTCTAAATCTTGTTCTTTTATATCGCTACCTATAATATCAATAAAAGTTCCAGCCCACTGTTGTCCTATAAATTCTATCAAACTTAATTTAACACCATACTTTTTACGTGTTACTTTCATAAATGGTGCTATTGCTACTAATTTTGAATTTTTATATAAGAAAATAACCATTACTTTCTTATCATAACCAAATTGATTATCCTCTCTCTTGTAAAAAACATCGATAAAATTTTCAATCCAAACAAAAGAAGACGTTATATTTCTATGCTTTGCTTCATTTTCAAATTTAGTCCACTCATTTTTTTTACTACGTATAGCTTCTAGCGTATTACAAACATAGATCTGATACATTTAAACCTCCACGCGCATCATATTTATTGGTTCCTTTATACAAATCCCATACAAGAACATAATCCGATTTCAAATTTAGATATGATTAAAAACAACCATACAATCAAAAAAACTTCTTTTAAAAGCTTGATGGCAAACAAACCAACACTTAAAGAAGGTGACATAACTTATCATTAGAATTCTTAGACTAGAAAAAACACATTTATTTTGATTTTTGGAACATGCACTTTATATATTAAGTTATATTTATTTGCTTATATATTCTTAATAAATTCTCACCATTATCATCCACACTTATATTTTCAACACTTTTTCTATATCTCTCATAATTCTCCATAACTTCGCTTACCGTTTTATATAAATCTTGATGGTCTCTTGATTTAAAAATTATTGTTCCATCTGGTCTCTTGCAAACATTACTTGCAATTGCAGGAATTCCGTAATATATTGCTTCCGCAATAGAAACCCCAAATCCATCCACATTGGTAGGCCTTATAAACAGCTTACTCCTTTTAACTATCGGATAAAACTCTGTATCTTTCACTTCAAATAACAGAATTTGATTATCTAGACCATACTCGTTAATTCTTCTCTTCAATTTTTCATAATAATTTTTCTCATCGTCATTTTGGCCTTGGACATCCAGCACAGCAAATAGTAATTTAACATGCCTTCCATTTAAAGTTAGCTCTTTAACCAAATCTATCAATAAATCAATACCATATAAATCTTGTCCATTATAAAATCTAACGCATCCATTAGCACAAATTATAAAGTCTTTACTTTCAATAAACTCCTGAATATTTGATGGTATTTTCTCATAGTCCTCTTTTGATTCTATAGGATTGATATAAGCAGAAAGAGTAATTATTTTTTCTTTATTAAATCCTAAACCAATTAATTCTTTTGTATTTATTTCGTTTACACATATTATCTTATCAATTTTTTTTAAGCTATTAATTAATAAATACCTCACTATAGTTCCAGAGCTATTAATTTGATCAACTAGACTTTGACCATGTACAGTAAGAATAATATTTTTACCTAAAATCTTATATAAACCTAATAACATCCTTAAACGTTTATCCAAAGAGTGAAAGTGAATAATATTTCCTTTTAGAAAGGGAATTTTAAAAAGGAACATTTTATATTTCTTGATAGCATATATGTTCCTATTTAAATCTTCTTGTTTGAATTCATCATAAACGACACACTGTATATCCTTACTTTCCAAATATGCTTTCATTCTTTTAATATGAACAGAAATACCCCCCATAGGTGGAGGATATGGACCTATAATATTAATTTTTTTCAAGTATACTCCCTCTCTCTACTACACTTTCATCCTTAAATCTACATGATTTTTTAAATTCTATTTTTGTAAATCAAGATGCTGTATCAGAAACTTATGCTTACCTCTTTTAGTTCTTTCAATATCATCAGTAATCTCTATCTCCACATCCAATGTGTCACTGGTTGCTTTACGCATTTTATTTATTATTTCTGACTTATCCTCTTCATTTAATCTTTGCTGCTCCACTATCTTCACGATAACTTTTCCTTCTTCAAATTGCTCCAATTGCATAGATCTTATCTTGCTAAAAGCATAAAAATGCTGTGCAAAAATAAGGGCTGTTAGAGATACCTTCGCACCGCTATAAGTAATAATTTGTTCCAGTTCCCTTCCCTCAAGACCCTTTATTAGTTTATAGCTTCTCCCACAACTACAATTAGTCTTGGTATTAATTGCAATATCCCCTGTTTTATATCGTATAAAAGGCATTACATAGTTATTTAAGTTAGTAGCTATAATTTCGCCTCTTTCATTTTCTTCCGTAACATATTTACCTTGTTCATTAATTAATTCGACTACACCATATTCACTTTGAATGTGATAATAATCACTTTTTTCACATTCTCCGGCTATACAACAATGCTCTGTATGTCCATAGAAGCTAAACACCCTTACTTTAAAAGCTGCTTCTATATTTGTCCTCTGAAAATCATATAATTTCTCAGAAGAACATAATATAGCTTTTAAATTATTTACCTTTATTCTTTTACCCTTTTCTAACAAAAATTTCGATAAAATATCAATTGAAGAAGGATATGCCTGAATAAAATCAGGATTAAACTTTTCTATTAATCCAATGTAACGGTGTATATTTTCTTCCGTTAAATCATATGATGATAAGATAAGATTTCCACCATCATATTCAGCAATATCCCCTTTCACACTATTGCCCCTTAATATCACAAAACGATTTCTTTTTTTCACATCATACCCCACCCGTTTCCATAGATGAGTAACAAATGCCCATTCTCTTGGACCTGCAATCTGCTTATTTTCATAAAATCCTAATGGTGTTCCTGAGGAACCTCCTGTAGTTAAATATAAAAGATCTTTTTGGCTAATTTTTTTAGAAATTAAATCATTAAAGTTTTCCTTTATAATATCCTTTGTTAAATAAGGTAATTTTTTCAAATCTTGATGAGTCTTAATTTCTTCTGGTTTTAATCCTCTTTCATCAAATACATTTTTATAATATTCAACATTTTCATATGCATATTTTAGCAGTTTTTGTAATTGTTTAAGTTGGTACTCTTGTTGTTTTTCTTCTTTCATTTTTTCACGAATTTCCAACTCTTCATAAATACTTCTAAAAACTTTTCCATGTCTATAATAATCAGGGATTAAATCTCGAAAATACTTAATAGGTTGAAGTACTTCTTTTGGTAATTTTTTTAATATACGTTTCAAACTGATCATCCTTTTAATTAACAAACGTTATAGATGTTTCTAAAAAATTTCTACAGTGTTCCACAATAATTTTTTTACTTTTTCTCTTTATACCATAGCTACTGGAAACATATATATCTTCTATTTTTATAGTTACATCCTCATTAAAATCAATATTTATATTGAGATTATTTTTACTAATACATATTTCATTTGCTGTATATCTTAATGAGGATGCAGGATCCAATATTAAATTTATTTTATAAGAAAGCTGGTTCCTCTTCCCAAGTAATTCATCTTTAATATACATATTATTTCTCTCTAATAAAAAGCTTCTTCTATGAATGACACCACACTTCTTTAGATACCCTTGATGTTGACCGACAAATTTATTAGTATGAGTTTCTATACACTCTGAAAATGTTTGCTCTTTCATATAAAATAAATTTTTAACGTCAAAATCATTCTGTTCATAATTAAGGATTTCCAATGTATTATGCATAGCTGTACTTCTAAATAAGTTACGCATTTTATAATCCCCAGTATAAATAAAAGCACCTGGGTCAATAAAAATATCTTCCCCATCTATATTTAGAGTAAAACTTAATTGATCGTTATGACTGTGTACTCCTTCACCTCTAAAGGAATTTTCCCCGCAACGAATACAGCAATATGCTCTTTCATTTCGAAGAATATAATACCCTCCATTTTCAAAAGATTTAGATCCTAATATCGGCATGATTTCGTTATTATTCCATCCCCCAGTTAACCACAAGGCCTCCTCTTTATAAGGAAATCCATAGTATCTAAAGTCGTCTCGATCAAAATATTCTCCACTAATAGCTAATAAATGTCTGAAATCATCTTTAATCCATGAGCCATACTGAGAAAAAATAATTAACCTTCCATCATCCGCATCACCAATTAACGGACTTCTGCCATTAGGTTGTGTAAGGTGCATAATAAATTCACACATCTTTTCTAAGCGTTTTAAATATCCGGTAGAAAAATTAATATTATTTTTGGTACATAAAATAGTCGTCATTAAAAATAATTCTGTGACTAGTCTATGATAAGATGTGGAGGCTTCATAATTTGTTCCATCTTCATTTACTTGAACATACATTTCTTTCTCTAACTCTAGAAAACCATACTCTAGCCAACGTTTAGGATTGTTTTCATTCCATATACCTGAAACTTTAAAATCCCCAAAGTATATGCCTATCCAAATTAATCCTATAATATTAGACAAATAATGATTCCCAGTATAATCACCTTTATTCTCCAAATTTTTATAAATAAACTTTCCATGGAGATAAAGATTTTTATGAAATTTCATCCAAAACTCTTCGCTTATTTCTATAGAGTCTTTAAAGAGATAATAACCTATAATCCAATTTACCGCCCGTATTGCTACATCCATCGTACATGTCCAGTTTACAGACATTTCAATAGGATTCTTCTCTATCCAATCTAATAGTTGTTCTTTAAATTCTCTTGCATATTTCTCATCTTTAGTTATCCAGTATGCCTTTCCTATGGTAGGAATATATTGAAATCTAGATAGTTCCCACGGAATTTTCACATCAGCATTATTACTTAAATCAACTATTTTTATATCTTTATAAAATTGATTTTCCCAAACAAATCCTGTTTTAAAATCCTTGTTCCATGGTATTTTTTCACCTAATTGGACATCTCCAGAACCTAATAAATTAAAAATATGATTACATATTTTATCTGCATCCCTAATAGTATCTGCTTCCACATCTAATTTTTTCAATTTTTTTACATAATCTAATTTCTCTTTCGTTTTAAATAAAAAGTTACATAATGGTTGAAAGTCTTTAAAATTTTCTTTCTCTAAATCAATTAAATTCTTCGAAACAATTATTTTACGTCCCTTATAATATATTGCATCATATGATTTTCGAGCTACCTTGCGAGCAATTATATGAACTGGTTTTCCCTTCAACTTGTGTATCTTCTGTAAGAAGCTTGACATTCTTACCCTCCAAAATAGTTTATAAATTATTTAATAAATCCTTTTGTATCAATAACAACTTTCTCTTTTAATTGATCAAAGTCAATTGAACTAAAAACTTCGTGATCAACTAATACTAAAATAATATCTGATTTAGCTACAGCTTCTTCAATTGAAAGAAGTGAAATTCTCTTTTCTTGAAGAGAGACTGGTAATTCATTTACATGTGGCTCTACTGCAATAACTTCTCCTACATTAGATGCCGCTAAATGTTTAACAATTTCTAGGGCAGGGCTTTCACGTAGATCATCAATATTTGCTTTAAACGCTAATCCTAAACAAGCAATTACTGGATTTTTGAATCGATCTGCTTTTTCTTTGACTTTTTCAACCACATACATTGGTTTATAATCATTTACATTTCTTGCAGTATGTATAAGTTTTGCCTCTTCAGGTGCAGCATCTACAATAAACCAAGGATCTACAGCAATACAATGTCCTCCTACCCCTGGACCAGGTTGTAAAATATTCACACGCGGATGACGATTTGCTAAACGAATTAATTCCCAAACGTTAATATTTAGCTTATCGCAAATTAGAGATAGTTCGTTTGCAAAAGCGATATTTACATCACGGAATGAATTCTCAGTTAATTTCGCCATTTCGGCTGTTCTAGCATTTGTATCCAAAATTTGTCCCTTTACAAACTGTTTATAAAATTCAACCGTACGCTTTGTAGACTCTTTGTCCAATCCACCAATAATACGATCATTTTCTACTAGCTCTTTCAAAATATGCCCTGGCAATACACGTTCTGGACAATGAGCTACATAGATTCTTCCTTTATCATTATGCATTTCTTCAGAAGTTGTTAAATCCGAACGTTCTTCTAAAATCCATTCTGCAACTTTTTCAGTTGTACCAATTGGACTTGTTGATTCAAGGATAATAATGTCTCCATTTTTTATAACATGAGCAATTGTTTTTGCAGCGGCTTCTACATATGTTAGATCTGGTTTATGTCCATCTTTAAATGGCGTTGGCACTGCCAAAATGAAAATATCTGCTTCTTCGGGCTGTAATGAAGCTCTTAATTTCCCACTTTGTACCGCTGCTTTAACTAAAATATCTAAGTCTGGTTCATAAATATGTACTTTACCACTATTAATCATTTCCACGGCATTTTTATTTACATCCACACCATGTACTTGAAATCCTTTAGTTGCCAGTAAACTAGCAGTTGGTAGCCCAATATATCCTAGACCCATTACACAAATCTTTTTATCCATTCTTTCAACCTCTTTTCTAAAAATTAGCTACTAAGATGCACCATTCGACTTAATCATAATTTGAATTGTTTTAAAAATAATTTTTAAATCATAGAATACGCTTCGTTTATTTATATATTCTAAATCTAATTCGACCATTTCTTTGAATCCAACACTATTTCTCTCCGTTACTTGCCAAAGTCCCGTACATCCTGGGGTAACAAGTAAACGCTGCTTATCATACGCTGTATATTTCTTTACTTCTCTCGGAAGTGGTGGACGTGGCCCAACTAAACTCATTTCACCTTTTAATACATTTAATAACTGTGGCAGTTCATCAATACTTGTTTTACGGATAAATTTCCCGATTTTTGTAACTCGAGGGTCCTCTTTCATTTTAAACATTGCACCTGATACTTCGTTATGTTTTAATAAGCCCTCTAATTTTTCTTCTGCGTCTATTACCATTGAGCGAAATTTATACATATGGAATTCTTTTTCGTTTTTTCCAATACGAATTTGTTTGAAAAATATAGGTCCTTTCGAATCTTCATATTTAATTAATACTGACACAATCAAAAAAACAGGGGATAATAAAATTAGTCCACATAATGCTCCAATAAAATCAATACAGCGCTTAGCTAATAAATATCCTTTACATGCATTTACTTTTTTCAAATTAAGCTCTATATTATTTTCCTTTTCCATATCTTCGCTCGATACTTTTGCCAAGGTCAATGCTCTCCCACCTCACTTCTATACATGTACATTTTCTTTCTTTACAAGCCCACTCATATACTTCATTAATTCATCTTTCAAATCTTCATTCTGAAGTGCAATTTCAATCGTTGTCTTAATAAACCCAAACTTTTCCCCAACATCGTAACGAGTTCCCTCAAAGTCATATGCAAACACACGCTGAATTTCATTTAACCGTTGTATAGCATCTGTTAACTGAACTTCTCCACCAGTACCTGTCTGTTGATTCTCAAGAAACATAAAGATTTCTGGCGTTAATACGTAACGACCCATAATTGCTAAATTTGATGGTGCTGTACCTTCTGCTGGCTTTTCAACAAATTGACGCACTTGATAACGACGGTCATTTTGTTCAACGGGATCAATAATACCGTAACGGTGTGTTTCACCTTCTGGAACTGTTTGTACACCAATAACTGACGATTGTGTTTCTTCATATTGATCCATTAATTGACGTAAACATGGTGTTTCTGCTTGTACAATATCATCACCAAGTAATACCGCAAATGGCTCATTTCCAATAAATTTACGAGCGCACCATACTGCGTGCCCCAAACCTTTTGGTTCTTTTTGTCTTATGTAATGAATATTAATGTTTGAGGAGGCTTGTACTTTTTCAAGTATTTCATGCTTTCCTTTTTCTAAAAGATTTTGTTCTAATTCAAAGGAATGATCAAAATGATCTTCAATCGCACGTTTTCCTTTTCCAGTAACAATAATAATATCTTCAATTCCTGATTCTATCGCTTCTTCTACTATGTATTGAATTGTCGGTTTGTCGACGATTGGTAACATTTCTTTCGGCATCGCTTTCGTGGCTGGTAAAAATCTCGTTCCCAGACCAGCAGCTGGAATAATTGCCTTTTTTACTTTTTTCAATTATAGCCCTCCATATCCCTTTATTTATATGTAGCAATAACAAAAACCCTACCTATAGAGTCATGTTTATAACTCCATAGGTAGAGTTTCTATTATAAATAAATTATGGGCATCCAACCCATCCTCACGTCATACTCCCGACGACAAGCGTCTAAGGTAGGTTCGAAATAAAAATTTCTACCCACAGCACGACCGAGTGCCTCCGTTGATAACGGTTAGGAGACATCACCTGTTCTTTATTTAAAAGATGCCAAACAACTTTTTACGACGAATTTGTTCTGGATCTTCTTTATAAATTGCTTTTCCGCTAATTATTAAATACGGATTCTCTCTTAAATCATTCATAACACTTGGGCCGAATTCTTTCTCTATTAGTTCATAGCTTTCTGCTAGATGAAATCCTCTTGACGTTGTGTTATGTGCATCTGATGCGATCATATGGGTTAAATTATGCTCGACAAGTTGTAGTGAAAACTTTTTGATTTTTTTTCCAAACTTACCTAGCAAACTACCTGCAGTCACTTGTGTTAATGCACCTTTATTGACAAGGTTATATAACTTATCTGGCCTCTCGATTAACTCGGCATTACGTTCGGGATGAACGATAATTGGGATCATTCCTTTTACACGTAGTTCATAAAATAGTTGTTCTGCATAACGAGGTACATGATTAGATGGAAATTCAATGAATATGTATTTGTTTGTTTCATTTAAAGTAACGATTTTACCAGCTTCATAGTCTTCTAATATATCACCATATAACCTGACCTCTTGCCCCGGTAAAATGGTAAGTGGAATATTATGTTGTTGCAATTCATCATTTAGTTGTTTTACTTGATGAATAATTGAGGTACGTTCATTTATATATTTTCCATTTTGATGGTGTGGTGTTGCGACAATTGTATGAATACCTTCCTCTATTGCCTTTTGTGCCATCACTAAACTATCTGTTACTTTCTGTGCACCGTCATCGATACCAGGTAAAATGTGACAATGTAAATCTATCATTTGTTTCATCCTCCCTCTCTCATATAAATCTTTTTTCCCTTGAATATGAGATATCCCTCATATTCAAGGGAAAAAAGGAGATATGTTCTTCCCATATCTCACTCTTTCAATTAATTTGCACCGTAGTAATAATATAAGCCCTGTTCACGTTCACGATCATTCAGAACAACGCCTAACAATTTACCTTTTGCCGATTCTAATAAACCTTTTGCTTTTACTGCTGATTCTTTTTCTGTCGATTCACTACGAACGACAAGAATAGAAGCATCACATACATTTGCCATAATTTGTGCATCTGTAACAGCTAAAATTGGCGGTAAATCAAAAATGACTAAATCGTACATACTGTATGCTTGCGCAAGAAGTTCTTGCATTGATTTTGAGCCTAACAATTCCGCTGGATTCGGCGGGATTGGACCACAAGCTAAAAAGTGTAAATTATCAACTGATGTTGTTTGTACACATTTTTCTAAACGCTCACTATGCGTTAACACATTTGTTAATCCAAAAATGTTATCTACTTGAAACATTTGATGCATCGCTGGTTTACGCATATCTGCATCAATTAATAATACTTTCTTTCCTTGTTGGGCAAACACGACTGCCATATTCGCTGTCGTTGTCGTTTTCCCTTCACTTGGGTTCGCAGACGTAACCATTAACGAATGTAAATTCGTATCAACAGCTGCAAATTCGATATTTGTTCGAATATTACGATACTGTTCTGAAATTGGTGATTTCGGTTGTTGATGAGCAATTAATTGACGACGTTGGCGATGATTTTTTTTCTTTTTAAATAAATTAAGAGCCAATTGTTTGTCCCCTCACTTTTCTTGATGATGGAGCATGTGATTTCACACTTGTTGTTTCTTCATCCATACGAGCTACAATACCTAACACCGGTAATCCAAGTAAATTTTCTACATCTTCTTCTTTTTTCACTGTGTTATCTAAGTATTCTAGTAAGAATGCAAGACCAACTGAAGCCATTAAACCAACAATGAAAGCAATTGCTACATTTAACATTGGGCTTGGTTTAATTGGTGATAATTCTTCTGACAATTCAGCCCTAGAAAGTATCGTAACGTTATCCACACTCATAATTTTTGCAACTTCACCTTTAAATACTTCTGCAGTTGTATTAGCAATATCGCGAGCTAGTTTTGGGTCTTTATCTTGCACAGTTACTGATACGACTTGTGAGTCTTTCTCATTAGCAACTTCAATTTTCCCATTTAGCTCTTGCGTCGTTATATTTAAACCTAACTTTTCTTTTACTTGATCCAAAATAACAGGGCTTTTAATAATAACCTTATATGTATTTGTTAATTGAATATTTGTTTGTACCTCATTGTATTGAATTGCTGCACCCTCTTGCTTCTTCTGGTTCACAAGAATTTGCGTCGAAGATTGATAGATTGGTGTCATGAAGAAAAAGCTAATGATAGCACTTACAATAGCTGCACCAAAGGCGATTACGAGGATCATTGCTAAACGTTTTTTTAAAATATGAAATAACTCTTTCAAACTAATTGTTTCTTCCATAAGTTCCTCCAACTTTCTAAAATTTGCACATAAGAAAAATTATAACATATAAATCTTACATTTTTTTATTTTAGTAATATCTATGTACGTTTCTTATTTAAAAACATATATAATCTTACAAAATAATCTTAAATATGACAACACATTCCATCAATTTGACAAAAATTCTATTATATCACTTTTTTTGTATAATACGATACTGAATTTTAAAACAATTCAAAAAAGCTAGTAAAAAAAATTACTAACTTTAAAAAATACTATTTCATACATTATTTTCTAATAATATCCATATTGCTCTTGTTCTTCTCTTTTATCGTTTAATATAACACCAAGTAGCTTCCCGGATGCTTTATCTAATATTTGTTTTGCTTTTATTAGTTTATCTTTTTCAGTTTTTTCACTGCGCGCTACTAATACAACTCCATCACATTTATTAGCAAGTATTTGTGCATCTGTAACGGCCAATACAGGTGGTGTATCGATCAGAACGATGTCAAACATCTTATATGCCTCTAGAAGTACTTCATCCATTTTACGATATCCAAGTAGCTCTGCTGGGTTTGGCGGGATTGGACCTGCTGACATAACATATACGTTCTCTATGTCTGTTTTTTGAATACATTGCACAAACGATGCTTGTCCTGATAATAAATTCGTTAATCCATTTGGATTATGTACAGCAAATAAATTTTGCAATGTTGGTTTACGTAAGTCAGCTCCAATTAACAATACTTTTTTCCCTTGTTGTCCAAAAACAACTGCTAAGTTTGCGATTGTCGTTGTTTTTCCGTCGCCTGGATCTGCCGAGGTAACAATAATAGAACGAACATGACTATCTACAGATGTAAATTCAATGTTTGTACGAATGTTACGATATTGTTCTGCAACACGTGATTTAGGCTCTTTATGCGTAATTAATTGTCGTAATGGTTTTCTTTTCTTTCTCCCGAACATATTAATAGTCTCCTTTTGTGAAATGCGACATTTCTCCTTTTTCTCTCTCTATGCTCGATTTCATACGTCTAATTAATATTTTGTATCACTGATTTCCCTACATCTCATCTTAATCAATATCATTCTACTTTGTCTTATATGAACGCCTTTACAATATGACAATGACTTTACTTCTTTTCTGCCTTTATCATGCATCCTAATTTTCGAATAAACAACAAAGTAATTATATGGCAATTATCTTCCATACTCAAGTAATTTTCTGACTAGTTCGCATTTTAATAATTTCACCGATGTATAGTGAAAATAAAAAAATCTCCTTGCATTTTCACAAGGAAATTTTTTATTTCTGTTATTCTTTTTTATCACCAATCGCAAATGTAATTTCAGCTTCACATGCGACTTCACCATCTACTGTTGCGATTGCTTTTCCTTTTCCGATTGGACCACGTACACGTGTCATTTCTACTTCTAGACGAAGTTGATCACCTGGACGTACTTGTTTTTTGAAACGACAATTGTCGATACCTGCGAAGAAAGCAAGTCTTCCGCGGTTTTCTTCTTTCTTTAATACCGCAACTGCGCCGACTTGTGCTAATGCTTCTACAATAAGTACACCGGGCATAACTGCATAGTCAGGAAAGTGCCCGTTAAAGAATTCTTCGTTTGCGGATACATTTTTAATTCCAACCGCTCTTTTTCCTTCATCTACTTCTAATATTTTATCAACAAGTAAAAATGGATAGCGGTGAGGAATGATTTCTTTAATTTGTTCTATATTTAGCATATAACAATCGCCCCTTTTGTAATATTGGTCTTACCACTTAGATATATTGTTTATTATCCCATTTTGTTTATTGTTTGTCATTATAAAGTGAAACTTTAATCGGTGGGGAGCTTTTTCCATCCTCACTGATTATTAGCCCTCACCAATCGGGCTTTTACGGGCAGTTGATCTCCCACCTAACTCCCTTGCATTCGCTAAATTTTGAGGTGGGAGTCTTACTGTCCGTTAATGCGGGGTAAAGTGAAACTTTAATATCTTTTTAGCCTTATATATAAAAAAATGCACACACTCTATTCCATTAAAATAGCTGCCTATTCCAGCAACTGACACGGAGGTAGAAAAGAGTGTATGCCCAAATTAGGGAAAGGCAATATGTACTGAAACATGATTTGCCTTAATGTCGTATTCGACTCATTATATTATAAACGTTTTCAAATAAGGAAATATTAAATTTAACCATATATATGAATATTTTACCTATTTCCTTCGTTTTTCTTTATTTTTCTTCTATTTTCTCAATAAATCAAAATAAAATAAAAAAATGAAAGAATAAAAAAACAAAAAAAGAACTTCGGTTAACACCTTAGTTCTTCTCATTTTCCCTACTATTTGCGAGCTAATAATAAGTGGGGGATGCCCCCACTTATTAAAGTTTCACTTTATCGTAAAGCACGCTTTGGTAATTTATCGATATTCTCTAACATAATACCTGTACCAACAGCAACACATTGCATTGGGTTTTCAGCAATTAATACTGGTACTTTTAGTTCTTCTGCTAGAAGCATGTCGATACCGTGTAGTAAAGCTCCTCCGCCTGTTAGAATAACACCGCGGTCGATAATGTCCGCAGATAGTTCTGGTGGTGTGCGCTCTAGTACGCCTTTTGCAGCTTGTACAATGATAGCCGCGTCTTCTTTTAGTGCTTCTGTAATTTCTTCAGAGCATACTGTAATTGTACGTGGTAAGCCCGTTACCATGTCACGTCCGCGAATTTCAAGCTCTTCACTACGTGCACCTGGGAATACTGTACCAACTTTTATTTTAATATTTTCTGAAGTACGTTCTCCAATTAATAGCTTATACTTACGTTTAACGTAGTTTAAGATCTCCATATCAAACTTATCGCCAGCCATTTTGATAGAGGAAGAGGTAACAATATCACCCATAGATAGTACAGCGATATCTGTTGTACCTCCACCAATATCAACAACCATGTTACCGCTTGGTTGGAAGATTTCCATACCAGCACCAACTGCGGCTACTTTTGGTTCTTCTTCTAAAAATACTGTTTTACCACCTGAACGTTCAGCAGCCTCACGAATTGCTTTTTGTTCTACAGATGTGATATTTGTTGGACAGCAAATTAAAATGCGAGGTTTTGAAAAGAAGCTCTTCACGTCCAATTTGTTAATGAAATACTTTAACATTGCTTCTGTAATTTCGAAATCTGCGATTACACCATCTTTAAGCGGACGAATTGCTACAATATTACCAGGTGTACGTCCCACCATACTTCTTGCTTCTTCACCTACTGCTAATACTTTCCCACTATTACGATCAATTGCCACAACAGATGGCTCATTTAATACAATACCTTTGCCTTTAACATGAATTAATACATTAGCCGTACCTAGGTCAATTCCGATATCTCGCGCAAACATTCCCGTCATTTCCTCCTCGATATTCAAAATCAGGTTACACCCGAATTCTTTTACACCTAATTTCTGATTTTATCATAAATTTAACAGAAACGTAATATTCGCAAAAAGAATTCTTCTGAAAAATATTACCGAATTGAAACGGAATGTTTGCGATCGCATATTTATTGACGGACCGGCTTTTCTACATCTTCTTTTCTATACTTTTGCTTTGTTGCTTCTCCGCCTCTTAAATGACGAATAGACTTATGATAATCAAGAATTTCTTTCACTTCATTTGCGAGCTCTGGATTAATTTCTGGTAGACGTTCCGTTAAATCTTTATGGACTGTACTCTTTGATACCCCAAATTCCTTTGCAATGACACGCACTGTCTTTCTTGTCTCCACGATATACTTACCAATCTTGATAGTTCTCTCTTTGATGTAATCGTGCACACCACTCGCCTCCCTAAATTGGATGTGAGAAGGGTGAAATGAGCCTCGCTGCATATGACTAAGAAGTAAGTGTGAGTGCTGTTTGTAAGCGTTAAACATTCTTGGATTTATAATGAAATGATTCACGATTTCTCACCTCAAACACTCTCTTTGCTTTGGTTTATACCATTGTATTGCCCGCACTACTGATATATGCTACATGTTCACTATTTTTGCGGACTAAGTTAAGAAAAATTACGTTTTTTTGTGAGAAATACGTTAACAGTGACTATTTTGGCGAAAAAAATGACACCTTGTATATAAGGTGTCATTCTTCTCGTTCCAACTCTTCTTCTAACAATTGATGGTGGGGAACCTCTTTCTTACCGGCAATATAATAATATAAAGTGAATAAAACAAACAATAAAATAATAGCAGTCGACAGAACAAATAAAAATGACACAGTATCCCCTCCTTTTTGTAATATATATTCGAGAATCTCGTCATATTTCCTTGTTATTGCAACTTTTTTCTCGAAATTGAGTATTTTTATATAAAGTGAAACTTTAATCAGTGGGGGAGACCCCCCACTGATTATTAGTTGAACCAATCGGGCTTTTACGAGCAGTTGCCCCTAACCTAACTTCTTGGCTTTCACTGAATTTTGAAATAGAGGTCTTACTGCCCGTTAATGCGGGGTAAAAGTAAAAAAATCAGCTCTCCTAGTGAGAACTGATTTTTTCACTTTCTTATTCTTGTGAAGAAGAACTGTTAGATGATTCTGTAGAACCATTTGTTGATTTTTCTTCTTTCTTCGGCTCTTCTTTTTTGTCACTAGTCGAACCGCTTGTCGATTTCTCTTCTTTTTGAGACTTATCTTCTGTTTTACTTTCTGGTTTCGTGCTTGTTGACTTCTCTTCTTTTTGAGATTTTTCATCAGCCTTTTTACCAGAAGCATTCGTTGCTTTTGCAGCACCTGCATCAGCTTTAATTTCTGCTACTGACTTATTTAAGTAGCGCTCAGGGTTCACAGCCACGTTGTCTTTACGTACTTCAAAGTGAACGTGAGAACCTGCTTCTTTATTCATTGCACTTAGACCGGATTTTCCTAATACTTCACCTTGTGCAACTCGTGCACCTTTTTCTACTTTCACACTGCCTAAGCTTTGATAAGAAACTGCTACACCATTTCCGCTATCAACTGTTACAACATAACCAAGAAGTGAATCTTTTTCAGCTTTCGTTACTGTACCGCTTAAAGCAGCAGCTACATTGAATTCTTTTCCGTTCTTCGCAGCAATGTCGATTCCTTTATTTGGGGAATATGTGTTGTTATAAAAGACAAGTGCTTTTTCTTGTTCCGCCTCAGTTGCTGCATCTTCATAGAATTTCTTCTGTACGACTACTTCCACACTCGCGGCTGCTGGCATTTTCACTATTTCTGAAGATTTCGTTACTGGTACTGCTGGATCTTCCGTTTGTGTATACGGTGTTGCTTGATCTTGGTTCGGAGTCTTCTTCGGATTAGCTCCTTGGAACCATAGCGCAACCATTAAAATTACCGCTGCACAAGCAATGTATAGTGCCGGAAACACCCATCTTTTTTGAAATAAATGTACTACCTTTTGCGACTTTTTATTATTTCTTCCTCGCATTCCATCATCACCTCAGCAATCATTTTGAACAATATTCACGTATCCTATACAACGCATAACTAATTACTTTTCGACAAAATCTGTAAAAATATGTATAGGAATTGTGAAATTTCCGAGGAAATGATAGAAAAAAGAAAAAACTGAGCATTTCAGCTCAGTTTTTAGTCCAATTGTTTCTTTTTATATACGATTAAACATGCAATAAGTGAAATAATGAGCCACACTCCAACATTTAGCATATGCCCACTAATACTACTAAACCCAGCACCCTCCACTAAGCTTTTAATCGCCTTTTCAAGATGAGATGTTGGAAGATAACTAATCATCGTCTTAATTACTTTATTTTCAACCATTGGCTCAAATTGTACAGCTAAATACATCGTCATTAATATCGGCATTCCAATTAGTGATGTTTGCGGGACAGACTCAGCTAATAATCCAATCACTGTTCCAATTAAAATGAATAGAATTGTTCCACATAAGAAAATAAATGCTAGCAATAAGAGATTTCCACTTAATTGATCTAGAATGAATAAGTTTACAATGGAAATACCTAACGTTAAACATGCTGTTAATATACTTTTACCAAGAAGAACTTCAACAGAAGAAGCCGGTGATAGCATTAACACACGTAACGTATGTTTTTCTTTCTCTTCTGCAATTACCATTGATTGAACAAACCCTGCAACAAATAGAAAGGACATTAAAGTAATAATGCCAACTCCTGCCTGTCCTTCTCCAAATCGGCTAAATATAAATGCAAATATAATTGGTAAAGATGCCATTAACAACACTTGTGAATTCGTCTTAAAATCCTGTACTTCTTTTCTAAAAATAGCTGATACACGTCTCATTGAAAATGTCATTATAATCCCCTCCCAGTAACTTCAATAAAGATATCGCCTAACGTTGGCTCATAAGAATGAATGGATAATAGTTCTCCTTTTTTCATCCACTCTGAAATGCGTTTTGCACCTAATTCATCTTTTTGTACCATTTCTTTCTTCTTATCCTTTAACACGACTTGTATTTGATCTTTCGCGTATTGTAAGCGAAGGTTCTCCGGTGTATCAAGCGCTACAATTTCTCCGCCACACAGAAAGGCAATGCGGTTACAAAGCGTTTCTGCTTCATCCATGTTGTGCGTCGTTAAGAAAATCGTCGTTCCTTCTTTATTTAAGTCTTTTAAGATTTTATGAATGTTTTGTACGTTAACTGGATCGAGTGCAGATGTTGGTTCGTCTAAGAAGAGGATATCTGGTTTATGAAGGATTGCTCTAGCTAGTGTAACGCGCTGCTTCATTCCTTTTGATAGTTTCTTTACTGGTGTTTTTTTATCATCTAATAGATTCACTTGCGCTAGTACTTCATCGATTCGTTCTTTTTTACAATCGTATAAGTCACAAAATAATAGTAAGTTATCATAAATGCTAAGTCTTTCATATAAACCGCTGTTGTCTGTTAAAATACCAATTCGTTTATAATCGATGCTGCTTGGGCCTGTAATATCTTTTCCTAGTACCCTCACTGTTCCAACGCTATGAAGTAATTGAGAAGTTAAAATCTTTACTGTTGTTGTTTTTCCAGATCCACTCGGTCCGAGGAATCCGAAAATTTCTCCTTGCTTCACCTCAATATTTACATTTCGAAGTGCCGTTTTTTCGTTGAAACTTTTCATTACATCTTTCATTTCAATTGCCAATGTCATCTTGTCATCCCCCTTGTTTTTTCTTTTATAGATGAAAGTCGCTTTAGCGCTTTTCGTTTGTTTCGCTTTTCTTGACTCAATCATATGAAAAACAAAGAGGTTACGCAGTAAAATACCGGTAAAAGGAGTATTTTTACCGGTGAATGAATCTTATTTTGAGCTTATTGGAGCAATTTTTATAGCCCAATCACACCTTTTAATTCATCCATTCGTCCTTTTGAAAGCGGGATTGAACTTTTTCTTTCGTCATCCAAAATTAAACTAAAGCTATTACGAGTCCACGTAATGACTTCTCGTACTCTTTGTAAATTCACAAGGTACGAGCGATGACATCTAAAGAACCCGAACCCTGTTAATCTCGCTTCTAGTTCACTTAATGTTAATGCACATACGAAATCACCTTCGCGCACATGGATATGTGTCACTCCGTTTTGCGTTTCAATAAAATGAATTTCCATCGGATCAAGTAAAATGATTTTATCGTTCACTTTCGCTGGAATTCTTTCAAGTTTCATTTGCGGAATCATTTGAACAACCTTTTCTTCATCTACCTCTTCAATTTCTTCTTGTTCGATTTCTACTTTTTTCACGCCATCATTGTTTAATATGTATACATCTTCTGTTAACGAAAGGGCGTCCGATAGGAAAGATGATGTAATAAAAATCGCCTTTCCTTGCTCTTTCATTTTCATAATCGCTTTTCGAATAATAATCGTACTCTCTGTATCTACATTTTGCTCTGGCTCTTCCAAAATAACTAAATCTGGATTATGAATCATAACTCGCCCAATATGAAGACGGCGTTTCTCTGAAAATGATAGTTTTTCTATTTTAACGTTTAACTTATCTAAAAGGCCGACATATTGTACTACTTCTTCTGTACTCATATTCGATTCATAAAGACCTATTAAAAACTTGAAGTATTCCTTCACCTTCAAACGATCATATGCTTCATCTTTCAAAAAACAAAAACCGATGCGCGAATAATTTCTCTTTCCAATCGCTTCTCCCTCAAATAGCACGTTGCCAGTTGAAGCTTCTTCCTCACCAATAATAATGCGGTGCAACACTTTAGCTGTATGGTTATTACATTGCAAAACAACACATTGCCCCTTCTCAACCTTCAGTTCAACTACCGGTAACTGGTTCGCCTTCCCTAATTGTTTCAACTCCAATAACGCCATTCTGTCTCCCCCAAATGTTTTTATCCTATTATACCAAACAATTAATGGAAAATTATGATATTTTATACAACATTTTAAGGTATTATATAACTATGAAAACATAAAGGGGGAATTCGTAATGATTCGTGATGCAATTATTGAAGGAAACCACCGTTACAGTTTGACGAGAGGGTGGGATATTACAAACGAGAACCGTACTCTATTTATTATGCTAAACCCAAGTACAGCAGATGAACAACACGATGACATGACTACAAAGCGTTGTATTAACTTCGCAAAGCGATGGGAATGTGGCAGTTTAGAAATTTGTAACCTGTTTAGTTATCGTACAACTTATCCTAAAAACTTACATGAACTCCCACACTCTGAAGTCATAGGAGAAAAAAATCGCTATTACTTAGAAAAAGCCTTTAAAGAAGCAACTATTATTGTTGTCGCTTGGGGGAAACACGGGAAACTACATAAACAATCCACTCACATACACTATCTCCTCAAACAATGGTCACACGAGCAAAAAAAAACTATCTATTGCCTTGGATTTTTAAAAAACAAAGAGCCACGCCATCCACTTTACGCACCTGCTGAGACTGAAAAAATTGATTTTTTCACAAACCCACCATTTGACGGAGGGAAACTACCATGCAAAATTGGCAAACAATAATTAAAGTAGCTGGCGAAGGAGGCTCTATCTCACTATTCGGCTTACAACAAGCCGATAAAAGATGGATTTTTTCTCGGCATATAAATGAAATCGATTATGGTGTTGACGATATAGGTGCTATTTCTCATTCCTCCCATGTTGTACACACTTGGGAAGAAGGATTAGATTTACTAAGACGTTTCCCCTGGACGCATCTTCGCCCCATTACTGTTCATCCGGATTTCGAACAGCGTATATGGGAAGAAGTTCAAAACCACACAATAAAGCGTCGTTCACGCCTGAAAGATTGGAAAGAAATTTGTCATATTGACTAAAAAAGAAGGCTATCCAAATGAAAGGATAGCCTTCTTCTCTAGCTTTGCTCTATATACGTCTTGAGCTGATCACACAGCGCTCTCTTTAAGAATTTCCCTACAGATGTTTTCGGAATTTCGTTTACAAATAAAATATCGTCTGGCATCCACCATTTCGGAAACTCTGCTCCCAGTAAAGCATACAGCTCTTCTCTTTCTACTGCTTGTCCTTCTTTTAATACAACACAAGCAAACGGGACGTTCTTGCCATTTTTCATGCGGCACCGCCACAACAGATGCTTCTAACACTTTATCATGCGACATTAAGGCATTTTCTAAATCTACGGAAGAAATCCATTCGCCTCCACTTTTAATTCAGTCTTTCGTACGATCAGCAATTTTAATAAAGCCTTCCGAATCAACCGTGACAATGTCTCCTGTATAGAGCCAACCGTCTTTCATTGATTCTTCTGTACGTTCATCCTTGTAATAGCTTCCAGCGATCCATGGGCCCCTTAAACAGAGTTCTGTCATCGCTGAACATTGACGATTTTTTAAATATATCAACGATTCGACAAGAAACCTATCTACTAAAAAAAGAAAACCGTCCCAACATAGCTCTTGGAACGGTCTCTTTTCCCCCTACTTCTTCACCATTAACTTTCCTTCATAATCATTCATCGACTTTATTTCGACACCCTTATAATAATGAGCAACGATATCTGTATATTTCTTACCTTCCGCTGCCATGCCATTTGCTCCGTATTGGCTCATGCCAACGCCGTGACCGAATCCCTTCGTTGTAACGACGATTTTATCCCCCTCTTGTTTCCACGTGAAGTCAGAAGAGCGTAAATCTAACTTTTCACGCACTTGCTTTCCTGTTAATGTTTTCCCTTGAAATGCTACATCTTTTACTCGCTTTCCTTCCGTAAGATCTTTAATATTTCCAACCTTTCCGTCTGCCAACACCTTCACACCAAGACGTTTTTGAAAGTCAGCTACTGTAAAAGTTTGCTCGCTCGTAAATTTTGGAGAGGCTTGATCCCACGGACTATCTACGCTCTTTAAGTACGGATAATCATTTCCCCAATAATCAGCAGCATTTTCTGTCCGGCCATTACTCGTTGAGAAGAAGGATGCTGAGATTGGTTTTCCATCGTATGTTAAAACTTGTCCTGCAGTTTTCGAAACGGCTTCTTCGATTTTCTTCAAATTATTTTCATAGTTATTACCCCATTGTTTCTTCAATTCTTCTTTGCTTTTGTACACTTGATCTTTCACCGTATCGGTCACGTCCGCATTGTTTTTCTTTCCTCCGTTTAGCATACGCTGCACCACAAATGTTCTCGCTGCTAATGCCTGCGCCTTTAGCGCCTCTATTTCAAAACTGGCATTCATCTCAGAAGCTACTACACCGGTCACATACTCCTCCATAGGTAATGTTTCTACCTTCTTTTGCTGATCACGATATACAGCAACTTGAACCGCTGTATCCACTTTCCCTGGAGCTGGTATACTTTCTATTGCTGGAGGAGTTTTAGAAGCTGCTTCTTCCCCTACTTTTGCTTTCGCAAACGGAATAACAAGAGCAGCAGGTACAATGATAACGAGCGCTATTAGAAGCGCTACTGTGATGAAAAGTGGCTTTGAAAATTTCATCTTATTTCCCCCAATATCCAAAAGCTTTACTCCATTCATTCTTATGGAACAACTCTTTCTTTTAGAACATACTGAAGGGGTACCATATAAAGTGAAACTTTAATCAGCCGCACCAATCGAATGTTTACGGGCAGTTAACGCAAGATAAAACAAAAATTTTCTAAATATTTTTACTGGTACGTGCATAAGTATAGAATTTATTGACTATAACAGTAATAACCCAAAAAAAATAGCCCCTACGTCAAAAGACGTAGAGACTATTTCAATTAAGCGTGAAGATCAGAAACTTCTTGTTCTTTTACTTCTTCTACTTTTTCGTTTACACGTTCAATAGTTGCACCTAATGCAGCTAATTTCTTATGGAAATCTACATAACCACGGTCAAGATGCTTTAACTCAGTTACACGAGTGTAACCTTCAGATACTAAACCAGCTAAGATTAATGCAGCAGCAGCACGTAAGTCAGTTGCGCCTACTTCAGCACCTTGTAAGCTGTTTGGACCGTTCATAATAACAGAACGACCTTCGATTTTAATATCAGCATTCATACGACGGAATTCTTCAACGTGCATAAAGCGGTTTTCGAATACCGTTTCTGTAATCATACTTGTTCCATCAGCTTGTAGTAATAATGCCATCATTTGTGATTGCATGTCTGTTGGGAAACCTGGGTGAGGCATAGTTTTAATATCAACCGCTTTTAACTTATCTGGGCCGATAACACGTACACCTTCATTTTCCTCAATAACTTTAACACCCATTTCTTCCATTTTCGCTGTAATTGAGCGTAAATGTTCAGGTACAGCATTTTCAATTAAGATGTCTCCACCAGTAATTGCCGCTGCAACCATGAATGTTCCCGCTTCAATACGGTCAGGAATAATAGAATGGTTTCCACCATATAATTTATCAACGCCTTCGATACGAATCGTTCCAGTTCCAGCTCCGCGTACTTTCGCTCCCATCGCATTTAAGAAGTTAGCTAAGTCAACGATTTCTGGTTCTTTCGCTGCGTTTTCAAGGATTGTTGTCCCTTTTGCTAATGTAGCTGCAGACATAATGTTTTCTGTCGCGCCCACGCTTGGGAAGTCTAAATAAATTTTAGCTCCTTTTAGTTCTCCCTCAACGTATGCCTCAACAAAACCATTACCAACCTGTACTTTTGCTCCCATTGCTTCGAAGCCTTTTAAATGTTGGTCAATTGGACGTGAACCAATTGCACATCCACCAGGAAGTGCAATACGAGCACGACCGTTACGTGCAAGTAATGGTCCCATTACTTGAACAGATGCACGCATTTTACGTACATATTCAAATGGTGCTTCAATGTTTAGTTCTTTAGAAGCATCGATTGTTACTTGGTTATTTTCAAATACGACTTCAGCATTTAAATGACGTAATACCTCATTAATTGTGTATACATCAGACAAAACTGGTACTTCAGATAGTACATTCTTTCCATCACTCGCTAATAGGGCTGCAGCGATTATAGGTAATACAGCATTTTTTGCGCCCTCAACACGCACTGTGCCGTTTAACCGCTTTCCGCCACGGACGATGATCTTTTCCAAATTATTCCCCTCCGTGTCCTTTTTTCAGTATCTATTCACTCAATACTCAGAAGTTATGATCGGTGTGCCAACCACAATTGTATCTTTGTTGTCTGTAGAACGTATTGCTATTTGCACATTTATTTTCTCTCTATTTGTTGAAAGAGCGTCATCCCACTTTTTATTGTATGCGGAGACTGACACAAATGCTCTTTCTTCTATCTGTTCGATCGCTCTTGCTGAAAGATCTTTCAAAAACTGATTGGTTTTATTTTGCAAAACACCTTCAATCTTATCATTCAGTACACCTTGAACACAAGTGTAAATTATAGGTTTTTCACTAAAAATTTTATTTGTTTTCTGAATGTACTTCGGGTCCCATTTCGCCCCGCTTACTTCAAAAATAATGAAAGTGTTTTCTTTAGTATTTTCCTTACTCCATGTTACTACTACTCGTTCTTCATAAGAAGAAAACTTTTTATAGGATGTAGCTTTATATCCATCTGGAGATTGCTCTAATTCCCACTTTTGAATATTCGCCTTGTCCTTCACATCGTTTAACAACTTTTGAAACGTATGTATATTAGAAATTGTTTTTGTTTCTCGCGCTAACCATGACCACTTCTCTACTTTAGCATCATTTTTCTCTAAAGTTGCAATCATGCTCTCCATTTTCTGTTCATCGCTGATCGGTTTCATCTCTCTATATCCAACCAAAAATAAAACAACACTTATTACAACAATAAGAATGGCTTTAAGCTTCAATTTCATCCCCTCCTATCCCCATTGTTAACGGAGATATGAGGTTCTATACACTTACTTTACTAAATACGTTAAACTCTTTGAATAGCCTAAATAATCAAGGAAAAAGTTACTTACAGATGTCCCAATTGCAATTGTAATTAAGATAAGTAACACTCGCGTCTGCATCACTTTTCCAGACTTCATTAAACGCTCAATGTGAATACCTTGTAAGGCCCACCACGTAATGGTAATAAACAATAAATGCGAAACAATGGCAATCAGTGCTTGTTGCCCTAAAAGATGTGCCAAAAAATCGACCCCTTTTTACCCAGCTACTACTTACGAATTACTAGAAAAACGATACCATAATAAGTAGGAGCTACACTTTTTCAAATACAAATAAGCATCTTACATTTCACATCGTAATTTGCTCTCAAAAAACATATACCTACATGCATTTTCAATTGTAATTCACACAAAATAAAAAGCGCAGAGTAACAACTCCACACCTTTTATTTTCACTATTGTACCACGTTCCCTAAGAAGAAGAAATCCTTCATTAATGGAAAATATTCATAAAAGAAATTGTATCCAATCATCGGCGTAATCCCTAGTATTACAATCGAAATTGCACAAAGGCTCATAACAACCTTTATATTCAATGGCAAACGAATTTTCTCTTCCACTTCTCCCGTCCTGAAAAACATTTGCTGTAGAATACGGAAATAATATACGAATGAGATGACTGTCGTCCCCATCATAATGGAAGCTAGTACGTAATGAGCTGGCTCTACATGCAGTGCACCTAAAAAGATATTAATTTTCCCGATGAAACCAGCTGTTCCTGGTATCCCGGCCAACGATAAAATAAAAATCGTCATCACTATCGCTGTAAATGGCGACCGCTTATATAATCCGGTGAAAATGGTAATGTTTTCTTTGTCGCTTTGTAAGATTAAGCCGTGAATAATCGCAAACGCGCCTATATTCATAAGCATATACGCAAGCATGTAAAACCACATGCTATCCATCGTAAATGGTGATAATGCTACAAGCGGAACGAGTAAATACCCCGCATGTGCGATCCCCGAATAGGCAAATAGGCGTTTTACGTTATATTGCTTTAACGCTACTACGTTTCCAATAATCATCGTAATACTCGCTAGTACTGCAATGTATATGCTCATACGTCCGTATAAAGATTGCATGTCTCCTTGCACCGATACACTTGCAAAAACCATGAGAAACAGACGAGTAATTAGTAAGAACCCTGCAATTTTAGAAATCGTCCCGAGAAAAGCAGTAACAGGCGTAGCCGCTCCCTCGTACACATCTGGTGCCCACATATGAAATGGTACTGTCGCAATTTTAAAAGAGAGTCCAACGAGCAATAGTAGAAACGCGAGAGCTAACAATAATTGAATACCACCAGCAAGCTCCCCTGCGAATACTTTTTGCATATCCACGATATTAGTTGATCCTGTAATACCGTATAAATAACTCATTCCAAAGAGCGTAATTGCCGTTCCAATTCCTCCATTAATGACATATTTCATGGCCGCCTCGTTTGATGCACGGTTCTTTTTTCGTATTCCTACTAAAATATATGAAGAAAGTGAAAGCAATTCTAAACCGACGAAAAGTGTAATGAAGTCGACACTAGAAGCCATAAACATCGCCCCAAGAAGTGCCATTAAAAATAAGTAATAATATTCTCCCTTATCTTCAATTGGATCCTTCTTATCATCGCTCATTGCGGTGCATAAAATGAGGGCCGCTCCGCCTAATAACAACGTTTTAAACCCTTTTGAAAATCCATCTAACACAAACGATCCGTTTAAAATATCTCCTGTCGGTTCACCGTATAGCGTGATCAATGACACGATTGCTAATATGACGGCTGCAATTGCACTAAGCGCTACATATCTATGGTTCAGCTTAAAAAACAAATCACATATGGAAAGAAGGATGGCCGCTCCGAGAATAATGAATTCTGGCACCATGAGATGCCATGATAAGCTAAGTAATGTATTCATATCCATCCTACTTCACCCCCAATGTTTTCAATGTATTTTGAAGCGGATCCCCTAGTATTTCTGGCATTACTCCAATTACAATAATGCAGAAGATAAGTAGCAATATAGGGACGTACTCCCATCCGTGTATATCAGCTTTCGCTTCCCACTCTTTCTTACCAAATGTCACTTGAAGTGTTGCCCTTAATACGTATACAGCGGTTAAAATGATGCCAAGTACACCGACTGCAGCAATGATTGGCTCCGCTTGGAATAAACCGAGAAAGGCAAGAAACTCGCTAACAAATCCAGACATTCCTGGTAATCCAAGTGATGCCATTCCTCCTGCTAAGAAGAAACCGCTAAGTACCGGGACACTTTTTGCGAGTCCGCCAAGCGCTGTAATGTCCGAAGTTCCAAAGCGCTGTTCTATAACGCCCAGTAAGAAAAAGAGTAAGGCTGCAATTAAACCGTGAGAGACAACTTGGAATAGTGCCCCTTGTGTACCTGGTGCATTTAACGCCGCAAGGCCCATTAATACGATGCCCATATGCGAAATACTAGAGTAAGCAAGCACCTTCCGAAAGTCCGTTTGGATGAGCGCTAAGAAGGCTCCGTACAATAAATTGATGACTCCTAAAACCGCAATGAGCGTTGCAAACTCGCGAAAGTATTCCGGGAATAACCCCTTTCCAAAGCGAATCATACCGTATGCTCCAATCTTCAGTAAAACGCCTGCATGAAGCATAACTACAGCCGGATGCGCTTCAACATGCACATTGACCATCCAGCGATGTAACGGGAACACAGGTAGTTTAATCGCAAAGGCAATCATTATGGCAAGAAACAAACCGAACTGTACGCTACTTGAGACAGTCATTCCTCCCACAGCACCTACACTCGTTAATATTTCTTTAAGCTCTGTAATATTTGTTGTACCTGTTTTTGCAAATAAAACTGAGAAAACGATGAGTAAAATAGCGGAACCAATACCGTTATATATTAAATAACTATAAGCAGCCTTTTCACTCGACAATTTCCCCCACTTCCCAATTAATAAAAACATTGGCGGCAACGTAATTTCAAAGAAGATAAAGAACAACATTAAATTTTGAGCAGCGAAGACGCCGAGCATCCCTATTTCTAACATGAGTAGCAGCATATAAAAGGCTTTCAAGTTCCTTTTAATAGTAAATGCCGCAATTGCTGCAAGCATCGCTAGAAGGGCCGTCAGCACCATCATAATGAGCGATAAACCATCAATACCAAGCTCATAATAAATGGAAAACCATCTTTTATCCACCGCTGCTAAATCCCCAAATTTAATCCATTTCACTTTTTCATCGAATAGCGACAAACTCTTTCCAGAAGCGTATGTACAAGCGAGGACGATAGCGATTCCAAATGGAAGCGCCGTCCCAAATAAACCAAGCGCTCGCACAGTACGCGATTCTTTTTTCGGTGTTAATACAAGTAAGAGAATTCCTAAAAGCGGGGAAAAAATGAAGAACGTTAATAACAAATCATTCATCGTAAATCCCCTCCCGTATAGAGCAAAATAATGACGAGTACTGCAAGCGAAACAGCTGTTACAGTGCCGTACACTTGTACATTTCCATTTTGGAGTCTAGAACCGAGTCCGCTTATCCCTTTAACTAGACTCCCTATTAAAACGGCAATTCCTTCGACTACATACACCTCAAATAAGCGAAGCACATGGGCGATTCCCTTCGTAATAGGGAGCACCGTCATATTGTATAGTTCATCCACATAATATTTTTCTTTCAAAAAGTTATAAAGATGTGTTCCCTCACCCCCAGCCCAATCTCTAGAAATAGATTTCTTGCCATATATGAAATATGCAAGAGCAATCCCAGCAAATGAAACGAGCGTCGCAACAATCATAATCCAAACTGGTCCGTGTGCCTCTCGCGCTTTAAATGCTACATCTTTCGTAAGCCAATCCCCGAGAAACGTCCCAAACCACGGTGTATTTATATAACCTGCCACTACTGCAAGGACCCCAAGAACGATCATCGGATACGTCATAATGCGGGGCGATTCATGCACATCTTCCTTCGGCTTTGCTTCCCCAGTAAAGACAAGGAAGTATAGCCGGAACATGTAGAATGCTGTTAAGAACGCTGCAATTACTGCTAATATGAATAAAACGTAATTGCCATTCATCCAAGTCACCGCTAAAATTTCATCTTTACTAAAGAAACCGGAAAAGAGCGGAACCCCACTAATTGCAAGTGTACCGATTAAAAATAGTGCACCCGTTACTTTCATCTTCTTCTGTAAACCGCCCATTTTATTAATGTCTTGCGTATGCACTGCATGAATGACACTTCCTGCCGCCAAAAATAGTAGCGCTTTAAAAAAGGCGTGTGTTGTTAAATGGAAAACACCAGCTACATAACCAGCAGATCCTAATGCGAGCATCATATAACCTAGCTGGCTAACCGTAGAATAAGCGAGCACTCTCTTTATATCCGTTTGTACAAGACCGATAGAAGCCGCAAAGATTGCGGTGAAAGCTCCAACGATTGCCACCGTCTGCATCGCCACCGTACTTGCTGAAAATAGAGGGAACATCGTCGCCACTAAATACACGCCAGCTGCGACCATCGTCGCCGCATGAATAAGTGCCGAAACAGGCGTCGGCCCTTCCATCGCATCTGGTAACCACGTATGAAGCGGGAATTGACCTGACTTCCCCATCGCACCGATAAAAATTAGTATAGCTGTTATTGTAATCATCGTAGGGGTAAGATCTCCCGTATGAATCGCCCTAAATATTGCGTCATATTCAAAACTACCTGCATGCCAGAAAATTAAGATCATCCCAATAAATAAACCGACATCTCCAATACGAGTCATAATAAAAGCCTTTTTCGCAGCAGCCTTCGCCTCTTCTTTAAAGAAATAAAAACCGATGAGTAAAAATGAACCGAGGCCGACTAACTCCCAAAATATATAAAGCTGTAATAAATTCGGTGAAATAACGAGCCCGAGCATCGCAAATGTGAAGAGCCCTAAATAGGCATAAAAGGTTGGTAATCTTTCATCACCTTTCATATAACCTTTCGAATACACATGTACAAGTAAACTCACAAGTGTAACGATAAACAGCATTAAAGCCCCTAATGCAGTCACTTCAAAGCCAAATGATATATCAATATCTCCCGTTCTAAGCCATACCCACTTATGCTTCAATCCTACTTTCGAAAACCGTTCTATTAATACAAGTACCGCAAATATAAAGGAGAGAAAGACGAGAAAAATACTAAGTACACTGCTTCCTTCTCTAATTTTCTTCCCGAATATAAGTAATAAAAAAAACGAAACAAGCGGGAAAAGCGGTATGAGCCATGCATAATCGATCATTGTTTCCTTCCCCCTTTTCGGTCACAATGTTATCCTTTGAGCGTATCCATTTCATCTACATGAACCGTCGTACGATTACGATACAAAGCAATTAAAATGGCGAGTCCTACCGCCGCCTCCGCTGCTGCTACAGCCATCGTAAATAGAGAGAAAATTTGCCCTGTTAAATTTGGAAACAAACCTAATTTACTAAACGCGACTAAATTTAAATTGGCCGCGTTAAGCATTAATTCAATACAAACTAATACAATCACTGTATTTCGCTTCGTTAAAGCTCCAAACAAACCGATGCAAAACAAAATAATCGCAAGCGTTAAATATGCAGAAGCTGGAACGCTACTCATTGGAATCCTCCTCTTTCTCATCCTTCTTCGCAAGTATAATCGCGCCAACAAGTGCTACAAGTAAAATAACTGAGGTTAACTCAAATGGAATAATATATTTCGAATAGAGAAGTGTACCGATTTGAAGTGTGTTTTTTTCATGGAGAGGTAAACTTCCTTGTGTGCTTTCATTTGCAAAATCAATATTGTTAACAGCGAAATACATAACTGCCCCAAATGCTACAACTGCAAAGAAGATAATCCATTTTCGAAGAGTAAGACGTGATTCATTTTCTGCGTTATGTTGTGTTAACATAATGCCAAAAATCATAATAATTGTGATCGCACCAGAGTAAAGTAAAATTTGTGCAACCCCTATAAATTCGGCCGATAAAAGAAAGTACAAACCTGCGATACTAAGAAATGTCAGAACGAGAGCTAGCATCATATGCATGACTTTCGTTAAGTTCAACATAAGAACACCGCCGATAATTGCAGACAAGGATAGTATGAAGAATGCTACAAACTCGCCATTCATGCTTTATTCTCCTTCCTGACGTTTTCGTCGTTTTCGTCAAGCCACTGCAAATTTTTAAATAAATCATCACGTGAATATTCCGCGAGCTCAAAGTTATTTGTCATAACAATCGCCTCTGTCGGACAAACTTCTGTACATAAATCACACAGAATACAAATTTCAAAATTAATATCGTACGTGTCGATAATTTTTCCTTTTTTCGTAGGATCCGGATGTTTTTTCCCCGTTAACTGAATACAGTCTGTCGGACAAATGTTGGAGCACTGGTTACAAACAATACACTTTTCCGGATAAAACTTTTGAATACCTCGAAAGCGGTCTGGCAATGGCAACGGTTGATTCGGATAATCGTAAGTCACCTTCTTCTTACTCAAATTGCTTAATGTATATTTTAATCCTTTAAATAGTCCTTTCATCTCTTACTGGCACCCCCCTCATAGATTAGAAGAATAACTCCTTAATCAATGCCGTTAAGAAAATATTCGCAAGTGCAATTGGCAATAATACTTTCCAGCCAAACTCCATTAACTGGTCACCTCTTATACGCGGAAACGTAACGCGGAACCAAATTAATAGAAAGACTACACTGCTAAATTTCAAAGCAAACCATACAGCTCCTGGAATAAATCCAAGGAACATAACTGGATTCCATCCGCCTAAAAAGAGCACTGTAATTAAAGATGCCATTCCGAAGAAATATACGTACTCTGAAAGCATGAAAAACGCCCATCGAAACCCTGAGTATTCCGTATGATATCCAGAAACAAGTTCCGACTCTGCTTCTGGTAAATCAAACGGCGTCCTATTTAACTCTGCTACCGCCGCGATCAAGAAAACGACGAAACCGATTGGCTGCACGAAAATGTACCAAACATTCTCCTGCGCCGCTACAATTTCATTTAAATTCAGGCTACCAGCTAACAAAACGACGCCAATTACACTCATTACGAGCGGAATTTCATAAGAAATCATTTGCGCCGCCGCACGCATCCCTCCTAAAAGGGAATATTTATTATTTGATGCCCATCCTCCGGTTACGACACCAATCGTCGTAATGCCAGAAACAGCAATGTAATACAGTAAGCCTACGCCAATATCCGCGAACTGAAATTTATCAGTAAACGGGATGACTGCAAGCACCATAAATGCCGGTGCGAATGCAATGACAGGCGCTAATATAAACAACGGTTTATCTGCCGCTTTCGGAATACTATCTTCTTTCAGTAATAGTTTTAAAACATCAGCTACCGTTTGCAGTAAACCGAACCGGCCCCCAACTTGGTTTGGGCCAATCCGCCCTTGCATAAAACCCATCACTTTCCGTTCTGCCAAAATACCATATGTAACGAAGCCAAGGACTGCAAATAATAGAAGCACCGCTAATCCGAAAAAAATGAAGAAATTCGTCCAGCTTGAAGGTGATTGTAAGAGCGTTTCAATCATTAGCCATCAACCTCCCCAAGTACAATATCAACTCCACCTAAAATCGTAATTAAATTGGCGATGTTTTCACCTTTCAATAATTTTGGTAAAATTTGCAAATTATAAAAAGACGGCCTGCGAAACTTCAAGCGGTACGGCTCTTTCTTTCCATCACTAGCAATATAGCAACCAATCTCTCCTCGCGGTGATTCTATACGGACGAACGCTTCCCCTTTAGGCGCCTTAATGATTTTCGGCACTTTCGCTAGCACAGCTCCGTCTTTCGGGAACTGCTGGACAGCTTGCTCAACAATTTTTAATGACTCCTCAATCTCTTGCATACGGCAAACGTAACGATCCCAAGCATCTCCCACACTCCCAACAGGAATATCGAAATCAAAACGATCATAAATGGAGTACGGTTCATCCTTGCGAAGATCCCAGTTTACTCCGGTACACCGCAAATTCGCTCCGCTTAAAGAATACGAAATCGCTTCTTCCGCGCTATATATACCAACGCCTTTTACGCGATTTAAGAAAATCTCATTACCGCTAACGAGATCATGATAACCTGCCAATTGCTCTCGCATATACGGAACAAACTCTTCCACTTTTTCAATCCAACCGTCCGGCGCATCCCACTTTACACCCCCGACTCTCATATAGTTAAAAGTAAGCCGGGCACCGCATAATTCATTTAATAAATTTATAATCATCTCTCGTTCACGAAACGCGTATAAAAACGGGCTGACCGCTCCTATATCAAGAAGATTTGTCCCCCACCAAACGAGGTGGCTCGCAATCCTTCCAAGCTCCATTGCAAGTACTCGCAAGTATTCAGCCCGCTCCGGGATTTCAAGCCCCATCATCGTCTCTACAGCATGGCAAATGACGTAATTATTCGTCATGGCCGATAAATAGTCCATTCGATCTGTATAAGGGATAATTTGCGTATAATGTAAGCTCTCGGCAATCTTTTCAGTCCCGCGATGCAAATATCCAATAACTGGTGTAGCTTCTTTAATAATTTCCCCGTCAATCTTAATAACAAGCCTGAACACACCATGCGTACTCGGGTGCTGAGGCCCTACATTCAAAAGCATTTCTTCCGTACGGATCATAAGCTACACCTCCACATCATGCGGTTCATAATCTTTCCTAAGCGGATACCCTATCCAATCATCAGGCATTAAAATACGTGATAAATTCGGATGTCCCTTAAATACAATGCCGAGCAAATCATACGCTTCTCGTTCTGGCCAGTCCGCGCCTTTCCAAAATGCTGTTACCGATTCTACTTGCGGCTCTTCCCTATCCAGCTTCACCTTCACCGCTACTGACTGTTTCTTTCCATATGAAAATAAATGAACATACACTTCCATATGTGTCACAAAATCCGTCGCATGTAACTCTGACATATAATCAAAAGCAAGTCCCTCATGGAATCGCAGTAACTCCATTACTTCATAATATTTTGAGGGCTCCACCACAAGAGTTGGCACGTCTTTTGAAAGTTTATTAATGTAGGAATCTACTAATGTATCCTCTCCAATTTTCCCCTTAATAACTTCAACATACTGATTTAAATACGGCTGATTCACGGATGGCTCTTCCTGCTTCGGCTCCTCTTCTGCTTTGCCCTCAGCGCCCTTTGTCTTCGCCCTTGCTGCCGCAGCCGCTTTTGCCTTCGCTGCTGCAATTGCCTTCGCCTTTTCATCTCCCGAATCCCCGTCACCTTGAGAGGCCTTCTGCTTCGCTAACGCCGCTGCTTTTGCCTTTGCGGCCGCCACGGCCTTTGCTTTCGCCTTTGCCTTGTCTTCTTCCGTTACCTCTTCTGTTCCTTCTCTTTTTTGCTTCGCTAATGCCGCCGCTTTTGCTTTTGCCGCCGCTGCTGCCTTCGCCTTCGCTTTGGCCTTGTCTTCTTCCGTTACCTCTTCTGTTCCTTCTCTTTTTTGCTTCGCTAATGCCGCCACTTTTGCTTTTGCCGCCGCTGCTGCACGTCGTTTTGCTTCTTCCACAGTCATACCATCATTTTTTGGTAGCGCTTTCTCTTTTTCTCGATCTTCTTCCTCAAGTTTCCTTATTTCCGCATCATGTTTCGCAACGAGACGCTTTCTCGCCTCTTCTTTCGCACGCCTAGCCGCTTCTCTTTTCAAATCCTCTAAGTCTTTATTTGGATCACTCATTTATTCGTCACCTGCTTTCCCGTCTTTGCCTCGTAACGAATTTTTTCTTTCAGTTTATTAATTCCATAAATTAAAGCGGCGGGGTTTGGTGGGCAGCCAGGAATATACACGTCAACTGGTACAATTTGATCTACACCTTTCACAACAGCGTATGAATTTACATATGGACCACCTGCTGTCGCACAAGATCCCATTGCAATCACCCATTTTGGTTCAGGCATTTGATCATATAAACGCCGAACAATAGGAGCCATCTTCTTCGTTACCGTTCCCGACACAATCATAACGTCCGATTGCCTTGGTGAAGTCCGAAAGAATGACCCAAATCGATCTAAATCGTAATGTGACGAACCTACTCCCATCATTTCAATTGCACAGCATGCTAGTCCGAATGTCATCGGCCATAAAGAATTGCTGCGTGCCCACCCTTTCAACTGCTCCAATGTAGAAAAAAAGATATTTCGTTCTAATTCCGCTCGTTCATTTGGATGTAATTCCTCAAAATTTATAACCATTGTAACACCTTCTTTTTCCAAGCATACGCTAATCCAACTAGCAACATTACAACAAAGATGAGCATTTCAATCAGTGCAAATAAACCGAGCTTGTCATATGCAACAGCCCATGGATATAAAAATAAAGTTTCTACATCAAAGATGACAAACAATAAAGCAAAAATATAATAACGAGCATGAAACCGAATGTTTGCATCATGAAAGGGCTCAATCCCACTCTCATACGTCGTCGCTTTCGCTGCACTTGGTTTGTTTGGACGCAGCATCCTTCCTAATGTAAGAGCCACTACCGGCAGCAATATACCTAATAGCAAGAAAATCAAAACGATCATATAACTATTTTCATATACACTTACCATTGTGAAACCCTCCCCCCTGAATTAAGAACAAGTTCACTTAGTAAACAATATGTCCTAGTTGCAGTAATTATTATTTTTAAATTTTTCTAAATAATGCAACTATTTTAATCATTATAGCAAACTTCAAATTCCTATGTCGATATGTTGGGGACAGAAACGAGAATTATTAAAATCTATTTTTATAACTCGCTATACCTGTGCAAAATAAGTATAGAAATTATATATGTTTTTCAATAAAAAATAAAAAGAGGAATTTATATGTATATACCGTGGGTGAGATAAATGAAAAAACAAACACATGTAAGTATTCTTATAAGCATTATATTATTGTCTATAGCGATTCATTACGTGGCAATGCCTTTTCTATATGAATACTCATTTCCTTTTCAAATATTAATTGGAATGAGTACCTTATTCATTGATATTATCGCTTGTAGTTATATACTTTATTTTTCAAATAGAAAAGAAGGGTTACCTCGTTTATTTTGGACCATATTATCTGTTGGAACCCTCTCTTATTTCATTGGTGATTTAGTCGTTGCCTATCAACGTTTAATTTTAAAGGATTACTATACATTCGTTGATCCGTCTGACTTTTTTTACCTACTTTTTTTAATTAGCTTTGCATTTGCCTTTCTATATGAAATCATCTATAACCGAGATTTATTAGAAAAGCTTTTTATGATATGTGATATTTGTATTATTGTTACAGCCCAATTCACTTTAAGTTACTACTTACTTATCGAACGAACCATTCACGTTTCTTCAACATCCTATATTGACATATTTGTTCAACTTACCTATCCAATGGCCGATTTACTCTTTTTTCTCATAGGAATCAATCTTTTATTCAAACCTTTATCCTTATTATCAAAAAAAGTTGGTGCGCTTCTTGGCGGTGCTTTAATTTTGTATGCCACTACAGACGCGATTTATGCTTATATCAAATACTTCACACCAGAGTATTCTATGTTTACAGTTACTCCTCTCTATCAAGTAACTTTAGTACTAGTAGCAATGGCCTGTATTCTGCATACAAAAGAACCTGAAAAACAAGAGCAAGTACTATTAACCCCTAAACTTGGGGAATCGATCAGATTATCATTACCTTATATTTCTGTAGTAATGCTTATTGTTTTTATATTAGTTGAATATGTTTTTGCACCTATTGTAGTAATCGGGCTTATGATAACTTTCTCCTTCGTTCTCATACGACATAGTTTAGTTCGAAGACAAAATAAAATATTATTACTAGCCCAAATGCAATTCAACTCGGAGCTCGAAAAACAAATTGAACTACGTACAGAAGATTTAGTAGAACAAAAAAATGAACTATATCATAACCAACAGATGTTTAAATCTTTATACGAGCATCATCCAGATCCAATCTTCACCTTAGATTTGTACGGTAATTTTCTCAAAGTGAATAACGCTGGTACTACTTTGCTCGGTTATCAAACGAATGAATTATTAAATCAGCCTTACTATTCACTTATGTATGAAGAAGATTTGGAAGAAATCATTACTGCCTTTCATCGCGTAAAAAAGGGGAAATCTATTTCTTTAGACATACGGGCATATCATAAAAATAGAGATATTTACTACTTGCATGTTACAGCTGTTCCTATCTTTTTAAAGAATCATATTTCTGGCGTTTATTTAATGATTAAAGATATTACGGAAAGCAAACAACAACAAGAACAAATTAATTTTCTGGCATACCATGATACTTTAACAGAGCTTGCAAATCGCCGTGCATTTCATCAATATGTAGAACAGGCAATTGCTCGATCCGAAATATCAAAAAGGTCTTTTGCTGTTATGTTTCTCGACCTAGACCGCTTTAAGGTTATTAATGATACCCTCGGTCATAGGGTAGGAGATCTTCTATTAATTGCAGTAGCAAAAAGACTCGAAAGACTATCGACACCAAATATGAAGCTTGCCCGGCTAGCTGGAGATGAGTTCACAATCCTTATCGAAAATTATAAAAAAAGACCAGATGTAAAAAAAATAGCTGATACGATTGTAGCAGCCATGAACGAACCATTCGAAATCGAAAATCAACATTTACAAATCTCACCGAGCATCGGGATTGCAATATATCCTGAAGCAGGTGAAGATCCATTGTCTATTTTACAGCATGCCGATATGGCCATGTACGAAGCAAAGAACAAAGGAAAAAATGGTAGCTCTCTGTACACGAAAGAATTGTATAAAAAAATGGAACGAAAAGCCCGAATTGAAAAAGATTTACCACTCGCTTTAGTAAACGAAGAATTTTATCTCGTCTATCAACCACAAGTTGATATTACGACGAAAAAGATTATTGGTGCCGAAGCATTAATACGCTGGAAACACCCACTCCTAGGTGACATTCCGCCATGTGAGTTCATTCCAATTGTAGAAGAGACGCCACAAGTCGTTCCGCTCGGTCATTGGGTATTAAAAGAATCTTGTCGCCAGTTAAAAATATGGCATACTTTCGGCTACACAGATTTAAAAATAAGTGTGAACTTATCAGCAAAAGAGTTCCAGCAAGAGAATTTAATTAAGAACATTTCACAAATACTAACAGACATTAAAGTCGATCCAAAGCATGTAACACTTGAGCTAACAGAACGAATTGCGATGATCAACGAAAAAGAAACATTATCCAGGCTAAAGCAATTAAAGGAATATGGTATTCAAACGTCCATTGATGACTTCGGTACCGGCTATTCTTCTCTCGCTTATTTATCAATTTTCCCTATCGATACATTAAAAGTACCGAGAGAATTTACACAACTAGCCGATCATCGGCCTGAGGAAAGAGCCATCGTTTCCACTATCCTTTCCCTTGCGAATACTTTAAACCTTTCTGTCGTTGCTGAAGGAATTGAAACAGAAAAACAACTTAAGTTTCTACAAAATAACAACTGTAAATATATGCAAGGTTACTATTTCAGTAAACCACTTACTAGTCATCAATTTATAAAATTTCTACAAAAAACACCCAGTATGAACCAATAGCTCATACTGGGTGTTTTTATAATGTCGGAATTTTTTTCTCGTAATATTCCTCTGCAATTTCTTCATAAAAAGCTGCTGACGTCGTATAAAAATATGGAATGAGCCATAGGAATCCAATCCCTAATGTAATACAACTTAATATAAACCAACCAATAAAGCTTAAACATAAAATGAAATACTCCATCTTATGTCCATCCATCATACGACGGCTTTCTGTAATAGCTTGGTTTATAGAATACTCAGGATGATCATTTATAATAAAGTACGTCATCGCATAAGAAAATGATTTAATAATGCCCGGAATAATAAATAGTAAAAACCATAAGAAAATATAAATGTTTACTACTATATATAATAAAAATGACTTTATAAACTTACTTCCTTCTGTAAACCATCTGAATATATGCCCAATACGCGCTTCCTTTTCACGAATGATATGCAGTGCTAAACAATAACCACCTAGCGTTAATGGACCTACCATCAATATTGAAATAACGTCTACTGAAAGTGAGCCATTTACTTCTTTCCAATCCCAAACCTGAGAGAAAACGAAATCAATACTAAAACTAAAAGCTGAAATAAGAATCGAAATCAATAATGTTGCACCGACAGCTAATCCCCATTTCCCTTCTAATGAATCAAGCGCTTCTCCTTTTAAGTCACTAATCATAATGTTCCTCCTATACGTAATAACTCTATTAGTATAGCATGTCCCTACTACAATTCATCTTTTGAAAGATAGCGATAAAAATGCGCTGTCGTTGTACTCATATACGGGCTAAGCCAAAGAAAACCTATTCCAAGTGTTAAAATCGCTAAAATACCCCATCCTATAAAACTAAGCCATAAAAGAAACAAATCTAACTTATGTCCCTTCATAAGATGCTTACTTTCTTTCATTGCTCGTGACACACTATACTCTGGGTTTTCAATCATTACATAGTACGTCATCGTATAAGAAAAATACATCACAATCATAACAACGATTGAAATAGCTAATAGTACAAAGAAAGCGATAGTAAACGACGTATTTCCTTCTTCACCGAAAAATGCGAATAAGGCTACTAGCAACATTGGAATCCATGTACCTGTATATAACAAAATCGCAAGCATTGCCCACATCGTTTTCATCATTCTTTTAAAGCCACGAAATCCTTCGAATAAGTGATCTACTTTAGCACCTTCTCGTTTACTAATCTGTAAAAATACATTTGTATAACCGTATGATGTAATTCCATACGATGCGTTACTCAAAATTATTATGATGCAATAAAAAATACCAAATGTAATACCTGCTCCAATTGATATCGTTTCCTCTTCAACTGATCCAGTTAAGCTAATAACTAAGAAAAATATAATAATTCCTGGAATTAACAGTATAAGCATTGCAGCCATTGAAACAACATAACTTAAAATAAAATATAAAATCGTTGATCCAACACCTAGTCCCCATTTTCCCTTTAAAGAGTGCAACGCTTCTCGTTTCATTTCACCGATCATTTATTCATCCCCTTTATAAATTGTTGTACATTCTCTACTTATACGAGCATCAATATAATTATACCATTTTTGTAAAATTATCCATGAACTACACAAAAAAATCCGTAAAGGCAAAGCCTTTACGGATTTTTTATTTCATATCGGAAACGTTTAAACGGTTCACAGCACGTTGTAATGCCATTTCTGCACGTCTAAAGTCAACATGTGCTTGTTTATCTTGCATACGTTGCTCAGCGCGACGCTTCGATTCATTTGCACGATGGATATCGATATGGTTTGCTTCTTCAGCAGATGATGATAATACAGTTACTTTATCTGGACGAACTTCGATAAAGCCACCGCTTACTGCTACATAATCAGTGTGTCCACCATGTTTCAGACGAACTGCACTAATCTTTAATGGTGCAACAGTTGGAATGTGACCCGGTAAGATCCCCATTTCCCCACTCTCTGCTTTTACGCTTACCATTTCTACTTCTTTTTCGTAAACCGGTCCATCAGGAGTTACAATACTGACTGGAAATGTCTTCATAATTCGTCCCTCCTAAGGCCTTACGCCATCATTTTCTTCGCGTTTTCAATAACTTCTTCAATACTACCTACAAGACGGAATGCATCTTCTGGAAGGTCATCATATTTTCCTTCTAGAATTTCTTTAAATCCGCTAACTGTATTTTTTACAGGTACGTAAGAACCTTTTTGACCTGTAAACTGCTCAGCTACGTGGAAGTTTTGAGATAAGAAGAATTGAATACGACGAGCACGATGTACAACTAACTTATCTTCTTCAGATAACTCATCCATACCTAAGATAGCGATGATATCTTGAAGCTCTTTATAACGCTGTAAAGTTTGCTGTACTTGACGAGCTACTTCATAATGCTCTTCTCCTACGATTTCTGGAGAAAGTGCACGAGATGTAGATGCTAATGGATCTACGGCTGGGTAAATACCCATTTGTGTTAAACGACGCTCTAAGTTTGTTGTTGCATCTAAGTGAGCGAACGTTGTAGCTGGTGCTGGATCCGTATAGTCATCGGCTGGTACATATACCGCTTGGATAGACGTGATAGATCCTTTATTTGTAGATGTAATACGCTCTTGTAATTGACCCATTTCTGTTGCAAGTGTTGGTTGGTAACCTACCGCAGATGGCATACGACCAAGAAGGGCAGATACTTCAGAACCTGCTTGCGTGAAACGGAAGATATTATCGATGAACAGAAGTACGTCTTGTCCTTGCTCATCACGGAAATGTTCAGCCATTGTTAAACCTGTTAATGCAACACGTTGACGTGCTCCAGGTGGCTCGTTCATTTGTCCGAATACCATCGCAGTTTTCTTAATTACGCCAGAATCGCTCATTTCGTGGTATAAATCGTTACCCTCACGAGTACGCTCACCTACACCAGCGAATACAGAGATACCACCGTGTTCTTGTGCGATGTTATTAATTAATTCCTGAATTAATACCGTTTTACCTACACCGGCACCACCGAATAGACCGATCTTACCACCCTTAATGTAAGGAGCAAGTAAGTCTACTACTTTAATACCAGTTTCAAGAATTTCTACTTTAGTAGATAATTCTTCGAATGCAGGTGCTTGACGGTGAATTGGATCACGGTGTACATCCGCAGGAAGTTCACCATCTAAGTCAATTGCATCACCTAATACGTTAAATACACGACCAAGTGTTGCATCACCAACTGGTACAGAGATTGCTTTACCAGTATCTTCTACTTCTGTGCCACGAACAAGTCCATCTGTGGAAGACATTGCAACTGTACGAACTGTGTCATCACCTAAATGAAGTGCAACTTCAAATGTTAAGTTAATGTTTGTTCCGTTTTCGTTGCTTTGTTTTACCGTAAGGGCGTTGTAGATTTCTGGTAGCTTTCCGCCATCAAACTTAACGTCTACAACCGGACCCATGATTTGCGTAACGCGCCCTTTATTCATCGGGTTCCCTCCTAGCTTTCTTTTAATTAGCCAGCTTTCTAAGAGAAGTCGGCTTTTAATTTTTTATTAGTGTAGCTTTCGCAGTTCTCCTGAAAAAACCGCTTCCGCTTTTTAATACTATTCTAACGCTGCTGCTCCACCAACGATTTCCGTAATCTCTTGCGTAATCGCTGCTTGACGCGCACGGTTGAATGAAAGTGTAAGTGAGTCGATAACTTCCATTGCGTTGTCTGTAGCACTCTTCATTGCTGTCATACGCGCTGCGTGTTCACTTGCTTTACCGTCTAGTAATGCACCGTACACTAAGCTTTCTGCGTATTGTGGCAATAATACTTTTAAAATTTCTTCTTCAGAAGGTTCGAATTCATAAGCTGTCGTCGGTTTGTCAGACGCCACATCAGTAAGCGGTAAAATTTTATTTTCCGTTACTTCTTGTGAAATTTTACTTACGTAATGGTTGTAGTAAATATATAGCTCATCATAAGCACCATCTGCGAACATCGCAATTGCTCGAGAAGCAAGGTCTTTAATATCAGTAAATGATGGGTGGTCAGATAATCCAACTACTTCATCAATGATGTTAAAGCCGCGACGTTTTAAATAATCACGTCCTAGTCGGCCAAGCACAATAATTGAATATTGGTTTGAATCCATATTATGACGTTCACGAATTACGTTACTTACTGTACGTAATACGTTACTGTTATAACCACCTGCTAGTCCGCGATCAGATGTAATAACGATGTATCCTGTACGCTTTACAGGGCGCGAATTTAGCATTGGGTGATTAATCCCTTTACTTCCTTGCGCAATGCTCGCTACTACTTCTTGAATCTTTTCCATATACGGAACGAAAGATTTAGCATTTTGCTCTGCACGGTTTAACTTAGATGCAGATACCATCTCCATCGCTTTCGTAATTTGGCTCGTTTTCTTTGTCGAGGTAATCTTCGCTTTTATATCGCGTAAAGATGCCACAGGTTTTCACCACCTTTTTTCCAGAAGTTGGCACGATTAGTAAGAATCCTCTTCCTAATCTACGTTGCAAGATATTCTTGCTCATGATTGAAGGAAAAGAATAGGTGCACCTACTCTTTTCCTTTACATAACCGTCAGCAATCTCAAATCTTGAGATGCCTTTTATATGATCTAGCTAAGCCACAATCGGCTTCACTTTTATTTATTATTCAGAAGCTACGAATACTTTTTTAAATCCGTTAATTGCTGCTGCAAATTTGTCGTCATCCGCAAGTTTCTTAGTTGTGCGGATTTCTTCTAATAAGTCAGTCGCATTAGAATCTAACCAAGCATGGAATTCTTCTTCGAAACGAGTGATATCTACTACTGGGATATCATCTAGGAATCCACGTGTTAAAGCGTAAAGAATGATAACTTGTTTCTCTACACGTAATGGTTTGTGTAATCCTTGTTTTAATACCTCAACAGTACGAGCACCACGGTTTAGTTTCGCTTGAGTTGCTTTATCAAGGTCAGAACCGAACTGAGCGAACGCTTCTAACTCACGGTAAGATGCAAGGTCAAGACGAAGTGTACCTGATACTTTACTCATTGCTTTAATCTGAGCAGATCCACCTACACGAGATACAGAAGTACCCGCATCGATCGCTGGACGTACGCCAGAGAAGAATAGGTCAGATTGTAAGAAGATTTGTCCATCCGTAATAGAAATTACGTTTGTTGGGATGTAAGCTGATACGTCCCCTGCTTGTGTTTCGATGAAAGGTAGTGCAGTTAAAGAACCGCCGCCTCTTGCATCACTTAATTTTGCTGCACGCTCTAATAAGCGAGAATGTAAGTAGAATACATCCCCTGGATATGCTTCACGACCTGGAGGACGACGTAATAGTAATGAAAGCTCACGGTAAGCCGCTGCTTGTTTTGATAAGTCATCATATACTACTAATACGTGTTTACCATTGTACATGAACTCTTCACCCATTGTTACACCAGCATAAGCAGCTAAGTATAATAATGGAGCTGGTTGAGAAGCTGATGCAGTTACAACGATTGTGTAATCTAATGCACCGTGCTTACGTAGTGTTTCTACTACGTTACGTACAGTTGATTCCTTTTGTCCGATAGCTACATAGATACAAATCATATCTTCATCTTTTTGGTTAATGATTGTATCAAGTGCAACTGCTGTTTTACCTGTTTGACGGTCACCAATGATTAACTCACGTTGACCACGGCCAATTGGTACAAGAGCATCGATCGCTTTAATACCTGTTTGAAGTGGCTCATGAACAGATTTACGATCCATTACACCTGGTGCTGGACTTTCGATTGGACGAGTGTTTGTTGTATTGATTGGGCCTAAACCATCAACTGGTTGACCTAATGGGTTTACAACACGACCGATTAGTTCTTTTCCTACTGGTACTTGCATGATGCGACCAGTACGACGAACTTCGTCACCTTCACGAATTTCTGTGTAAGGTCCTAAAATAATGATACCTACGTTGTTTTCCTCTAAGTTTTGTGCTAGTCCCATAACGCCGTTAGAGAACTCTACAAGTTCACCAGCCATAACGTTATCAAGACCATGAGCACGCGCAATACCGTCACCAACTTGGATAACTGTACCAACATCACTAACTTCGATTTCAGACTGATAGTTCTCGATTTGTTGCTTTATCAGTGCGCTAATTTCCTCAGCTCTGATGCTCATGTGCTTCACCCCTATCTATTCTTCATTAATTCACGCTGAATACGTGCTAATTTTCCTTGTAAGCTTCCGTCGTAAATGCGATTTCCAATACGTACTTTAATGCCGCCTAGTAAATCTTCATCTACAACATTTTTTACGCGAATTGCATCTTTTCCCGTTCTCTTTGCAAATGCTTCTGCAATGTTAAGCTTCTCTTCTTCTGATAGAAGACGAGTAGAATATACAGTTGCGTCGGCTACGTTACGTTCTTCATTAGCAAGAACAACATATTCATCTGCAATTTCAGGTAAGATATCAATACGTTTGTTATCAATTAAAATATATAACGTATTTAAAATAGATTCAGAAACAGATCCGAATACGTTTGCAAGAAACGTTTTCTTCTGCTCTTTTGAAATGTTCGGTTGCGTTAAAAAGCTATGTAGTTCTCCGTTCTTTACATAAACGTTTTGTACAAGGCGTAATTCCTCTTCAAACATTTCTAATACGTGTTTTTCTTTTGCAATTTTAAAAAGAGCGACAGCATAACGTTTTGCTACAATCCCATTGCTCATCGCGCTTCTCCTACTTCTTTAATATAATCGCGAATTAACTTAACTTGATCTTCTTCTTTTAACTCTTTTTCAATTACTTTAGAAGCAATTTGAACAGATAAAGAAGCGACTTGTTCTTGTAAAGCAGCAATCGCTTGCTCTTTTTCGCGTTGAATTTCTTGTACAGCAGATGTTTTAATTGATTCTGCTTCTTCTTTCGCAGCAGCAACAATAACATCCTTTTGATCTACAGCTTGTTTCTTCGCTCTTTCGATTAACTCTTGTGCTTCAACACGCGATTGTTTTAACATTTCACGTTGTTCTTCTACTAATTTCTTCGCTTCAGCATTACTTCTTTCTGCAGCGTCGATTTCATTAGTAACATGCTCTTCACGTTCTTTCATAATTCCCATTAAAGGACCCCACGCGAATTTGCGTAGCATTACTAATAGAAGTAAGAAAATGAACAATGTATAAGCAATCGTTCCAAATGGAATGGAAGCCCCTAATAATAAAGTTGGCACAAGGATTCACTCCCTTCAAAATATCTAAATTGATCATATGAAAAAAAAAGACATACGTTTCGTTCATAAAGCAATGGCGAAGAAAGTTCGGAAAAACACTCTTCGCCATCTATGTAAGGGGAGTCTCCCTTATTTGTTCATTACGATGAATGCAATAACTACACCGATGATTGGAAGTGCCTCAACTAAAGCAACCCCGATGAACATAATTGTTTGAAGCGCGCCTTTTAATTCTGGTTGACGAGCAACACCTTCGATTGTACGTGATACGATAAGACCGTTACCAATACCTGCACCTAATGCTGATAAACCAATTGCAATTGCAGCTGCGATTACACCTAAACTCATTTAATTTGTCCTCCTTTGTATTATAAAAAAATAAATTTTTTCTTACTTAAATTATATTAATGGTCATGGCTTACTTTATGAGCCATATAAACCATCGTTAACATAACGAAAATAAATGACTGGATTGATCCAACGAATACACTGAATCCCATCCATGCTAACATTGGTACAAGCGCACCTAATGCTCCAAGGAATGATGCCCCGCCTAACTTAGCAAGTAATCCTAATAAGATCTCACCTGCATAAATGTTACCGAATAAACGAAGACCTAACGTTAATGTGTTAGCAAACTCCTCAATAACCTTTAATGGGAATAAGAATTTCATAGGTTGGAAATAACCTTTTACGTATTCTTTCGTACCCTTCATCTTAATTCCATAATAATGGGTGAGGGTAACTACCATCACGGCTAATGTTAATGCAACTGCTGGATCAGACGTTGGTGATCTCCACCATGCAATATGTTCGCCAGCCTCAACTGTTGAATACATGAATGGTAAACCAAGGAAGTTCGATACGATGATAAACATGATAAGCGTAACGCCAAGCGTTAAGAAACGTCCACCTGTTTTCCAGTCCATCGTACTATTGATAATCCCTTTCACGAAGTCAAACACCCATTCCATGAAGTTTTGCATACCGGTTGGGCGAAGGGCTAAACTGCGAGTTCCGATAACAGCGATTAAGAAAACAATAACTGCTGCTACAGTAACCATCATAACTGATGACAAATCGAACGTTAAACCTAGAAATTCAACTAATTTACCGTGTTCCACTAGTAATTCACCTCTCTTCCCTGCTCTTATACTCTAAATAAAGAAAATCTATGATCATGACAAGGTATCCTGTCAGCAATCCTACACCTAGGCCCCACATCGCAATTAACTCTTGATATTTGGCTGCAAATAAAATTAATAACCCAATCGTGGCGAATCTTGAATATGTACTTACCGCTGTCGCCTTAAACTTCACGTTTTCTCCATTTGTTACGCGATCCAACAGCTTGTCTGTTCTACGTGCAATGATGCGCAAACTAAGAAAACTGAAAATCGTTCCGATAATCAGCCCAAGAAATACATCCTTGTAAGAGGTGAATCCCCATCCTAGCACTAGAAGCGCAAGCAAGTAGTACATATATTTCTTTTGTCTTTGGACAAGTCCATGTACGTCTATCATCATTGCTCTCCCGAATAGTAATGTCGAATGAGTCGAATCATTGCGTATATCCCTGTTCCTAATCCGAGTAATAACCCTATAATAAGAAACAATGGAAACGTTCCAACCTTACTATCAATCCACTGCCCACCAAAGATTCCAATAAGAATAGAACCGACTAATTGAGCAAGAATACCTGACATTAAAGCATAAGCTTTTATATGGCTGCGATCGTTTTTTTGCAAGGATTCATCCCTCCAATATGTAACCCTCATTCACGATGTGTTAATAATAACTCATTTTTTTGCATAAATCCTATACAAAACAAAAAGTTTACATTTTCGTCACGGAATAGATGTATTTTTGTCACTGAAAGCCCTACCATCTATCCCCGTTGTTAGCATACAATAGGGTATTAACAGTGTCAACGAGAAATCGTAAAAAATCAAAAAATTTGAGTATCAGGTATTTCCTCCCAAAAATGAAAACGTTACCCTTCTAAATACTGGTTATAGATATGCAATTTCTAACAGTTTTCTATTTATAATAGAAGAGAATGTTCACAAGTTTGTCACTATTATGTTTTTAAAATATAACGCTTCCCTTCCATATATAGTGTTTGCTAGACGTAAGACTTCTATATTATATGTGATGTGTATACAACTTATGTTGTATATAGCCTGTATATTTATCTCCCTCCCCTGCTTGCTTAGGACACAAAAAAACGAGAGGGGAATCCCCTCTCGTCAGTTGTCTTACTTCGTTCCGAATAAACGGTCACCAGCATCACCAAGACCTGGTACTACATATCCGTGGTCATTTAATTTCTCATCTAATGCTGCTACATAAATATCAACATCAGGATGTTCTTCTTGTACTACTTTTACTCCTTCTGGAGCTGCAACGATACACATTAATTTAATTTGTTTTGCACCGCGCTTTTTCAGAGAGTTAATTGCTTCAGCTGCAGAACCACCTGTTGCTAGCATCGGATCTAGTACGATAAAGTCACGCTCTTCTACATCCGTTGGAAGTTTCACATAGTATTCTACCGGTTGCAATGTTTTAGGGTCACGGTATAAACCAACGTGTCCTACTTTTGCTGCTGGAATTAATTTCAGAATTCCATCAACCATTCCTAAACCTGCACGTAAAATCGGAATTAAACCAAGCTTTTTACCAGCGATCACTTTTGTTGTCGCTTTGCTTACAGGTGTTTCAATTTCAATGTCTTTAAGTGGAAGATCGCGAGTAATTTCGAAAGCCATTAAACTCGCTACTTCGTCCACTAATTCACGAAAATCTTTCGTACCTGTATTCTTATCGCGAATATATGTAATCTTATGTTGAATTAACGGGTGATCAAATACATACAGTTTTCCCATGTGAATCTCTCCTTTAGATGATATTCATGCGTTCGCACGCTTTTTTACACTATTTACGATTGTAAAGAAAACGCTACTAATATTCAAGGGCAAATTTGGCAAAATCATGATTTTACGATGAATCTATCTAGTATCTTTACCAATTATGGGAGCTGTATCCTTCATTATATCGCCAAAATTTATTCATCATTTGTATACATACTTAAAGAACAATATATGTCCAAAAAAAAACTGCCAAAACAATTACGTCTCAGCAGTCTTCTTTAATTCTATTATAGGTCTGTGTACATTGGGAATTTGCTCGTTAACGCTTCTACACGCTTACCTGCTTCTTCTAATGCAGCTTCATTTTCATGATTTTTTAATGTGTAAGCAATAAGTGACGCAATTTCATCCATTTCTTCTAAACCGAAACCACGAGATGTTACAGCTGCCGTACCGATACGTACACCGCTTGTTACAAATGGGCTTGCTGTTTCAAATGGAATTGTATTTTTGTTCACTGTAATACCAACTTCATCTAATACGTGCTCTGCTACTTTACCTGTGATTTCTAAGTTACGAACATCAATCAGGATTAAATGATTGTCTGTTCCACCAGAAACAAGTGTAAGTCCTTCTTTTTGAAGACCTTCAGCTAAGCGGTTCGCATTATTAATGATATTTTGTGCATATGTTTTAAAATCATCTTGTAGCGTCTCACCAAATGCAACAGCTTTTGCAGCAATTACGTGCATAAGTGGACCACCTTGAATACCAGGGAAGATTGATTTATCAATTTGTTTTGCAAATTGCTCTTCACATAAAATCATACCACCACGTGGACCACGTAATGTTTTATGTGTTGTCGTTGTAACGAAATGTGCATGTGGTACTGGGTTTGGATGTAAACCAGCAGCTACTAAACCAGCGATATGTGCCATATCAACCATAAAGTATGCACCCACTTCATCTGCAATCTCACGGAATCGTTTGAAATCGATAACACGAGGATATGCACTTGCACCTGCAACGATTAATTTTGGTTTATGTTCTTTCGCTTTTGCTAATACATCATCGTAATTAATACGGTGAGATTCAGCATCCACGCCATATTCTACGAAATTATATTGTACTCCACTGAAGTTAACAGGGCTTCCGTGTGTTAAGTGACCACCATGAGATAAATTCATACCAAGTACTGTATCGCCTTGCTCTAAAATCGTGAAGTATACTGCCATGTTCGCTTGTGCACCAGAATGCGGTTGAACATTTACATGCTCTGCGCCAAAAATTTCTTTCGCGCGATCACGTGCGATATCTTCCACTACGTCTACGTGCTCACAGCCACCATAGTAACGTTTTCCAGGATATCCCTCAGCATACTTATTCGTTAAAACAGAACCTTGCGCCTCCATTACTGCTTCACTTACGAAGTTTTCCGAAGCAATTAACTCAATCTTTGAACGCTGTCTTCCTAGTTCTGCCTCAATTGCAGCAAATACCTTTTCATCTTGACGTTTTAAATGATCCACCAAAATCCCCCTTTTCTGAACGAATTACATCGATTCCCAATAGTTTTTTCTCATTTATTCAGAAAAAACGAAAATTCAGGTTGTAATTCTTTCGAACCTTCATGTTTTCAACTACATTCTAACATGACTTTCTATATCATAAAAGAAAAAAAAGACCGAAAATCGGTCTTTTCTTTCTTCTATTATAAAGTCAGACTACATACCTTTTATCTTTCGATATAAAGCTATTATGCGACTTTATAATTTTTCATGTCTAACGGCAAGAGATAGTCTCTTCCTTCGCCGCATAAACAGCACGTGCTCCACCAATTAGTTTTCCACGTGTCGTTGCCATCGTTACATGCGCACCTCCAATTTCCTTCACACTTGTACGAACCGGAACAGCTACATGCTTTAAATGCATACCGATAAATGTATCACCAATATCCATTCCTGCATCTGCTTTAATAAATTCAATTACTACCGGATCTTTCAAATTGTGATACGCATATGTTGCTAATGCACCACCTGCTGATCTAACAGGCGTAACTGTTACAATTTCAAATTGATATTTCATCGCTAACTCTCTCTCAACTACTAAAGCACGGTTTAAATGCTCACAACATTGAAACGCCAACTCAATACCTGTTTGCTCTTGAAATTGTTTTAACTCAGAAAAAATCGCCTCTGCTACTTCCATCGTTCCTGATGTTCCAATTCTTTCTCCTAGCACTTCGCTCGTGCTACACCCCACTACAAAAATTTGACCACTTTGTAATGAAGCTTGTTCTTGGAAATCAGAAAGCGACATTTGTAACTGTTCTCTTACCTTTACGATTTCTGTCATTACGCCTCTTCCTTTCACAGGTTGGTTCACCAGATTATATTTCATACTACTTCTAGTTAGAATCTATTACTTTGTTTCGTATGTTTTAATTTTTCCTACGCGGTTTTCGTGACGACCACCTTCATAGTCAGTTGTTAACCAAATTTTTGCGATATCACGTGCTAGACCTGCACCAATTACACGCTCGCCCATTGCTAACATGTTCGTATCATTATGCTCTCTCGTTGCTTTCGCACTGAAAGTATCATGAACTAATGCACAACGAATACCATTTACTTTGTTTGCTGCAATTGACATACCGATGCCTGTCCCACAAACTAAAATACCACGATCTACTTCGCCATTCGCTACCATTTCCGCTGCTGGAAACGCAAAATCAGGGTAATCAACAGAACCAGCTTCACATTCACAACCTAAATCAATATATTCAATATTTAACTCTTCTAATAAACTTACAAGTTCTTTACGGATATTCATGCCGCCGTGATCAGATGCTACTACTACTTTCATTTTTACCCCTCCAAAGTTTCAATCATTTATCTTCATTTCTCACTCACTACCATAATGGAACAAAGTGATCTCCAATATCGTATTATACACGAAACATCAACCTTCTGAATGTTTTTTCAGTAAAGTTTGTACAAGTTTTTCCATCTCTTCTAACGTTTCTTTATAAATAGAAAGTGATCCGCCAAATGGATCTGAAATATCCTTACTTATCCCCTCAGTTACTCCATATAATGTATCTACTTTCTTTTCAACACTCGGGTAATGCCCAAGTACAATTTGCTTATGGTTTTCCGTCATCGTTACTACAATATCTGCCCAATCAATCAAAGTTTCATTTACCTGCTGCGAAGCATGATCGATTGCAATTCCCTTTTCAACTAAAGCTTCCTTTGCATATATCGACGCATCACTTCCTGGATAGGCGAAAACACCGGCAGATTGCACTTCAAACTTACCTTCTCCATAGTGACGAAGTAACGCCTCGGCCATCGGGCTACGGCATGTATTTCCAGTGCAAATAAATAACACTCGTTTCATCCAAACCCACCCCTTTTCTTCTTTTTCCTACTTTTTATCATAACGTACATAAGAATAGAACAAAAGAAATGTGAATATACGAAAGGCGCATTTCTCTTATATCTTTTCTAAGAAAAATGCGCCTTATCCACATATATGTGAAACCCTATTTCCAAGTGCCCAAAGTATTTTACCATACATAAGGAACAGACTACAAAACAAAATAAGGAATCCATTTCATACGAAACGGATTCCTCTTATACAATAATTATTTCATTGTAACTTTCATTACTTCTGTTGAACCTTTTGTAGCTGTTACACCTACAGTTGTTTTAATAGACTCAGCTGCATCTGTGTTTGTAATAACGATTGGAGTAATTGTACTTTTCGCTTTTTCACGGATTAATTCTAAGTCGAATGAGATTAATTTATCTCCCGCTTTTACAGCTTGGCCTTCAGAAACGTGAGCTTCGAAACCTTCGCCTTCCATTTTTACAGTTTCTAATCCAACGTGGATTAAAATTTCTGTACCGTTTTTCGCTTTAATTCCTACAGCATGTTTTGTGTGGAATAACTGTACAATTTCACCATCAACTGGAGATACAACTACACCTTCAGTAGGATCGATTGCAACACCTTCACCCATCATACGACCAGCGAATACTGGATCTGGTACTTCTTCAATATTTTTCACTGCTCCAGTTAATGGAGCTACGATTGTTTCTTCATTTGTTTTTGAACCAAAACCGAATAATTTTTTAAACATAGGATAGTCCTCCTCATAATTTACCTAAAAGTTTATAGGGCAATCCCTAGTAAAACTCGGGATACATGTAAGACTTCATACTTCGAATATTATACTGTAAAAACGCTTTCGAAATAAATTACGTCATTACTAATAGACTCTTATTGTAGCTCTTTGCAAAATTCCAGTCAATTCTGATTGTCTGAATAACAATAAGAAGTTAACTTCTACTTATATTTTCTCTTTTTTTACCCAACTTGTCTAGAGGTCTTTACTACATTTTGTTTTTTGTCGCTAATTTGTAAAATTAATTTCAAACTTTTTTCGAAATCCACTTGACTAAAGTAAGTAACTATTTTATTATTACTTACATAAGATAAGTTAATAACTTTTAGGAGGTTTTTGAAATGATGGATATCGGTCTTCTTATTATTCGTCTTATTATAGGTATTACATTCATGGGTCATGGTGCTCAAAAATTATTTGGGTGGTTCGGCGGTTACGGTTTAAAGGGAACTGGCGGCTGGATGGAATCAATCGGTTTACGTCCTGGTGTATTCATGGCATTTATGGCTGGCGCAACTGAATTATTAGGTGGCTTCTTATTCGCATCAGGTATTTTCACTGCAATTGGTTCACTATTTATCGTTGGAACAATGTTAATGGCAATCTTCACTGTTCACGGAAAAAATGGTTACTGGGTAACACAAAACGGATATGAATACAATTTAATGTTAATCGCTGTTGCGATTGGTGTAGCTTTAATCGGACCTGGCGCATACGTTTTATTATAATTTTTATCTTGAATTCGAGATTATTTAGACAGAACTTACTTCATTGTGATTGAAGTAAGTTCTTTTCATGTAATAAAAATATTATTTTCAGCAGGAGTTTTCCACTAACATCTTGTAAACAAACAATAAGTCGTCATATTTAGAAAGGGGATTTTTAGCATGTTATCCATTAATCCAAATGAACAAACGGAAAAAGAGAATTACAAATTATTAACGGGAAGTATCATTCCACGCCCCGTCGCATTCGTTACTTCTGTAACAAAAGACGGCGTATTAAACGGAGCACCATATAGTTATTTCAATATTGTCGCTGCTAACCCACCACTTATCTCAGTTTCTGTACAACGAAAAGCAGGAACACCGAAAGATACTTCTCGAAACGCAATTGAAAAGGGTGAGTTTGTCGTACATATTTCTGATGAATCTTACGTAGAAGCAATTAACGAAACAGCAGCTAACCTCCCGCCAAATGAGAGTGAAATTGAACTAGCAAAACTAACACCAATTGAAAGTGATGTCATCTCCGTTCCAGGTGTAAAAGAAGCAAATATTCGAATGGAGTGCGTACTAGAACGCGCAATCCCTCTTGGCGGAACAGAAGACTCACCAGCTTGCGATCTACTAATCGGGCGCGTCGTTCGTTTCCACGTCGCAGAACACCTATACGAAAACGGCCGCATTCATGCAGAAGGACTAAAACCAGTAAGTCGCCTAGCAGGACACAACTACGCTAAACTAGGCGAACAATTCGAGTTGGTAAGACCAGTTTAAAAGCGGAGGCGGCTCGTTCAGAATCGCAGGGGGATGGAGCTTCTGACGCAGGGGCGTTTTTTGCCTCGCAGGAAGACGCGAAGCCACCAGAGATTCTAGCCGCTGGAGCTGGATATCACCCCCAAAAGCGGCAACAGTTCAATCAAAATAGGAGTAACAGTAAAGTAAAAGAGGCTGTACCAAATTACTTTGGTACAGCCTCTTCATAGAAGAAGAAAAATAATTTTTCATTATTGGTCATCGACCTCTTTTACCATCATTGGTCATTGGTAAAAAGTAACAGTGTGATTGGTTATTGGATGATTGGTTGTACCCTTTGCCATCACAAAATCTCATTTTACAAAAGTGGTCTTCTTCTATGCCTTGAAGCGGAGTCTCACCACTTCAAGGTTTAAAAGTATTTTTCACCATCGAAGTCTAGTTCAATCGCGTAGTTTTTCGCATTAATTAAATTGGACAATCTATTAGCTTGTCTCTCTAACTCTAAACCTTTTACACGATATACTTCCGGATCAAACATCGCTACTTTTAAAAGAGACGATGTTTCACCGTAAGAATATACATGTTCTTCTTTCTTACTCACGCCAAACTCTTTACACTTTCGAGCTTTCGCACGTAACTGTGTTGCGAGCTCTATCGCTTCAACAATCGTTACGTTTTCTCCGTTGAAATTAACTTCATTTTGAATATTTGCTTCATACATCAATTTATCTAAAAGACGAAAATCAGCGCGAACTTCATCTAGTTCCTGTTCAACCTGTACCAATGTACGCGTCTGTTTTGGAAGTGTATCACCTTTTTCAATTTCAACAAATCCAATTTGATTCATCTCTTCTTCTAATTCATGTATTCTTTTCGACAATACACTTTTTAATTTTACAGCTTCTGCTAAAGAAATGTTAGACATAGTCTCCCCCTTATATCTCTTCCTTCTGCTCCTCTAAAGTAGGTACTTTCTCTTTTTTCGGTTTCCCAAGCTTAATTACTAAGAAATATAGGGAAAGCAATGTAATAAGAAAAACGATTATAAACGGATACGGAGAATAAAAGGCACGCGCCGCCTCCGTTTTTCCCGCAACAAACTTCAATGACTCAATATCTAAAAACTCAGCAAACATTTGTACACCGAGCATACTAAACCAAAAAACAAAAAAACTAATAATAATACCAAAAACTTGTTTCAATCTCGTCATTCATCTCATCCTTTCTATATGTGTAATTTTTTAGCGCAATCAGTATAGTATAAATAAAACTATGCACAGAAAGGAGCTATCTTACCATTCGCAAATTAACTTCATCCAACCTAAAATTGAAATTTGTAAAATAATACCCCAAATAACAAGCAGTCGCAACCATCTAGGAAAGAAAGTGACAAATCGAATATACCATTCCAATAGCTTGTTCATAACGCCCTCCTCCTTAAAATTATATAGGAAAAAGGAGATATAATCCAAATCCAACCAAAATGATACCGCCTACTATCTCACCATATGTACCGAGCATATCTTTCGCATGCCTACCAATTAATAAACCAAGCCACGCTAATAACATACTAACAAACCCAAAAAGTAATATCGTAATAAGTGTCTGTGCCCCGTAAATACCAAGACTAAGACCTACTGAAAAACTATCTATACTAACACCAAATGCAAATACGAATAAACTAATTCCAATAGGGGCTGTTCTAGTCTCTTCATTCTCCAAAATAGATGAATATACAATATAAAATCCTAGTCCAATTAATAAAATAGCACCTGCAAAATGTGCAATGTCTCCATACTGCTCTGATAAAAAGCGACCTAATACCATCCCTATAAATGGCATGATAATATGAAATATCCCTATCGTCATACCGATATACAGGATTTGTCTTCCCTTTAAGGTCATCATTCCCATACCAAGACTCACCGAGAACGCATCCATCCCTAGGGCGAATGCCATAATTGTTAAAGGTATTAGCTGTTCAAACGTCATTCATGTCCCTCCTCGGACGTGCTACTTCAAAATATGCTTATCCGAGGAGAAATATTCGGTTTGCTAATCGTACCTTATGATTCAGTAATAACCTGATGTCCTGCCGCTTTCGTTAAGCGATTCATAATGGCATTCCCTATTCCTTCATTCGGGAATGATTCACTAAAAATAACATCCACTTCACTTGCATCAAACGTTCTAAGCACATCATATAATTTAGTCGCAACGCTAGCTAAATCACTTCGAACACCACAAGATAATACAACATCCGCACTATATACATGCTGATATTCTTCTGTCGTTAATATACCTACTTTAAACCCTTCTTCTTTCTTCTCATCCACAAGGCGTTGAATAAATTCACGCGAACCTTCCACAATACTCAGTGGCGCTTTCGGTGCATAATGTGTATATTTCATTCCAGGTGATTTCGGTTTTTCCTTCTCGTCCTTTAAAGCTGGATCTAAAGAAACAGTACCGATTACCGCTTCTAATTGTTCTTTCGTAATCCCACCTGGGCGTAATATCGTTGGAACCTCGCTCGTACAATCAATTACAGTCGATTCAACACCTACTCCCGTCGCACCACCATCTACAATACCTGCAATTTTTTCATTTAAATCTTCATATACGTGAGACGCTAGCGTCGGACTTGGGCGCCCAGAACGATTCGCACTCGGTGCTGCAACAGGTACATTTGCCTCTTCAATAAGAGCAAGCGCTACTGGATGATCAGGCATTCTTACTCCAACCGTATTAAGTCCTGCCGTCACCTTCTCTGAAATCCCTTCTTTTCTAGGTAAAATAATTGTTAACGGGCCTGGCCAAAAATGCTCCATTAACTTCTCTGCAACTGGCGGAATTTCTTTCACAATCCCATCTAACTGTGACTTTGTACCGATGTGGACAATAAGTGGATTATCACTCGGTCTTCCTTTCGCTTCAAAAATTTTCGCGATTGCTTCATCATTCATCGCGTTTGCGCCTAGTCCATATACCGTTTCTGTAGGGAAGGCAATCGCCTCGTTTTCCCTTAATAATTTTGCTGCTTCTTGTAACTGTGGATAATATTTTTTTCTTTCCACAACATTATCCACAACCCACATATTTGTATGCATTTTTTCCCACGTCCTTTTCTACCCTGAAATACTTGTCTATTTTTAGTTTACTATGAGATTTATCCAAAAGACAAACAAGGTTTATCCACAAAATGTGGATAAACCTAATTAATCCGTGGATAACTTTGTGAATAGCTGACAATTTAGTATTATTGCATTTGGCTCTTTTATATTTTTACAAAAGTGTTCTAACTGTCGAATTCCCTCTGGTACGTTTTCTTTCTCTATAGTAACAAAGTCAAAAAACTGAAAGATTGTTATAGATTGTGGATGATTTGTTAGTAAGTACAATTGTCGAATATTTTTTTCGTTCATATACTGCAAAAACATTTCAAAAAAATATAAGAAAGTCTGTTTATCCACATTAGGTGTGAATAAACAAGAACGAATCAGTGCGTGTTCTTCACTTTGTTCATATCCGATAACAGCCCGTGTTTCTTCCGCCTCTTCCAAAATCATAAATTGCGCGTACAGCTCATTTATTTTATCATCTTTTTTATTAGCTTGTCCGAAAAAAGAATGCAATCTTTCTACATCTGCTTTCGTAGCAAAATATACTTTCTTCATAGTAAATCCCTCCTCTTTTTTATATATGAGAAGGGACCTACTAATAGTACTATTTAGAGAATAAAGATGTAAAAGCTTCTACAATAAATAACTTAACTTCCGGCTTTTCTTCTTCCTCCTCTACTTTTACATACTCATTTTGTTTTTCTTGCTTTTGTTCCACAGGCTTCTCCACTTTGTCCACAGTTTTTGTTTCTTCTTTACTTACAGGTTGTTCTTCTACTTTTGTTTCATTTTTTACTACTTTCTTTTCAGGAGCTGTTACTTTTTTTGCAACTTCTTGCTTTACAACTTTCGTTTCTTTCACTTTATCCTCTTTCTTCTCTGGTACATCCACTACTTCCTCATCTTGCTCCTGAACTTCCCCCTCTTCAGGAGATTCAGCCTTCACAACATGTTCTTCCTTCCTTACAGCCGTACCACTTGAAAAATCTAAGAAACACATCGGTGGAAATAATACACACCACCAGTTTGCCCCTTCACCTTCCCCAATTGTAATCAATACCGCCTCATATTCCCCTGCTGGATAAATAAAATTCCCATATACCTTTGTAGGAAACTTTACATTCTTACTAAATTTCACTTGAAATGGATCTTTACTTCCTTCTTGTTTCAACGTATTTGCCACTGTTTTTTCGATTTCTGGAATATGACTTTGAATGACTTTACGCGCCTCTTCAAATGAAGTTAAATCTGCTACCCATCCATCAATTTGTGCTTTTACTTCATCACGCACTTTTCGCTTTAACGCCTGGTCTTTATCTGAATCACTATTTGCTAAAATCCGTAATCGAACGGCCTCTTTCGGAATAACTGAAGGCCCTTTCGCATCAGCTTTCATATATCCAAACTGCACAAGCAACTGTGCACCAATTAATAATAGAAGAAGATAAGCAATAACTTGTTTTTTCATTTCCTCCACCGTCCCTTCTACAAACAGTGTGGACAGACTTTCATCTTTCTAAACTATTAAATTCAAAATCTATATAAATTTTTAAACAAAAAAATAGAGTAAGGCCTGAACCTTACTCTATCTCTGCAAATACCATACGATCTTTTCCATTAATATCAAAAACAACCTCAACATGAGCATGTGGAAAAGCTTGTTGTAACAACCCTTTTACATCCTCGCCTTGCCCTACTCCAATTTCAAATGCCACAATTGCTTTCTTCTGCAACACATTCGGCAACTCTTCCATAAAACGGCGATAGAAATCTAATCCGTCTTCGCCACCAACAAGTGCTCTCTTTGGCTCATACTCTTTCACCACAGGAGAAAGACCACGCCAATCCTCTTCCGGTATATATGGGGGGTTTGAAACAACAACATCTAACTTTTGACCTGTTTTATAAAATGGTGACAATAAATCACCATGATAGAACGTTACTTCTGCTCCCAAAGTTTTTGCATTTTCTTTTGCAACTTCAATCGACTCTTGTGCAATATCTACCGTGTACACATGAAGATTTTTACTTTCTAAGGCAAGTGTAATAGAAATCGCTCCACTACCTGTACCGATATCCGCCACATGCAGTTTCTCATCACCAAAATGACGCTCGATTCTTTCTAACACTCCTACTATAAGCTCTTCAGTTTCCGGTCTTGGTATTAATACTTCTTCATTCACAAAGAACGACCGTCCATAAAACATTTCATAACCAATCATATATTGAATAGGAATACCTTCTACATGCTTGTGAATAAACTCCGTAAAACTTGTTTCTTGTTCCACAGTTATTTCTTCACGCATATTCATAAGCATTCCGGTTCTGTTCGTCTTTAATACATGACAAAGGACAATTTCTCCCGCATTTTCATCTCGTCCATTTTCCTGTAAAAAAGAAGAAGCCCATTTCAGGGCTTCATAGACACGCATTACTCAGCTGCCTCCATCTTTTGAGCCTGATCTTCCATCACTAAGGCATTGATGAAATCATCTAACTTACCTTGTAAGATTTGATCTAGCTTTTGAATCGTTAAACCGATTCGATGGTCTGTAACACGGTTTTGCGGGAAATTATACGTACGAATACGCTCTGAACGATCACCCGTACCAACAGCTTGTTTACGGTTTTGATCATACTCAGCTTGCGCTTCTTGTCTAAACTTATCATAAACACGTGCGCGTAATACTTTCATCGCTTTTTCTTTATTCTTGATTTGTGATTTCTCATCCTGACACGATACAACTACACCAGTCGGTAAATGCGTTAAACGTACCGCTGACATCGTTGTATTAACACTTTGTCCACCAGGACCACTAGAAGCAAACGTATCAACACGAACATCTTTTTCATGAATACTAATTTCTACTTCTTCTGCCTCTGGTAATACAGCTACAGTTGCTGTAGATGTATGAATACGTCCACCAGATTCCGTTTCAGGAACACGTTGTACACGGTGAGCACCATTCTCGAATTTCAGCTTCGCGAACGCACCTTTACCATTAATCATAAAGATAATCTCTTTGTATCCACCTAACTCTGTATAGCTCGCTTCGATAATTTCAGTTTTCCAACCTTGTACCTCAGCATAACGGCTATACATACGATATAAATCACCAGCAAATAAAGCCGCCTCGTCACCACCAGCAGCACCACGAACCTCAACGATAACGTTTTTATCATCATTAGGGTCTTTTGGAACAAGTAAAATTTTCAGACGCTCTGACAATTCTTTATCTTGTCCTTCTAATTCAGAAACCTCTTCTTTTACCATGTCACGCATATCAGCGTCTAACTTATCTTCTAACATTGCTTTTGCATCTCTTAATTGCTCACGAACATCTTTATACTCACGGTACACCTCTACCGTTTCCTGCATATCAGATTGTTCCTTTGAATACTCACGAAGCTTATTCGTATCGCTAATAACCTCTGGGTCACTTAACAATTCATTTAACTTCTCATAACGATCTTCTACAGCTTGCAAACGATCTAACACACCATTCACCTCTACATCCTAGTATCTAATACAAATAGTATATGGTACTTAATCAAAAAAACGCAAATTATATTTAAAAGCGCAAGCGGCTCGCTCAGCTCTGACTGGCTAAAGTTCTTAGCTGTACGAAGAGCTGGCCACCAATCTTCATCTATTTTCGAAAAAAACCCGCTCTACATAGCGAGTTTCATTTATCTTTGTTTTGTAGGTACTGCATGACAATGACGACAACGTGGTTCATACGATTCCGAAGCCCCAACTAAAATAATTGGATCATCAAATGCTGCTGGTTCTCCATCGATTAAACGTTGCGTACGACTTGCAGGAGATCCGCATGCAGAACAAACTGCCTGCAACTTAGTTACATGTTCAGCAATCGCCATCAACTGAGGAACTTGTCCAAATGGTAGACCACGGAAATCTTGGTCTAATCCAGCTACAATGACACGATAGCCACGATTTGCCAATACTTGCACCACTTCCACAATGTCCCCATCAAAAAATTGTACCTCATCGATTGCAATAACATCCATTTCTTCTGTTACATGGTTAAATATATCTTTTGAAGCTGAAACAGGAACTGCTTTAACCTTTAATCCATTATGTGATACAACATCTTCTTCACTATAACGATTATCAATACATGGTTTAAATACAATCGCATGTTGTTTCGCAAATTGCGTACGTCGTATACGGCGGATGAGCTCTTCTGATTTTCCAGAAAACATACTCCCGCAAATCACTTCAATCCAACCATTTTGATTCATTAAGTACATTGAGCTCTCCTTTCATCTACTTTCCTAATCCAAAGTAGGGTAAAGGTTTAATATTTTTGCAAAAAAAACAGACAAGCGAATACATACACTTGCCTGTTTTATGTTCTTTATTACTTGATACCGTATTTCTTATTGAAGCGGTCAACACGTCCGTCTGCAGTAGCAAACTTCTGACGTCCAGTGTAGAATGGGTGAGAATCAGAACTGATCTCAATTTTTAGTAATGGATAAGTGTTACCATCTTCCCACTCAACAGTTTCGCTAGAGCCTTTAGTAGACCCGCTTAAGAATTTGAAGCCTGTGTTCGTGTCCATAAATACAACTTTATTGTAATTTGGATGGATTCCTGCTTTCATTCTTTTCATCTCCTTCCGCCCTGAATCATTTTCGAAACAGAGTTTTTCATCTTCAGCTGCTTACACAACTATATTGATGAAACACATATGATGAAATTATAACAAGGCTAACTCCATTTTGCAACTACCTGTTTTTGTCTTTTTAAAAATTAAAAGCACAAGCGGCTCATTCAGAATCGCAGGACATTGGAGCTCTCGACCAAGAAGCGCTTTTTGCTTCGACCGAGAGAGCGAAATGGCCGGAGATTCTAGCCGCTGGAGCTGGATAGCACCTAAAAGTGGAGGCGGCTCGCTCAGAATCCAGAACACTTCAAACTCTCGACCCAAATATGATTTTTATCTCAAAAAACAAAATTTTTCCCATATATTACTCTCTCTAATATTCCCTTAAAAACATAAAAAACTCGCTTACTACGAAATAAGCGAGTCCCGATCTTTTCCCTTTACTTAGTTGTTACATATCTTTTTGAGTCTGCAACAATGTTTTGTAAAAATTCTTCATTTGTCTTTGTTTGACGAAGTTTACGTAAGAAACCTTCGACAAAGTCTGGTGTATCACGCATTGTTTTACGAATACCCCATAGCTTGTCTAAATGTTCTTTCGGAATTAATAGATCTTCTTTACGTGTACCAGAACGGCGAATATCAATTGCCGGGAAGATACGACGCTCAGCTAATGAACGATCTAAGTGAAGTTCCATATTTCCAGTTCCTTTAAATTCTTCGTAAATTACATCGTCCATACGAGATCCTGTATCAACAAGCGCTGTTGCTAAAATCGTTAAGCTACCGCCTTCTTCAATATTACGTGCGGCTCCAAAGAAACGCTTCGGTCTATGGAAGGCAGCTGGGTCGATACCACCCGATAATGTTCTACCACTTGGCGGAATAACAAGGTTGTAAGCTCGCGCTAAACGGGTAATACTATCCATTAAAATGATAACATCTTTTTTGTGCTCTACAAGACGCATTGCACGTTCTAACACAAGTTCCGCTACTTTAATATGATTTTCTGGCACTTCATCAAAAGTAGAGCTTACAACATCTCCTTTAACAGAACGTTCAATGTCTGTTACTTCCTCTGGACGCTCATCAATTAAAAGTACAATTAATTCAGCTTCCGGGTGATTTGTTGTAACACTGTGTGCGATTTCTTTTAATAGACTTGTTTTACCAGCCTTTGGAGGCGCGACAATTAAACCACGTTGTCCAAATCCAACTGGTGCGATTAAATCCATGATGCGTGTCGGTAACTTTTTCGGTTCCGTTTCCAATTTCATTTGGCGATCTGGGTATAATGGTGTTAATGCAGGGAAATGCACACGCTCTTTTGCTGACTCTGGATCATCTCCGTTTACAGCTTCAACTTGTAATAATCCAAAATAGCGTTCATTTTCTTTCGGAGGTCGTACTTTACCAGAAACCTTGTCTCCATTACGTAAATCGAAACGACGAATTTGCGAAGCTGAGATATAAATATCTTCTGAGCTTGGAGAATAGTTGATAGGACGTAGGAATCCAAATCCTTCTGATTGAATAATTTCTAATACGCCTTCCATGAAGAAGAAACCTTCTTTTTCTGCTCGAGCTTTTAGGATAGCGAAGATTAACTCTTTTTTCGTTAATTTGCTATAATACGAAATCTTAAATTCTTTCGCAAGCTCGTATAACTCTTTTAATTTCATGTTTTCTAATGCTGCAATTGACAAATTCATTCAGACACCACACTTTAACGTTATTCTCTTTTCACATGGGTAAAGGGAAAAATACGGAAGGCAAATAATTAATAATGAAAGGCAATAAGTTCAAGTAGGGTAATATTCACTATTGTAACCCTTTTATCTAGTTTTAATCAATACGTTGAAACACAAATACAAGAAGCGAAGACAAGAAAATTTGTCTTCGCTTTTATTTAACCTAGTTCCAGTAGCTAGAATGGTCAGGAGCTACAATGCCTTCCCATTCTGAACGATCTGCTTACGCTTTTTACTTAATAACCAAGTTTGGTTTTTTATTCAAGCTATGACGTCCGTCTACGAAGCGTACTGTGCCTGATTTTGCACGCATAACAAGGGATTGTGTTGTTCCTACGCTACCTTTAAATTGAACGCCGCGTAATAGTTCTCCGTCTGTTACGCCTGTTGCCGCAAAGATTGCATCGTCACCTTTTACTAAGTCTTCCATACGAAGGATACGATTTATATCTTCAATACCCATTTTTTTACAACGAGCTAATTCAGCTTCATTTTGAGGCAGAAGCTTTCCGTGGATTTCTCCGCCTAAACATTTTAATGCAACTGCTGCTAATACACCCTCAGGTGCTCCACCAGAGCCGAATAAAATATCTACACCTGTGCGATCAAATGCAGTGTTAATTGCTCCAGCCACATCTCCATCGTTAATTAATTTAATACGAGCACCAGCTTTACGAATTTCTTCGATAATCGCTTGATGACGTGGACGGTTTAAAACTGTCGCTACAACATCTTCAATATCTTTATTTTTCGCTTTCGCAACCGCACGTAAGTTATCGATAATAGGCGCATCAATATCGACCGCCCCAACCGCTTCTGGGCCAACCGCGATTTTATCCATGTACATGTCAGGAGCATGTAACAAATTACCATGATCTGCAATTGCAATAACAGCAAGAGCATTCCATCCACCAGCTGCTACGATGTTTGTCCCTTCTAAAGGATCAACTGCAACGTCTACACGTGGTCCATATCCTGTACCTAATTTCTCTCCGATATACAGCATTGGTGCTTCGTCCATCTCACCTTCACCAATTACAACTGTACCTTTCATCGGGATTGTATCAAATACATCACGCATAGCTGATGTTGCTGCACCGTCTGCCTCATCCTTTTTCCCGCGCCCCATCCAACGCGCTGATGATAATGCTGCAGCCTCTGTTACACGTACTAACTCCATAGATAAACTTCTTTCCACGATAATCCCTCTCCTTTAAGTCTTTATATTTCTGCCGTATTTTGTGAACCGTGTTTCTCTACAAAGTATACTTCCGCAAGTAGTGATGCTTCGCTTCCCCCCTTGCGGAAGTATCACTTATGCGTTCTTCATCTCTTCAATTTCTTGGCTTGTCATTTGTTCTCGCCAAATGTTTGCGCCAAGCCCTTTAAGCTTGTCTACTATATTTTCATAACCTCGATCAATATGCTCAAGTCCGGTTACTTCTGTAATTCCATCCGCCATTAACCCTGCAATAACAAGAGCCGCTCCAGCTCGCAAATCACTTGCTTTCACTTTTGCACCTTGCAATAAAACAGGACCAGTTACAATTGCCGAACGACCTTCCACTTTAATTTGTGCATTCATACGACGTAATTCATCAATGTGTTTAAATCGTGCGCCGTAAATCGTATCGGTTACAACACCCGTTCCGTGCGCCTTTGTTAAAAGCGTCGTAAATGGTTGTTGTAAATCTGTTGGGAATCCTGGATATACAAGCGTTTTTATATCAACTACTTTTAACCTTCTATTACCGTTCACTGTAATTTGGTCATCGTTCGTTTCAACTTGGACACCAGCTTCTCTTAACTTCGCTGTAACTGACTCTAAATGCTGAGGAATCACATTATCAACGGTTACTTCTCCTCCTGATGCAGCTCCTAAAATCATATACGTACCCGCTTCAATACGATCTGGAATGATCGTATGGTGACAACCGTGCAGTGAATCCACACCATCAATTCGGATTACATCTGTGCCAGCACCTTTAATGCGTGCACCCATGCTTGTTAACAATGTAGCTACATCAATAATCTCTGGTTCTTTCGCTGCGTTTTCAATAACAGTTCTACCTTTCGCTCGCACAGCTGCTAGCATAATATTAATTGTAGCTCCTACACTAACAACATCTAAATAAATACGTGCCCCGCGCAATTCATCTGCTCTTAAATAAATCGCACCCTGTTCATTCGTAACATGTGCACCTAACGCTTCAAACCCTTTAATATGCTGATCAATCGGCCTCGGTCCTAAATGGCATCCACCTGGAAGCCCAATAACAGCTTTTTTAAAACGGCCAAGCATCGCACCCATTAAATAATAAGAAGCACGCAATTTTTTCACTTTTCCATTCGGTAAAGGCATTGCAACCATGTTAGAAGGATCGACTACCATCTCTTCCTCCTGTCCATAAGTTACTCTTCCTCCAATTTCCTCTAGCAAGTCTCCTAACATTTTCACGTCCGAAATATTAGGGACACCACCAATAGTTACTGGAGTATCTGCTAAAATTGTCGCTGGAATTAGTGCAACGGCGCTATTTTTTGCACCACTCACTCGAATTGTTCCATTTAAAGCTCTTCCGCCTTCAATTAGCAATTTTTCCATATTGAGCTCCCTTCTTGTGAATGTATTTACTTTCTATATCTTTATAGAAAGCTCCCCTTAAGAATCTCAATCACTCTTTCCACCCTAAAACTCAATAAATAGGAAACCATTATCTTCATTTCTCCCGTAGTACGAATAGATAAAGATTAACTATTCATCGAATTTACTTTATCAATTTAGATACATTATCACATTTATTAATAGGACTATGCACATTATTTTCTATTTCAAAAACAAAATGATAAAAATCTTTAGACTTGTTCACGCTTTCATTATACAACGAAAGGAAACCGTCTAAAAGACTAGACGGTTTCCAAAACGGAATTTTATTCTTACGCTTTACCGTTAGAACCGAATTCACGCATTTTACCAGCAACAGTTGCTTTAATCGCGTCGCGGCCAGGTCCAATATATTTACGAGGATCGTAAACTTCTTGGTCTTTGCTTAATGCTTCACGAACAGCTTTTGTAAACTCAATTTGGTTCTCAGTGTTTACGTTAATTTTTGAAGTACCTAAAGAAATAGCTTTTACGATATCAGCAGTTGGGATACCAGTACCACCGTGTAATACTAAAGGTACGCCAGTGAAGTCACGAACTTGTTCCATTTCAGCGAATCCTAAGTTAGGCTCACCTTTGTAAGGACCGTGTACAGAACCTAAAGCTGGAGCTAGGCAATCGATACCTGTTGCTTCAACAAGGTGCTTACACTCTGCTGGATCAGCGTAAATTACGCCTTCAGCGATGATGTCGTCTTCTTGTCCGCCAACTGTTCCAAGCTCAGCTTCAACAGATACGTTACGAGCGTGTGCGTATTCTACTACTTTTTTAGTAGTTTCAACGTTTTCTTCGAATGGGTGGTGAGAAGCGTCGATCATTACAGATGTGAAACCTGCATCGATTGCTTCTTTACATTTTTCGAAGCTTGAACCATGGTCAAGGTGAATCGCTACAGGAACAGTGATGTTCATTTCTTCGATTAAAGCTTTAACCATAGCTACAACTGTTTTGAAACCAGTCATATGACGAGCTGCACCCTCAGATACACCTAGGATTACAGGAGATTTTTCTTCTTCCGCAGCAGCTAAGATAGCTTGAGTCCACTCTAAGTTGTTCATGTTGAATTGACCAACTGCGTATTTTCCTTCTAGTGCTGTGTTTAGCATTTCTTTCATAGAAACTAAAGGCATGGTGAATCCTCCTAAAAAACGTTTTTTGTATCCGATAAGTTCTTATCGCTGGTAGTATGACCAGAATAAGGTAAAATATGTATATTTACATACCGGACTTTTTTCTACACTCAATAGGATAACAACTTGTACTCAAAAACTCAACCGTATTCACCTGCTCAATAGTCCATGTAAACGCTTTTTTCCATATTTTTTATAAAAAATTCATTTTTTACGCCTCTACAGCAAGCTGTTCTCTCACCGCTTGACGAATCTCATCAATATCAAACGGTTTAGCAAAGTGCATTAAAGCTCCTAAATCTTTCGCTTCTTGGATCATATCAAGCTCTCCATAAGCAGTCATTAAAATTACTTTAATACTCTCATCAATTTCCTTTACATGTTTTAAAATCTCTATACCATCCATACCTGGAATTTTCATATCTAACACTACTAAATCTGGATTATCTTTTTTCACGATATCTAAAGCTTGAAATCCATTCGCTGCTTGGAATGTCTGATAACCTTCTTTTTGGAACACTTCATGTAATAACACACGAATGCCATATTGATCATCAACGATTAAAATTTTACCTTCCATAACTCCCAACCTTTCTGTGTAAATACAAGATTTAAAGCTTCTTATATCTTAACGATTAATTTTCGCTATTCTTTGGCAAATTCCTTCCTATTCTTTCTTATTTTACCGTTTCCTATTTTGTTATGCTACCCTTCGATTTCACCTTTTTAAAAAAATAAACTATAATGAAAGCCGGTAAACACGTACGAAAGGGAGTAAAATTATGTTAAAAATTTTTTCAACTCAATTAAGTGGTTATTTCTCCAGAGTTTCTCAAAAAGAAGAAATGAATATAGAAGATAGCGCCCGTCTACTTGCTCAAGCATTAGTTGGCAACGGTTTCATTTATTTGCATGGTACAAATGAAATGGAGGGCGTTGTTGCTGAAGCATTATTCGGTGCTGAGCCAATGAAGCAAGCAAAACGATTATTTGAAAATGGTAAAGAAGTAGAAGTAACTTCTGCAGACCGTGTACTTCTTATTAGCCGTTTTTCAACAGATGAAGAAGTTGTAGCAATGGCAAAAAAACTTCAAGCTGATGGACACTCTATTGTCGGCATCTCTGCTATTCAAGAAGGTACTGAATCACTAGAACAATATACAGATGTACATATTGATACTAAGCTGTTAAAAGGCCTTATCCCAGACGATGAAGGCAATCGCTACGGATTCCCAAGTTTAATGATAGCTTTATTTGCATATCATGGGATCAAATTTACAATCGATGAAATGTTAAATGAATATTAAAAAAGCGCCCTATTTCAGGCGCTTTTTTTTATTACTTGCTCTCTTTATTCGTAATAGAGGCACTTACGAAGTCATGGAACAATGGTTGTGGACGGTTTGGACGAGAAACTAGTTCTGGGTGGAACTGTGCTGCCACGAACCAAGGATGTTCTTTTAATTCAATGATTTCAACTAGACGGCCGTCTGGGCTTGTACCAGAGAATACAAATCCTGCTTTTTCCATATCCGGACGGAATTGATTGTTGAACTCATAACGATGACGATGACGCTCATATACAACCGGCTCATTGTAAGCATTGTAAGCATTTGTTTCTTCAGAAAGCTTACATGGGTATAGGCCAAGACGAAGTGTACCACCTAAGTCTTCTACATCTTTTTGTTCTGGTAATAAGTCAATGATTGCATAAGGTGTGTCAGGATTAATTTCAGAAGAGTTAGCTCCTTCTAATCCTAATACGTTACGTGCAAATTCAATTGATGCAAGTTGCATACCTAAGCAAATTCCTAAGAATGGTACTTTGTTTTCACGAGCATATTGAATTGCAACGATTTTCCCTTCTACACCACGATCGCCGAATCCACCAGGTACAAGGATACCATCTGTGTCACCAACTAATTCTTGTACGTTCTCTGGTGTTACGTGCTCAGCGTTTACCCATTTCACTTCTACATCTGTGTCGAATGAATAACCCGCATGACGAAGTGCTTCTACAACAGAAATGTATGCATCTTGAAGCTCTACGTATTTACCAACAAGAGCAATTTTTGTTTTCTTAGAAAGGTTACGTACTTTATTAACTAGCGCAGTCCACTCTGTCATATCTGCAGCTGGATTGTCTAATTTTAAGTGATCGCAAACGATTTGGTCCATATTTTGCTCTTGAAGAGATAATGGAACCGCATATAAAGTATCTGCATCGCGTGCTTCGATAACTGCTTTTGTATCAATGTCACAGAATAATGCAAGCTTGTCTTTCATATCTTGAGAAACAGGCAATTCTGTACGAACAACGATAATATTTGGTTGAATACCTAAGCTGCGAAGCTCTTTAACGCTATGTTGCGTTGGTTTTGTTTTCATTTCACCCGCTGCTTTTAAGTACGGGATTAACGTACAGTGAATGTACATTACATTGTCACGACCGATGTCGCTCTTAATTTGACGGATTGCTTCTAAGAATGGTAGAGACTCGATGTCACCAACAGTTCCACCAATTTCTGTAATAACAACGTCCGCGTTTGTTTCGCGACCAGAACGATATACACGCTCTTTAATTTCGTTAGTAATGTGAGGAATAACTTGAACTGTTCCTCCTAGGTATTCACCACGACGCTCTTTTTGAAGAACTGAAGAGTAAATTTTACCTGTTGTTACGTTGCTGTATTTGTTTAAGTTGATGTCGATGAAACGCTCATAGTGACCAAGGTCTAAATCAGTTTCTGCACCATCATCTGTTACGAATACCTCACCGTGTTGGTATGGGCTCATAGTCCCTGGGTCTACGTTAATGTATGGATCAAACTTTTGAATAGTTACGTTTAAACCACGATTTTTTAAAAGTCTTCCAAGAGATGCTGCTGTAATACCTTTTCCTAAAGACGATACTACACCGCCTGTTACAAAAATATACTTAGTCATGAAAAAGCTCCCTCCTATTTTGCTGTTATATAATCACCGTTGCAAAGCGCAACGTATGTAGATAACACTGTATCCATCTTATTGTTAGACTCTTTTTATTTTCTAAACAAAAAACAAAAAAGAAAATTGCTCCCCTCATCACATAAAGTAATAAGTAGGGAGCAATTTTCTTTTATATTTACACTTTAAAAGTATTATCGTCCTTTTTTAAAGAGCCCAAAAATGATTCTACATGGACGATAATGAAAAGTCAAGAACTACAGTTCTTCCTCTTCTTCTTCTTCAGTTTCATCGTACTCAAGTTCTTCTTCGGCGAAGTCATCGTCATCATCTTCATCTAAATCATCAAGATCATCGTCATCTCCGTCTTCTTCTTCAAGAACCTTGTCCAAATCTTCTACCTCTTCTTCGTCTGCATTTCCTTCTGCATCGCTGAATTCGTCTTCATCTTCTTCGATGTAGTCGTCAAAACCGTCCTCTTCAACTTTACGTTTCTTCTTCGGTTTTGGCTGAGGTAAGATTTCTTCATCAATTTGCTCATATGGGTACCAGCTGCGTAGCCCCCAACGATTTTCTCCTAAATTAATGAAACGTCCATCGATGTTTAAATCTGTATAAAATTGTGCGAGTTTCGCATTAACTTGCTCTTGAGATAGTCCCAGCACTTGAGCGATTTCTCGAACCAACTCATTGAATGTCGTTGCTTGTCTTTTATCCCCTAAAACGCTATGTACAACTTCAATCATTGAACATTCTTTTAGCTCTTCTGGTGAATATTGCTTAAAATTCACTTATGCGGCACTTCCTTTCTTCAAATATAACCTTATATATAACGGTCTGCTTAAAAAAATCCATACTATTCATTATAAACAAAAGTCGCACAAATATGCTACAAAAAAAACGGGAAACTTTAATATGGTAATAAAATTATAATTTGTCTATTCCTTATTTCGGAAACATATGCGCTCCTTGCAGTACATACCTAATTTGCATTTCAGTATATTCTTCCAGCGTATACAGTTTTTGCAGGGCCCAACGTCTAAATCCCCACATTTGTCCTTGTATGAAAATGTTATGTGCAAGAAGCTGTATCTCTTTTTTATTTAATGTAAATGTCCCATTTTCCGTACACTGTTCTAAAATATTCTCAAACATCCCGACCATTTGAAACTCTTTTTCTAATACATATGGGAGTGATTCTTTCGGTAAAAAACGTACCTCTTGATACATAATTAATACTTCTTCTTGCAATTCATCCATCACTTTAAAATAATTCGTTATCGCTATCTTTAAGCTTTCTATGCTTCCCTTCTCTGTACACACTACTTCCTCTAATCTTTCTTTTACATGTTCATAAATACTATCACAAACTAAATATAAAACATCATCTTTTGTACGAATGTACTCATAAAGTGTTCCAATACTAAACCCAGCCGCCTTCGCAATCTCTCTCGTTGTTGTACGTGGGAACCCTTTTTGCTTAAACAATTGCACCGCACCTTTAATCATTTGTTCACGTCTTAACGCAACTAATTTTTCATCTTTCACGGACGCATGTACATTATGTTTAACCATCCCCTTCACCTCTCTCTATTATTTTTTGGAAGGAAAAAGCGTAGGAAAATACCTACGCCTTTGCTCCTACTTCGTTAACATACGCGAAATTACAAGCCTTTGAATCTCTTGTGTTCCTTCATAAATCTGTGTAATCTTTGCATCTCGCATATAACGCTCTACTGGATAATCTTTCGTATAACCGTAACCACCAAATACTTGTACCGCTTCAGTCGTCACCTTCATCGCTGTATCACCTGCAAATACTTTTGACATCGCTGACTCTTTCCCATACGGAAGCCCTTCCGATTCAAGCCAAGCCGCTTGGTATGTTAGAAGGCGCGCCGCCTCCACATCCGTTGCCATATCTGCAAGTTTAAAGCCAATTCCTTGCTGCGCCGCAATAGGTTTCCCAAACTGATGGCGCTCTCTTGCATATTCTACCGAAGCATCTAAAGCCCCTTGCGCAATACCGACTGCTTGCGCGGCAATACCATTACGACCGCCATCTAATGTTTGCATCGCAACTTTAAATCCTTGCCCCTCTTCCCCGAGTAGGTTCTCTACAGGAATACGGCAATCTTCGAACATAATTTCAGTTGTTGGTGAAGAGCGAATCCCTAACTTACTTTCCTTCTTCCCAACTGAAAATCCTGGTGTATCACTTTCCACAATAAACGCGCTCGTACCACGCTGCTTCGATTCGGGATCAGTTAACGCAAAAACAACATAAATATCAGCAATACCGCCATTTGTAATAAAGATTTTTGATCCATTTAAAATGTAATGGTCTCCATCTCGTTTCGCAGTTGTCCTCATTCCGCCAGCATCTGAACCAGAACTTGGCTCCGTTAAACCGTATGCGCCAATTTTCGTTCCTTCTGCCATCGGTCGTAAAAACTTTTGCTTTTGTTCTTCCGTTCCAAATTTAAAAATTGGCCAACCAGCAAGTGAAGTGTGTGCAGACAGTGTTACACCTGTTGAAGCACAAACACGAGATAATTCTTCGATAGCAATTACATACGCTAAGTAATCGCTTCCAATTCCACCGTATTCTTCAGGCCACGGAATGCCGGTTAAACCAAGCTCTGCCATTTGATCAAATAGTGCACGATCAAATCTCTCTTCTTCATCACGCTCAGCTGCCGTCGGTGCTACTTCGTTCTTAGCAAAATCCCGAACCATTTTTCTTATCATTTCATGTTCTTCTGATAGTTTAAAATGCATTCCCGTCTCCCCCTTGTCCTTTTATAAAGCTCGACTAATAACAAGTTTCTGTATCTCACTCGTTCCTTCGTATATTTGCGTGATTTTCGCATCACGGAAAAATCTTTCTGCTGGATAGTCTTTCGTATAACCGTAACCGCCAAATACTTGCACCGCTTCAATCGCAACTTCAACAGCCGTCTTAGAAGCAAATAATTTCGCAATAGAAGCTTCTTTACCGCATGGTAATCCTTGCGCTCTTAGCGATGCCGCTCTGTATACAAGTAATCGCGCTGCTTCTACGCTAGTCGCCATATCTGCAAGTTTGAATCCGATTCCTTGCTGCGCCGCAATTGGCTTGCCGAATTGCTCACGCTCTTTCGCATAATCAATCGCACATGCAAGCGCCGCTTCCGCGATTCCTAATGCCTGAGCTCCGATTCCAATTCGTCCAACATCTAAATTCGCCATTGCCACCTTAAATCCTTGTCCTTCTTCACCAAGTAAATTCTCGGCCGGCACTTTCATATCTTCAAACGTAAGTTGTACCGTGCGAGAACCAAGAAGTCCCATTTTATGCTCATCTTTTCCGATAATTAAGCCTGGCGTATCTTTCTCTACTATAAATGCAGAAATCCCACTTTTTCCTGCCTCTGGATTTGTAGAAGCGAATACAATGTACGTACTTGCTTCACCGCCATTTGTAATAAATACTTTCGATCCATTAATAATGTAGTGATCGCCTTTCTTTACAGCTCTTGATTTCAAACTCCCTGCATCTGATCCTGCATTTGGTTCTGTTAATGCAAATGCCCCTAAATATTCACCAGTCGCAAGTTTAGAAACATATTTCTGCTTCTGTTCTTCTGTTCCAAAATATAAAATCGGGTTCATTCCAACTGACGTATGTACAGCTAAAATTACACCAACTGTTGCACTCACCTTTGAGATTTCTTCAATCGCTAAAATGTAAGAAATAAAATCCATTTCTGCACCGCCGTATTTTGCAGGCGCTGGAATACCCATTAGTCCAAGCTCACCCATCTTCTGCAAAATCTCTTTTGGGAACACCCCTTGTTCCATACTAGGAACAAAGGGAGCTATTTCCTTCTGCGCAAAATCTCGAACCATTTTCCTCATCATTTGTTGCTCTTCAGTAAAATGAAAATTCATGTACTTCGCCTCCGTTTGCTATATATCTTTTTAACAATTTGGTAAGACCACTATTTTAATAAAGGGAGGACTTTATTCGTAAACGTAGAAACCACGACCCGTTTTACGTCCTAACCATCCTGCGTTCACATACTTGCGTAATAATGGACATGGGCGATATTTACTATCTCCTAATCCTTCATGCAACACTTCCATAATGTATAAACATGTATCTAAACCGATAAAATCAGCTAATGTAAGTGGTCCCATCGGATGATTCATACCTAGTTTCATCACTTCATCAATCGCTTCTTTCGTCGCTACACCTTCATATAACGTATAGATCGCTTCGTTAATCATAGGTAATAAAATACGGTTCGATACAAATCCTGGGAAATCATTTACTTCAACTGGCACTTTCCCGATTTTTTTCGTAATATCTTCAATTGTTTCGTACACCTCATCATCTGTAGCTAAACCACGAATAATTTCAACAAGCTTCATAACCGGAACGGGATTCATAAAGTGCATACCGATTACTTTCTCCGGACGTTTCGTTACCGCTGCAATTTCTGTAATTGGTAGAGATGACGTATTCGTCGCTAAAATTGCGTGATCTGGAGCAATTTCATCTAGATTCGCAAAGATTTTCTTTTTTATATCCATTTTCTCAACAGCCGCTTCAATAACAAGATCCGCTTCCTTCACACAATCTAAATCAAGCGTTACTGTAAGGCGATTTAACGTCGCTTCCTTCTCTTCTTCCTTCATGCGTCCTTTTTCTACTTGGCGCGCTAAGTTTTTCGTAATAATAGCCAATCCTCTGTCTAATTGCTCTTGTTTTAAATCTTGTACCCTCACATCATATCCTGCCATTGCACATACTTGTGCGATTCCCGAACCCATTTGTCCTGCACCAATTACAACTATTTTTTGTACACCCATTCTTTCTTCCCCCTTAATATAAATTTTTAATAAATCAAAAATCACCTACACGTAAATTAACGAACTTCAATCATAATTGCGTCACCTTGACCACCACCGCTACAAATAGAAGCAATTCCAATTCCGCCGCCGCGCTGCTTCAGTGCGTGGATAAGTGTAACGATAATACGCGCGCCACTTGCTCCAATCGGATGTCCCATTGCCACTGCACCGCCATTTACATTCAATTTGTCTGGGTCAATTCCTGCAATCTCTGTACTTGCAATTGCTACCGCTGCAAATGCTTCATTAATCTCGAATAAATCGATATCTTCAATTGTCTTCCCTGTTTTTTTCAACAATTCGTTAATTGCATAACCTGGCGTTCTTGGGAAATCTTTAGACTCCACCGCAATTGCTGTATGTGCCAAAATTGTCGCTAATGGCTTTCTTCCTTCTTGCTTCGCTCTGTCTTCGCTCATTAATACGAGCGCAGCACCGCCATCATTTAGTCCAGGAGCATTACCCGCTGTCACTGCCGACGTCTTATCAAATACAGGTTTTAATTTCGCTAATTTTTCAACCGTTGTATCTTCACGTGGCGCCTCATCTTTTGCAACGACAATAGGATCACCTTTTCTTTGCGGAATCGTTACTGGCACGATTTCCTCTTCAAAACGTCCTTCTTTATGCGCCGAAACCGCACGTTGATGGCTACGATATGCCCATTCATCTTGCGCTTCGCGAGAGATTCCATCTTCCTTCGCAACTTCTCCGCCATAAACACCCATGTGTATACCTGAAAATGCGCATGTTAAGCCGTCAGCAACGTTTAAATCAATCACTTCGTTGTTGCCCATTCTGTATCCCCATCTTGCTCCGCGTAAAATGTAAGGACTGTTACTCATCGACTCCATACCGCCAGCTACAATAAGTGATTGATCGCCAGTACGAATAATTTGATCCGCTAACGTAACCGCACGAAGCCCTGATGCACAAACTTTATTCACTGTTTCCGTCTGCACTTCCCAAGGGATTCCAGCAGCCCTCGCAGCTTGGCGTGATGGAATTTGTCCCTGTCCCCCTTGAATAACTGTTCCAAATATAACTTCTTCAACATCAATAGCAGAAACATTTGCTCTTTCAAGCGCTGCTTTAATTGCAATTCCCCCAAGTTCTGTTGCTTTCACGTCTTTTAAAGATCCTCCAAATTTCCCAACCGGTGTTCTTGCAGCACTTAAAATAACTGTTTTACTCATATCTATTTCCCCCATCTCTTTTTTTAGCACCGAGCGCTCGCTCGGTGTTCTTACGTTGAGAAGAGGTGCAATGATTGCACCTCTCTCTAAAGTTGTATTCATTCCTACAAATTACATCGCTTCTTTCTTCTGTCCGATAACAGAGCGTTCTAAAATCTCTGTTACATCAAGAGTTTGAACCTTCTCTTCTACTTCTTTCGCTTTCGTCCCATCGCTAATCATCGTTAAGCAATATGGACAACCTGTACCGATAATGGATGGCTCTACAGCTAGTGCTTGTTCTGTACGAGCAACGTTAATACGTGAACCTGCTGTCTCTTCCATCCACATTAAGCCACCACCTGCGCCACAGCACATTCCGGTTTCACGATTACGTGCCATTTCTACAAGATTCACACCAGGAATTGCTCTCAAAATATCGCGTGGTGCTTCATATACTTCGTTGTATCTTCCTAAGTAACAGGAATCATGGTACGTAACTGTTTCCTCAATAGAGTGAACAGGTTTTAAGCGTCCTTCTTTCACCCACTGAGCTAACAATTCTGTATGATGATAGACTTCTGCTTGCAAACCAAAGTCTGGATACTCATTTTTAAATGTGTTATAAGCGTGAGGATCAATCGTAACGATTTTCTTCACTCCTGCTTTTTCAAATTCCTCGATATTCTTTGTCGCCATCTCTTGGAAGACAAATTCATTTCCAAGACGTCGCGGTGTATCTCCAGAATTCTTTTCTTTATTACCAAGTATCGCGAATGAAATGCCTGCTTCGTTCATTAACTTAGCGAACGATATCGCAATCTTCTGACTACGATTATCATATGATCCCATTGAACCAACCCAGAATAAATATTCGAACTCCTCGCCAGCTTTCGATTTTTCTTTTACAGTTGGAACCGTTACTTCATCATCACCTTGGCGCCAAGTTTCACGCTCTTTACGGTTAAGTCCCCACGGATTCCCTTGACGCTCGATGTTTGTCATCGCACGCTGCGCTTCCGCGTCCATCTTTCCTTCTGTTAAAACGAGATAGCGGCGTAAATCAATAATTTTATCAACATGCTCATTCATAACCGGACACTGATCTTCACAGTTACGGCACGTTGTACAAGCCCAAATCTCTTCCTCTGTAATAACATCTCCGATTAAACTCGGATCGTAAGCGAGCGTTGTAGCTGCTGATTCTTGTTGCCCTTTCCCAGCTGCCATCATCGCTAACTGATTTCCTTGTGTATTATTAAAGGCAACTACTGGAACCCACGGTGCTTTTGATGTCACTGCTGCTCCTTTATCAGTTAAATGATCGCGAAGTTTTAAAATTAAATCCATCGGCGATAACATTTTCCCTGTTCCTGTTGCCGGGCACATATTTGTACAGCGACCACACTCTACGCAAGCGTATAAATCAATAAGCTGATTCTGTCTAAAGTCTTCGATTTTACCAACACCAAATGTTTCTTGCGTTTCATCTTCAAAGTCAATCTTTTCAAGTTTCCCTGGATTTGAAAGACGACCGAAGAAAACGTTAACTGGTCCCGCAATTAAATGCGCATGTTTTGATTGTGGAACATACACTAAAAACGTTAACAAAATTAGTAGATGCACCCACCAAGAGAAATAGAACACAGAAATGGCTGCGGTTTCATTTATTCCCGAGAAAACGTAAGCGATTGCAGAAGCGATCGGTTCACTCCATGAAAGCTCCTCGCCGTGCCATATGATTCCCATCCCATTACCGAGTAGCACAGAAATCATTAAGCCACCAATAAAGATAAGAACAAGGCCTGATTTGAAATTACGTTTTAAACGAACTAGCTTCTCAACATAACGTCTATGAAAAGCCCAAAAGACTGCAATTAAAATAACAAGTGTGACAATTTCCTGGAAGAATGTAAATGCAGGGTATAGTGGTCCAAGTGGAAGATGTGATCCTGGTGCGAGTCCTTTCCAAACGAAGTCAATTGCTCCAAATTGGACAAGAATAAATCCGTAAAAGAACATAACGTGAATAATGCCGCTCTTCTTATCTTTCAGCAGCTTTTTCTGACCGAAAACATTGACCTTAAGGAGATCCCAACGCTCTTTAAAACGACGGTCAAATTCAATCTTTTTTCCTAACTGTATGTAGGCCATCCTCGTCCGTATAAGATACACAAACAAATATCCCGCATAAGCAATAACAGCAATGGCAGCCAGCCAATTAATGATCAGTAAGCTATTCATTTTTATGCTACCCCTCTCTTTGTAAGCCCTCTTTCTTTTTTAGAATCTTCAAAAACATATAATTTTCTGAATTTTTTCCCTATCTTCATTATATAATGAGTGAGCATTCAGTCAACAGTTTTTTGTTATACAACAACATATTTTTTAATAAAGCTGTTTATTTCGGTGAAACTATAAAGTGAAACTTTAATCCATAGGGGGTTGTTTCCTCTCGCCTGATTCCTTTAAGTAAGCCTAATTTTTAAGTAGGAGGCTTACCGCCCCTTAATATGGGATAAGGTGAAACCAATCGGGCTTTTCCGGGTAACCAGCAAAATGAAGGTGAAAAGAATGCAAAGGAGGGAATTTACTTATGTTCTTCTTATCTCTCTTGTTAATATGCGTTACTCTTTGGATCACAATTGACCTTTTATATGGGAGGATTCTTCATTTAAAGCGTGTGAGCTCTCGTACTTTCCCTTTACGTCAAAGTAATTTTCACCTTTATACATACGGGCAAGATTTATATGATGCTTTATTTACTGATATACAACAAGCAAGGCACCATGTGCACGTTTTGTTCTTCATTGTAAAAAACGATAAAATCAGTCGTGAATTTTTAAAGTTACTTATCGATAAGGCACAGGAAGGAATTGAAGTAAGACTTTTACTCGATCGATTGGGAAGCCATTATTTATCAAACGAGGCAATTCGTTCCCTACAAAAACACGGCGTCTCTTTTTCATTTTGTCATAAAGTGAAATTTCCTTTTCCGTTCTTTTCTGCAAATCAAAGAAACCATAGAAAAATTACAGTTATTGACGGGAAAATTGGTTATATTGGTGGGTTTAATATTGGAGAAGAATATTTAGGGCATAATCAAAAATTAGGATTATGGCGCGATTATCATTTACGCCTTACAGGAGAAGGAATACAAGATTTACAAAAGCAATTTTTACATGATTGGCTCGACGATACGAAGCAAAATTTATTAGATTCACCTCTTTATTTTCCTAAGCAACAACCAGGAATCATTCTACATCGTTTTATCCCTACTGATGGTGCCTATTTGCAACATACATTTTTACATTTAATCGAAAGTGCGGAAAAAGAACTCTTTATCGGTACACCATATTTTATTCCTGGGAAGAAAATTATGAATGCATTATTAAAAGCGCGAAAACGCGGGGTTCAAATCACGGTTCTCGTTCCAGAAAAAGCGGATCACGCCCTTGTTCGCGAAGCAAAATTCCCATATTGTCGAAAGTTAATACAAGCTGGGTGTAATATTTACGCATTTCAACAAGGTTTTTTTCACGCTAAAGTTATTATAGCGGACGATCATATTTGTGATATCGGAACTGCAAACTTTGATATGAGAAGTTTATATATTAATCATGAAATCAACTGCCTTTTATATGATAAACATTTTATACAAACAGTAAAAAACAGATTCCATAAAGATTTAGAAAACGCGTCCTTACTTTCCTTTAAAGATGTTAGCCCCCTTTCTCTTATTGATAGAGGGAAAGAATGGCTAGGAACGATACTTTCTTTCTTCTTATAGGAAAGATAATGAGTAAAAAGAGGTGTATCACATATGATTATGCGGTTCGGATATGTTTCACATGCAATGGCACTCTGGGACTGCTCTCCTGCCAAAACGATGACATTTACAAGCTTTCAAAAGCTCAGTAAACAAGAACGAGAAGATAAATTGTACGATGTTACAAGGCAAAATCTTGAGCATACAATACGTATTCTTCATTACAATATAGCGCATGAAATTCCGTTATATCGTTTATCCTCTTCCATCGTCCCACTTGCAACACATCCCGAAGTCGAGTTTGATTATATCGGGGCATTTACACCGCTTTGGCGTAAAATTGGGGCATTAATTAAAGAACACAATTTACGAGTAAGTTTTCATCCAAATCAATTTACGCTATTTACAAGCGACAAGCCACATATTACAACTAACGCTATTACAGATATGGCCTATCATTATAAAGTATTAGATGCCATAGGAATTGCAGATTCTTCTTATATTAACATCCATGTAGGTGGTGCCTATGGAAATAAAGAACAAGCGGTTGGACGTTTCCATGAAAACATAAAAAAACTTCCTGCACATATAAAAGAGCAAATGACGCTTGAAAATGATGATAAAACATACACAACTGCTGAAACTTTATTGATTTGCCAAAAAGAAAAGATTCCATTCGTATTTGATTATCATCATCACATGGCAAACCTTTGCGAAGAACCGCTAGAAGTATTACTCCCTGCAATTTTTGAAACTTGGTCACATACAAATGTCCCTCCTAAAGTTCATATTTCCTCCCCTAAATCAAAAAAAGAATTTAGGGCTCACTCTGAATATATTGATTTAGGGTTTATTAAGCCTTTCTTACACATTGCAAAAAAAATCAACCATAATTTCGATATTATGATTGAAAGTAAACAAAAAGATTTAGCAATGCTGCAATTAATACATGAATTATCCTCTATAAGGGGGATAAAAAGAATAAATAGCTCAACATTACAATGGTAAATTGTAATGTTGAGCTATTTTTTTCAAAAAAAGTAATTTTTATAGTAAAAAACACCCTATTGTATATGCTATGATTGGAATTAGCATTTTCCACCTGCGATTCAACTTTATTGAAACGGAGTCATAATATGATTAATCAAAAAAAATATGTACACTTTGTCACGATGTATATAATTATATTTTCCCTTTGGATATTTCTTATCCCTAAGGACTTGAATATAAAAGAAATTGGAATTCTCTTCTTATTTTGTTTTGCTGCACTCTTTTCTTGCTATTGTTTATATAAAGCTATTAAGAAAATGAAGCGTAGTGATAAATTATTTTGGGTTTTATTACTCTGCACTTGCATATGCGGACTAACTATGGAAATAACTTTATTCCTTCATTCACTTTCTATATATGATCAAGTCATATTCTCATATAAGGCACTACCTTTTTTCATCATACAATATATTTTGCTCTTTTCTGGGTTTGCTATCAAATTCATAAAACATTACTCTATTAGAGGCCTTGCTCAATTTTCATTCGATAGCATCTTTATTGTTATTATGAATATTTATTTTACCTTAACTTTTATTTTGGACCTCTCAAGCTTTCGTATGTTAACAATAGATCACTGGGTTTTAATTGGATACTTTATTGCACAGGCATTAGTAATTTACGCCGTTATTAGCCTATATAGACGAGAACAATATTCTTCTAGCAGAATTTCATTAATTATTGGCTTTACTATCATACTTGTGTACGGATATATACATCTGTTCCAACTAAACACGGGGATGGAAACTTCTTCTGAAGTCTCTTACTTAATACATACTGCTTCGATTTTATTAATTGGTTTGTCGTCCATACTTTACATTTTGGATAAACCAATGCAGCATGAAACGAAAACAAAATATTATCGATTTGACTACGTGCGCTTTATATTACCTTATTTTAGTATAATCATTACCTTTTCCTTTATTCTTATTCAACCTTGGGATGATAAGTTCATGTTAATCGGTCTAGTATTATCACTCATCTTATTATTCCTACGACAACTTTATATGTGGAAAGATAATCGAGCACTAATCGATACATACGAACAGTTGACTACACAACTAGAAGGCAAAGTAGAAGAAGGTGTATCTGCGTTATCAAAGAGTGAACAACGCTATAAATCTTTATTCGAAGATCATCCTGATGCCGTTTTCTCTTTAAATATGAATGGTATTTTCCAACAATCTAATACAGCTTGTGAAAGCCTATTTACCGCCTACTATTGTGAAGTAGAAAGCTATTCTCTTCTACACTTTATTGACTCAAAAGACCATGATCTACTAAAGAAATCTTTACAACTAACAACAGAAGGTAGACCACAAACTTTAGAAGTTCGCACAAAAGAAAAAGAAGGCTATTACTATTACCTTCACATTACACTCATCCCTACTTTCATAAACAAAGAAGTTGTTGGGATGTTCGGCATAGCACGTGATATTACAACTTTATATGAAAAACAAAAACAAGTAGAACATTTAGCCTTTCATGATGCACTTACTGGATTACCAAATCGTCGAAAGTTTGAAAAAGATTTAAAAAACATTTTAAATACAGCTCAAACTAGCGCAAATGATGTTGCCGTCATGTTCCTTGATTTAGATCGATTCAAAAAAATTAACGATAGACTTGGACACGACGTCGGAGATTTATTATTAATTGAAGTAGCAAAAAGATTACGCGGTTGCTTACGTTCAAAAGATGTCGTTGCTCGTCAAGGTGGAGATGAGTTTACAATTCTATTACCAGATATGTACTCAGAAAAAAGTGCGGCTTTTATAGCTGAACAGATTTTAACCATTTTAAACAAACCATTCTTCATTAAAGATGAAGAACTATCCATTACACCGAGTATCGGAATTGCCATGTATCCTGATTATGGAACCGATGTTACTGAATTAATGAAAAATGCTGATATGGCTATGTATCGCGCGAAAGCAAATGGAAAAAATAGATTTGTTTTCTTCTCAAAAGAAATGAGTATCGCCCAAAATGAGATCCAATTCTTAGAAGGCGAGCTTGCAAAAGCATTACAACAAAATGAATTTTTCCTTGAATACCAGCCGCAAGTAAGCACCGTAACAAAACAAATTATCGGTTTTGAAGCATTGATTCGTTGGAAGCACCCAAAACTCGGCATCGTGTCTCCTGCCCAATTCATTCCTCTAGCGGAGGAAACTGGATTTATTATTGAACTTGGAAATTGGATTTTACGTACCGCTTGCTTAGAGGCAAAAAGATGGCATAATCAAGGTTTTTCTCACTTGAAAGTTGGTGTAAATTTATCTGTTGTTCAATTTAACCATGCAGATTTAATCCCTACTATTTCAAAAGTGTTAGAAGAAACTGAACTAAAATCAGAAGCACTAGATATTGAAATTACGGAAAGTATCGCCATTAATCAAAATCAATCTGTAGTTGCAAAACTAGAACAGCTTCAAAATCTCGGTATTCAAATTTCAATCGATGACTTTGGAACTGGTTATAGTTCTTTAGCTTATTTAACAAAATATCCAATCAATACATTAAAAATTGCTCGAGAGTTTATTTGTGGAATTACAAATAGCCCTTTAGAGGAAGCAATTATCTCCTCCATCATTACACTATCTAAAGAACTAAATTTAGAAGTTATTGCAGAAGGTGTAGAGACCGAAGAACAATGGAAGTTTTTATATGAACAAAACTGTGACCACATTCAAGGATTCTTTATTAGCAAGCCTGTTTCTAGTAAAGATGTTTGGAGGTTACTCCACAAAAAAACAACCGTCTAAGTAAGACGGTTGTTTTTTAATATTCAAAAGGTAGATCTCCTGCTAATTGTACCTCTTGATCATTATGAGAAATTACTTGGCTTTTCTCTAATGCTGTATCACCTAATGAAATACCCCATGCCATTGCTAACGTTAATAGGCTACCAATAAGTAGTTTCTTCATATTCCATCACCCACATTTTTTATTTTAATATATCATGAAATTTTATCCATATCCTATGCAATTATGCATATCCATTTTTTGGGTTATTTATCTACTGATTTTATCTGCGAGCGCTTCTTTATATGCATGCATCTCTAATATATCAAAAAAGAAACTTGCCTTTTTATATGCATCTTCAATCTCTGCCTCATCATACCCCAATTTTCCTAGGCATTCGCCCCTTTGATAATATAACTGTCCAATTAATGCCATACTATTAATTCGGCATGATATTTCAATTGCCTTATTTACTTGATAAAGTGACCCTTCATATTGCTCGTCTAAGTATAATGCTTTTGCATGATTATATCTTACCTTCACGTCGAATTCTTCATTATCATGCAATGTCTCTAATTGTTTTAATATATCTTCAAATAACTCAATACTTTTCTTAAAATAATTATTTTCAGCATAAATATTTGCAATTGCATTCTCTATATAGAGATTTTGGTATACGTCTATTCCAGCTAATTGTTGGTTTAACAATTTTTTTAATTCTAAAATACAATATTCGTAATCGATTTTCTTCAATATGTAAGCTGCTACATGATATTGCCATTGAAGAAACTGTTGGAATTCAGGATGATATTCTTCCTTTTTTAGCTCATTCCATACTCTATTATAAATCTCTTTATATTTTTTTTGCTTACACAGCATAATGACTTGATCTTTAAACTGTTTTTTTCTCTCAATATTCGAATAAATGAGTACCTCATAAAAATGAATAATGGGAACTTGTAACTTTGCTGCAATACCTTGCAATATATCCATACTTGGGTATACTGCGCCTGATTCAATTCGACTCACTTCCGATTGATGACATATGTTATCGGATAACTGTTTTTGTGTTAATCCCCTCATTACCCTAATCTTCTTAATTTCACTTCCTAATTTTTCTGCGTGCATACTTACTCACCATCCCATTATAACAATCTAATTTGTTAAGTTGTCATACCACTACCATAATGTGAATTCGACAATTTTTGATATGAAATAATGCATAATATATATAAAATTCGGCAAATTCTTCATACAATCCATCTCACATACAATAATAGATTAGTAGTTTTATAGATAAATTATAGAAAATTTGCCCGTGCCTTCGTTATATTCGGTCTTCTTTATCCTTTATCAGCAGAAGCTATTCACACCCAAGAACTAGATAAAAATGAAGTGAAAATTGAAATTGCTTAGCCTAGTTTAACGCTTAAAAAATTACACAACCTCAAAATGATACGAAAAAATATGGCGAAAAAGTATTTAAAGGGTGAGATAAACGAGGCTAAAGCTCAACAAGGGTGAATGACAACTGAAATGAATGTAGATTCCCAACCTACAAATAAAGAAACAAAAGAAAATTAAACCGAAGTTCGCCTTGCACAAACTTACAAAAACTATAAAATATATAGTCAAGATTTCATTGTAAAAGTAGATAAAAATGGAGTAATTACAACTGTTAGTGGCAAGGTTGTCCAAAATTCAGACCAATACCCTAATCTAACTATAACAAATTTTTTGTCGAAAAATGAAGTAAAATCTATATTACGTACTACACTTCAAATTCCAAGCGTTTCAACTGAGATGGAATTTGAAGTGTGAAACCGTTGTTTATAAGAAAAAAGAAGTTTACCACTCATAGGTAAACTTCTTTTCATATCCATCCCTTTTCTTCCGCAATTGTAATTGCCTCAATTCTATTTTTCGCATCTAGCTTCGTTAATACTTCAGAAATATAATTACGCACTGTACCAGGCGAAAGATAAAGTGCCTTCGCAATTTCATTTGCCGTCTTTCCTTCTTTCGCAAGTAGCAATACTTCTTTTTCACGATCTGATAACGGATTTTTCTCCTGCCATAAGCCGAACATTAAATCTTGAGAAATCTCTCGTTTGCCTTTCATTACATTACGAATCGCTGCAGCTAAATCTTCACTCGGGCTATCTTTTAATAAGTATCCGTGCACGCCAGCTTTCATTGCTCGTTCAAAATATCCAGGGCGCGCAAATGTTGTTAAAATCATTACCTTACATGCTGATTTTTCTTTCTTTAACGTTTCCGCAACATCTAATCCGCTTTGAATTGGCATTTCAATATCCATAATACTTACATCAGGTTGTAGCGATTCAATTAGTTTTAGCGCTTCTTCCCCGTTCGCAGCTTGCCCAATTACTTCAATATCATCTTCTAGATCAAGTAGGGCCCCCAATGCACCACGAAGCATCCGCTGATCTTCTGCAATAATAATTCGAATCATGCCCTCACCTCATCTTTTCCTGTTCGAATAACAACTGGAACTTTTACTGTTAATAGTGTCCCTGGATTGATCGTACCTAGTTCAACAAACCCATCAATAAGAGCGATGCGCTCCTTCATACCGCGAATGCCATTTCCATCGTGGTTTTGATCTGCTAAACCAATTCCATTATCTTCTACTGTCAAAATTAATTCACCTTGTGATTCCAGTACAGAAACTGTGCAACGCGTTGCCTTACTATGCTTTACAACATTCGTAACAGCCTCACGTAAACACATCCCAACAATGTTTTGCTCAATTGGTGATAACGAACTTGCAATCGTTTCTTGTTTTATTTCTAATTCAATAGTAGCAGCTTGTAAGATTGCTTTTATTTGCTCAAGCTCTTCTTCCACTGTAATCATACGCATATCAGAAATTAATTCCCTTAGCTGCTTTAAAGCGGTACGAGATGTTTGTGTAATTTCCTTCGCTTCCGTACTTGCACGCTCAGGATTTTTTACAATTAACTTCTCCACGAGCTGACTTTTTAACGTAATGAGTGATAACGTGTGACCTAATGTATCATGAAGATCCCTTGCAATTCGCTGACGTTCTTCACGTTTTACTAAGTCTTTAATTTGCTCGTTTGCTTCGTTCAACTGATTCTTTAACATCTTTTTTTGATTAAAATTACGCATTCCAAATGGTGTAAGAAGCATTAAAATAAACATTGGAACGATATTCACTAAACTCGGGATTGTTAGTTGATTCATATTTACAAATATAAAAGCTCCGAGCATTACAACTAATAAACATAACAACACACGAAACGCTTTTTTACTTGGCGCAAATCCCATCGCACTCGCCGTAAAATATCCAAACAATATCATGAAGGGATTATAAAATAAGGCAAATGAGAAGGTGAGCGCCATTTGAATACACGCCCATAAAATGAACGTCTTCTTAACAAAATAAAGCTGTCGGTATGTGACAATAAAAGCTAGCAACATACCAATACCTATTACAAGCTTCCATCCAGATACTTGTGTTAAATTATAAATTGGAAATAACAGATAAACGAACCACATATACGGGAAGAAACCCATATGTTTCGGAAAAATCTCAATCCTCTTCTTCTCTATCATTTATACCGCTTCCTGTCTTTTTCTTATATATATTGATACTACAACAAATATAAGGAAATAACCTCCTAATACCGCGATATTTTCCCAACCAACTGATTTTCCAGCTACAATATCCCATGCACCGCTTCCGAAGTGATATGTTGGTGTCCATTCACCAATCGTTCTTAATATTTTTGGGAATACTTCAATTGGCATCCATAGCCCGCCGATTACAGCTAGACTCATATTTAAAATATTCGCTAAACCCGCTGCTGCATCTGCCTTTTTAATAGAACCTATTACTGTTCCTAACGCTAAAAATGGTGTTACACCTAACAATAACCATAATCCAGCGCCAATCCATTGCCCTACTGTTAACTCGACATGATTAATTAATATTCCTGCGATAAAGATAACTAAGATTGAAAAAGCATTCACTACAGTTTGAGCGATGATTTTGGCTGTTATATATGCACCCTCTGGAAGTGGTGTAATTTTCAGCAAATGTGTCCACCCTTGCCCCTTTTCCTGAGAAATCCTTACACCGAAACTAAAAAGTGCCGTCCCTACAATACTGAACGTCGCCATTGAGATTAAATAATGCGCTTTCCAAGCATCTCCGTTTTGTGGCACTTGAATAACATTTGTGAAAATATAGTAAAACATAACTGGCATTAGTAATGAGAAAAAGATAAACAATTTATTGCGAAACGTACGTAAAATTTCTATTTTGCATTGCATCCATAAAGCTCTCATGCGATTCCCTCCTCCTGATTTGCGACAAACTGTTCAAATGCTTCATCAAGACTTCCACGTTCAACTGAAACATCCGTTACAGGTAAGTTCTTTTGATAAATCGCTTTTAAAGTTGCATCTGTATCTTCAGTTGTTAAAGTGAAGTGCCCTTCGTTTGACTGTACTTCTGTTACGTTTGGTAATTCTTTTAGTAATTTTGCAGGAATACTTTCCTTCGAATAAAACTTGATTGTTTTTCGCGAAATCGTCGCCTTCATCTCATCTGGTGTACCGTCTGCGATAATCTTTCCATTTGCAAATAATAAAATACGATTCGCCAATGCATCCGCTTCTTCTAAATAGTGCGTCGTTAAAATAATTGTTTTCCCTTCACTTGCTAACTTTCGAATTGTTTCCCAAAACGTTCTTCGAGACGTAATATCCATCCCAACTGTCGGCTCATCTAAAAATAACAAATCAGGATTTCCTGCAAGTGCGAGCGCAAAATTTAATCTTCTTTTTTGCCCACCTGATAATTTCTCACATCTTTGCTTTCGCTCCGATTCTAAATTTGATAAATGTAGCAACGTTTCTTTCGCTACCGGATTCGTATAATAACTACGGAATAACTCAATTGCCTCTTCCACCGTAATGCTATCAATCACACTTACTTCTTGTAACATCGCACCGAGGCTATTACGAACATCTCTATGCTTGGGACTCTTTCCAAATATAGAAACAGTTCCTTCCGTCGGATCCTTTAATCCAAGCATCATCGACATCGTCGTCGTTTTCCCTGCACCATTCGGTCCAAGTAGTGCTACAATTTCTCCTTTATTCACATAAAATGAGACGTTATTTACTGCCTTTTTATATTTAAATGTTTTAGAAACACCATTTACTTCTATAATCTTTTCCATCTCTCCACCCCCGCTGTTTCTTATATTTACATTGTATGTGTTGGAAAACTTAGGAAACAGTATGATGCGTCATGACATCGATATGACAATTGTCATGTATTCCTTATGAGAGGAATCCAACTACATACCGCAAGCGAGTAGCAGGACGAAAATAAACATGATACAATCGGGTAAGATATACATTCGAGGAAGGACAGTGGTTTTCATGATTATTCGTAATGAACAAGATTTAGAAGGCTTACGAAAAATCGGCCGCATCGTTGCACTTGCACGTGAAGAAATGAAAAAAGAAGCGAAGCCAGGTATGACAACGAAAGAGCTTGATTTGATCGGTAAAAAAGTATTAGATGAGCATGGTGCTATTTCTGCACCTGAAAAAGAATATGATTTCCCAGGCGTAACTTGTATTAGTGTAAACGAAGAAGTTGCTCACGGTATTCCAGGAGATCGCGTATTAAAAGAAGGCGACTTAGTAAATGTCGACGTATCTGCTGCACTTGATGGCTATTATGCAGATACAGGTATTTCATTTGTACTTGGAGAAGATGAAGCAAAAGAAAAGCTTTGCCAAGCAGCTGTTGATGCATTTTGGGCAGCAATGAAAAAGGTGAAAGCTGGTTCAAAACAAAACCAAATTGGTCGTGCTGTTTCAAACTTTGCACATAAAAATGGATATAATGTGATTCAAAACTTAACTGGTCACGGTATTGGTCTTAGCTTACACGAAGCACCAAACCACATTTTAAGCTACTTTGACCCAATGGATAATGCGCTTCTAAAAGACGGTCTTGTTATCGCTGTAGAGCCATTCATTTCTATGAAAGCTGATCATATTATCGAGCGCGGCGATGATGGTTGGACATTCGTTACACCTGACAAGAGCCTTGTTGCACAATGTGAACATACAGTTGTCGTAACACGCGGTGAACCGATAATCTTAACAGAAGTATAAAAATAAAAATGACCGTTTTTTAGAATTTTTCTACTAAAACGGTCATTTTTATTTTTTGGAAAATATTTGTTAAACCTTTGTTGAACTCTTTATCATTTAAGTATATAATCTTTAGCGAAGGTTATTCATAATCATCTTCAAGAGAAGATAACACTATTATCAAAAGGAATACCTTCTTTTTTCATATGTAAAACAGCTTCAAAAATGACCGCAGTAATGATTTAGTCGAATATTATAAATAACTTATATCCTACTAAATCCGAAAAGGAACTGTACCATCTTAACTTCGGTCCACAAATTGTACAACTCTCTCTAGGCAAAAAGTTAATTTTCATAAATGTAATAAGTAACATTCTTAAGATACAATTATCTCAATTTCATATTACATAAATGAATATTTTCAAAGTGCATATTGTCTTCAACCTAACCAAAATCAACCCTATTCAGATTTTTTCCACACAATTTTAAAGCAAAAAACAAACTTTTAACTTGGGATACATTACTTTGGTTAGCATGTATCGTAAAACTTACCTTTATGACTATCCATTTCATAACACATTCACAAGAAAACGCTCTTGTATATAAAGGTCTGATATTGTTCCTTTTATCAGCATGCTTTCGACATTTTTTGTCGAATTATGTATATTCCAGATTTTTACGTTACTTTATATATGCCTTTGATTAAACATCTATTCTGTCAGAGAACGTACATAGAAACGGAGGGATAGTAGCAACAAATACTTTATAACAATTAACTTTTTTTATATTCCATTTGTTCATGTGGAATATATTCCTCAGTGAACAAATGAATGTTCAAAGGAGGCAAAATGAAAAAACTTTTCAATATATGTTTAATTGTATTTGTACTATTTTCACAGTTTATTAGTTTCCCATACAATCAGGCAAAAGCTGAGACTTTAAAGGAAACTTCATTATTTGACACTGTTGAGATGAAAGATGCAACGGATCACATTATTGACGAAGCAAAAAATCCTAACAACTTAATAAAGATAGGATCAACCATTCAAGTAGAATATGCTTGGTCAATAAAGGATCAAAAAGTTGTACATGCAAACGATACAGCAGTAATTCAAATACCACTTGCGTTAAAAGTATCTAAAGATTTGCAAGGAGATTTAGTAACAGATCAAAAAAATATTGGTCAATATTTCATAACAGCTAACGATAATAAATTAAAACTAATATTTAATGATCAAGTAGAAAATTCGAAAGATGCTAAAGGAAAAATTAAAGTTGATACTGTGTTTAACCCAACTTTAAAAACCGAGGAAAAATCAGTTCAAATCGCTTTTCCTTTAGGGACACTGGTTCAGCCTATAACAGTTCCTATTCAAGTAGAAGATTCTAAAGAAGATGGCACCAAACAGGATACTAATAAACAAGTACAAGATCGAGTAGCTAAACCTGTTACTGATAATTCGGAACAAAATCCAGCAACTAAACCTGTTACTGATAATCCGGAACAAAACCCAGCAACTAAACCTGTTACTGATAATCCGGAACAAAATCCAGCAACTAAACCTGTTACCGATAATCCGGAACAAAACCCAGCAGCTAAAATTGCTACTGATAATCCAGAACGAAAGCTAGCAAGCGACCCTACTGAGAATACAAATTCAGGTCCAAAGCAAATAACAACAAACATTTTAACCGGTGTAAAGCTGACGGATAAAGACGGAAAACCATTTACAGAGGATAACCGTCCAAGTACAGATTCCCCTGCCAATATTGAGTTTACATGGGAACTTTTAAAATCAATGAATGTGAAAAGTGGAGATTACTATATCTTTGATCTTCCTAAACATTTTAAGATTTACAATACAATTAACAGTCCTTTATATGATAGTGAAAACAATCAAATTGGTAATTTTACTGTTACAAAAGATGGAAAAGTCACGATGACATTCAACGATTATGTTGAAGAGCATCCAGATGTTGCTGGTAACCTACAATTAAAGACAGAATTTAATAAAGCTGAAATTAAAGGTACAACAACACAAGAAATTCCTTTCCCGATTAAAGATAAGGATGTTTCTATTACAGTTGACTTTAAGCCTAATGTACAAACAGCTACGAATAAAAAAGGGTTACCTGATAGACCAATTAATACAAATGAAATTAATTGGAAAGTAGAAATGAACAAAACGAAAGACACCCTTAAAAACGCTGTTTTTAAAGATAACATTCCACAAGGTACAAGTTTAAATAAGGATTCTATTAAAGTTTACTATTTAGAAGTTGATGTTAACGGGAACACAACACGTGGTAAAGAAGCTGAGCCAGCAGATTACAAAATTATTTCATCAGATAGTTCAAAATTGGAGATTGCTTTTAAAGATTCTATCAATAAAGCATATCAAATTGAATATGTTACAAAAATTACTGATGAAAACGTAAAAAGCTTCCAAAATAACGTTACGATAACGAGTGATAATCAAAAGCAACAAAATGCAAGCTCTACTGTAACGGTTTCTCGTGGTACACATTTAAACAAAACAAGTAAATATGATCCCAAGACACAAACAATTGAATGGACAATTACTTACAACGGTGATCAAAGAAATATCAAAAAAACAGATGCACTTTTAAAAGATATTTTTGACGATACACATGAACTAGATGAAAATTCTATCGTTGTGAAGAACGCTTCATACGATGATAAAGGCAGACTTGTAACAGGCGACACTGTTAATAATTACACTGTAAGTAACAAGAAGAATGGATTCGATTTACAGTTTAATGAGGATATTAATAGTGCTTATGTAATTACCTATAAAACAAAGCCAACTAATAATGTCATAAAAGATGGAAAAGTAAAAAATACAGTTACAGCTGATAATGACTCCAGTAAAGAAAATGAGGCTAGCTTCCAGCAGCAAAATATTATTAAAGCTAATAATAAAGCTGAAACAAACTATAAAGATAAAACAACAACCTGGACAATTACGGTAAATAATAACAACTATCCATTAAACAACGCGATTATTACGGATACCTTTGACCATGGTGGATTACAATTAAAAGATAATAAACTAGAAATTAAAGACGGAGATTATACCCTTAAAGATAAGACTGACTATGTTTTAGATGTAACAGATAAAGGTTTCAAAATTACCCTTATAGGTACATATCAGTCTAATATGACAAAGACATTAGTCGTAAAATATACGACAGACTTTGACTATACAAAATTAGAAAGTGGTAAAACTTCATTTAAAAATACAGGTAACCTATCTTGGATAGATGCAGGGTCCAATCCACAATCAAATAAAGTTGAAGCAGACTTTGATCCTGATACTTTCACAAAGGCGAATGGATATAAATACGGTTCTTATAACGCCCAAACGAAAGAAATCACTTGGATAATAGGTTTTAATTATAATAATGTTGAGATTAAAGATCCATATGTTATAGACGTAATACAAGATAAACAAAAGTTAGTACCAGGATCCATTGAAGTGCGCCATATGATTTTAAATGGAAGCCCGGATAATGCAAGACCTGGTAATGCCCTATCACCTAAAGAGTATGAACTTGAAGAACCTACAGATAAAAATAAAAACACCCTACAAGTTCATTTCAAGCAATCAATTAATTCACCTTACTATATTATCTTTAAAACAAGCCTTGATGGTGAACTTATCCAAGGCACCTACAAAAACGAGGCAGAGTTAAAAGATGGCTCTAAACTTGTAAACACTCTTAAAGGTGACACTCAAGTAAATAAAGGTGGCAGCTTTGTTACTAAAAAGGCTGTGCAAGACGACAACTATATTAATTGGAGTATTGCAATTAACGAAAGTCAATCAACCATTGCAGACGCAGTTGTAACAGACGATCCAACAGACAATCAGGTACTTGTGGCAGATTCATTCCACTTATATCCTACAACTGTTGATCCATATGGAAATTTAACAAAAGATACAGCAAATGAATTAAAACAAGGAACAGACTATAAGTTAACGATCACAACAGACAATAATACTGGAAAGCAACTTTTTGAAATTGCTTTCTTGAAGAAAATTGATCGAGCTTATATTTTAGAATATCGCTCACTTATTAATGCAGACGATAAAGAAAAAGTGAGTAATAAAGCAAAAATCGCTGGCAATCAGTTAACAGTTAAGAATACAGAAACTGTTGAAACGATTGAAGTGAGAATGTCTTCCGGTTCAGGCGGAGGATCTGCTACTAAAGGGCGCGGAAACCTTGAAATTATAAAGGTAGATAACGACAATAAGAAAGTACCATTGTCTGGGGCAGAATTTACTTTATACGATCGTACAGGAAAAACCGTTATCCGCGAAATAACAACAGACAAAGATGGTATCGCTAAGTTTAATAACTTAAAGCGCGATAAATATCTATTAAAAGAAACAAAAGCTCCTGAAGGCTATGTGATTAGCTGGGATTTAAAACAGGGGAAAATTGTTGAACTTGGTTCACAAGAGACTACAACATATACACTTGCAAATAAGAAATTTGTCGGTAAAGTAGTTTTAACAAAGTCTGATGACCTGAATAAAAACGCAACACTGCAAGGTGCCGTTTTCACACTGCTTGATAAAGACAAAAAAATAATTTCAGAACACGAAAAATTAACAACAAATGATAAAGGACAAATTACTGTAGATAATTTAAAACCAGGAACGTACTACTTACAAGAAATAACTGCTCCTGAGCATTATAAATTAGACAGTACACCTATTCAATTTACAATCAAAGAAGATCAAACGACTGTAGTATACCGAACTGCAACAAACAGTTTGATTCCAGGATCGGCCATTTTAACAAAAGTCGATAAAGATGGAAAGACTTTAGCAGGCGCGGAGTTCAGTGTACGCGATCGACATAACAATATAATTCGTGGATATGAAAAACTAACGACAAATGATCAAGGTCAAATCGAAGCAAAAGATTTACGTCCTGGAGACTATCAATTTGTTGAAGAAAAAGCACCTGAACACTATGACATAGATAAAAAACCAATTGAGTTTACAATTGTAAAAAGTCAACAGAAAGCAGTTACTGTTACAGCAACGAATCACCTCATTAAAGGTGGCGTCACTTTAACAAAAACTGATGATATCGATGGTACAGCTCTTGCAGGTGCTGTATTTAAAATTATCGATGCTAATGATGAAAAGAAAGTCATTCGCGAAAATGTAAAAACTGGTGCAGATGGTAAAGTAACGGTTAAAGACTTAGATCCTGGTACGTATAAATTTGTTGAAACAGAAGCTCCTAAGGATTATGTGTTAGATGCAAACCCTATTGAGTTTACAATCGACAAAAGCCAACAGTCTTTTGCTACTGTGACGGCAACAAACAGTTTAAAAACAGGCGAAGTCGAATTATTAAAAGTTGATGAATTTGGTGATAAAAAACCTCTAAAAGGTGCCGTATTTAAAATCGTCGATTTAAATAATAATGACGTTCGTACTGACTTAACTACAGATGCTGATGGAAAAACAAAAGCTGATAAGTTACGCCCTGGTAACTATAAGTTTATTGAAACAAAGGCTCCTGAGCATTATGTACTAGACGAAACACCGATTCCATTTACAATCGATAGAAGTCAGAAAGAAACTCTACTTGTGAAAGCTGAAAATGCTTTAAAACCAGGAGATGTTGAATTAACGAAAGTTGATGATATCGATGGTACAACTCTTGAAGGTGCTGTATTTAAAATTGTTGATGCTAATGATGAAAAGAAAGTCATTCGCGAAAATGTAAAAACTGGTGCGGATGGTAAAACTATCGCTACTGGCTTACGCCCTGGCGATTATAAATTCATCGAAGTAACAGCACCGAAGTATTACGATAAAAATACAACGCCTATCGAGTTCACAATTAAAGAAAGTCAAGGAACTTCACCAATTACTGTTACTGCTAAAAACAGCTTAACAAAAGGCGGTATTGAATTAACAAAAGTGAATGCTGCAGATGAAAAGGAAACACTTGAAGGTGCAGTATTTAAAATCGTTAATAGAGATACGAATGAAGATGCTCGTACGGAACTTGTTACGAATAGTAAAGGAATGCTAGTTGTTGACGACTTACGTCCTGGTAACTATACACTTATCGAAACAAAGGCTCCAACTTATTACGATGTAAATGTAGAACCTATTGAATTTACAATCGAAAAAGGACAACAAAAACTTCTTCCACTTACATTTAAAAATAGTTTAACGAAAGGAAAAGTTAAACTTATTAAAGAAGATGATGTGGAAAGTAGTATCGCTCTTTCCGGCGCGATGTTCACATTACAAGACGCAACTGGCAAAGAAATTGCGAAAGATTTAAAAACAGATGATTACGGAGTAATAGTTATTCCTGATTTAGCACCAGGAGATTACCAATTTATTGAAACAGCTGCTCCTGAACATTATAAATTAGATCAAACACTTATTAAGTTCACGATTAAAAAAGGTAGCAAGGATGATATTCCAGTCCCTGTCACTGTAAAAAATAGTTTACTTACAGGTGGCGTTACTTTAACTAAAGTTGATGATGTTGATGGCATTACACTTGAAGGTGCTGAATTTATCATTGTTGATGCTCATGATACGAAAAAGGTAGTTCGTAAAGGGTTAACTACTGATGAACAGGGTAAAGTTTCTGCTTCTGATTTACGCCCGGGTGACTATCAATTTATTGAAGTAAAAGCTCCAAAAGACTATGACTTAAGCAAAGAACCTATTCCGTTCACTATCGGAAAAAGTCAAAAAGAAAACATTACCGTTACTGCTACTAACAGCTTAACGAAAGGCGCTATCACTTTAACTAAAATTGATGACATCGATCGTACAATGCTGAAAGATGCAGTATTTAAAATTGTTGATATGGATGGTAAAGAAGTTCGCACAAACCTTGTTACAGACGACAAAGGCAAAATTTCGGTTTCTGACTTACGCCCTGGAGACTATCAATTTATTGAAACTCAGGCTCCTGAACATTATGTGTTAGACGAAACAGCGATTCCATTTACAATTAAAAAGAGTCAAACAAAAACTATTACTGTTACAGGTAAAAACACGTTAATAAAAGGTAGCGTGGAATTAACAAAGATTGACGATATTGATACTGATACGAAGCTCGCTAATGCTGTATTTAATTTATTAGATGCAGACGGAGAGATAGTTGAAGAAGGCTTAAAAACAAATGATGAAGGAAAAATTGTTGTTGAAAACCTACGTCCTGGTACGTATAAATTTATTGAAACAGCTGCTCCTGAACATTACGATTTAAATAAAACACCGATCGAATTTACAATTAAGAAAAGCCAAACTGAAACTCTTCATGTTACGGCTAAAAACGCCCTAACAAAAGGTGCAGTGGAACTTTCTAAAGTAGATGACATCGATGGCACTACCCTTGAAGGTGCAGTATTTAAAATTGTTGATATGAATGGTACTGTAATTCATAAAGACCTTGTTACAAATGGTAAAGGGAAGATCGAAATTAACGACCTACGTCCTGGTGATTACCAATTCATCGAAACAGAAGCTCCTAAGCATTACGTTTTAGATGAAACACCAATCAATTTCACTATTGAAAAAGGACAGAAAAAAACTATTTCTTTAACTGCTAAAAATAGTTTAAAACAAGGTAGTATCGAATTAATTAAAGTTGATGATTTAAACGATCAAACAAAACTTGCCGATGCTATGTTTAATTTACTAGATCAAAACGGGAAAGTACTTAAAACGGATTTAAAAACGAACAGTGAAGGAAAAATCATTGTTGAAAACTTACGTCCTGGTACGTATCAATTTGTCGAAACAACGGCTCCTAAACATTATGATTTAGACAAAAAGCCAATTGTAGTTACAGTTGAGAAAACCCAGAAAGATATTGCTACTGTTACTATGAAAAATAGTTTAACAAAAGGCGGCGTTGAACTTAATAAAGTGGACGACGTCGATGGTACTACTCTTGAAGGCGCAGTATTTAACATTGTTGATATGAATGGTACTGTAACTCGTGAGAATCTTACTACAAATTCACAAGGTAAAATTAGCGTTTCTGACTTACGCCCGGGTGATTATCAATTCGTCGAGACGAAAGCTCCGAAACACTACGATTTAAATAAAGAACCGATTCCTTTCACTATTGAAAAAGGACAAGCTGAACCGATTTCTGTTACTGCTAAAAATAGTTTAACAAAAGGTGCGGTAGAGCTTTCTAAAGTGGATGATATCGACGGTACAGCTCTTGAAGGCGCAGTATTTAAAATTGTTGATGACAAAAACAATGATGTTCGTACTGACTTAACTACTGTTAAAGATGGAAAAATCTCTGTTCCTGATTTACGTCCAGGGGACTATCAGTTTATTGAAATAAAAGCTCCTGAACATTATAAATTAGATAGTACACCGCTTAAATTTACAATTAAGAAAAGCCAAGCAGAGAAGCTACAAGTCACTGCTACTAACAGCTTAATTGAAGGTGCTGTTGAATTAATTAAAGTGGATGATATAAATCCAGATACAAAACTTTCTGATGCAGTATTTAACATCATTGATGCGAAAGGTAAAGTTGTTCGCACGAATTTAACTACTGATAAAGACGGGAAAGTTTCTGCTTCTAATTTACGACCAGGAGATTATCAATTCGTTGAAACGAAAGCTCCTAAAGATTATGATTTAAATAAAACACCGATTCCTTTCACTATCGAGAAAAGCCAACCAGCTCACGTTTCTGTTACTGCTAAAAATGGCTTAACTAAAGGTGGCGTGGAATTAACGAAAGTTGACTCTCTAGATGCGAAAGAGACGCTGGAAGGTGCGGTATTTAAAATTACTGATATGAACGGTAACGATATTCGTACGAATTTAGTTACCAATAAAGGTGGAAAAATCATCGCTAAAGACTTACAACCTGGAGACTATCAATTTATTGAAACGAAAGCTCCGAAACATTATGACTTAAATGAAGAGCCGATTAAGTTCACAATTGAAAGAAGTCAAACAAAACATGTCTTCGTTACAGCTACGAACAGCTTAACGAAAGGTAGTGTGGAGTTAATTAAAGTTGACGATGTTGAAGAAAACACAACACTTGAAGGTGCGGTATTTAAAATTGTTAATAAGGATGGACACGATGTCCGTACTGATTTAACTACTGATAAAAACGGCCGTTTAGTTGTGGATGAATTGCCACCAGGAGACTATGAGTTTATCGAAACAAAAGCTCCTAATCACTATGACTTAAACGAAACACCTATTAAGTTCACAGTTAAAAAAGGACAAGAAAAAATCGCTTCCGTTACTGCTACGAATAGCTTAACGAAAGGCGCTGTTGAACTTTCTAAAGTGGATGACGTTGACGGTTCTGTCCTTAAAGATGCAGTATTTAAAATCATTGATATGAACGGGCACGACGTTCGTTCTAATTTAACTACTGATAAAGATGGGAAAATTTCTGTTTCTGATTTACGTCCAGGAGACTATCAGTTTATTGAAACGAAAGCTCCTACTCATTACGACTTAAATCAAAATCCTATCAAGTTTACTGTTGAAAAAAATCAAACAACTAAAGCTTCTGTTACTGCTATTAACAGCTTAACGAAAGGTTCAGTTGAATTAACTAAAGTCGACGACATCGACGGCTCTACTCTTGAAGGAGCTATCTTTAAAATCGTTGATCATAACGGCAATGATGTTCGTTCTGATTTAACTACTGATAAAGATGGAAAAATTTCTGTTTCTGATTTACGTCCAGGAGACTATCAGTTCGTTGAAACGAAGGCTCCTAACCATTACGACTTAAATCAAAATCCTATCAAGTTTACTGTTGAAAAGAGTCAAACGGCTACAGCTTCTGTTACTGCTACAAATAGCTTAACTAAGGGCGCTGTTGAATTAACTAAAGTCGACGACGTTGACAACTCTATTCTTGAAGGAGCTATCTTTAAAATTGTTGATATGAACGGCAATGATGTTCGTTCTGATTTAACTACTGATAAAGATGGAAAAATTTCTGTTTCTGATTTACGCCCTGGGGACTATCAGTTTATTGAAACGAAAGCTCCTACTGGATACGATTTAAGTGCTAAGCCAATTCCTTTCACAATTACGAAAGGACAATCTCAAGTTACTTCTGTTACAGCTTTAAATAGTTTAACAACAGGTTCAATGGAGTTAACTAAAATTGATATTGATCACCATGGAACACTTGAAGGTGCCATTTTCAATATTTTAGATCACGACGGAAAAGTAGTACGAGAAGGTTTACAAACAGACGGGCATGGTAAATTAATCGTAAATGATTTGAAACCTGGTAATTATCAATTAGTGGAAACAAAGGCTCCTAAAGGCTATCAATTAGATGCATCACCAATAAACTTTACAATTGAAAAAGCTCAAGCTGCACCACTACAAGTTACAGTTTCAAATAAAAAAATCGATTCTTCATCCGGTGGAGATGATAAACCAATTACTCCTCCTAATAAAGAAGAGGAAACAGGGAAAGAAACTTCTGAAGAACTAGAAAAAGGAAATCCTGACACACAAATAAACAAACAGCAAGATGACCGAAATAAGGGTAAAGAACTTCCAAATACAGGTCACAAAAATGATCCTACTCAAACAGTAGGCATCGTACTTCTACTAGCTGGTTTGTTAAGTATTTTAGCTACAAAACGAAAAAAATATTATTAATAGTTTTTCACACCTAATCAAGTGAACGTTTGATTAGGTGTTTTTTTATGCAAAAAAGGACGATACATAGAGTATCGTCCTTTTAACGGGGTGAGGCTGTCCAAAAGTACGGAAAACCTTTGAACAGCCTCGTATTTTCATATGGATGCCTTACATATATCACTGATAATAAGTATGAAATGCGGAAACATATTTATCATCACATGATTCAAACATGAGAAAAGAAACCCTATAGGATTCTTTTCTCTACATAATCTAAAGTTTGGGTACACTAGATTCATGCAATGTAGGAGCTTTCCAAGCAGAAAGCGAACCTTCATTTAAAATGATAGCATACATATCTCCATCAAAAATATGCAAATATGCATATAGCGTTTTTTATTTATCAATGTCAGAATATTTAAAATTAATGAGGGTAATGGTAAAATGTAGTCGTTATCCGTCTCCTTTTGTCAGTCAGAGAGAATAGAAGAATAGGAGAGGAAAAAATGAAAAAATCTTTGAAACAAAAAATAGTAAGCTCTTTGCTTGCTGTATCACTCGCTGTTAGCTTAGCTCCAATTGGACAAGCCAAAGCTGATTCCACGTCAGAAATCACACAGACTTCACTTATCACAAAACAAGTTGATGCAAGCCGCTCCATCGAACACATCCGTTTCTTATCCGAAACAATTGGTCCTCGCCCTGGTGGGACGAAATCAGAAGAATGGGCTTCTCGCTACGTTGGTATGCAGCTTAAATCAATGGGCTATGAAGTAGAATATCAACCATTTCAAGTGCCGGATCAATACGTTGGATTTATTGAATCACCATTATCCACAAAACGTAATTGGCAAGCCGGCGCTGCCCCTAACGCACTAATTTCTACAGAAGCTGTTACAGCTCCTCTTATCTTTGTTCAAGGTGGAACAAAATTAGAGGATATCCCAAATGAAGTAAACGGAAAAATTGTTCTATTTGAAAGAGGAACAACAGTTGCAGACTATAATAAACAAGTTGAAAATGCTGTTAGCAAAGGAGCAAAAGGTGTCCTTTTATACAGTTTAATTGGCGGACGCGGAAATTATGGACAAACCTTCAATCCCCGCCTAACGAAAAAGCAGTCTATCCCTGTCTTTGGTCTTGCTTATGCGCAAGGAAATGCATTTAAAGAGGAAATCGCTAAAAAAGGGACCACTCTTCTTTCTCTAAAAGCGAGACATGAATCTAACTTAACATCACTTAATGTTATCGCTAAAAAGAAACCAAAAAATAGTACAGGTAATGAAAAAGCTGTCGTTGTAAGTTCGCACTATGATAGTGTCGTTGGAGCACCTGGAGCAAATGATAATGCTTCTGGTACAGGATTAGTATTAGAGTTAGCTCGTGCTTTTCAAAATGTAGAAACTGATAAAGAAATTCGTTTTATCGCTTTTGGTTCTGAAGAGACTGGCTTACTTGGCTCCGATTATTACGTTAATAGTCTATCCCAAAAAGAACGCGATCGAATTTTAGGTGTCTTTAACGCAGACATGGTTGCAACAAATTATGATAAAGCAAAGAATTTATATGCTATGACGCCTAACGGTTCTCCAAACCTTGTAACAGACGCAGCCTTACAAGCAGGTAAACAATTAAATAATGACCTCGTACTGCAAGGGAAATTCGGCTCTAGTGATCACGTGCCATTTGCTGAAGTTGGTATTCCTGCCGCCCTATTTATTTGGATGGGTGTCGATAGTTGGAATCCATTAATCTATCATATTGAGAAGGTATACCATACACCTCAAGATAATGTGTTAGAAAACATTTCGCCTGAACGTATGAAAATGGCATTAGAAGTTATCGGGACAGGAGTTTATAATACACTTCAAAAACCTGTTGCTCAAACTGAACAGAAAGCTGCTTAATCATTTAAAAGACCACTGATTTTTATCGGTGGTCTTTTATTGAGAAAATATATATATGCATAAAAGCATATTTCCTCCTGCACATTATCCTATACAATATTAAGTGTAACAAAAATGATTACAACTACTAAGGAGGCTTTTTCTACTATGAAAAAAATGATTTTAGCCAGTGCTTTAACTTTAGCAGGAATTACTGGCGCTACCGCTTTTATTCCTGAAACAAACGTTGCTGCTGCCACTCAAGAACAAAGCTTTACAAAATTTTATTCTTTGCAAACTGGAAGTAGTTCTGAAAAAGAACCTATTTTCCTTCAAAAAGGACAGGAACTAACAATTCAACCTAACAGTAAAACTCCTAGTTACAGTGTTTATGACTCAAATCATAATCTTATTGGACGCCATTCTGATGGTTACGGCCGAATTTTCACTGCAAAAACAGATGGGAATATGTATGTTCAATTTCATGCACCTTTCGTTTACTATAGTCCTGTTAGCTTTTCCGTTACGTATACAATCCAATAAAATAAAGGGCCTTTCTCAAGGCCCTTTATTTTATTTCCCAATTCACTTTTACAAAACCATCTTTCACCATTACACCACTTATATTAAATACATACTTTTCATTTGCTTTTAATGTAGCTTTGAAAGTACCTTTTTTCGATTCACAGATCTCTTTTAACTCTCTTATACCTTCTCCTTTCCTTTCATACAAGCTAAAACATAAATTCCCACGTTTTGCATCTGTCTCATAAGAAAATGTTACTTCTATATCTTTTGCATACTCAAGTTCAATATCTTTCCCAGCAATATCCCATGATGAGAATTTTGCCTCGTAACTGGTCTCTCCTTGCTTCTCATTTTCTAAATATATATCACCAGCCCTCCACATATCATCTAACGTTTGAACGAAAGCAAAGCCACTCAGTAATACGAACATCGCACTTGCAAATATGACAACTAATGTTATCTTTTGTTTTTTCATAGCCTTCATCGTATGTTCTCCTTCTATTTTCTTGTTACTTCTTCGTATCATATATAACAAAACTCCAATAAAAAATGGTAATACAATCGCTATAACACTCCACCACTTACTTATTCCACGCGTTTTCGCATCTGTATACACCCATGATGCTACACATACTAAAAGTGCTATAAAAGTCAAAAGCATTGTAATCCCAGCTATCTCAAATACTACAAATGGATTAGCGAACTCTATCATGTAATTTATACTCCTTCTTTAAAAATGACTGTATGACAACATATATAGGAACGTATAGATGCATCATAATCACACTTGCTATCAACATAGGGACTTTATGATTCAAATGAGTGACAAACTGCTCCATAACAACGGTTAATAAAATAATCCAAATAGCATGAATACAAATAACCCATCTCTTCTCTAATTTTCGAGCATTTCGTACGCTCTGTTTCGTATTATTTATCAGCTCTTCGCTTGGAATCGTGTCTCCAGCTAAGCTGCTCCTTATCTTCTGATCAAACTTATCTTCCGTCATAAACGAACCCCTCCAAATGTTCCCGCATTTGCTTCTTCGCATAATTAAGGCGGTATTTCACCGTACCAATCGGTATATTTAATATTTCGCTCATTTCTTTATAAGAGTATTGTTCATAATAGTAGAGTACGAGCACGGTTTTATATTTTTCATTCAATAGCTGTATAACTTCCCGTATCATTTCCGCTTCCACTTTTTGAATAAATTCTTCTGATATATTCACTTCATCTGCGAAATTGATTTCTCCACCATCCTCTTTATGAAACAAATCCAATACTCGATCTTTCCACCTTTTCTTTTTACGATAAAAGTCATAAAACGTACGAACACAAATTGTAGTAATCCATTCTTTATAATTTTCCACGCAAGAAAGCTGGTGCCGAGAGGAAAAAACTTTTATCCAAGTCTCTTGAAAAATATCTTCTGCATCTTCTTTCGTTTTCGCTAATTTATAGCATAAGGAATATATTTGCTGCTTATATATATCAATTAATTCTTCTACCTTTTCTTCCATCTTAAACCTCCTGTCATTTATATAAGACGACGCAAATTCTCCCTTTGTTTGATAAAATTTTATTTTTTTATTATCTCCATACAAAAAGGCAATCACAACATCGTGTGATTGCCTTTTACTGAAAACGAAAAATCGACTAGAATACTCAGTGGCTTCGCGCCTTCCTCCTATTCTGAACGAGCCGCTTCCACTTTTCTTTATTACATTTTTTCTGGTGCAGATACTCCTACGATTGCTAATGCGTTTTGAAGTGTAGTGCGTACTGCTTTCATTAACTCATAGCGAGCTTTACTTAACTCTAAGTTATCTTGGTTTAATACTTTTTCTGCATTGTAGAAGCTGTGTAATGCTGCTGCTAATTCAAATGCATAGCTTGTAATGCGGTGTGGCAGACGTTTTTGCGCTGCATCCGCAACTACAGCTGGGAATTCACCAAGTTTTTTCAGTAACTCTACTTCTTTCTCCGAAGTAACAAGCTTGTAATTCACGTCTCCGCTTGCAGCTAGTCCTAGCTCTTCACCTTGACGAAGGATACTGCATACGCGAGCATGAGCATACTGTGCATAGTATACTGGGTTTTCATTAGATTTTGATACAGCTAAGTCCATATCAAAGTCTAAATGAGAATCACCGCTACGCATTGCGAAGAAGTAACGCATTGCGTCCACGCCTACTTCTTCCATAAGCTCACGAAGTGTAACTGCTTTACCTGTACGCTTACTCATCTTCATTTTTTCACCATTTTGGTACAGTTGTACCATTTGGATGATTTCTACTTCAAGTGTTTCTTTATCGTAACCAAGTGCTTGAATAGCAGCTTTCATACGAGGAATGTAACCGTGGTGGTCAGCACCCCAAATGTTGATTAACTTATCAAAACCACGCTCTAATTTATCACGGTGGTAAGCGATATCTGGCGTTAAGTATGTGTAAGAACCGTCGTTTTTAATTAATACACGGTTTTTGTCGTCACCGTAAGTCATAGAACGGAACCAAGTTGCACCGCCTTCTTCAAAGATCTCATCACGCTCTTTTAATACTGCAAGTGCAGCATCGATTTTTCCGTTTTTGTATAATGATGTTTCTGAGAACCATACATCAAATTTAACACGGAAGCTTTCTAAGTCTTTTTGAAGTTTTGCTAACTCATATTTTAAACCGTATGAACGATAGAACTCATAGCTTTCTTCTGCATCAGCTTTTGCGTAACGATCACCAAATTCTTCAGCTAAAAGCTTACCGATTCCAATGATGTCCGCACCATGGTATCCGTCTTCTGGCATTTCTTTCTCTAGGCCTAAAGCTTGCATGTAACGAGCTTCAACAGAAAGAGCTAAGTTATGAATTTGGTTACCAGCGTCATTAATGTAGTACTCACGAGATACATCGTATCCTGCTTTTGCTAATACGTTACATAAAGTGTCACCCACTGCCGCACCACGTGCATGTCCTAAGTGAAGGTCACCTGTTGGGTTCGCAGATACGAACTCAACTTGTACTTTTTCACCTTTACCAGTATTCGTTTCACCGTAAGCTTCGCCAGCGTTAACGATTGTTGGGATTAAGTCTGTTAAGTAGCTATTATCCATGTAGAAGTTAATGAAACCAGGACCCGCGATTTCAATTTTTTCAATAGAAGCTTTTGCTTTATCGAAGTTTGCAACTAATTCTTCTGCAATCATACGAGGTGCTTTTTTCGCAACGCGTGCAAGTTGCATTGCCATATTTGTAGAGAAGTCACCATTTGTTTTATCTTTTGGAGATTCTAATACAACGTTTGGAATCTGTTCTTCTGTCGCTAATTCTGCCTTTAATACAGCAGCTTGAATTTCTTCTTTAATTAATCCTTTTACTTGTTCTAAAGAATTCATTATTTTGCCTCCTTCAAATTAAGTGTAATTGTATATCTGCCAGCTTCTTGTTCACTTAGAAGCAATGCGTACGTTAAGAAAAGTTGTCCTTTTTTCTTTTCATCCGACCATTTAAAAAGAACGTTATCAGTTTTCGTTTGCAATGCAAACGTACCAAGTTCACTCGTATACGTACCAGTTGTCCATTCACCTTTCACATGCGTTTGACGCATTGAAACAGCACCTGAACGCATAATGAGAACTTGTTCATCTTGAATTTTAATAATTGTTTTCACTTCGCCCTGTTCGTTCGGCTCTTGGAATGTTACATATGTACCTTGACCTTTTACATAGTATTGACCATTTGCTTCAAAAGCAACGGTTTCCTTCCTCGCCCCTTCACGGATTTCTGTTACGAAATGAACGTGTACCGGCAAGCCTGCAAGTTGTTTCTCCACGTCTTGCACACCCTTCACATGTTATAGATATTAAATAATGTATATAATAAATCACTTTTCCTATCATATCAAAAAAAACCTCTGTCTGTCTGCTGAAAAATCAGGAAAACTCCTTTTCAAAAAATAATTCACCTTCACCTTATTTCATATGATAAAATATTTTTTAAATCTAAATATTCTTTCATTTAAAGAGGTGAATTATGTGCTACCAACAAAATTGAAAAAAGGTGATGAAATTAGAGTTATTTCACCATCTTGTAGTTTAAGTATTGTCTCAAATACGAACCAAGAGCTTGCAATAAAAAGATTAACTGACATGGGCTTTCAAGTTACATTCTCAACATATGCTGATGAGATCAATCGATTTGCTTCCTCTTCTATTTCTTCACGCATTCAAGACCTCCACGAAGCATTTAGAGACCCGAATGTAAAAGCCATTTTAACGACACTTGGCGGATACAACTCTAATGGCTTATTGAAACATCTCGATTATAATTTAATTCGAGAAAATCCGAAGTTTTTCTGTGGCTATTCTGATATTACCGCTTTAAATAATGCCATCTACGCAAAAACAGGACTCGTTACATATTCAGGACCCCATTTCTCTTCATTTGGAATGGAGAAAGGGCTCGAGTATACGAACGATTACTTTTTAAAATGCTTAACTTCTAATGAGCCTATTGAATTCCTGCCATCTGAAACATGGAGCGATGATTCTTGGTACATTGATCAAGAAAATCGAGAGTTCATTAAAAATGAAGGATACGTTTCAATTCACGAAGGTGAAGCAACTGGAGAGATTATCGGTGGTAATATGAGCACATTGAATTTACTACAAGGTACACCGTATATGCCAAATTTACAGGATAAAATTTTATTTCTTGAAGAGGATAGTTTAACTGGAACAGCTACCCTTAAAACTTTTGATCGTTATTTACATTCCCTTATGCAGCAGTCAGATTTTGAGTGCGTAAAGGGCATCGTTATAGGAAAGATGCAAAAAGGAGCAGAATGTACGATAGAAGACATTCAAGAAATGATTGCTTCAAAGCCTGAACTTACACATATCCCTATCATTGTAAACGCAAGTTTCGGGCATACAACCCCGATTTTCACTTTCCCAATTGGTGGACGTGCAAAAATCATTTCCAACAAAGAAAAGACATCTATCACCATTTTAACGCACTAAAAAAGGAGCGAATGAGTCGCTCCTTTTATGGTTTTTCTATTTTTTCCAACGCTTTTTGTGGAATTGATTCTTTTGAGATTTCAGCCCATCCTTTTCCTTGCATACCTTTTGCATAAATTTTTATAAATGCTCCCGTGTGCAATTCACGGTTCATCATTCTTTTCACAACTTGTAACTTTCCGTCTTCTGTATACCCTTTAAATGTATACAAGTATTCACCGTCTTTTTTCTCACCTTTATCTATCACCGCATAATAATCTTGTATTTCTTTATTTGAAAAGAAGTTGTCTACAAAAGCATGTACACCTTCTGTTTTTGTGTTCAAATAGTACGCTGTTCCACCTAGAATGATGGCGAATACAACTAAAACTTTAATTACCAATTTCATACATGCGCCTCCTGTTTGTACTTCTTTCTCACTAATCTTATGTCTATACCTGTATTATACGGAAAAAGGCATACTATACTCTATTGAAAAGTCTTACACTTTCCTTACATTATTGTAAGGGTTTTTCAACTTATAGCAATTTCCCAATAAAAATTTTTTCCGTTTCATGAACTTTTATATTATTATTGAATGATACAAATTTTTATTACAAAAATCAAAGGAGACAGTTTTCAAATGGCTATCTTGCAAGGTTTAGCACTATTACTTGTTGTACTTTGTCTATTTACACTTTTTAGTTACCGTGCTCCTTACGGAATGAAAGCAATGGGTGCTTTAGCTAATGCAGCAATCGCAAGTTTTCTTATTGAAGCATTTCACCGTTATATCGGTGGAGAAATGTTTCATAATGACTTTTTACAATCAGTAGGAGAAGCTTCTGGTAGTATGAGCGGTGTCGCAGCGGCAATTTTAGTCGCACTAGCAATCGGTGTTTCACCCGTATATGCTGTTTTAATCGGTATCGCTACTAGCGGATTCGGTATTTTACCAGGATTTTTCGCTGGATACGTTTGTGCTTTCGTCGTGAAATTTCTCGAAAAGAAATTGCCGGCTGGTGTAGAGTTTTTAGCAATTTTATTTATTGCTGCACCAATCTCACGCGGAATGGCCATGCTTATGGATCCGCTCGTGAACGCAACACTCGGCAAAATCGGTTCTATGATTTCAGTTGCAACTACAGAGAGTCCTATCATTATGGGTATTATGCTTGGTGGATTAATAACAGTTATTTCTACCTCTCCATTAAGTTCTATGGCACTAACTGCAATGCTTGGATTAACAGGTTTACCAATGGCAATTGGTAGTCTTGCCGTAGCAGCCTCAGCCCCAATGAACTTTATTTTCTTTAAACGACTAAAAATTTGTTCAAAGAAAGACACAATCGCTGTAGCAATCGAGCCTTTAACACAAGCCGATGTTGTTTCAGCAAATCCAATTCCAATTTATGCGACAAACTTCGTTGGCGGTGCACTTGCTGGTATTATTACATCTCTGTTCCAGCTCGTTAATAATGCACCAGGAACAGCATCACCAATCCCAGGACTTCTTGTCTTATTCGGATTTAATGACGTTGTAAAAGTAACAATTGCTGCTGTATTATGTGGAATCGTTACCACGATTGTTGGATACGTCGGATCAATCGTGTTCCGTAAATATCCAATTCGTTCTGCTGATGAAATTCGCGGCATTACTTCTGAAGAGAAGGTTGCATAAGAAAAAGAGCTATTCTCATCGTTTGAGAATAGCTCTTTTTTATCCAGCTACGACAGCTAGACCCTTGCGTCTAAGAACCTTAGTCACCAGGTCTAAACAGTCGGCTTCACTTTTATTTTACCCAACCGAGCAGCATTTCCCGCACGAATTTGCTTGCTGCGACTGGTGTTTGATCACTATGGTCGTAGACAGGAGCTACTTCTACTAAGTCTGCTCCAACTACATTTATATTTGAATTTGCAATTGCCACGATGGAATCTAATAATTCTTTAGATGTGATACCTCCAGCTTCTAACGTTCCTGTTCCTGGAGCGTGAGCTGGGTCTAATACGTCAATGTCGATTGTGACATAAACTGGGCGTCCTGCAAGTTTCGGTAATACTTCTTTTAACGGTTCTAATACGTCAAATTTATATAAGTTCATACCTACTTCTTTTGCCCATTCGAATTCTTCCTTCATTCCAGAACGAATACCGAAAGAATATACGTTTTCCGGACCAATTAAATCGCACACTTTACGAATAGGTGTAGAGTGGGATAAAGGCTCCCCTTCATACGATTCACGTAAATCAGTATGAGCATCCATATGGATGATTGCTAAATCCGGATATTTTTTTGCCATTGCCTTAAAAATTGGCCAAGACACTAAGTGCTCACCGCCGAGACCTAGTGGAAACTTATCGGCATCTAAAAGTTTTGATACATACTCTTCAATCATGTCTATGCTGCGCTGTGGATTTCCAAATGGTAATGGAATATCACCCGCATCAAAGTACTTTACTTCTTCTAGTTCACGATCTAGATATGGACTGTATTCCTCTAGTCCAATCGATACTTCACGAATACGTGCAGGGCCAAAACGAGAACCTGGACGGTAGCTTACTGTCCAATCCATTGGCATCCCGTAAATAACTGCCTCTGACTCTTCAAAACTTGGATGACTTTTAATAAATACTTTACCTGAATAAGCTTCATCAAAACGCATACTCTTTTCCTCCTTGTGTGGAACTTAAGGTATCCCAACCTTTCATTATTTCTCAAATTTGGAGCCTATAACTCCTCTTTCTCGATTTACCTGTGCCTTCTTTTTCTTACAAGAAGACTACTTCATTTGTAGCAGTGTAAGTAACTAGCATGTTCAAGCCTTCTAGACAAACACCTTAAATGAGTCACTTACACTTTATTTATTTCAATTTAACGGTCTTACTTAATTAAATCGCCAACAAATTTCGGTAATGCGAATGCTGCATTGTGTAATTCTTTTGTGTAGTATTTCGTTTCGATTTCGTGGAAACGCTCTTCACTTACTTCTAATGGATCATGTTTTTTAGATCCAATTGTGAACGTCCAAAGACCACTTGGGTAAGTTGGAATGTTCGCTGTGTATAAACGAGTAATTGGGAAAATCTCTTTTACGTCTTTAAACACAGTCGTAATTAGTTCTGGTGTGAACCAAGGGTTGTCCGTTTGTGCAACGAAAATACCATCTTCTTTTAACGCTTTAGAGATTCCAGCGTAGAAGCCTTTTGTAAATAGGTTTACTGCTGGTCCTACTGGCTCAGTAGAATCTACCATAATTACATCATATTCATTTTCGCTTTCTGCGATGTGTAGGAAACCGTCTCCTACTTTTACTTCTACACGCTCATTGTCTAATGCGCCTGCAATTGATGGTAAGTATTGTTTAGAGTACTCAATTACTTTTCCATCGATTTCAACAAGAGTTGCTTTCTTTACGCTTGGGTGTTTTAACACTTCACGGATAACACCGCCATCGCCACCACCTACAACTAATACGTTTTCAGGGTTTGGATGTGTAAATAAAGGTACGTGCGCTACCATTTCATGATAAACGAACTCATCTTTTTCTGTTGTCATAACCATGCCATCTAAAATAAGCATGTTTCCGAACTCTTCCGTTTCAACCATATCAAGTTTTTGGAATTCTGTTTGCTCCGTATGTAATGTGCGGTTAATACGCGCCGTAATCCCAAAATGTTTTGTTTGTTTTTCAGTGAACCATAGTTCCATCGTACAATCACGCCTTTCAATGCAAATTTATAATAGGGACATCATTAATGTCCCCTAACAAAAATAAAACAAAACATCCAAAAAGTATAGTTAAAAGTACAAAAATACCGAAAATATATTTTAGTCAGAGGGTTCTAACATATGTACGAAAAGGGATTGCCCTGTAATAGGAAAGAAAACCCTTTCTTAAGAAAGGGCTTTTGTCTCTACTTCTATCGGCTTTCGAACAGGAATTAAAATCATTACACAACCGACTAACACAACAATTCCACCGACTAAAAACGGACTTTGCGGTGAAACAGTGTGGCCGATGATTCCTGATAAGATTGGAGCAATTGCGCCACCTAACCAACGAACGAAGTTATAAACACCTGATGTAACAGATCTTTCATAAGGTGAAATATCCATTACATAACTTGTAAATAATGCATTATTTAATCCAGATGCTAATCCTGATAGAACAATTAATACAATTTGTAACCACATAACTTTCACGAAGAATAGTGCAATTAAGAAAAGCGCAAATACGAGTAAACTACCTTTCAACAATGCTTTCGGCTCGTATTTCCCTTCTAGCTTATGAGCCAAAATTGCAGAACCGTAAGCTAATGCTAATCCCCATCCGCAAAATACAAACCCTAATTGAATAGCAGATAAATGCATAATAAGTGGTGAATATGCTAACACAACGAAAAATCCGTAGTAGTATAACATTCCTGAAATCGCACCTTGCATAAACGGTTTATATTTCACTAGGTTAAGTAATTCTCCTACGCCTGCCGCTTTACGTTTCACTTTTCGCTCCGGTTCTTTTACAAAAAAGAAAACTAAAATAAATGCTAAGAAAATTAAAATACTCGTCGCAAAAAATGGGTAACGCCAAGAATGTCCACCTAATATCCCGCCTAATAACGGTCCGCCTGCCATCCCTAAACCGATAGCTGCTTCATATAATCCTACTGCTTCATGAACTTCTTTACTTAATGCAATCAATAATGTCATCGCCGTTGCGAAGAACATAGCATTCCCTAATCCCCATCCAGCGCGGAAAAGAGATAATTGAGCAATCGTTTGCGATATACCGCATATAAACGCAAATACAGTCACGATCGCAAGACCAATCGTCATCATTCGTTTATCACCAAATCTCGATGCGAATATTCCAGCTGGTAACATCATAATTGCCATCGTTAAAATATATGCTGTAAATAACATCTCTACTTGCCAATGCGATGCACCAATTTGCTCAGCAATACTTGGTAAGATTGGGTCGACTACCCCTATACCCGAAAAGGCAAGGAAGGTAGCCACCACTGTAATCAATCTCCCTAATTTTTGTTTGCTCTCCATTTTGATCATTCTCCTTTTGTACTCTCTAAAAATGTCGCTGCACGATGCAGGCTATCTTCAAGTTCCGCCTTTACACGCTGCATTTGCTCCATTTTCTCGTCTAGCGTTTGCACTTGTTTTTCAAGCATCTCTTTAATTTCTTGAATCACTTCGCGGTCACGAGGATTCTCACTATTTCTTCTTTGCTCCATTCTTTCTTTTAACGATAAAAAATGTTGCATTTCTTGAAGCGTAATCCCTAATACTTCTTTCGCTTCTACAATCCTTTTAATTCTCGCGATGTCCTCGTCCGTATACAGGCGAATGTTCCCCTCACTACGTTCAGGGGGATGAATTAAACCAATTTCCTCATAATAACGAAGTGTACGTTTTGTTAAACCAACTTGCTTTGTGACTTCATCAATTTTATACATGTTTATTCCTCCCTTCACTCGATTATTACATTTTACGTTAACGTTAACTTTTGTGCAACTGTTAGACTTTTGTAAATGTTTATCTCATTCAATTGTATTTTTCCAAAAGCAGTTTCATAATGAAGGAAAAGAAACGATAAGGAGATTTCCGTATGAATAAACCACTTATTTTCGCCCACCGAGGGGTAAAAGGAACACATCCTGAAAATACGATGATTGCTTTCCAAGAAGCAGAACGTATTGGTGCCCATGGAATTGAGCTTGATATCCACCTATCAAAAGATGGTGAACTTGTCGTGATTCACGATGAAACAGTAGATCGCACAACAAATGGCATAGGTCTTGTTTCTGAAAAAACGGTAGCGGAATTACAAGCTTTAGATGCTGGTAGCCATAAAGACCCTTCTTTCCATGAAGCAAAAATCCCAACGTTACGTGAAGTATTCATTTGGTTATCTACGACAAATTTACAGCTCAATATTGAGTTAAAAACAGATGTTATCCACTATCCAACTATTGAAGAAAAAGCTGTTGCTCTCGTTCGTGAATACCATCTATCTAATCAAATTGTATTCTCATCATTTAACCATGACTCTGTTTCGTTATTAGCAGAAATAGCTCCTGAAATCCCAAGAGCAATTTTATATGACACACCACTTGCTGATCCTATCGCTGAAGCAAAAAATAGAGAAGCAACTGGTTTACATCCAAACTTTCAATTACTAACAAAGGAATTTATTCAATTTGCACAAGATCAAGGGTACGTTTTCCGCCCTTATACGATTAACGAATACAAAGATTTACAAACTATGATTGACTATGGCGTAGATGTCATTATTACCGATTGGCCCGCACGTGCCCTTGAGCTCCTTTCTTAATTGAAGGAGCTTTTTGTTTTCGAAATTTCATTGTTTAAAATAACCGGAAACCCTCAATACTAATACAATAATGTTTGTATTAGTATTGAGGGGCTGAAAAAGATGGATCAAACTATGAATCCGAAACTTAAAAAATATAAACGTCTTTTCTTCACCGTAATGTTTTCTTCTGTTCTTTTTTTCGTTTTTTCCTTTTTTGTTATTATTATAGTTGCAAAAATTATGGGACCTCCTCCTGTTGCTGTCCCACAAACAAGTGTCTTTTACGCTAATGATGACACTGTTATCGGACAAAGTAATGAAATGCAAAAACGTTACAATGTATCTCTCAATGAAATCTCTCCTTATGTAAAAGAGGCGACACTATCTATCGAAGATCAACGATTCTACAAACATCATGGCTTTGATATGAAACGTATTGCTGGTGCTATTGTTGCCGATTTAAAAGCGATGGCAAAAGTCCAAGGTGCTAGTACGATTACACAACAGTATGCTCGTAACCTATACTTAGATCATGATAAAACATGGAAACGTAAACTATTAGAAGCGATGTACACAATTCGCCTTGAAGTGAACTATAATAAAAATCATATTTTAGAAGGATATTTAAATACAATTTATTACGGGCATGGTGCTTACGGAATCGAAGCTGCGTCTCGTCTATATTTCGATAAAACAGCAAAAGAATTAACATTAGCAGAAGCTAGTATGCTCGCAGGTATTCCGAAAGGACCTAGTGTCTACTCTCCCTTTTTAAAAGAGGATCGTGCGAAAGGACGACAATCTCTCATATTAGACGAAATGGTAGAACAAGGTTATATTACGAAGAAACAAGCAACGTCAGCGAAGAAAGAGCCATTAACTTTTGCCTCATTAGATACGAAGAAAGTGGCAGAGGTCGCGCCTTATTTCCAAGATGCTGTACAAGCTTCTCTTCTTCGTGATATCGGATTAGATGAACAAGCCTTACAAAAAGGTGGTTTGCGTATTTATACAACGCTAGACCCTAAATTACAATCGGTTGCAGAGCAAGCTGTAAAAGATCACATACCCGACACAACAAACATACAAACTGCGCTCGTCTCTATGAATCCAAAAACAGGTGAAGTAGCTGCCCTTGTTGGTGGAACTGATTATAATACAAGTCAATTTAACAGGGCTACGCAAGCAGCTCGCCAGCCTGGCTCTACGTTTAAGCCATTCCTATATTATGCGGCATTAGAACGAGGATTCACCCCTGCTACGCGCTTAAAAAGCGAATACACTGTGTTCACTTTAGGTGATGGTGTTTCAAAGTATAAACCGAAAAACTACAAAGACTATTATGCAGACGATTTTGTAACAATGGCGCAAGCTCTTGCGGTCTCTGATAACGTATATGCCGTGAAGACCAATTTATTTTTAGGCGAAGACATTCTTACAAAAACAGCGAAGCAATTCGGTATTACTACCTCATTAAAAGATGTTCCGTCTCTCGCTCTCGGTACATCTCCTGTAAAACCAATTGAAATGGTTAACGCTTATAGCATGTTCGCAAACGGTGGAAAAGAAGTAAAACCGATGTTTATTCGCCGCATTATGGATCATGAAGGAAATATGCTATACGATGCTCATTTGGAGAGTAAACAAGTTCTCGATAAAAGCAAAGCGTTTGTAATGGAAGAAATGATGACAGGTATGTTTAATAAAAACCTAAGTAGTTATGCCGCTGTAACCGGCCAATCAATGTTATCAAAGCTATCAAGAACATATGCCGGAAAGTCTGGTTCTACAGAAACAGATAGTTGGATGATAGGGTTTACCCCGCAACTTGTAACTGGTGTGTGGATTGGATACGATCAACCTAAATCGATTTCAAACATAGCAGAACAAGGATATGCAAAAAAAATATGGACCGATACGATGGAAAAAGGATTAGATGGACAGCCTAAAAAAGATTTCAAACAACCAAGTGATGTCGTAGCGGTGAATATTAACCCTGAAAACGGTAAGATTGCTACAAAAAATTGTCCAATTTCAGTTAAAATGTATTTCGCAAAAGGTACAGAACCGACTGAATATTGTATGGATCATGTTGATGATATAGAGGAATTTGAAAAGACAACTGAAGAAAAGAAAAAAGCAAGTTGGTGGAAAAAATATCTTCCTTGGTAAAAAAAATAGCTGACGGGCATCCGTCAGCTATTTTTTATTCACTTAATAATGCACGGCGCAATTCTTCACTAGATTCGTTCCAAATCGCTTCATTATGTTCTTTCAAGAACGTACCAAGTACTTTTTTAGATGTTTCATCCATATGGTCAACCATAATGTGACGCTTCATTGATTTATCCATTTTGTTTACGTGCTCTGGAAGTGATTTATATCCGCGGCGAATTTCGCGGTCAACTGTCATTTCACAAGCTGTTACACCTGCATAATAAGCTCCTGTCGCAGTTCTTTCAACCGTTACCCACACAAGCCAAAATGGTTTTCCGTTTGGAACTTCATCTTTATTTGTTAAAAACTTAATACCTTTTTCGACTGTACTACGCGCATGCATCGCACCAATATCAACAAATGCTGTTTTCTCTAGTACATCGACAAATACAGGCGAAATGTTTTCTAGACTTAATGACCCAACGCCAAAACCACCATGTCCATCTGTTGAATCATTTTTCACGATATTAAAACCAATTTTTTTCTTTTTCTCTGTCATATGTAAACTCCTCCTCGCTTAATGATTAAAAAAGCCTGAAAATAGGCGCAATGATATTTTGTAAAAACATTAACACATGCGGAATAACTACCTGGAAAATAGGTTGGATCGTGTAATTGCTAAGTGGTGTAATAACAAGAATTAATAACGCGATTGCTCCATATTTTTCATACTGCGTCATTTTCGCACGAATATTTGCTGGTGCTAAATCCTCCACGACGCGATATCCATCAAGTGGCGGGATTGGTAATAAGTTAAATACAAGTAAAACAATATTTAACATAATAAAGATTTCAAAGAACTTCCCTAATGTATCGGCTACTGCAACTGGAATTGCATCAAATACTCCGAATACCGTTAAGCTATACAAAATAATTAAACCAATCGCACTTAAAATAAAATTACTAATCGGTCCTGCAATCGAAACCAATATCCCTGCAAGACGTGGTCTTTTAAAATTGTACGGGTTAACTGGTACTGGTCTTGCCCAACCAAAACCAAGAATTAATACAGCAATCATACCGATAGGATCTAAGTGTGCCATCGGTGATAAAGTTAAACGACCTTGTCTCTTTGCTGTATCGTCTCCAAATTTATATGCAACATATGCATGCGCAAATTCATGCACTGATAACGCAATAATAATCGCCATTGCTACTAACGGGATTTCTTGCAATGGATATCTAAATAACTGATCCATACTCCAACTCCTCTTCAATATGTCAAAAAAGAAAATATTTGTTTTTTCGATTGTTCTTCCCCATAATCCGCTATAATAAGAGTGTAACTTACATAAAAGGAGCGATTATATATGCCATACGTAACAGTGAAAATGCTAGAAGGACGCACAGAGGAACAAAAGAAAGCTCTTGCTGAGAAAGTAACAGCAGCAGTAAGCGAAACAACTGGTGCTCCTGAAGAAAACATCGTTGTTTTCATCGAAGAAATGTCTAAAAACCATTATGCAGTTGGCGGAAAACGCTTAAGCGACAAATAATTTCAAGTTCTTTCATAAGAAGCAGCTCTTAGCTGCTTCTTATTTTTTTCCTTCTAGTAACTCGATGATTCTCTCTTTATATTTTCCTTTTCTTCCATCTTCATAGATTAAATCATGCGGATAGAATAGTTTTTGATCCCTTCTCTTCTTACCAGTAATCGCCTCAACAATATCCGATTCACGCGAAAGCTCTCTAAGCTCTCCATTTGGCATAAGAAGTAAGATTGGCAGACGTTCTTCTTCTTCACCAGCACGGTAAAAGTCATACGGTAAGTCTGATGTTGAATCAACTACTAAATAGTATTCTGGATCAAGTCCAATCTTTTTAAATAAGCTACTTAATTCCATCCAATTATCTAAGCCGTGCTTATCTGTAAACTCTACATATTTAAATAGGTTTCGATTCATAAAACGGCGGCATAAATCACTTAAAATTGGATCTTCTTCGTCTTGCCATACTTGGAAGTAATAATACATAACGTTCTCGTCTAACTTTAAATAATCCTCCACTGTTACTTCTTCTTCAAATAAAGAATAGAAATGAACCGGATGATTTTTAAATGTATAATACTTCTCGTGCAATGATTTTGCACGGTGTAAAATCTTCGTTAAAATAACTTCAGCACTGCGCGTTACCGGATGGAAGTATACTTGCCAATACATTTGATAACGACTCATAATATAATGCTCAACAGCATGCATACCACTATTTTTAATGACTACTTGATTCCCGTACGGACGCATGACACGCAGTATACGTTCCATATCAAAGTTTCCATACTTTACGCCAGTGAAATAAGCATCTCTTAATAAATAGTCCATACGATCTGCATCAATTTGACTGGAAATCATACTAATCGCTAATTTATTCGTAGATGTTTTGGCGATTACATCGGCTACCTTTTGCGGAAAATCTTTATCCACACGGCTTAATATACGATTAATTTCCGTATCTCCAACGATAATCTTTTGCGTAAATTTCTCATGATCTAATGAAAATACTTTTTCAAACGAGTGAGAAAATGGGCCGTGACCGACATCATGAAGTAATGACGCACATAAACATAACAATCTATCTTCAGCATTCCAGTTTGGTCTGCCATCAAACACATCATCAATCATACGACGAATAATTTCATATACACCTAACGAATGAGTAAAGCGACTATGCTCTGCACCGTGAAATGTAAAAAATGTCGTTCCAAGCTGCTTTATACGGCGCAAGCGTTGAAATTCTTTCGTTCCGATTAAATCCCAAATAACACGATCGCGCACGTGCACATATTTATGTACCGGGTCTTTAAACACTTTTGTTTCGCTGAGTTTGTCGTTTAAATATACCACCTTCCGACATCCCCCTTTCTTTACTGCATTCTTACTATATATTATAAACGAAATAGGAAACAGAAAGAAATGAAAGACTATATTAATTGCCCTTATATAAAGAAAAAATCACTTTTACCGAAGTAAAAGTGATTTCTTTTTATACATTATTTCCCTAAAACGAATTCAGCAACTTCATCTAAGATCATTTCTTTACCTAGAGGGAAGTAACCTTTGTTTACATCTTCGTTTTTAATTGTAAATACGTGGTTGTTTTTAACAGCGTTCATATTTTTCCAAATTGATTCTTCTTGGAATTCTTTTAGACGCTGAGAACCATCACCAGTCGTAAATACGAATAAGTAATCTGGGTTGTAATCGATTAAAGCTTCTTTTTGTACTTGTACTAATGGTTTATCCGTTGGTGTACCTTTAACTGCTGGTAATTTCAAGTCATTAAAGATTACGCTACCGTAACCGTAGTCACCGTATACACGGAAAGCATTTGGATATGCAGCCATTTTCATGAATTTAGCATCGCCAGTTTTCGCAACGATTTTGTCATGTAATTTGCTTGCTTTTTCATCATACTGCTTGAACCATTCTTTTGTTTCTTTCTCTTTACCGAAGATTTGACCTACTTCTTCGAATTTTGGACGCCATTGGTCTAATGGAGTTTTTAACATAACTGTTGGTGCAATTTTAGATAATTGGTCATAGATCTTTTCTTGACGATTGTTTACAAGAATTAAGTCTGGTTTTGCAGCAGCTACTGCTTCGATGTTAATTTTATCGCCCCAAGCAGAACCAACTGGTTTTACGTCTTTTAATTTCTTTTCAATATGTGCATCAATTTTTTCTTGAGATGTATTAGCAGTAATAATTGGTTTCATACCAAAAATTAATAATTCTTCTGTTGAACCACTAAGGTCAGCAATTTTCTTTGGATTTGCAGGGATTTTAATTTCCCCTTTTGCGTGTTGTACAGTGCGCTCTTCAGTCTTAGCATCCTTCGCATCTGCTTTCTTCTCTTCTTCTTTGTTAGAACAAGCTGCAAATAGTACAGAAGTCACGACTAGTACCATTGCTAATAGTGCCATTTTAAAATTCTTCATGTTCCCACTCCTTCTAGCTGTATTTCTCTTATAAGTTACAATGAACTATAAGAAACGAGGATAACAATCAATCAATATATATTTATTATTTATTGTTAATAACCCATTCTAACGGGCGTTCAACTTCCCATTCGTATATAAGAAGCTCAACGTCCATTAGAAGCCCCCCTCTTAGGGAGGGGGTTCTACTTATGCTTTTTTACGTAATTGATTATTAATCATCATTAAATCGTATGTTAAACAAATCGGTTTACAGTTTACTGGACATGGAACGATTTGAGCTTCAATCTCAAATACGTTACGAAGTGTTTCACTTGTCATCACTTCATCTGGCGTTCCTTGTTTCATTAACTTACCTGCTTTTAATGCAATCATATGATCTGAGAAACGAGAAGCATGGTTTAAGTCATGGATAACCATAACAATCGTTCTACCTTCTTCTTCATTTAACTTTTTCAATAAATTTAATACTTCTAATTGATGGGCCATATCTAAATACGTTGTCGGTTCATCTAATACGAGTAATTCTGTTCCTTGTGCAAGGGCCATCGCAATCCATACACGTTGACGTTGCCCGCCTGATAATGCCTCTGCTGAACGATTTGCGAATTCTGTCATTCCCGTCACTTCAAGTGCCCAGTGAATGTAACGATAATCCTCTTCTTTCAACGTTCCAAATCCTTTTTGATGAGGAAAACGTCCATATGAAACAAGTTCAAACACAGTAAGGCCAGTTGGCACTTCTGCAGTCTGTGGTAAAATCGCCATTTTCTTTGCGATTTCTTTCGTTGGTTGTTTCTCGATTGCTTTTCCGTCAAGATAAACAGTACCTTTTTTCGCCTTCAAAATACGAGAAGCCGTTTTTAATAATGTGGACTTCCCACAACCATTTGGTCCAATAATTGTTGTAATTTTCCCTTCCGGAATTTCAACTGTTAATCCATCAATAATTAACCCTTCATTATAGCCAACAGATACCGCATCAACTGCTAAAGTTGCCATACAAAAAACCTCCCTTTATTTTGTCCTCATAAGTAAGTATATGAAATATGGTGCACCAATTACAGAAATAACAAGACCGACCGGTATTTCTGAAGTTGTTAACACACTTCTTGAAATTACGTCTGCGAATAAGAGTAAAAACGTCCCTATTAGTGCAGCCGTAGGCAGCATAATTTGATGTTTACCACCAACAAGGCGCCTCGCTAAATGCGGAGCCATTAAACCGATAAAACCAATTCCTCCGGCAACAGCGACAGAGGCACCAGCTAAGCAAACTGCAATAAATAATAATTTACGTCTTTCTTTTTCTACATTTAAACCAAGACCAACAGCTGTGGAGTCGCCTAGATTCATTACATTTAATATGTGCGCCTTACTAATAGCAAGTGGCAAGAAAATAACCATCCATGGAAGTACACTTAGCACGAACTTCCAATCTGTGCCCCATAGACTTCCTGCTAACCAAATCGTAGCAAAGCGGAAATCGTTAGATGTCATCTTCATAGAAAAAATTAAACTAACAGCACCAAACCCGGCTGCAACAGCGATACCAACTAGTATTAATCTCGTTGATGAAACGCCGTCTTTCCATGCTAGTAAATAAATAATAACCGCCGCTAATATTGCACCCACTAACGCGAAGAATGGAAGGATAAATACAGATAAAAATGTACCAGTCCCAACTTTTCCGAAGAAAAAGTAGACGAAGATAACAACTGTTAATCCCGCTCCAGCGTTAATACCGATAATACCTGGATCAGCAAGTGGATTTCGTGATAATCCTTGCAAAATCGCACCTGACATCGCTAAAGCGGATCCGACTAATATAGCAATAACCATACGCGGCATACGGAATTCAAATAAAATAACAGACTGATCTTCAGCCCCAAGTCCAACCAATGACTTTAATACGTCCATTGGCGGGATTTTGAATGTCCCTGTATTTAAACTTACTAAAAATACAGTAACGATTAATCCTACTAAGATTGTTAAAACAGAAACGTTCTTTTTTGTTAAGACACTTGTCCTCACATTTTCCCTCTCCCTTCGTTACGTGCTAAGTAGAGGAAGAATGGAACCCCAATTAGCGCTGTAATTGCTCCAATTGGCGTTTCAAACGGCGGATTAATAACGCGAGATAACATATCTGCACATTCAATTAACAGCCCACCTAAGACCGCAGAACATGGAATAACCCATCTATAGTCTGACCCTACAAGAAAACGAGTCATATGCGGGATTACAAGACCAACAAATCCAACCGATCCTGCCATAGAAACCGCAGAACCTGTTAACACAAGAACAAGTACTGTTCCGATAAATTTAATTAATGTCGTATTTTGACCAAGTCCAATCGCAATTTCTTCACCGAAGCTTAAAATTGTAATATACCTCGACATCATAATTGCAATAAAGAGACAAACAAGGCCAATCGGTACTAACATATTAATACTTTCCCATTTCACTCCCGCAACTCCGCCTGCATTCCACATACTCACCTCTTGGGCAAGGTTGAAATATAGCGCAATTCCAGATGAAATGGCCCCTAATAAAGCACTAATTGCTGCGCCCGCTAAAGCTAACTTAACAGGTGTTAATCCACCTGGTGAAGAAGACCCAATTCCATATACAATGCTCGCTCCAAATGCAGCCCCAATAAAAGATGCGATAACGAACATTAAATAAGGTGAATTAGGGAAGAATGCATACATAATTGCAATTCCAAATACAGCTCCATCTGTAATTCCCATTAACGATGGTGAAGCAAGTGGGTTTCGCGTCATACCTTGCATAATTGCCCCTGATACCGCTAAAAAGGCACCTGCAACTACGCCCCCTATTGCTCTAGGCATGCGAAGTTCTTGAATTACGTTATGATGCGTAATAGAACCGTCAAACTGAAACACAGCTTGCCATACAGTCTTTAAACTAATATCTGCAGCACCAAACGAAATAGAAACTGCCATGCTTAAAGCTAACAAAACTGTACCTGCTACTAAAATAATAGAAGCAACGAGCGGTCTGCTCTTAATCTCTTTAACATTCACATCTTGCTGTTCTATACTCCTTGCGCTCGCTTCCATACCTCAACCATCCTAACCAACAACATATATTTAATGAAATGAAATTTATTCTCAAATAGTAATAAAAAAATTAGGTTAATTGACCTTTTCCTGATAATGATTATCAGAATCAGACACTATCTATTCTACCTATCGCTTCAAAAGACTGTCAACCATTATTTTGAAATATAAATTTATATAAATTGAAATTTGAATGAACAGATGATGCCCCTCCTTCATTGAATGTTAATCTACTCAATTGTATTTTCGTAGAATAACTCATTCCTCTTATGGGCATAAAAAAAGAAGAGTAATCTGTTCACTCTTCTTTTTCTTACTTATTTAACTTTGCTTCAATTTTTACAATTAATTCATCTTCTGTTGGAGCCGCAACTGGACGATTATTTACAAATGCGAATGATTTTTTACGACCAGGGCCACAGTAAGACTGACATGCAACTTCGATCGTTGCACATGAATCTACTTTTTTTAACTTTGGAATCAACGTTTTAACGTTCGTTGCCTGACAATCATCACACACACGAAATTCGTTCCCCATTATATAACACTTCCTCTATTTTAAACTTTTCTCAAGTACATTTAAAAATAAACACTAAATGGTATTTTACCGCTCTTTGAAGCTCGTTGCAAGTTTCCTTGCGACGCTCTTTCTTCATATAATGCTACATATTTATATACTCTCCTACAGAAGCTCTCATCATTCATAGCAAAATTTTCACCTTTCATCGAAATCTACCATATTTTTAAAAGCTTTGTATAAAAGCTCATTTTTTTGCCCATTATAAAAATAGGAAGTTCATAAAAAGAAAGGGAGTTGAATCTATGAAAGTAAGACAAGATGCTTGGACGGATGAGGATGATTTATTACTTGCTGAAACTGTACTTCGTCACGTTCGAGAAGGAAGTACTCAATTAAATGCATTTGAAGAAGTAGGAGATCAATTAAATCGTACATCGGCTGCCTGCGGTTTCCGTTGGAATGCTGTTGTTCGCTACAGCTATGAACAAGCTCTTCAACTAGCAAAAAAACATCGTAAAGATAAAATGCGTGCTGCAAGCGGTGAACAAGCGAAAAAACGTTTACTTTATACACCACCAGCTTTGGATTCGATAACTGATTATGAAGAATTCGTACAAGAAGAAGAAATTGTACAATATAAAGAAGCTATTCCATATAAAGAATCTACTGTTCCTGCTGCAAAAAGCTCTATGACCATGCAAGATGTTATTTATTTTTTACAAACAGTCGGATCTTCAAATATAAAAGTGACAACTCTTGAAAACGAGAATACGAGATTGAAACAAGAAATTAGAGTACAAATCCTTCGAAATGAAGAACTAGAAAAGAAACTAGAAAAATTAGAAAAACAATCTCATACTGTACAAGAAGATTACGAAACACTTATGAACATTATGAACCGAGCTCGTAAGTTGGCAGTCATGGATGACGAAGAACGTTCTCAAACATCTTTCCGAATGGATCGAAACGGTAATTTAGAAAAAATTGCAGAATAAAAAGGATGCATTACATGCATCCTTTTTATTATTTCACTTCAACCATATGTGCTTCTTCTACGTTAGAACCTTTCTTTATATCTGGGAAAATCTTTTCCTTTGGATTCTCTTTAAAAGCTGCTAATCCAATCGTTTTTACCGGTTCATTTATCTTTACATATTCCGTATCACTAACAACTACATACATATCTGTATATTTACGCGCATCACCAATTACTACATTACCTTCATACTTCATTTTCTTTCCATCAATTACTACATCTTTTTGTTCCTCTTTAGCAAATACGATTCCAGCTTCATCAGAAATAGCCGGCAATGCTTTAATAGGTTCTACATCTTCCTTCACTACTTTTTTCAGCATGTTTTCTTTTACCATCTTTTCAGCTGTTTTTTTATTCATAATTAAAACCTTTTTCTCATTGACAGTACCTAATTTTGCTTCAAATGTATTTTTGGATTCAATTTTATCTTTATATTGATCCATTGTTTTTTGAACGCCAGTTTCATCTCCGTACATAACGACACCCTTTGCTTGTGGTGCAATCATATCCATAATAGAACAACCACTAAATACAGCAGCAGACATAATTGCTACGATTCCTAATTTAAATTTTTTCATGTGTATTCCTCCTAAAAGCATAATTGCATCTCTTAGTTTAACTATCGCAGCTCGTTTAACCAATTCACTTTCCTTACAAAAACCTTACAGTTCAGTAAGGTTCCCTCTTAAAAACTAATTTCATTATTTTTTGCTATAATAGAGATTGTCATTTTAAAGATAAGGGGTTAGTTATATGAGCAATTCCCGTTCCATTTTATCTCAGCCAGAGTGGCGTATTGTAGATCAGTCTAGTTTGGGACCAACATTCCATGCATTGCAGTCATTCGCAATGGATGACACACTGTGCACAAGCATTGGAAATGGTCAATCTGCTGCAACAATGCGTTCTTGGGTTCATCACAATACAATTGTTCTTGGCATTCAAGATTCACGCCTACCACACTTGGAAGAAGGTATTTCCTTTTTACAAGAAAACAACTTCAATGTTATCGTTCGTAATTCCGGTGGACTTGCAGTCGTACTTGATGAAAGTGTTTTAAACGTATCACTTTTATTCCAAGAGACAGAAAAAGGTATCGATATTGATCTTGGATACGATACAATGTGGCATTTAATTAAGGAAATGTTAAACGATTACGATGTTACAATCGAGGCAAAAGAAATTATTGGTTCTTACTGTCCTGGTAGCTATGACTTAAGTATTCGCAATCAAAAATTTGCTGGCATTTCACAGCGCCGTATTCGCGGTGGTGTCGCTGTCCAAATTTATCTCTGCGCTACAGGAAGTGGCTCTGAGCGTGCTGCACTCGTTCGTGATTTCTACAACCTAGCCATTCAAGGAGAAGAAACACGCTTTACGTATCCTGAAATTGTACCAAGTACGATGGCTTCACTTTCAGAATTACTTGGCGAAACCATTACAGTACAAGATTTAATGATGCGCCTTTTAAAAACACTGCAGCAATTCGCTCCAAAGTTAACACCATCTCAATTAACAATAGATGAAATACCTTTATATGAGACGAATTTACAACGTATTATTGATCGTAACAATAAAGCACTTGGCTTAGAAAAATAAAGACCGTCGCTATAATAGCGACGGTCTTTATTTCGATTCATTATAGAATTAAAGTGCTTGAGCTGCTGTAATTAAAGCTAATTTGTACACTTCTTCTTCGTTACATCCACGAGATAGGTCATTTACAGGCATATTTAAACCTTGTAAGATTGGTCCTACTGCTTCGAAGTTACCTAAACGTTGAGCGATTTTGTAGCCAATATTACCAGCTTCTAAGCTTGGGAATACGAATACGTTAGCATCACCTTTAATTGTAGAACCTGGAGCTTTTTTCTCAGCTACAGATGGTACGAATGCAGCATCGAATTGGAATTCTCCATCTAAAGTTAATTCAGGAGCCATTTCTTTTGCAATACGAGTTGCTTCTACAACTTTTTCTGTTTCTGGAGATTTCGCAGAACCTTTTGTAGAGAAGCTTAACATAGCAACGCGTGGATCAATACCGAATAGTTCAGCAGTTTTCGCACTCTCGATACCAATTTCAGCTAAATCTTGGCTGTTTGGTGCAATGTTAATTGCGCAATCAGCGAATACATATTTCTCTTCTTCACGTACCATAATGAATACGCCAGAAGTTTTTGTAACGCCTGGTTTTGTTTTAATGATTTGAAGTGCTGGACGAACTGTATCAGCTGTAGAGTGAGCCGCACCACTTACTAAACCGTGTGCTTTGCCCATGTATACAAGCATTGTACCGAAATAGTTTTCGTCTTTAAGGATTTTGCGAGCATCTTCTTCAGTTGCTTTACCTTTACGGCGTTCAACGAAAGATGCTACCATTGCATCCATTTCTTCGTATGTAGCTGGGTCATAAATATCAACGCCTGCTAATGTTAAATTCATGCTAGCAGCTTTTGCGCTAATCTCTTCTTTATTACCAACTAAAATTGGTTGTACTAACTCTTCTTTTGCTAAACGCTCTGCAGCGCCTAAAATTCTTTCATCAGTTCCTTCAGGAAGTACGATAGAAATGCCTTTTCCTTGAACTTTTTCTTTTACTGTTGTAAATAAGTTGCTCACGAATAAACCCTCCTACATATGTTAAAAAACTCTATCTTTAAGAATACTGCTTTTCCTCTATATTTTAAACTTATAGCTCCCAAAAAATAGATAAAATGAAAATGATTATATTTTCATAAAATTCAGCCTAGAAATAAATCCCCGTTAAGCCTTATCTCCTCCTATTTTCAAGTAAATTTAAATGTGACAATTTTATGTGCCAAGGCTTTATATAGATGATTTTAAAACTATATATGCTATAGTTAACGTGTAAAACTATCATTAACTGAGGTGAATAGAATGAGTGAAGCAACAACAACGTTAGATGGCTGGTATTGTTTACATGATTTACGTTCTATTGATTGGGCTGCATGGAAAACATTATCTAGCGACGAACGCGGACAAGCTGTGTCTGAATTTTTAAATGTCGTTGAAAAATGGAACGAAGTAGCTACTGCGAAAAAAGGCAGTCATGCAATGTATACAGTTGTTGGCCAAAAAGCTGATATTATGCTTATGATTTTACGTCCAACAATGGAAGAGTTAAATGAAATTGAGACAGAATTGAATAAAACAACATTAGCTGAATATATGGTTCCTGCATACTCTTACGTATCTGTTGTTGAACTAAGCAACTACCTTCCAGCTGATGAAGACCCATATCAAAACCCACAAATCTTAGCTCGCTTATATCCAGAACTACCAAAAGCAAATCACATTTGCTTCTACCCAATGGACAAGCGTCGCCAAGGTGATGACAACTGGTACATGCTTCCTATGGAAGAACGTAAAAAAATGATGTACAGTCATAGTAAAATCGGTCGCCAGTACGCAGGTAAAGTACGCCAAGTTATTTCAGGATCAGTTGGATTCGACGATTTTGAGTGGGGCGTAACATTATTCGCTGACGATGTTCTTCAATTTAAAAAACTTATATATGAAATGCGCTTCGATGAAGTAAGTGCTCGTTATGGTGAATTCGGAACATTTTTCGTTGGAAACATTTTACCAGATGAAAAGGTAGAGAAATTTTTACACATATAAAGTGAAACTTTAATCAGTGGGGATTTTGTTCATCCCCACTGATTATTAGTTGAACCAATCGGGCTTTTACGAGCAGTTGATCGCCCACCTAACTTCTTCGCTTTCTCTTAATTTTGAGGTGGGGATCTTACTGCCCGGCAAATAGCGGGGCAAATCGTGAAAAAGGAACGAAATTCGTTCCTTTTTTTATTACCCTCTATATTTCTCTTCAAAAAACTTCTTTTCTCCGCAAATTTGAACAAAAATCGACAAATTCCTTTCAAATTCCTTACAAAATTGTAACCTTTCTATATCCAAATTTATGCTAAAATGGTACGAGCTACATGCTAATAACGATGCGAAGGTGATAATCTATATGAAGAAAATCTTGTCTATTTTACTAGTGCTTTTATTGTCAATTTCTTCCTTAGGAGTAACAACATCCCATGCGGAAGAAAAAATACAAATTGAGGCAGCCGCTGCACTTCTATTTGATGCAGATACAGGAAAAATACTGCATGAACAAAATCCAGATGAATTACTAGCTATCGCTAGTATGTCAAAACTAATTGTTGTTTATGCTGTATTAGAAGCAATTAAAGAAGGAAAAATCACTTGGGATACAAAGGTAAACATTTCTGATTACGCTTATGAAGTTTCACGTAATAATGAATTCTCTAACGTTCCGTTTGAAAAGGGACGTCAATATACTGTAAGAGAATTATATCATTCTATCGTTATCTTCTCTGCAAACGGATCTAGTATTGCCTTAGCAGAACTTCTTGCAGGGAGTGAGAAAAACTTCTTAAATCTTGCAAATGAACATGCAAAAAAACTAGGGTTAAAGAAATATAAATTTGTAAACGCTACTGGGTTAAATAACGCTGACTTAAAAGGAAAACACCCTGAGGGAACGGATCCGAATGGAGAAAATTCCATGTCAGCTCGCGATATGGGTATGCTTTCAAAAGCAATGATTACAAAGTATCCAGAAATGCTAGAGGATACAAAACAAAGATTTAGAAACTTCCCAGATAATCATCCGAAACCAATTCGTATGGAAAACTGGAACTGGATGTTACCAGGTGCCGCTTTTTCTTATGAAGGAACAGATGGTTTAAAAACTGGTAGTTCTGATACCGCTGGATACGGATTCACCATTACAGCAAAACGTGGTGACTTACGCCTTATTTCAGTAATTATTAAAACAAAATCAATGGACGAGCGTTTCACTGAATCTCGTGCATTAATTGAATATGGATTTAATAACTTTGAAAAGCAAAAATTAAAAGTTGATAAACACAACACAATCTCTGTAGTAAAAGGTAAAGAAGATCAAGTAACTATTGCACCTGAAAAAGAAATAACAGTCATTGCGAAAAAGGGTGACAAATCACCTTACAAAATCTCTACTGAAGCGGATAAGTCCCTCGCTGAAGATGGACATTTAGTCGCTCCTATTAAGAAGGATGCAAAGGTAGGTTCCATCGTTCTAGAACCAACTGATAAATACGGATTTTTAGATGGAAATAAAAACATGAAAGTTACTGCAAAAACGACAGAAGAAGTTGAAAAGGCAAATTGGTTCGTATTAACAATGCGCTCTATCGGAGATTTCTTCTCAAACTTATGGTCTAAAGTATTTTAATGATGGAAAGCTAGCTCACGCTAGCTTTTTTTATTTCCCTCTCTCCATGTAAAACTTCGTTTGGTTGTCATATCTGAGTCCTTTTTCTCATACGTATGAACTAGTAATCGTTACACACTTCATCTAGAAATAAACCTCTTTCCACAAGGTATTCCAAAAAGAGAGGTGACACATAATGGGTGTTATTGCTTATAACGAAGAAGATGTAAAGTTATTAGCTAGACTGATGCGTGCTGAAGCCGAAGGAGAAGGACAACAAGGAATGTTAATGGTCGGAAACGTAGGGGTAAATCGTGTTCGCGGAAATTGTTTAGATTTTAAAAAAATACGTAATTTACGTCAAATGGTTTATCAAAATCCTGGCGGTTTTGAGGCAACGCAAAAAGGGTATTTTTATCAGCGTGCAAGAGAACAAGATATCGCATTAGCAAGGCGAACGATTCAAGGACAACGTTTTTGGCCCGCCAACTTTTCCTTATGGTTTTTTAGACCGGAAGGCCCTTGTCCGCCAACTTGGTATAATCAACAAAACTCTGGTCGCTTCAAAAAGCACTGCTTCTTCCAGCCATCTGGCGAGGATTGTCCTGGCGTATATTAAGGATTGATAATGAGGAGGGATTTTTGAATGGCACAGCAACAAAACCCGTATTACGGAACAGGTTTCTATCAACCATCTGGAACTTATGTACAACCGCAACAAATGACCCCACAGCAACAGCAACAACAGCAAGCAATGCAACAACAAGCTGCGCAAGCTCAATATGCCGTTTCTCAAGGCATGTTACCATTAGAACAGTCGTATATTGAAAATATTCTTCGCTTAAACAAAGGCAAGCAAGCCACCGTTGTAATGACTTATGAGCGTGGTAGTTCGCTCGGTACACAATCTTATACAGGTATTATTGAGGCAGCTGGTCGTGATCATATCGTAATTAGTGAGCCCCAATCAGGGAAACGTTTTTTACTATTAATGATTTACTTAGATTATGTAGAATTCCCAGAAGAAATTACTTATTTACCTAGTCAACAAGCAACTTATGCTCCAAGACCATAAAAAAAAGCTGGCGTATGCCAGCTTTTGTTTTTTATAACCCTTTTACAACTGCAGTTCCGACTAAGATCCATGCCACGATAAACGCTACACCACCAAGAGGTGTAATTGGGCCAAAGAACTTAATACCTGTCGTACTTAATGCATACAAACTACCTGAAAACATAATAATCCCAGCTACCATAAGCCAGCCAGCAGTAGTTAAAAGTGATGATTGAATTTTATCCATTAATAAAGCAACTACAAATAGTCCACCTGCATGAAACATTTGATATGTAACGCCTGTTTTCCACACTTCTAACATTTTTGCAGAAACTTTATTTTCTAAACCATGCGCTCCAAAAGCCCCTAGCGCAACAGATAGCCCTGCCGCAATACAACCTAGTAAAAAGAAAATTTTCATCTTAATTCCCCTTTTTTTACCTTTATCATAAGCAATTTTTTCATATAAGCCAAACGATTTATCTTCTAAAAATCAAATAAAGAATTACCGTTTGCGCCTTCTTCTTTTATATAAACAGGTTCTCCAGAAACCGGCATAACTGGTTGAACCGTCGTCATAGGCTGAGATCCAATTACTTGTGTTGGAATCTCAGGTTCTCTATACATAGAAGGCTCAGCTTGTTCATCTAATAATAAATCACATAACGCTCGCACAACTAATAAATGCGCTTTTGATTGTTGCCCTTCACTGCTTTTTGCCTTTGCAATTTCATTCGCCATTTTATTTAAAATCTTATCGCTCGATATTTGCATTCCTTGTCACCTCTTACTTTGTAGTTCTTTCTCAAATTGTCCTAGCTTCTCTACTGAACCAAACACTATTATCATATCATGTTCTTGTAGTTTTTCCTGCCCCGTTGGATTATGTATAACATTCCCATTTCTCAAAATCGCTAAAATTGTTACATCAAATTGATTTCTCACATCACTCTCTAGTAACGATTTACTAGCTAAAATAGAACCCTTGCCGACTGAAATTTCTTCAATTACAAATGACTGATCCACGCCATATAGTACTGTATCAATATAATGAACTGTTAGCGGATTCGCAATACCTTTTGCAATATGAATTCCTGCCATGCTAGATGGATTAATCACCTTATTTGCCCCAGCCCGCTTTAGCTTGTCCTCAGTTTCTGGTTTTTCTGCTCTTGCCACAATTTTAATTGCATCGTTTAATCCTCTTGCTGTCAATGTAATAAATACATTTTCAGCATCATTTGCTACGATGGCAACTAAACCAGCTGCCTTTGAAATTCCAGCATAATGTAACACTTGGTCTTCCGTTGCATCTCCGTGTACATACAAAAGTTTTTCCTTCTCTAATATGCTTTCATCTTTATCTACAACGACAAATGGAATTTTCTTTTCTTGCAATTCATGTACAACTTGAAGCCCTACTCTACCACAACCACATACGATAATATGATTTTGTAACTGTGCTATTTGTTTATCCATCTTCTTCCTCCGAACTGCATGAAATAAATTCCCTTCAATAATCATAGCTGCCACTACACCAATTGCATATGTAACAATACCGACTCCAACCGGTATGATAAGAAGCGCAAAAACTTTTCCTGCCTGTGTTACAGGAACTGCATCTCCGTACCCAACAGTTAATACAGTAATCATCGTCATCCAAAATGCTTGAAACAAACTAATCTCTTCAATCGCCATAAATCCTAACGTTCCTAGAATTACAACAAAAGTCATACATATAACTGCTATCCATAATTGCTTACGTGCATTCATATCGTGTTTCAACTCTTTTCTCTATCTACAATCTTTGCCAGTGGAAATGAAATACATATATACTAGATACGGAATCTATGAAAGAGGTTGATATAATGAAAACATTTCTTTCCGCCTTACAATGGGCGCTATTTATTTTAGCTGGGAGCCTTATTGTACCAATAAGCGTCGCAACTAGTTACGGCCTCGATGGCGCTGAAGCTATTGCATTCGTACAAAGAACATTATTTGTTCTTGGCTTTGCTGGCCTACTGCAAGCTATATTTGGGCATAAACTTCCTATTCAAGAAGGTCCTGCTGGACTTTGGTGGGGGATTTTCTCCCTTTATGCAAGTTTAGGTGTCGTATTATTTGGATCCAGCAATGAAACGCTTAAAGTCCTTCAGTACGCTTTCCTATTAAGTGGTATCATTTGTATTATCCTTAGCGTTTTTGGACTCATCGATAAACTAGTTCGCTATTTTACACCGACAGTCATTGGAACATATTTATTTCTTCTTGTCGCGCAACTTAGCGGGTCCTTCTTAAAGGGAATGTTCGGTCTTGACGGACAACATACAGAAGTACAAGCTGACGTATTTATTCTTTCACTCATTGTTATTTTACTATCCTTTTTCATCATGAAGCTACCTATTATCGGACAATATTCCGTTCTTTTCAGTATCGTCTGTGGCTGGATATTATTCGCATGCTTCGGATTATCAAATCCAGTAACGCCTGTGACAGATATAATCCGTTTTCCGTCTCTATTTGTTTTCGGAATGCCTCGTATTGAATGGAACATGGCAATTACGGTCGTTTTCGTTACACTATTACTTCTAACAAATATGTTAGCAAGTATTCGCGTTGTGCAAAGGATTGTCTCTAAGTATGAAAAGAATGCAGCACCAGATCGTTTCAAACAAGCCGGCATTATAACAGGAATAAATCAATTGCTAGGAGGCCTTTTTTCAGCTATTGGACCTGTCGCGATTTCTGGATCAGCAGGATTTATTGCAACGACTAATATTTATAAACGACTCCCATTTATGTTAGGATCAAGCTTTATTATTCTCGTTAGTATATTCCCAAAGATTACTTCATTCTTTGCGGCGATACCTATCGCAGTCGGATATGCTGCCATTTACCCTGTATTTGCAAGCATGATTGGTCTTGCCTTTCGCGAATACGAAACAGTACAGGATAAAGAGCGATTATTTAAAGTAGCGGGTCTTTCGATCTTTACAGGAGTCGGTGTTATGTTTGTTCCAGCAGGAGCATTTTCTACACTCCCGCCGTTTCTAGCATCGTTTTTAAGTAACGGCCTTGTTCTTGGATCTGTAATGGCAATTTTGCTCGAAATACTATTTTCTCGTTCTACAGAAAAACAACCATCGTAAATTGGAAAACTTCCATTATTGCACTCTATCTTTAGAGTTGTTACGATAATGATAAAGTGAAACTTTAATCAATGAGAGCTATTCATCTTTACTAATGATTAGCTCTCACCGATCGGGCATTAGCAGTATAAATTATCATGGGCAACGTGCTCGTGGTAATTTATACTAAAAGTACAGAACTTCTTCTAGCTTCACATAAAGTGAAACTTTAATCAGTGGGGGTTTTGTTCATCCCCCACTGATTATTAGTTGAACCAATCGGACTTTTACGGGCAGTTGATCCCCCACCTAACTTCTTTGCTTTCGCTGAATTTTGAGTTGGGGGTCTTACTACCCGTTAATGTGGGATAAAGAAGTTCGATGTCTTACTATATATTCCCCAATATCTTCATAAAACTTTATTTCTATTTCAACAAAGAGAGGAATTTTTAATATGACTTATAAAATGATTGTTTTAGATTTAGATGACACTTTATTACGTGACGACCATACCATTTCACCTCGTACGAAAGAGGCTCTAATGACTGCACAAGAGCAAGGTGTAAAAGTTGTACTTGCTTCTGGACGTCCAACATTCGGTATGCGCAATGTAGCGAAAGAACTCCGTTTAGAAGAATACGGTAGCTTCATTCTGTCCTTTAACGGTGCAAAAATTATTAACTGTAAAACAAACGAAGAAATCTTTAGTAGTACGCTATCTCCTGAAATCGTTCACAACCTATTTGAAATTAGTAAAACTGAAGATGTATGGATTCATACTTATATTGGCGATGATATCGTAACAGAAGAAAATAATCCTTATACTGAAATTGAGGGCGATATTACTGGTATGCCAATTGTTGTAGTAGATGACTTTAAAAATGCTGTTAAAGAGCCTGTAGTAAAAGTATTAATGAATAAAGAAGCTGAACGACTTGTTGTAGTAGAAAAGAAACTACAACAACAACTAGAAGGCCAATTAAGTGTTATGCGTTCTAAACCATTCTTCTTAGAATTTACTGAAGCCGGTGTTACAAAAGGAACAAGCTTAAACAAACTGATTCAAAAACTTGGCATTAAGCGTGAAGAAGTTATCGCAATGGGCGATAGCTATAATGACCAAGCGATGATTGAATTTGCTGGTCTTGGTGTTGCAATGGGAAATGCACCAGATGATATTAAGGAAATTGCCAACTACGTAACAGATACAAATATGAACGATGGCGTTGCAAAAGTCGTAGAGAAGTTCGTACTAAAAAACGAAGTACTTGTTTAATATTTTCATTCATAAAACCTATTTGAAGTCAAATACTTCAAATAGGTTTTTATTTAAATTAATATGCTTTTGTGACTATATTTTGAACTTTGCACTATTCTCGTAGTGTAAACTTTCTTTTTGTATATAATGGAACAAAATAGACTATTTTATTTTGAAAAAGAATACAAATTTACTATATACAAGCATACATTAAAGGAGGCTACTTCATGTTATCTACACCAATCGGACGATTAAGAGCAATCGGCTTAATTGAGGGGATTTCTTTCCTATTACTATTATTTGTAGCAATGCCATTAAAATATTTTGCAGGATTTGCAACAGCCGTTAAAATTACAGGTATGGCTCATGGTGTTTTATTTATTCTATTTATCTTTGCGGTAATTCAAGTAACAATCGTACACCGCAAATCAATTGCATGGGCACTTGGGGCATTTGTTTCATCAATTATCCCATTCGGTACGTTTGTACTAGATGCAAAATTAAAGAACGAACAACAATAATAACAAAAAGGTAGTTAACGACTGTTAACTACCTTTTTTATTTACAAATTTGGAATTTCCCAATCAATTTCTCTTTCGCCCATATTAGCTAATATCGTATTTACTTTAGAGTATGGCTTACTCCCAAAGAAACCACGTCTTGCCGATAATGGGCTTGGATGTACAGATTCGATAATATGATGCTTCGTATTCGTAATTAATTTTTTCTTCGCCTGTGCATGACGTCCCCACAATATGAAAATAATTGGTTTTTCACGTTCATTTAATAGCTCAATGACACGATCTGTGAAATGCTCCCATCCTTTTCCTTTGTGAGAATTTGCTTCACCTTGTCGAACCGTTAATACCGTATTTAATAATAAAGCTCCTTGCTCTGCCCACTTTACTAAATAACCGTTATTCGGGATTTCATACCCATATTCATCTCGAAGTTCTTTATACATATTTAGCAATGACGGTGGCGTTTTAATGCCTGGTTGTACCGAAAAGCTTAAACCATGCGCTTGATCCGGTCCGTGATATGGGTCTTGTCCTAAAATAACGACCTTTGCATTTTCATAACTTGTATATGCTAGAGCATTAAAAATATCTTCTACTTTCGGATAAACAACATGTGTGCTGTACTCTTCTTTCAAAAAATCAGCTAGTTTGCGATAGTATTCTTTCTCAAATTCCAGTGCCAATAATGGCCCCCAATCATTTTTTAAAACATTTTTCATGCTTTCACTTCCCGTCCAATTAATTCACCATATCCTGCTTTGTAAATACTACAAACGAAATAATAAGGGACACAACGGCCCATATAGTTAAATTCATTAAAGAAAACCCCATCGATAACCCTTGTAATGCAGGTAATTTTCCTGATAGATAATCTGTTAATGATAAATTCACACTAAAAATATATTTCGCACCTTCCCAAGATGTTGCGAATGAGCTTAAAATACCACCTGCAATTAGTGCGGCTAACATGACGCCCATACCAGCTGGTGTATTTCGAATTAAAACGGAAACCATAAATGATATAGTTCCGACAACGATAGCAACAAACCAAGCTAATCCATACGCCATCAAAATATATTGCCACTGCGGAATAAGATGTACAAAATTCGTATTTAACGTTTCCTTATCAATAACAAACCCAGTTAAAACGGGTAAATTCCATCCTGAGTATCCAAATACAAGCCCTGATAATACGTAAGCAAACAAACCGACAAGGAGCAGTATGAGTGAAATGAAAAATAACATCGTCACGTACTTACTAAGGAGTATTTTCCAGCGCCGAATCGGCCGCGTAAGTAACATCTTCATCGTTCCATCACTTCGTTCTCCTGAAACAATATCAATAGCGACAATCATTACAAGAAGCGGAATAAACAATGTAATTCCTTGCTCAATAAACGCCCTTACAAAAGTGGGTGCGCCCGGTGCCATCGGGTTAATATCATGATCTAAATAATATTGTTGCTGCTCCACTCTTACCTTTAGCCAATCACGCCATTCTTCTGGTAGTCTAGAATTGTTCAAGCGGTTTTGAGAATCAACAATTTGTTGTTGCAGCGAAACTTTCCAATCCGTTGTACCTAGCCTTTTTTGTGTCGTTTCTACTTCACGATACTGCGCATACACAAAAAGTGGGATCAAGATTGCTAAAATAAGCATGACAACAAAAATACGTTTCTTACGATAAATTTTCTCCGATTCATTTAAAACTAGATTCGCAAATTCACGCATGCTGCTCACCCCTTGTGAGTTCAATAAATAAATCTTCTAGCGTAAATACAAGCTCCTTAACGCTATGCACATCTATCCCATTTTCTACAAAGTTTTTATTCCAACTACTTATAGATGCAATATCCATGCGGCATAGTAATCGATTATCTTCTATACTCACTTCTCTTACTTCCTTAGCATCTTCTAGCATATCTTTCGCTTTAGAAATCGGTGTAACAATCCATTCTACACGATCACTTGCTGTTTTAATTAAATCCTCAATCTTGGCAACTGTTATCATTTTTCCTTTATGAATAATCGCAACCCGATCGCATATCATTTGTACTTCACTTAGCAAGTGACTTGAAATAAACACACTCATATTTTCTTCTTTCACAAGCTTATGTATAAATTCCCTAAGTTCTCTAATTCCAGCTGGGTCTAAACCATTTGTTGGCTCATCTAATATGAGCAATTTTGGATTTCCAAGAAGCGCTTGCGCAATGCCAAGGCGCTGTTTCATACCAAGTGAGTACGTTTTTACCTTATCGTGAATTCTTTCATCTAAATGAACCATTTGAGCAATTTCAATAATACGTTCATCTGATATATCACCTAGCATACGGGCAAATTGCTTTAAATTTTCCCATCCAGTTAAATATGTATACAGTTCTGGGTTTTCAACGATACTCCCTATTTGACGCATCGCTTCTCTGAAATTTTCCTTAATTGAATAACCACCGATAGAAATCGTACCTTCTGTTTCTTTAATCAATCCAACTAACATTCGAATTGTAGTTGTTTTTCCAGCACCATTCGGCCCTAGGAAACCAAACACTTCCCCTTGTTTTACATCGAAGGAAATATTCTCTACAATTGTCTTCTTTCCAATTACCTTCTTCACGTCTCGTACGGAAAGTATCGTCGTCATTTTACCCCTCCTTGTTCTAGTTTTAATTTACTCACAACATTTTGAACTAATCGGTCTGCCATATATGTATACCCTACTTCATTCGGATGAAAATGATCGGAGTATAATAATTCTTTCCCACGATTTTGGAATAAATCAAATGTGGGTGTAATATACACATTTTTATCATTTAGCGCTAATTTTTCTAAAGATGCATTCCAGTCTACAACGATGTTTGAAGAACCTTTTAAATCTTCTACATCTTCAAAAGGATTGTATAAACCAAGCCAAAAAATAGGGCTACCTGTATTTAACTTACGAATTTCTTCTATTATTTTCTTCGCTTCATTTTGGAACGTCGCTGTATCAGGACGGTATGTTTCTAAATCTATCTTTCCAAGCGATTCCCAACCTGGAAATAAATCATTTCCTCCAATTGTTAAAACGATTACATCTGCTTGCTTAATTGAATATTGAGCGCCACTACTCTCAATTTGTTTTAATAGATCGGGCATTTTTGCACCACTAACAGCTAAGTTTGTTAATGCAACCTTTTGCTTATAATCTTTTTGTAAATCCTCTTTCATACGCCCAATATAGCCAATTCCTTCTTTATCACCAACACCACGTGTTAATGAATCACCTAAACTAACGATTTGTAACGTTCCCGTTTTCTTTTTCTCTTTTGCCACTACATCGGTCTTTTTAATTAAATTTGAAGCTTTCGGATTTAACACATCATTTACACCTGAAACAAAGCCATATGCAAATAAACAGAAAGATGCAATTGTAATGAGTAGAATTACTTTTACTACTTTTGATCTCATATCAAAACCCCTTTTAGCCCTCATAGATTGTCCATAATTATACCAAACGCAATTTTGAAAAGCGATTTTCACACCTTATCTATTATGTTGTTTCCCTATGTACTAGTTCTGGCAATAACTCTACGTGCTTTACATCTATTTTCTCATCATTAATCTTTTCATATAATAATTCAAATGCCTTCACGCCAACATTTTTACTAGAATATGAAATCGTCGTAATGCCTAAAATATCTGCGACATCTTGATCATCACAACCGATAATCGTAATATCTTCTGGAATACGAATTCCTTGTTTTTTTGCTTCCGTTACCATTCCCGCTGCAATATGGTTGCAAGATACAAGAAACGCAGTTGGTTTCACTGACATACAGACCCATTCCCTGATTACATTACGTCCATCTTCCACTGTAAAACAGCCCTTAAACTTCCAGGCCTCTATCGGTGTTACAGCAATCTGTTGAAGCGAATCCTCATACGCTTGTTTTCTTCTCTGACTATTAATGCTATTACTTCTTCCAATGCAATACCCAATACTTGTATGGCCGGCATCTATTAAGCTCTTCATGCCGCGCGAAAAGACTTTATAGTAATCAATATGCACACTCGAAATGAAATTCGAGTCTATTTCTTCACACATAACAATTGGACCAAATTTCATATATTCTTCAAGCTTTTCCTTACTATTTGCTCGGGAACATATAATAACCCCATCAAGCTTTTTCATTTTTAACATATTCAAAATTTCTAATTCTCTTTCCTCACTATAATTCGTCTGACAAAGCATCATATTATAGTTATTCTTTGCTGTTTCCTTTGATATTCCCTCGATAATAGCGCTATAATATTGATCATTTACGTGCGGTAATAAAACACCAATGACATTCGTTTTTCCTTTCACTAAATGAATTGCATTCACATTTTGCGTATAATTTAATTCTTCTATAATTGTTAAAATTTCTTTTCGTTTCTGTTCATTCACATATGGATGATTATTCAGTACACGTGAAACAGTTGAAACAGATACCCCAGCAAGTTCAGCAATTTTTCTTATATTCGTCATCTCATTTTCCCCTTCTCTGCAAAAATTCTCCCTTGACCTGGTAAGCTTTCCACAATATATCCTTTCCTAGCAAATACATTTTGAAAGGATATACAACTATGCTTCGATTCAAATTAGAATATATATTTTTCATTGGCGGTCTACTCACTCTCGCCATCGGTATTAATATGATGACGACAATTACTTCCTTTGGACTTAGCCCTTATGATTCCTTCTTTATTGCACTATATCAAAATTTTGGGATAAGTATCGGTTTTTGGATTTTCATAATTAACTTTGCTTTTACCCTTATCGTACTCTTTTGGAATAAAAAACAAATTACGATCGGTACAATTGTAACGATGGTTCTTATTTCTCTTTTTGTTGATTGGATCGGTTCCATGCCAACTATTATGGACGCTATCCGTTCTCTTCCAAAATATATAACACTTATTTGCGGAAATCTATTCGTTGGAGCTGGGATTGGTCTTTACGTCTCTACAAACCTTTGCGCAGCACCTCAAGAAGCTTTCGTTTTAACCGTTGCTGAGAAAAAGAAATGGACATTTAGAAGAACAGAAATTTCGTTAGCGTTTTTATTTTTAACATTAAGCTTCCTATTAAATGGACCTATCTATTTTGGAACAATCATCTTATCCTTTACAACAGGCTGGATTATCCAAGCATTTATTCAAATTGGTACGAAGATTTTAAATAGAAAAGAGCCTATTAAGCAAGCTGCTTAACAGGCTCTTTCTGTTTTATGATAAGGGATACTATTTAGCATCCCCTTCAATTCGATAGTTTGCTTTCAAACAATCTATTTCTTCATACCCTTGCAACGTATGTAGAATATAATCATAATCAGCGAGAGACGCACGATGCGTCACGATTACAATTTCAGCCTTCCCTTTCTCTTCAAGCGGCATTTGAATAATCTTTTCAAAGCTAACGCCACGCTCAGAGAATAATGAAGTAATTTTTGCAAATACACCAATTTCATCTTTTACATGAAGTCTTAAAAATTTCTTCACAACAATTTCGTCTGGCTCTTTTAATACCTTTTTATACTGCGGGGATACCGCACTATTTCCGTTTACACCTAATCGAATATTTTGCATTACAGCTACTAAATCTGAAACAACAGCTGTTGCTGTTGGTAAACTTCCTGCACCTGGTCCATAAAACATCGTTTCTCCGACCGCTTCACCATACACATATACAGCGTTATATTCGTTTTGCACGGCCGCAAGAGGATGTGTATTTGGAAGTAGTGTCGGTTCAACTGTCACCTCTAATTTTTCACCATCTCGCTTCGCAAGACCGATTAATTTAATCGTGTATCCTAAACTCTTACTATATTCAATATCTTCTTCTGTAATAGAAGTAATCCCTTTTACCTTCACATCTCCAAGCTCTACATTTGTAGAAAAACCAAGGGTAGCCAAAATCGTCATTTTTCTCGCTGCATCTAAACCTTCCACATCTGATGTTGGATCTGCTTCTGCAAATCCAAGTTGTTGGGCTTCTTTTAACACGTCGTTATATGCTCTCCCTTCATCTGACATTTTCGTCAAAATAAAATTTGTCGTTCCATTTACAATTCCCATTACTTTCGTAATAAGATCTGAAGAAAGTCCTTCTACGATACTTCGTAAAATCGGAATCCCTCCGGCTACACTTGCTTCATAAAACAAATCTGTTTTATTATCTTTTGCTACCGCTAAGAGTTCCGCCCCATGTAACGCCATTAAATCTTTATTGGCAGTCACAACATGCTTCCCGCTCTGTAAGGCTTGCAAAATATATGCTTTTGCATCATCAATGCCACCCATCACTTCGATGACAACGTCAATATTTGGATTATCTAAAATTTCATTTGCATCTTGTGTCAATAGAGTAGAAGATACCTCTACTTCTCTCTCTTTTTCAATATTTTGTACTAGTACTTTCGTTACTTTTACAGGACAACCTACTTGGTGGATAAGTCGCTCTTGATGATCTGTAATGATACGAACTACACCGCTACCAACTGTCCCAAGACCTAATAAACCAACTTGAATTTCTTTCATAATACTGTCCACCCCTCAAAAATTGTGTTTAGATGAAATTATATGAGTAAAAAATCTGAAAAACAATGTTTTTCGAACATTCGGAAAAATATAAGTTAATCTTTACAAAGAAAACGTTACCACGTGTTACACAATCTTTTTTTATAATACATAAGGGGTTTCTTGATACACGTAATAATTCAGCCAATTCGAGAATAATAGATTCCCATGGCTTCTCCACCTTACAAGCGGTTTCTCATTTGGATTATTATGTTTAAAATAATTTTTCGGCACATCAATATTTAACCCTTTCTGGCGGTCACGTTCGTATTCTTGCTTTAACGTATCACAACTATATTCACTATGCCCGAGCGCAAACACTTGCCTTCCTTCTTGCCCAATGACAAGGTGAACACCCGCTTCCTCAGAATTTGCTAATAATGTTAAGTCTGTCACCTCTCTAATATCACTCTCTCGTACTTCTGTATGACGAGAATGCGGGGCAAAAAACAATTCATCAAACCCTTGTAACAATTTCACATGTTGCTCACGGACTTCATGTTCAAATACACCGAACATTTTTTCCTTAAGAGGATACTTTGGAACACCATAATGATGATACAAGCCAGCCTGTGCCCCCCAGCAAATATGAAGCGTAGATGTTACATTCTTTTTTGAATACTCCATAATACGTTTAAGCTCTTCCCAATAATCTACCTCTTCAAAAGAAAGAGTTTCAACTGGTGCTCCTGTAATAATAAGTCCATCAAATCTCTCATTCTCAATATCACGGAATGTTTTATAGAAACTCGTTAAATGGTCCTTCGCTACATTGCGAGACAAATGTGATTCCATATGAAGTAAGTGAACATCTAATTGCAACGGTGTGTTGCCAATTAAACGAAGTAATTGCGCTTCTGTTTCTTGCTTTGTAGGCATTAAATTTAAGATAGCAATTTTCAATGCCCGGATATCTTGTGTTTCTGCTCGCTCCTTCGTCATTACAAAAATATTTTCCTTCTGCAACACTTTGCGAGCTGGTAAATCTTTATCAATTATGATCGGCATGTTCTTTGCCTCCGACTAGCGCTGCTTCTAAATCTGCAATAATATCAGAAACATCTTCTATACCAACCGATAAACGAATTAAATCTGATGTAACGCCAGCTAGACGCTGATCTTCAGCACTTAATTGTCTATGCGTTGTGCTAGCAGGATGTATAACGCAAGTTCGTGCATCCGCTACATGCGTTACGAGAGTGGCTAGTTTTACATTTGCGATAAATTCTTTCGCTGCTTCTAATCCGCCCTTAATGCCGAATGTTAACACACCACTAGCACCTTTTTTCAAATACGTTTGTGCTAACGAGTAATTTTCATTACTATCTAATCCCGGATAATTCACCCATTCAATACGTTCATGGTTAGCAAGCCACTTAGCAACTGCGAGAGCATTTTCACTATGACGCTCCATTCTTAAATGCAGCGTTTCTAAGCCGATATTGCTAATATACGCATTGAATGGGCTCATACAGTTTCCGTAGTCTCTTAATAATTGAACACGCGCCTTCACAATATAAGCTGCTGCACCAAAATTTTGAACGTAACTTACGCCGTGATAACTTGGATCCGGTTCAACAAGTTCAGGATATTTCCCATTTGTCCAATCGAAGTTCCCTCCGTCAATGACAATGCCGCCTAAAGAGCTTGCATGACCATCGATATATTTCGTCGTAGAATGAACGATAATATTTGCTCCGTGCTCAAATGCTTGGCATAAATAAGGAGTTGCTAATGTATTATCCACGATAAAAGGTACTTCTAACTCTTTCGCTGCATCTGAAAATTCTTTGAAATTTAAAACGTTCATCGCTGGATTTCCTAACGACTCTGCATAAACAAGTTTCGTCTTATCATTAGCAAGGGCCACAATTTCATCAGCACTTAAATTCGGATTAAAGAACGTAACGTCAATACCAAGCTTACGCAAACTTACTCCAAATAAATTAAACGCTCCGCCATAAACTGTGGAAGAACAAAGCAAGTGGTCTCCGCTACTACAAATATTTAAAACAGCAAGCATAATAGCAGCCTGCCCAGAAGCCGTTGCAACCGCTCCTACACCACCCTCTAAATCCGCTAACTTTTGCTCAAATGCAGCTAAAGTAGGATTTCCAATACGCGTATATATATATCCTTCTGCCTCTAAATTAAATAGCGCTGCTAAATCATCTGAAGTATCGTATTTATACGTTGTACTTTGATAAAGTGGCAAAACACGCGGTTCACCATTCTTCGGTGTATAGCCACCTTGCACACAAATTGTTCCTTTTCCCCATGACTCTCCCATCTCTCATTCTCCTTTCTTTTATACAAAATAAAAAAACTGCTCCTTTCCTGAAAACAAGAAAGGAGCAGTTTGAAAACACGCTCTAAAGGCTCTTTCTTATCTTTCAGGATTATTACCTGCAGGATTTGGCACAATTCCGTTATACGGCTGTTGCCAAGGTTTCATCGGGCCTGTCCCTCCACCTTTTCTTGATAAGACTATGCAATTACCGTTGATTTTATATCAATAATTTCCCAATGTCAATTAGTTTTTCTGAATGTTCTAAATTAAACACAAAGAATTTGACATGCATAACAAAAGAAATATATTCCATATTCATTTGAAAAAGACCTTTTAAAACCCACGATTACTATATAAAATTAAGTAAGTAGTTTAACTGTATACATTTCAAATTCTCACGAGACCTCAATATATTGAATAAGCCAACCTCTCAAAAAGATACTATACATATTCATTTCGTTTCGCAGGAACATATTTAATGGAATCATGATGTAGACCATGTACATATCTTATTCAAGGCACATCCGAATACAGAAATGACAAAGTTCATTAATGCTTATAAAAGTGCAAGTTCTCGACTCATCAAGAGAGACTTTCCCCACGTGAGAAAGAAACTTTGGAAAGAAATGTTTTCAAGAAGCTTTTGCTTGATTACTACGGGTGGTTCACCGATAGATGTAGTAAAGAAATATATTGAAAATCAAGGGAAAAGTGAGGTGTAGGAAATGTTAAAATCATACAAATATCGTATCTATCCAAATAAGGAACAACAAATGTTTTTCTCAAAAACATTTGGATGTGTTCGATTTGTATACAACAAGATGCTTGCAGATAGAATCAA
>NZ_JAKVPU010000048.1:0-533 GCF_022487605.1 Bacillus sp. ES1-5 | reverse complement strand
TTGGTATTATTTTCGGATTAATTCCAGCGAATAAAGCTGCGAAATTATTATATTTCACGTCGATTTTGAAGATTAATTTCTCGTTTGATATATTTATTCTTTTCCAATTTCGCTATTAATTGGCTAACCGCGCTAGAGCTTATATTCATTTCAATCGCAATTTCGCCGACCGTAATACGTTTCGCTAAATATACAATATCTAATACAACAGCTTGTTGTGTTGTAATACCACTATTTAAATATTGCTTGTAATGTTTATATATCAAGCGGTTTATAGTATATTCAGCTTCATTAATGCGTTTAACTTGTTCATATAAAGACAAAAAATCACCCGCTAATACGTTAGATAACTAATATATTAAGTAACTAATATGTTAGATATCTAATATGTTAGCAGGTGACTTATAAACCGTCAATCTTTATTATTGTCCTTAAAAGAGTTTTGTCATTTTTATACCATATTCACTTATAATAATGAATTTTGGTGCAAATACATGAAAAAGATTACAAATGCTAGTAGATTCCTAATGGTA
>NZ_JAKVPU010000047.1:0-542 GCF_022487605.1 Bacillus sp. ES1-5 | reverse complement strand
AGAAGAAATACTAATTACATATTATGTGAATGGTTATTTGCTCTCTAGCTATATGACTGTTGTTGATATTGATCCCTCAAATAGTGCTGTTATATGTACCGATTCATTTTATAACAGGATGAAACTGCAATTTTATAATATAATAGATGCAAAATAGAATATATTTACGTAAGCACATTTAAACCATTATAAAGGAGTGTAAACAATGCAAGAGGCTCAAATAAGAAAGAGTGCAGCAGGAGCAATTATTCATAACGATATAAATGACTATCCCTATTTAAATATACCTATGATTATCAATGAGAAAGATGGACTAACTTACGAGGTTTTAAGCGCTGGTTTTCATAATAATGATGTAGTAGCGATGATAACGACAGATGGTTTCGCTACTACTAGGGTAAATACACCGATTGTAACAGTAAAAAACAATGATGGTAGTATCCAAGCATTCCGCTTACCTTTAGAATTAGAATATTGGGTACTTTCATGTATGTCTGCTGCTTCAACAGGGAGAAACCCGTTCCCATGTAAAGTTGCATTTG
>NZ_JAKVPU010000046.1:0-572 GCF_022487605.1 Bacillus sp. ES1-5 | reverse complement strand
TCTTTGTTGTTCCAACAAAAAATCTGTGAACAAACTCACATTTCTAGCCAACTTTTTGCGCATTTTAAACGTATTCGCATCATGGATGCCACTATGTTTCAAGTACCCCATACTTTGGAACATATATATCCTGGTTCAGGTGGCTGTGCGCAAACAGCTGGGATCAAAATTCAATTAGAATATGATTTGCATAGTGGACAATTTCTTAATTTTCAAGTGGGACCTGGAAAAAATAATGATAAAACATTCGGAACAGAATGTTTAGATACGTTACGGCCAGGCGATTTATGTATTCGTGATTTAGGATATTTTTCATTAGAGGATTTAGATCAAATGGATCAACGTGGTGTGTACTATATATCGCGACTCAAATTAAACAATAGGGTATATGTCAAAAATGAATTTCCTGAATACTTTCGAAACGGAACAATAAAAAAACAATCTCAGTACATCAAAGTTGATTTAGAGCACATCATGGATACCTTAAAACCAGGACAGACCTTTGAAATAAAAGAAGCTTATATTGGAAAGGATAAAAAACTATTCACTCGGGTGATTATGTATCGATTAAC
>NZ_JAKVPU010000045.1:0-572 GCF_022487605.1 Bacillus sp. ES1-5 | reverse complement strand
ACCAGGCGTTTCCCCCTGGAAGCTCCCTCGTGCGCTCTCCTGTTCCGACCCTGCCGCTTACCGGATACCTGTCCGCCTTTCTCCCTTCGGGAAGCGTGGCGCTTTCTCATAGCTCACGCTGTAGGTATCTCAGTTCGGTGTAGGTCGTTCGCTCCAAGCTGGGCTGTGTGCACGAACCCCCCGTTCAGCCCGACCGCTGCGCCTTATCCGGTAACTATCGTCTTGAGTCCAACCCGGTAAGACACGACTTATCGCCACTGGCAGCAGCCACTGGTAACAGGATTAGCAGAGCGAGGTATGTAGGCGGTGCTACAGAGTTCTTGAAGTGGTGGCCTAACTACGGCTACACTAGAAGGACAGTATTTGGTATCTGCGCTCTGCTGAAGCCAGTTACCTTCGGAAAAAGAGTTGGTAGCTCTTGATCCGGCAAACAAACCACCGCTGGTAGCGGTGGTTTTTTTGTTTGCAAGCAGCAGATTACGCGCAGAAAAAAAGGATCTCAAGAAGATCCTTTGATCTTTTCTACGGGGTCTGACGCTCAGTGGAACGAAAACTCACGTTAAGGGATTTTG
>NZ_JAKVPU010000044.1:0-620 GCF_022487605.1 Bacillus sp. ES1-5 | reverse complement strand
AGAAAATGAACAGTTAGATAAAGGTTCAGTAGAAATTACAAAAGTAGATAAAGACAGCAAAAAAGCATTAAAAGGCGTAGTCTTTGAAGTGCAAGATGAAGTTGGAACAGTAGTAAAGGAAGTAACGACAGATAAAGAAGGAAAAGCAACCGTTTCAGATCTATCAGTAGGAAAGTACAAATTAGTAGAGACGAAAAGCTTACCGGGTTATAAAAAGCTAACAGAACCAGTACCATTTGAAATAAAAAAAGGTATGACAAAAGCTTTAGCAATAAAAGTAGAAAATGAGCAGTTAGACAAAGGCTCAGTAGAAATTACAAAAATAGATAAAGATAGTCAAAAAGTATTAGAAGGCGTAGTCTTCGAAGTGCAAGATGAGCAAGGCAAAGTAGTAACAGAAGTAAAAACAGATAAAGATGGTAAAGCAAAAATCTCTGATTTATCAGTAGGGAAGTACAAATTAGTAGAGACGAAAAGTTTACCAGGCTACAAAAAGCTAACAGATCCAGTATTATTCGAAATTACAAAAGGTATGACAACAGTCCAATCATTGAAAGTAGAAAATGAACAGTTAGATAAAGGTTCAGTAGAAATTACAAAAGTAGATAAAGACAGCAAAA
>NZ_JAKVPU010000043.1:0-652 GCF_022487605.1 Bacillus sp. ES1-5 | reverse complement strand
ACACTGAGCGCAACTTATTACTAGTAAAAGGTAACGTTCCAGGTGCTAAGAAATCTCTTGTAGTTGTTCATGGTGAAAGTTTGCTTTCTTGAGAAAGCAAACTTTCACCAATATGTGAGGTAACAGGGGAAAACTTAGCGTATGTTATCTATACTTCTGGTTCGACAGGGAATCCAAAGGGGGCTTTAGTACAGCACCATTCTGTAATAAACCTATCCTATGGTTTACAAAAAGAAGTTTTCTCACATGAGATACCTAGTAATATGCGCGTCGGTTTGAATGCGTCAATTGCCTTTGATGCATCTATTCAGCAATTACAAATGCTGTTGTATGGTTCAAGTTTGTATATTATTCCGAACGAAGTTCGAAGCGATCCAGAACAGTTTGTAGCTTATATTCGGGAGAACAAATTAGCAATCTTTGATATAACGCCTTCATTACTTCAATTACTTATAGATGGCGGGTTGTTAGAAACATGCGAAGGTGTTCATGTTCCAAGTAAGGTATTGGTCGGCGGCGAAGCGATTACGCCGTCACTATGGGAACAGCTGGTAGGGGCTGATAAAATTGATTTTTATAATGTATATGGTCCTACAGAATGTACCGTTGATACAACATGCTACCATATCAAAAAAGATAGTAAGAGAGTAAC
>NZ_JAKVPU010000042.1:0-688 GCF_022487605.1 Bacillus sp. ES1-5 | reverse complement strand
GGGGAATATAGGATGTCAATCATTCGAAAGTATCAAATTGAAATTGCTTGGATGATAGCTACTAGTGCAACGGTCATAAGTTTGGTTTTTAGTGAATGGATGAAGCTGCCTCCATGTGATTTGTGCTGGTATCAAAGGATGGCCATGTATCCATTAGTATTAATATTAGGTATAGGTATCTATAGAAAAGATCCATACGTAAGTACATATGCATTTCCATTTGCATGTATTGGCCTATTAGTAGCCGTTTATCAAATCACGATTCAGGCTTTTCCTACAAGTGAATTGAAGATGTGTTCAGTAGGCGTTTCTTGTACGGAAGATTACTTGAATTTGTTTGGCTTCATCTCGATCCCTATGCTATCTTTTGTTGGATTTTTAGCCATCATAATACTTCTATATATTGAATCTGATAGAGAGACAAAAGAACAAACAATATAGTGGTTATGAATGTAATCAAGTAAACACAACATACTTAAAATAGATAATTAAAATAAAACGAAATTATAAAAGGAGATATTTAAATGAAAACTATTCAAGCAAGTAATGAAATGTACAAAATCCCAGAGGCGAATGTAGAATTATTAAAGATTATGGCCCATCCAGTTAGGTTACAAATTGTGAAGGAGCTAGAACACCGTAAAATTTGTAATGTAACACAATTAACAGAGTTATTAGATGTCCCTCA
>NZ_JAKVPU010000041.1:0-703 GCF_022487605.1 Bacillus sp. ES1-5 | reverse complement strand
CAATTCATTGTATGTTGAAAAAACGCGATTTGGTCGCAAACTGCGGTTTTTCAACATACAATGAATTGCAAAAATTACTTACAATTGCATAAGATTTAATTGTACTCACCCTAAATTTTTATCTGTTAAAAAACTTTGCAACAGAACCAAATTTACGTTATTTTCTTGCAGAAATAGGCTGAGACCAAATCTCTTCGTCATTATCATTTAAATGTACTTTAAAAACATATATAGGTTGAGAGAAACCTTTTGTATCAGTGTAGTAATCCATATTATATTTTGTAATGAATAATGTATCACCTGCTTTGAAAGATCCTATAGGATCAAATTCTCCTTGTTTCAGTTTTTGAAATGCTTCCTTTGGAGAAAGAATTTCAACATCTCGAACATGTGATTTTTTTGTACCGTAATATTTGTAAACAGGCACTTTTTCCCCCTCGACTTTTAACTCTGTTGATGTTTTTATAGTAACTTGAGACATATCAGTTTTTGTAATGGGATCAATAGGCATATTTCCAAATTCCTTCATTTGATACGAAATAATTATTCCAAGTGCGACGAAGCTTACTGCAGTAGGTAAGATTAAATATTTGACTATTTGTGTGTGTGATTCCTTTTTTTTAATAAAAATAAGATTTATATTTAATATACAATACCCAAGCATCATTCCTATAGTATTATGAAGTAAATCGTCTAGTTCCGC
>NZ_JAKVPU010000040.1:0-705 GCF_022487605.1 Bacillus sp. ES1-5 | reverse complement strand
CTTTGCTCTTTAATGGAGTTCTAGTTATGTAATTTAGATGAAGATACTACCTACTAGGAATAAAGCTCCTAGCAAAATTAGAGCATCAACTAAAATCAAGAACTGGTTTTTCTGTGTTTTTTTTAATTCTTTTATTAAGCTAAAAACTGCACTCAATCCGAAACAAATATATAACAAAATCAGTATTGTTTCTGGCATAATTAACACTCCTTATATATTGATAGATTAATTATATAATGAAAAACATTTGTATGTAAGTTTTTAACCAAATCCTTATTTAAATGAAGAAGCCTTAGGATTAGGAGTCTACGGATTCAAGTCATGGTATATCTCACACGACATTATAAAAAGAAAAGAACGTACTGAAGATAACACATGAATGTTTCATAAATGTATCAAAAAAGTGATTTTATAAATCAAAGTACTCAGCATACTTAACTAACGGCTTGTTGAAAAAAAGAAGCCCCGCAGAAAATGTTAAAGGGCTTCATAAATATGGGCGCATATGGTGATTTTTAATATGAAAAGAGAGCCAGGGGGCCCTCTTTAATAGTTATTGGATTTGCTAGAAAAACGAAAATCTTCAGATATATTAATGCATTAAAAATTTTGTGAACATGAAGTGCATGGTCCACCAGTAGGTTGGAATACAACATTATCAACAAAAGCTGTTGCGCCTTCTCCACCCGTAGCTAAGTGTTGGAA
>NZ_JAKVPU010000039.1:0-763 GCF_022487605.1 Bacillus sp. ES1-5 | reverse complement strand
AACAAAATGAAATTGCCGAAACTAGGTCTTGTTCGATTTGCCAAAAGTCGTGAAGTAAAGGGACGTATTTTAAATGCTACGGTTAGACGGAACCCTTCTGGCAGATACTTTGTGTCATTGTTAGTTGAAACAGAAGTGCAAGAACTTCCGAAAACAGATTCTTATATTGGAATGGATGTAGGATTAAAAGATTTCGCCATTTTGTCAGATGAAACAATCTATAAAAATCCTAAATTTTTTCGCTCATTGGAAGAGAAGTTGGCAAAAGCACAGCGTGTTCTTTCTAGAAGAATGAAAGGATCTTCTCGCTGGAATAAACAACGAGTAAGGGTAGCTAGAATTCATGAATACATAGCTAATGCTAGAAAAGATTACTTGGACAAAATCTCAACTGAAATCATCAAAAACCACGATGTTATCGGTATAGAAGATTTGCAAGTATCGAATATGTTAAAAAATCATAAGTTAGCAAAAGCGATTAGTGAAGTATCTTGGTCACAATTTAGAACGTTGCTAGAATACAAGGCAAAATGGTATGGAAAACAAGTCATTCCGGTATCCAAAACATTTGCTTCAAGCCAATTATGTTCTTGTTGTGGGTATCAAAACAAAGACGTTAAGAATCTAAATCTTCGTGAATGGGATTGTCCTGAGTGCAATCATCATCACGACAGAGATATTAACGCAAGTATCAATCTTAAAAATGAAGCTTTAAGGCTTCTAACCGTAGGAACTACGGGGATAGCCTAATGAATTAGAAGCC
>NZ_JAKVPU010000004.1:0-487319 GCF_022487605.1 Bacillus sp. ES1-5 | reverse complement strand
CACCGGTAGCGCCTGTGTTACCTTGAGGACCAGTGGCACCGGTAGCGCCCGTGTTACCTCGAGGACCAGTGGCACCGGTAGCGCCTGTGTTACCTTGAGGACCAGTGGCACCGGTAGCGCCCGTGTTACCTCGAGGACCAGTGGCACCGGTAGCGCCTGTGTTACCTTGAGGACCAGTGGCACCGGTAGCGCCCGTGTTACCTCGAGGACCAGTGGCACCGGTAGCGCCTGTGTTACCTTGAGGACCAGTGGCACCGGTAGCGCCCGTGTTACCTCGAGGACCAGTGGCACCGGTAGCGCCTGTGTTACCTTGAGGACCAGTAGCACCAGTAGCACCCGTGTTACCTCGAGGGCCAGTGGCACCGGTAGCACCTGCTGGCCCAGTAGGTCCAGTAGGTCCTTTAATGAATGAAGCAGAATTAACTAGAGCGGTTTGTAATGCTGCTATTAATTTAAGAAGCTCTTGAAGTGTGCAAGGGTCGATTCGGAATAGTTTTGTAATGTAAAGTAAATAATTAATTAGATTTTGAAGCTCGATAAATACAGCGCTTGCTACGAAGGTTGGATTTTTTAATATAGTTATTAAGTTTTTAATAATAGCTAGCCCTTGTGCTTTCAGGGAGGAAGTAGCGTCTAGTGAACAAATAAATTTACTTAGTAGGTTCAATGTATCGATTAGCTCTTCAATATTTTGAGGAGATGGATTTGCGAAAAGTTTTGGGATTATTTTTGTTAAATCAATAATGATTGCACGGAATGTTCTAAGTTGTGCCTTAGTAACTGGGATTGATGGGGTATTTTGGATTCGTCCGGCGCTACTTGGAAAGCATGGTTTGGAGAATTTGTTCTGACTGTCGTTATAATGAGACATTAAATCTCTCCTTTCTCATGAGGATATGAACGAAACTCATCATAGTAGATGCAAAAATTAGTTAAATGGTCATAGTAAAATCGTTTGTTTAAAGAAAAAATAGAAAAAACGCCTTATGATAAGGCGTTTTTTCTATTTTCTGCGTATTGATAATATCGTTTTAGTGAAACTTTTGATTTGAATCCAGCTAGTTTTATAATTTCTGACTCCGGAGTTTCTTTTTTTATTAAGTTTAAAATATAGGTGTTACGAAAGTGTTGTCCTGAGATTCCTTTACGTAAATTAGCTCTAGATACTTCAAGGCGAATCATTTTTTGGATAGCGATTTCTGTTAATCCCTTCGGTGCATCATTTTCGTATACCCATCTGTATGTTCCACGATTAAAATCAAATGCGATAAATAATGGGTCATGACTATGGTATTTTGGACGAACGGGTTCAGGGATGCTTTTGTAATAAGTATATAGTTGTTTTTTGTCTTCGTTAGTTAATGTAATTGTTCTTTCTACCCCTGCGGTTGCTGGGATAGAAAATGTGTTAGTTTCAAAGTGAACGTGATGCATAGTTAACGCTGTAAGTTCCTGTAAGGATAATCCATAGTCGATTAATAAGTTTAAAATAGCAACATTACGATCCATTAATAATGGGCGCACAGGACGTTGTTTTTCTGAAAGTCCTTCTAATGAAGTGATTATATGTTTTAATCTTTTTTCTTCATCAGATGAAATGAAATCTTCGTTACGAAGTGTGCGGTCTGGTTGAATAGAAATCTCCATGTTCTTTAATGGGTTAGGGATGTTTAGAAAATGATACATTCTATTTAATACAATAAATACACGGTGCATCGTTTTCTCTGAGTAATGTCGATTCTTTTTTAAGTCGAAAAAATAATCTTCATAGTCTTTTGTACAAAGTGTAGCCCATATATTACTGGAAGGGAGCTTTTTGTTTTTTTCTAACCAATGTCCGAAATCTTCAATGTCATAAACATAACGTTTAATGGTTGAAGGTTTTCGGCCTTTATTCAATAAAAAAATAGAAAAGGCTTGTATTGTATCATGGAATTCCGTTGTCTCCATAGTCCCACCACCTTCATTATTTCTTATATTATAGCAAACTTTTCTGAAAATAGTCATTTGCAAGGGAGACAGGAATAATAATATTTGGTGAGTGGATAAAATGAGGTGATTGTATGGAACAATCGATGCGAAAGAAAAATAATAATCAAATTAATATTGTGTTAAATCATCGAAAGAAAATTTCTTTACCGGCCGCAGAAAATAAAACAATAATTTCAAATGAAACTACTACGAAACATGAGATGCTGCAAAGAATTGAAGAAGAGATGGGAAAGCTTGTTGGGATGGATGATATAAAAAAGATAATAAAAGAAATATATGCTTGGATTTATGTGAATAAAAAAAGACAAGAAATAGGGTTGAAGTCTGAGAAGCAAGTACTCCATATGTTGTTTAAAGGGAATCCGGGTACAGGGAAGACAACTGTTGCTAGAATGATAGGGAAATTGTTGTTTGAGATGAATATTTTATCAAAAGGGCACTTAGTTGAAGCTGAACGTGCAGATCTTGTAGGAGAGTACATCGGACATACAGCTCAAAAAACAAGAGATTTAATAAAAAAGGCAATGGGAGGTATTTTGTTTATAGATGAGGCGTATTCATTAGCCCGAGGGGGAGAAAAAGATTTTGGGAAAGAAGCAATTGATACGCTTGTAAAACATATGGAAGATAAACAACACGGTTTTGTATTGATTTTAGCTGGATATTCAAGAGAGATGAATCATTTTCTTTCATTAAATCCAGGACTGCAATCACGTTTTCCATTTATAATTGAATTTTCAGATTACTCAGTAAATCAACTGTTGGAAATTGGAAAGAGGATGTATGAAGAGCGTGAATACCAGTTATCGAAAGAGGCTGAATGGAAATTTAGAGATCATTTACATGCTGTAAAGTACTCGTCGCAAATTACATCATTTAGTAATGGACGATATGTACGGAATATTGTTGAAAAATCGATTCGTACACAGGCTATGCGGTTGTTGCAAGAGGATACGTATGATAAATATGATTTAATTGGGATATCAAGTTGTGATTTGATGCTTGAAGAGGAGACGCACAGTACGTAAACTGTGCGTCTGTTTTTTGTATAAGTGCTTTACTCTTTTTTTGCTTTTTCTTGATAAGATTTATGGAAGTGTTCCATTTTAGCACTTTTTTCGTGTGCAGAATTAGGATCGTGTCCAATTTGACCTACTGAGCTTTTTTGAGCGCCTTTATTAACATGGTTTGTCATTTGTATTCACCTCGCTTTGAGGATTAGTATAAACATTATGTAAAGAAAAACTCATTAGAGAAGAAAAACCTCTTTACTATATGTAAAGAGGTTAGATTGCTATTTATGCATTGAACGTTCTTTTGTATCGATACGTCTATGCGGTAAATGCCATTTGTAATGAATAGAAACCATGCGGAAGCAAACAATTAAAATGAATAAGGTGTATAGAGCCCAATCGCTAACAATAATTTGAGCGCCGATTAAGAAACCTGCTAAAATCGTCCAAAAAGCATATACTTCAGCTCTAAGAACGAGAGGTTTTCTGCGGGCTAAAAGATCGCGGATAATACCGCCGCCAATGCCAGTTAAAACAGCTGCTACGATTGTAGCGCTAATTGGTAAATTTAATTTTTGAGCATATAATGCTCCTTGTACGGCGAATGCTGATAAGCCGATAGCATCAGTGATATTTTCCCACTTTTTCCAGTGTCTAATTAATTTATTAGGAAAAAGAAAAATAATCGTCATTGATAGTAGTGCGATTTGGAATAACATGTCTTGTTGCCAAAACGCGACAATCGGATAACCGATTAATAAATTACGAAGGGCACCTCCCCCAAATGCGGTTGCCATTCCTAAAATATACACCCCGAAAATATCATAATCCTCTTCCATTGCAACAATGGCTCCGCTTAGTGCGAAAGCGATTGTGCCTATGATGCTAAAAATCTCCCATGCCATGAATTTTCTCCCCCGCTAACTAGATGAAATGTGCTTCCTCTGCTATTATATTAGAAGGTTTAAATTTCGAAAAGGATGAGTGAACATATTTGATGGAAGAAAAAGAAAAAGTCATATTAGTAGGCTGTCAATTGCCACAAGATGATGATGAAAAGTTTATGCATTCCATGAAAGAGCTTGCATCGCTAGCGAAGACTGCACGAGCAGAATTATTAGTGTCTACAACGCAAAAACGACCGAAGTTTCATCCGGCGACTTATATAGGTAAAGGTAAATTAGAAGAGCTTACAATGTTAACGGAAGAATTAGAACCGGATGTTATCGTATTTAATAACGAATTAACGCCGAGTCAAATTCGGAATTTATCCTCAGTATTAGATGCGAGGGTAATTGATCGAACGCAACTAATATTAGATATTTTTGCGCAACGTGCGAAGTCGAGGGAAGGTAAGCTTCAAGTAGAATTAGCTCAGTTGCAATATACAATGCCACGTCTTATGGGGCAAGGATTGTCTTTATCACGTCTTGGTGGTGGTATTGGAACGAGAGGGCCGGGTGAGACGAAACTTGAGACGGATCGTCGTCATATTCGATCACGCGTTGATGAAATAAAGAAACAACTTGCGGTTGTTGTGGAGCATCGAAAAAGATATCGTGAGAGAAGAAAAGATAATAAAGTATTTCAAGTTTCATTAATAGGGTATACGAATGCGGGAAAATCTACACTGTTTAATAGATTGACGGAAGCAGATACGTTTGAAGAAAACTTGTTGTTTGCAACGCTAGACCCGACGACAAGGAAGATGCCGTTACCTTCAGGTTATACAGTATTACTAACTGATACGGTTGGTTTTATACAAGATTTACCTACGTCATTAATTGCTGCTTTTCGTTCGACATTAGAAGAAGCTGGTGAAGCGGATGTTATTTTACATGTAGTTGATTCAGCAGATCCTAATTATGTAGGGCATGAGAAAACAGTAAAGCAATTATTGTCAGAACTTGAAATTAATCATATTCCTATTATTACGTTATATAATAAAAAAGATGAATTACATCAAAACTTTATTCCGTTTCCGAAAAGTGACTTCTTAATGACTAGTGCCTTTGAACAAAGTGATTTATTACATATAAAAGAAGCGATAGAAACGAAAATGAAGGAAGAAATGGATCGTTATCAAGTGGAAATTCCACCGAGTGAAGGTAAGTTGTTAACGCTATTAAAGACGGATACGCTATTAACAAAGATGGAGTTTCTAGAAGATAAATTTGTATATGATTGCGGAGGGTATATTTTTGCTCATTCATCGCTTAATGTGCAATTACAGAGATTTTTAGTGGAAGAAGGAGAAAATAAAAATGTTTGATCGTTTGAAAAATGGAGAAAAAATTGCTCCAATCGTAAAAGAAGTAGAGAGCCAGATTACAGAAGTACATAAACGCGCGGATGAAGTAATTGAAAGCAATCAGTTTCGTGTGTTAGAAAGTTTTCGTAAACATAAAATTAGTGATTCGCATTTTATTCCGACGACAGGTTACGGTTATGATGATATTGGCCGTGATACGTTAGAAAAAGTGTATGCGGATGTATTTGGAGCGGAAGCTGGTCTTGTTCGTCCGCAAATTATTTCAGGTACTCATGCTATTTCTACAGCGCTATTCGGTGTTTTACGTCCGGGAGATGAGTTATTGTACATCACTGGCAAACCGTATGATACGTTAGAAGAAATCGTTGGTGTACGCGGAAAAGGTGTAGGTTCATTTAAAGAATATAATATTGGTTATAATGCAGTTCCGCTTACTGAAGAGGGGCTTGTTGATTTTGGAGCTGTTGCGACTGCAATTCATAGTAATACGAAGATGATCGGGATTCAGCGCTCAAAAGGTTATGCTACACGTCCATCGTTTACTATTTCTCAAATTAAAGAGATGATAGCATTCGTTAAAGAAATTAAACCTGATGTTGTTGTGTTTGTAGATAACTGTTATGGTGAGTTTATTGAAGAGCAAGAGCCATGTCATGTTGGTGCAGATTTAATGGCAGGTTCGCTTATTAAAAACCCTGGTGGTGGAATTGTTAAAACTGGTGGTTACATTGTTGGTAAAGAACAGTATGTTGAAGCGTGTGCATATCGTTTAACATCTCCGGGTATCGGTGCGGAAGCAGGGGCATCTTTATACAGTCTGCAAGAAATGTATCAAGGTTTCTTCTTAGCACCGCATGTAGCGGGACAAGCGCTAAAAGGTGCGATTTTTACAGCTGCATTTTTAGAGAAGTTAGGAATGAATACATCACCAGCATGGAATGCACCAAGAACAGATTTAATTCAGTCTGTTCAATTTGATGATAAAGATCGTATGATTGCATTCTGCCAAGCAATTCAATATGCATCTCCGATTAATTCTCACTTCACTCCATATGCCAACTATATGCCGGGTTATGAAGATGATGTAATTATGGCTGCAGGAACGTTTATTCAAGGTGCAAGTATTGAATTGTCAGCTGATGGTCCAATTCGTCCGCCTTATGTTGCTTACGTGCAAGGTGGGTTAACTTATTCACATGTAAAGATTGCGATTTGTTCTGCAATTGATGCGTTAATTGAAAAAGAATTATTAACAATTTCTTAAGGGGAAGCTGTCGATTTCGACAGCTTTTTTCGTGTGAAAGTAATAATTTATTTCATTAGAAAAAAGAATGAAAAAATTTATAAAAAATCATGTAAGAAAAGCTAACATCTATTGACACTAAACGTAACATGGTATAAAATGAGAAGCAGTTAAGGCGAAGGAGGAACTGAAACAATGAAAGAAGATAGACGTTCTGCCCCGCTGTTTCCTATTGGTATTGTTATGGATTTAACACAATTATCTGCACGTCAAATTCGCTACTATGAAGAGCATAATCTTGTTTCTCCAACCCGTACAAAGGGGAATCGTAGATTGTTTTCATTTAACGATGTAGATAAGTTGTTAGAGATTAAAGATTTATTAGATCAAGGCTTGAATATGGCTGGTATTAAACAAGTGTTACTAATGAAAGTAAATCAAACAGAAACAGTGAAAGTAAAAGAAGAAACGAAAGAAATTTCAAAAACTGAGCTTCGTAAAATACTTCGAGATGAACTACAACATACAGGTAGATTCAATCGGACTTCATTGCGACAAGGTGACATTTCAAGGTTTTTTCACTAAAGATAACTGATTCTGAAGGTGTTTAGAGGGACTAAGGAGGAATTTATAATGGCTAGGTACACAAGAGAAGATATTTTCCGTTTGGCGAAAGAAGAGAATGTAAAGTATATCCGCTTACAATTTACGGACCTTTTAGGAGTAATTAAAAACGTAGAAATTCCAGTGAGCCAATTAACAAAAGCTCTTGATAACAAAATGATGTTTGATGGATCTTCTATTGAAGGTTTCGTACGTATTGAAGAATCTGATATGTACTTATTCCCGGATTTAGATACTTGGGTAATTTTCCCTTGGACAGCTGAAAAAGGCAAAGTAGCTCGATTAATTTGTGATATTTACAATGCAGATGGCACTCCATTTGATGGCGATCCACGTAACAACTTAAAGCGTGTATTAAAAGAAATGGAAGCATTAGGATTCTCAGATTTCAATCTTGGACCAGAGCCAGAATTCTTCCTATTTAAAGTAGATGAAAAAGGAAATCCAACATTAGAATTAAACGATAACGGTGGATACTTCGACCTTGCGCCGATGGATCTAGGGGAAAACTGTCGTCGTGATATCGTTCTTGAACTTGAAGAAATGGGCTTTGAAATTGAAGCGTCTCACCATGAGGTTGCTCCAGGGCAACACGAAATTGACTTTAAATATGCAAATGCAATTCGTTCATGTGATGACATTCAAACATTCAAACTTGTTGTAAAAACAATTGCTCGTAAACACGGTTTACACGCAACATTTATGCCAAAACCATTATATGGTGTGAACGGTTCAGGTATGCACTGTAACTTATCACTATTCAAAAATGGTGAGAACGTATTCTTTGATCAAAACGGTGACTTACAATTAAGTGATGATGCTCGTCACTTCATCGCAGGTATTTTAAAACATGCACCAGCATTTACAGCGGTAGCAAACCCAACTGTAAACTCTTACAAGCGTTTAGTACCTGGATACGAAGCTCCTTGTTACGTAGCATGGTCTGCACAAAATCGTAGTCCGTTAGTACGTATCCCTGCATCTCGTGGAATTAGTACACGCGTAGAAGTACGTAGTGTTGACCCGGCTGCAAACCCATATTTAGTAATGGCTACGTTATTAGCAGCAGGTCTTGATGGAATTAAAAACAAATTAACTCCACCAGCTGCAGTAGACCGTAACATCTATGTGATGACAAAAGAAGAGCGCGAAGAAGCAGGCATCGTTGACTTACCAGCAACATTAGCGCAAGCATTAATTACATTGCAATCGAATGAAGTAGTGTGTGGTGCACTAGGTGACCATTTACTTGAGCACTTCATCGAAGCGAAAGAGATTGAGTGGGACATCTTTAGAACGCAAGTTCACCAATGGGAACGCGATCAATATATGTCTCTATACTAAGAGAGAAAAGCCTTGATACTACGGTATCAGGGCTTTTTTTATTTGTGGGCAAATATAAAGGCTTGTGAAATGAATTGGATGGGTGCCCGCAAAATGCCCGGAAAAAGTCATGTGGATTATTTAAAATGCGTGCTAGTTATGAATGAAAATGTGGAAGTTGAAATATGGTGTGGATGTATTTAATTCGAAAATTAAGTATTGAAAAATACAGTACCTTGCAATAAACAATACTAAGTGGTATATTATGGATATAATGGGTACCGTGTATTGAATAGTACTGAAATGAGAAAGGGGGATTGACCTTGAACGTTCAGTTTAAAAAAGGTGTGTTAGAACTGTGTGTTTTAGCACTTGTGAAACGTAAGGACTGTTACGGCTATGAACTTGTTCAGCAAATCTCAAATAAATTTTTAATATCGGAAGGGTCAGTGTATCCTTTATTACGTCGTTTAACGAAAGAAGGGTATTTTCAAACGTATTTGAAAGAATCTACGGAGGGGCCGCCTCGTAAATATTATCAACTAACTGAGCAAGGGGAAACGCAACTGAATTTGTTAGTAGCAGAGTGGCGTGATTTTGCAAAAGGCGTACAAGAAATTATTGAAGGGGTGGAATGGGATGAGTAAAGAGCAGTTTCTGAAAGAATTATCAAGTCATCTTAGAAAGTTACCGGAAGAAGAGAGGAAAGATATTTTATTTGATTATGAAGAGCATTTTCAGTTTGGGAAAGAAGAGGGGAAAACTGAATCGGAAATAATAAAAGGCCTTGGTTCTCCGAAAGTAATTGCGAAAGACTTACTTGCTTTGTATCGCTTTGATGAAATGAAAAAGGACCCATCTACTTCGAATATAACAAGGGCTGTCATGGCTGCGATTGGACTTAGTTTGTTTAATTTCATTATTGTGTTAGGCCCGTTAGTTGCAATTATCGCTTTTATATTTTCTTTTTGGGTCGGTGGGATTGCTAGTGTAGTGACACCATTTTTTGTTATTGCAAAAGTATTTATGGGTACTTTTATATGGTTGGATGTATTCGTTAGTATAACGTTTGTTGGAGTAGGTTTGTTGTTATGCATTATCGCTTATTATAGTACGAAGTGGTTTAAAAAGTTATGCGTACGTTATGTAATATGGAACTTCAAAATGATAAAAGGGGAGTAGATGATGAAGAAAATATTGTTAGTAGCTATCGCTTGTATCATTATTGGAGTAATAGGGATTTCACAAACATATGAAAAAGCAGTGCAAACTGCAGAAGAAGGAAATAAAGAAGACGTAATTAAAAACGAAACACTAAAAAATATAGAAGTTAAGTTAGATGCTGGGGATATTGTTGTCCAAAAATCTCCGGACTCTTCTTTTTATGTAAAGCAATCAGGAGATGTACATAAACAAGAGGTACTTATTACCGAAGATGGTGACACATTAAAAATTATTGGTGAAAGAGAAAAAGGTGCTTCATTTGATTTTTCCTTTTACAATTTCAAAATTCAAACGTCTACATTGACTATACTTGTGCCTGAACGTCTTTACCAAGATATAAAAGTAAATTCATCTGCTGGACAAATCGAAATGAGTGATGTGAAAAGTGATCACGTAAGTGTTGGAACACTCGCTGGAGAGGTAGATTTGAAGCATGTCACAGCTCAGAGTGTGGAGGGATCTACAAAAGCTGGTGAGGTGAATTTAAAAAAGGTAATAGGGAAAGTAACAGCGAAAACGGCTAGCGGGGATGTATATGTTGTGGATCATGATCCGAAGTATGATGTAGAGGCAAGTTCAACTGCTGGGGATGTAGATATTACTTTATTAGAGAAACCACAAGATGCAGTTATAACTGGGCAAAGCGCTGCTGGCGACGTGATGATTTTTAATGAAGAAAATAAAAATATAACAATTGGCAATGGTAGTAAAAAGATTAGCGGTAAAACAGCTGCTGGCGATGTGACGATTGAAACTCGTTCATAAGAAATAAAATGTATGAAAATCTATCAAAATACAAAAAAAGAAGATAATTACCGTATATAAATAAGGTAATTATCTTCTTTTATTATTCTTAATGTAAATCACGATATACGCCAATTACTTTTCCAATAACTGACACTTGTTTTAAAATGATAGGTTCTAATGAAGAGTTTTCCGGTTGTAGACGGAAATGGTCTTTTTCTTTATAGAAACGTTTAACAGTTGCTTCGTTATCTTCTGTTAAAGCGACTACAATTTCACCGTTGTATGCAGACTGTTGTTGGCGAACAACAACTAAATCCCCATCGAAAATACCAGCTTCAATCATACTATCTCCGGAAATACGTAACATAAATACTTGGTCTGCTCCAGCAACAATGCTAGCTGGAAGTGGGAAGTGATCTTCTACACTTTCAACTGCTGTAATCGGTAATCCAGCAGTAACTTTTCCGACAATTGGAACTTGAATAACAGATTGTGTCTCTGTATCCATTCGGTTGTCACCTAAAATTTCAATTGCTCGTGGTTTTGTTGGATCGCGTCGAATATATCCTTTTTCTTCTAGTCGTGATAAATGTCCGTGTACTGTAGAACTAGAAGCGAGGCCGACTGCTTGACCGATTTCACGTACGGAAGGTGGGTATCCTTTTTCTTGTACTTTTAGCTTAATAAAGTCGAGAATGTCTTGCTGGCGTTTCGTTAACTTTTCCATGTTTTCTAACACCTCGTTTTCTTTCATTTTTCTTATTAATAAGTATAACATGCGAAAAAACATTCTACAAACATAAGTTCGAACGAAAGACGAATTTATGATACACTATAAGGAAAATATAGTGAGAAAGAAGGGTTCAAAATGAATGCAATTATTTATGCACGTGTGAGCACAACAAAAGAAGAACAGGAAACATCATTATTGCGTCAAAAAGATGAATTATTGCATTTAGCTGAGCGCTATCAAATGAATGTTGTAAAGGTGATTGAGGAGCAGGCTAGTGGTTATACAATTGAACGTGATGGCATATTAGAAGTGCTAGATACAATTCGCGATGAACAAGTTGATGTACTTCTCATACAAGATGAAACGCGTCTTGGTAGAGGGAATGCAAAGATTGCATTAATGCACTGTTTACATAAAGAGGGAATAAAAGTATATACGCATACGCATAATGGAGAATTAGAACTCTCTGACTCTGATTCGATGGTGCTAGATATAATTGGGATTGTTGAAGAGTATCAAAGAAAGATCCACAATTTAAAAATTAAACGTGGCATGCAAAGAGCGGTAGAGAAAGGATTTCGTCCAGAGAATAATTTGAAAAATCGTCATTTAAGTATAGGACGTGAGAAAAAAGAAGTGCCAATTGAGGAAATTGTACGTTTACGCCGGAATGAATTAACTTTTGAAGAAATTGCAGCAACACTTCGTGGTTTTGGTCATGATGTTTCAAAAGCAACTGTACATCGAAGATATGTAGAATATACAAAGCAATTGCTTGATAAAGAGGACTAACTATTGTATGATAATAATCAGTTTTGAGTAAAAGGGGGATTCGAGATGCAAAGTCACGAACTCATTGAACGCATTAACTTCTTAGCGAAAAAAGCAAAAGCTGAAGGTTTAACTGAAGAAGAACAACGTGAGCGCCAATCGCTACGTGAACAATATTTAAAAGGATTTCGTCAAAATATGTTAAACGAACTTAAAGGAATTAAAGTTGTTAACGAAGAAGGTACTGATGTTACACCGGCGAAATTAAAAGCTTTAAAAAAGCAAGATAATGCAAAATTAAACTAAAAGATGGGCGAAGCCCATCTTTTTTATTTATTATATCCGTTATTTAATAACTTTCCAGTTGTTATTGACTGTTGCTTCTATCTTTTTGTGCTTCAATATATAGTTAGCGATAAGTTCAGACATATCTGTTGGTATGTCTTTTATTACGGGCTTATTTTGAAACATAAAGAAGTTCCCTCCGCCGCTTGCACGATAATTATTCATAACGACGTCGTATTCTTCATTCATATGAAGTGGAGCGCCTTTATACTGTAAGGATTCTACTCTCTCGCCAATTGGTTTGGAAATGTTTAATACGTACGAAATTCCTTCCCACATATCGTAATTATAGTGTTGCGGCTTTGGTTCTATGTAGGTAGGGTTTACGATGATAGTTCCATCTGCTTTTAATATGAAATAAGAAGCAGAGAGTTCAAGGGCATCTTTTATATCCGCTCCAGTTATTCTAATTACTTTTAATGTATTTGGATAAATATAATTAGAAACGATGTCACGCATTGTTACGCGATTAGGGAAACCTGGAGATGTATTATGGAATAAGCTTGTACAAGAAATGGAAACATTAGCTATATCCATCTGTATTTTATTTATGAATTCAATAAAAGGATGGTCTTGCAAACGAGTTTGCATAGCATCCGAAATTTGCATGTCCCCATAGATTACTCCAATAGGTTGATCGAGCCAATTTTGTGTTTTTTCTTCATAATCGGCAACCAAGGAAAGAATATGTTGGTCAGCCTCAATTCCTTGTACGGGAAATAATTGTGAGTAACTCTCTTTTTTCACCCATTTTTTTTCTGTTTTTTCGAATGTTACTGTTACTTTTCCAACGGAGTGTCCATTGCATCCAGTCTGTAAAATTGTTACACCATTCATTACGGTGTGAGCGATTTCCCGGTGTTGGTGGCCTGTTAGTAAAATGTCTATGCCTTCAATTTCATGGCACATTGCATATCCTTGGTTTTCACCTGTTAAAACTTCAGTCGGTACCCCAGTTTGTAAATCGCGTTCAAATCCCCCATGATAGGCTACGACCAATAAATCTGGTTTCTCGTGTTCGCGAATGTAAGAAACCCACCTTTTTGTTGTTTCTAATGCATCTTCAAATTGTAAATCTTGAATGTGATGGGGTTGTTCCCAATTGGGAATGTAATGCGTTGTTATCCCTAAAATAGCAATTTTTATATTTGATTCAATATGTTTTATTATATATGGTTTTCCGAAATAAGGTTCTTTTCTGTTTTTATCTAAAATATTTGCTGATAGATACGGGAAGTTTGCAGCGGAAATAGCATTATTTAATATGTCCATTCCATAATTAAATTCATGATTCCCAATAACTGCAGCATCATAACGTAAATAGTTCGCTAATAAAGACATTGGATTTTTCTTATCTTCTTCATATGTAGCGTAATGATAAGTAAAGGGTGTTCCTTGTATGAAGTCACCGTTATCAATTAAAAGAACGTTTCTATTTTGGGAACGTTCTTTTTTTATAAGAGTAGAAATTTTGGCTAAACCAATTTCAGCTTGGGAGTTATCTTGGTAGTGAATTGGATAAACAGTGCCATGTATATCACTTGTTAATAAAATGTTTAAAGTTACAATTTGATTTGGATTCAATATCATTCACCTTTTCTATTGTTATCTACTAATTAAGCATATCAAATATATGAAGAGAATTTTAATGAGAATGTATAGAATGTGTAAAGATTCTGTAAATAAGCAATTATCCGTGAAAATGTGTGATATATTTCTTCATGTTTACGGAAGACAATTTTATAACAACAAAATTGGAGGCATTAATATGTTGAAAAAAGTTTTTGCAATGAGTACGACAGTTGTACTAGCGGCGGGATTATTAAGTGGTTGTGGAACGAAAGAATCAAGTGCAAGTAAAACTGAAGATACGAAAAAAGGTTATGTACCGAAGACTTTAAATGTTCAATTTGTTCCTTCTCAAAATGCAGATACGTTAGAGGCAAAGGCAAAACCATTGGAAAAGCTATTAAGTGATAAATTAAATATTCCGGTAAAAGTTAGTATTTCAACGAATTACAATACAATTGTAGAAGCGATGGCGTCTAAGCAAGTAGATGTAGGGTTTTTACCTCCAACAGCGTATGTGCTAGCGCATGAGAAAAAGGCTGCAAACGTAATTTTACAAGCACAACGTTTTGGAGTAGATGATGAAACCGGAGCTCCTACAAAGGATTTAGTAGACTTTTATAAATCTGAGTTTGTAGTTAAGAAAGATTCAAATATTAACAGTGTAAAAGATTTAAAAGGTAAAAAAATTGGTTATCAAGATGTAACGTCATCAGCGGGGTATGTATGGCCTGCGGCTGTATTGTTAAAAGAGGGAATTGATCCGCTAAAGGATGTGAAACCTGTTACATTAAAAGGTCACGATCAGTCGCTTATTGCTCTTTTAAATGGTGATGTAGATGCATCTGTTGTATTCCAAGATGCTCGTAATATTGTAAAAAAAGATTATCCGAATATATTCGATCAAACGAAAATAGTGAAATTTACGGAAAAAATTCCGAACGATACGATTTCGGTACGTTCTGATTTAGATGCAGAGTGGAGTAAAAAATTACAGGACGCTTTCATTGAAATAGGAAAGAATGAGGAAGGTCACAAAATCATTAAAGAAGTATATTCACATGAAGGATATGTTAAATCTGATGATAGTAAATTTGATATCGTTCGTGAATATGGAAAGAAAGTAAAAACGCAATAATACATATGGAAATGGCGGCTAACTGGAAGGTGTATATTTCCAGTTAGTTTGCCGTTTTGAATACATAGAAGGTAGGTAAAATGTGTGATAGAATTTCGAAATGTTTCCAAAATGTATCCGAATGGTACAAAAGGATTGAATAATATAAACTTGAACATTCAAAAAGGTGAGTTTGTTGTAATGGTAGGGCTGTCGGGGGCTGGAAAGTCTACACTTCTTAGAGCAGTAAATCGTCTTCATGAGATTACAGAAGGAGAAATCTTGATTGAAGGTGAGTCTATTACTGCTGCGAAAGGAAAAGAATTACGACGCATGCGCCGGGATATTGGTATGATTTTTCAAAGTTTTAACCTTGTAAAGCGATCAACGGTATTGAAGAATGTATTAGCTGGGCGTGTTGGATACCATTCGACTTTTCGTACAACGTTAGGTCTATTTCCAAAAGAAGATTTGGAGCTTGCCTTTCAATCGTTAAAAAGGGTGAATATTTTAGAAAAAGCATATGCGCGAGCGGATGAATTATCAGGAGGACAACAGCAACGTGTATCGATTGCTAGAGCGTTGGCGCAAGAAGCAAAAATCATATTGGCAGATGAACCTGTTGCGTCGTTAGACCCGCTAACAACGAAGCAAGTATTAGATGATTTGAAAAAAATTAATGAAGATTTTGGGATTACAACAATTGTAAACTTACATTCTATTGATTTAGCTAGGCAATATGCGACACGCATTATTGGATTACATGCAGGCGAAATTGTTTTTGATGGTTCAGTAGAAGAGGCAACGGATGAAAAATTTGCTGAAATTTATGGAGACGTAGCGCAGAAAAGTGAATTATTAGAGGTGGCAGTTAAATGAATGATGTGACGATATATTCGAAATCGATACCGAAGCCGCCGAGTAAGTTGAAACATATGTTAACGGTTATTCTAGTTATTTTACTGTTGTGGGGAAGTAGTGTACAGGTCGACGCATCATTTTCAAAACTAGTAGTTGGTTTTCCTAATATGATGGATTTATTAAAAGAGATGGTGCCACCAGATTGGAGTTATTTTCAAGTTATTACAACAGCGATGTTAGATACAATACGTATGGCGATTATTGGGACGACTTTAGGAGCGATTTTAGCTATTCCACTGGCGCTATTTGCGGCAAGTAATGTGTTTACTAGTGCATTTTTGTACGGCCCAGCTCGATTGATTTTAAATTTTATCCGAACGATACCAGATTTATTATTAGCGGCAATTTTCGTAGCTATTTTTGGAATAGGACCACTTCCAGGTATTTTGGCTCTTACTTTTTTCTCAATTGGGCTCGTGGCGAAATTGTTGTATGAGTCAATGGAATCGATTGATCCAGGTCCATTAGAGGCGATGACAGCGGTAGGAGCAAATAAAGTGCAATGGATTGTGTATGGGGTAATTCCGCAAGTGAAAGCACATTTTGTCTCCTATGTTCTTTATACATTTGAGGTGAACGTACGTGCAGCAGCTGTTTTAGGTTTAGTAGGAGCGGGTGGTATTGGGTTGTATTATGACCGTACACTTGGATTTTTACAATATCAACAAACTGCATCTATTATTATTTATACCCTTGTTGTTGTATTGTTAATTGATTATGTAAGTACATTGTTGCGGGAGAAATTATAATGAGTAAAACGACAATAATTGTACCAAAACCGAAGAAACCGAGTGTGTATCGCTGGTTTATTTTTATAGCACTTGCATTTGTTTATGTATGGGCTTTTTCAGGAGTCCCGCTAGAGGGAATAAAGGATACGGCAGGAGAAATTACGAAAGCAATTATGACAGGTGTATTGAATCCAGATTGGTCGTATGTATCTTTGCCAGATGGTGAAGATTTATTACATGGTTTGATTGATACGTTGGCAATTGCGATATTAGGTACATTTATTTCTGCCTTTTTATCTGTTCCATTCGCTTTTTGGGCGGCAACGAATATGAGCAGTGGAAAATTAACTTCAGGAACTGGGAAATTTGTACTTAGTTTTGTTCGTACATTTCCGGAATTAGTTATGGCACTTTTATTTATAAAAGCTGTTGGACCAGGCTCTTTTGCCGGAGTTCTAGCTTTAGGATTACACTCTATCGGAATGTTAGGGAAATTATATTCAGAAGGAATTGAAAATATAGATAAAGGACCGACGGAAGCGTTAATAGCTACAGGTGCGAATCGCTTCCAAATACTTTGGTATGCAGTATTACCACAAGTATTACCGGATTTTCTATCGTATACGTTATACAGGTTCGAAATTAATGTACGATCCGCTGCCATTTTAGGTGTTATTGGAGCAGGTGGGATTGGCACGCCTCTAATTTTTGCACTGAGTTCACGCAATTGGTCTCGTGTGGGGATTATTTTATTAGGCATCATTTTAATGGTCATTATCATTGACTTTATTTCAAGTTCGATAAGGAAGAAAATCGTATAAGTTATTTTAGAAGCACCTACAAAAGGTGCTTTTTTATATAATAAGAATAATGAATGTGGACATTATGGGATAACAGGGGGGATATTTTGGCTTTACAACATGAGTTTGTATTTGTTTCAAATGAAAAAAAGGATTGGATTTTAAAGGTATAGATTGGATTGAACTTTGTTTTTTATACAAAGAAGAGGCAACGATAGATGAGTGTGTTGTATTAAGTGATGAGCTAATCGTATATCTACTAGATTTCATCCATTGGATTCCAGTCTATTATCCAGCGAAAAGAGCAGAAGGGTTTGGAATTCATTATTATGGTATTACAAAAATTGAGCAACAAGGAGCAGTGATAGCAGAACAGTTATTTTGTTTGCTAGTTAATATGTTTTCTCTAGCGCCAGAAACAATCGAACTGACAGGGCAGTTTCAATGGGAAAATGATAATAATACTGATGGAGAATATGAAAGGTACGTATTTGATCGAGATGAATTATGCCAAGATTTAAATTCTTTTATTCGTTTGCTTTGCAGAGTGAAAAATGGGGAAGGATATATTTTGCATTATGGAATTTGAAAATGATGAATAAATATACAGATAATTCCCTTTCTTTTTAAAATAAAAATAATGAAAAAGTATGTCATATTGAATACCCATACATTCCCGAAATCATTGATTTTTTTATGAAAAACCAAAAAAATATCAACATATTTGTCGATACATGTTGTATAATCTTGCGTGGGAAGCTATCATATAAATGTATAAAACGTTTACTAATATAAGCGAAGGGAAGAATAGCATGTCACATTCAATCGAACAACTTTCTATCAACACGATTCGCACATTATCCATCGATGCGATTGAAAAAGCAAACTCTGGTCACCCAGGAATGCCAATGGGTGCAGCACCAATGGCTTATACATTATGGACTCAATTTATGAAACACAATCCAAATAACCCAACGTGGTTTAACCGTGATCGTTTCGTATTATCTGCAGGTCATGGTTCAATGTTACTATACAGCCTACTTCACCTATCTGGTTATGATCTAACAATGGATGACTTAAAGAACTTCCGTCAATGGGGAAGCAAAACTCCAGGACATCCTGAGTACGGTCATACAGCAGGTGTAGACGCAACTACTGGTCCACTAGGACAAGGTATTGCAACTGCTGTAGGTATGGCAATGGCTGAAAGACATTTAGCGGCTAAATATAACCGTGATGCGTATAATGTAGTAGATCATCATACATACGCTATTTGTGGTGATGGAGATTTAATGGAAGGCGTTTCTGCTGAAGCATCTTCATTAGCTGCTCATTTACAATTAGGTCGTCTAGTTGTGCTTTATGATTCAAACGATATTTCATTAGATGGCGATTTAAATCGTTCATTCTCTGAAAGTGTAGAAGATCGTTACAAAGCATACGGATGGCAAGTAATCCGTGTTGAGGATGGAAACGATATTGAAGCTATCGCGAAAGCAATCGAAGAAGCGAAAGCTGACGAAAAACGCCCAACGCTAATTGAAGTAAGAACGACAATTGGTTTCGGTTCTCCAAACAAATCAGGAAAATCAGCTTCACATGGTTCTCCACTTGGTGTAGACGAAACAAAATTAACGAAAGAAGCATATGCTTGGACTGCTGAGCAAGACTTCCATGTAGCAGAAGAAGTATATGACAACTTCCGTAAAACGGTACAAGATGTTGGTGAAACTGCGCAAGCAGCGTGGAACACGATGCTAGGTGAATATGCACAAGCATACCCAGAATTAGCAAATGAATTGCAAGCGGCAATGAATGGTCTTCTTCCAGAAGGTTGGGAGCAAAACTTACCAACTTATGAATTAGGATCAAAAGCAGCAACTCGTAATTCTTCAGGTGCCGTAATTAATGCAATTGCAGAGTCTGTACCATCATTCTTCGGTGGATCTGCTGACCTTGCTGGTTCTAACAAAACATACATGAATAACGAAAAAGACTTTACAAGAGATGATTACAGCGGTAAAAACATTTGGTACGGTGTACGTGAGTTTGCAATGGGTGCAGCAATGAACGGTATTGCACTACATGGCGGTTTAAAAACTTACGGTGGTACGTTCTTCGTATTCTCTGATTACTTACGTCCAGCAATTCGTCTTGCAGCATTAATGCAATTGCCAGTAACGTATGTATTCACACACGATAGTATCGCTGTTGGTGAAGACGGTCCAACACATGAACCAGTCGAGCAGTTAGCAGCGCTTCGTGCAATGCCAAATGTATCTGTTATTCGTCCAGCTGATGGTAACGAATCTGTTGCAGCTTGGAGACTAGCTCTAGAATCTACAAACAAACCAACTGCTTTAGTATTAACTCGTCAAGACCTTCCAACATTAGAAGGTGCAAAAGACGATACGTATGAAAAAGTAGCAAAAGGTGCATATGTAGTTTCTGCAAGCAAGAAAGAAACGGCTGATGTAATCCTACTTGCAACTGGATCTGAAGTAAGTCTAGCTATTGAAGCACAAAAAGTTCTAGCAGTAGACGGCGTTGACGCAGCTGTTGTCAGCATGCCATCTATGGATCGCTTTGAAGCTCAAACTGCTGAGTACAAAGAATCTGTATTACCAAAAGCAGTAACAAAACGTTTCGCAATCGAAATGGGTGCTACATTCGGATGGCACCGTTACGTAGGTCTTGACGGAGATGTGTTAGGTATCGATACATTCGGTGCTTCTGCTCCTGGTGAGAAGATTATGGAAGAGTATGGATTTACTGTAGAGAACGTTGTTCGTAAAGTAAAAGAAATGCTTTAATGATTTTAGAAAAATCTCTCCGGCATGGAGAGGTTTTTCTATGTAAATGAGTTTTTTCGACAGAAAAAGTTTTTTATCTCTCCGCAGTCAGACAATCATTGCAAAGTTTCTTCTATATAATGAAGGGAAAAGGTTGTCCAGATTGGGAGGCAAAAGATGAAAACGTATGAATTGTATTTAATTCAAGAGGATATTGCGAAAGCTTACTTTGGTCGTGAATATTTGTTTTTTGATTTATTTTCTCGATTTTCAGAATCTGTTTCCCTTTCGGAGAAAAAAGTGTTATATAAACAAATGATGTATATAACGAGGCCATTACAAGTAATGAAAATTCATCATAAATTAGAACAAGCTTTGCGGGTTCTTGGTAAATATGATCGAACACACCATACACATACACTTTATACAGGAGCGGAATACGGCGAAATAATGGTGAAACCGAACTATATTCGCATGAATACCTCTGGAAATGTTTCTATGGAAACGACTTTCTTTGAGGTGTTGAGAAAGTGTGAATTAACATTTTTAGCTATGGATTATGAAAATACAAAGTACGGATGGCTGAACCCTCTAAAACAAGTACGAACATATGTGTAAAAAATGTCGAATTGTATCTTGTCTTATTGAAAAGGTTTTAGTACACTGTAAGGTAGACAACATGAAGGAGGAAAATATATGCCGATTTGGTTAGGTATTCTAGTGGGCGTAGTAGCACTAGTAGCAGGCGTGGCGTTAGGATTTTTCATTGCCCGCAAATACATGATGAACTACTTAGAAAAAAATCCACCAATTAATGAACAAATGTTAAAAATGATGATGATGCAAATGGGACAAAAACCTTCCCAAAAGAAAATCAATCAAATGATGAGCGCGATGAATAAGCAACAAACGAAATAAGCGCTAAAAGACACTCGCTAAGAGTGTCTTTTCTTTTTGTTAGTTATGTAGTTTAAAACTTTTAAAAATTCAGTATTTTTGGTAAACTGAAAACATCGCTCATTTTAAGAGAGGAGGATAAAAATGAAGGTATTTATTAATTTAGCGTGGTTTTTTAAACAAGAAAAACGAGCGTACATAATCGGAATTATTATGTTATTTGGTGTCGCGCTTCTTGAACTTGTAGCTCCGAAAGTACTAGGTATTGTAGTAGATGAAATTAATAATGGAACATTAACATCTGAAAAATTGTTGAAGTGGGTTATTCTGTTAGTAGTTGTAGGGATTACTATGTACATATTACGTTATTTATGGCGTATTATGATTTTTGGATCTTCGTTAAAACTAGCCCGTCAATTACGAAAGAATTTATATGAACATTTTACAAAGATGAGCCCATCTTTCTATCAATCACGTCGTACGGGTGATTTGATGGCGCATGCGACTAATGATATTCAGGCGATTCAACAAACTGCTGGATCGGGCGTTTTAACACTTGTTGACTCATTAGCGGTTGGGGGATGTGTACTCGTAGCGATGGGTTTTACAATTAGTTGGAAGTTAACATTGTTAAGTTTAATTCCAATGCCGGTTGTAGCGATTTCGACAAATTATTATGGAACGTTATTACATAAAAGGTTTCATAAAGCGCAGCAATCGTTTTCAGAAATCAATGATAAAGTGCAAGAGAGTATGAGTGGGATGAAGGTAATTCGATCACTTGGACAAGAGAAAGAAGATTTACAAGCATTTCGAAAAAAATCAGAAGATGTTGTACATAAAAATATGTTAGTCGCACGTATTGATTCGTTGTTTGATCCGACAATCTCTCTTATCGTTGGATTTTCTTTTTTAATTGCAGTGTGTTACGGATCAGTATTAGTTGTGAGGGGTGAATTAACTGTAGGTGATCTCGTTACATTTACAACGTATTTAGGTACACTCGTTTGGCCAATGTTAGCCTTTGGATGGTTGTTCAACATTATGGAGCGTGGGCGTGCTTCGTATGACCGTGTAGAAAAAATTCTCTCGCAAACATCAGATGTAGTAAATAGAGAAGATGCTGTACATAAAGTAGCAAGCGGTGATGTTACATTTGCGGTCGATTCATTTTCATATAAGAAAAATGAACTGTTACAGCTAATAGATGTTCACTTTGATTTGAAGAAGGGTGAAACACTAGGAGTTGTCGGACGTACAGGAGCAGGGAAAACGACTTTATTAAAATGTTTAATCCGGGAGTATGATCATTTTAATGGTGAATTAAAAGTTGGGGAGCGGGATATTCGCGATGTAACACTTTACGGTGTCCGCTCTGCCATTTCATACGTGCCGCAAGATCATTTTTTATTTTCAGCGAGTATTGGGGAGAATATTGCCTTCGGAAAGGCGGATGCTACATATAATGAAATAACCCGCGCTGCAGAGATTGCTTGTATTCATAATGACATCCTCCAATTTTCAGAAGGGTATGAAACGGTAGTAGGAGAAAGAGGCGTTTCGTTATCTGGAGGCCAAAAACAGAGAATCTCTATTGCACGTGCTTTATTAACGAATGCGGAAATTTTAATTTTAGATGATTGTTTATCAGCGGTAGATGCAAAAACAGAAGAAACGATTTTAAATGCATTAAAGAGGGAAAGAGCAGGAAAAACAACGATTATTACTGCACATCGTTTAAGTGCAATTCAACATGCCAATCTTATACTTGTTGTGGATGAAGGCAGAATTGTGCAACGAGGTATACATGAACAATTAATGAAAGAAAACGGTTGGTATAAAGAAATGTACGAGAGCCAGCAGTTAGAAGCATTAGTCGAGAAAGGAGGCGTATGATGACCGGGAAGAAGCGAAGTGATTTAAGTAGATTACTTTCTTATATGAAGCCATATAAAAGGTTGCTATCTTTAGCATTTATCTTTTTAGTTGGTGCAACTGTAACTGAAATGATGGGTCCTTTTTTAATTAAACAATTTCTTGATGAACATTTAGTACCACGTAACTTTGATCAATCAGCACTTGTTACTCTATTTGTAGTGTATCTTATTGCTCACTTATTAAAAGTATTATTTACTTATTTAGACTTATTGTATTTTCAAAATATTGCTTTTAAAATTGTTCAAGATATGCGTGTTGAAGTATATGATCATGTTCAAAAGCTGTCATTAAGTTTCTTTGATCGTACGCCGATTGGTACGCTCGTATCGCGCATAACGAATGATACGGAAGCAATTAAAGATTTTTATGTCAGTGTATTATCCACATTTGTCAAAAACGTAGTCTTTTTAATAGGTATTTTAGTAGCAATGTTTTTATTAAATGTAAAACTAGCTCTGTTTTCTCTCGTATTAATTCCGATAATGTTTGCAATTATGGTGCTATATCGCCGGAAGAGTGCAGCCTTTTATTTAGAAGTACGTAATCAATTAAGCGTGTTAAATGCAAAGTTGAATGAGTCCATTCAAGGAATGAATATTGTTCAAGTGTTCAGGCAAGAAAAGCGTATGAGAAAAGAGTTTGAAGAAGTAAATAATAAACATTATAGTGCAGGGCGGCGGACGTTAAAATTAGACGCGTTACTTTTACGTCCAGCAACTGATTTAGTTCATATTGTGGCTATTGCGTTAGTACTTGGTTTATTTGGAATTGATGCTTTGAAGAGTCCTGTTGAAGTAGGTGTCTTATATGCGTTTGTTAATTATATACATCGTTTCTTCCAGCCTGTAAATGAGATGATGATGAAATTATCATTTTTCCAACAGGCACTTGTTTCATCATCACGTGTATTTCATTTAATGGATGAGAAAGATTTAGCTCCAGTTCAAAAAGGGGATGGAAATCCTCAAGTTGTTAATGGAGAAATTGAATTTAAAAATGTTACTTTTTCGTATGATGGAAAACGTGATGTTTTAAAAAATGTATCTTTTCACGTGAAACAAGGGCAAACGGTTGCTTTTGTTGGGCACACTGGTAGCGGAAAAAGTACCATTATGAATTTGTTAATGCGATTTTATAATATTAAGTCCGGAAATATTGTAATAGATGGTGTGGATTTAGAGAAATTTGAAGAACGAGAAATTAGAAAGAAAATAGGACTCGTATTGCAAGATGCATTTTTATTTGCGGGAAATGTAAAACAAAATATTCGTATGTACAATGAAGAAATTACGGATGAAGAAGTAAAAGAAGCGGCACAATTTGTGCAAGCGAATACGTTTATTGAAAAATTACCAGAGCAGTATGAAACAGAAGTAGTAGAAAGAGGAGCTGCATTTTCTAGTGGTCAACGCCAATTAATTGCTTTTGCTAGAACGATAGCAACGAATCCGAAAGTATTAGTATTAGATGAAGCAACAGCTAATATTGATACAGAAACAGAAGATGCGATCCAAACAGCATTACAGCAAATGCGAAAAGGGAGAACGACTATAGCAATTGCACACAGATTATCTACAATTCAAGATGCAGATCAAATTTTTGTTATGCATGATGGAGAAATAGTAGAAAGAGGAACACATCAAGAATTACTGAGTGAGCAAGGGTTGTATTACAATATGTATTTACTACAAAATAAAGGGATTTTACAAAAGGCCTTGTAATTACAAGGCCTTTTTACTTTGTTTATAAAATATGTTTGCTCTCAATGTCTATAGTATAAACGTCGTGACCCTTTATTAAAGTTGTACATATTGTATGTATACGAAATGAAAAAAATTGATAGGAGCTTTTATATGCAAGATAGATCTAGTTCAAATATTACGTTTATCGATGTGTCTCATTGGGAAGGTAACATTGATTGGAATGCAGTGAAGGGATCGGGTATTTCAGCGGCGTATGCAAAAGCGACAGAAGGTGTGAATAATCTTGATCCTACTTTGGTCCAAAATGTACAAGCAGCGCGAAATGCAAATGTATTAATCGGTGCATATCATTTTGCACATCCAGAACTAAATGATGCAATTTCAGAAGCGAAACATTTTGTGAACATATTACAAAACAATCAGACAGACTTAATGCCAGTTTTAGATTTAGAATCACCGATAGATTCGAGTAATAGTAATTTAACTGGTACTGCTATATCTAATTGGGCAAGAAGTTTCATAAATTATGTGAAACAGGCTACTGGAAAAGATGTTATGTTATATACAGGAGTTTGGTATATTAATGAGTTTGGAATTAACGGGTTAAGTGATATTCCACTTTGGATTTCTAAATACTCTAGTACGCCGCCTGCTGATGCTGGTGGATGGACAGAGTGGACAGCATGGCAATACACAGATTCTGGTCAAATTTCAGGTGTAGTAGGAAATTGTGACGTATCAGCAGCGGTTTCATTAGAAGCTTTGCAAGGAAATGGAACAAATGGTGGTGGAAATGTTTCCCCGCCTAGTACTGCTATTGCAGTCTACGGCGTTGCTGTAATTAAAGGCGATAATGTAAATTTACGGAGTGGACCATCTTTACAATCTAGTGTAATCCGCCAGCTAAATAGAGGAGAATCGTATGAAGTTTTGAACGAACAAGGTAGTTGGCTTGCTTTAGGTGGAAACGAATGGATATACTATGATCCAAGTTACATTCAGTATAAACATTATGTGGCGACTATTACTGGTGATAATGTGAATCTGCGGGATGCTCCATCATTAACTGGAAATGTTATAAGACAGTTACATCATGGTGAGGCTTATAGAGTATGGTGTAAGCAAGATGGATGGCTTGGTTTAGGTGGAAATGGTTGGATATACTATGATCCAAGTTATATTCAGTATGGTGTACAATAAAATGCACGTAAAAGGTATCTCGCCTGAGATGCCTTTTACTCTGCTATTTGAGGGCAACCTGAAACGATCGGTAGGGCATGGGGAAAATGGCTTATTAAAGTCTCGTTTCATTAAAAATATGTAATGTTTACAAAGTGTATATTGAAAGCATAGTATAATATAATGGATGTTTATAAAAATAAATGAAAATGGACTAAAGGAGTAAAAATATGGATTATGTGCTAATAGGTGTGATTTTATTATTATTAGCTGTAGCATTCGTGCTGTTCTATAAAAATAAACAGCTAGAATCAGAGAGTCAGCAAGTAGAGTTTGAGAAGAAACAAGCAATTGAAACGTATGAAAATGAAATTGCAGCTACGGTTACAGAGCATAAAGAACAACAAAATACATTGAAAAGTATGGAACAGAAGAAATATAATGATTTACAAATAAGTGCAGCTAGAGAACTTGAAAATATGCGTATGATGAAAAATCAATTAGCTGTGCAACATAGTAAAGAACGCAGTGAAGTGCAAGAAAAGCATAGTAACGAAATACATATGTTTCAAAAGTTAATTGCAAATTTGCGAGAGTATACGAAAAATGGAGCTGAAGTGAATACACACGAAACATTACATTATATGAAACGAGGCTTCGTAGAACAAGGCATAATACTAGATAATGAATTTCATATTATGCCGAATGTTTTTATTAGAAATCAGCACGGCGGAAATGATTTTCGAATTCATCATCTTGTTTTAAGTAAAACGGGCATATATCTACTTGAGACGAAAGAATGGACAGGGAAATTAATTCATGGCTTAACGAAAGAAAATGCTAGTATATATTCATTTATGATTGATGAAATTGGCAAGTATCAACAAGAAGTAGAGAAAGAAGAGACGTTTGAATGCATTACAGGTGAAGATTCATTAACGATACAAGTGAAAAATGAAGGGAATCCAGTATATAGAGCGAAGAAACTATCTCATATTCTATACAATTGTTTGAAAGAAATACAAGTTGATATTGTAAAGGAAAACGTAAAACCGATTGTATATTTTTATAATGAAAATGGGAAAGAAGTGCTAGATCTGTCTGAAGAAAAAACACCGAGATTAAAAGATAGAGAGCAAATTGTAACGTTCTTTAGAAATGAGATCTTAACAGGTAAAGTAATATATACAGATCAAGAGTTAGAAAAACTTCGAGAAATTATTAGCCGGATGAATTATATAATGAATTAAGAGGGGGGGGGCTTTTTGAATACTATATTGAGGGGTATTTTGTACATTTATTTTTGTTTGTATATACTAATGTATCTTGCGTTTATTTTTGTAATTGATGCGGTTCATATGTTAGTAAGTGTAAAAAGTATGTTTGTAGTAGTCATGCCATTTGTTTTATTAGTCGTGATTCAAAAGTTCGTCTTACGTAATTCTGTAAATCTTAATACAGAAAAGAAGCAAATGCTACGTGTAATGATAGTAGGGTGTATTCTATTGTTAGTGTGCACAGGGCAATTAAGTATGAATACATACACTTCAAAGTTTAATCAAGATCGGTGGTTACATGCTGAAGAGAAACGGGTACATATGGTAGATGATCTATTACAAAAATATAAATTAATAGGGAAATCAAATGAAGAAATCACAAAATTATTAGGAGCACCTACTGGAACAAGCAATGGAAAAGACGGTGTTATCACTTCGTACTATCTTGGAACTGAACGTGGCTTTATTCCAATAGATAGTGAGCAGCTTGTTTTACAATTTGATAGAGATGGTAGAGTTGTGGAATATAAGGTGCAAAGAGATTAAAGAAACTGGGAGAGAAGCTATATATTATAGCTTCTTTTTTATATTCCAATATAGTAAATGTAGGCAAATAGTAGTCATTCCTATCTATACGAATCGGAATGAGTCTGTTATATTGTAAATGGTTATGTAGTTTAATAGTTTACTAGATGTCCTATATTTTGGTTGAGGAGGGGGAAATTAACACGAATTTAATTATGGCGTGTTAAGTATTATGATGAAAAAAAGATTTTATAATGTTTTAGCTGCATCGATTGTATTTAGCGTGGTAACGATTCCGAATTATTCCTATGCTAATGAGTTGGAAAAAACTGTAGCGATTTCACCTGATGAACAAGCTTTAAAAAGTATTGAAAACCATATGAAAGAGGAAGATGGTCGAGGAGAAGATAAAGGAGTAAAAAATGAAGTGCAAGGCGAATTTCTTGTACATATAGTGAAAGAAGTACCTTTATATGATTCTAGTAATTTTCAACAGGAGACAGGGGTTCACATTTCGAATCAAGTTGTAAAAGCTGAGAAGAGAAAAGGAAACGCTTACTATGTTCGGACTTCATCTGGAACTGGATGGATAGAAAATAGTGAGGGGAATGTAGAGGTTAAAGAAGTTCACCCTTTATTAAGTGAAAAGTTGGTTATTAGTGAAGTAACCTTTACTTACTCTGAACCATTTACTTCATACAAAGAAGAAAATGTATTGGAGCCACAAAATATTCAAGCTATTGGACAGGCTGGAGAATGGTTCCAAGTAAAAATAAATGATGAGATAAAATGGATTTATTCACCTTCAGCAAAATTTGAAGGAACAAAAGCTTCAATTATTCAAGAGGCAACACCAGCACGTACAAAACGTGCAGCAGTTATGTATGCTGCACCAGAAAAAACAACGGATATTTATGGTGTAACTTTAAAAGAAATGATTGTACCGAAAGGAAATGAAAATATCCGTCCTGGTTATGCGATGAAGCCGAAGTATATTACGATTCATGAGACAGATAATTACAGTGTTGGGGCAAATGCTAAAAACCATGCAATATATTTATATAACCAAGCAACTGGAACGGAAGATCGTTCAGCGTCATGGCACTTTACGGTAGACGATAAAGAGATTTATCAACATCTTCCATTAAACGAAAATGCTTGGCATGCTGGAGATGGAGCAGAAGGAACTGGAAATCGAGAATCCATTGCGATTGAAATTGCCGTAAATGAAGATGGTGATTACAATAAAGCTGTTGAAAATGCTCGTAAATTAACAGCTTATTTAATGGGAGAATTACATATTCCTTTAGAAAATGTGAAGAAACATCAATTCTGGAGTGGAAAGAATTGTCCGGCTATTATGATTAAAAATAATGCGTGGGAACCATTCTTACAAGGAACAAAGGTTTATTATGATGCGAACCATAAAGATGATATAACAGGTGGTTGGTACGAAGCAGACATTCGTGAATTAGATAAACGAGGCATTATGATTGGGGATGGGAAAGGTTCTTATTGGCCAGAGCGTCTTGTCACACGTGGCGAATTTGCGAATTTAATTTCAAGATCATTACAGTTACCTGAAGGATCATCGAATTTTAATGATTTAAATACAGCACATTCATCGCTAATAGATGGTATTAATCGTGCAGCAAGTGCCGGGATAATAAGTGGTAGAGGAAATGGGACATTTGCTCCAAATGATACGATTAAACGAGATGAAGCTGTTATCATGATTGACCGTGCACTGCAATATAAAAAAATTAAAGGTAACTTAGTTCCGTTACCATTCTCGGATCAAGATTTAGCATATGATAAACAAGCTGTACAACGTGTTTATGGATTAGGTATTGTAAAAGGGAATGAAAATAATGAATTTATGCCGAAAGGTTCTGCGACGCGTGGAGAATCGGCAGCATTTATTAATAGAATGTTAAAAGTAATTGAAAGTAAATAATGAAAAAGCATTCGCTTTTGCGAGTGCTTTTTTATTTTTCAATACGTTACGGAAGGGAGAGAAAGGTTTTGAGGGGAATAAGGAATGAAAGCGGAGGTGATACATATATATAGATGCATTGGGGTGTTTTTTATCGTACATAAACGGGAAGCCCGATTATAACCCGTGTGGAGTGGACCAAACCTCTACTGATTAAACTTTCACTTTATCATATTGTATAAATGAAGAGGAGGTAAGACGGTGAAATCTATACCGACTGATGTCCTGAGTAAAGAGTTGATGGAAAGAGAAGGTGTTATATCTATTACAGTAAAGGAATTTGAAAAGATAGAAGTAGCTGGAGTAGTAGTCGCTGGTCCTGCGATTATTTTGATTAATCAAGATTAAGTACATAGTATCAATTTTGAAAAGTACGAAAAGCATCCGTCCAGGGTGCTTTTTATTTGTATGCAAGGAGGAATATGGTGGATAATTGGATTACTGGAGGGAGAGTTTGTGGCAATTATTATAACGATGTTAGTAATGGGGGTTTTATTAGGGTTTGTTGGAGCAGGGGGAGCTGGTTTTATTATCGCAATACTCACTTTAGTATTCCACATTCCTATTCATGTTGCACTTGCAACGTCTTTAAGTGCTATGGCATTTACGACATTATCTGGGGTTATAAGTCATTATCGTGAAGGAAATGTTGTATTTACTATAGGTGGGATTGTTGGTGGATGTGGAGCACTTGGTTCTTATATTGGTTCAAAGCTTGGTTCACTTATCCCACCGTATCTTCTTCATTGGTTTACAGCTGGGATGTTATTTTTATCTGCAATTTTTATGTTTATTAAATTAATTAAGTTTCAAAATAGGGAAAAACTACTTTTAGCAGAAATTAAAGATTTTTCGAAAGAAAATATAATGAAATGTATATGTCTTGGATTAGTCACTGGAATGATGGCTGGTTCATTCGGGATTGGTTCTGCACCATTTATTCAACTTGGATTAATGGTTCTATTAGGATTAACGATTCAGCAATCTGTAGGAACAACAATGCTTGTTATATTGCCGATCGCAATTGGAGGTGGGCTAGGATATAGTTCAGAAGGGTATCTAGATTATATATTGTTATTACAAGTATTAATTGGGACGATGTTAGGAGCGTATATCGGGGCGAAGTTTACAAATTATGCACCAAGTATGCTTTTGAAGCTTTCAATGATTATGACACCAGTTGTAGCTGGATGTATGTTGTTGATGGAATGAAAATAATATAGCAAACTAATATGTTTTACGAATGAATTATGTAAGTAATTCATATTTCCCATATAAAAGGATTTGCTTTAAAATAATGAGTGTAAAGTTCGAGTATTCGAAGTACTACTTGAATTATATCCCTATCCCTTTTCTAAAAATGCGAACAAGTTTTGCCCTATTCTATTCAATATTTAATTGCATAGAAATATATTGTTCGATGACCATTATGGAACGTACATAATGGGAAAATCCCGATCCTGAAAGAGGATGCCCCTAATCTTCATGTGAAAATATGATCGGATATGAAAGCTGACCAATTTATGGTCAGCTTTCTTTTTGTTCAAAAGCTAGTTCTTCTTTAATTTCGGTTTGTAATAATAAAGCTTTTCCGAAACGGCGTTTACATTCTGAACGCACTTTTTCAATGGCTAGTAGCTGAGTAGTGGCAGGAACCGTGACGATAGCTTGGCGAGGTTTTCGATTTTCTTCACAAAAGACACATTCCACAACATATTTAGAAATCATATTTTCATCCTTCCGTTTTTAATTTCTAAGAAGGGATTGTCTATGAAGTTAATGTGATTTTTCGTCATTAGTTTACTTTTTTCCTCTTTTTTCAAGGAGAAAATAGTAAAGAAGGCGAATTTTTGTAGGGGAGGGATGTACATGGAGAGATGGATAGGTGCAGCAGCTATATGTGTAAATGAAAGAAATGAAATCTTAATGGTATTGCAAGGACAAAAGGGAGAAGAAAAAAGGTGGTCTATCCCAAGTGGAGGACTTGAAAAAGGAGAAACACTAGAGGAATGTTGTATCCGAGAAGTTTGGGAGGAAACAGGTTATAGTGTGGAAGTTATAAGTACAATATATGAAAAAGAAGGTATTACATACGGGGTGCCTGTATACGTTCATTATTATGTCGTAAAAAAAATAGGCGGTAGTATGAAAATCCAAGATCCTGATGAGTTAATACATGAAATTGCGTGGAAGGGGATAGATGAAATGAAGGAATTAACGCTATCTTTCCCGGAGGATTATGAGATTTTAAATAAATATATAAATAAAAAAGCGAGTGTTTAAACACTTGCTTTTTCAATGTATCCACGATAAGAAAAGCGGAACGATAACTAAACTAGCTCCTGCTGTTAAAAGCATGGATAAACTGGCGATGGTTCCTTCTACAGGACCGATTTCAAATGCTTTTGATGTACCGGTGCCATTTGCGCTCGTGCCTAACATAATGCCTTTTGCGAGCGCTGTTTTAATACGGCATATACGTATGAGAGAAGGACCAAGCAATGCTCCTGTTAATGCAGTTAAAACAACAAATACAGCTGTTAATTGTGACATACCACCAATCATTTCTGAAATGGCCATTGCAATTGGTGTCGTTACAATATGAGGCGCTAAACTATGTTCTAACGATGAATCAATTTGAAAATAATTTGCTAGTAGTGCTGAAGTAATGACTGATAAAAATGAGCCGACAATGACATTAAGTAAAATAGCTATTCCATGTTTCTTGAGTAAATCAAAGTACTTATAGATTGGCCATGCGAAAGCAACTGTTGCAGGCTTTAATAATTCTGTTAACCATTGACCACCTGTTGCATATGTTTCATAAGGTGTGTCTAGTCCGATTAATAAAGCAATTAAAATAATAGGGCAGACGAGAAGAGGAGAAAGTAAGCTCCAATTCCAGCGTTTATACATTTTCTTCGATATCCAATATGTGAATAGTGTTAATAGTAAACAAAGAAAGCCGATCATTGTGTTGATCCTTTCCGCTTTAGTAGCAATTCTGTTAGGAGTCCTGTAGCGAGAGTGACACAAAGTGTACTAATCATAATAATTAAAATGAGATCGATTCCATATTGTGATAGTGTATCTTTGTAGCGTATGACAGCGACTGCAGAAGGAATGAAAAATAAAATAAGTTCTTTTAATAAAAAGTCTGCTCCGTCCTGTATCCACTCTTTTTTCACTAGGTTAAATTTTAATGAAATTAACAATAAAAAAATACCGATTATACTTCCTGGAACTGGGAGGTGTGCCTGTTTTGCAATCCATTCACCTGTCCAAGCGAAACAAAATAATAATAAAATTTGTCCGCTTAATTTCCACCATTTCATACAGTAACCACCTCTTTCTTTTTTTTCATAAAAATTGTAAAAAAGAATTAACAAATTCTACTATACGTTCATTCGAAAAATTTGTCTAATATATAAATTATATGTTATTAATATATTAGATGTATTAATTGAAAGTGAAAAGGGTGTCCAAAATGGAATTACGGCATTTGCAATATTTTGTTGTAGTGGCAGAGGAGTTACACTTTGGACGAGCAGCTGCTCGTTTACAAATGACACAACCACCGCTTAGTCAACAAATTCAGCAATTAGAAAAAGAAATGGGAGTTATGTTATTTTCAAGAACGAAGAGAAAAGTTGAATTAACAGAAGCTGGAGAAATGTTTTTAAAAGAAGTAAAAAAAGCGTTCGAACAAATTGATAAAGCGGTAGAAGTTGCACAAAGTGCCCAAAGGGGAGAAGTGGGCTCACTTTCAATTGGTTTTGTAGGTGCGGCGATATATGATATTTTACCATCTATCGTAAGGGAGTATAGAAAGAAATTTCCGAGAGTGTCTGTTGCGTTACATGAACTGTCAACACCGGATCAGGTGCATGCACTTCACGATAACCGTATTGATATTGGCTTTTTGCGTCCGCCAATTCCAACGCAATTACTAGAGTTAGAACCAATTCAAAAGCTTTCTTGTACGTTATGTTTACCGAAGGCACATCCACTTGCTGAAAAGGATGAAATACATATTGAAGATTTAAGAGACGAACCGTTCGTATTTATTACGAGACCGGTATGGCCAGCGTTATACGATACAATTTTATCACTTTGCCGCGACGTAGGATTTAGTCCACACATTGTACAAGAAGCAACGGAATATCAAACAGTTATGGGACTTGTAGCAGCAGGAATCGGAATTACGGTCATACCTGTATCGGCAAATAAATTGTATAAAACAGAAGTTGTATATAAAGAGTTATGTGATTCGAATTTTGTTGCAGAAATGTCAGTAGCGTACAAAAAAATGAATACTAATCCAGAGCTTTTAGAGTTTTTAAAAATTGCAAGAGAGAAGAAAAGAATAGAAGTTGAGGATGAGATTGATTAACTTGTTAAAAAGTACACCTCATTAAACACTAAAGCGGAAATGCAATATAATTGCATTTCCGCTTTAGTGTTCTTTTTTTAGTTCTATACTAAAGAGATAAACATGTTCGCTTTCTTGTAATAGTTGGTCAATAGCGGTTTTTTCCTCAAGCATTGGAACTCTTACGGTTTCTTTATTCGTTTTTATTATAGCCGCTAAAGTCGTCTTTTGATTGTATGTTAAGTTTATTGCAGATTGAAGAGTAGTAGAGGTAGAGCTATTTACGATTGGAGGTGCTTCTTCAGGAGCGAGCATGGAGCTACCTTCAATATTAACATACCAATGTTTTTGCACTTGTACATCTTTATCGAGTTGGGATTGAGGTGGTAAAAAAGAAAGCTTTACTTTCTTTTTTGGAAAATGGGAGGTAGCTATATTCGCAATTACGTTTGTTTTTTTACCATTTTGATAATAATCAATCGTAGCATGTATTTCATCTTTTTCATTTTTTAGGGTAACGTTATAAAATATGCTGTCTCCTTCTTGAAAAGGAGTCATTTGTAAAATAGAAGATTGCTCTTCTGTTAATTTGTATGGCTCAACAATGGCATCTGCATTGTTTTTAAGTGAGCTACAACTTGTGAGAAATAATAAAAATAAGATTGATAGTAATTTCATGTGCATGCAACCCCCTCCTTTTTACAATTATATTCTTAATATGATTTTTTTACCATTTTATTTTCTAGGACTAAAGACTTAGAAAAAATTCAGATTGTAGTGCGATGTTTAAAATGTCATATTTTTATACACTAGTAGTATAGAATGAGTATGGTATGAAGTAAGGTAGGGGAAGAATATATGTCTTTATGTCAGTTAGTGAGAAAAAATATAAGAACATTTGCTGCCAAAAGGATGAAGCAATTCATGTGGGTTGCTATGAGTACTATGATTTTATTTTTTATGATATCGCTCCAATTTAATGAAGGAGCTATTGGGAAATTAGAGACTACACTTTTATTTCAAATGAGCTTTTACATGCTGTTTATTGTATTCATTTTTATTTGTATTTTTACTACATATAAAATAACGTTTTCTCTTCTGCAAGTGAGGAAAGAGGAATTTAAATCTTATGTAGCAGAGAATAGGAAGAGAAATGACGTACTATGTTTATTATGTCAGGAGCAATTATTTATTTATGGAGCAGCGTTTGTTTTTGGATTAGTGAATGGGATGTTATTTTTGAAATTATTTACGATTATCTTTATGAAAATAGCAGGAATACAAGGGATAAATAGTGCACCAATTACAATATATGCAATCGTAGTTGTTAGTATAATTATGATCGTTATCGTCCTATTATCGATGATGCAATGTTTTCGATTTGTTCAAAGTTTACAAGATGAAAATTCGTTTTCATTCAAGGAAAAGGCATGAGAAATCATGCCTTTTCTTATTTTACACATAAAAATAATCATGTTACAGTGTAAAGACCTGACAAAGAATGGGAAGGAAAGGTTGTATAGAATGACAAATGAACAATCGATTGTAAAGGTTGAGCGATTAACGAAGCGAATTGGTTCAAAGACACTTGTAGAAAATATTAGTTTCGAAGTTAAAAAGGGTGAAGTAGTTGGCTTGCTCGGACCAAATGGTGCTGGAAAAACGACTTTAATGAGAATGATGGTCGGCATGATTCGTATGACAGAGGGCGAAGTTTGGATTGACGGTCAATCTGTAAAACAACAATTTGAAAGTACTGCTTCTAAAATTGGAGCAGTAATTGAGACACCCGAATTTTATCCATTTTTGAGTGGCTATGAAAATTTAACATATTTCGGACGCATGAATGGTAACGTGACAGAAGAACGTATCGATGAAGTAGTGAAATTGTTAGGGATGGGACAAGTAATTGACCGCAAAGTAAAAGCATATTCACTCGGCATGAGACAACGTTTAGGAATTGCTCAAGCGCTTATTCACGATCCAGATGTATTAATATTAGATGAGCCAACGAATGGATTAGATCCTAGTGGAATACATGAAATGAGAATGTACATAAAGAAAATTGCACATGAACAAGGAAAAGCGGTACTTGTATCTAGTCACTTACTTTCAGAAGTTGAATTAATGTGTGACAGAGTTATCATTATTCAGCATGGAGAATATGTGGCGACGCAAAATATTCAGCATAGTCAAAGCGAAGAGATGGAGACAATCCGTATACGTGTAGATGATGCAAATAAAGCAGCAGAAATGTTAGACCAAGATGTTTTAATAAAAGGTAATGATCTACTTATTCATGTAAAAGATGAAGAAATCCCAAATGTTATTCGTACATTGCTTGAGAAGGACATTCAAGTTTATCGTGTATATGAAGAAAGAAAAACGTTAGAAGAGCAATTTTTAGAATTAACAGGGGGAAAAGATATTGTTTAATTTAGTGTATAACGAACTGTATAAAATATTTAAGCGAAAGCGAACGATTATTCCCTTTGCAGTTATTGCAGTATTAATAATTGGATTAGGGTGGGTTACGGTAAAGTATTTAGAACCGGAAACAAAAGGATGGAAAGCCGATTATACAGAACGAACTGTAGAAATAGAGAAAAAGCTAGGTATGAAAAAAGAAGCTATATTAGCAGAACGATCTGGGGACGAGCTTGTAAAGGAATATCAGCTTAAGATGAAGCATTTAGATACAGATACAGCACCGGCAAGCAGTTCTCCGCTTTCTTTCATGAGAGATACAGGTTTTATCGTATTTCCAATATTGCTCCCATTTATCCTCGTGTATGCAAGTACAATTTTTGCGAATGAATATAGCTGGGGAACATATAAATTTTTAACGATACGACCAGCGAGTCGATTTAAAATTTTAACAGCTAAATTTTTAGCAATTGTGATATTTGCAGCGTTATTGTTTATATTTAATATGATTTTCTCCACTTTATGTGGACTTGTTATTTATAAATTTCAACAGCCTGCATGGAGCGAGCTTATTTTCCAAGATGGAAATATTATAAAACAAAATATTTTTGTGGAAGCTAGTAAGTATTATATTTTATCGTGGTTGCCGACCATTGTGTACGCAGCGTTTGCATTTATGATTTCTGTATTAACAAGATCTAGTGGAGGCGCGATTGGTATTTCGCTATTTCTTGCTTTATCAGGAAATATTGCATTATTAGCAGCAACTAGATATGATTGGGCGAAATATTTATTGCCAGCAAACACAGATTTATACAGTATTTCAAAGAATGGAAGTTTTATTGATGGAGTAACATTCCCGTTTGCTTCATGTATGTTATTACTATATTTATTTGTATTTTTAAGCATTTCCTATACAGTATTTTTAAAACGTGATTTAACTTAAAAAAAAGAGCCGTTAAGTATTTCTTAACGGCTCTTTTTTATGCAAAGTGTTTAAGTGCTTTTTCAGCTAACAAAGCGAAGTATTCTGCACTGATAGGTAATGCTTGCTCATCTACTGTAAAAGCTGGATGATGCCATTCATGTGTACCGCTCGTTCCCATAAAAACGAATGAACCAGGTATTTCTTGTTGATAAAAAGAAAAATCTTCTCCGGCCATTGACGGGGTAGGAGAGATGATATTTAAATTCATTTTTTCAGCAATTTGAGAGGATAAGTTTGTTAAAGATGTATCGTTATGAACAGCAGGAGGACCTGCATAAAAACGAAATTCTGTTTTTACACCTAATGCATCAGAAACCCCTTGAATAATACGTTTCATGAGAGCTGGAATCTTTTCACGTGTTTCAGTTTGGAATGTACGTACAGTTCCTTCCAGCGTTGCTTTTTCAGGAATTACGTTCCACGTATTTCCTGAATGGATGTTTGTGACACTGACGACGGCATTATGTGAAGAGCTTATATTTCGGCTTACAATTGTTTGGAGTGCCATCACGATTTGAGAGGACGCGACAATAGGGTCTACCCCAGCATCTGGTACAGCTGCATGTGTACCAACTCCGTGAATTTCAATTTCAAATCGATCGACCCCGGCCATCAGTGGACCATCTTTAATACCGATTGTACCTACTGGTAAATCAGGTTTATTATGCATACCGAAAATAGCTTGCACGCCATGTAAATGCCCGGCTTCAATTACTTTGCAAGCACCATTGCTACTTTCTTCAGCTGGTTGGAATATAAAGCGTACAGTTCCGCTAAGTGAAGATTCTTTTTCTTTTAATAAATAAGCGGCACCTATAATAGCAGCTGTATGAAAATCATGCCCACAAGCATGCATTTTACCAGGGATATTTGAAGCGTACGGTAAATTTGTTTCTTCTTGAATAGGAAGGGCATCAATATCAGCACGGATTGCTATAATTGGTCCGCTATTATTCCCTGAAATTTCAGCAATAACGCCTGTTTCTAAACTAGAATTTATAATCGTAATGTTTTTCTCTTCTAACCAATTTTTTATAGTCTTCGTCGTTTCAAATTCTTCGTATGATAACTCTGGATGTTCATGTAAATTTCGACGAATAGAAATTAGCATCTCAGTTAATTGCTCTACATTTGCTGCCACGTATAATGCCTTCTTTCTTAAATAAAGTATTTACATTAAGTATACAATAAGAAAAGAGAGGATTCTCAAATGAAAATCCTCTCTCGTTTTATGCTGCCAATTTTTTGTGTGTATGATGTTTACGATAACGTCCACGCATTGCATAGGCAATTTGCGGGATTGCAATACCGATTAAAATAAGTGATACACCGATCCATTGTGAAGATAGCACCGCTTCTTTTAAAACGAATACAGACATAATTGTTGTAACTGGTAGTTCTGCGGCACCAAGAATAGTCGCTAAGCCAGAACCGATCTTTGGAATACCGATTGTAAAGGCGATAGAAGGAATAACGATACTAAATGTTCCTAATCCTAAACCGTATTTCCAAAGTCCTTCAGAAATTGCACCGCTAAAAATAAATGTTGGCGGGAATACGATCATTACTAAAGTTAAAGCGCCAGTCATTAAGAGAACACCGCGCGGTAATGAAGGTACTTCAACAGCAACTTTTCCGCTCACGAAAATGTATGTTGCGAATGTAACAGCAGATAATAAACCTAGTATGATTCCAGTCATATCGAAATCACCTGCTGATTTCTCTAGTACACCACTTGATAAAAATGTACCTGCAAGTAAGAAAATAACGGAAATAACCTTTTCTCTTGAAGGTAATGCTTTTGTTGCGACTGCTTCAATAATAATTCCGACCCAAACGAATTGGAATAAAAGTATAATTGCAATAGATGCTGGTACAGTTTTTAATGAAGCATAATAAAAAATTCCAGTAAAACTTGCAGATGTACCTGCAACGAATAAAATTAACGCTTGTTTTAATGGAACACGATGTCTAGAAAATAGAAGAGTAATAGCAAGCAAAATAATCCAACCGAACAAATATTGGCTGCCAATTACCTCTCCAAGTGAAAATCCTTCCGCATATGCAAGTTTAACGAAAATGGCTAAAATCCCATAACTACACGCTCCTAATAAAACTAAAAGAGAATAACGAAGCATGAAAAATTCCTCCCATCTATATGAAATTGTTCCTAACGGACATATATAACTAGAGGGAAGTATACAAAATTAAAAATAAAGGGTCAAATAAAAGAAAAGTGTGACATTTTATAGAATAATAATAAAAGTATGATATTTATGCATAATCTTGAAATTAGTAATAATAAAAGTATTGTAAAATCAGATTCGTATTGTATAAAGACAGCATTTGAAAAAAAATTTTTTTTAGGGAGATAGAAGGGTAGTCTATTATAGTGTGCTAATCATTTGAGAAACTATGTTACCTTTGTTATGTTAATAACAATTAGAGAAGTTTAGTAGTCCAATTGAGAATGTTCTATATAATAGAAGGAAATGAAAACGTTTTATTAGAAACTGTTTGTAAGGGTAGTTTTTCTTATTATCACGTTGTTAAAGTGAGTTCACGAATTGTTCATAGTATTTTTATGTGTTTTTGCTACAATATGTAAGGAGAGGAGTGGAATCATGCAAGATATTAGTATTTTTTTAGCGTTTGGCGCTGGATTTTTATCATTTATTTCCCCATGTTGCTTACCGCTTTATCCGGCATTTTTATCGTACATAACAGGTATGTCGGTTTCTGAGTTGAAAGAAGAAAATGCAATGCTTCGTAAAAGAAGTATGATACATACAGCGTTTTTCTTACTTGGATTTTCAATTATATTTATTGCAATTGGGTTTGGTACAAGTTTTATTGGAGGCATCTTTACAAATTATAAAGATTTAATTAGACAGTTAGGTGGTATATTTATCATCGTGTTCGGTCTTATTATTGTCGGTGTGTTTAAGCCGAAGTTTTTAATGCAAGACCGCAAATTTACGTTTAAAAATCGTCCGAGTGGCTATTTTGGATCTGTTCTAATTGGATTGGCCTTTGCTGCAGGGTGGACACCATGTACTGGACCTATTTTAGTGTCTGTAATTGGATTAGCTGCAACAAATCCAGAATCAGCAATGATTTATATGATAGCATACATACTTGGGTTTGCTATCCCATTTTTCGTGCTATCATTCTTTATTACGAAAATGTCTTGGATTAAAAGAAATAGTATGAAATTCATGAAAATCGGGGGATATGTTATGATTGTCATGGGTATCTTCCTATACTTTAACTGGATGACGAAAATTATCGTATATTTCTCAAGTTTATTTGGTGGTTTTACCGGTTTTTAGTATTATTCTGTGAAAATGTTGGAAATACTAACGGAAAAGCATATAATGAAAATATATTTTGCATATAGCCACAAAAAAGGATGAGAAAATATGAACATAGTTGTTTTATCCAGTATCGTTGCTGTTTGTATGGCTGTCGGTGCGATGTTTATTCGTTTGAAAGCAGCTAAGAAACCTGCAACATTGAAAAAGATTATACTTCCACCATTTTTTATGAGCACGGGAGCGTTGATGTTTGTTTTTCCTGAATTTCGATTAACTCCAGCAGAAATGTTAGAAGCAATTGGCGTCGGTTTGTTTTTCTCTATTTTTCTTATTAAAACATCTAAATTTGAAATTAGAGGACAAGAGATTTATTTGAAGCGTTCAAAAGCCTTTGTTTTTATATTAATTGGATTGCTTGTCGTGCGGATTGTATTTAAAACATACTTAAGTCAATCTCTTGATTTAGGACAACTTAGTGGCATGTTCTTCTTACTGGCATTCGCTATGATTGTGTCATGGAGAATTGCCATGTACCGTTCCTTTACGAAATTACAGAAGGAAATGGAAAAAGAAGATGGTTTTTATAATGAAAAAGATATGAAACTAACTTAAAAACTGTATTTGTATAAAATAAAAAAGACAGCGTCAAAGGCGCTGTCTTTTTTATCGAAAATAATGTGAAGTTATTTTGCGAGTAAAGACTTATAGTTTGAATAATCAATCTCTTTTTCTTGTAGTTTTTTTACTAAAAATTTATGATCACGCTTCGGTGTAGCAATAATATACCCTTTAATAATTAAATCTTGTGTAATTTGAGAGGCTTTTTCTTGTAATGCTAGTTCTCCGATTTTGCCAGCAATTTTTGATTTAGCAACATCGCGAAATAGTTCTGGAACAGGACTTACGAGCTCTTCTAACAATTGTTTTTGTTCTTCATCCCATAAATGCCTAGTTTTATTAATATAGTGCTCTTCCCAATCTAAAACAGACATACCATCTTCTTTTGGTAATCGTTTTAGGAATTTTCTGAACATGAAATATCCACCGATAGACATAAGTCCTAATAAAATTATAGTCCATAGCACTATGAACCAACTGAACCATCCTTCGAGCAAGCTTATCCCCCCTTAATGATTACGGTTTTCTTTTATTCATATTATAAACAGTGATATTCATAGAAAGCAAGAACGCTTGGTCATTTTGACCAAGCGTTATCATTTAAACAAAGTATAGTTGTTCAACACATAAATTATTATTATCATCTTCTACATATTCAATGATTAATGTGCCAACTTTACGATCTTTATCTTCAGTTGTGAAAATAGAGTAAGAAGTAAAACGTACTGTTGATAGGCCGCTTATATGTGTAGGTAAAGAAATGTAGTCGTTATCGCGGAAGAATTCCATCAGTTCAATATTTTCAAATTCTTTTCGATCAACTTGTTTGTTCGTATAGCGGCGTTGAAGTTGTTTTAAAGACTCATTCCAAGAAATTGCTTTTGTATCGTATACCATTGTTCTATCTCCTTACTGTATGTAATCATTAAGAACATACGTTCTAAACTAGTATACTCTTTTTATTAGAAAAGGGAAAGCAAAAAATAATGTAAGCTTGGATTTCCAAGCTTACATTATTGATGCGTCCGTCATAATCTCTATTTTTATTATAAGTTAGATAAGAATAAGAAACAAGATGATATGTATATCGTTGATAGTTTTCAAAATTCTGTATATTATAGGTGTACTAAAGTGCAAGGGAATGAGAGGAATGGCATATGTAATTTCAATCCAAGGATCGATGGCAAGCGGAAAAACAACATTGGCTAAAAGGTTAGAGAGATGTGGGCTTTCAGTTATATATGAAAATCCATATCTAATTGTAGAAAAGCGAAAACAATTAAATTTGGATATGAATTCAAAAGAAGGATTTATTATAAATCAAAAAATGTTTATGGAAGCAAAAATAAAGGAGTTTCAAAATGTGAAAGATTCAGTCGTGATTTTTGATCGCGGACCAGAAGATATTGAGTTTTATACGCTTTTTTATCCAACGATTATAGGGGAAGAGTGGGATATGGAAACTGAATTAAAAGATGAATTATATAAATTAAGAGAATGTCGTTCAGATGCAATTTTTTATTTAGATGTTACGAAAAAGAATGTATATGATAGAAAAAATAATGATAGGACAAGAAACCGAAGTACATTTGAAGAGCAATTTAAATTAGTAGAAACTGAAAAAGAATGGTATAAACAATTTCCTGTAACTTATGTGGACACGAATAGATTAACAGTGGATGAGTTAGAAGCATATTTTATGGGCTGGTTAAAGGAGAAAGGACTATGAAAAAAATATTATTATTCGTATACCCAACATTTGCGGAGTTTGAAATTACAGTAGCAACAGCATTGCTGAAAAAGAAATATGAAATCATTACTGCGGGCTTAACAAAAGGGTTGATTATAAGTGAAACAGGCTTGCAAGTACAACCGCATATAGAATTAAGTGAAGTGCGTGTAGATGAATATGAGGGGATTATCATTCCAGGGGGAGACGCAGTACATATGAAAGACGCAGATATTCTCTTTTCAGTCATTCGCCAATTTTCTGAAAAAGAAAAATTAGTAGCTGCGATTTGTGCTGGACCGTATGCGTTAGCAAGAGCAGGTTTATTTAAAGGGATTTCTTATACAGCGACTATAGATTATCAAAAGTTAGATTGTTTTCCAGTAGAAAATTTTGTATATAAAGAAGTTGTACAACACTCAAATATTATTACTGCACAAGGACATGCTTTCGTACCATTCGGAATAGCAGTTGCTTCTTATTTTGGAGTAGCGAACGAATATAATATAAATTTTTACGGTGGTAAGGGCAATATGATGATGGACAAACTTTTACATGAGAATGTATAAAAGCTAGCATTTGCTAGCTTTTTTCTTTTTGACATCGATAAATGGCTAACGTTTTCGGGTCGCGCCATATACCGTTATGAAGTGACAATTCATTTTCTACTTCTTTTTTTAGCCATTCCTTCATTTCGGCGTGAAGATATGTATTATCAGGTATATGTAGCGACGGAAACATGCTAGAAATATAGTTTACAATCGGAGTAGCGTGATGAAAAACAAGAGCATTATGAATAACTGTTACTTCAACAGTTGGAAAAACAGACTGTAATATCTCTTTACCATTTTCTAAACAAAATGGAGTGACTGATGATGTTGTTTTCGGTAAATCAAATGCGTCCAACATGCGGTTACACATTTCAACTATACGAGGTAATGTAACGTCAGAATTTGTTGTAGCTAAAAGTGAGCCTCCGGGACGAATTACTTTATGGAATCCTTGAACTGTTTTTTCGACATCTTTCATGTGATATAACATATGTCTTGTGATGACCCAGTCATAGCAATTAGCTTCAAAAGGAAGTTTACCAGCATCACCTAGTTTCCATTCAATTATGCTATTCTTTATTGCAGCTTCAGAAAGCATCGTTTTCGATTGATCAAAACCGGTTAGTTGTCCTTTATGACCGTTAGTTTGTAAAAGGGAAAGGAAATTTCCATTAGCACACCCAACCTCTAATATTTTTTCTTCTCCTTGAAGTTGTAAATGTTCCATGACGAGTTCATCTAAATTTACTTGTTTTTCTTCGTAATGTTTATGCGTATCGATACGTGTTTGTAAATGGTTGCTTACGTTATATTGGCGTTTTACATCATTCATTTTTTCGCATTCCACCTTCGTGCAAAATTGCTGAATCGCATGTGTTAATACGTCGGTTTTCTTTAAACCTTCGTAATGGAGTGCAGATTCAAACCTTTCAAGTAATTTTTCTTCAATTCGAAAATGAATATCTTTTCGCTTCGTCATTGAAATATCGCCCCTTTGCATCTGTTAGTGAGACTATAGCACGCCTGAAAAATTTGTGTAAATCATTTGTGTACACAAATGGAGGGGATGAAAAAAATGTTTGAATGTGAGTTTAAACTATTGACGATTTAACCGTTTTCATATATTCTTAAATTAAGAAATATTCAAATAATTAAAAGAAATGAGAGAGTCACATGCTTCTTCAAGGAACACATCGAATTGGTCGTATGGCCATGTTGTTGGCACTTGCGGATGAGAATGAAAGTCCTGTATTATCTGTTCCAAAAGGTTGGAAGTATTGTACGGGGAAAGTGGGTTCGATGAATTCGCAAAAAGTTGTAGCAGCAATGGAAACAGCGGCTAAGAGCACCCAAGTTATTGAGACAGACGTTTACAGAGAAACACATGCACTTTATCATGCAATTATGGAAGCTTTGTACGGAGTGACGAGAGGTCAAATTCAGTTAGCAGACGTTCTTCGTACAGTAGGACTTCGCTTTGCGATTGTGCGCGGTACACCATACGACGGAAAAAAAGAAGGCGAATGGGTTGCTGTTGCATTATATGGAACGATTGGTGCACCTGTAAAAGGATCTGAGCATGAGGCGATTGGTTTAGGAATTAATCACATATGATTTGCCCATAGTCTATTAGTTAGAAGGGGGCCTTACTTTTTTAGGACAGAAGTCTGTCTTAAAAAAGATAAGGTCCCCTTTTGCCTTTTTAAGGAGGAAAAAGAATGATTACGTTAACAGGACAGACATTGACAATTGAAGAGATGAAGAAGTTGTTACTTGAAGGGGAAGGTGTAACAGCTTGTCCAAATAGTATGCAAAAGGTGGCGGAGTGCCGCGAAGTTGTTGAGAAAATTGTAGAGGACGGAAAAGTCGTTTACGGTATTACAACTGGATTTGGAAAGTTCAGTGACGTGCTTATTCAAAAAGATGATGTAAAGGCACTTCAACACAATTTAATTCAGTCACATGCATGCGGTATAGGTGATCCATTCCCTGAAGAAGTATCACGCGGTATGTTAATTTTACGAGCGAACACGATGCTTAAAGGAGTATCTGGTGTTAGACCGCTTGTTGTAAATATGCTTCTTGAGTTTGTAAATCGTAAAATTCACCCAGTCGTTCCTCAACAAGGTTCACTTGGTGCGAGTGGCGATTTAGCACCTTTATCTCATCTTGCGCTTGTATTATTAGGCGAAGGTGAAGTGTTCTATAAGGGAAAACGTGTTCATGCGATGGTTGCTCTTACAGAAGAAGGTCTTGAACCGATTGAACTTGAAGCGAAAGAAGGGCTGGCATTAATCAATGGTACGCAGGCGATGACAGCACAAGGAGTTCTTTCTTATATAGAAGCAGAAGCAATGGCTTATCAAGCTGAATTCATTGCTTCGATGACAATTGAAGGATTACAAGGCATTATTGATGCATTTGATGAAAATGTTCATAAAGCACGTGGTTATAAAGAGCAAGTGGAAGTAGCGAGCAGAATTCGTGACATCCTTCATGATAGTAAATTAACAACAAAACAAGGAGAACTACGAGTACAGGATGCATATTCACTTCGCTGTATCCCGCAAGTACACGGTGCTTCTTGGCAAGTTTTAAATTATGTGAAAGAAAAATTAGAAATTGAAATGAATGCAGCAACGGACAATCCACTAATCTTTGATGGTGGGGAAAAAGTAATTTCGGGTGGTAATTTCCATGGTCAACCGATTGCGTTTGCGATGGACTTCTTAAAAGTAGGAATGGCGGAACTTGCAAATATTTCAGAGCGTCGTATTGAGCGTTTAGTAAATCCGCAATTAAATGATTTACCTCCATTTTTAAGTCCAGAACCAGGACTTCAGTCTGGTGCAATGATTATGCAATACGCTGCAGCGTCACTTGTTTCTGAAAATAAAACGTTAGCACATCCAGCGAGTGTTGATTCAATTCCATCATCAGCTAATCAAGAGGATCACGTAAGTATGGGAACAATTGCTTCACGCCATGCACATCAAATTATTCAAAATGTAAGACGTGTTCTTTCAATTGAGATGATTTGTGCGATGCAAGCAGCAGAATATCGCGGTATTGAAAACATGAGTACAGTGACGAAGAGCTTCTACCATCAAGGCCGTCAACAAGTACCTTCTATTACAAATGATCGCATATTCTCAACGGATATTGAAAATATTGCGTATTGGTTAAAAACGAATTATTCGATAAAAGAAAGATTAGATGTAAACGCAGCACTATAAAATGAGAAAAGGGAGAGATTGAAATGGAAAAAGTTAAACAAACAATTCGCGCGCCAAGAGGCACAGAGCTACAAACGAAAGGGTGGGTTCAAGAAGCTGCACTTCGTATGTTAATGAACAATTTAGATCCTGAAGTTGCTGAAAAACCAGAAGAATTAGTTGTATATGGCGGAATTGGCCGGGCAGCTCGTAACTGGGAAAGCTACCATGCAATTGTAGATTCATTAAAAACGTTAGAAAGCGATGAAACATTACTTGTTCAATCAGGAAAACCAGTTGCAATTTTTAAATCACATGAAGATGCACCTCGCGTTCTGTTAGCAAACTCAAACTTAGTACCAAAATGGGCGAACTGGGATCACTTCCGTGAACTAGAGAAAAAAGGTCTTATGATGTACGGCCAAATGACAGCTGGTAGCTGGATTTACATTGGAACACAAGGGATTTTACAAGGAACATATGAAACATTTGGTGAAGCAGCACGTCAACATTTCGATGGATCATTAAAAGGTACAGTAACACTTACTGCTGGTTTAGGTGGTATGGGTGGTGCACAACCTCTTGCTGTAACGATGAACGGCGGTGTTGTAATTGCTATTGATGTTGATAAGCGCAGTATCGATCGTCGTATTGAAAAGAGATATTGTGATCTGTATACAGAGTCTTTAGAAGAAGCATTAACTATTGCGAACGAGTATAAAGAGAAGAAAGAACCGATTTCAATCGGATTGTTAGGAAATGCAGCGGAGATTTTACCAGAACTAGTGAAGCGTAATATCACGCCAGATTTAGTTACGGATCAAACATCTGCTCATGATCCATTAAACGGTTACATTCCAGTAGGTTACACGTTAGAAGAAGCAGCGAAACTTCGTGAAGAAGATCCAGAACGTTACGTACAATTATCAAAAGAAAGTATGAAAAAACATGTGGAAGCAATGCTTGCTATGCAAGAAAAAGGCGCGATTACATTTGATTACGGAAATAACATTCGCCAAGTTGCTTTCGATGAAGGTTTGAAAAATGCATTCGATTTCCCAGGATTCGTTCCAGCATTTATCCGTCCGTTATTCTGTGAAGGAAAAGGACCATTCCGCTGGGTAGCGCTTTCTGGTGATCCAGAAGATATTTATAAAACTGATGAAGTAATTTTACGTGAGTTTGCTGATAATGAGCATTTATGTAACTGGATTCGTATGGCTCGTCAGCAAGTTGAGTTCCAAGGTCTTCCATCACGTATTTGTTGGCTTGGTTACGGTGAGCGCGCAAAATTTGGCCGCATCATTAATGAAATGGTGGCGAATGGTGAATTATCAGCACCGATCGTTATCGGTCGTGACCATTTAGATTGCGGATCAGTAGCATCTCCAAACCGTGAGACAGAATCGATGAAAGACGGCAGTGATGCAGTAGCAGACTGGCCAATTTTAAATGCATTAATTAACAGTGTAAACGGTGCGAGCTGGGTGTCTGTTCATCACGGTGGTGGCGTTGGTATGGGTTATTCACTTCACGCTGGAATGGTTATCGTTGCAGATGGAACAGAAGCGGCAGCAAAACGTATTGAGCGCGTATTAACTTCTGATCCTGGTATGGGTGTTGTTCGTCACGTTGATGCAGGATATGACTTAGCTGTGGAAACTGCGAAAGAAAAAGGCGTTAACATTCCAATGATGAAATAAGGAGGAGAAAACATGCTGGACACTTTACTAATAAATATCGGTCAATTACTAACAATGGATCAAGAAGATGGCTTGTTAAGACGTGAGGCGATGAACACGCTTCCTGTTATCGAAAACGGTGCGGTTGGAATTGAAAATGGCGTAATTACTTTCGTTGGAACAGCGGAAGAAGCGAAAGGATTACAAGCTAAAGAAGTTATTGATTGCGGCGGGAAAATGGTTTCTCCTGGTCTTGTTGATCCGCATACTCACCTTGTATTTGGTGGATCTCGTGAAAATGAAATCGCACTGAAATTACAAGGAGTTCCGTACTTAGAAATTTTGGAACAAGGCGGAGGTATTCTTTCAACTGTAAATGCAACGAAACAGGCGTCGAGAGAAGAACTTGTTCAAAAAGCGAAATTTCATTTAGACCGTATGTTATCTTTCGGAGTTACAACTGTAGAAGCGAAGAGTGGTTACGGATTAGATGATGAGACGGAATGGAAACAATTAGAGGCAACTGCACAATTACAAAAAGAGCATCCAATCGATTTAGTTTCCACATTTTTAGGTGCTCATGCAGTTCCGAAAGAGTATAAAGGTAGATCGAAAGAATTTTTACAATGGATGTTAGACCTACTACCAGAAATGAAAGAGAAGCAACTAGCTGAATTCGTTGATATTTTCTGCGAAACAGGTGTGTTCTCTGTCGAAGAATCAAAAGAGTTTTTATTAAAAGCGAAAGAGCTTGGTTTTGATGTGAAAATTCATGCAGATGAAATTGACCCTCTTGGTGGCGCGGAAGTAGCGGCTGAAATTGGTGCAGCATCAGCGGACCATTTAGTTGGCGCTTCTGATAAAGGAATTGAAATGCTTGCAAACTCTAATACAGTAGCGACTTTATTACCAGGAACAACTTTCTATTTAAATAAAGAAAGCTTTGCTCGTGGGCGTAAAATGATCGATGAAGGTGTTGCAGTTGCGTTAGCTACAGATTTTAACCCAGGCAGCTGTCCAACTGAGAACATTCAGCTTATTATGAGCATCGCGATGCTCAAGCTGAAAATGACACCAGAAGAAGTTTGGAATGCAGTAACAGTTAACTCATCTTACGCAATTAATCGTGGTGATGTAGCTGGGAAAATTAGAGTTGGTCGTAAGGCAGATTTAGTTTTATGGGATGCTTACAATTATGCTTACGTACCGTATCATTACGGCGTAAGTCATGTAAATACAGTATGGAAGAATGGTAATATCGCATATACAAGAGGTGAACAATCGTGGAGCACGGCCACTATTTAAAGAAGAATGCAAAGTTTATTGATCGTGAAGTGACGAAATGGAGTGAGATGATTAAAGAGTGGGAGGAAGGCGTGGAAATATTCGGTGCTGCCTTAATTGGAGCACCCCTTTCTAAACCATCTATTAGTCATTCAGGAGCAAGCTTTGCTCCAAAAACAATTCGTGCGATGTTAGATGCATATAGCACGTACGCAATTACAGAAGAACATGATATGAAAGAAAGTGTCTTATATGATTGCGGTGATATCACGATGCATGTGACGGATATAAAAGAAAGTCATAACCGAATTGCGAAAACAGTTGGTCACGTAACGAAAGTAAATCCGAATATGACACCAATCGTTCTTGGCGGGGATCACTCGATTAGTTTTCCGAGTATAACAGGATTTGTAAATAGTAAAGGGAAGGTCGGTATTATTCAATTTGATGCCCATCATGATTTACGTAATTTAGATGATGGTGGTCCATCAAATGGGACACCGTTCCGTAGTTTACTAGAAAATGGTGTCATTACAGGAAAACAACTCGTTCAAATCGGGATTCGTAATTTTTCAAATGCACGTGCGTACCATGAATATGCAAAAGAGCAAGGCGTGACAGTGTACACAATGAAAGATGTACGGGAGCGAAAAATCAAAGATATTATCACGGAAAGTATTGAAGTATTAAGAGAGCAAGGCGTGACTTCTATTTACATTTCTCTTGATATGGATGTACTAGATCAAGCATTTGCACCAGGTTGTCCAGCAATTGGTCCTGGCGGTATGGATAGTACGACTTTACTTGATGCGATTGAATTTCTTGGTAAAGAACCGCTTGTTCAAGGGATGGATATAGTAGAAATTGATCCAACCCTTGATTTCAGAGATATGACAAGTCGAGTAGCTGCGCAAGTGATTATGGGTTTTCTTTTAGCGAGAGAGACAGTCTGTAAGCAGGTTAGTATATAGACGTGGAATTAATAGGGAATGTTTAACGATTCCGTATAAAAAACACATTACTACTTATAAGTAGTAATGTGTTTTTATGTAAAAAGAGAAGGTAAAGTTAGAATGTATATATGTGTGGAAAAGTTAATAAGATTGCGGGTTTTCAGTGATATTTCACAAATTTATTTTCTTAGTTCGAAAGGATTGACATGAAAAATAATTTTATGATAAAATAAAAATTTTGCTAAAAAAGCGATTGTGTGTTAAGATTGAGAAGGTTACCATATATGGAGGTGGATTATTTGTTTCAAATTGGCGATAACATTGTTTATCCTATGCACGGAGCAGGTATAATTAAAGCCGTAGAAGAGAAGGAAATCGCAGGAGAAAAACAACAGTATTATGTTATAAAAATGTCGGGTAGTAATATGGAAGTAATGATTCCGGCAGGGAGAATATTGAGCTCAAATATACGACCAGTCACGGATATAACGGCAATAGCACACATATTGGATATTTTTCAACATGGAGAATCTGATAGATTACTTACGTGGAAACAAAGGTATAAATTGAACACTGATAAAATAAAGACGGGTAAAATACAAGAAGGTGCTGAAGTTGTACGTGATTTATTACGTATGCAGAAAGAAAAAGCACTTAATGCAAGCGAAAAGAAAATGTTAGATAACGCACACGAATTTTTGATTAGTGAACTGGGATTAATTGAAGGTATCACAGAAAGTCAAATAAAAAGCTTTTGTTAAGATTCATTACAAATAATGTATTAGATCCCAAAAAAGGTTTTGAATTTTTTGGGAACATAATTATAGAAAATTAATCATTTCAAAGACATTCAACTCTTTCAAACCACTTTTAGAGCATTAACCTCTTTTGTTATTACTACAATCAAATCCATTTTTATTTTTTAATTCTTTATGAATGTTCGAAGTTTAATTAAATACTTCGATAGAATAGTTACTTGATTTTTGCAATCCTGATTCACACTGGCACGGACGAGGAGCCGTAAGGATGAAAGAGAGGTAGGGCTTTCATTGTTTTAGGTTTATAAGTTATTATTTTTAGAAGAATACTCAACCATTTCCACTTCTATTGATAAGGGATTTTTTATATGTGAAGAGATAATAATTCTTTATATAAAAGAGATAAAGAAATTGATACCCATATATGGTCAACTAAAAAAGGTTTCCTACTAAGGAAACCTTTTTTAGTTTATTTATAGCATTCTATTTGTTTGATATTCGAATGTTTTGTGTTTAAAGCGTATAAATTGACGTTACTATCTAAAAGTAAGTATGATGCGATTATAGTAAGAATTTTTTTAGGGGGAAGAAAAATGACAAGTTCAAATAATAAAGCAGCAAGTATTTATGAAGGAACAAATATAAACGCTTGGGGATCTTTTGAAAATATTGAAGAAATAAAGTTGTTTAATCCGATTCAAATTGGATCTTGGTCTCTTCGTAATCGCATAGCAATGGCACCGATGACGAGATGTTTCGCAAATCATGAAACGGGAGTAGTTGGTACTGATGTAGTTGAGTACTATAGAAAGCGTGCAGCTGATGGAGTTGGATTAATTATTACAGAGGGAATCGTCATTAGCCCAAGAGCAAAAGGTAATCCGGGAGTGCCAGGAATTTATACGCAAGAACAAATCGATTCGTGGAAGCCTGTTACAGAAGCAGTACATAAAGAAGGCGGAACGATTATTGCTCAAATATGGCATGTTGGCCGTATGAGTCATCACGAAATAATTGGTGGACAAATGCCACAAGCACCGTCTGCTATCGCTGCAGAGGGAAATGTTCCGCGTTTTCGTAAACCGTTCGACACGCCAGAAGCAATGACGTTAGAAGAAATACAAGAGGTGATTGGTCAATACGCACAAGCTGCGAAAAACGCGATCGAAGCCGGATTTGATGGAGTAGAAATTCATGGGGCACACGGATATTTAATCGATCAATTTACTTATGAGTTCGCAAATAAGCGTACTGATAAATACGGCGGAGATTTAAAGAAAAGGTTAACGTTTATGAAAGAAGTAACGGAGGCTGTAATAGAAGCTGTTGGGGCTGATAAAACACTTCTTCGTTTCTCTGCTTTCAAAGGTGATAATCCAACTTATATGTGGGAAAACCCTGAACTTGCAATTGAAATGTTTGTAAATATGTTCAACGAAGTTGGATTAACGATGATTCACCCTTCAACGATGAATTATACGGCAGTTATTGCTGACGGAAAGAATTTTCATCAATTAGTAAGAAAATATTGGGAGGGTACGATTGTAGGAGTAGGGAATTTAAATCCGAAAGAGGCTGAAGAAGCGTTGCAAGAAGGAACAATTGATGTAGTGGCATTCGGAAGACCTTTAATAGCTAATCCAGATTTTGTTCATCGAATTAAAAATGCTGAAAGTTTAGTTGAATATGATGCGAAAGAGCATCTTGCTACATTAATTTGAATAAAGATAAAAGGAGAACACATCAGGTGTTCTCCTTTTATTATGGATTTTCATAGGAGGAAGCGGGATGAGTGAAACGCTACTCGTTATTATTAGTATATTGCTCTTATTGATGTTACTATTAATCATTTTTTTTATTATTACATTTTTTATTAAAAAACGGACGCATCATTCTATATTAAAGTTACATCCATACTTAGGAAGGATGCGTTATTTACTTGAAAAGATAGGACCGGAATTTAGGCAATATTGGTTTGATCATGATACGGATGGAAAGCCCTTTTCACGTTATGATTTTCAAAGTGTAATGTTTCTAGCAAAATACCGTTCAGAAATACTCGGTTTTGGATCAAAACGAGATTTTGATGCATCTGGATATTATATCGCTAATACATTATTTCCGAAATTAACAGATGAATTAAGTGTGAATGTAACGAAAGAACGTGAAGGGAAAAAGTATGTGATTCATAAGGAAGGGTTATTTTCACGAAGAGAAAAATTGACAGCGGATACAACGAATCTTTGGTTATACGAAGAAGACGATGCAATTATCGTCGGTGAAAACCGCAAATATCCGTGGAAACTGTATGGCATGTTTGGCGCATCAGCAACTTCTTACGGTGCGATTGGCGAAAATTATATTTTGGCAAGTGGATTTGGCGCGAAGATGGCTGGCGGTTCGTGGATTAATACGGGGGAAGGTGGTGTAATACCGGAACATTTACATACCGGTGCAAATATCGTTGCGCAAATTGGTCCAGGATTATTTGGATATCGTGATGAGGATGGTAAGTTTTCAATGAAGAAATTTATGGAGAAAGCGAAAGAAAGTAATATTAAAGCATTCGAATTGAAATTTGGGCAAGGTGCGAAAATACGTGGTGGTCATCTAGAGGGACAAAAAGTAAATGAGAAAATTGCTTCTGTTCGGAATGTGCGAGAAGGAGAAACGATTAATTCACCGAATCGATTTCCATTTTTAAAGAATGCAGTAGATGTACTTTATTTTATTCAACATTTGCAAGAAAGCAGCGGCAAACCAGTCGGTATGAAAATTGTAATTGGACAGCAGGAGCCGTTGGAAGATTTATTCAAATCGATGAAAGAGTTAAATATTTATCCAGATTTCATTACAGTTGATGGTTCAGAAGGTGGATCAGGTGCAACGTATAAATCGATGGCAGATAGTATGGGGATGCCGCTTATTCCAGCGTTACTGACATGTATTGATACAGCGAATCATTACGGTGTCCGGGACAAATTCAAAGTTTTTGCCTCGGGGAAATTAATTACACCAGATAAAGTGGCAATTGCTTTAGCAATTGGTGCAGATGCTGTAAATTCAGCGCGTGGATTTATGATGGCAAGTGGCTGTATTATGGCGCTTCAATGTAATTCGGGGCAATGTCCATCTGGAGTTGCCACGACGAATCCGCACTATCAAAAAGCGCTAGATCCGTATGAGAAGAAATGGCGAGTAATGAATTATGTTGTTAGTATGAGATATAGTTTGTTCTCGCTTGCGGCAGCAGCGGGAGTAAAGAGCCCGCGTCATTTAACGAGAGAGCATATTGTGTTTAAAGATGAGGTAGGGCGGGTGGTGCCTCTTTCGGAATTGTTTCCTATAATAAATAAAACCTAAAAATATATTTTATATGTAAAATTTTTGAAGGAATAATCATATTCTTTAGAAAACATTAAGAGTATAATGGGAAAGGTTTTAAAAATGACTATTTTTAGGGAGAGATTCATTTGGATCAAGGTTCGTACAGTATAACAATTTTTTTACTTGTCATAGGGCTCATTATATTTGGACGTATGCGTTCTATGAATCGACCAATTAAAAATAAAGGAAGACGACTATTATTTCCATTATTCCTTTTATTACCAGGTTTTTCTTTATATGCGGCACCGATACAACTTGCTGATTGGCAAATTGGGGTAGCTGCTGGGATTGGACTGTTATTATCAATTCCACTTATTATTTTAACTGGATATGAAGTGAGAGAAGATGGTCAAATTTATGCGAAAAAAAGTATTGCTTTTATTGCTACATTTTTAATTATTGTCCTTTTACGTGCTTATTTTAGAAGACATTTACAAGGTTTAGATCCAAAGTCAATCGGCATTCTTTTCTACACCCTTGCGGTTTGTTATATAGTACCTTGGCGTATTGGCTGCTATATGAAATTTCGTAAAGTATATGCAGGGAAAGAGAAAATTGAGATGTCAATAAGTTAACAGTCATACATTTGTATGGCTTTTTTTAATTTGAAATGAAGTAAGTCACTTGTTGACAATGAAAAGTAAGTAACTTATAATAAATATTGAGTTCGAGATAAATATCATTCCAAATCAAGATTTATCATGATAATAGATTGAACAAATATTTTTTGAGTATTATCTTGAGTTCGAGATAATTTTAATGGTTTAGATGCTAAAATATAATTTTATAATTAATGTCTCGAATTCGAGATAAAATTATAACGATGGATTTTACTTTGCAGTATGGACAAAATGAATAATGAAATTTAATGTATAAAAGTTTTTAAAATGAAATAAAAAGGGGCGGAGAAAATGGAAAAGAAAACGATGGGAATTCATCACATTACAGCAATCGTAGGACATCCACAAGAAAATGTAGATTTTTATGCTGGTGTATTAGGTTTACGTTTAGTAAAACAAACAGTGAATTTTGATGATCCAGGTACGTACCATCTTTATTTCGGTAATGAAGGAGGAAAACCAGGAACAATCATTACGTTTTTCCCATGGGCAGGTGCTCGTCAAGGAGTTATTGGTGACGGTCAAGTGGGAATCACTTCTTATGTTGTACCAAAAGGGGCAATGGAGTTTTGGGAAAATAGATTAGAAAAATTCGATGTTTCGTATACAAAAATGACTCGATTTGGAGAGCAGTATTTAGAATTTGATGATCCACATGGTTTGCATATAGAATTAGTAGAAAGAGAAGAGGGTGAATTAAATAATTGGACTTTTGGAGAAGTTACGCCAGAAGTAGCAATTAAAGGATTTGGCGGTGCTGTTCTTTTATCGGCACAACCTCAAAAAACTGCTGAATTGTTAGAGCATGTTATGGGTCTTGAGAAAATTGGAGAAGAGGGTGAATTTATTCGATTCCGTTCTTCTGCTGATATTGGAAATATTATCGATTTGAGGTTATCGACAATTGGTCGTGGCCAAATGGGTGTTGGTACAGTGCATCATATTGCTTGGAGAGCGAGTGACGATGCTGATCAGCTAGACTGGAAAGAGCATGTGTCCCGTTTTGGATACCACGTAACTCCTGTACAAGATCGAAATTATTTTAACGCAATTTATTTTAGAGAACACGGTGAAATTTTATTTGAAATTGCAACAGATCCCCCTGGTTTCGCTCATGATGAATCGTTAGAGACGATGGGTGAGGAATTAAAGTTACCGGAACAATATGAACAACATAGAAAACAGATTGAACAAACACTTTTACCATTTGAAGTGAGAAATTTAGATTAAAGTGATTGAAAGGGGAAAAGGATTATGATGAAACATGTTTTTCAAAAAGGAAAAGATACGTCAAAACCAGTGTTATTATTACTTCATGGCACAGGAGGTAATGAATTAGATTTATTACCACTTGCAGAAATAATTGATCAGGAAGCTTCGGTATTAAGCGTTAGGGGAAATGTGTTAGAGAATGGGATGCCGCGTTTCTTCCGCCGATTAGCAGAAGGTATTTTTGATGAAGAGGACTTGATTTTCCGTACGAAGGAATTAAATGAGTTTTTAGATGAAGCTGCAAAAACATATGAATTTGATAGAAACAACATTGTTGCTATCGGTTATTCAAATGGAGCAAACATTGCGGCAAGCTTATTATTCCATTATGAAAATGCGTTAAAAGGTGCTGTGCTTCATCACCCAATGGTGCCTAGAAGAGGAATGCAATTACCTAATTTAGCAGAAAAATCTGTGTTTATTGCTGCTGGGACAAATGATCCGATTTGTTCATCAGCAGAGTCAGAGGAATTGAAGGTACTATTAGAAAATGCAAATGCTAATGTAACAATGCATTGGGAAAATAGAGGGCATCAATTAACAATGGGTGAAGTAGAAAAAGCAAAAGAATGGTATGGCAATACAGTATTATAAAAACAAATAAAAAAGAAGCATCTGCTCATCATTAGCAGATGCTTCTTTTTTTATTTACGGCTGAATTGCAAGATGAGATGAAGAAAGCGGTAATTGAATGTCAACGATCGTACCTTTATTTAATTCGCTTGAAATGTGTAATTTACCATGATGTTCCTCAATTATTTTGTAACACATCATTAATCCTAGTCCTGTTCCCTTTTCTTTTAAACTGTAAAATGGTTCGCCTAGACGAGAGATACGATCTTCTGGGATACCACAACCTTCATCGATAATTCGTATTAAAATAAAGGCATCATCCAATGGTTTTGTTTGGATGTAAATATTTCCGCCATTTGGCATCGCTTCTATAGCATTTTTTAATATATTTATAAAAACTTGTTTTAATTGGTTACCATCACATTGAATATCATGTTTGTAATCAAAATGATCCATAATGATATGAACACTATGCATAATAGCAGTTGGTAAAATAAATGTAACTACCTCTTCAATTAAATTTTGTATGTTACAAGTTTGGATAGATAATACTTGTGGTTTAGACATCGCCATAAATTGACTTGTGATAGATTCCATTTGTGAAATCTCACTTAACATAACATCGATATACCATTTATGCTCCTCATTTATTTCAGGGAGTAGCAATGTTAGAAAACCTTTTAGAGAAGTCAGTGGATTTCGAATTTCATGGGCAATTCCAGCTGTCAGTTGTCCGACTACGGCAAGCTTTTCTGATTTTCGTAATAACTTTTCCGTTTCTTTTAGCTCGGTAACGTCTCTTCCCATTACGATAAGACCTTTACGGGAGCCGTCAGGATGATAAAGTGGAACTTTCGATATACTTAAGATTAGATCGAAATCATCTCTATGAATAATAAATTCCTCACCATGAAGAATTTGTCTTTGTTGCCATGCTAGTTCGTCGACTTCTTCACAATGTAAAAAAGCCTCTCGGTACGCTTCGTTATATTGAATGAGTTCACTATCTTTTTTCCCATGGTAAGGTACATGATGGAAATTGAAACAAGAAAGTGCGTAGTCATTTGCCTCAAGCCAGCGCCCCTCATGATCCTTAAATATAACAAACGCAGGCATGGAGTTCACTAATGTACGTAACCTCTTCTCACTTTCTTTTAGCATATTCTCAATTCTTTCTGATTTTTCAAGAGGCTTCATAATAGTATATACGCCAGTTAGACGATTTTGGACAAAAATAGGAACTAGTTTTGTCACGACGTCTAATAAGAATCCACTTTTATGATAAATAGATAAGATATACTCTTGTTGATTATCTGCTTCAGTATTCTTTATATTGTGTAATACTTGTTCAGAAATATGAGCTTCTAAAATAGAGGTAATATTTTTCTGTTCTAATTCTAAAGAAGTGTAACCTAATATTCTTTCGGCAGAAGGATTTATATGTAGAATAACTCCCTCTAAATTTAATGAAATAATACTATCAGGATTGTGTTCGAACAGAGATGCGTACATTTCTGTTAATGAACGATCTTGTATATGGTTTCGAAAACGTCTAGAAATGTTCGGATGACGTTTTCTTTGAGTTGATGAATATTTTTTACGACTCATAATAGTTCCTCCGTACAAATAGCATCTAAAAAGATTTGTCTATTCATAACTATAATATAGATGTAATGTGTATTTCTATAAAAAATGGAAGTTATATAATAAATTTTGTTTTCTTTATTTTGTAAAAGTGCGTATAGGGTGGTAATAAGGGAAGCTTATATTGTTTTATAAATCATTTGTAAGTTACAGGAGAAGGTTTTCCTTATAATATTAGGGTAGAAGAGGGGGAGAGAAAATGAGAAATTATATTCAGGGTATCGATCATGTACAAGTAGCTGCGCCTGTAGGGTGTGAAGAAGAAGCACGAGAGTTTTATAGTAATAAAATTGGTATGGAGGAAATACCGAAACCAGAGGAACTAAAGAAGCGTGGTGGATGTTGGTTTAAGTGTGGAAATCAAGAGATTCATATCGGAGTTGAGCAAAACTTCAATCCAGCTAAAAAAGCGCATCCGGCTTTTTATGTTTTAAAAATTGATGAATTTAAACAAGAGTTAATAAAGAAAGGTATTGAAGTAATAGATGATTATGCACGGCCAGATGTAATTAGATTTTATGTGTCAGATCCGTTCGGAAATCGAATTGAATTTATGGAAAATAAAAACTAGGTGGAAATCCACCTAGTTTTTTAACCTTTTCTAAACAACCCTAATACTTCAACAGTTTCGGTAATGTTAACGAATGCATGAGGGTCAATTTCAGAAATTGTTAATTTCATACTTGCCAATTCTTCACGAGAAACGACCGTCATAAGTACACGTTTTTTTTCGCTGGAATAAGCACCTTCGCCATCAAGTAATGTAATTCCACGTACAACAGTTGAAAGAAGTTGTTTTTTCATTTTTTCTGCTTCATTTGTTACAATCATAAGTGTAACCTTTCGATGTTTCGTATGAATAGCATCGATCACTTTACCAGTTACATAAATTGAAAGTAAGCTTGTAAGAGCAACATCCCAAGTGAAGAAGAATCCTGCAATTATTACAACGACTGCATTTAAAATAATAAGGAATCCACCAAGTTTAATGTCTCTTTTTCGAGACAATAGCATACCGATAATATCAAATCCACCAGTTGATCCATTACAGTTAAAAACAAGACCGATACCAGCTCCGGCAATGACACCACCAAAGATAGATGATAAAAGTGGGTCTGTTGCTACGACTTTTACTGGAACGTAGTATAATGCAACAGATAATACAATAACAGAGATAACAGTGTTAAAAATTACTTTTTTTCCAAGGCCTATGTATCCTAAAATAAGGATAGGTAAGTTTAATACAAAGTTAATAATACCTGTGTTTACAGGAGTTACAATCCCTAAAATAATAGCAATTCCGCCAATTCCACTACTTAATATTTTGTGGGGGATAAGGAAAAGATTGAATGCAATCGCAATAATAATAGAACCGATAATAACACCAAGAAATCTGACCATCTCTTTCCCGTCCTTCACTAAAAAATTCATATTATTTCAAGATTATATATGATATTGAAAGTTTTGGGTAAAAACAGTTTATTTCGGAAAATTAGATTAATCAAAAGAATTCGAGTATTTTATCATTTGAAAGGGGATACAGATATGAGGATAAAAACGTATCAACAGAAAAGCCCGTTGAAGCAAGAATGTGAGGATTCTTATTTTTGTAATGAAGAAAAAAAGATGTATGGTGTATGTGATGGTGCAACACCGCTCGTCCCGTTTCGTGATGAAAAGGGACATAATGGAGCATACATCGCTTCGCATTTATTTGCAAGTTATTTTGCTTCATTACGTGAAAATCATAGTTTGCAAGTTGCCGTTGCAAAAGCAAATGAAGCATTGCAAAGCAAAATGGTAGAGTATGAAGTAGATACGAGAAAGAAAGAGCATTTGTGGTGTACATGTATTGCGGCCGTTCAAATAGATGGTGAGAAAATTGAATACGCACAGTTAGGGGACTGTATGATTGTCGCAATACTTCAAAATGGAACGATGCAAGTATTAACGAAAGACACGGTTGAAGGAATTAGTAAACGAGCAAAAAAGAAGAGAGAAGAGGATCGTAAAAAAGGGTTATCTGTACCAGAAGAACATGTTTTTCAAGATGTGCAAGAACAGTTAAAATATAATCGTTATCTTGCAAATATGCAGGACGGGTATTCTGTTGCAAATGGAATGAAAGAAGCGATACATTATTTACAACATGGTGAATTGCATATAGATGAAGTGAGTGGGATTTTTATTTGTTCAGACGGATTATTCCACCCAGATTGGCCACTCGAACAAACTGTTGCATATATAAGAAAGAATAGTATAAATGAATATGTAGCAATTATTGAAGAGCTAGAAGGGGAAAAGAGAATAAGACCAGATGATAAAACAATTATGATCATTGATTTTTAAGGGAGGACGTTCAAATGGAAATCAAATGTGTTAATTTAACATTTCAAGATGAATTAATTCCTTTAGAGAAAGTAAATAAACTGATTATCCACCACACATCTGAAGAGGGATGGGATGTGTATAAAACACATGAATTTCATCAAAAAGTAAGAGGGTGGAGTGGGATCGGTTATAATTATTTTATTGAAGAAGATGGAACTGTAGTCGAAGGGCGAGGTTTACATATTGGAGCACATGCGAAAGATAATAATAGAGATACAATTGGAATATGTATGACGGGTAATTTTGATAAATATGATCCAACTTCTACACAAATGAATGCATTGTATTCTTTATGTAAAATGTTTATGAAGCAGTTTGCTATAAAGAAAGAAAATATACTCGGTCATAGGGAGCTAGAAGGAGTTACAAAAAGTTGTCCTGGCAATCGCTTTTCTATGGTAGAGTTAAGAAACGTACTATCTTAAATATAGAGGAGTAAGAAATGATGATGAATATAAAAATACCAAATGATAAAAAAGAAGAGCTTGTAGCACAAATTCAGCAATTTTTCGTTGAAGAAGATTTAGATGAAATTGGACGTTTTCAAGCAGAGCGATTAATAGAAGAAATGATAAAATTAGTAGGACCATTTGCATACAATCAAGCAATTGGAGATGCTAGAAAGCTTGTAACAGAGAAACTATCTAATATTGAAGAAGATTTGTATGTGTTAGAGAAGAGTGAAGGGAAGTAAAAAGAGCCATTTTGGCCGTATTCCGTCAATTATAAAATAAGTATTATGCCACGGCTTTTTCCGATGTTCTGTTTGGAAAAGGCCGTGAAGTTGTTTATGGGCATATAAAATAAAGTTTCTCTTTTTTTGTCAAAAAGAACCCTAGAACTAAAAACGTTATTCTTTCTTAACAAGCTAGATGAGAAAGAATAACGTTTTTTTAGATTGAGATTAAAAATATATTATCTTAATTTTATCTTTTTTTAATAATTTATTTATGGGCAATTTATAATTGCTATTTATAATTCCTATATATAACAGCTATGGATACTACGAAAAAGAACTTTGGAGGTGTAACTAATTAGCTGTAATCAAAATTTAAAACATGAATTGCTCACATAGAATCTTCTTTTGGAAGATAAGTGGTGTAATTCTTTGTTAAATGAAGGAAGGGATTGGGAAGTTATGAATAAAATAATTTTAAAAACATGTATCATATCAGCAGTTTTAGGTGGAAGTCTATTAAGTGAAAAAAATGGAGAGGTGAAAGCAGAAGAGGTTACACCACAAGCGAATCATACTGGTGTATTCAAAGATGTTCCAAAGGGGCACTGGGCATATGAGGCGATTCATCAATTAGCAGGTGAGAAAATTATTTTTGGCTATGATGATGGAAGGTTTGGTTTTGGAGATAACGTAACACGCGAACAAGTTGCAGCATTAATGTATCGTTATTTTAATATGGCAGAAAACAAAAATTATGAGAACTCATATGGGGACGTAAGCGAAGAGTCGACAAGCTATATAAAGGAAATTTTGTCTTTAACAGAAATGGGTGTTTTTACGGGTGACGAGCATGGGAACTTTAGACCGAAGGCATCCTTAACACGTGCAGAAATGGCACAAGTTCTTACAAATGCTTTTCATTTAAAGGCAAAGAGTGATCATACTTTTAATGACATTTCAACGAACTCATGGGCAAGAAATGCAATTAGTGCTGTTCAAACAAATAATATTACAAAAGGAGTAGGAGGAGGGAAATTTGCTCCAAGTATGGATGTGACGCGTGAACAGTACGCACAATTTTTATACAATGCAATACAAGAAACTCAACAAACGAAAGGGCAACTACTAGCTAGCATACTTGGTGAAACAAATTGGAAAGGGACAAAAGTCTATGACAAAGATCATAATGATGTAACGAAAGAAAATCAAAATTTCATCGGGCTTGCAAAATATGATGCTAAAACTGCAAGGTATGAATTTTTTAATGCAAGTACAGGGGAAAGTCGTAATGATAGCGGTACCTTTTTTATAACGAATGATGGAAAGAAAAGAGTGTTAATTTCTGAAACGCAAAATTATCAGGCAGTTGTTGAATTAACGCAATTAGACAAGGAGAAATTTACATATAAAAGAATGGGGAAAGATGCAAAAGGGAACGATGTAGAAGTGTTTGTTGAACATGTTCCTTACCATGAAAAAGAACTTTCTTTCACGCAACCTGATAAAAATTTAGAAAGCTCGACAGGGAAAATAGTTACAGACGTTGATGGAGATGAAATTTTATCTAGTACACTATGGAACGGAACGGTGGTATTAGACGAACAGGGTAATAATGTAACAAAATACAACTCAAACTTAATCAGTCTAGCAAAATATGATAAAAATACAAATAAATATGAGTTTTTCAATATGAATACAGGAGAAAGCCGTGGAGACTATGGTTTCTTTGATGTTGTACATGGTAATAAAATAAGGGCTCACGTTTCGTTAGGAAATAATAAATATGGTGCGGTCCTTGAACTTACAGAGTTAAATAAAGAGAAATTTACGTACACAAGAATCGGGAAAGATGCGAATGGAAAAGATATAAAAATCTTTGTTGAGCATGAACCGTATACAGGTGACCTAAAACCAAATTTCACAAAGTAGGATGTAAAATAGTTGTTTATAGACAAAAAGATGCCTTGAGGCATCTTTTTGTCGTTTTAAAATGATTTTATAGGCAAATATAAAATACAAACTCTCTTTTCTCAAATCTAGTAACTTACTACTTGCACAACCATACATCCTAGTTCTTTTTTATTTATTCTCTTTATGCTCTTTATATTCATGTACTTTCTCTTTTACATTACCAACCGTATCTTTAGCAGTGCCTTTCACTTTATCCCATTTTCCTTCAGCTTGTAATTTTTTATTGTCAGTTACTTTCCCGACAACTTCTTTCACTTCACCTTTTACTTTATCAATAGCACCTTCTACTTTTTCTTTTAAACCGTGTTCATGCTTACTCATACATTTCTCCTCCTTGTAGTTTGATTAGAATTCTCTTTTCATGTTGCAAGTTGAATGATGTATCTAGTAATAGCGTAACAAATCTAGTTTGAATATTCAAATGATTAATAGGATAGAAAAGGAATTGTCATAGAATGTATAAGATTGTAATGGAAGGAGAAAGAATGTTAATTATATGTCTTTTGCAGTCCATATTGATTTTGTATAAGCAATTTTCATATGGGCACGTTCCATATTATTTTGACTGCCGCTACCGAACCTTGCTTGTCCGACTATTAAATGACAGTTTTTCGCTAGGGCTTTTTCTATTCGTTTTTGAATTAAGGCAGTATGACAGCCTTTACGCTGAAATTCTGGCAAAGTAGCAGAAGCAGCTAATGAAGCAACACCGTTATTTATATAGAGAACTCCTATACTAGCGGGAGTGTTTTGAACTTCGGCTATGAAAAAATGCCAGCCGGGTTTATTGTAGAGAATTTCGTTATTTTGGCGCACGCCATCTTTTGTAAAGGGTGGCATGTTAAATCCACGTACATATATGTCGGCAAACGTATCAAACTCATTTTCTTTCAGGTGGCGTACTGAAATATGAGAAGGAAGAAGGGGCGAATCTTCTCTCGGTATACTGTATAAAGCGGTATGGAAGCTGGATTGGTAAAATCCTTTTTGAGATAAGTATTGAAATAATTCAGCTGTACCTTGAGCGGGTGTAATTTCAAAACGACAAGGGATTTGTAGCGATTGATAATAAGAGATGATTTCATCTATCTCATCTGTATTTGTAAAGGTAACGCCTTTTACTGTGTTAAAAGCAGGACCAGCAATTATTTTTGATGAAAAGGCAGTGGCACTCCCGAACTTTTTCATTTGTACTTGCATTGAATTTTCAGCTAGCGCTTGTAGTGCTTTTAGTCTAGAAGAGAGCATATGTATTTCTGCGTTTTCAATTTCTTGAGCTGTATTGAGTGTCATAATTGTACTCATACTATTCCTCCGTCAATAAATATATTTCATAGTACATATACGATGTTTGTTCTGAAATTCCTGTTGAAATGTAAGAGAATAAGAGGTTTTTTGGAAGGGAAATGGAAGTGAACTGTCGAAGGGAGTGGAAACAGATTAAAGGTGGTGCTCTCATGAAACAGAAAGACGTGCAGACATGCTCTAATTGTGGTTCTCATAACATAGGAGAAGGTGAGTTTGTCGGTTATGCACAAATACGGAAAAAGGAGACGATGTTTACATCTTCACCAGTAGATGCTTATATTTGTACAGATTGCGGGAATATCCTTTTATTAAAAGTACGACATTATGAAAAGTTTAAGCAGAAGCCGTTATGATTATGGAGAAGTGTTTTTATTAGGGAAGTTAGAGGAGTAATATTTTACATATATATATATGATTATGTCCTTATATAAAGAGATGAAAACATATACTGTGTGGGATGCTTATTAATCGTTGCACGACATACAAAAATGTATAGAAGAAATTGTGAATCAATATGGGGAAGACAAATTAACCCTTATTGGAATACTTCATAGCGAAAACTCCTTTAAATGAATAAGGGGGTTTTTGTTTTTTTTTTTTTTATAACAGTAATTACCTTTAATTGTTATAATTGGTTATTGGGAGAGGGTATTTTATTAACGCCATAATCATAGAAGAAAACTAGCTAAATCGTATAGAAAACGGCTATATAACACAATCGCAACCATAAGTTGACAAAGTGCAACCGCAGGAAGATAGAGATAAGGGTAATGTTTACATACAATTTAGTTAAGAAAACAAAGGGGGACACACATATGGGATTTGGTGAAAAGCTTTTTAAATTAAGAAAGGAAAAGGGCCTTTCTCAAGAAGCGTTAGCTGAAAAATTAAACACAACAAGGCAAGCAGTTAGTAAATGGGAAAACGGTCAAGGATTTCCTGAAACTGAAAAGTTAATAATGATTGGAAATGTATTTGAAGTATCACTCGACTATTTATTAAAAGAAACTGCTGGGCAAAGTAATGAAAATGTGGAGGGCTATTACGTAAGTCAGGAAATGGCAGAAGGGTATATAGTGTATGGGCAAAAAATTTCTAAATATATTGCGTTAGGATTTAGTTTGCTTATTTTGTCTACAATACCGTATTTATTATTTAAAGAAAATGCAACAATGTCGACATTCCTTGTCATTATCATTGCTGTTCTTGGAATTGGAGCGATGATGGTACCTGTAACGATAGAAGAGAGTCGATACAATGTATTGAAAAAGGAAGAACTACTATTTGATCAAAACTTTCTAAAAGAATTGACAAAAAGATATGAAGTAATTAAGAAGAAGTATGCTGCAGTAATGATTGTTGGATTTTGTTTTATAACTGCAGGAGCGATACCATTTTTATTTGAGAAAAAGCATATCACTTCAGGAGAATTAGTGCAGTATTATCCGTACTGTGTTGTACTTATTGCGATTGGAGTCTATCTTTTTGTTCGTGTTGTAGGAGTGTGGGAGATGTATCGGATTTTAGTAGAAAATAAGGAATATAGTAATCGTATTATTTTTAAACTAAAAAAGAAAGTGAGAGATAAAGTGGATAATTTTTAATAGGAGAAAATCTATTTTATTAAAAGTTAAGATGGGAGTGAAATGATGTCAAACATTCTAGAAATTAAAAATTTAAGTAAATCATTTGGAAGCAAAGTTGTTTTAAAAGATGTTACATTCAATGTGCCATCAGGGGCAATTGTTGGATTCATTGGTGACAATGGGGCAGGTAAATCAACAACATTTAAAACAGTACTAGAATTAATTTCTAAAGATAGCGGTACAGTAAAAATATTTGGTGAAGAAAATATAAATAAAGATGCCAAGAATAAGGGGAAGATTGGAGTCGTATTTGATGCTATGAATGTCCCGGCTCATCTTACAATAAAACAACTAAATAAGGTTTTTGAAAACATGTTTGAATCTTGGGATAGAGAAAATTTTTACCGATTAGTTCATTCTTTCTCTTTACCTACTAATGAAAAAGTAGGTAGGTTTTCCCGTGGAATGTCGATGAAACTATCTATAGCTGTTGCATTGTCGCATAATGCCAAATTATTAATTCTAGATGAAGCGACGGGAGGTCTTGATCCTTCATCTAGGGAGGAGGTGTTAGAGGAATTAAAAAGTTTTGTGAATAAAAGTAATGGTGGTATATTACTTTCTTCTCATATTATGAGTGATGTAGAAAAAATCGCTAGCCACCTTATCGTGATAAAAGATGAAGAAATTTTATTGAATGAAGAAAAGGATAAGGTTTTGGACAATTATGCCATTGTATATGTTAATGAGGAACAACTAACTTTAATCAACAAAGATATAGTTGTGGTGAAAAGGAATAATGGCTCTTATTTCAATGTACTTGTATCAGATGTGCATAAACTACCAAATGGGATTGCTCATAGAACCATTTCAATAGAAGAAATAAGTGTTTTATTAACGAGGAGTGAAAAATAAATGAAAGGTTTATTATTGACAAACTATTATCTAGTGTATCGAACTTTCTTTATGTTCATGGGAATAGCGATATTAGGAGCGGGATTTGTTTTTTATTTTGGTAATGCTTCAATGTACCGTTTAATTGCTACGTTCATTATCTTATTTGCTGCGATTCCTGCACTTGAAGTTATTAAATATGAGAGTAAGTCGGGGTATGAAAAATATGTACTTACTTTACCGGTTACTAGAAATAATATTGTACAAAGTCACTATCTTTTCTATTTTTTAGTTGTAATTATTGGTACTTTATTATCGTATGGCATATTTTATGTACATGGTTTAGTTTCAGATACACCAATTGAGGATGGTATATTTAAGAGTGTTTCTTTAGGGACATTCATCATTCTTAATGCCGGAGCAATAGCTTATCCGCTTCTCTATGTTTTTGGAGCAGAAAAATCTGATGCTATTACAATTGGAGGCGCATGTGGGGGACTTGCTACTTATTTTGGATTACAAAGTGTAATTGGATATCTAATAGAACAATTTCCAATATCAAATTTAAATTCATCTGTATACGTTTCAATTCTATATACAATATTTGGCGTTATCATATATATCTTTTCTTATTTCATTTCAGTATTTATATATCGTAAGAAGGAATTTTAATATATTTTCTCTTAGTATTTTCTGAATTATTTCCGAAGAAATAATTCAGAAAATACAGAAAAGTGTCGTAATTGTTTGTGGAAGTCTGTTATAATAAACAAAAAAATGAAAACGCTTTAAAGGGGGATATAACCAATATGATGATGAATGTACCGCTAACAATTAGTTCTATGATGGAAAGAGCAGAAAAACTGTTTTCAAAGAAAGAAATTGTTTCACGGACACATGATACAGTTACGACGTTAACGTATAAGCAGTTAGGTGAAAGGACGAGAAGGCTTTCTAGTGCGTTAAAAAAATTAGGAATTAAAGAAGGCGAGCGTATAGGAACGTTAGCGTGGAATCATCATCGACATGTGGAAGCATATTTTGCTATTCCTGGTATTGCTTCTGTTTTGCACACAATTAATATTCGTTTATCCCCTCAACATATTTCATACATTATTCAGCACGCAGAAGATCGCATTCTACTTATAGATGAAGATCTCGTACCACTCGTTGAAAATATTCAATCACAATTATCAACTGTACAAGCCTACATTATTATGACTGATAAAGATGAACTTCCAAATACTACGCTAGAACCTGTATATCATTATGAAAAGCTATTAGAAGAAGGCGATCCAACTTTCCAATTTGTAAAAGATATTGATGAAAATACACCTGCTGGTATGTGTTATACGTCAGCGACTACAGGAAACCCAAAAGGTGTTGTATATACGCATCGTAGTACTGTATTGCATTGTATGGCACTCGGTTTAGCGGATACAGCTGCTTTATCGGAAAGTGATGCGGCGATGGCAATTGTACCGATGTTCCATGTGAACGCTTGGGGGCTTCCTTTTGCAGCTACTTGGTTTGGAACTAAACAAGTTCTGCCAGGACCAATGTTTACTCCAAAAATTTTATTAGAGATGATTCAAGCTGAAAAAGTAACGATAGCAGCAGGTGTGCCGACAATTTGGCTCGGTGTATTACAAGAATTAGAAAATAATAGTTACGATCTATCTAGTATAACGAGAATATTATGCGGTGGTGCTGCTGCACCGAAAAGCGTTATTAAAGCATTTGAGCAAAAATATAATGTTCCTTTCGTACATGCATATGGTATGACTGAAACAAGCCCACTCGTAACACTTGCACGTTTAAAAAGTTATGAAACAGAATTATCATATGAAGAGCAATTAGAAATCCGCTCAAAACAAGGATATCTTGTCCCTGGTGTAGAGATGAAAGTAGTCGGTACAAACGGTGAAGTGAAGTGGGATGGTACTGAGATGGGAGAGTTATGTTTACGAGCACCTTGGATCGCTGAAAGCTATTATAACGATGATCGTACTGTCGAAGGATTCCGAGAAGGTTGGTTATATACTGGTGATGTTGTTACAGTTGATGAGGAAGGCTGCGTGAAAATCGTTGACCGCACGAAAGATGTTATTAAAAGCGGTGGAGAATGGATTTCTTCCGTGGATCTTGAAAATGCGTTAATGGCGCATGATGCTATATTTGAAGCAGCTGTCGTTGCCGTTCCTCATCCGCAGTGGCAAGAGCGACCAATTGCCTGCGTCGTTCAAAAGAAAAATAGTACAGTAACAAAAGAAGAAATATATGAGTTTTTAAAACCACAGTTTGCGAAGTGGTGGTTACCAGACGATATTGTATTTATGGAAGAAATACCGAAAACATCTGTTGGGAAGTTTTTAAAACAGGCGCTTCGGAAAGAACTTGAGCATTTGCATAAAGAGAAATAATTGAAAAAATATTTGTAAACCTATATTTAAAATAAGTTGACAAAGACTAAATAGAAAGATAATATAACTCCTATAATATGTTATCTAAAAATCATTTTAAGTTTACAAATAGGAGAAGCAAATATGAATACAAAAAACTTAGTTTTCGTCGCTTTATTTAGTTCTATTATGGGAGTGTTAGGGTTAATACCTCCAATTGCTCTTGCTATTACACCAGTTCCGATTACATTACAATCACTCGGTGTTATGCTTGCTGGTGGATTGTTAGGATCACGTCTTGGTGCGTTAAGTCAACTTATTTTCTTACTTATAGTTGGAGTCGGAGCACCATTACTTGCTGGTGGACGCGGTGGTCCAGGCGTATTTGTTGGGCCAAGTGCAGGATATTTACTCGGTTATATCGTTGGAGCGTTTGTCATTGGTTATTTAATTGAGCGTTTACGTGAAGTTTCTATAATAAAGGTATTATGTATTAATATAATTGGTGGTATTTTCGTAGTTTATGTATTTGGTATTATTGTACAAGCTTTCTTTATGGATGTTTCTATATGGCAGACGATGAAAGTAAGTGCGGTATTTTTACCAGGTGATTGCATAAAAGCGATTATAGCAGCGATTCTTGTAACGAAATTACATCGTTCATTGAAACATATTATTACGCCTGCTCTAAAGAGTGGGAAATATACAAATGCAGGATAAGAAAGAGAAGAAACACGTTCATTGCGTGTTTCTTTTTATTATTTTGTAGAGAAAGGACAACTTATATGGGAATTACAAAAGAATATAAAAAACATCTCTCTATACAATCAAATAAAATAGCGATAAAGGAAAATGATCGAATTTTAACATATAAAGAATGGTTTGAGTCAGTGTGTAAAGTAGCAAACTGGTTGAATGAAAAAGAATCGAAGAATAAAACGATAGCAATTGTATTAGAGAATAGTATAGAATTTTTACAACTATTTGCTGGTGCTGCTATGGCCGGATGGGTTTGTGTGCCATTAGATATAAAGTGGAAACAGGATGAGCTCAAAGAAAGAATTGCAATCAGTAATCCGGATATGATTGTGATAGAGCGATATAAGGTAAATGATTTACCGGATGAAGAAAGAGTAATAGAAATTGATGAGTGGAAAAGTAGGATAGAGAACTACCTGCCTACATATTATCCTATAGAAAATGTGCAACATGCTCCGTTCTATATGGGATTTACATCAGGATCGACTGGGAAGGCGAAAGCATTTTTACGTGCACAACAATCGTGGGTTCATAGTTTTGATTGCAATATAAAGGACTTTCATATGAAAAAAGAAGATTCTATTTTAATAGCTGGGACGCTCGTTCATTCTCTTTTCTTATATGGCGCAATAAGTGCATTATATGTAGGGCAAACGGTGCACGTTATGAGAAAGTTTATTCCAGATCAAGTGTTGGATAAGTTAGAAACGGAACATATCTCGGTCATGTATACAGTTCCGACAATGCTAGAATCTTTATATAAAGAAAACAGAGTAATAGAAAATGAAATGAAAATTATTTCGTCAGGAGCGAAATGGGAAGCTGAAGCGAAAGAAAAAATAAAGAGTATATTTCCTTATGCACGAAAATATGAATTTTACGGTGCATCGGAACTAAGTTTTGTAACAGCACTTGTTGATGAAGAGAGTGATAGAAGGCCAAATTCAGTAGGGAAACCTTGTCACAATGTGCAAGTTCGAATATGTAATGAAGCAGGAGAAGAGGTACAAAAAGGCGAGATTGGAACTGTTTATGTGAATAGTGATCAGTTTTTTATGGGATACATATTGGATAAGGTTTTAGTTCCAGAGTTGACTGAAGAAGGCTGGATGACAGTACGAGATGTAGGTTATGAAGATGAAGAAGGCTTTATTTATATTGTCGGTAGAGAGAAGAATATGATTTTATTTGGAGGAATTAATATTTTTCCAGAAGAAATAGAAAGTGTATTACATGAACACCCAGCTGTTGATGAAATAGTTGTAATTGGTGTGAAAGATAGTTACTGGGGTGAAAAACCTGTCGCCATCGTAAAAGGAAGTGCTACGAGGCAACAATTAAAAAGTTTTTGCTTACAACGATTATCCTCTTTTAAAATACCGAAAGAATGGCATTTTGTAGATGAACTACCGTATACAGATAGCGGGAAAATCGCTCGTATTGCAGCAAAAAATATGATTGAAAACCGGGAGAAGATATATGAATAGAGCGGTTATTGTAGAAGCAAAAAGGACACCTATTGGTAAGAAGAATGGGATGTTGAAAGATTATGAAGTTCAGCAATTAGTAACGCCGCTTCTTACATTTTTAAGTAAAGGAATTGAGAGAGAAATAGACGATGTCATATTAGGGAATATTGTGGGGCCAGGAGGGAATGTTGCAAGATTATCTGCTTTAGCGGCAGGACTTGGCTATCATATTCCTGGTGTAACGATTGATCGGCAATGTGGTGCGGGTTTGGAAGCGATTCGCACCGCATGTCATTTCATTCAAGGCGGGGCAGGTAATTGTTATATTGCAGGAGGAGTAGAGAGTACAAGTACATCACCTTTTCAAAATAGAGCGCGATTTTCACCAGAAACAATTGGAGATCCTAATATGGGAGTGGCGGCTGAATATGTTGCAGAGCGTTATAATATAACGCGAGAAATGCAAGACGAATACGCTTGTCTTAGTTATAAACGGACACTGCAAGCATTAGAAAATAGATATATACAAGATGAAATACTTTCTTTTAATGGATCTTTTGACGAGGCTATAAAACTAGAAATGAAGTATGAAAGAATGATTAAAAGAACTAAGCCGGCATTTTTACAAAATGGTACAGTAACGGCAGGTAATTCGTGCGGTGTAAATGATGGAGCATGTGCCGTTCTTGTAATGGAAGAGGGGCAAGCCCGAAAATTAGGATACAAACCTGTACTTCGTTTCGTTCGTAGTGCTGTAGTTGGAGTGGATCCAAATCTTCCGGGGACTGGTCCGATATTTGCGGTGAACAAATTATTAAACGAAATGAATATGAAAGTAGAGGACATCGATTACTTTGAAATAAATGAAGCGTTCGCTTCAAAAGTTGTTGCTTGTGCAAAGGAGTTACAAATTCCATATGAAAAATTGAATGTCAATGGTGGAGCAATTGCGCTCGGTCATCCGTACGGTGCATCTGGTGCTATGCTTGTAACACGTTTGTTTTATCAGGCACAAAGAGAACATATGAAATACGGAATTGTGACGTTAGGAATTGGGGGCGGAATAGGGCTTGCTTTATTATTTGAGAAAGTAGAAGACTAGTGAGGTATTAACTGTACTATGATTAATAGAGGATAATTAGTTCAATATATGAGTTAATATCCTCTATTAGTAACTAAAAAACAAACAAATATTATTCTATATTTTGGGGTTACCTGAGGTTGAATTTGTAAGCTTGAGCCTCAGATTATTGGTATAATGTAGTAATATGGGTGGAAGGTGGAAAAGCTGATATTAGTAAATTGAGCATACAAATTTCAAATGCATCCAGATAAGTATTAATAACATTTCTCTCTCTGAACATAAAACTATACACATATTATGATAGGTAATATAGGCGTTATTCTTATTATATTGCTCTAAAATAATCAAACCAGTTTATTTGAAGAAAGGAATGGGAATATGAACATTGGTGAACGGATTCGACAAATACGTATACATAAAGAATTCACGCAAGGGGAAGTAGTATCAGGGGTATGTTCTATAACTTATTTAAGTAGAATTGAAAATGGACAAATTAAACCTTCAAATTCTGTTTTAAAAAAAATCGCTAAAAATCTAGATATTGATTACAACTTTCTTGTAGGTGCAGATTATGAGGATATTGAAGCTAAGATTCTTGAAATATGTAATAGGTATAAAAATGATAATATTATAAACTCTAAAGACTTATCATTTTTAGAGTTATATGTTCGCGATACAGACTCTATTCTCTTATTATTAAAGGCCTATGGTGTTTTAATATACTACCATTCTCGAAATAATAACTTATTACATGTAGCAACGATTGTAAATGAGGCTTCGCAAGTACTTCCAAATCAAGTAGCCTCCCTTTATACTCAAGACTTTATATATTATTTAATGGCTCGAGGTTATTATTTTTCTAATAAACAAGACTATATGACTGCAAATGAAATTTATATGCAGACAGAGAGTTTACTTGGTCTAGATGAAACTATGCTACACGCTGATATATATTATAATCTAAGTCTAACAAATCAAAGTCTTTATAAAGATCAAACGATTAGTCGTTTGTATGCTAAAAAAGCCTACAGATTGTATGAAAAATTAAATGTAGAAAATCAAGTAATAAACATTCTTATAATCATTGCACTACAATATCAAAAAGATAATCTACCCGAGAAAGCTCTTGAATCTTTAAAACAAGCAGAAATTAAAGCAGAGGTTAGTGCTAATCCTATGTATTTACCTTTAATTGCATATAATTATGGGAAAATATATCAAGGATTAAAAGATTACACCAATTCTATTAAATACTATGAAAAAAGTTTACAGACTAGCAATCTCTATCCAGATCAAGCTCAAAAAATATACGCAGTAAGAAACTTAATAGAAATTTATATAGAATCTAAAGACTGGAAAATTGTTAATAAACTGATGGATGATGCATTAGAAATGTTATCAATTTCTGATATGCCACACGCATATGTTGAGATATATGGACTGAAGGGGAAAATATCCAAATTAAGGGGCGATAATCATGGATATGAGAAAAATATGCAAAAAGCTATTGAAATGGGCCTAGAAAAAAAGCAATACCCTTTAGTTCGTGAACTCGCTACTGAACTAGGAAACTATTTTTATGATAATCGTGCCTATAAAATGTCAGCAAAGTACTTGAAAATATCCAGTCAACTCCCCACTTAAGCTACGCTTAAGTGGGCTTTCTTATGTATTGATCTAATAGGGAATTAACACCAGTAAAACTACTATGTTTATAACGCTCCCATTCAAGTACATTACTTTCGTCAAATATCTAGTTAGGGGAGTAAAACTTTCCTATATTTCAAAATAAGTAAAATATCAAGTTTAAAACAATTGATAATTCGCTAAAAATTTAATGGAATTTTACTAATTGTTATTAACATAAATGAACATGTATATTTTAAGTACAGAAATTCAAATAGCAAGGAGGGAGTTATTCTGATGCAAGAGAAAAAATGATCTACAAATATGATAGACAATATAAATTATCATTTGAATTAGAGTAAAGGTTATAATCAATATTTTAAAATCCTTTCAAATGAACGTGAAGTATTGCCATATCATGTTTATAAACACTCATAGCGGAAACATACATCACAAAAAGAATGGATGAAAAAGACAGTATTTAAGCAAATTCAAATGAGATGAACAAAAAAATTGATGGCACTGAAGATACAATGCAGCAGACCTTACTTAATAAATAAGAAAGAGGGATACATATGAAAAGAAACGAAACGGGAACTAAGCGAAAAATAGTAAGATATACGGGTGGAATTGCTATACTTATATTATTGATATCCTTTATATATCAATGGAAAAATGGTTTAGAGGTTGATACTACTGAAAACTTCAGTCTGGCATTAATTGTTGCCATTTTCCTGTCTAGTTTTATTCCTGAAAGAAAAAGAGATAGTTAAATAATTGAATAGGCAATTGAGATCTATTTCTCAATTGCCTATTTATGCAAATGTAAATTCAAAATAAGAGATAAATGCTTAATATCGGTGATTACATACTTGAATAACAAATAATTCTTATTCAATATTTAATTATCTTTTAAAGTTTTTTAGATTTAGGTCTTGATAGTAGTGCTACTAGTTTTCTACTTTCTGAGGAACATAAGCATTACTACCAGGTTTTGCTTTTATTTCATTCCAAGCAGCGATAGCATCAGCTTTTGATTTTCCTTTATTATTTGGATCTTCGAAAAAGTCGCGAGTGAAACGATTGTATTCAAACTGCGCGCTAATAGTTGTTTTATAAGTAGGATCTTTTTTTCGTTCGTTTTCTTCATACCAAAACGTTATCGCGTCTTCATATGTTTTTCCAACATTCTCTTTAAAAAACTTTTGAAGAGCTACTGTAAAGCGGAAGTTTGCTCCAATTTTGTCTTTGAAAAAAGCACGAACATCTTCGCTACAGCGGTGATTTTTAGTAATAAGCGTTTGAAGGGAAAGTTCTTTATAAGAGAGGGAAGCTTTACTCATATTTTGACCAGAGCTGTATTTTAATATTTTACCAGTAGTTAAATAATGTGAGATACGCTCGGTTATTTCCATTTTAGAGCCACTAGCTGGTAAACCATGCTCACGACAAAATGTTTGGAGTTCTGCTTTTAACCAATAATAGTTTTGGAAATCTTCAAGTGATATAGATTTTGTTAAAGTTGGACGCATGAATGTAACAACTTCTTTCTTCCATAATTTTCTTTAATTATAAAACATATGTTCTTTTTGTGGAAGGATTAATTTGTGAATATAACAGGAAGAGGAGATTACATATGGAAAATGTAATGCAAGTTCGTGTTACGGGAATTTTAATTGAAGATGAAAAGGTATTGCTAGTAAAGCAAAAAGTTGCTAATCGCGATTGGTCTTTACCTGGAGGAAGGGTAGAGAATGGTGAAATGTTAGAAGAAGCGATGATTCGAGAAATGAGAGAAGAAACAGGATTAGAAGTTAAAATTAAGAAGCTACTCTATGTTTGTGATAAACCAGATGCTAGTCCATCTTTATTACATATTACGTTTCTGCTTGAAAGGATTGAAGGTGAAATTACGCTACCTTCTAACGAGTTCGATCATAATCCGATTCATGATGTGCAAATGGTACCGATTAACGAATTAAGTCATTATGGTTTTTCGGAAACTTTTATGAAACTGGTAAATGAAGGGTTTGCAAATGCAGGGAGTTATCAAGGATTGAAACAAAATATAGGCCTGTAAGTATAGATAAAGGATAGCTATTAGCTATCCTTCGCAAAAATATTTCACACCGCTGACTGTAAAGAAGAAACAAGTTGGTTTAAAAACTCTTCTCCGGTCATAACCGCTTTTCCGCCGCCGCGCGCACTCTTTTTATTTCCACCACCTTTTCCTTCAATTGCAGGAAGTGCATCTTTTAAAAGAGCATTCATATCGAGCGTGACTGTTTTTCCACAAGCAAGAATACATTGTAATTTGTCCTCGTTTTCAATAACGAAATATGTAATGGCATGTTCTTGTTGTTCTGTAATAATAGCAGAAAGCTTTGCGATTTCTTGCATAGAACGATTTATAAATACTTTAGAAATAAGTATGCCAGCATGTATTTCTACAGGGTGTTGGAGTAGTTCATTTGTCTCTGCAAATAATAATTTTTCATTCATTGTTTGTATTGTTTTTTCATTTTCTTTTTGAGAAGTTAAAAGTTGTGAAACTTTAGCTGGAATATCAGTTTCGCTACTGTTTAATTGTTTAGAAACATCTTTCATAATTTGTTGCTGTTGCCCCATAAGTTTTAGTGTGCGCCAGCCAGCTATAAACGTTAATCGTATGCCACCTTTATTGCGCTCCCATCCTAATACTTGAATAGGACCTACTTCACCTGTACGTTTCGGATGTGTTCCGCCACAGCCGTTGTAGTCGTAATTTTCGATAATAACAACACGTATATTTTCTGTTAACGTCGGTTCTTTACGAAGGGGTAATGTTTTTGCTTCTTCTAAGCTCATCCACTGGGTACGTATCGGGTGGTTTTCAAAAACAATTTGATTAGCAATTTGTAAGGCCTTCTCAACAGTTTCCGTAGAAAGGTTAGCAGTTTCTAAATCAATTGTTACCGTTTCTTTACCAAGATGGAATCCAATCGTAGGTATGTTAAAATGGTCCCAAAACGCAGCAGATAAAATGTGCTGAGCGGCATGTTGCTGCATGTGATCAAACCGGCGCTCCCAATTGATTGTACCTTCTACTTCTTCTGTATGTAATTGTTCTACAATGAAGTGGCGAATTTCTCCATCTATCTCTTCTACATTGATTACATCGATGTTATTTAATGTGCCAGTATCATATGGTTGTCCGCCACCTGTCGGATAAAATGCCGTTTCGTTTAAAACAACGTATAAGTTCCCGTCTTTATCATAATCTTGTTTTATAACTTTTGTAGTAAAGTCTTGCTTATAAGCGTCAGTGTAATATAATTTTTGCTCCAATTTTCTTTCCCCTTTCGTGTTCACTAGTTTCATTGTAAAGCAATTGAAATTAGTTTCCTAATATTTCAGAAGAAAGAAACTATTTTTAGAATTTTCTTGCTATAATAAGAAAAAGAAAATGCGGGGGTGGAATGAATATGTTATATGAAAACGGCGTAGATAAACTTCTTAGTTTAAGCAAAAATATTTCTGAATTGTATCGAGAATTAAATGAAATGACCCGGATTTTAACGGATTGTAATCGAGAAAGTGTGAAGTTTGATCGGTTATATGTAAAAGAAGTACTGTGGAAGAAAGAAGATGTAATAGAGAAATATGACCAGCTGCTTGTGCAACTTTGTATAAATGAATGCTTTGATCTAAAAAGTGTCATTACAGGGGAATATAAGTATACATATGAAGAAGTAGAAAATATCGTTTTACAATTTAATGAGAAGTATAATGTTGCAATTTTAATTAAAGATGTTTGTAAAGAATTACAGTTTACATATGGCATAGATATGGACATAACGAGAACAGCCCGGGTATCAACAGCTCAAGTATAAAAAGGGAAAAGAAAGCAGATCCTTTGCTTTCTTTTTTTATGTAAGAATTGGGAGAGAAGGTTTGAAGATGAAGGGGAAGTTGCACAATATTCATCCGTTAGGAATGACAATTATAATAGGGACTTTATTCGCAAGGTTTGCTACGTCAATGAGTATTCCTTTTTTAGCAATTTATTTAACGACTGTTAAAGGTGTATCAGCTGGAATGACGGGTGCTATTATCGGAACGAGTGCACTTGTTGGAGTGTTTGCTAGTTTTATCGGAGGAAATTTATCGGATCGATTCGGCCGAAACATGATTATAATATGGTCCATGATCGTTTGGGTGTTTGTATTTATAGGTTTTTCATTTGCAAATCATGTTTTAAGTTTCTTTTTATTAAATGCTTTGAATGGATTATGTAGGTCCTTTTTTGAGCCGACGTCAAGAGCATTATTATCAGATTTAACGAAACCAGAGTATCGTTTACTCGTATATAATTTGCGTTACGGTGCAATAAATGTTGGAGTAGCGATTGGCCCACTTGTCGGGTTACAGATTGGAAGTGTAAAATCTACAATTCCTTTTTTAGTAGCAGCTGGAGTATATATTCTATATACAGCTATATTAGCATTCCAATTTAAGAAGTATCCAATTGAAAAAAAGAAAGTAAATACAGAAAAGCCCGTCACAATGTTAAATGCAGTTCGTATATTGCGAAAGGATGTCGTATTTTTAGTTGCTTTAGTCGGTATTATTTTGAGTAATTGTGGCTTTTCACACTTAACGACAACAGTGTCTCAATATTTTGCAAATTCACATATATTTCAGGATGGAGTGAAATTGTTTTCGTACATGTTAGCTTTAAATGCGATTGTTGTAGTCGTAATTCAATACCCTGTTATTCAAATATGTAAAAAGTATACACCGTTAACATCAATTATGGTTGGAACTTTATTTGTGAGCGGGGGGGTGTTTGGATTTGGAATAGTAGAATCTACGCTAGGTGCTGCTGTCTGCACAATTATTTTTACAGTTGGAGAAGTTTTAATGTTTTCCATGACGGATGTATTTATTGATGATATAGCTGTTTCGCATTTGAAAGGCACATATTTTGGAGCAATGGGATTTTCAGGAATTGGAGCAGTAATTGGTCCATGGCTTGGGGGAGTGCTTCTCGATTACTACGGGTATCAAAATGGGTTTGTAGTATTTTCAGCGCTAGCTATAATTTCAACTGTAGCATTTCCTGTACTTTTAGTTACAAAAGGTTTATTGAAAAAAAGATATGATAAAAATTGTAATTTAGAATTACATGCGAAATAAAATAAGCCCCAGCAGATGACTGGGGCTTATTTTTGTATTTATCCCGCATTAACGGGCGATAAGAATCCCCACCTAAAAATTCAGCGAAAGCAAAGAAGTTAGGTGGGGGATCAACTGCCCGTAAAAGCCCGATTGGTGAAGGCTAATAATCAGTGGGGATGAAGCCCCCACTGATTAAAGTTTCACTTTATCCCGCTATTTGCGGACAGTAAAACTCCCATTGATTACAGTTTTACTTTATTTTACTGCTCACTTTGAAAAAGAACTTTTTCTTCATGTTTATTAGTAACTTCATTTTTGGAAATATGAATGGCTAAATATCCATTCTCTAAGCAGGCTAGCATCTTCTTATAAATAATAGTAGCGGGTAAAGGAATGATCCGCTGCAAAGAAATATTTTTATGAAGTATGCAAATGTTTAGGCCTGTCTCCATCTTTTTAATGACTACATTTTGTTCGGATACATTTGGTACATCTGTTTCCAAAATGTACTCTTGTTCAGTTTCGCAAAGGTCAATATGAATTTGATTTGGGAAACTAAAGTTACTGCAAGAATCAGAACAAAATTGATCCATCCATTCTTCGAAACCATCAACATGAAAAAGACAATCCTTCTTTTTCTTGCCCATGTAAGACACCCTCCGTAAAATCTCAATTCATACTATGTTATGCATGAATGAAGTGGGGGTGAAGAATAAATGGAAAAATATAAACATTGTATGTGACAAAGGTAGCTAGTGTGAACCTTTTGTTTTACATATCATGATGTGCATGATTTTTTTGGCGTGAATGGTTACGGTTTTTTACTTTATGCGATCCGCTTAATGGTTCAGGTTGTCCCTTTTTTTCTTTCGCTTCACGATTGTTTTTTCCCATTGTATGTGACACCTCCTCTTTCTCTTTAGAATGAGAGAAGTTTGCAAATTTATACGAGAATGTTTTTAGAAAAAAAGGTAAAGATAAATGGGACTAACTATTATGGAAAGGGGATTATATAATGCCATATCATAAAGATAAACAACAAGCTTTTCAAGCAGCGCAGCAAGGAGTTACACAAGCAGAACATGCATTTAACAACATTGTAAAAAATGATCCAAACTACGGTCATGATCTAAAAGAATTACGCCAAGAGGTTCAGGAAGCGTATGAACAGATTCAAAATGCGTTAGAAGTAGCTTCAGAAACACAACGTCCACAACTTGAGCAATACGAAAATAATCTCCAAAACATTATGCGAAATGTAGATCAATTAGAAAAGTAAATGAGGTTGTTGTGTATTCGACAACCTCCTACTTTAATGAACATTATGCTAAAACAGAAAATTTTTTTAGTGGTTTTTTCTTTATTATGCGCAGTACATATATTTCAAGTGGAAAAAGTGGAAGCGAAAATGTTGCTCAGAAAAGAGCTAGAACCAACTGGTTATGTAACATGGGAAGTACCTAATAATGAAAAGATTATTGCCATTACATTTGATGATGGACCAGATCCGACTTATACAACACAAATTTTACATTTATTACGTCAATATAAAGCAGAAGCGACTTTTTTTATGATTGGATTTCGAGTTCAGCGTAATCCATATTTAGTGAAACAAGTGTTAAAAGAGGGACATGAAATTGGAAATCATACGATGAACCATTTGTATGCGAGTAATTCATCAGATGAAAAATTAGAAAATGATATTTTAGATGGAAAGAAATTTTTTAAAAAATGGGTGAAAGAACCTTTACTATTCCGTCCTCCTGGCGGATATATTAACGATGCTGTATTTAAAACAGCGAAAGAAGCAGGTTATCAAACTGTTCTATGGTCGTGGCATCAAGATCCACGTGATTGGGCGAATCCAGGGGTTGAATCCATTGTAAATCATGTAGTGAAAAATGCTAAAAGTGGAGATATCGTATTATTACATGATGGAGGAAATGATCGTAGTCAAACAGTAGCAGCGCTAGCAAAAATTTTACCTGAGCTGAAAAAACAAGGCTATCGATTTGTAACGGTTTCGGAATTACTACGTTATAAACATTAGAAAAAATCCCAAAAGGAAAATATGCCTTTTGGGATTTTTCGTTACTGGTTCTTTTTACGTTTTTTATTATTTTGTCGCTCTGCTGGAGTTAAAGGTTCATTTGCAAATTCTTCATTGTAACCAGTTCCTTGTCCTTGTGCAGATGCCGCATTCATTCCTGAAATAGTATGATTTGCTTTTCTTTTACCCATTTTATTTCACCTCTATAACATTTTTTGTATGTTGAATGATGAGCAGTTCATAGTATGTATGAACTGTAAGTAAAGCACTAATAGAGCACTTTACTTTATGGTAATAGTATTCATAAGGACCGTGAACACTATTCAAATTTAGAAACATAAAGAAAACTTATGATAATCTATAAGTTTCTTATTATTTACTTATTTAGAAAGTTGTAATAAGATATTATCGTAAGGTATTGAAAAGTTTGTCTACATTTTATATTCAGACAACTTAGTCACGTTTAACAGGGGGGAAACATAATGGTCAAACATAATCCATTTCAATCACGTGCAACTTTTGAAGTAGATGAAAAAACGTATCATTATTATGATTTGAAAGCGCTTGAAAATGCAGGGGTTGGCAACGTATCACAATTACCATATTCTGTGAAAGTTTTACTTGAATCAGTACTTCGTCAAGTAGACGGACGTGTAATCACAGAAGAGCATGTTACAAATTTAGCGAAATGGGGAACGAAAGATGTGCAAGATATCGATGTTCCATTTAAACCATCTCGTGTAATTTTACAAGATTTCACTGGTGTTCCAGCCGTTGTAGATTTGGCTTCGCTTCGTAAAGCAATGGCAGATATGGGCGGGGATCCTGATAAAATTAATCCAGAAATTACTGTAGACCTTGTAATTGACCACTCTGTACAGGTTGATAGAGCGGGTACGGCAGACGCGCTTGCATTCAACATGGACTTAGAGTTTAAACGTAATGAAGAACGTTATAAATTTTTAAGCTGGGCACAAAAATCATTTGATAACTATCGCGCAGTGCCACCAGCTACAGGTATTGTACACCAAGTAAACCTTGAATATTTAGCACCAGTTGTTCATGCTGTGAAAAATGCTGAAGGTGACTTAGTTGCATACCCAGATTCATTAGTTGGAACAGACTCACATACAACGATGATTAACGGTATCGGCGTTCTTGGATGGGGCGTTGGTGGTATTGAAGCAGAAGCAGGAATGCTTGGACAGCCTTCATACTTCCCAGTACCTGAAGTAATCGGTGTGAAATTAACTGGTACACTTCCAAGTGGTACTACAGCAACTGATGTTGCATTAAAAGTAACACAAGTATTACGTCAAAAAGGTGTAGTTGGTAAATTCGTTGAGTTCTTCGGTAATGGACTAAAGAGCATGCCTTTAGCTGACCGTGCAACAATTTCAAACATGGCACCAGAATACGGTGCAACTTGTGGATTCTTCCCAATTGACGATATTTCATTAGAATACTTACGTTTAACAGGTAGAGATGAAGAGCAAATTCGCATTGTTGAAGAATACTGTAAAGCAAATGGTTTATTCTATACAGCAGACAGCAAAGATCCAATTTACACTGATCTTGTTGAAATTGATTTAAATACAATTGAATCTAACCTTTCTGGACCGAAACGCCCACAAGATTTAATTCCACTTTCAGATATGAAAGATGCGTTCCACAAAGCTGTTTTAGCACCAGTTGGAACACAAGGACTTGGATTTAATGAGCAAGAGTTCGATAAAGAAGTGAAGGTTACATTAGAAGATAAAGAAGTAACGATGAAGACAGGTGCAATTGCAATCGCTGCAATTACAAGCTGTACAAATACATCAAACCCATACGTATTAATTGGGGCAGGTCTAGTTGCAAAGAAAGCAATTGAAAAAGGACTTGTAGTACCTGAGTACGTAAAAACATCATTAGCACCAGGATCTAAAGTTGTTACTGAGTACTTAGATAAATCAGGTTTAACAACATATTTAGATCAATTAGGTTTCCAAACAGTTGGTTACGGTTGTACGACTTGTATCGGTAACTCTGGTCCGTTAGCAGAGGAATTAGAAGAAGCAATCGCAGCAAACGATTTATTAGTAACATCTGTTTTATCTGGTAACCGTAACTTTGAAGGTCGTATTCATCCACTTGTAAAAGCAAACTACTTAGCATCACCACCACTTGTTGTGGCATATGCACTTGCAGGTACTGTTGATATTGACCTGAAAAATGATGCAATCGGTAAAGATGCAAATGGCAATGCTGTTTACTTCAACGATATTTGGCCATCAGCTAAAGAAATTGAAGATGTAGTTCAAAACGTTGTTACATCAGAACTGTTCAAGAAAGAATATGCACAAGTATTTAACAGCAATGAGCGCTGGAATGAAATTCAAACTTCAAACGAAGCTTTATATACTTGGGATAATGATTCAACTTATATTCAAAACCCACCGTTCTTTGAAGGATTATCTAAAGAGCCAGGTGAAGTTGAAACGTTATCAGATTTACGCATAGTTGGTAAATTTGGAGACTCTGTAACGACAGACCATATTTCACCAGCAGGTTCAATTGGTAAGCATACACCAGCTGGACGCTACTTATTAGAAAACGGCGTACAACCAGTTGACTTTAACTCTTACGGTTCTCGTCGTGGTAACCACGAAGTTATGATGCGTGGTACATTCGCGAACATCCGTATTAAAAACCAAATTGCACCAGGAACAGAAGGCGGATACACAACATATTGGCCAACTGGTGAAGTAACATCAATCTATGATGCTGCTATGAAATATAAAGAAGATGGCACAGGCCTTCTAGTTATTGCTGGTAAAGATTACGGTATGGGAAGTTCTCGTGACTGGGCTGCGAAAGGTACAAACTTATTAGGTATTAAAGCAGTAATCGCAGAAAGCTTCGAACGTATTCACCGTAGTAACTTAGTGTTAATGGGCGTGTTACCACTTCAATTTAAAGATGGCGAAAGCGCTGAAACATTAGGTCTTGTTGGTAACGAGTCATTTGAAATTCAAATTGACAAAACAGTTAGACCACGCGATCTTGTAAAAGTAGTTGCAACTGATGCAGATGGCAACGAAAAACAATTTGAAGTAGTAGCTCGTTTCGATAGTGAAGTAGAAATTGACTACTACCGTCACGGTGGTATTCTACAAATGGTTCTTCGTGAGAAAATTGAAGAGTCAAAAGTATCGAACTAAATAATTGAAATGAACGATAAGGAAGCTAACAACTGTTAGCTTCCTTATTTTATGGAAAGGGATGAAACCAATTGGTTTCATCCCTTTCTTTTTACTATAAAAATGGAGGGAACATCATGAAAGAATATTGTTACCGTTACAGAAAGAAAAATTATTAGTAATAGCAGCTGTATGCAGCTATTCGCTTGTTGATGTGGATAAACAATCTTTCATTTGATTATGTGAGCTCCAAAGCAAGTCAACGAATATTGCAAAGGAAACGTATAGATGTATTGCGTCATTTTTTCTCATTACCGTTTGAAGAGAGTGAGAAGATTAAACAAGGAGAGTTAGAGACGTTAGTTGTGTCTGATATTCCAAACTGGGTCAGATTATATGGTTCTATATTAATAGAATATATTCACGCTATTGCGAAATTTATAGGTGCGTTCATAGCACTACAACATATAGATACAGAGTTCATATTGTGGGTAACTCCGTTTTTATTTTTAAGTGCAACGGTTCCGATATTGATGGGGAAAAAGGTAAGAAATATTGCAAGCATTGCTCTTATCTTTATTCAGCGTCATCTATTTGATACTCGATAGATTCCGAGTGATTCAGATCAACGTTAAAAGTAGCGGTCATAAGGAAAGTGGCAATTCCAAGGATTACGAAAAGGACGAATGAGACTAGAGAGACGTAGAGACAAATACGCCCTACTTTCTTTTTTTCAAGATCTTTATTAAAGAGTGAAATGATCCATGTAATAATACCGATTGGGTATAAAAGAAAACTAAGAATATATAATGTTATTTTTTCGAATGAATTCATAAACAATCCCCCTTTTGTTGAAGGTTATATAAGAAAGTAAAAAGGTGAATGGGTCCATAAGAAGATAAACAACACTTCATCTGTTTTTTCTAATTATATGATAAAAAGGGAAAAATTACACTTCAAATAAGAATATTCTAATTATTTTGATTGTGAATATTTCCAAGCTTGTCCGTATAAGCTAAAATAAGGTATATAGTATTTGGGTGATTAAGTTATAAGAAGATAAACACGTTAGGGTGATATAAAATGTGGCGGAAACTTACGATTATTGTAGTGTTACTTTGTTTAGCGGGATATGCAGCTTATGAACAGTTTGGTAAAAACGATCAGGTGGTACAAGGGGAGCAAGAAAAAAGTGAAGCTGCTATGAAAGAGATGATTGCAAGTAATGGTATTGAAATAGGGAAGAGTGCACCAGACTTTGCATTAACGAAGTTAGATGGAACGAATATAAAGTTATCAGATTTAAAAGGAAAGAAAGTAATTTTAAACTTTTGGGCAACGTGGTGTGGACCTTGCCAGCAAGAAATGCCTGATATGGAAGCTTTCTATAAAGAACATAAAGAGAACGTAGAAATTTTAGCAATAAATTATACGCCTTCAGAAAAAGGTGGTGGGGTAGAAAAGGTAAGCAATTTTGCTAAGGAGAAAGGCATTACTTTTCCTATTTTATTGGACAAGAACATTGATGTGACAACAGCGTATAAAGTAATTACGATTCCAACTTCGTATTTTATAGATACGAAAGGTGTCATTCAAGATAAGTTTATTGGACCGATGACACAAAAAGAGATGGAGAAACGGATTGCTAAATTAAAATAACGGCGAAAAGGTAGAGGTGGAAAGTTACCATTTCTGCCTTTTCTTTTTCACGGAGTGATAGCAGCATGTTATGATAAAAGAAATATAAACGTTTAGAGATAAAGGAGTGTATGGAGTGGGGAATATATCCTTACCGTTAGATTATGTTGTAATTGATTTTGAAACAACAGGATTTAACCCTTATAATGATAAAATTATTCAAGTCGCAGCAGTGAAATATCGTAATCATGAACTAGTAGATCAATTTGTTTCCTATGTGAATCCAGAGCGTTCAATTCCGGACCGAATAACAAGTTTAACAGGTATTACAAATTATCGTGTTTCAGATGCACCGACGATTGAAGAAGTATTACCTTTATTTTTAGCATTTTTACATACAAATGTAATTGTCGCTCATAATGCATCGTTTGATATGCGTTTTTTGAAAAGTAATGTAAATATGCTTGGTTTACCGGAACCTCAAAATAAAGTGATTGATACTGTGTTTTTAGCAAAGAAATATATGAAGCACGCGCCTAATCATAAACTTGAAACGTTAAAGCGAATGCTTGGAATTCGTTTAAGTTCTCATAATGCATTTGATGATTGTATTACTTGTGCAGCTGTTTATCAAAAATGTTCATCTATTGAAGAAGTGGAAAAAAGAAAATCGAATACGGAAGTACTTGATGAAACAGCAGTATATGAAGCAGTAAAAAAGATACTTGTACGAAATAAACGTGATATCGAATGGATTCGTTGTATGAATGTAGGAAGCTATTTAGATATAAAAGCTTTTTATCCAGTTATGAGAGTAAAAGTAAAAGGGCGAAAGAAATACGTATTAACAGAGATATTAGAAGATGATGTGAAAGAAATATGTACGAGTTTAAATTGTGAACCGGCGTTAAAAAGTGAAGTTGGTAATACGAGAATTATGCTTAATAGTTTAGAGGATGTCTTGAAATTAGAAAGTTATATTTTAGAACAGTATGATTTCGTACTGCAATCGCTGCGTGATTATAAAGAAAGTGAAGTGAATGCAGAAGAGAAATTAAAAGAGTATTTAAACGTTAGGGTATAAAAACTTTGTGTGCTATTTTGAAGTGAATCCGAATCGTGGTGCAGGAAAAAATATCTCCTGAATTCGCATACTAAGTATGTAAATTTGACGGAGGTGTTTTTCATTTGAAGAGCAGAGCACATTACTGAGAGAAGTAATGTGATTGGTTTGATATTGAAAGCCCCCATCATTTTAGTCATATCTAAAATGATGGGGGCTAATTTGTTTTCTAGTTAGTCACGTATTCAAAGAAAATTTGTTTAGTTACCTTACAAATTTTCTTTGAACAGTTCTGGTAAAAAATTACTGAACTCACTCATTTCTTCTACATTGTGTTTATATAAACCACTTAGATTAATAAATGGTGGTAATCCTTTCGGGAAAATGAATGTAGAAGTCATTACTGTACCGTTCTCGGATTTTTCATATTGATGTATTACTTGTGAAATTACATCGTCATTATCATCTAAACATGAACCCATTAAAACATGGCTGTAATGTTTATTTATAGGACAATCTTTAGGATCTTCCCATCTAATTCTTAGCGGAAATTCCAGTCCATCCCCAGCAGATTCAATTGAAGCTGATATGGCTCCTACATGCCCATGTACTTTAGGATCAACTAACCATTTAAAATCAACATGTTCTTCTGGGTGCCATAGTTTATATCGTTCAGAGTTATCAATATTATCCCACCACCAGTCAATCATTTCTGGTGTTACGTTATTCAATTCATGTTCAACTACTATTGATACTTGATTTTTCATTTTAGTGCCTCCTATTTTTTAACCAACATAGTGTTGGTTATTTATATTTGTTATTATAGTTTGTATATTTCATGTGTTCAATAAACAGAAATAGCCGATCTGTTGTATTTTGAACACTTTATAAAAATATGTCTAAAAAAATTTATGAGGTAAAAATTGGGGAAAGAATACACTAATTTACGTATAGCTCGTACTAACGAAGCAATACGTAATGCATGAACTAAATTAATATATGAAAAAGGAATGGATTGCATACGGTAAAGGATATTACAATTAAAGCCAATAGTAATCGAGGGACATTTGCTCGGAAGTCAAAATATTTTTTGAATTAAGATATGGATGAAATGGTAACGAATCGATCAAATTTATCTTTTTAACAATGTATACGGAAAATATCCCTTTGAAAATATGTCAAAAGTACTAAGTGAATTGCAGCGGATGGCTTAGGTGTTTTGATATGTGTCCAGATTTCGTGAGTGTTGCAATTTATTGTACACGGAGTTTTTTTAGGAGTACTAAAACATAAAATTTTCTTGCAAATCTGATTAAAGCGTTTTTCATTTGCTCATACTATGTATAGTAAGAATGCGAAGGAGAGAGGGTGAACAGCATGAGAAGAAGTCGCCGTAAATCATTTGACGAACTTGTGAAAGAAAATAAACAACAATTATTAAGTGATCGTGATGCAATCGATCGCATTGAAGAGCGTATTGAAAAACGTTATGAAATGCAACTTTTTAAGCAAGCTGAATAATTCTTAACACTAGTACGATACTAGTGTTAAGGAGGCGATAGTAATGGGTAATCCGAAAAAGAATTCAAAAGACTTTGCACCGAATCATATTGGAACACAATCAAAAAAAGCTGGTGGCAATAAAGGAAAGCAAATGCAAGACCAAACGGGCAAACAACCGATTGTTGATAACGGTTAAAAAGGGAGAATGTTGTCATTCTTCTTTTTGTGACGGATTTTTAATAGTAAAAAAGGGCTGACTTATGTCAGCCCTTTTTCGTAATCGTAAAATTTTCAACGAGTAAACGCCAATTTTGCGGGAATGGTAAGCCAATCTTCCAGTAACTAATACCGCCTATACCTTGTTCTTTCATTAAATTGAATTTGCTTTGAACAGACCGTGAATCTTCAAACCAAACTTCGTGTTGAACACCATTTTCATCAAAATAATTAAAATGAGGAGCTTGAGCTGTGAAATCATAGCGGATGGGGACATTGAATTTACGAGCTAGTGCGACAGCTGCGACAGAGCTAATTGCTTTTGCAGGCGGATTGCCTTGTTTGAACGGAAGTTTCCAATCGAATCCGTATAAGTTTTGCCCCATCATAATTTTTTGGGGAGGCATTTGAGATTTCGCGTATTGAAGTACTTCTTTTACAGGACCGATAGGCGAAATAGCCATCGGTGGCCCGCCTTGCCAACCCCAGTCATATGTCATAATGACGACGAAATCAACAATTTGCCCTTGTGCTTTATAATCGTGAGCTTCGAAAAATTTTCCCTTTTGATTTGAACTTGTTTTCGGTACAAGCGTTGTACTCAATGTGTACCCATTAGGTAAGCGTGTTTTTACATTTCGTAAAAAACGATTATACGCTTCGCGATCTTCAGGTGCTACACTCTCGAAATCAAAATGAATGTCTCGCATACCGTACTTCTCAGCTGTTTGTAAAATGTTAGTAATAAATTTGTTTTGAATCGATGCATCGCGTAAAATAACTGATGTCAGATCGGCACTGAAATTTCCATTTTCAATATTTGTAATAACGAGCATCGGGATGGTTTTGCCTTGCGTTGCAATATTAGCGATTTTAGCTGTTTCAGTTGGTTCTTTTAACGTACCATCTCTTTTTGCCTCGAAACTGAAGTAAGCCAAATATGTTAAAAATGGATTAATGGCACGCGTAGCGTTAACCAAACTTTCTTTTATTGGTATTGTTGAAGGCTGTAAATAAGCGATGGATTCTACTGCACGTTTTGTCCCTTTCGGTATATATAACTGCTGTCCAACATGGAGAATGGATTTTAAAGATAAGTTATTAACTTTAGCTAAACTAGCGAGAGGTACGTTATATGTCTGAGAGATTCGATATAGGCTATCACCAGGCTGTACATAATAATTATTCCCTTTCGTATTAACGATCAGTGCCTGACCTACAACGAGTGTTTCAGCTGGATTTAGTCCATTGTCCTTTACTATTTCGTCAGGTGTTGATCCATACTTTGATGCCAAGCTATATACGCTATCACCGCTACGAACAGTTACAATTTGAATCATATGCTTGCCCCTTTCAGTAAAAGATTCACTGTTTTTATTTTATTTTTGATGTCACTGTATTATGATTAAATGTATGCAAGGTAGCAGAAGTGAAAGAAGGCGAATACATATGTTTGTAGCAGAACATGAAGTTGAAATCCGTTATGCGGAAACAGATCAAATGGGTGTTGTTTACCATTCAAACTATTTGGTGTGGCTTGAACTAGGTCGCACGAAACTTATACAAGATTTAGGATTTTCATATGTTGAAATGGAGAAAGAGGGAATTATTTCTCCTGTGTTAGACTTGCAAATTTCATATCGTAAAGCGATGCGTTACGGAGAAAAAGCAATTGTGAAAACGTGGATTGATACTGTGAGTCCGCTTCGCGTTGTATATGGTTATGAAATATATAACGGTGAAGGTGAACTTTGTATTACTGCAAGTACGACGAATATTTGCGCAAAAAAAGAAGGGTTCAGGCCCGTATCATTTAAAAAGTTATATCCAGAGTGGTATGCGAAATATGAGGAAATTAAGAAAAAATAAAAAAGCGTGGCAGAAGCCACGCTTTTTTATTTTTCATAATTAAATTGCGGGAAATCATCACCGTCGTTAAATGTAACAGATAAATTATGTCCATCGAAGAACCATTCATCATCGCCTTCAATAAAGAAGTTAATACCTTCTTCTTGAGTTTGAACAGCAGGATGTGCAGGGTCATCTTTACGAATACCTAAAGAAAGTCCTTTTTGCACAGTACTGCAACCGCCGTATTGTACGAAAAGGCGTAGTGTTTCACCCGATTGTAAGTTTAATTCATTTTTATACCATTGTGCTGCTTCTTTTGTTACGGAAAGATTCATGTATAGTTCCTCCAAATTATGTTGCTTTTTCTTTAGTATAAAAAATAACGCAAAAAGACGCTATTAATATGCTTCACGTTTTCTTTTTGCGTTATGTGGGTTACAATCTTATTTTTGCTTTTTTGAAAAGTTTGCTTTCGGTTCAGTTTTATTTATAATTCGTCCGATATTTGCACGGTGTTTATAAATAACCATACCTGCTAATAAACACATCGCAATAATGAAGATTTTATCCCCGCTAACAATGGATGCAATAACAGCAACGACGGCTGTTACCATAGAAGAAAGTGATACGTATCTTGTTGTAAATAAAAGGCTGAAAAAGACAACAGCTAATATTGCAAAAACAACTGGAGAGTAGCATAATAGCACGCCAGCAGAAGTTGCAACAGCTTTACCACCACGGAATTTTGCGAAAATTGGATATACATGTCCAAGAACAGCAGCTAATCCGAACCATAGTGGGTGAACATCTAATCCGAAAATAATCGGTAGACTTGTTGCTAATGTACCTTTTAAAATGTCAGCAATTGTAACGATAAAACCTGCTTTTTTCCCTAGTGTGCGGAATGTATTTGTTCCGCCTAGATTACCGCTTCCGTGCTCACGAATATCGATTCCGTAGCCGATTTTTCCAACGACTAGTGCGAATGGAATCGAGCCAAGTAAGTAGGCAACGATAAATAAAAGATATGTAGTAACCATAAGTTCAGTCTCCTTTATTCAAATGTGTTGATAAAGGGTAAAAAGAGTTTTTCCCGTATATTGTACCATACATTTGTAAAGAGCACATTTCTTTTTTGTAAATGAAAAATTCATTATTTCGTGAAAAAAATTTCACAGGAATGTTACATTTCTCACAGAAACACCAAGACTATATGTAGTAACATTTTAATCAAAAGACAACAACATATTGGTGGAGGGTTATAAATGTTACAACGAAATGTACGTGGAGAAGAATTAATGAGAGTGTTTGAGACGATTGTCCACGGTAGTGAGCAAGATTTAATGCAAGAAAATGCAAATGTAGATGGCCGCTCTCCGATGGGAGTAATGGGAACGTTCGCATCAGAGAGTGCGAAATATTATACAGTTGAAAATTTATTGTCAGATCAAGTGAAAAAAGCGATAAATCAAAATATATTATATCCACATGACTTAGATTTTTATGCGACAGGAACGACGACTTGTTCGCAAATTCCGTTAGCGCAAATGCTTACGACCGGTTTTCATACCGGGCATGGGCATATGAGACAACCGCAGGATATTAAAAGTGCATTGGCTCTTTCGTCTATTATTTTTCAGGCGAATCAAAATATGCAGCACGGTGGTCAATCATTTGCACTCTTTGATATTGATTTAGCTCCATATGTGAGAAAAACAATAGCGAGACATAAGAAACGATTACAGTCATATCCGCTTACGAAAGAACAAATAGAAGAATTTGCATGGAAAGAAACAGAAAATGATACGTATCAGGCATGTGAAGCTTTCGTTCATAATTCAAATAGTATGCACAGTAGGGGTGGGGGACAAGTACCGTTTATTTCTATTAATTATGGAACAGACACATCAAAAGAGGGACGGTTATTAGTTAGACAACTTTTAAAAGCGACACAAGCTGGTCTTGGTAAAGGGGAAACACCAATTTTTCCAATTCAAATTTTTAAAATGAAAAAAGGTGTGAACTTTGAAGAATGTGATCCGAACTATGATTTATTTGAATTAGCGTTAGAGACAACGGCTGAACGATTATTCCCTAACTTTTCATTTTTAGATGCGCCATTTAATGCAGTGCATTATGACGGACGACCGGAAAGTGAAGTATGTTACATGGGATGTCGTACCCGTGTTATGTCTAACATACATGGAGAAGAAACAGCGATTGGAAGAGGCAATTTATCATTTACTTCTATCAACTTAGTGAAATTAGCGTTAATTAGTGGTTCAAAAGAAGCATTTTTTGAAGCATTAAATTATTACTTAGATTTAGGAATTAAGCAATTATTAGAGAGATTTGAGTATCAATGTACGAAGCGAGCGAGAGATTTTCGATTTTTATATTCACAAGGTGTATGGCGCGGTGGAGAAAAGTTACAGCCTGAAGATTCTGTAGCATCCATTTTAAAGCAAGGGACGTTAAGTCTTGGTTTTATCGGTCTTGCGGAGTGCTTAGTAGCTTTAACAGGAAAGCATCATGGAGAAGATGAAGAATCATGGAAACTCGGGTATGAAATCATTTCCTTTATGAGAGATAGAATGGATAAAGCAACGGAAGAACATGAACTGAATTTCTCAGTAATTGCAACTCCTGCAGAAGGGTTATCAGGGAAGTTTGTGAAAAAAGATAGAGAAGAATTTGGTGTGATTAGCGGTATAACGAACCATAATTATTATACGAATTCATTCCATATTCCAGTTTACTATAGCATTCAAGCGATAAATAAAATTCGCTTAGAAGGACCTTTCCATGCTCTATGTAACGGGGGACATATTACGTACATTGAACTAGACGGAGCAGCTATGCATAACAAACAGGCGTTAAAACAAATTGTACGAGCGATGGCAGATCATGGCGTTGGATACGGTTCAATTAATCATCCTGTTGACCGTTGTAAATGCTGCAGTTATCACGGAGTTATTGGAAATGAATGCCCAAGTTGCGGAAATGAAGACGAAACTAATATAGAAAGAATTCGCCGTATTACAGGCTATCTTGTAGGAGATATGTCGAAGTGGAATAGTGCAAAACGTAGTGAAGAGATGGATCGGGTGAAGCATAAATGAAAGTGATGAACATCATTCATGATAGTGTAGTAGATGGAGAAGGGTTGCGGACAGTCGTGTTTTTTGCGGGCTGTCCGCATCGTTGTTTCAGTTGCCATAATCCGAAATCGTGGAATATTTGTAATGGAACTGAAATGACAGTAGAAGAAATTGTGAACGAGATTGCAAGTAATTCATTAACTGATGTAACATTTTCAGGTGGAGATCCATTCTTCCAAGCTGCTGAAGTGAAAAAAGTAGCAAAAGCTGTGAAAGACTTGAAAAAAAATCTTTGGATGTATACAGGTTATACGTTAGAAGAGATACAGAGTTCTCAAAATAATGATATGATAGAGTTGTTACATTATGGGGATGTTTTAGTCGATGGAAGGTTTGAAATCGAGAAAAAAGATTTAACACTTCCATTTCGCGGAAGCTCCAATCAACGTATTATTCGATTGAAAGAGTAAAAAGGCGGGATAGATTATATGAATAAAACAGTATTACTTGTTGAAGATGAAAGAAGATTACGTGAAATCGTTAGTGATTATTTTCGTAATGAAGGCTTTGAAGTAATCGAAGCAGAAGACGGAAAAATAGCGTTAGAATTATTTGCAGAGCATGAAATTGATTTAATTATGTTAGATATAATGTTACCAGAAATAGATGGATGGTCTGTTTGTAGACGAATTAGAAAAGAATCAGCAGTACCAATCATTATGCTAACAGCCCGTTCGGATGAGGATGATACATTACTAGGGTTCGAATTAGGTGCAGATGAGTATGTAACGAAACCTTTCAGCCCGAAAGTGTTAGTAGCTCGTGCGAAGACATTATTGAAACGTGCGGATGGTGTGGTAGGAGTAGCGGAAGAAAATGCTATGTCTTTAGCTGGAATAGAAGTGAATCGTCTATCTAGAACCGTTTTAGTAGATGGAGAAGAAATTATATTGACACATAAGGAATTTGAACTTCTTGTTTATTTAATGGAGAACAAAGGAATTGTGTTGTCACGTCAACATTTATTAGATCAGTTATGGGGATATGATTACTACGGTGATGACCGAACGGTGGATACTCATATTAAAAAACTACGAAATAAGCTAGGAGATAAAGCGAAGCATATCGGTACTGTTATTCGAGTGGGTTACAAATTTGAAGAATAACCTTTAAATTACTATGGGCTTTGGGATATAGCAAATTTATACTCTCTTTTGTAGGTGGAATGTACAAAAAATACTTTTCTTGTCTACAATGTTAGATAAGAAAGAGTATTTTTTTAATTGGATTTCACGATGAGTTCACAAGAAGGACACAAAACGTGACTATACTGAAAATACGAATTCACCAGAGAGGGGAAGTAAACATGGGATATTACGACGGACCAAATTTAAATGAAGAGCATAGTGAAACGAGAGAAGTGAGAAAATCAGGTAGTAGAAAAGGTTATTTTTTCACAGGTTTAGTCGGAGCTGTAGTTGGGGCTGTCACAATTAGTTTTGCGGCACCATATATGCCATGGGCTCAAAATAATGGAGCGGCTGTATCATCATTCAGTTCGGATTCAAAAGTTGAAGGTACTGTAGTTCCTGTTGTCAATAAAGCAAAAAATGAAACTGATTTACCTGGTATGATTGAAGGCGCGAAAGATGTTGTTGTAGGTGTTATTAATATGCAACAAAGTGTTGATCCATTTGCAATGCAACCGACAGGCCAAGAGCAACAAGCTGGCTCAGGATCAGGTGTTATTTATAAAAAAGCAGGAAATAAAGCGTATATTGTAACGAACAACCATGTAGTAGATGGAGCAAATAAACTTGCTGTAAAACTAAGTGATGGTAAAAAGGTAGATGCAAAACTTGTAGGGAAAGACCCTTGGTTAGATTTAGCGGTTGTAGAAATTGATGGATCTAATGTAAATAAAGTTGCCACTTTAGGTGATTCAAGTAAACTTCGTGCGGGTGAAAAAGCGATTGCAATTGGTAACCCACTAGGGTTTGATGGAAGTGTAACGGAAGGTATTATTAGTAGCAAAGAACGTGAAATTCCAGTAGATATCGATGGCGATAAGCGTGCAGATTGGAATGCTCAAGTTATTCAAACAGATGCAGCAATTAACCCAGGTAATAGTGGTGGTGCGTTGTTTAACCAAAATGGTGAAATAATTGGGATTAATTCAAGTAAAATTGCACAACAAGAAGTTGAAGGAATTGGATTTGCTATTCCAATTAATATTGCAAAACCAGTTATTGAATCACTTGAAAAAGACGGAGTGGTGAAACGTCCAGCTCTTGGAGTAGGTGTCGTTTCATTAGAAGATGTGCAAGCTTATGCAGTAAATCAATTGAAAGTACCGAAAGAAGTAACAAACGGCGTTGTATTAGGTAAAATTTACCCAATATCACCTGCAGAAAAAGCAGGTTTAGAGCAATATGATATTGTAGTATCATTAGATGATCAAAAAGTAGAAAATTCACTTCAATTCCGTAAATATTTATATGAAAAGAAAAAAGTAGGCGAGAAAGTAGAAGTTACATTCTATCGTAACGGTCAAAAAATGACAAAAACTGCTACTTTAGCAGATAATTCAGCTACAAAGAATCAATAATTGAAATAAAAGAAAGTCTCTTTCATATTGAAAGAGACTTTCTTTATCGGCTATACTAAAGGAATAGGAGGGATAAATTATGACAATTGAAAACCCAACTCGTACGGAAATTGGTGAAGTATTAAAGAAAAGCAAAACGATTGCAGTTGTTGGATTATCGGATAAGCCAGAACGTACATCGTATATGGTTTCAAAAGCAATGCAAGATGCTGGGTATCGTATTATTCCAGTGAACCCAACAGTAGATGAGGTGCTTGGAGAAAAAGCAGTTTCTTCACTAAAGGATATTAAGGAACATGTTGATATTGTAAATGTATTCCGCCGTTCAGAATTTTTAATGGATGTTGCGAAAGAGTTTGTAGAGATTGATGCAGATGTTTTTTGGGCACAATTAGGAGTACAAGATGAAGATACATATAAACTGTTAAAAGAAAAAGGCTATACTGTAATAATGGATCGTTGCATTAAAGTAGAACATGCGATGACAAAATAGTATAGGTTTTAAAGAGAGAAAGATTGATTCAGCCCTCTTTATAAATAAGTAGGGCCGATGAACGAGGTGTTCATCATGAGATTTTTTAAAGGCTGTTTTTGGGGATTGTTACTTGTTATCCCATTTTGGATATTGATCATTTGGATCATGATAAAGGTTTGGAATGTATAATCTTGGCATACATATCCATTTCTCGTTGACAAACGATTATTTTTCTGAAATAGTAGCCTAGAGGAATCCTTGTGAAAAAACAAGGATTTTTCTATTGAAAATGGTATATAAAAGAGATAAGATAACTTGCCAAAACTATAGTCGAGGCGTTATTCTATAATAGAAACATATGTTCTGATTTGATTAGGAAAGGGGCAAGGAGTTTGGCGAAGCATCAGTTCCAATACAATGAAGATGCAATTCAAGTGCTAGAAGGACTTGAAGCCGTTCGAAAACGCCCGGGTATGTATATCGGGAGTACGGATAGCCGTGGATTGCATCATTTAGTATATGAAATAGTAGATAACTCCGTTGATGAAGCGTTAGCGGGATTTGGCGACGAAATTTCTGTCGTAATACATAAAGATAATAGTATTAGCGTTATAGATAAAGGGCGAGGAATGCCTACGGGAATGCATAAACTTGGGAAACCTACACCTGAAGTCATTTTAACTGTACTTCATGCCGGTGGTAAGTTTGGTCAAGGTGGCTATAAAACAAGTGGTGGTTTACACGGTGTTGGAGCATCAGTTGTAAATGCCTTGTCAGAATGGTTAGTAGTGACGATTAAACGTGACGGAAATATTTATGAACAACGCTTTGAAAATGGTGGTATTCCTGCAACGACACTGGAGAAGATCGGGAAGACGAAAGAGTCCGGTACGACAATACATTTTAAACCAGATACAACTATTTTCAGTACAACAAATTACAATTATGAAACATTATGTGAGAGATTACGTGAATCTGCATTCTTATTAAAAGGAATGAAAATCTCGATAAAAGATGAACGTAATGATTTAGAAGATGTCTTTCATTATGAAACAGGAATTGAAGCTTTCGTTTCATACTTAAACGAAGAGAAAGATTCGATTCATCCGGTTGTATACTTCACTGGTGAACAAAACGGAATTGAAGCAGAGTTAGCATTCCAGTTTAACGATGGCTATTCAGAAAACATTCTTTCGTTTGTAAATAATGTACGTACAAAAGATGGGGGAACACACGAAGCTGGATTTAAAACAGCAATGACGCGTGTGTTCAATGAGTATGCTCGTAAAGTATCGTTACTAAAAGAAAAAGATAAAAACTTAGAAGGTACAGATATTCGTGAAGGTGTAGCGGCTATCGTTTCTGTACGTGTACCAGAAGAAGTACTTCAGTTTGAAGGGCAAACCAAAGGGAAACTTGGTACAAGTGAAGCTCGTTCTTCAATTGATGCAATTGTATCTGAGCATTTAGCTTACTTTTTAGAAGAAAACCCGGATGTTGCTACACTTCTTGTGAGAAAAGCAGTTAAAGCAGCGCAGGCACGTGAGGCTGCTCGTAAAGCGAGAGAAGAAGCGCGTACTGGTAAAAAGAAAAAGAAATCAGAAGGTACATTAAGTGGTAAGTTAACACCAGCACAATCACGTAACCCGCAAAAAAATGAACTGTACCTAGTAGAGGGTGACTCTGCGGGTGGTTCCGCGAAACAAGGTCGAGACCGACGTTTCCAAGCGGTATTACCGTTACGTGGTAAAGTAATCAATACAGAAAAAGCAAAACTTGCTGATATCTTTAAAAATGAAGAGATTAATACAATCATTTACGCTATTGGCGGTGGTGTAGGGAATGAATTCGCTGTTGAAGATATTAACTACGATAAAGTTGTAATTATGACCGATGCTGATACAGATGGTGCACACATTCAAGTATTGTTATTAACGTTCTTCTACAGATATATGAAACCACTAATCGAAGCTGGCAAAGTATTTATTGCACTTCCTCCTTTATACAAAGTAAGTAAAGGAAAAGGTAAGAGTGAAGTGATTGAGTATGCATGGTCTGATGAAGAATTAGATGGTGTAACAAAAAAGGTCGGTAAAGGCTACATGCTGCAGCGCTATAAAGGACTTGGCGAAATGAATGCCGATCAATTATGGGAAACGACGATGAATCCTGAAACACGTACGTTGATTCGTGTAAAAATCGACGATGCATCAAGAGCGGAGCGCCGAGTTACGACATTGATGGGTGATAAAGTAGAACCTCGCCGTAAATGGATCGAACGAAATGTACAATTTGGTATGCAAGAAGAAGGAAACATTTTAGAAAATGAAATGATTATGGAGACGGAGGTGGAATAACATGCAGGCAGAGAAGTTTCATGACCTCCCGCTTGAAGACGTGTTAGGTGACCGCTTTGCACGTTATAGTAAATATATTATTCAAGATCGCGCGCTTCCAGATGCGCGTGACGGTTTAAAACCGGTACAAAGACGTATTTTATATTCTATGTATGTAGAAGGAAATGTACATGATAAAGCATTTCGTAAATCAGCTAAAACAGTTGGTAATGTTATTGGTAACTACCATCCACACGGTGATTCCTCTGTATATGAGGCGATGGTACGTTTAAGTCAAACTTGGAAAGTACGTAATGTTTTAGTTGAAATGCATGGTAATAATGGTAGTGTGGATGGCGATCCAGCAGCGGCAATGCGTTATACAGAAGCACGTTTATCACCAATCGCATCTGAGTTATTGCGTGATCTTGATAAAGAAACAGTAGAATTCGTGTCAAACTTCGATGATACGAGTGAAGAACCGGTTGTACTTCCAGCGATGTTCCCGAACTTACTAGTGAACGGATCGACAGGAATTTCAGCTGGTTATGCAACAGAAATTCCTCCGCATCACCTTGGGGAAGTAATTGATGCAACGATGATGCGTATTGATAAGCCGAATAGTACTGTTGATGATTTATTAACAGTTATGAAAGGACCAGATTTCCCGACAGGTGGTATTATTCAAGGGATTGATGGTATCAAAAAAGCGTATGAAACAGGAAAAGGTAAAATTATTATTCGCGGAAAAGCAGAAGTTGAAACGATCCGCGGCGGTAAGCAACAAATCGTTATCACAGAAATTCCGTATGAAGTAAATAAAGCGAACCTTGTTAAAAAAATGGATGAATTACGTCTAGATAAAAAACTAGATGGAATTGCTGAAGTACGTGATGAGACAGATCGTACAGGTCTTCGCATCGTTGTAGAGTTAAAAAAAGAAGTAAATGCTGAAGGTATTTTAAATTATTTATATAAGAATACAGATTTACAAATTCCATATAACTTTAATATGGTAGCGATAAATAATCGTCGTCCGACACTTATGACATTACCTAAGATTTTGGATGCATATATTGGGCATCAGAAAGAAGTTGTTACGAGACGCTCGCAATATGAATTACGAAAAGCGGAAAATCGTCAACATATTGTAGAAGGTTTAAAGAAAGCATTATCGATTTTAGATGAAGTGATTGAAACAATCCGTGCTTCTAAAGATAAGCGTAATGCAAAAGATAATTTAAGTACGAAATTTGGATTTACAGAAGCGCAGTCAGAAGCAATTGTTTCGTTGCAACTATATCGTTTAACAAATACAGATATTACGGCGCTAGAACAAGAAGCAGACGAGCTTAATAAGAAGATTATAGAGTTACAGTCAATTTTACAAAGTGAACAAAGGCTTCTTCAAGTTATTAAAACAGATTTGAAGAGAGTAAAGAAAACATATAGTGATGATCGCCGTGCTATTATTGAAGAACAAATTGAGGAAATTAAAATCGATGTGGAAGTTATGATTCCGCAGGAAGATGTCATCGTTACTGTAACGAAAGAAGGATATGTGAAACGAACAGGTTGGCGTTCACATAATGCATCGAACGGGAAAGACTTCGGTATGAAAGAGGGTGACATCTTACTGGAGCGATTCGATACGAATACGACAGAGACAGTCCTCTTATTTACGAATAAAGGAAACTATATATATCTGCCAGTATATGAAATGCCAGAAATTCGTTGGAAAGATTTAGGTCAACACGTTGCGAATCTCGTTTCACTCGAGCGGGATGAAATGATTATTTGGGCGACCGTCGTACCGAACTTTGAAGAAGAAAAACGATTTATCGTATTTGTTACACGAAATGGTATGATTAAGAAAACAGAATTAAACCAATATAAAGTTCAGCGTTATTCAAGAGCGTTCGTCGCTGTGAATTTGAAAAAAGATGATTATGTTGTAGATATATTTGCAACAGATGGAACGAGTGATATTGTTCTTGCAACCTATGGTGCATATGCACTTATTTTCCATGAAGATGAAGTAAGTCCAGTCGGTGTAAGGGCCGCTGGTGTGAAAGCAATTAACTTAAAAGAAGATGATTACGTCGCTTCTGGTAAACCGTTAAATGGTGACAAAGATCAACTTATTCTCGTAACGCAGCGCGGTGCTGTAAAACGTCTAAAAGCATCAGAAATTGAGAAATCAACGAGGGCGAAGCGGGGACTTGTTATTTTCAAAGAGTTAAAACGTAATCCATACCGCATTGTCGGTATTGAAATTGTTCGAGACGATGAACTAGTTTACATGAAGACAGAGAAACACATTGTAGAAGAAATTGATCCGAAAGCGTATCGAAATAAAGACCGGTATAGTAACGGTAGTTTAGTGCTAGATGTTAATGATACTGGTGAAGTTATTGAAACGTGGACGAAAAAACGACCAGAATAGAAAAGCATCTTGCTATGAGTAATAGCAAGATGCTTTTTTCTAGGCAAATTATTATGTACATAATTATAATCTTGTTATAATAACTGAATGAAATCGTTCTCATAAAGTGAAACTTTAATCAGTGGGGTTCTTACTCGCCACAAATAGCAGGATAAATGGAGGGGCAACATGAAAAAAATAGGTGTAGGGATTGTAGGGTTTGGATTTTCTAGTACAACATTTCACATCCCATTATTACAAACGATAGAAGAATACGATATTCGTGCGGTATTATCTTCAAAAGAAGAGGTAGTAAAAGAAACATTACCGAATGCTACCGTCGTTAGTACAATTGATGAATTGGTGAAGCGAGCTGATATTGACTTAGTGGTCATTACTTCACCGAATACAACTCATTTTCCATATGTAAAAGAAGCAATATTAAACGGTAAGCATGTTGTTGTAGAAAAACCATTTGTTGTTTCAATTGAAGAAGGAGAAGAGCTTATTTCATTAGCAGAGCAACATAATGTGGTAGTAAGTGTATATCATAATCGTCGTTTTGATAATGATTTCTTAACGATAAAAAAATTGTTAGAAGAAAATAGAGTAGGGAATCTATACGCATATGAAGCACATTTCGATCGTTTTCGCCCGAATGTACGTGATCGCTGGAGAGAAAAGAATTTACCAGGATCAGGTATACTGTATGATTTAGGATCGCATTTAATTGACCAAGCATTATCATTATTTGGGAAACCAGATGCAATAAGTGCAGATGTAATTAAACAACGACCAGGCGCAGAGATTGATGATTACTTCCATGTTATACTTCACTACGGTGTGAAACGTATCACTTTACATAGTAGCAGTCATGTAAAGCAAGCAGGTCCACACTTTACACTGCATGGTGATAAAGGTTCTATCGTGAAATACGGTATGGATTCACAAGAAGAACAATTAAAAAATGGAATGAAGCCAGGCGATAACGGTTATGGAGTAGACGCTGAAGAGAATTTTGCTACTTTACATACGGAAGAAAAGCTAGAGCGTATTCCAACAGAAGTTGGCTGTTATGACATGTATTATAAAGGTGTAAGAGATAGTATTGTAAATGGTGAGAAATCACCTGTAACAGCACAAGAAGGCTTAGAAGTTATTCGACTTATTCAATTAGCGATTGAAAGTAGTGAAACGGGTAGAGTCATCACTGTGAAATAAAAAAAGACACGAATTTCGTGTCTTTTTTTATTAGGAATATGTGAATCTGACTAATTATTTAGTTTAATCGTTTGTCATACATTAACTGAATTTGTATGCCGTAAGGATCTTCAATAATCCCATATGCTTCACTAAATATATTTTTTTCTAGCGGAGAGAGTATCTTCACGTTCTTATCGGAAATTAAATTATTATAAAATCTTTGTATTTCTTCTAAATTAGCGCTTTGAATGCAAAGTGACATATTATTTCCGACGTTATAACGTTCAGTAGGATTCATTGTATCTTCTGCTATCATTAGCTTTGTATTCCTAATTTGTAAAACAGAGTGAGCAATATGATCTTTATTTTCACTTGTAATTTTAAGAGAACTATCTCTTTTGGCCAGTTCTCCATACGTAACAATCATTAACTGCTTAGCTTCTAAATTGCGTGTGTAAAAATTAATTGCCTCCTTTGCTTGCCCATTCATTGAAAGAAAAATAGCTATTTCTAATGTCATAAATATATAACTCCTTTATTAGTTAATAATTATAATATAGACTAAAAAGGTTTCAATACATGACACCTTTCGGGAGGGAAATATGAAAAAAACGGAACGAATAAATGATATGCTTATTTTCTTAAATAATAAAAGATATTTTAACGCATTATCCGAAAGAAGTCTCCTTCCTGGGGCGTGTGAAAGACGATAGTCTAGCGGTAGGTGGGAGAGGAATTTCGGTTTGGCGTAGCCAAACATTTGATTTTCCTATTTATTTCGCCCCTGATATACTCAGTCTTATAAGAGGTAAAGTTTGGTATAACAATGAACGTAGATAATAGTCATGTTATTGTTTAGGTTGTGTGATCACTGTCATAGCTTATGGGAAATGAAGCGAAAAGTGAGATGAATTGATATGACAAAGCATAATAAGGCGTACAAATTTCGTCTGTATCCAACAGAAGAACAAGCACATCTTATTCGTAAAACTTTCGGGTGTGTACGCTTTGTGTATAATAAAATGCTGGATGAGCGAAAAGAAATATACGAAACATACAAAGAGAACAAGGAAGAACTAAAGAAACAAAAATTCCCTACTCCTGCGAAATACAAAGAGGAGTATGAATGGTTGAAAGAAGTCGATTCCTTAGCATTGGCTAACGCTCAATTAAACTTGCAAACTGCCTATAAGAATTTTTTTAGTGGTCAAAGTGATTTTCCTACATTCAAAAGTAGAAAAAGTAGAAAATCTTATACAACGAATCGAGTAAACGGAAATATTATGTTATTTCATGGTTATATCAAATTACCGAAATTGAAAATGGTGAAATTGAAGCAACATAGAGAGATCCCGCCAAATCATATCATCAAATCATGTACGATTTCGATGACACCAACTGGTAAGTATTACGTGTCTATTTTGACCGAATATGAAAAAGAAATCGCTCAAAAAGAAGTAGAAAGTGTAGTTGGATTAGACTTCGCAATGGCTGAATTGTACGTGAGTAGCGAAGATGAGAAAGCCAATTATCCTCGCTTTTATCGTCAGATGTTAGACAGGTTAGCAAAGGCACAACGAGTATTAGCAAGACGAGTGAAAGATTCAGCGCGTTGGAATAAACAACGCATTCGTGTAGCGAAGTTACATGAAAAAGTTGCCAATCAACGTAAAAATTTCCTTCATCACAAGTCTAAAGAATTAGCTACGAGTTTTGACGTTGTAGCAATAGAAGACTTGCATATGCAAGGAATGTCACAAGCACTTCGCTTTGCTAAGAGTGTAGCGGATAACGGTTGGAGGATGTTCACGACATTTTTAGCATATAAGTTACAAGACCAAGGAAAACAGCTTGTAAAAATAGATAAATGGTTTCCTTCTACAAAGATGTGTAGTCGTTGTGGAAACAAAAAAGAAATGCCATTATGTGAACGCACGTATGCGTGTTCATGTGGACTCACAATCAGTCGTGACTATAACGCAGCTATCAATATCAAAAAGGAAGCCATGCGGTTATTAGCATTGATGTAAATCGTAAGAAATAACCTTTGGAACAAGGGAGTTAGCTCGGCTGTCCTAAGACAAATTCGTTAGCTATCAAAAGTAGCGATAAACCGAGAAGCCCCCACTTCAAGTAAGCTAGTAAGACATGCTAAGTGGTGGGTAGTTCACACATGTATTACCTGATAATGTGCGTAATAATATTTCAATCATGGAACGAAAACTTACCTTTGAAGTAACCAATCATAGTAATTTTAATCATTTTTTGGACATGAAAAAGCCCTTGAGATTTAAATATCCAAAGGGTTTTTTTTGTGATGGTATTTGTTCTTTAGAAACATTATTTTTCTGGGACGGACAGTCCATAAAAGAACATCGTAACGATATCTTGTATATGTTTTTCGCGATCTCCTTCAAGAAGCTGAGCCCCGAAATCATCACCTAGTCTAGTGAACATTTGAATGTATAGTAACATCATTTCTTTAGTAAGGTGAGGGTTAATTTCATTTTTTTGCTGTGCTTGTTCTAGGATTTCTAAATACCAAGGCAGGATTTTTTCGTTTTGATAACTATAAATAAACTCTCGGAGCTCTTCATCCCTTTGCATCATTTGTAGTAACATATCCGGCTGAAATAACCCACCAGTATTCATTTTTCTTACAATCATCTTTTGCATCATCTCATGAAAAGGTAATTTTTCTTCTGCAAGTTTTTTATAATATTGAAATTCAGATGTTATAAATTCTTGTATCAGTTCTCTAAATAACGCTTCTTTACTTCCGAAATGATTATAAATGGTAACTTGAGAAACGTTTGCTTCTTTTGCAATATGCTCTATTTTCACTTCATTAAATCCACGTTCTGAAAATAATAAGAAGGCTGCCTCTTTAATGGCACGTTTTTTCTTTTCTTTCACTTTTTCAAAGCCGTTCAATGCAATCACCTCAATTAAAATATACAAGAAAAAATAATGGAAAACAATATTTTTGAAATATGGACATATAAATATTTCAAAAAGTTGTTGCGAATATGAAAGATGAGGAGTACAATAATTTTGAAATATCACATATTAAATATTTCAAAAAATGAGGTGGAATTATGATTTCAGTTCAAAATGTCACAAAACAGTTTTCAAATGGAAAAGGTTTGTTTCATATTACATTTGATGTAAAAAAAGGGGAAGTATTCGGTTACTTAGGACCAAATGGTGCCGGGAAATCCACAACAATTCGTAATTTAATGGGATTTATAAAACCGACAGATGGTAAAGCGACAATTTTTGGATTAGATTGTTGGAATGAAGCAGCGAAAATTCAAAGAGAAGTTGGCTATCTACCAGGAGAAATTTCTTTTATTGAAGGAATGAACGGATTAGGGTTTTTAAAGTTAATGCAAGGAATGCGTGGGCTAAAGGATACGAAAAGACGAGATGAATTAATAGAACGTCTACAATTTGATGTGAAAACACCGATTCGAAAAATGTCTAAAGGAATGAAGCAAAAAGTAGGGATTGTTGCTGCTTTTATGCATGATCCGGAAGTGTTAATTTTAGATGAACCGACATCAGGGCTCGATCCACTTATGCAGCAAGTATTTATAGATTTAATATTAGAAGAAAAGCAAAGAGGGAAAACAATTCTTATGTCATCGCACATTTTTACTGAGATTGAGAGAACTTGTGACAGAGTGGCTATAATTAAAGATGGTCGCCTTGTAACGGTTGAAAATATTCATGATTTACAAAGCTTGAGACGACAGGTAATAGATGTAACCGTATCATCGCAAGAAGAAATTGAATCTCTTACACAATGTAATTTGCAATTTGAAGCGGTGAAAGGTAGAGAAGCATCGATTATTGTGCAAGGAAACTATCAAACTGTTTTACAAACACTTTCAAACTATAATGTAACGGCGCTTCAAACGAGAGCAATGGATTTAGAACATTTATTTATGCATTATTACGATAAGGAAGAAGGGATAAAGCATGAATAAGCAATTGTTTTTAGCTAGTTTGAAAGAAACACAAAAAAGTATTTTGAGTTATGCAACTGGTGCAGCTCTATATTTATGGTTATTAATTTGGATCTTCCCTTCAATGGTATCAGCGAAAGGGTTAAATGAATTAATAAGTGCTATGCCTGATAGTGTGAAAAAAATTGTTGGAATGGAAAGTCCGATTCAAAACGTAATGGATTTTTTAGCTGGCGAATATTATAGTCTATTGTTTATTATCATATTAACAATTTTTTGTGTAACAGTTGCAACGCATTTAATTGCTCGTCATGTAGATAAAGGAGCGATGGCATACTTGCTAGCAACACCTGTATCTAGAGTGCAAATTGCAATTACGCAAGCGGCTATTCTCGTATTAGGGCTACTAATCATAGTAACTGTTACGTATGTAGCGGGTATAGTAGGTGCAGAGTGGTTTCTACAAGATAATAACTTAAATAAAGCATTATTCCTGAAGATAAATATAGTCGGTGGGTTAATATTTTTAGTCGTTAGTGCGTATTCATTTTTCTTTTCTTGTATATGTAATGACGAAAGAAAGGCACTTAGCTACTCAGCAAGTTTAACAATTTTATTTTTCGTAACGGATATGGTAGGGAAATTAAGCGATAAGTTAGAGTGGATGAGAAATATATCATTATTTACGTTATTTCGTCCGAAAGAAATTGCTGAGGGAACGTATAATATATGGCCAGTGAGTATAAGTTTAACTGCTGGAGCCTTTTGTATTTTTATAGCAGCAATTGTAGTGTTTAGGAAAAGGGATTTACCGTTGTAAAGTAGAAAGTCCACTGAGAAAGTGGGCTTTTTTTGATGAGGAGGAAACGAATGAATTATTTGTTCCGGGTTCAGCTATATGTAAATGATGTTGAGAAGTCATTATTGTTTTATGAAGAAGTAATTGGTTTACAGTTGTATAAAAGAAGTATGCATGCAGCACGCTTTAATCACGATCAGTTTTCTCTATTACTAGCTACTGATTCAACATTGAGTGAAAATCACTATTTTTACAATCGAAAAGAAATGAAGGGGAATGGCTTTGAACTAATTATTGTTGTCAATCGGATTGAAGAAGTATATGAACGTTGTAAAGAGAAGCGATGCACAATACAAGAAGAAATTCAAACTTATCCGTGGGAGATGCGGGGATTTAAAGTTGTCGATCCAGATGGATATTTCCTTAGAATTATATCTGAGTAAAGGTAAACATGAAAAATGTTTACCTTTTTTTATGAAAATATTCAAAAAAATGAACCTTTTTCTAGGCTCATCCGTCTAATACATGTAAAGTTAAATTTGAAGTGAGGATGAAACAGGAGGAGCAATTGTGAAAGTAATCCCTTTATATAAAATGATTGTAAAAGAAGAAACGGATGTTTCTTTAGCGAAAAAAGGTGATCATGAAGCTTTTATGGTGCTTATACATACAGAAAAAATGAAGATGTATCGTATTGCAAAGGCTATGTTACGTGATGAGACAAATATAGAGGATGCGATACAGGCAACAATTTTAAAAGCCTATGAAAATATAAAAAAATTAAAAAAAGAAGAGTTTTTTCAAACTTGGTTAATTCGAATTTTAATGAATGAGTGTAACAACATTATTAGAGCGTATAAAAAGGTAATTGTGACAGAAGAGAATGATTACAATATGAGTGCGTGTGATCAGTATGAAGATATAGATTTGTGTAATGCGATTCAATCATTACATGAAGAATTAAGAGCTGTTACGGTTCTTTATTATTATGAAGATATGAATCAAGAGAGTATAGCAAAGCTTTTAGAAATTCCAAAAGGAACAGTGAAATCGAGATTGTCACGTGCGAGGGAACAACTGCAAAAACGATTAAAGATGGAATAGGGGGTGTACAAGATGGATAATGAAAAATTATTTGATGAGAAATTAAAAAAGAGAATAAAAGATGAGAATGTTATAATGCCACCAGAGTTAAATGAAAAGATTAATCGTACACTACATAATCTTCCTGTAAAAAAGAAAGGTTACAGAGTTTATATGATGGTTATAAGTGCTGCTGTTCTAACACTTTCAATTGTTTCTATGTCGGAGTTTTCTGATCAAATTTTTGCTCAAAACGGCGGAGTATTTGAATACGTAAAGAAAAAGGCGTTTTCTGATTATGAAAATGAAGAAGAAATAAAATCAAATGTAAATTATCCAGATAAAGAAAAGATTCATGAAAAAATGCTGGATTCTATTGATCATTTTAAAAATATTTCAGGGCAATTTGAGGAATATTCTAGCTCGTCAAGAATTGCTACAACATACAAATATGCGATTGATACGGAGAAACAAAGAGGTATCTCTTCGAAAGAAGATAGACTAGCGAAAAAACGAACAATTATATATAACGAGGGAAAGAAAAAAGAATTTGATGATGAGAAGTATACATATAAAGAGACAAAATGGAGCCCGAAAGAAAGAAACTATGAACTACTAAAATTAAATCCTACGGAAAGATTATTGAGAAAATCAGGCGAGAAAAAAAGATATGATGATGAATATATAGGATTTGCGAAGTATAGTATTCAATCAGAATTTGCTGATCTATTAATCCGATATAAAGATTGGAACTATAAAGAAACGAAGTATCTCGGACTGGATTGCTACAAAATAGAAGGGACAATAAACATAGAAATGCCTGTAAGTACATCTGAAGATTTAAGAGGGAAATTTGAAATGGTTGTAGAGAAAAATACGGGGATTATGCTAAAGTTCCTTAGTTTCCACGAAGGTATGATTCAATATTCGATTACGACTGAATGGATACAAATAAACACTGGGCTGAAAGAGAATGTATTTCAAAAGGATAGCACTAATTATGAAAAATTGAAAAATATTTTAGATGAATAGAAAACGGAGGGAACGATATGGAGAATACTTCTTCTTCAAGAGAAAAGAAAAATAAAAGAAAATATAAAAAGACAATGATAATAAGTGTATTGTTAGTGGTATTACTATTTGGCGGAGTTGGATATGGTACTTATGTATATATGAAAACTTCTAATCTCGTACAAAAGTCTAGTTTGAATTTAGCGCGTGGTGAAAAATCACATTTACGTGAGGAAACTGTAAAGCCAATTGCAAACAATGTTTCACTTTTAATTATGGGAATTGATGAAAATCAAGAACGACAAAAGGAGTATAATGGTGCATTTCATACAGATGCACTACTGTTAGCTACTTTTAATAAAGATGATAAGACAGTGAAATTAACGAGCATACCACGTGATACATATACATATGTTCCGGTTGAAAAGAAAAAAGATAAAATAACGCATGCGTATGGAAGTGGTTTCGTTAAAAATGGTAAAGATGGAGGACCGCAAGCTTCAGTGGAAGCGGTAGAAAAGTTGCTACAGGTGCCCGTTGATTATTTTGTGAAGTTTAATTTTAATTCATTTACTAAAATTGTTGATGGGTTAGATGGGATTGAAGTAAATGTCCCAGTTGAATTTACGGAGCAAAATAGTAAAGATGAACCTGACGCAATCCATTTGAAAAAAGGACTACAAAAATTAACAGGGGAAGAAGCACTTGCACTGGCAAGAACGCGTCATATTGATAGTGATGCAATGAGAGGTCAGCGCCAACAACTTGTTATTGAAGCGATGTTAAGTAAATTAAAAAGTGTAGGCTCGATTACGAAGCTAGAAAAAATAGTTGAGGCGGTTGACGGCGATTTTAAAACAAATTTAGTAATGGATGATATTTTATCTTTTTATAAATACGGTTTAAATGGTTCAGTTGAAAAGATTCAATTAGGCGGAGATGATTTATATTTACCTAATGGTCCAAATGGGCAACGTGTATATTATTATAATCCTAATAAAAAAGATCTACAGAGTTTGAGTAATACGCTTAGAACACATCTAGGATTAAGTGAAAAGCAGATTGAGGAGAATTGAAGCAGGCGTAATGTCTGCTTTTTTATTTTTGTAGAAAAGAGGTTTGTTACGATATACATTATTTATTAACAATAATTTACAAGTGTTTTATAGTGTAGGGAGATAAAGACTATTAAATCAATACATAGAATTCAATGAGATATAGTGTTTCGAAAGAGTATGGAATTTTTATGAATATTACTGTAAAAAAATAATTTTTTAAAAATTTTCAATAATAACACTTTACAAAACTCGAAAAATTAGTAGAATAATAGTTAATAAGAATCTTCTGATAAATATATAAAGAAAAACAGAATTATCAGAAAATTTTTAAATGAGAGCGTTAAGAATTAGGGAGGGTACAGAAAGTGAAAAAGAAAAAAATGAAAAAACTAACAGCAGTTGTAGCACCAGTTTTAGCAATGAGTATGGCATTGACAGCATGTTCTACATCAGGTGGAGATAAGAAGACAAGCACAAATTCTAGCTCTGGCGGGGATAGCAAATCAGAAGAAAAATTAGCAGCGAAACAAGTGCTAAATCGAACAGAAACGAATGAGATTCCAACAATGGATACTTCGAAAAGTACAGATACTTTAGGTTCTCAAATGTTAGGGAACACAATGGAAGGTTTATACCGATTAGATAAAGAAAATAAACCAATCCCAGCTGCGGCAGAGTCAAGCACGAAGAGTGAGGATGGTAAAAAATATACATTTAAATTACGTAAAGATGCAAAATGGTCAAATGGTGATCCAGTAACAGCGAAAGATTTCGTATTTGCATGGCAACGTCTATTAGATCCAAAAACAGCTGCTGAATATGCATTTATCGCATTCCCGATTAAAAATGCAGAAGCAATTAGTCAGGGGAAAGCAGAAGTTTCTACATTAGGTGTAAAAGCGGTTGATGATCTTACACTTGAAGTAGAATTAGAACAAGCAGTACCATACTTCTTAAACTTAGTAGCATTCCCGTCGTATTATCCACTAAATGAAAAGTTCGTCAAAGAAAAAGGGGATAAATACGGTTTAGAGTCTGATACAACAGTATATAACGGACCGTTCGTTCTTACTGATTGGAAGCATGAGCAAGGCTGGAAACTGAAGAAAAACGATCAATATTGGGATAAAAAGACTGTGAAATTAGATGAGATTAACTTTAGTGTTGTAAAAGAGCCAGCAACTCGTGTGAATTTATACGATAGTGGCCAAATTGATTTCTCTCTATTGACTGGAGAATTCGTTGACAAATATAGAAATAATAAAGAGGAGTTTGGAACATATTCAGAACCAAGTACGTTTTTCATACGTTTAAACCAAAAACGTGGTGGGCAAGATACACCGTTAAAGAGCAAAAAATTACGTGAAGCAATTGCTTTATCGATTGATAAAAAGAATTTAGCGAATGTTATTTTAAATGATGGATCGAAACCGGCTGATTACTTAGTACCTAAAGGGCTAGCAAATGGACCAGACGGAAAAGACTTCCAAGAAACGTTTAAAAATGGTATTAAGCCAGATGCAAAAAAAGCAGCTGCTGCATGGGAAGAAGCGAAAAAAGAACTTGGAAAAGATCAAGTTACAATTGAGTTTTTAAACTATGATACTGGTAATGCGAAAAAAGTTGGGGAATATGTAAAAGATCAAATTGAGAAAAACTTAAAAGGTGTAACAGTAAACATTAAACTGCAGCCGTTTAAACAAAAACTAAAATTAGAATCGGAGCAAGATTATGATATTTCATATGGTGGATGGAGCCCAGACTATGCAGATCCAATGACATATTTAGATATGTTTGAATCTAAACACTCTCATAACCAAATGAGCTACTCTGATGCGAAATATGATGAAATGGTTAAAAAAGCCGGTGGAGAGTTAATGAGTGACGCGAAGAAACGTTGGGAAGAACTAGGGAAAGCTGAAAAATTATTACTTGAGCAAGATGTAGCACTTGTACCATTATATCAAAATGCTAGATCTTATGTAATGAAACCGACTGTAAAAGGTGTTGTTAAACATAACATTAGTCCGGAGTACAGCTTTAAATGGGCTTATGTAACTGAAAAATAATAAGTTAAAAAAGCATTCCGAAAGTAGACTACTTTTGGAATGCTTTTTTATTATGAGATTAAATTGTAAACAAACCAATAAGCACAAGGGGAATGCTACTTATATAGTAAATAGGAAGAATTTGTATAGTGGTAATTGTAAAAAAAAATTTACTATCACAAAAAAATAATTTTTAGAATATTTTAAAAATAACTTTACAAAACCTGAAAAATTAGTAGAATATTAATTAATAAGAATTTTCTGATAACTGGTTATTAGAAAATCTATCAAAATTAGTTTCGTACATATAATTGGGGAGGGTACAAAAATGAAGAAAAAGATGAAAAAGTTCACGGCGGTTGTAGCGCCAGTTTTAGCGATGAGTATGGCGTTGACAGCGTGTTCTGGATCTGGTGGGGAAAAGAAAACAACTACGACGTCTAGTGGTGGTGGGGAAGAGAAAAAATCTGAAATTAAATACGCAGCAAAACAAGTATTAAATCGTACAGAGAATCAAGAGATTCCGACGATGGATGTTTCAAAATCTACTGATACATTAGGTTCTCAAATTTTAGGGAACACAATGGAAGGTTTATATCGATTAGATAAAGATAATAAGCCAATCCCAGCTGCAGCAGAATCTAGTACGAAAAGTGAGGATGGCAAAAAATATACATTTAAATTACGTAAAGATGCAAAATGGTCGAATGGTGACCCTGTAACAGCAAAAGATTTCGTATACGGATGGCAACGTTTACTTGATAAAAATACAGCGGCAGAATACGCGTTTATCGCTTACTATATTAAAAATGCAGAGGCAATTAATAAAGGTGAAAAACCACTAACAGATTTAGGAGCAAAAGCGGTAGATGATTATACGCTAGAAGTAGAATTAGAAAAACCAGTGCCATATTTCTTGAACTTAATGGCATTCCCATCTTACTATCCTTTAAATGAAAAGTTCGTAAAAGAAAAAGGAGATAAATTCGGTTTAGAAGCAGATACAACGTTGTATAACGGACCGTTCGTTATGGCTTCATGGAAACATGAACAAGGATGGCAGCTAAAGAAAAATGATAAGTATTGGGATAATAAGACTGTAAAATTAGAAGAAATTAACTATAGTGTAGTAAAAGAAGTTGCGACGAAAGTAAACTTATATGATACAGGCTCAATTGATTTCACACTATTATCAGGAGAATTCGTTGATAAATATAAATCGAACAAAGAAGAGTACGGTGAGTATTCAGAAGCAAGTACATTCTTCTTACGTTTAAATCAAAAGCGTAACGGACAAGATACACCGTTAAAGAGCAAAAAACTTCGTGAAGCAATCGCATTATCAATTGATAAAAAAGGTTTAGCAACCGTTATTTTAAATAACGGTTCAAAAGCAACAGATCAATTAGTACCAAAAGGGCTTGCGACAGGACCTGACGGTAAAGATTACCAAGATACATTTAAAAATGGTCTGAAATATGATCCGAAAAAAGGTGCAGCAGCTTGGGAAGCAGCGAAAAAAGAACTTGGAAAAGATCAAGTGACAATTGAATTACTAAGCTATGATGATGGAACTGCGAAAAAAATTGCTGACTACTTTAAAGATCAAATTGAGAAAAACTTAAAAGGTGTAACGGTTAATACGAAAATTCAGCCGTTCAAACAAAAATTAAAATTAGAGTCTGCACAAGATTATGAAGTTTCATTTGCAGGTTGGAGCCCAGATTATTCGGATCCAATGACATTTATTGATATGTTTGAATCGAAGAGCCCGTATAACCAAATGAGTTATTCGAATCCAAAATACGATGATATGGTGAAAAAAGCGGGTAATGAATTATTGTCAGATCCGAAGAAGCGTTGGGAAACGTTAGGAAAAGCAGAGAAATTGTTCCTTGAAGAAGATGCAGGATTAGTTCCTTTATATCAAACAGGTAGAGCCTATGTAATGAAACCGAATGTAAAAGGAATTGTGAAACACAACATTAGTCCAGAATATAGCTTTAAGTGGGCTTATGTAACGGAAGGTAAATAATAAAAAAGAGCGTGTTTAAAAATAGATAAGTTATTTTTAACACGCTCTTTTTATATTCAATTAAATAGAGAAGAATAAGAAATGTGGTACTGACATATAGTAGATGGGGGAGAATTCGTATAGCAATAATAGTAAAATACATAGTTACTATAAAAATAAAATTATTAAAACTTCAAAAATGAGGGTAATTAATAGCGTGTTAATTGGTGAAAAGGTATTAATAATTATGTTCATAGAAAATCTCTCAAAGTTAGTTTCGTACATATAATTGGGGAGGGTACAAGAATGAAGAAAAAGATGAAAAAATTCACGGCAGTTGTAGCACCAGTTTTGGCAATGAGTATGGCTTTAACAGCATGCTCTTCTGGATCTGGTGGGGAGAAGAAACCGACTACAACGTCTAATAATGGTGGAGAAGAGAAGAAATCTGATATTAAATATGCGGCGAAGCAAGTGCTGAATCGTACAGAAACGAATGAAATTCCGACGATGGATACTTCAAAAAGTACAGATACACTAGGCGCACAAATTTTAGGGAATACGATGGAAGGTTTATATCGCCTTGATAAAGATAATAAGCCAATCCCAGCTGTAGCAGAATCTAGCACAAAAAGTGAGGATGGTAAAAAATATACGTTTAAACTACGTAAAGATGCAAAGTGGTCAAATGGTGATCCAGTAACGGCGAAAGATTTCGTATTTGCATGGCAACGTCTAGTAGATCCAAAAACAGCTGCTGAGTATGCATTTATTGCTTACTATATTAAAAATGCAGAAACAATTAATCAAGGAAAAGCAGAAGTTGCTACATTAGGTGTAAAAGCGGTAGATGATTATACGCTTGAAGTTGAACTAGAAAGACCAGTACCGTATTTCTTGAACTTAATGGCATTTGCGTCTTACTATCCATTAAATGAAAAGTTCGTAAAAGAAAAAGGGAATAAATACGGTTTAGAGTCTGATACAACAGTATATAACGGGCCTTTCGTTCTTACTGATTGGAAGCATGAGCAAGGCTGGAAATTAAAGAAAAATGATCAGTATTGGGACAAAAAGACTGTAAAACTAGATGAAATCAACTTTAGTGTAGTAAAAGAACCAGCTACTAGAGTTAATTTATATGATACAGGTGCGATTGATTTTGCACTTTTATCAGGTGAATTTGTTGATAAATATAGAAATAATAAAGAGGAGTTTGGCGCATATTCGGAAACAAGTACGTTTTACTTACGTCTAAACCAAAAACGTGGTGGGCAAGATACACCGTTAAAGAGCAAAAAACTACGTGAAGCAATTGCATTATCTATTGATAAGAAAGCTTTAACGAATGTCATTTTAAATGATGGTTCAAAACCAGTGGATTACTTAGTACCAAAAGGTTTAGCGAGTGGACCAGACGGTAAAGATTTTGCAGAAACGTTTAAGAATGGTTTAAAACAAGACTCCAAAAAGGCAGCGGCAGCTTGGGAAGAAGCGAAAAAAGAACTTGGAAAAGATCAAGTCACAATTGAACTGTTAAATTATGATACTGGTAATGCGAAAAAAGTTGGGGAGTATGTAAAAGATCAAGTTGAAAAGAATTTAAAAGGCGTGACAGTAAATATTAAACTGCAACCATTTAAGCAAAAACTAAAATTAGAATCAGACCAAGATTATGATTTTTCATATGGTGGCTGGAATCCAGATTATGCGGATCCGATGACGTATCTTGATATGTTTGAAACAAAAAATTCGCAGAACCAGATGAGCTACTCAAATTCAAAATATGATGACATTATTACTAAAAGTAAGACAGAATGGATGGCGGATGCAAAAAAACGTTGGACTGAGTTAGGAAAGGCTGAGAAAATATTACTTGAAGATGATGTAGCGCTTGTACCTTTATATCAAAATGGTAGATCATATGTAATGAAGCCAACTGTAAAGGGAATTGTGAAACATAATATTAGTCCGGAATATAGTTTCAAATGGGCGTATGTAGAAGAGAAATAATAAAGTGAAACCTTAATCAGGCTGCCTGGTTAATAGTGGGATAAGAAAAAAAGCATTTTCAAGTTGCGGTATTAGAGCACTTGAAAATGCTTTTTCTATGCACTTTTATTTCTTCCTCGAATATATAAAATAAAAAAGGGAGAATCCCATGGAACGAAATGCTTACATCGATTTCCTAGCTTATTACGGAATAGGGAGTGCTCATCCTGGTGGTTTTACGTTAACGAAACAATTGTTAGCACAACTACCTTTTCAATATGGAGCGAATGTCCTTGAGATAGGATGCGGTACGGGGAAAACAGCGGCGTATATGACAAAAGAGTGTGGTTATAAAGTAACGGCGGTTGAAAAGAATGAGATTATGATTCAAAAGGCGAAAGATAGATGGGCGTTTGAAGGACTAGACATTCAATTAATTGAGGGGAATGTAGAGCAATTACCTTGTTTGCATGACTCATTTGAGTTCGTACTCGGAGAATCGATACTCGCTTTTACAGAGAAAGAAAGGGTTATATCGGAGTGCTATCGTGTATTACAGAAGGATGGAAAGCTAGTTGTCATTGAAATGATTATTAATGCCCACCTTGGGAAGAGTGAAGAAGAAAAAATCGCCCGACTATACGGGATGAAAGAACTATTAACTGAGAGTGAGTGGGTACAATTATTTCAGAAAGCAAACTTTAAGCGGATTACCATTGCTGGTGGTAGTACAATTGCAGAAACAATCTCAGGCTATATAGAAGAGCCAGAATGGAATGTATCCTCGCATATTCCAAATGAATTATATGAGGCATGGGTACAGCATGAAAATGTACGACTTATGTACCAACATATTTTAGGGCATCGTATTTTTATATGTGAAAAATAAAGAAAGAGAGTTGACTAAAGGTAGTCAACTCTTTACTATGTTAAATGAAAAATAATGCAGCTAATGTAATTCCGAAGATGAAACCAAATCCGAGTTCAACACCCCAGCCACAACCGCCGCCTCCCCAGCCGCCACAACTACCGCAACCACGACCGCCACATCCACAGCCGCTGAATCCACCACCACAACCAAATCCGCAACTATCACATCTGTTAAGGCCCCCGCAAAGATCACAACCACCGTTTGCATATGCGTCATAGTATCCAAATCCTGTATCAAAAGATGAGCGCTGTTGCACCGGTTCAATCCATACAGAGCTGTTTGTCACATCAATTATTTTGCCTAAATGAATGCGACCATCACGATCTTCAATTCGAACGACTTTACCGAAATAACGTTGGCACGTATTGTAACATTTTTGTCTATGCATGTTCTTTCCTCCTTCCCCATTACAGTAATACGATATGTAATGGGGAGAAGTGCGGCTTGTACGAATGTCCTATCTATCATAATTGTTATAGAAAGGGGAAATATAGGAGAAGGATATATAAGGAGGAAAAGGCAATGAAATCTACAGATCAGTTTCAGATATACGAAGTACCGTGGGAAGAGTTTATTGAAGCTTTGCGAGAGGAAATGAAGAAGCAAGTTGGGGCAGACATTATTGATACAGTAGTTTGCAATTTAGAAGATGGTTTTGAAGTGTATACATATGTGCAGGGGGATTTGGATTTTGAATATAAGGAAGCGCTGGAAAGGAAATATGGGAGCGATGCAAAAACTCCTAATGTGTTAACGATTATGTTATTAGCTAGTATTTATAGTACAAGTGAAGAGAATTTACGCTTACATGCGGATAATAAAGATAATCCGATTGTTGAAGTGTATGTGAAGCAATAAATCAAACTTTTTAATATGTGTTTTCAATATGAAAAGTAGGAAAAGTCTGTTTTAAGTGTAGAGCTTAAACAGGCTTTTTTACTTATTTTATCGGGTAGAAAACGTTAGAAGGAATCATATTCAGTTTATATAACTGTTTACATAATAAAGTTATGATGCGTTAGTTGTCCTAAAATACAAGTCATATATCTTGTATCCTCTCATAAATTTAAACATAGGAATTTGTCTACAAAGGTGGCGAAGCCTCAGCATGAAAATTCGAATTTGTGCCACATTTATGTTGTTTCTATTTATATGGTTACATCCTTTTTGGACTTTTGCAAAAGGAGAGGAGGCAAAGGAAAGGGTCGTTTCACTTGTATATGATGATTCGGGCAGCATGAGAAATAACGATCGCTGGAAATATGCCAATTATGCTTTGCAAAGTTTAGTTGCGCTATTAGATGAAAAAGATAAATTCTCTTATGTTCCAATGAGCAAGCCGAATGATTCATTAAACATTTCGTTAACGAAGGATAAGAGACAAACAGAAATTGAGGGAATTGGAGCATGGAAAACGTATTTAAATACTCCGTTTAGCGCAGTGGAAACGGCGATGCAATCTATAAAAAAGGAAGCAGATATAGATGGGAAACGTGAATTTTGGCTTATTGTTTTAACTGACGGGGCATTTAATGATTTAGAGAAAGATAAAGTTGACGGAAAAGAACAAATTACACAGAAGTTAGCACAATTTAAGAAGGATATGGATGCAAAAAAGATATCGTTACATCCAATTTTAATTACGATGGAAGAGGATTTAGGACAGCAAGAAAAGGCACAACTAAATACGTTTAAAGAAATATGGAAGAAAGAGATAAACGGAGTTACGATGCCATCTAGTGGAGAGGATGGTATTGTAAAAAGCGTCAATCAAGTAGCAGCGTTAGTTGCCAACCGTGATCCGTTCTCCTCTGTTGAATCGATTGTAAAAACGAAAGTATTAGGGAAGAAAGTAGAGATTACAACGCCATTTCCGTTAAAGCGTATGACGCTTGTACGACAATCGCCTTCTTTGTCTAATTATCAGGTCACACAAATTTCTAAACCATTACAATTACAATCTTCTTATTCCATACATGCACCAGGAGAAGCGAAATTATTCGGAAATATAGTTCATATAAGTACGGAAAATCAGGAAGTTATTAAACCAGGAACGTATACGATAGAAGTGGATCGAGATATTGAGAAAGAAGGCTTACAAGTACTAGTTGAACCGGCGCTTAACTATACTGTTTCTACTTATGACAAAGACGATAGTAGTCAAAAAAATGTGGAGAAAATGTACGAAGGTGTTACTGCTGTTATTGAAGCGAAGCCTACGGAATTACCAATCCAGTCTTCATATTTTCAGTCAGAAGTAGAAATAGACGGAAAACAGTACCCGATGAAGTGGGACGAAAAAAAACATGTATTTTACTACGAAACGAAGATCGATAAAGGGTTAGTTCGCGGGAAAGTTCATATGAACATAAAGGGGTTTTACAGACAGACGAAGGAATTTAAAATCGAAGTAACTGAAAAACCAAAATTATCATTGCAAACTATTACGAAAGATTATGAGGAAAAAGTAACGAATTTAGAGAATAGTAAACCGTTTATTATACAACCAAAGTTAGATGGTAAGCCGATGACAGAAGAAGCTGTAAAGAAACTATTAAAATCTACTGGTGTCACATCTAAACAATCAATCAACTATGAAATAAAACAACAGGATAATCAAATTTATATTTATCCTCGCCCTCATTACTCCGACACATTCAATTTTACAGATACCGGCACCGTAGAAGCTACCATCACTATACAAGATTCAAAATTACAAGAAGTAAAGAAAAATATATCACTTCATATTCAAAATGCACCGTTTTATGAAAAATATGCGCTTATTTTTAAGTTTGTTATTCCTATCACTTTATTATTGTTAATAGTAGGAATAATCGTTTTAGGATGGATTGTTCGTCCAAGATTTCACCGAAAAGCACTATTGTATTACGAATGGGATCAAGAGGTAGCGAAAGATTGGTTATATCAATCTGAGCCAGAATTACTTAAAAATAAATGGTGGAAGCACTATTTTGGTATTCCATTCCGAGCAGAAAGAAAGACTGTGCAATCCGTTACGTTTATAGCAAAGAAAGGATCGAAATCAATATTTGTAGCGAAAGAGTCACAAGTAGTAGGAATGATTATTGATGGGATGTTTATAACAGAAGATGAGGTTGGAATGGAACATAAGACGCTATATCCAAATGAACTTTTAGTAATTGATAGAGGGTATGGTAAAGAAATTTACAAATATGAATGTGAATAGTAGATAGGGAAAAGGAGGGAGTCTTATCTTTCTCCCCTCTTTTTAAACAAGCAAGAATAGGAAGGTGGTTCACATGACGTTACAAGTTCCAACGATATTAATTGGTTTAGGTGGAATCGGTAGTACTGTGACACATCAAATATATGAAAGGCTACCTGAGGAGCGCCGAAAAAAGGTAGCAATGCACGTATTTGATACAGATGTGAATACATTGAGTAAATTTGATCATATTCGAAAGTTTAAGACGCAAACGAGTTCTAGTAAAACACCAAGAGAGTATATTGCGGGAGATCCGACGATTCCAGAGTGGTTTCCGATGGACCCGACTATACTTGATAAACCACTGACAGAAGGGGCAGGACAGTTACGCGTCATTTCCCGTTTAGCGTTACTTGCTGCGATGAAAGAAGATAAATTGACATCCTTTTGGCAAGAAATCGAGAAGATTTTTCCGGTTACAAGCGATCAAACGGAATATGGAGTGCGTGTCATTATCGTAACATCACTAGCGGGCGGAACAGGTTCAGGGATGTTTCTACAAATTGCGTTATATTTACGTGAAATGCTTCGTAAAAAACTGCAGCATCACAACATTTTAATACGTGGTGCGTTTTTAATGCCTGACGTTTTAGTTAAGACGAGAACGGTTAGTGCGAAAGAGTTTGAAACGGTGCAAGCAAACGGCTATGCCTCGTTAAAAGAATTACATGCCATTACACTCGGTTCCACTGGAGAATTATCAAAACGCGGCGGTGTGACGATTGAATTAGAATATCGACCTGATCAAGTAGATGAAGACGGAAGAACGAATCATACGATTAAACAACATCATTTACCGTACAATTATTGTTTCCTATACGATTACGAAAATCTACATGGACACCATCTGCACAATTTATCAGATTATATGGAGCAAATGGCAAATACGATTTATTTACAGTTATTCAGTCCGATGTCTGCAAATCATTTTGCACAGGAAGATAATCAAATTCAGCAATTAGCAGAATCAAGCGGGAAAGGACGATATTGCGGGGCAGGAACGGCAAAGATTATTTATCCGTATGAGCACGTGTTAAAATATTGTGCTTTAAAATGGGCTGTGCAAGGTTTGGATGAATCGTGGCTTCATTTAGATCAATTGTTTCAAGAGAAGAAGCAAAGATATGATCAAGATGTAAAACGTGGGATGCAGCGTGAAAAGCCAGAGCGTGGGAAAAGTTATTTAGAAGACTTAGAACATCTTGCTACTCGTCCAGAACAGGCCCATATTTTCTATAGACAAATGTACAATGAAACGCGTGAAGGAGCAGAGGGCGGTAAAGTGGGTGTGGCGAAATCTAAACTGTTTTTAGAGGCTGTAGAAAGCTATGTACAGCGAACGGTGCAAAAAGATGAGGAATTAAACCGTCTGCAACACGAGTGTAAAATTTCGGCTGCAAAATTGAAAATGATGGAGCAAATGAAAGGTGAAGTAGCAAGGGTGGATCATGCGGTTCGTTTATATGCGTATGCGATTCCGAGCCGCGTACATGAGCATGTAACGACACTATTGTATGACATGATTGAATCAGACCGTTTTTCACCAAGTGGTTCTGAAGGGCAGTCCTATCAATTAAATACATGGTTTTTAAAGAAAACAGATCCTGTTCATCCAGTATCAGCTCGTTTTATGTTGTATGAAATTCGAAAGCAGTTAGTCGAGAAAATGAATCGACTACATGAAAATAATGAACAAAAGCGTAATTTAATTCAAAACTACGATAAGAAATTTAATGTAAGTAATATTGATGGAACAGTAACAGCTGTTCGCCGAGTAGAAATCGCGCAGCAACAAGGCTGGTTTGGAAAAATGATGAATAATCAGCAGCGTTTGTTTAAAAAAGAATTTGAAGATATTGTAACGCAGTACGTACACAAATTAAACGAGTATCGTAAAGAAATGCTATTAGAACTCGTTTATCAATCGCTTTATCAAGCAGTTAATAAAATGATTCAATATTGGGAAAGGTTTTTTGATAATTTACATGAAACGCGTGAAAATTTATTGTTTGAAATTCAAAAACGAAGCAAGGAATTTGAAGGGAAAACAAACCCAACGAATGTATACGTATTAGCTGAAGAAAAGTTGCAAGAAAAGATATGGCAAGATATGCAACAACATTTGAATTTAGGTGTATTACCGAAAGATATATCTGCGGAAATTTATATGAGTTTATACGGAGAATATTGCCGGGATGCGAAAACAGAAGAGATTCAATCGAAAAAGGTAGAAGACTTTTATCGTGAGCACATACTAAGTTATTGCTACGATGAATTACAAATACGCTATCGTGATAAATTAGAGCTGAATATCGTTGAGGCGTTACGAAAAGAGGCGGATTATAAGAAGCGTGATCGTGATGAATATGTCCGTGAAAAAATTGAAGACTTGTTCCATTTAGCAAGTCCATTCGTTCCGAAAGTTTCCCACCATAGGGAATTACAATATTGGGGTATACATCCATCCTTAAAGAAAGAACTGCAAGAAGAATTAATTCAAGAAATGTTTAAAGAAAAAGATACAGTACATGAAGCTTTTTCGCCATTTGAAGTCATTTGTTATCGTGCGCATTACGGTTTATCATTGCAAGACTTTCCTAAGCTTTCCTCAGGGCATATTGCAAATGGATTTATGAATGATAAAGGTGATTATTTTCAGTCTTACTATCGCCGTGTGAACAAGTTGAATAGTAAAAAGTCTAGTTTAACGCCACATTTAGATAAATACTGGCACTTGCCAGCCTTCATGCCAGACTTAAATGCAACGCAAACGAAGTTAGATTACGATAAATGTAATCGCGCTCTTCTATATGCGTATATGTATCGCTGGATTAGTTTAGTAGCTGTTGATGGCCAGTTCGTCTATCAATATAACGGCGTTGGACGTAGCTTCTTAATTCAGTCGATGGGGAAAAATATTTCAAGCGAAAGTTACAAATTGCACAGGGCATTGCTTCATAATCCATTTATTTATGAAAACATCTTGTCCAGATTTGAAGAAGAACAAGAAAAGGCGATGATACAAGGCGGACATTTATATACACATCCGTTCGTATTAGGCGCTCAAGATATTAGATGGCTGCGTAAAGAGCATGTCCATAATATTTTAGATATGATTTTAATGTACGACCGTGAGGCGAAATATGATCCAACGTTAGAAGAAACTTCTGATGAATTATTAAGATTGTTCCTTGATGAAATTGAGTTATATTTCCAAAACTACTACGGTACAGGTGCCGATATGGTGGCAAAGAAAGAAAAAGAAATGTTTATTAAACAATTGTGGGATCGTTCGTACGCGAAAGGTTATGTAGATCCAAATAGTGCTCCTTATAAAAAGTGGCAAAATTTATTAAGCGTTCATGATGAAGAAGAAACGCCAAAAACGAATGTATAATGAATGAAAAGGGAATCCTTAAAAGTGGCAATACAACTTTAGAAAAGAGGGATTCCGATGCCGTTTTTAGGAAGTGTATATCAAATATTTGGATTGTATCCAGAAATTTATTATGGAATGATTTCAGCCGAACTTGCGGAGCAACAAAGATTGGAACAAGCGGAAAACGAAGAACCAGAAACAGAAGTATAACTGTATAAGAAGCTTCAAAATAAAAATGATAACACGCTACTTACTCTTTACACGTATAAGAGCAAGTAGCGTGTTTTTACTATTTAATAATCCCGTTTTCTAAAATTTTAATAGTAGGAGTTACTTTCACATTAGCTTTTGAAAAGGCACTTGGCCAATCATCTTCGACAGTTTTCCATTCTTTATATTGAAATGCTCTCGCATAATCACCAAACCCGAATGGATCAAGTTGCTGTTTTTGAATTTTGTGGATTAACTCGTTTAAATCTTTGTTTAGTTGTTTTGTAATAAGTGCAGTTAATTTCTTTCTACCTTTGTCTATATCCATGTTGAATGTAAGTTCAGATACGGAAACTTTAAAATTCATTGCAATATTAAAGTTGAAGTGGTTATCGTGATAGCCTGTGTGAATGTCACGATTCATGCTAAGAACATTTATTGTTACGAAATCGTCGCCGTCTGTATCTTTTAGATGACTATTACTTTCAACTGAATTAGAAGGGATTTTCAGTGTAAGTGAAACGGGTATATTCGCTTTCTTTTGTAATAGAAGAAGAAGGGCACTTTCATATCGATTTAAAGACATTTTATAGATTCCGCGAGAAGTTAATAATGCAGAGCCGGTAACAAGAATATCTTTTTTACCTTTTTTTATTTCTGAGATAGCAGGTGTTATACCTTTATTAAAAGTTTGCCTATGGAATTCATGGAATGTCGTAAACGTGGTTCGATTGTATAGTTTGTTCGTATTAATTAAATCTGTTAAATATTCAGGAAGTGCAGGCTTATCTTTAAAATTATTATATATAACTGAGGAGATTGGACCGTCTACTGCAACCATGCGCATATTTCCAGTATTTTTAGGGTCACGATACCAAACATCAAGGTAAGGCATAGCTCCTTCTTGTTTTAAAAATTTCGTACTAAATAAAATGAGTTGTAACTTTTCTGTAGATACTAAACCGCTACTTGAACTATTAAATGTTGCTTTTGCTTCTCGAGGGGTATGTACTGTCGCTTCATGAGTTTCGTATTTTTTCTCCACATCTTCATTAAAAATAGGGTTTACGTGGTACACAATTAATTTTCCTTTTGCTTTTGCGTCAAACCCGTAAATTAAGGAAATGGATTGTTTTTCTAGGTCGAGCCGATCTCCTCCACATCCTGTTAAAAAGGTTATGAGAAAGCAAAATATAGTGAAAATAAGGCGTCTCATTTAAATTTTTCTCCTTTTCCAATGCTGATAAAGTGTCATGTATAAGAGAAATACGACTGGGAATAGAAAAACGATAAAATAACTTGCAGTTCCCCAAAATTCCCGCAATGCACTTATTTGATACGAGGATGGGATATAAAAAAATAAAACGAAAACACACCCGAATAATAAAAACCAAACAGGTAATGAACTCCCTTTTTTGTTAAGTAACTGATTGATTCCATCTGAAGCAGTGAAAATATAAGGAATGCAAGAATCAAAAATAATGAAGAGATAAAATGACAAAAAGATAATTTCAAACCGTTCCAGAAACGAAAAGTGAAATGGTGTAACAAGAGAAAGAGTGGGCCATAAAAACTTAGTTATACCATCTGGGCTAAAATACACGAAAGAAACGAACGTAACTTGCAGGTAAACGAATAAAGTAATCATATTTGCAATAACGATTCCTTTTTTTGCAGATGATTTATTACTGAGATAAGGATAAAGGACAAATGCAAACTCAAATCCGAGAAAGGCAATAATAGTTGATTTTACTGTGTTGAAAACTGGTAGCCATCCCTCTTTAAGGAGAGGAAGAAGATAAACCCAATGCCCGTCTTTAAGTGGGATAAATAATAGCAATGGCATCCAGAGTGTAAATAAGACAGTAAAAACAGCATAGCGGCTAATAATAAGAACACCTTTACATGCGAGCATAACCATTGGGATAGATAATAATATCATGACTAAAAACATTGGAGATCTAGGTAAAATCCAAATGTGAATAACGTATAAGAGGGAAAAAATCAAGGAAACAGCTGCAAGAACAGCATATAAAATCCAAAAAATCATTGCTACTCTTCCTAGCCACTTCCCAAGATAACGAGTTAGCATATCAAGTAAAGTATACCCGGGATGTGTTTCCATAATTTTCACAATACACAGACTGACTAAAGTAGTGATAGCGCATCCTATTATAATAGACATCCAGCCATCTGTATTCGCCCCTTGCGCAACTTCACGTGGCAGTGTAAGTACACCGAACCCTACTTGAACACCACTAATCGTTAAAATGTATTGAAATAAACTAATCTCCCTCTTTGCACGCTTTGTCACTTATCTTCCTCCGTTTCTTCTATATCGCGTTGTCGATTCTCTTGTTTTAAGTTAAGGGATAGTGGTCGTTTCTTCATTATTTTCCATGGTAAACGTACAAGAATGTCTTTTAAATCCGAAGCAAATGACGGAGAAAAAGGACTACCATAAGGAACACCAAGTGATTCCATAGAAAGAATATGGATGATGATAACTGCCATCCCGACCATAATTCCAATGACCCCAAACAAAGAAGCGGTTATCATCATTGGAAAGCGAAGAAGCCGAATTCCTGCTGACATTTCCATGTTAGGGATGATAAAAGAAGCGACTGCAGTAATAGATACGACGATAACCATAACATTACTTACTATTCCTGCTTGGACAGCAGCTTGTCCAATGACAATCCCTCCTACGACTCCAATCGTTTGTCCAACAGGACCAGGAAGCCGAACCGCAGCTTCGCGGAGCATTTCAAGTACTAGTTCCATCAAAAGTGCTTCTAATATAGGGGGGAAAGGAATTTTAGCTCGAGATTCTCCAATTGTTAACAATAATTTAAGTGGAATCACTTCATAATGAAAGGAAATCATAGCAATATAAAGAGCTGGAGCAAATATTGCAATAAATAGTCCGGTAAAACGAAGTAGTCGTATGAAAGATGGAATCATTGGTCGGAAGCTGTAATCATCTATCGTCTGAAAAAAAGATGAAAAGGTCATAGGTCCAATTAATACGCCGGGTGAGTGGTCTACAACAACAGCAATTCGTCCATCCAAAATGTGATGGGCTGTTGTATCAGGGCGTTCGGTTATTGATAATTGTGGAAAGAGAGTATAGGAATTATCTTCAACAAACCCTTCTAATTCTCCGGTAGTAATAATGGCATCCACTTTGATTGATTCGATACGGCATGCCATTTCTTGTACAACGTCTTCGTTTGCAACGTCTGCTAAGTACAGCAAAAAAACCTTTGAAGTAGCTCGTTCACCAACAGTGAATTCCTTCACTTTCAATTCGCGATTTGGAATATATCGACGAATAAGTGCAAGACTGTCGCTCGCTACTTCATTAAATCCTTCGTGTGAGCTTTTTATAGCAGTTTCTGTTGTAGGTTCTTCAATACTTCTTTTTGGCGCCGATTGCGTATCTAGTTCTAATGCTGTAAGTTGTCCATTTATAAATAAAATGCTTTTACCATGTAAAAGGGACTGTTCAATATCGGACCACTGCTGAACTTTCTTTATATTCCCGACTGTAACTGAGGATTCCCAACAATCATCTTCATTCCACTCTTTAAATAGCAGAGGGCGAAGAATATCAATGTTGATAACAGTTTTGTCTACAAGTCCTTCCATATATATAATTGCAGCTTCTTTTCCGTTTTTTAACGGAAAAGTACGTGTAATTAATTCTGGAATACCGCTAAAAAGTTTGGACAAGTGCTTTAGATTAATGGAAAGAGAGGGAGAGATAGATTTATTTAAAAGGTGATCAGCTTGTTCTTGTGCAGAGAAAGATTTTTCACCACGTATCCATTTATTAAAAGACCCCATTTGTTCGCTTACTCCTTGTTATGTTTTATATGGGTTATTATGGATAGTTCCGTGCTGACATATGCGTAGTTTAAATTTTATATTGTATATTTTTATCTTTAACGCTATAATTATAGTGTTAAAGATGGAATCGTGATATGACCTGTTATGAATCTATCGTTTTATTTATGAATAAATGGATTGGTATTTTAGCAAGATGTGCTAATAAACTACTCCACCATGATAATAACGTGCCGAAATGTGGTGCGTATATTTTCGTGGTGGAGTTTTTTTATTCTCAAAAAGGGGGAAAGACCATGAATAACAACATGGTTCATATTACAATTGACGGAAAAAAGTATACAGCGGAGCCTGGTTCAACGATATTGGGTGTTATTAATGAGAACGGGATTGAACATCCGCAAATTTGTTACGTGCCAGAAGTAGATCCTATTCAAACATGTGACACTTGTATTGTAGAGGTTGACGGAAAGTTAGTGCGCTCTTGTTCGGCAGTAGTGAAAGAAGGTATGAACATTGAACGTAATTCTGCTCATGCCAAAGAAGCACAAACAGAGGCAATGGATCGGTTACTAGAAAATCATTTATTATACTGTACAGTATGTGACAACAACAATGGGAACTGTAAACTGCATAATACAGCAGAATTAATGGAGATTGAACATCAAAAATATCCTTATGAACCAAAAGTAGATGCAAGTGAAGTTGATATGACGCATCCGTTTTATCGCTACGATCCTAATCAATGTATTGCATGTGGTCAATGTGTTGAGGTATGTCAAAACTTACAAGTAAATGAAACGTTATCAATAGACTGGGAAGCGGAACGCCCACGAGTTATTTGGGATGAAGGAGTAAATATTAATGATTCTTCATGCGTGAGCTGTGGTCAATGTGTAACCATTTGCCCTTGTAATGCTTTAATGGAGAAAACGATGCTCGGTGAAGCTGGATTTATGACGGGATTAAAACCAGATATTCTTGAACCGATGGTAGATTTAATTAAAGAAGTTGAGCCTGGATATAGTGGCATTTTTGCGGTATCAGAAGTGGAAGCGGCCATGCGTGATACTCGTACGAAGAAAACGAAAACAGTTTGTACATTTTGTGGTGTAGGTTGTTCATTTGAAGTGTGGACGAAAGGGCGTAAAATTCTTAAAGTACAGCCTTCTTCTGATGCGCCAGTTAACGCAATTTCTACTTGTGTAAAAGGAAAATTCGGTTGGGATTTCGTAAATTCTAAAGAAAGAATTACAAAACCTTTAATTCGTAAAAATGGAACGTTTGTTGAATCTACATGGGAAGAAGCACTAAATGTAGTTGCAAGTAAATTAGGATCTATTAAAGCAGAATACGGTAAAGATGCTATCGGTTTTATTTCTTCATCTAAAATTACGAATGAAGACAATTATGTAATTCAGAAATTAGCTCGACAAGTATTTGAAACGAATAATATTGATAACTGCTCACGTTATTGTCAATCGCCAGCGACAGACGGATTATTCCGTACAATTGGTATGGGCGGAGATGCTGGAACGATTAAAGATATTGCAAAATCCGGTCTTGTTATCATTGTAGGTTGTAATCCGACAGAAGGTCATCCTGTTTTAGCTACACGTATTAAACGTGCGCATAAATTACACGGACAAAAATTAATTGTGGCTGATCTTCGTAAAACAGAAATGGCAGAGCGTTCAGACGTCTTTATTAGTCCAAAACAAGGAACAGATCAAGTATGGTTAATGGCTGTTACGAAATATATGATTGACCAAGGCTGGCATGATCAACGATTTATTGATGAGAATGTAAACTTCTTTGAAGATTTCAAAGAGAGTCTGAAAGAATATACACTTGAATATGCAGAAGAAATGACTGGTATTTCAAAAGAAACACTTATTCAAATGGCTGAAATGATTCGTGATGCAGATGGTACATGTATCCTTTGGGGTATGGGAGTAACGCAAAATACAGGTGGATCTGATACTTCCGCTGCGATTTCAAACTTACTTCTTGCAACAGGTAATTATCGTCGTCCAGGTGCTGGTGCATATCCACTTCGAGGTCATAATAACGTACAAGGTGCTTGTGATATGGGTACTTTACCTGGATGGCTTCCTGGATATCAGCACGTTACTAACGATATGGAGCGTGCGAAATTTGAAATGGCTTACGGAGTGAAAATTAATAGTGAACCAGGTCTGAATAATATTGAAATGCTACACGCAATTGATGAAGGGAAAATGAAAGCTATGTATCTTGTTGGAGAGGATATGGCTCTTGTAGACTCTAATGCGAACCATGTACATGAAGTGTTATCAAGCCTTGATTTCTTCGTTGTGCAAGACGTTTTCTTATCTAAAACTGCTCAATATGCAGATGTTGTATTACCGGCAGCACCGTCTCTTGAGAAAGAAGGTACTTTCACAAATACAGAGCGTCGTGTACAAAGATTGTATCAAGTTCTTCCTACGCTTGGAGATGCGAAGCCAGATTGGTGGATTGTGCAGGAGATTGCGAATAAATTAGGTGTAAACTGGAATTATAGCCATCCAAGTGAAATTTTTGCTGAAATGGCAAGCTTATCACCACTATTCTCACAAGCAAATTATGAAGTACTTGAAGGCTGGAATAGTTTCCATTGGGGAAGTTTTGATGGAACGAATACACCATTACTTTTCCAAGATGGATTTAACTTCCCAGATAAAAAAGCTCGTTTTGCGATTGCTGACTGGGTACGTCCAGCTGAATTCCCAGCGGAGTTTGATCTTCACATTAATAACGGTCGTATGCTTGAACATTTCCATGAAGGGAATATGACAAATAAATCAACAGGTATTCAAACGAAAGTACCTGGTGTGTTTGTTGAAGTTTCTCCAGCACTTGCAAAAGAACGTGGAGTGAAAACAGGGTCATTAGTTCGTCTTGTTTCTCCTTTTGGAGCATTAAAATTACGTGTACTTGTAACAGACCGTGTAAAAGCGAATGAGTTATATTTACCGATGAACTCTACAGATAATGAAACAGCAATTAATTTCTTAACAGGTCCTGCTGTGGACGTACGTACGAACACACCTGCTTATAAACAAACGAAAGTGCGTATGGAAGTGCTAGAAGTTGATGGCGCAAATCCGATGCCAAAAGCGAACCCGCGTAACAAAAAACGTCATCCTCAAGCTGGTATTGAGGTAAATCGTAAGTGGGCACGTCCAGGGTATGTGCATTTAACGGATAAGTAGGAGGAGAAAAATATGGCTGCACCTATAAAAGTGATTCAAAAACAAGAATTAACTGAGGAAGAAATAAAACAGCAAAAATTAGATGATTTAAAAGAGCTTCTAGCTAATAATGAAGAAGCTTTAAATCAAATGTTTAATATTGTTGGTGAGTTAAATGACATCGGAATGCTAGAAGCTGCAAATTCTATGTTAAAGGCGAAAGAACCGATCGCCAAAATTGTTCTTGGCCAAGTGACTCGTGAGCCTGTTACAAATTTAATTAATAATATGATGGGTGCTGCGGGTGCTTTAACAGAACTAGATCCGGAACTTACGAAAAAGCTTATAGGTAGCTTATTAGTAGGGTTAGAAGAAGGTAATGAACATCTAGAGAGTAATAAAAAAGTAGGGGTATTTGACCTTATGAAAGTATTGAAAGACCCAGACATTAACCGTGCTATCGGGTTTGGACTTCATTTCTTAAAAGGTATGGGGAAAGGGTTAAAAGACGAATAAACTTCATGAAGTGAACCTTTCCGCCCAAATGTTTGTACGAAATAGTTTGGGCGGAAGGATCATTTTGGTAAAATATATAATAAAGTAAAATGAGGATTTTTGGGAGGTATAATTGTATGTCAAAAAAAGTACATGAATTTAATGATATGATACGAAAACTTCGAAAGGAACTTTTCGGAAAAGGGCCAGAACGAATTCATACTGTTTTTGCTGAAAATATGGCGATTGCGACCCTTTATGGAAACTTAACACCTACTGAAAAATTCATTTCAAGTACGATGGACGGTGCGGAAATGGTTCATATGGCTAGAACGAAAATGATTCAAGAAGTGTATGCTGCGAATTCCCGTGAACATTTGGAAGAACTTGTAGGTGCGAAATTAGTGAATTTGTTTTCAGATATGAAAGTAGAGGAAGATATTGCGGTTTCGGTATTTGTTTTTGATAAAAATATAACGTGAGAGAAGGATACTGATCGTGAAACCGATACAGGTAGAAAGAGAAATCTTTCGTTATGAACAAGGGGCGTTTAAGCATATAGAGGACAGCATTGTAACAGAGTTTCCAGTCACGATTAAAATGAACGGACAGGAGTTTGTTACAATGGTTAGTACTCCAGAATATATAGAAGACATGGCAATAGGCTTCCTAGCATCTGAAGGAATCATTCGGAAGTATGAAGATATTGATGACATATGGGTACAAGAGAAAGAAGGATTTGTACATGTCACAACGAAAAAAGTGAATCCGTATTACGAACAAATGCAAAATAAACGTTATATTACTTCATGCTGTGGTATGAGTAGACAAGGGTTTGTTTTTGCAAATGATGCACTAAGCGCGAAAAAAATGAATGGTATCCATGTACAGGTTGATGTAGAGGACTGTTTTCGGTTAATGAAAGAAATGCAGCAATCTGCGGAGACATTTCGTCATACAGGCGGCGTTCATAATGCATCTTTGTGCGATGTGAGTGGCATTATTTTAAGCCGGATGGATATCGGTAGGCATAATGCGTTAGATAAAATTTACGGTTATTGTTTAAAAAATAATATTTCTATAAGGAATAAAATCATTGTATTTAGTGGTCGTATTTCTTCGGAAATATTATTGAAAGTTGCAAAGATTGGTTGTGAAATTATATTGTCAAAATCAGCTCCAACTGAGTTGGCTTTGCAGCTAGCAGAAGAATTAGGTATTACTACGATAGGGTTTATTCGGAATCAATCCTTAAATGTATATACGCATCCAGAGCGTGTTGTAAATATAAAATAAGTAAAAGTGAGGCAATAAATATGAAATCTGTCACATTAGACAAACTACAACGTCCTTTAAAGGATTTACGTATTTCTGTTACTGATCGCTGTAATTTCCGCTGTCGTTATTGTATGCCAGAAGAAATATTTGGTCCTGATTATTCGTTTTTGTCTAATGATAAAATTTTATCTTTTGATGAGATTGAAAGGATAACACGTATTTTTGTTTCTTTAGGTGTAAGAAAGTTACGAATTACAGGCGGAGAACCGTTACTTCGAAGAGGTCTTCCGCAGCTTATTGAGCGCCTTAATAAAATAGAAGGTGTGGAGGATATCGGTTTAACAACCAATGGATCACTACTGAAAAAGTTTGCTCCAGATTTATATAAGGCGGGTTTATCGCGTGTGACAGTTAGTTTAGATTCCTTAGAAGAAGAGCGATTTTTCTATTTGAATGGTAATAGAAGCAAAGTGCAAAGGGTTCTGGAAGGAATACAGGCTGCAGCTGAAGTTGGTATGAAAATTAAAATAAACATGGTCGTTCAAAAAGGGAAAAACGAACAAGACATCTTGCAGATGGCGCAATACTTTAAGGAAAATAAGCATATTCTTCGGTTTATTGAGTATATGGACGTTGGAAATTATAACGGTTGGGAGTTAAAAGAGGTTGTCTCTAAACAAGAAATAGTAGATGCCATTCATCAAGTTATGCCATTAGAACGGATAGAAGCGAATTATGCAGGTGAAGTTGCTACTCGCTATCGTTATATTGGAAGTGATGAAGAGATAGGTATTATTTCATCAGTAACAGATTCCTTCTGTTCATCATGTACGAGAGCACGTATTTCTGCAGAAGGAAAATTATATACTTGTTTGTTCGCTTCTAAAGGAAATGACTTGAGAGAACTACTTCGATCTGGATACACTGACGAGGAAATAACATATATCGTACGCGATATATGGAACAATCGAGAAGATCGTTATTCAGATGAACGCTTAAATAATACAAGTAAAAAAAGAATATCTAAAATTGAAATGTCACATATTGGTGGTTGATATATATAAGTGACGCTATGATGAAGTATATACAAAATGGAAAATGTGCAACGTTTGTAGATTTTCTATTTTATAGTAAAAGTGATGATTGATATCTCTGTAAAAGATGTGCAGAGAAATTAAGCAGCATTCAAAAACCTTTATTTTGAGGAGGTTTTTTGAAGCTGCTTTTTTATTTGGAGAAAATGGAGGAATTAGTAATGGCATTTCATAAACCGGAACAAATTGCTGAACTCGTAATTGAGGCCGGTGTTCAAAAAGTAAGTCAGACGTTGCCAGCAATGCTTATTCTCGGTTTTTTAGGAGGAGCGTTTATTTCGCTCGGTTTTTTACTTAACATTCGAGTTTTAGGTAATTTACCTGAGCGCTGGGGGAGTTTAGTCAATGTATTAGGAGGAGCGGTTTTTCCTGTTGGACTAATGCTCGTCGTATTAGCGGGAGGAGAATTAATTACTGGAAATATGATGTCACTTTCTATGGCGCTATATGCAAAGAAAATTACATTGGTAAGTGTATTAAATAATTGGGTTTGGATTACTTTCATGAATTTCGTGGGAGCTATTTTTGTTGCGTATTGTTTCGGTCATCTTGGCGGATTAACAGAGGGAGATTATTTAAATAAAACGGTAGCGATAGCAGAAGGAAAGTTACATGAAACGTTTGGGAGAACTTTAATTTTAGCGATTGGATGTAATTGGCTCGTTTGTCTTGCGCTTTGGCTTGCTTATGGGACGAGTGATTTTGTCGGGAAAATAATCGGAATTTGGATTCCAATTATGGCATTTGTAGTGATTGGATTTCAGCAAGTAGTAGCAAATATGTTTGTCATCTCGGCAGTTATTTTTGCAGGTCATCTGACGTGGATGGATCTTGCTAGAAATTTTGTTCCTGTCTTTATCGGAAATGTAATTGGAGGAGCTGGATTTGTTGGATTTGCTTACTTTGCTTGTTATCAAAAACAACATTCTAATATGAAATAGAGTTCTTGAGAGGAAGGGTATGTAATGGCTGAGCGGTATTCACGACAACAGTTGTTCAAACCGATTGGGAGTAAAGGGCAAGAAAAAATTCGAAATAAACATGTGTTAATTGTAGGAGCAGGCGCATTAGGAAGTGCAAGTGCCGAAAGTTTCGTACGTGCAGGTATTGGCAAGTTGACGATTATTGATCGTGACTACGTTGAATGGAGTAATTTACAAAGGCAACAATTGTACTCTGAACAAGATGCGAGAGAGAAACTGCCGAAAGCAATTGCTGCTAAAAATCGGTTAGAGCGAATTAATTCGGAAGTACACATAGATGCCTTCGTAATGGATGCAAGTGCAGAAAACATGGAAGACCTATTAAAAAATGTAGATGTAATAATTGATGCAACAGATAATTTTGATATTCGATTTGTAATAAATGATTTATCACAAAAACATAATATTCCTTGGGTATATGGTTCTTGCGTTGGATCGTACGGTATGAGCTATACGGTTATTCCGCAAGAGACACCGTGTTTACATTGTGTGCTGAAGAACGTTCCTTTTACAGGTGTGACATGTGATACCGTCGGAATTATTAGCCCGACTGTTCAAATCGTCGCAGCATATCAAGTGGCGGAAGCACTCAAAATTTTAGTCGGAGATTTCTCGGCAATTAGAAAAACATTTTTCATGTTTGATATATGGAGTAATCAAAACCATTTTATAAAACTAGGGAAAATCAAAACGGACGATTGCCCCTCGTGTGGTTTGAATCGAACTTATCCTTATTTATCATACGAAAACCAAACGAAGGTGGCTGCTTTATGCGGAAGAAATACAGTGCAAATTAGGTCAGTAGAAAATAGAAAGTACGATTTTGACGATATGGAAAAGGTATTAAACAAACTAGGGAAAGTAGAGCGGAATCCGTATTTACTATCTTGCCAACTAGATGATTACCGCGTCGTTATTTTTCGGGATGGTCGTGTTTTCATTCATGGTACAAATGATATTTCGAAAGCGAAACAATTATATTATCGCGTATTCGGTTAATAGAAAGGGTTGTCAATAATGGAAAGAAGAGTGCCAATTACGGTTGAAGAAGCTGTTCGTAAAGTAATGGGATTTGCTAATGAGGGATTAAAGGAGCTACTACCTATTGAATTAGCTTACGGACGTATATTAGCGGAGGATTTAATAGCTGACCATGACGTACCTTCATTCAATCGTTCACCGTATGACGGATTTGCTATTAGAGCAGAAGATACGAATGTAGCAAGTTATGAAACGCCAATTGTGTTTGAAGTAGTTGGTGAAATTGGTGCGGGATCAATATTCCACGAGAAAGTAGGTCCGTTTCAAGCAGTTCGAATTATGACGGGAGCACAAATTCCGAATGGGTGTGATGCGGTTGTTATGTTAGAGCTGGCTCGTCAATATGAGGAAGCTGGCAACAATTATATGGAAGTGAAGCGATCATTCAAAACGGGTGACAATATTTCTTTTCAAGGTGAAGATGCTCGTAAAGGAACGGTTCTTGCAAAAAAAGGATCATACATTCATCCAGGTATTTCGGCTCTTCTTGCTACGTTCGGATATAGTGAGGTACCAGTGGCAAGAAAGCCTGTAATTGGATTGTTAGCGACTGGTAGTGAATTACTGGATGTAAATGATTCATTACAGCCAGGGAAAATCCGAAATAGTAATACGTATATGATATTGTCTCAAATTCGAAGAGCGGGCGGAAGAGTAAAATATTTTGGGAAGTTTAGCGATGATTTTCATACATGTTTCACAGCTGTAAAAGAAGCGTTAAGCCAAGTGGATATGCTCATTACAACAGGCGGTGTATCAGTAGGGGATTATGATTATTTACCAGCTATTTACGAAAAGTTAGGTGCATCGGTTCTTTTCAATAAAGTTGCAATGCGGCCAGGAAGTGTTACGACTGTAGCACAATTAAATGGCAAGTTATTATTTGGTTTATCAGGAAATCCATCTGCTTGTTACGTAGGATTTGAATTATTTGTAAGACCATGTATTCGGACGTATATGTTTAGTGAAAAAGCACATGTAAAAAGAGAAAAAGCGTTATTAGGAGAAGATTTTCTAAAACCAAATCCATTTACAAGATTTGTACGAGCAAAACTGACATATAACGAAGGGCAATTAATTGCTTATCCGTCAGGGTTTGATAAATCTAGCTCCGTTTCTTCTCTAGCAGAGACAAATATATTTATTGTACTTCCAGGTGGTACGAGAGGTTATAAAAAAGATATGTTCGTAGATGTTCTCTTGCTGGAAGATAACGAAGGTAGTGAATGGCCTTGGGCATTTTATAAAGTGAGAGGTGTTTCTAATGGGACAAGCACTATTTGAGATTGTAGATATACCGATTGTAGTTGAAGAAGTAACGAATAAAGTCGTAAGAAGAGAAGCAGGTGCAATTACAACATTTATTGGTACGGTGAGAGAATTAACGAAAGGAAAACGAACGTTACATTTAGAGTATGAAGCATATAAACCGATGGCAGTAAAACAACTTACGAAAATTGGAGAAGAAATTAACGGAAAATGGCCGGACGCAAAAGTAGCAATTATGCACCGAGTAGGGCGGCTAGAAATCATGGATATTGCGGTCGTTATTGCAGTTTCATCACCGCATCGTAAAGTAGCGTATGAAGCGAATGAATACGCGATTGAACGTATAAAACAAATCGTCCCAATTTGGAAAAAGGAATTTTGGGAAGATGGTACGATGTGGATTGGAGATCAACTTGAAAATACGGCATATCCAGAAGGAAAACCGAAGAAGGAAGAATGAGAAGATGATTACAATTTTATTGTTCGCAAATTTACGTGAGGAAGTCGGATCGGATCGATTCGTAATTTTAGAAAAACAAGAGATGACAGTGCAACAATTAAAAGAATGGCTCAAAGCAAGCTATTGCTTACAATCACTTGATAGAGTGATGGTGGCTGTTAATGAAGAATTTGTAACGGATGAAGAGATGATAAAAGCCGGAGATATAGTCGCATTAATCCCGCCCGTTAGTGGGGGATAATAAGCTTTTTCGCCAAGAAGATGTTGTATATAAATTCGAATACGAGAAGGGATGAGTTCTATGATTACTCAAGAACAAATAATGAACGCATTAAAACATGTAGAGGATCCGGAGTTACACAAAAGTATTGTAGAATTAAATATGGTTAGAAATATACAAATGAATGGAACAGAGGTTAAACTTGAAGTAGTGCTAACGATTCAAGGTTGTCCATTAAAGGCAAAAATTCAACAAGATGTGGAAGAGTCTCTTCAGGCAATTGGTGCATCTAAAGTAGATTTGACATTTGGTTCTATGACACAAGAAGAACGAGCTGCGCTAACAGAGAAATTAAAGAAAAATAGTAGAACAGAAACTGGTATGCCGAGCATGCTTCACTGTGATTCAGGGGTACGATTTATTACTGTAACGAGCGGTAAAGGTGGAGTTGGAAAATCAACGGTGACAATTAACCTTGCAACTGCTTTAGCTCGTATGGGCAAAAAAGTGGGGATATTAGATGCAGATATATATGGTTTTAGTATTCCAGCTATGATGGAAACGAATCAAAAACCGACGATGATCGATCAAACGGCAATTCCAGTCGTTAGTCACGGTGTTAAAATTATGTCGATGGGATTTTTTACAGAAGGAAATAACCCAGTTATGTGGCGCGGACCGATGTTAAATAAATGGATTCAAAATTTCCTCGCGAATACGCACTGGGGAGAATTAGATTATTTACTTCTTGATTTACCACCCGGCACAGGAGATGTAGCTATTGATGTTGCAGCAATGATCCCGCAGGCGCAAGAAATTATCGTTACAACACCACACAACGTAGCTTCATTCGTAGCATCTAGAGTAGGTGTTATGGCAAAACATACGAAACACGAGATTTTAGGTATTGTAGAAAATATGGCTTATTATGAAGAACAAGATGGATCGAAAAATTATCTCTTCGGAAAAGGTGGCGGCGAAATGCTTGCAGAACAATTGCAAACAGAAGTGATTGCACAAATACCTTTTGCAAAACGAGAAGAAAATAACGGTTCATCTGTATATGATGAAGACTCTCTTGTAGGAGAAGTGTTTACATCGTTAGCGGAGGATATTATTTATAGAGGATAGAGGGGGAAGTTTAGTATGGCGTGTAATATCGATCATTCTATGGAAGATGTAATGAATAAGCTTGAAAGTCAAAAGAGTTTTTTGCCTAAAGAGATTTTCACAGGATTGAAGGGATTTTTGCAAGGTAATCATTCACAGGAAATATTAAATGATATCTTTCATCTTTTAAAAAAGTATGACTTAGTTAGTGAAGAAGAACGAGAGATGAGAAATACTCAATTATTGCTGATTATAAAATAAATACGCTTTGGCTTTTGTTTTTTTGCAGAAGGGGTTAATGTAATGGATATGAAAAAGATGATTGAAACGATAGAAGCAACTAAAGTGACTGACGAAGAATTATCGATTTCTACTTTACATCAAAAGCTTGTGAAGTTGTATAGTCAAAAAGATAGTGCGGAGTATAAGGAGCTATTAAAATATATTTTATCATTATCCGTGCAGCTGAACCTACATTTCGTATTGAAATATTTTGGTGTGTGCCCGGTTGTTGCTGCAGATGAACGTATGCAATTTCAAGAGATATTTAAATGTTTAGCTAAGAAAGATGATAGTGGGGAATGGTTTCTAAATTTCGTTTCTTTATATGTAGGACTAATTGTAGTTCTGCATTTTGATGAAAAAGAGATTGAGAGAAGTTTTTTCGATGATATGGTAGTGGATGAAGGGAATGCAATATAAGATTCTGCTCATAATATCTTTCTATTTAATTGCTTTAACTGCGATTTTAGTTGGTTATTTAAATATAAAGGTAACTAATTAATAAAAAGTGTTCTTCAGTTGTTTCCATCGTTTTTTCATGTTACCATTAAGCGAATTTTTCATAGGGAGAAAAAGCAATGAAATGGATTTATTTTATTATTATTAACGTTATAGCTTTTAGCATTATGGGGCTTGATAAACGAAAAGCGAAGAAGAAACAGTGGAGAACGCCAGAAAGTACTTTGTTTTTATCAGCGGTAGCTGGAGGCGCAGTTGGTGCTTGGATTGGTATGTATATGTTTCACCATAAAACACATAAAAAGAAATTTGTTTTCGGTATACCGTTACTTGTCGTTATAACAGTATGTTTACTTTTTACTGTATGAGAAATGTCGAAAGAATTGCAGATTGATTATTGGTAAAGTGAGCATGCGGGACCGTATAATGGAGAAAAATGAGAAGAGGAGAAAAGGGAAGATGGGGAGTCAATCAGCACAGCAAAAAAAAGGGATTATATATGCGGCTGGTGCTTATACGATGTGGGGAATCCTACCAATCTATTGGAAATGGGTTGAGGAAGTTCCAGCAGATGAAATATTAGCACACCGCATCGTTTGGGCGTTCGTTTTTATGTTACTTGTGTTAGGTGTTACGAAGAGGTTTCGTCAGTTTATTGGGGAGTTCGTGAATCTTTTTAAACGACCTAAATTATTAATGTCATTAACAATAGCTTCAGTCTTGATTAGCGGAAACTGGTTTGTCTACATATGGGCCGTTAATCATAATCATGTCATTGAAGCAAGTCTTGGATATTATATTAATCCGCTTATTAGTATTTTACTTGGTACAGTCGTTTTAAAGGAAAAGTTAAACTTTTGGCAATATGTTGCAGTTGGTTTAGCTGGAATAGGGGTTATCATTTTAACAGTCCGTTTTGGATCTATTCCGTGGGTTTCTTTATCACTTGCCTTTTCATTTGGATTATACGGATTAACAAAAAAATTGTTAAACTATGATGCGACAATTGGTCTTACGATGGAAACGATGTTAGTGACGCCGTTTGCGATTATCTATCTCGTTATGACAGGAGCGCATGGATTCGGTTCATTTGGATCTATTTCCATGTTATCGACGTTACTATTAATAGGAGCAGGCATTGTTACAGCTTTACCACTTTTTTATTTTGCAAAAGGAGCACAACTTATTCCGCTCTATATGGTAGGATTTTTACAATATATTGCACCAACGATTAGTTTAATTTTAGGTGTATTCGTATTTGGTGAACATTTCACATCTACTCATATGATGGCATTTTTCTGTATATGGGTTGCATTATTTGTGTTTTCAATAGCGAAAACAAAGTTTTTAGTGCAGAAACAACCGAAATTTATAAAAAATAAATCAGCAAAAGTATCATAATGCGTAGTATTTTCTACGCATTTTTCTTTATACTGATACTATATAGATTTCCATTATAGTCAGTAGGGAGCTGAGAACGTGGAAACAATTTTACATAATGATCCGCTTATGGCCGCTGTAATTTCATGGTTTCTAGCACAATTAACGAAAGTAGTCTTTAAATTATTCAAAACGGGTGAATTTGATTTTGCAAAGTTTTTCGCTTCAGGTGGGATGCCGAGTTCTCATGCTTCAACTGTTACAGCACTTGCGACAGGTGTTGGCGTTGTGGAAGGTGTGGAAAGTACCTTATTTGCTATTGCTGCTATCTTTGCAATAATTGTGATGTATGATGCTTCAGGAGTAAGACTTGCAGTTAGTAAACAAGCGAAAATATTGAATGAGTTCTTTCACGGTAGACAAACAGAATATAAGAAGTTAAATGAACTTGTCGGGCATACACCGTATGAAGTAGTGGTCGGTGCTTTAGTAGGGATTATTGTCGGAGTAGGATATTGCTTATGAGCAGAACATTTTATATGTTCTGTTTTTCTTTGTTTTCATACATATTTAGCTACCTTTTTGAATATCGTTATACGGATTTCGAAAGGGTGGGTGAGTAACTTGTTATTATATGAAAAAGTGCATGAAGAAATAGCGAGAAGAACAACTGCGCTTCAAACGATGCAACGGCAAGATGGTACGTGGCAGTTTTGTTTTGAAGGAGCACCATTAACAGATTGCCATATGATTTTTTTATTAAAATTATTAGGTAGAGATAAAGAGATAGAACCGTTTGTAAAAAGATTAGCATCACTTCAAACGAATGAAGGAACATGGAAATTGTATGAAGATGAAGTGGGTGGCAATTTATCTGCTACAATTCAATCTTATGCTGCCTTACTAGCTTCAAAAAAATATACAAAAGAAGATGCGAATATGAGGCGAGCCGAAATGTTTATTAAGGAACGTGGAGGCGTGGCCCGTGCTCATTTTATGACGAAGTTTTTATTAGCAATTCATGGAGAATATGAATACCCTTCGCTCTTTCATTTGCCAACACCGATTATGTTTCTGCAAAATGATTCACCCCTCAGTATATTTGAATTGAGTAGCTCAGCACGTATCCATTTAATTCCGATGATGGTTTGTTTAAATAAAAGATTTCGAGTAGGAAAAAAGTTACTGCCAAATTTAAATCATATCGCAGGCGGGGGAGGGGAATGGTTTCGGGAGGAGCGGTCTCCGTTGTTTCAAACGTTATTAAGTGATGTAAAACAAATAATATCGTATCCACTTTCTTTACACCATAAAGGATATGAGGAAGTCGAACGTTTTATGAAAGAGCGTATTGATGAAAATGGAACGTTATATAGTTACGCAACTGCCTCGTTTTATATGATTTATGCTTTACTCGCGTTAGGACATTCTCTTCAATCATCGATGATTCAAAAAGCTATAGCAGGGATAACATCTTATATATGGAAGATGGAAAGAGGGAGTCATTTGCAAAACTCTCCTTCAACTGTATGGGATACGGCTTTACTCTGCTATACGTTACAAGAGGCCCACGCTTCGAAAGATAATAAGATGATTCAACATGCAGCAGCGTATGTATTAAAAAAACAGCATACAAAAAAATCTGATTGGAGCGTACATGCTCCGGCGCTGACTCCAGGCGGTTGGGGTTTTTCGGATGTGAATACGACAATTCCGGATGTCGATGATACAACAGCTGTGCTAAGAGCGTTGGCAAGAAGTAGAGGGACCGAAAATGTAGATAATGCTTGGAAGAAAGGGGTTAATTGGGTTAAAGGATTACAAAATAATGATGGTGGCTGGGGAGCGTTTGAAAAAGGTGTGACGAGCAATTTATTAACAAATTTACCAATCGAAAATGCAAGCGATATGATTACAGATCCCTCTACACCAGATATTACAGGAAGAGTGTTAGAGCTTTTCGGGACATACGCGCAAAATGAATTGCCTGAGAAACAAAAACAAAGTGCGATAAATTGGTTAATGAATGTGCAAGAGGAAAATGGATCATGGTATGGGAAATGGGGGATTTGTTATATATATGGTACGTGGGCTGTTATGACTGGTTTACGGTCACTCGGAATTCCATCTAGCAATCCATCAATGAAACGAGCAGCTTTATGGTTGGAACATATACAGCATGAAGATGGTGGGTGGGGGGAATCGTGCCACAGTAGTGTGGGAAAAAGGTTCGTTACTTTACCATTTAGTACACCATCCCAAACAGCATGGGCGTTAGATGCTCTCATTTCTTACCATGATAAAGAAACACCAACTATTCGAAAAGGTATTTCATATTTGCTTGCGAATCCTTATGTGAATGAAAAATATCCTACTGGAACAGGTTTACCAGGTGGATTTTATATTCGTTATCATAGCTATGCATATATATATCCGCTACTTACTTTGGCACATTATATAAAAAAATATAGAAAATAAACCGAGAGGATATCTCTCGGTTTATTTTGTTGGGTAGTAGGTCCCTGTTGAAAAGAATAAGGCTGTGCGTTCCTTATTTTTCTGTTGACTGGCGTTTTTGACGTGCATCAGCGGCATTTGCACGTGCGTTTGCTTCTAAGTCATTGTGGTCAGCGAGTTCACGAGAGAACTCAACATCAATGCCATCAGTAGCTTTGTTTTGCTTGAAATTTTTTTTGTTCATTCGACACAATCTCCTTGTGTTTTATGCGACGTTGCAAAGTTAGTTTGACACAAATAGACTTTTTTATACAAAGAGGAATTGGGAAGTAAAGAGCCGAAATATACAGTATAAGTAATAGAAATGAGGGATAGGGATGGAGTTTTTAAATGGGAAAACAGCTGTAGTAACAGGAGCTGCACAGGGAATTGGAAAAGAGATTGCAAGGGTTTATGCAAAACTAGGGGCTAAAGTATTAATTAGCGATGTAAATGAAGAGAAGCTACAAAAAACGACACGTGAATTATCAGATGAAGGATATGAAGTGAAGCAGTATCGTTGTGATGTGAGTAATCAAAATGATGCGAAATCCTTAATTGAATACGCTGTCCAAACATTTGGTACACTGCACATTTTAGTAAATAATGCAGGAATTACGCGAGATGCAATGTTACATAAAATGGAGAAACCTGCATGGGAACAAGTACTGCAAGTAAATTTAACAGGTGTTTTTTATTGTATGCAGCCAGCGCTTCTTTACATGAGACAACAAGGGTATGGACGCATTATTAATATATCTTCAATTAGCAGGGAAGGAAACATAGGTCAAGCGAATTATGCTGCTACAAAGGCAGGAGTTGTAGGTTTAACGAAAACAGCGGCGAAAGAAGTTGGAAGCTTTGGTATTACTTGTAATGCTATTTGTCCAGGGTTTATGGATACAGATATGACAAAAACGATACCAGATAAAGTGAAAGAAAAGATGGTTGGCGCGATTCCGGTTGGTAGAATTGGAACGCCAGAAGATATTGCGAACGCAGCGGCCTTTTTAGCGTCAGAATACGCATCCTATATTACAGGAGAAGTATTGAATGTGAGCGGAGGACTACAAGTTTAAAGGAATACATAATGAAGAGAACCTGACCGGATAGGCCAGGTTCTTTTTTCGTTAATTTAAGTTGAGCCAAACGCTCTTCACTTCTGTATAGTTATTTAATGCGTAAGATCCCATTTCACGGCCAAGACCAGATTGTTTAAATCCTCCGAATGGAGATGCTGCATCAAAGACGTTATAACAGTTTACCCATACTGTACCAGCACGTACTTTACTTGCAACATAGTGTGCTGTTTTAACATTTTCTGTCCACACACCAGCCGCTAAGCCGAACTGTGATTTATTTGCACGTTCAATTACTTCATCAATATCGTTAAAAGGTATTGCAGAAATAACTGGACCGAAAATTTCTTCTTTTGCGATCGTCATTTCGTCATTTACGTCAGCGAATACTGTAGGAGAAACGAAGTAGCCTTGATCGAATGGATTGCTTCCTCCGCAAAGTACTTCAGCGCCTTCTTCAATCCCTTTTTCAATGTAGCCCATTACACGTTTTTGTTGTTCTTCAGAAACGAGAGGACCGATTGTTGTTTCAGGGTTAAGACCGACACCTTGATTTAGTTTTTTAGAATAGAGGACGAGATCAGCCATGACATTATCATACATTTTCTTCGGAACAAATAAGCGTGATCCAGCAGAGCATACTTGTCCTTGGTTAAACATAACACCAGAAAGTGCACCAGGAATCGCGCGAGATAAGTCGGCGTCTGGTAAAATAATGTTCGGTGATTTACCGCCAAGCTCTAAAGTAACACGTTTCAATGATTCAGATGCTTGTCGCATAATTTGTTTACCGACTGGAGTAGAACCAGTAAATGCAATTTTATCAACGAGTGGATGATTAACAAGAGCTTGTCCAGCTGATTCACCGAATCCAGGAACGATATTAATAACACCTTTCGGGAATCCAGCTTCTTCAATTAATTCAGCTAAGTATAGAGCGGATAGTGGCGTTTGCTCTGCAGGTTTTAAAACGATTGTACATCCTGTAGCGAGCGCAGCTCCCATTTTCCACATTGCCATAAGAAGTGGGAAGTTCCAAGGAATAATTTGACCGACGACACCAACAGCTTCATGGCGTGTATAGTTAAAGTAATTACCGGAAACAGGAATTGTTTGACCAACGATTTTCGTCGCCCAGCCAGCATAATAGCGCATATGTTCAATTGCAAGTGGTATATCTGCCGCCATTGTTTCACGGATTGGCTTTCCGTTATCTAACGTTTCGAGCTGTGCAAGCTCTTCTTTATGTTCTTCCATTAAATCAGCTAACTTGTACATAAGACGGCTTCGCTCAGCAGTGCTCATGCGAGACCAAGGACCTTCGTCAAAAGCCATGCGAGCTGCAACGACAGCTTTATGAATATCTTCTCGACCAGCCTCAGAAACGACGGCAAGTGTTTCGCCGGTTGCTGGGTTAGGTGTTTTAAATGTTTTACCGGAAGCGCTTTCAACGAAAGATCCATTCACATATAACTTTTTTGTACCTTGAAGAAACTTTTCTACCTTTTCATGAAGATTTACAGCTAGTTGACTCATTGTATAACCCCCTTGAAAGTATAATGTAAACGCAGTACGAGACGGCGTTTATTCCGAAATCAAGGATGTGGGAACTAGATGGAAAGCCTCTAATTTAAATCATAATTAACAAATGCTGAAAATTCAAATTTCATTTGTGTTACAATTGTAAAAAATATGTAATGTAAGAGGGTCTTCTATATGATTATAAAAAATCCTGCTTGTTTTTGCTTTCTAGTAGGAAAAACTAGAAGAACAATGGTACAATAATACATCGTGAGAGGAGGGAGAAAAATGAAGGATTATCATGATGATCCACGCTTTCGAATCGCCCATAGAGAAGCGTTAATTGGTCTTGGACTTGCTATTATTAATTTTATAATATGGTACGGATTTGCTTATGGGCTTGGTAGTAAAAATCCAAGTGAATATACATATGTATTCGGTTTTCCAGCATGGTTTTTTTATAGCTGTATCGTTGGGTTTGTCGTTATGGTTATTTTACTTAGTTTAGTTGTTCGTTTTGTATTTCAAGATATTTCACTCGATGAGGAAGAAAAAAGTGAGGAATAATAGATGAATTGGTATGTAATCATTCCAATGATAATTTCATTTATCGTTGTGTTTTTAATTGGTGTATATGCTTCAAGACGCGTACAAGCGACTGCTAATAATAAATTTTTACAAGAATATTTTCTTGGTGGGCGTGAACTTGGCGGTTTATTATTAGCGATGACAATGATTGCTACGTACGGTAGTGCTAGTAGCTTTATTGGTGGTCCAGGTATTGCGTACAATATGGGCCTCGGATGGGTATTATTATCTGCGATTCAAGTTGTAACAGGGTATATCGTTTTAACGGTTATCGGTAAAAAGTTTGCAATTATCGCTAGGAAGATGGAAGCCATTACTCTTATCGATTATTTAAAGGGAAGATACAATAATAAAGCAGTTGTTATACTTTCAGCGTTATGTATTATTATCTTCTTATTTTCAGCAACAGTAGCTCAATGGGTCGGCGGTGGCCGATTAATTGAATCACTAACGGGTTTATCTTATACAACAGCACTATTTTTATTTACTTTTTCTGTACTTGTGTACGTATTAATTGGTGGATTTCGTGCAGTTGCTTTATCAGATACGTTATTAGGAATTATTATGTTAGTTGGAACGACAATCATTTTAATTGCTACTGTCATTGCTGGTGGTGGAATTGAAAAGATTATGCAGGAGCTTATTCAAATCAATCCAAATTTAATTACACCATTCGGAGCGGATGGTAGTTTAACGAAATCATATGTGACATCATTTTGGATTTTAATTGGAATTGGTGTTGTTGGATTACCGCAAATTAGCGTGCGTGCCATGTCTTATAAAAATTCAAAAGCTATGCACCAAGCGTTAATAATTGGAACGGTTGTTGTAGGTACAATTATGATTGGTATGCATTTAACGGGTGTGTTTGCACGAGTCGTACTTCCAGGTATAACGGTACCAGATAAAGTAATGCCGCTACTCGCGATGGAAGTGTTGCCACCTTGGTTAGCTGGAGTTTTCTTAGCTGCACCAATGGCAGCAATTATGTCTACAGTAAACTCGTTATTGTTACTTGTAAGTTCATCAATTATTAAAGACATATACGTAAATTACATAAATAAAGATGCAGCAGACAGTACGATTAGAAAAGGAAGTTTGTGGATTACTGGTATCGTAGGGCTACTCGTTTATGCAGCAGCAATTAAACCACCAGATTTTTTAATATGGTTAAATTTATTTTCTTTCGGTGGATTAGAAGCAGCATTTATTTGGCCAATCGTATTAGGGTTATATTGGAGAAAAGGGAATGCAACAGGAGCGCTTGCCTCTATTTTTGTTGGGGTAGGCTCATATATGTGTATTCATCTTTTCTATCCAAATCCGTTCGGTATACATACAGTTGTCTTCCCAATTTGTTTTGCGTTTATCGCTTATATTATTGGAAGTATGAGTGCTGTGAAGAAGAACAGTATAGGTTAGAGGAAGAACGTAGTCCTTATAGAGGACTACGTTTTTTTGTGTGAATTTATTCTTTTTTATTCTGTATATGTAAGGTTATTCATAAATTAATAACAATTGAGGGGATGGAGTTGAGGTCGATGAAAAAAGTATTATTTTTGGGAGACCCAGGAATTGATGACTCTTTAGCCATCATGTACGGAATTATGCATCCTGATATTGATATCGTTGGTGTTGTAACCGGATATGGAAATGTAACGCAAGAAAAGGCGACGAGTAATGCAGCATATTTGCTGCAAATGGCGGGGCGGGAAGATATACCTGTTATAAATGGTGCAAAGATCCCTTTATCCGGGGATGTTACAACGTATTATCCAGAAATTCATGGGGCAGATGGATTAGGACCAATTAAACCTCCAAAAGCTTTTTCGCCAAATATAAAACCTTTTTGTGCTTTTTTTGATATTCTTGAAAAGTATAAAGGAGAATTAATCATTGTTGATGCTGGTAGGTCAACGACACTAGCGACAGCGTTTATTTTAGAAAAGCCGATGATGAAGTATGTGAAAGAATATTATATAATGGGCGGTGCTTTTTTAATGCCCGGCAATGTGACACCAGTCGCAGAGGCGAATTTTCATGGTGATCCGATTGCGTCACAATTAGTTATGCAAAATGCCAAGAATGTGACATTAGTGCCACTTAACGTTACATCTGAAGCAATTATTACGCCAGAAATGGTGAAATATATTACGAAACACTCTAAAACGAATTTTAATAAATTAATTGAACCGATATTTACGTATTATTATAAAGCGTATAAAAAGTTAAATCCGAAAATAACAGGTAGCCCAGTACATGACGTTGTTACAATGATGGTAGCGGCGAATCCGTCTATTTTGGATTATGTGTACCGTCGTGTCGATGTAGATACAGTGGGGATTGCAAAGGGAGAAAGTATTGCTGATTTCCGTCCACAACCTGATGCAAAATCCTTAAAGAATTGGGTGCGAATTGGTTGGTCATTACATTATAAAAAATTTCTCGAAGACTTCGTGAAAATTATGACGTAGACATAATAGGAGAATACAAGTTAAAATAATGGAGATGATTACTAAAATAATCGTCTCCATTATTTTGTTTGAAAGAGATAGATAGAGAAGAGTTATACAATAGGAGAGGAATTTTACTTGAAAAAAACTATAGTATGCGCAGTGATTGTGGGTATTTTCGTTTTGCTAATATCGGGTAATTTTTTAGTGAAAAAAGTGTGGAGTTCAAATAATGATGATGCACAGTATATCGCATCCTTTATTGAAGAACATAAAGATGAAAAAAATAGTGCGCTTCTCGTGAAGAGAAATGATAAAGTTGTTTATTCTGTAAATCCAAATGTTGTATTGCCAGTTGCTAGTACGATGAAGTTAATTGTGGCGCTTGAATATACGAAACAAGTTACGGAAGGGAAAATTGATCCGTCTAGTTTCGTTTCCATTAATGATATAAATCGTTATTATGTGCCGAATACAGATGGCGGTGCACAAGATAGATGGCAAAGGTATTTGCAAAAGACAGACAAGATAACAGAAGGGGCAGTTTCTTTAGAAGAAGTGGCAAAAGGAATGGTTAAGTTTAGTTCGAATGCGAATGCTGAATATTTGATGGAAGTGTTAGGATTAGATAATATTAATCGTAATTTACAAAGTTTATCGCTTCCAGCGCATCAGCCGCTATTTCCGATTGTTTCATCTTTATACATCCCGGGATATTTGCATAAAGAATTACATGTTCCGAAATATAAAATAGAGAAAAAATTAAAAGAAATGTCTCAAGAGCAATATCGTGAATATGCGATGATTATTCATGAACGCTTAAAAAAGAAGGGACCATTATTACAGAAGGAAATACCTCTTTATTTAGAGGAACGTTACGATAAAATTTGGTCAGATCGATTACCAGCAGCTTCTGCAAACGATTATATGGTACTGCTTCAAAAGGCAAATCATAAAGGTGGCCTAACAGACGCAGAAGAAAAAGTGTGGGCTAATATTGTTGAAACGGATATGAGTGCTAAGAAATACCGTAAAACATTTAGACATGCAGGGCAAAAGAATGGCTATACGCCATGGACAGTTACAAAAGCAGTTTATGCGATGGATAAACGTGGGAACTGTACAGAAATAGTGTTCTTAGCAAATGATTTAAATGAAGACGACAGTGCAGAAATACGGAAACATTTAGCAAACTTACATTTCCAAGTGTTGCAAAGTGATAAGTATGATGCGACTTTTATTAAGTAAACTCGGTGCAGAGAGCACCGAGTTTATTTTTATGTACAAGCACTTTTTTTCTATCTCTGGGTATGATGGGTAGTAATACTTAGGTGAGAGGGGAAAAGGTGATGAAACAAAGTAAAGAAGATTTTATAAAGAGTGAAGGCGCTGATTTCCCTGGAAAAACATATGTGGATTGCGTATTACAACATGTATTTCATTTTCAGCGAAATTACTTATTGAAAGATATGTTTCAAGTGCATAAAGCGCATATTGTGATGCTAACAGAAGAAAATCTAATGAAAAAGGAAGAAGCTAAAGTTATATTAAACGCTCTTAAAAAGGTAGAGGGAATTCCAAAAGATCAATTGCTATATACAGAGCAGCATGAAGATCTCTTTTTTCTAGTCGAACATTTAATTTCTCAAGAAGCGAAATGCGATTTTGTAAGTAATATGCATATTGGTAGAAGTAGAAATGATATGGGGGTAACGATGTATCGTATGAGTTTAAGGCGATATGTACTACGATTAATGGAGCATCATTTGTTATTGCAAGAAAGTATACTACAACTTGCTGCTGATCATAAGGAAACGATTATGCCAGCTTATACACATACACAACCAGCACAGCCAACAACATTTGGTCATTATACGTTAGCGATTTATGATACGATGCAGAGAGATTTAGAACGAATGAAACGAACGTACAAACTTTTAAATCAGTCTCCAATGGGAGCAGCAGCTCTTTCTACAACAAGTTTCCCAATTAAACGAGAGCGAGTTGCCAATTTACTTGGGTTTACAAATGTAATTGAGAACTCATATGATGCTGTTGCTGGAGCGGATTATTTATTAGAAGTTAGCTCGTTACTTATGGTAATTATGACGAATACGAGCAGATGGATTCATGACTTCTTACTATTAGCGACGAAAGAATATGATGGTATTACTGTTGCGAAGCCATATGTACAAATTAGTAGTATTATGCCGCAAAAGCGAAATCCAGTTTCCATTGAACACGCCCGTGCGATTACGAGTAGCGCTTTAGGAGAAGCATTTACAGTATTTCAAATGATTCATAATACACCATTTGGTGATATTGTCGATACGGAAGATGACCTGCAGCCGTATTTATATAAAGGAATTGAAAAGACCATTCGTGTTTTTTGTATTATGAATGCAGTGATTCGAACGATGAAAGTAGAAGAAGAAACGTTGAAAAGTCGTTCTTATAAACATGCAATTACGATAACTGATTTCGCAGATGTTTTAACAAAAAACTATAGCATTCCATTCCGGCATGCGCATCATGCAGCGAGTGTTATTGCGAATATGTCATTGGAGCAGCAAAAGGAGCTGCATGAATTACATTTAAAAGATGTAAATATATACTTACAAGAAAAATTTAAAATACATTTATTAAAAAAAGAGTGGAATGAAATTATATCGCCAGAAGCATTTATTCAAAAAAGAAATGTATACGGTGGACCGAGTAAAAAAGAAATGGAGCGTATGATTAAAAATCGAAAAGAGTCATTTCAAAAAGAAGAAGAGGTATTTGAAAAAGAAAAGCAGAGAATTTTACAAGCTGAAACTGATTTGAATACGTTAACTTCGAATAATACTGAATCGTAAAAGAGGGATTTAATGGATTAATCGCCAATACTAAATGAAACTATAAATAGAGAGAAGAGATTGTCGATGATTCAATTACATGTATATGAAGAGATTCTTACTTTTAAAGAAGAGGTTACGCCATTTTTAGAAAAGAATGAGCAGGAAAATAATCTCATATTAGGTGTATTACAAATGGTCCAACAACCGATATTTATGGGAGTAGCAAAACAAAGAGAAGAAATTACAGTTGTATTTCTTCAAACAGAAGAGAAGAAACAAATCATTGTTGCTACGTCTGAAATTGCGGAAGAGGATATCGTGGAACTTGCAAAAAAATTCACGAAAGTATATTCAAATGTTCCTGGATTGATTGGTAATAAGAAAATTGTACAGAAATTAGCGGAAGAGATTGCCGTGTTAGAAAATAAGAAAACGAATGTTGCAATGGAACAAGGTGTGTATGCATTACAACAAGTTAAGAAGAAGTGGAACGAGGATGGGGCTTTTCGAGAAATAGGTAGTGATGAGCTACCATTAATAGAACAGTGGATATATCAATTTTGCGAAGATGTAAGGCTTCCTACTACGAAAGAAGAAGCGAAACAAACCGCTCATACATTAATTACGAACCGTCGACTATTTGGTTTAGATGTAGATGGGCAGCTTGTATCTGTAGCTGCAAAAACGAGACCGACTACAAATAATATAACAGTTAATTTCGTATATACACCGAAAGAAGGGCGGAAAAAAGGGTACGCATCTAGTTGTGTTGCTGCACTTAGTCAACGTATGTTAGATGAAGGATATAAGACGACTACGTTATATACTGATCTAGCGAACCCTACGTCTAATAAAATTTATCAAGAAATTGGTTATGAACAAATTGCGGAGTCTGTACTTATATTTTTAGAGAAATAAAATGAAAAGGCACGCTATTATAGCGTGCCTTTTTGTTATTCATCAATTCTAATAACCTCGCCTTGAGGGAAGTCTTCGGTTTCTAGTAAGCTACGAATTGCTTTCGCAACGTATTCAGGTGACAGTAGTTTTCCTTCTTCTTTTAGTGCGATGAAGCGGTCTAAATTTATGAAGTCTTCTTTATTTGTTTCACGAATTTGCGCTTGCATATTTGTATCAACAACACCAGGTGCGAAAGCGACGATTTTTACTGGGTATTCTTTTTCCACCTCTTCAGTCGCTACGCACTGTGTAAACATATTTACACCTGCTTTCGTTGTACAATAAGCACCCCATCCGAAATAAGGATTTTTTCCTGCACCAGATGAAATGTTAATAACGCGTTTATCTACTTTCCATTCTTTCGTATGTTTCATGAAAGTAGATGTAAGAATGATAGGTGCAAGTAAATTAATGTGAACGTTCGTAATGAATTGTTCACTTTCTGCTTTTTCAATTGGCTTCATAGGAGCAACTGTACTCGCATTATTAATTAAATGAATAGAGGATACAGTGTCTTCTTGAATAGATGAAATGATTTCGTTAAAGTTCATTTCTAAATTATGTACATCTTGAAGATCTAAGGAGTGGAAAACACAATTGCTGTTATATTGTTCTGCGAGTTTCGTAAGTTCTTTATTTTCTCTTCTAGAAATAGAGATGATACTCGTGTTTTCTTCTAACAATTGCGTGGCGATTGCCTCACCTAAACCTTGTGAAGTTCCTGTTACGATAACATAACGCATAGTGTAGTAAACTCCTCTCGTATGTGCGGAATTTTGTTGGACAAAGTACATTGCATAGTTTGTCTACATTTTATAGTATAGAGCACTTTTTACTATAATTGAAATGAGATGATTGTGTGCCTTTTATAAATCGTTTTACAACAACAGTACCTGGTGCCGTCACGTTCACTGGGAATACGTTGGGACTTAGTCCTACATCGCCTGCACCAGGAAATATTTTTGGTACACTTGCTGTGTTCACGACAGTAAATACAGCGTTGCAAGTACCAGGGTTCCCCGCAGGGACAACAGATGAATGGCAATTGAATTCTTCAAGTGCAATTTTAAATCTTCCATCGGGAAGCAGTGTGTTATATGCAGAATTAGTTTGGGCTGGTACTTTCCGGACTGATACGGAAGATGTTTTACCATTTTTAAATGATAACATTACATTTACAACGCCAGCAGGGACTTTTTCTGTTACGCCAGATCCTGCTACTGCGCAGCAAGGTTCTGTAGGAAATCAGTTTTATTATGCTCGCTCTGCTAATGTAACGAATCTTGTTAGTGCAGGTGGGGCAGGCGCATATACAACGGGGGCCGTGCCAGCTGCAAGAACTTCAGCCGATCCAACAATTAGCCGTTCAGCTGGATGGACGCTTGAAGTTGTGTATCAAAATGCCAGTTTACCACTTCGAAATTTGTCAGTATATGCAGGTCAAGAAATTATTGATGCTTCATCACCACCAGTTGATGCTACTATTTCAGGATTTGCTACTCCAGCTACAGGAGCTGTAACAGGAAGGGTACTTGTAACTGCCCAAGAAGGTGATTCTAACATTGTTGGAGATCAACTTCGTTTTGGACCGAATGCAAATGCTACAGTTGCATTATTCGGACCGAGAAACCCTGCAAATAATTTCTTCCAGTCTCAAATTTGTAATGACAGCGGAAATTTAGATACGAGCGGTACATTCGGAGATTTAAATCAGCCGTTAGGAGTAGCTTTGGCCGTCCGAAGACAGGGGTGGGATATTACGAATGTAGATGCCTCTTCATCTTTAATAAACAATCAAACGTCAGCAACGGTTCGCTTCGTTACAAATGGAGATGGATACGCTGCAGCTGGTTTTGGTGTTCAAATTGATGCAACAGGCCCAATTATTAATCCTGTTAAATCGGTTAATAGAACAGTCGCAGGGGTAGGGGATACTCTCACTTATACGATTACGGTCCCGAACACAGGAACAGGAAGCGCAGAAAACGTTGTATTACGTGATAGTATTCCGAACGGAACGACATTTTTAGCAGGTAGTGTAACGGTAGGTGGAGTAACACAACCGAGTGCGAATCCCGCGAATGGAATTAATTTAGGTACAATCCCAAATAACACGCAAAGAATTGTTACATTTCAAGTTCGAATAACATCGTTCCCGAACCCAAATCCTATTCCAAATCGTGCAATGGTGTCATATCAATTCCGTCCTTTTGTCAGTAGTCCACCTATTACAAGTACCTCTTCTTCCAATACAGTACAAACGACAGTGAATCAAGCAACTATAAGTATGCAAAAATCTGTAGATCTACAGACGGCAACGCTTAATGATGTATTAACGTACACGGTTAATGTGACGAATAATGGAAACGTTACTGCAAATAATGTTATTTTTGTTGATAGCATTCCTGCAGGAACAACATTTGTCGCAAACAGCGTTACGGTAAATGGAGTAGCACGTCCAGGAGCAAATCCAGCAAGTAGTATTAATCTTGGAAGTATTAATGCTTTGCAAACGACTGTAGTGCGATTTCAAGTTCGCGTAACATCTAATCCTCTTGTCAATCCGATTCCGAATCGTGCAAGTGCAACATTTACCTTTACCCCAGTGCCTGGTCAACAACCAGTTTCAGGGCAAGTGACAAGTAATACTGTAGTTACGACAATTAATATAGCTGATATAAGAACGAGAAAAACAGTGGATAGAGCTTTTGCGACAGTGAATGACGTTCTCACGTACACTGTTACAATTGAAAATACAGGGAATGTACTTGCAACGAATGTTATTTTTCAAGATCCAATCCCAATTGGAACGACTTTCATTCCAAATAGTGTAACTGTAGATGGGGTTTCACAACCTGGAGCAAATCCAGCGACTGGGTTTACAGTAGCAAATATTTCTCCAGGTGGAAGTAGGACGGTTACATTTCAAGTCCGGGTGACATCTACGCCATCAGGAGGTACGATTGCGAATCGCGGAAATGTATCTGCTAATTTCGTCGTTAAACCGAATCAACCACCAGTAACGATTAATAGACAAACGAATACAGTTGTGACACAAGTGAATACAGGTGGTTTAAATGTAATAAAAGAAGTGAATACAACGCAAGCAGCAGTCGGTGACACTTTAACGTACACGATTGCCGTTCAAAATACAGGAAACGTTCCGTTAACAAATGTATTTTTCCAAGACACTATTTCTTCCGCTGTTTCTTTCGTTGCAAATTCTGTAACAATTAATGGAGTACCGCAAAGTGGACTGAATCCGAATACAGGATTTACTCTTCCAAATATTCCTGCGGCTCAAACAGTTGTAGTGACATTTGACGTATTAATTGTACAGGATCCAGAAAATGAAGATATTTTAAATCAAGCAAATGTAACAGCAAGTTTTCAAGTGAATCCGAGCGAACCGCCAGTAACAATCAATGTTCCGAGTAATATTGTGAATACAACTGTACAATCAGGGAACTTTGAAGTTGTGAAAGCAGTGAATACGGATGTTGCAACTGTAGGGGATGTTTTAGTATATACAATCGAAATCATAAATGCAGGTAGTGTACCAGCTACAAATGTATTTTTCCAAGATTCAATTCCACAAGGGACATTATTTATTGAAAATAGTGTAGTTGTTAATGGTGTTTTACTAGAAGGGGCAGATCCAGAACTTGGATTCCAATTAAATAATTTGCCTACTGGCGCGAGTGTAATTGTTACGTTTGAAGTATTAATTGATGAAATTCCCCAAGGAAATAATGTCGTAAATAATGCGAATGTAACTGGTGATTTCCTTGTAAATCCAACAGAGCCACCGATTACTGTAACAGTACCAAGTAATACTGTTATGACAGTCGTGAATTCTTCAGGATTAAATGTAATGAAAAGTGTAAGTGCTACTGAAGCAGGAGTAGGAGATACGTTAACGTATACAGTTCGTATACAGAATAGTGGAACAGTAGCAGCAACAAATGTATCATTCCTTGATCCGATTCCTACTGGAACAACGTTTGTAGCAAATAGTGTAACGATAAATGGAGCGCCACAACCAGGTTTAAACCCAACAACTGGATTTCCACTTGCTAATATTCCAGTAGGAGGGATGGTAACAGTTACTTTTCAAGTGACAATCACGAGTGTACCACCAAATAGAGTTCTTCCGAATAATGCGAATGTAACTGCGGATTTCCAAGTAAGTCCTCTCCAGCCGCCAATTACAATCGTAACGATTAGTAATATTGTTGTGACGCGAGTGAATGTAGGATCACTTAATGTAATGAAGAGTGTAAATACACCACAAGCAGGAGTAGGAGATACGTTAACGTATACGATTCTTATTCAAAATACAGGAACTGTTCCTGCAACGAATATTATTTTTCAAGATCCAATTCCGTCTGGTACTGCGTTTGTAGCAAATAGTGTGACGATAAATGGAGTTGTTCAACAAGGCGCGAATCCTATGGCAGGTTTCCCAGTACCTAATATTCCAGTTGGGCAAACTGCTACAATTACGTTTCAAGTTACAGTGACGAGCGTGCCGAGTGGTGGGAATATAAGAAATCAATCGAATGTAACTGCAAGTTTTCTTATAAATCCGGCTGGTCCTCCTATAACGACTGTTACGAATAGTAACTTTGTAGTGACGCAAGTAAACACAGCTCGGTTAAATATACAAAAATCTTCATCTGTACAACAAGCAGCACTTGGAGAAACTTACACGTATTCTATTGTCATTCGAAATAACGGCACAGTAACAGCAACGAATGTCTCTTTTATTGATCCAATTGCTTTAGAAACAATATTTGTAGTAAATAGTGTAACGATAAATGGAGCGCCACAACCTGGATTTGACCCAAATATTGGTTTCCCGCTTCCTAATATTGCAGCTGGAACATCATTGACAGTAACGTTCCAAGTTACGGTAGTTGCACCGTCTACACGTGGGGCAGTATTAAATACAGCATCTGTTACAGGCACTTTCTTATTAAATCCTTTACAACCACCTGTAACAACAACGAACTCAAGTAATACAACGGTAGTTACAATCCCGTTACCTCCTCCTGGTGAAGTAACAGCAACAAAAACAGTTGATGTTGCAACTGGGGCTGTTGGGGATGTATTAACGTATACTGTGCTAATAACGAATGTAGGGATTATCCCTGTTACAGATGTGTTCTTCCAAGATGTCATTCCAGAAGGAACAACATTTGTAGCAAATAGTGTAACGATAGGTGGAGTGCAGCAACTTGGTTTAAATCCAGAAATAGGATTTACAGTTACTCCATTATTAATTGCTGGTGGAAATATTGAGGTAACGTTCCAAGTGACGATTACAGAAATTCCAGATAATGAAGTCATATTAAATGATGCAGACGTTACGTTTACTTCACAACCAAATCCTCAGGAACCACCGATTACGGAAACGATATTAACGAATTTAGTCGTTACGACAATTAATATAGCTTCGATTTTTCCATTAAAACTAGTAGATAAAGAAGTAGCCACTGTAGGAGAAATATTAACGTATGATGTATTGATTTTTAACTTTGGAACAGTGGCAGCGACGAATGTTGAATTTATCGATACTACTTCCACTGGTGTAGCATTTGTACCAGGAAGTGTGAGCGTAAACGGGGTACCGGCACCAGGATTAGATCCTTTCATAGGTTTTACAATTCCAGATATACCTGTAGATGATTTTGTACTTGTCACATATCAGGAAGCGGTTACAAGCATACCAGAAGGTGGAACGATTGTTAACTTTGTAGACGTTACAGCTACATTTGCTGTAAGTGAAACAGAACCACCTATTACAGAGACGACGACAAGTAACACGACATTAACAGAAATAAATGAACCTGGTCTGAATGTATTAAAATCAGTGAGTCAGCCGGTTGTTGCAGTAGGCGATACAATCACATATACAACAGTAGTTCAAAATACAGGTACAGTGGTAGCGACAAATGTTCAATATAGTGATGTATTACCGTCCTCGATCACATTTGTACCAGATAGTGTAACGATAGATGGTGTGCTACAACCTGGATTCAATCCTAATAATGGATTCCCACTTCCAGATATAAATCCAGGTGAAAGTGTAGAAGTTACATTCCAAGTAACAGTTGTCAGTGTTCCATCAAACGGAACAATTGCTAATACCGCGAACGTTACGGGAAGCTTTATATTAGTACCAGGAGAACCGCCAGTTGTAGTAAACCAACCGAGCAATACAACACTTACAACTGTAAATAGAGGACGATTTAATGTTATTAAACAAGTAAATAGAGCAGCTACTCTCGTTGGAGATGTATTAACGTATACAGTTCAAATAACGAATACGGGAACAGTAACAGCAAATGATGTTCAGTTTATTGATACGATTTCAGTAGGAGCGTCATTTGTCCTAAATAGTGTAACGATAAATGGAATTTCGCAACCGAATTTAAATCCAATTACTGGATTTGGAGTTGGGGATATACTCGTTGGGGAAACGGTTATCGTGACGTTTCAAGCGACAGTTACAAACATCCCGTCATCAGGAACCATTACGAACGCTGCAAATATAACGGGAAACTTTACTTTAGTACCAGGAGAGCCACCAGTTGTAGTAACAGAGCCGAGTAATACGACAATAACAAGGGTAAATAGAGGACGATTTAATGTTATAAAAACCGTAAATAAAGAAGCAACACGATTAGGGGATACGTTAACTTATAGTGTGCAAGTTACAAATACGGGAACGGTAACAGCGATGAATGTTCAGTTTATCGATGTTCCGTCACCTAGTTTAGAATTCGTTCCTGGAAGTGTGCAAATAAATGGAATTCCGCAAGTAGGTTTAGATCCATTTGTAGGCTTTTCATTACCAGATCTTGCAGTAGGGGATAGCTTATTAATTACATTTGAAGTAAATGTAATCGCGGTTCCACCTTCTAGTAGCATTATGAATACCGCGAGAGTAACTGGTGATTTCGAATTGATTCCAGGAGAACCACCGTTTACAATTACGAACTCAAGTAATACGACAGTCACACCAGTAAATAGAGGCAGTTTAGATATGTTGAAAGAAGTAGATCATCCGATTGTTGGAGTAGGAGAAACGGTAACGTATACTGTTCGTATATTAAATACAGGTACTGCTGATGCGATGAATGTTCAATTTATAGACGTGTTATCTCAGGAAGCTGAATTTGTTCCAAATAGTGTAACGATAAATGGAGTTCCGCAGCCAGGGTTAAATCCACAGGCTGGATTTACGATACCAGACATCCCAGTCGGTGAGACGGCACTTGTAACATATGAAGCTACAATTACAAGTTTTCCAGATGGTGGTACAGTAGTGAACGTTGCTGGGGCGTTAGCAGAGTATATTTTAGTACCAGGAGAGCCGCCGGTTACAGTAATGGACACGAGTAATACTGTTATTGTAACAGTAAATACTGCAATTTTATTTGTTGCAAAAGGAGCGGATTTTGAAGTAGCGATGGTAGGAGATGTTGTCACTTACGGAATTGCTGTTATAAATGATAGTACAGTTCCTGTGACGAATATTGTTTTAACGGATATCATTGATCCGAATACGTTATTTATAAATGGAACGGTAACGGTAAATGATGTACCTCTTCCGTTTGCCAATCCGAATACTGGTATTCCGTTAGGGGATTTTCAGCCAAATGATGCGGCAATTATTAATTTCCAAGTTGTAATAACAGGCGGGCAAATAAATAATTTAGTTACAAATACTGCTACAGCGAATGGGCTCGCAACTGTAAATCCGAATGAGCCGCCAGTAGTAGTTGAAGGTGATAGTAATACAGTTGTTATCCCGTTTATTCCTCAAAATGTCTCAACGACAGTCGTAAAAACGGCAGATCTTCAAACGGCAACGATTGGAGATGTCATTACGTTTACGACAGTCATTACAAATACGGGAGATACAGCGATACAAAATATTCGTTTTCAAGATATGTTAGATAGTAGTGTTCAATTTGTTCTTGGAAGTGTAACTGTTGATAATACGCCAGTGCCAAATGTAAACCCAGTATCAGGATTTCTTATAGGAAGTTTAAATCCAGGTGAAGCACGGACAGTTTCGTTCCAAGTAGTAGTTCAGAGCGCACCAAGTGGTTCAGGGAATTATATTAATCAAGCGAGTATTCGTTTCGAACATCAAGTAGGAACAGTATTGCCACCTGTTACACAAATAATAGAAAGTAATATAGTTGTTATTCCGTTTGTTCCAACAATTGAACAAATTTGTGAAACAAACTTTAATTGCTTAGATAAAATTCCATTCCAATGTTCTCCATGTAATCATTTGCACGAACATAAAAAATAAAACAAAAAAGAGCATCCTGAAAGAATAGGATGCTCTTTTTGTATTAATCACATAGATTCATTTTCGGGCGAGGTAAAAAACTCGTTGGTTTTGTTGGAAAGTAGAAATGGAATGGCTCCTTTTATAACAGAAATATCCCAATCCCACCATGCGAGATTCTCTAGGTTGTCAATCGTTTCTTGCGGGAAACGATATCGAATAAATTTTGCAGGATTACCAGCCACAATTGCATATGGAGGTACGTCTTTTGTGACAACACTCTTTGCCCCGATAATGGCTCCGTTACCAATTGTAACACCAGATAGAATGCAGGATTGATAACCAATCCATACATCGTTGCCAACTAAGATATCACCTTTTGAAGAAGGGTGACCAGTAATATGTGCTCCTTCATTAAAAAATGCATTAAATGGGTAAGTCGTTATCCAGTCTGCGCGATGTTCACCGCCAAGGATGAAAACGACTTCTTCTCCTAATGAACAAAACTTACCTATTTTTAATTTTGTTTCATCATTCCAAGAAAAAATGGTTGGACCTACTTTACTATAAGTATAATCACCAATATCATATTTATTATATTCAGGTTTTTGATTTAAAAATAACATAACAAATTTAGCATCCTCTCTAAAGCAAGTAATGGATATGGAACATTATATGCAATTTGGAATAAGGCGAACTGTGTTGTATGAAATGGTCATGCACAAATATATTAATAGGTGCAACGAATAAAAAGGGAGTGGAATGAATGATATACGAAATGGGGTTATATAATAAACCTTTTCAGTCAATTCAATTAGGAAAAAAAGTATATGAAGTACGTTTATACGATACAAAACGTCAATTTATAAAACAAGGCGATAATATTGTATTTACGAACCTTACGACAGCAGCAACGATGACTGTAAAAGTAACGGAAATAAGGCGATACGCAAGCTTTAAAGCAATGTACGAACAAATTAATCACAAATTATTGGATTGCGAAAATGATAGTTTAGAGGAAATGCTAGAAAGTACATACAAAATATATACGAAAGAACAAGAAAAAAAGTGGGGAACAGTTGCGATTCGTATTGAGGTAATAAAATGATAAGAAATCGCGGCGGGGCCATCATTGTGCAGGAAGGGAAAATTGCCCTTATAAAACGTATTCGAGAAGGGGAAACATATTATGTTTTTCCAGGCGGAGGAATTGAAGAAGGAGAAACAGCTGAAGAAGCAACAAAGCGAGAAATTTATGAAGAATTAGGGGTACATATAAAAGTGGAGCATCTGATTGCAAAGGTGGAGTATAAAGGTACGGAGTATTATTTTAATGCCCATATTATAGATGGAGTTTTCGGAAGTGGTAAAGCTGAAGAATTCAAACTGAAAGATAGAGGGAGTTATATTCCGTTGTGGTTGCCGATACACGAGTTGGAAAAAGTGAATATAAAACCGAATGAAGTGGTCGGAAGTATATTCAATCATTATAAAAAGTAAGGTCTGACAACATACAAAAAAAACCATTGACATAGTCTTCTGATTTAAGTATTGTATTCGAGTATGTTTATAATCAGGAGGTTTATATGAGCAATCAAACTACTACACATCATGTGAAAATGACAACAGCAGATCCATCTGGAATTGGTCTATTTGGATTAGCGATGGTAACACTTGTAGCATCATCTCAAAAGTTAGGCTTAACAGATGGCGTTTCACTTGTATTACCGTGGGCAATCTTTTTAGGAGGATTTGCACAAATCTTTGCGTGCATTCACGATGCAAAGCATAACAATACGTTCGGTACAACAGCATTCGGTGCATACGGCCTATTTTGGTTAGGTGTTGGAATGACTTGGTTAATTCAACTTGGAGTATTTGGCGAAAAATTAGCACAAGCTGCAGATTCAAAACAGCTGGGTGTAGCCTTTATTGGATATTTGATTTTCACAATCTTTATGACAATTGGTGCAATGGAAACACATAAAGTATTATTTATGATTTTCGTCCTTATTGATTTCTTATTTATTGGTCTTTCATTAAGTACTTTAGGTGTTATGCCGCATGCAATGCATAATTTAGCAGCGTATTCTGAACTATGTATTTCATTATTATCTTTCTATGGTTCAGCAGCAGCAGTGTTAAATACACACTTCGGTAAAGTTGTATTACCGGTTGGAAAGCCGTTTGGTATTTTTAAAAAGTAATAAAGAAGCACAGGTGATTGTATAGTCATCTGTGCTTTTTTGTATGGAATAAATAAAAATAAAAAATATAATTGAAATTGATTCTCATTATTAATATAATGAGAATGAGAATCATTTATTGTAAGAGGGGGATGCCGAAGTGGCAAAAATTTTAATAGCTTATGCAAGTATGTCAGGAAATACAGAGAGTATTGCTGATTTAATAAAAGTTAGTTTAGATGCTTTTGATCATGAAGTAGTATTGCAAGAAATGGAAGGCATGGATGCTGAAGAATTATTAGCCTATGATGGAATCATTTTAGGATCTTATACGTGGGGCGATGGTGAATTACCGTTTGAGGCGGAAGATTTCCATGAGGACTTAGAAAATATAGATTTATCAGGGAAGAAAGTAGCGGTATTCGGATCAGGTGATACGGCGTATGAACTATTTTGTGAAGCGGTAACGATATTTGAAGAAAGACTTGTAGAACGCGGTGCAGAGCTTGTACAAGAAGGATTGAAAATCGAACTAGCTCCAGAAGATGAAGAGGATGTTGAAAAATGCAGTAATTTTGCAATTGCATTTGCGGAGAAGTTCTAAGAATGGGAGTGTCAGCGTGGAGACGATGTTAAGTGCGACCGCTATTACAAAGTTAAGAGATGGAAAACTTATGTTAGCTACTACATATAATGGCTTATTTATTGAACGAGACGGAGAATGGAAACAAATATTAAATGGTTTTCAAAAACGAATTAGGGATTTACATAGCGAAGATAATGTAGTGTATGGTGTAGGTGACGAAGGGATTTTTATTCGTAGTATGAATGGTGGAGAGAATTGGACGGTTCAGCGTTTTCCAACAAAAGCAACGAGTTGGAATGTGTGTAGTAATGTACAAGGAACAGTCATTGCTCATGGAGATAAAACGTTGTATCATTCTAATGATTTTGGTTCGACATGGGAAACCATTCATCCATTTCTTGAGTATGGTGGCGGGGCACCATCTATTCGATCGTTATTTTTATATAAACATTACTTATTTATCGGTACGAAAATACATGCTAAATGTGGTGGTGTTTGGCTCTTTAATTTGGAGACACGTAAATTAAAGAGGATTAAAATCGTGATGAATCAGATGATCTCAGCGTTGACTGTACACAATTATTATATAGTAGCAGCGAGTGGATCGTGCAAGGGGATTAGCGGGAATATTTCTTTTTGTAAAATAGATGAAAGTATTGAGAGTGAAAAAACATATTGGCACACATGTCAAAGTGAGCAGAAAGCAAGTAGCTATTTAGCCTTGAGTGTAGATCAACATGTGCTATATACAACGTCAACGCAAAATAAGGCGGGGATTAGTACGGTTTGTCGTGTACTTCTAGAAGAAGGACTTGTTACAGTATGTGACTCAGTTAAAGGGCATGGCTGGCGCATCGTTAACCAAAAAGAGGGTTATGTTGTAGCTGGATCAGGTGAATCAAAAGCGATGCAATGGAAGAAAAAAATTATATAGCAAAAAAAACTTTACTTTTATTATATTGATATGATATAGTTACTTTAAACCATTTTACTTTTAATAATATAGAGATTTAAATGAGCTGTAACTTCCGAGGAGGATAGCAATGTTAAATCTCCTCTGGGGTTGCAGTTTTTTAATTTTTGAAGTATTATTGTAAAGTGGTTGAAAATGAATATGTACATATAGGTACATTGTAGGAGGATTTTTTAAATGCAAAACGGTAAAGTAAAATGGTTTAACGCAGAAAAAGGTTTCGGTTTCATCGAAGTTGAAGGCGGAGAAGACGTATTCGTTCATTTCTCAGCTATCCAAGGCGACGGCTTCAAATCATTAGAAGAAGGTCAAGAAGTTACTTTCGAAGTAGAACAAGGTAACCGTGGACCTCAAGCTACAAACGTTAACAAGAAGTAATTATGGAAAAAAGAAGGGCTTGCCCTTCTTTTTTTTGCATTTTTATTGAATAACCTCCTATGTACATATAATAATGAGATTAAATTTTCGTTTATTAGACGAAGTATTTCATGCATAAAGTGCATGAATGAATAAATAAATACTGAAAATAGAGTATGTGTGTGAAAAGGAATTTAGAAAGAGGTAAATAAATTGGAAAACGCTACACATTTTATTGTGTTCGATATAGAGAGAAATTTTAGGCCGTATAAATCAGAAGATCCGTCAGAGATAGTTGATATCGGAGCTGTAAAAATAGAAGCAAGTACAATGAAGGTAATTGGAGAATTTTCGGAGTTAGTAAAGCCGAGTGCACAACTCACTCGTCATACGACAAAATTAACGGGAATTACAAAGAAAGATTTAATTGGTGTGGAGAAATTCCCGCAAATTATAGAGAAATTTATTCAATTTATCGGAGAAGACTCTGTATTTGTTTCATGGGGAAGAGAAGATTATCGTTTTCTATCTCATGATTGTACGTTATACGGTGTAGAATGCCCATGTATGGAAAAAGAGAGCAAATTTGATTTGCAGAAGTTTGTTTTCCAAGCTTATGAAGAGTTATTTGAGCATACACCAAGTTTACAATTTGCAGTAGAACAGCTCGGTTTAACGTGGGAAGGGAAGCAGCACCGAGCTTTAGCGGATGCTGAGAATACAGCGAATATACTTCTTAAAGTATATAGCGAGAGAGACATTCATAAACGGTACAAAAGACATGGCGAGCTTGAACTTGTAGAGAACGGAAAACTAACAGAAAAAGCGAAAAAAAAGATGCGAAAATGGGTATTTAAAGAAATGAGAAAAAATACAGAGCGTCCTTTCGCTTGGAGTACATTTGAAAGTAGTGACACGTGGGAAAGTATAACAGAAAGATATTATATAAGTGAAGCTACAGTAGAACTTTTGAAAAAGCATTTTCGTACGGCGGTTAGAAAAGCGGAAAGACAGATTAGGTATTTGGCTGAGATGGAGGAGAATGTAGAGGTTAAATGACATTCTCCTCTATTTCTAGCTACATAAATTTAACGTCATTGTATTGATGGATGAATAAAGTATTCATATTAAATAGGAATTGATTTGTTGTGATTGGGCCATTATAATTGCTTTGAAAATTAAGGTGTGGTAAGAATTTTTAAATACATTCATAAAACTAGAGCCCATAGAAATGAAAGAGGGTAGAGTTAAATGGAAGCAATCTTTAACATTGTAACAGTTTTAGTTTTTGGGATAATATTTACCACGCTATTAGCAGTAATTACACTTCCTTTCATAGCAAAGAAGAAGAATTGGAAAAAGCTTAATATATCTTTAAAGCGTGGTGTATTAAAGATTAAAATCGAAGAGTAAATATGAGTTTTATACAAGGGAGGTGTGATAGTGATAGACTTGGATATTAAAGACGTCACCGTACAGATGGAATTAAACGGTGTCTTTTGGAATGAGGATGGGCTTGCTGAAATGACGGTGACTACAAAAGCTGAGCATTCTCTTATTCTTCGTCTAGTAGTTGACTTAGAAAGTAAAACTATTAGGGCGACGAGTGCCGAAATAGTGAATGGATTCTGCCCTCTGTGCAAACAGAAAAGGGAAGAATGTAGTGAACTGAATGACTTGCAAAACAAAATGGATATTTTAGAAGAAGCCTATGATTGGGTAAGAGAGCATCCAGAATATCGTTTTCAATTATCTTTTTACGAGTACAATAAATTTGAGGTAGTGAAGTGAAATTTTCATTTTAATAACATACATAGTGATTACTCTAATGGAAATACGCTTATACAATAAGGAAGGAATCTACTTGATTCCGCAACAAATATCATCTTGAGTTAAAAAATAAGCATATTTTGTTATAAAACAGAGCAACCGATTCTTAGTAGAATCGGTTTTTTTATAAATATCAACTATGCCCCAAATAAAAGAGCGCTTGTTAACAGCGCTCAGTAAAAATAGTTATATGGAAGCATTTATTCAATCCCGTTCGGATCATAAGAATACTGCTGCTTATTCTCAATCCGCTCAATCACATCTTGCAATTCATCTGGCTTCAGAAACTCAATAGGAGAGAAGCCTTTCTCAAACGTAAGTGTATCAGCCTCAATCATTAATACGTATCGGTCATTTACCTTTGCGATATGTATTTGATCCCCGAAATCAGCAAGCAGGGCCTTCACAGAGATATGATCTGCTTTTAGCTTTAATTCCACTTCAGGAGCATGCTCGACGATTTGAGCGGTAGCTTCCATTACTTCTTCGGTTGAAAATTGTTCCATAATTTCACGTTTCGGACTGGCAGCCCATACTTCCATTGCTTGGTCGAATTGTTCACGTTCTTCCGTACCTTCTTCAAATACATCTTCAATTTGGTCATATACCATGTCCATTACTTGTGTTTTCATAATTTCAGGCATAGAGCGTTCGTACTCGACGAATTTTAAGAAGTCTTCAAAGTAGCGGGCGTGAGATGCTTGGTGAATTTTTAGCTCACCCACTTCGACCATACCTTCTTCAGGCATGTACGGATATTGGATAGATTTCATGTTTTTTGTTGTGATGGCCATTTCAACGTTACGAATTAGTGTAGATTCATCTGAAATTGAAGCGACTTTCGGTTCGAAGTCACATTTCATAACGAAAACGAATGGATCATCAAAGTATTTGCGTAGTTTTGCTTGCGCAATTAAAAATACACCACCGCGTACAGCGCTTGTGTCCAGATATGTATAAACGAGAGGTTCACTCATATCTTTGAAGTTTTCCTTTGTTTCCGCAAAGCGAATGCGATTAAAGAGGTTGTAATGAGGGTTTGAATCAAGTTCGTGCCCTTCTTCTACAATGAAACGACCAATCTTTGTCGGAGCTTGTTCTGTTTTCGCATGGCGTTCTACTTTTCGCTTTGAAATTTTTAATAATTCACCATTCAAAAATTCTTTTAAGGAGCTATCTTCGTACTCTTCAGCGTCTAATGTTTGAAAATGTTTGTAGCGTTTATCAACAGCTTCGCCTTTTCCTTCTACCTGTACAACATAAAAGGAAAGATAATTTATTTCAAAATCCATATTTATCACCTTGTTTCATTTCATTAACTCTTATCAGTATAGAGATGGAAAAAACTTTCGTCAATTTATATAAGGAAGGGGGAGTCCCCTTCCTTCACATATTTTTTATTTTCGAAATTAAAATCCGTCTTCTAATGCTGAAAATGGAATGTTCAGTCTGTTTTCTACTGTACGTAAACGTTGGTTTAAGCGGTTTAATCTACGTGTATGACGCTCAACTGTGTTTTCTAATTGACGTACTCTTTGCTCAAGTTCATTTACTCGTCTTTCTAGTTGACGGTTTCCAGTACCAGGAAAAGAGATTGGAAGTTGGAATTGTCGATTTTGATCATATGGATTAACTTGTTCTGCTGGATCTATATATTGTTGGTATTGTGCTTGTAAATCATATTGAGGTTGATAACCATTTTGGTTATATGGATCGTATGGATTGTAGGGGTACATAAAAACATCCTCCATTTCTTTAAAATAGGTTAATTCACCATAATGTATGTGTAAAAGCGGAGTGTGGCACGGCAAATACCTATTTATGTTCACAGGATGTTCCTTTATAAATAAGAATATGGAGTTTTACATTTGTATTTCTTTCGTTTTATGGTATATACTGGATAAAAAGATGAGGTTACATAAAAGTTACAATTCTATCGAACTCCAACTTTTATGTAAATATGTATAGACATTTAGAAAAGAAAAGAGTAATTTATATAGAGTAAAAAATAACTTGTAACATTTTATAAATATATTGTAAAATGATTGTAACAAAACATACATAAAAATGAAATAATACATAAAAGTAATATTGGGAAAAAGGGGAGAGTATATTGTTCCGTAAAGTAAAGGGTATATTAGTTGGGGTGTTATGTGTAGCTATAGTGAGTGGGTGTGGTGCAAAAGTAAGTGATGTTGCATTAGTAAGTGATATCGGTGGCCACACGGTAGAGGCTAAAGCAGAGGTACAGGATTCTATTAGTTTAGTAGATGGTCGTACTGGTACGGAAGTGAAAAAGCTAGATTTATCGAGTCTAGGCTATTTTGAAGACGAAGCAAAATTTAAAAAATCAGTAACGAAGGTTGCTAGCGAGGTTGGGAAAAGCGTTGACAAAAAGATGGTCCCTTCACGTGTAGCACCTGATGGAAGTTGGCAAGAAGGAAAACCTTCTTATGAATTAATGGAAAAAGAATTAGTAGATAAATTATTAAACGTTGGTATGTGGGACTCTTCATATCAATTACCTATTGTTGAGAAAAAGCCTATCGCAACATTAAGTGATGCGCAAGGAAGTGGTACGGTAATTGGTAGATATGAAACGAATTTAGGTGGCTCAGCAGGTGGCCGTATTGAGAATATTCGCTTGTCAGCAGCGAGCATAAATGGAGTTGTATTAGCAAAAGGAGACAGTTTCTCTTTCAATGCATTAATTGGTGATACAACGCCAGATAAAGGATATCAACTAGGAAAAGAAATTGTAGATGGTAAATTAGTAGATGGATACGGCGGTGGTGTTTGTCAAACATCATCAACATTATACAATGCAGCAGATCAAGCTGGTTTGAAAATGGTAGAGAGAACGACACATTCTAAAACGGTAGGTTATGTTCCACAAGGAAGAGATGCTACAATTGCATATCCATACTTAGACTTAGTATTTGAAAATACAAATGATGCACCTGTGAAAGTTTATATGGGCATTCAGGGTGGAAAGTTAGTTGCTGAAGTACATAAAATGCGATAAGTATAATAATCTATAAAAAAGCCATTATTTCTATTCTTAATAGAAATAATGGCTTTTTCTGTGCAATTTATCCAGTGTAAATTATACACCTTAAGACTGGGTGAATGTGAGGGATAAGCTATTCGAAAAAAGTATTGAATTTAATTCGTAGTTTTCCTATTGACATTATACATAATTAACTGTATTCTTCATATTAACAACTAAATAAATGGAAATATTTATTAGTTTTCTTATCAAGAGAGATGGAGGGACTGGCCCGATGAAATCTCAGCAACAGGCTACAAAAGTACTGTGCTAATTCCAGCAAACGTATGAAGCGTTTGGAAGATGAGGGGAAATGGACTAACATTCAACTCTTCTTATATGTGTAAGAAGAGTTTTTTGTTTAGAGAGGGGGGATAAAGTGAAGTTTGATGTAACGTATTTTTTAGAAAGTTTTCCGCAATTATTTAAGTATGTATACATAACTTTAGGGATTACTGTAGTTTCAATGATTATTTCTTTTGTTATAGGGATTGGCTTGGCGATCATAACGAAAAACAAAACGAAATTTTTATATTCTATTGCAAGAGTATATATATCTTTCTTTAGAGGAACACCTTTATTAGTTCAATTGTTTGTGTTGTATTTCGGGTTGCCGCAAATATTTCCAACCTTTACAGTACTTACAGCGATGCAAGCGACTTTAATCGGTCTCAGTTTAAATAATGCAGCGTATTTGTCAGAGATTATTCGGGGCTCATTAAATGCTGTGGAATCAGGACAAATGGATGCTTGTTTATCAGTTGGAATGACAAAGGCGCAAGCGATGCGACAGATTATCTTTCCACAAGCTATTCGTGTCGCAGTACCGTCACTTGGAAATAATTTTGTCGGATTGTTAAAAGAATCTTCGTTATCTTTTGCACTTGGGGTGGCTGAAATTTTAGCACAGGCGAAGATGCTAGCGGCACAATCGTATCGTTATATGGAAAGTTACTTAGCGGTAGCGATTGTATATTGGATTATTACAATTGTAATTAGTTGGGGACAGAAAAAGTTAGAAAAGAAACTTGATGCACCGTATTTGTAACAGAAATGAGGTGATATGTGTGATTGAGATAAGTGATTTGTATAAATCTTACAAAAGTAATGAAGTATTAAAAGGAATCTCATTTACTGTAAATAAAGGAGAAGTGGTAGTCATTATTGGACCTTCTGGTTCAGGTAAATCGACATTATTAAGATGTTTAAATTTATTAGAACAACCAGAGGATGGAAGTATTAGAATTGAAGATTTAGAGATTCATGCAAAGAAGCTTTATAAAAAAGAAATAATACAATTACGTCAAAAAACAGCTATGGTTTTTCAAAACTATAATTTATTTAAAAATAAAACAGCATTACAAAATATTACAACACCATTAACAGTTGTACAGAAAAAAAGTGAAGAAGAAGCAAAAAGAATAGCAAGAGAAATATTAAAACAAGTAGATTTAGTTGAAAAAGAAGATTTCTACCCAACGATGTTATCAGGTGGGCAACAACAAAGGATTGGAATTGCTAGAGCAATGGCATTAAATCCAGCTATATTATTGTTTGATGAACCGACTTCAGCACTTGATCCAGAATTAGTGAATGAAGTATTACAAGTAATTAAAGATTTGGCAAGACAGCATATAATGATGGTTATTGTTACACATGAAATGAATTTCGCAAAAGAGGTAGCGGACCGCATTATATTTATGGCTGATGGCATTATTGTAGAGCAGGGAACGCCGGAGGAGATTTTTAGGAGCCCACAAAATGAACGTACGCAAAAGTTTTTACGCCAATTGAATGCTTCAGAAGAAGGCAATCATTTCGTTATTTAGGAGGAATAATTATGAAGAAATCATCATTATTACTAACATTGGCATTAACAGTATCGGTTGGGCTTTTATCTGCTTGTAGTTCAGATACAGCGAGCAAAAAGACAGATGAAAAAGTAGTGAAAGTTGGGACGTCTGCAGGTCGTAGTCCATTTGTTTTTAAAGAGGGCGAGAAAGTAAAAGGATTTGATGCTGAAATTATTGAAGCGGCTGCTAAAAAGGCTGGATATAAAGTTGAATGGAACGTTTCTGATTTTGAAGGATTGTTTGGTTTATTAGACACAGGTCGTATTGATACGATTGCAAATGAATTATCGGTTTCTCCGGAAAGAAAAAAGAAATATGACTTTTCAATTCCATATGTATATTCAGGATCTGTTTTCGCAGTGAAGAAAGATAATAATACGATTAAATCATTAGAAGATCTAAAAGGAAAGACTGTAGGGGTTGGGCTTGGTACAGCCGGGGAACAAGAATTAAAAGCTTTAAATAAAAATAATGCTTTTACAATTAAAACGTTCTCAGAGGATCCAACAGCGGAATTGAATGAAGTAGGACTTGGTCGTGTAGATGCTTACTATAATGATAAAGTGCAAGTAGAGACAACAATTAAAAAAGCGGACTTAGATAATGTGAAAGTAGGATTTGGTCCACTTAAATGGGGAGAGATTGCATTCCCATTTGCAAAAAAGAGCGAAAAGTTAGAAGATATAAATAAAGCGTTAAAAGAATTAGAACAAGATGGGACATTAAGCGAAATATCAAAAAAATGGCTGAAAGTTGATGCTACGAAAAAACAAAATTAAGGTATGTTCGTTGAATGTGGCTATTGTCCATCAACTTATATAAAAATAAAAGAAAACCGGAGAGGAAGTTATTCATGGTACAAATTCATCCGAAAACACGTATTGGTCATGTTGAATTTAAAGTGCAAGATTTAGAGCGCCAAATTGCTTTTTATGAGAATGTAGTAGGCTTAGAAGTAATTCAGAGTGAGGAGAATAAAGCATATTTATCAGGAAAAGGTGGAAAGAACACGTTACTTGTTCTTGAAAAATTAGAGGACGGGGTACTGCAAGAACCGCGTACGACTGGTATATATCATGTAGCCTTTTTAGTTCCAACTCGTGAGGCTTTTGCTTCGGCATTATTTGGTGTGATTCGTAATAAGAATGTAATTGATAGTCCGGCTGAGCAAGAAGGACGTTATACATATTCAAATGAAATTTTACCGATCTCAAGGTTTAATAGTGCAAGTGATCATACGTATAGCGAAGCGTTTTATTTACAAGATTTAGAGGGGAATGGTATAGAAATTTATGCAGACCGCCCGCGTGATCAATGGGGAGAAGGACCAGGAGGAAGTACGCCGCTAGATTTAAAAGAACTGGCAACGCTCGTTGATTATGAGGTTGATGGATTGCCTGCTAATACTGTCGTTGGGCACGTACATTTACGAATAGCGGATGTAGAGAAGTCACACGAGTTTTATGTAGAGACAGTAGGATTTGAAGTGCAACAGCGTGAAGATGACTGCTTATTCATTTCTGCAGGAGGATATCATCACCATATAGGTGCAAATACGTGGAACGGAGTAAATAATCCACATCCACCAGCGTATGCAACTGGACTTAGGGTATATACAATTGTATTACCGCATAAAGAAGCGTTAGATGAAGTGAAAGAAAGATTAATAGAAAAACAACATGAAATAAATGAAATTTCAAATGGATTTACTGTAGTAGACCCAAGTGGTATTACAGTAAAGTTTGAAATAGAAACAGCATAAAAGAAGCCGGAAAGTGTATAATTACTTTCCGGCTTCTTTTTGATGACTTCTTCATAGCTCAATCCAAAACCTTCTTACTACATTCCCATCTTCCTCAGTAAAATCATCATCGCGAAGCCCACCGTTATGTAAAATTGTTTTTTCAGAAGCTGTATTCACTTCGTCACAAACGACAAGTACTTTCTTGATGTTTAATTCCTTCGTTTTTTCTAGCGATAATTCTAATAACTTCGTAGCATAACCTTTTCTTCTTTCAGAAGGACGAATACCATAACCGATATGACCTCCAGCGTTAAATAAATGCTCGGTTAAACTATGACGTATATTAACAGCTCCTACAATTTTATTTTCATCTGTAACGAGCCAATACGTAGAGTCTGGGACCCAGGATTCAGGGAGGTTTATTCCGTTATGCGCATCGTGAAGTTCTTGAATCATTGCCGTGAAATTAGAGGGGTCTTTTGAGATAATCCATGGAATCATTGTTTCACCGCTATCTTTCCATTCTTTATAAAAATCTAAGTATTCTTCTTGTAAATCGGTAGTAGGTGTAAGTAAAGAGACGTTCATTGTTAGTAAGCTCCTTTATTTATGTAGTATTTATAAAAAATTACGATACAAAATGAAAGCGTTTTCTTAACTTTCTCAACCTCATTTCATGTAATCCACCTTTGTTTTTAAAGAAAATTAGTGGAGTTTTAAAATTATAAGTTATTTGTTTTATGTTAATATTTAAAATATTAACATAAAACAGTCAGAGTATTAAGTGTGTTTTAGTGAAATTCCTTCATATCGATAAATGGATGTGTGTGATAATTTTTGTTTTATCTATCTATAATGAATGAAAGGGGGAAGGGCTCGTGAGTGTAAATTTTGATTTGATTATACGAATCGGTGTTGCGGGTTTGTTAGGAGCAATAATTGGTATTGAAAGGGAAATTCGATCAAAAGAGGCGGGATTAAAAACACATTTCCTAGTAGCGGTAGGAAGTGCTTTAATAATGGTCGTTTCAAAATATGCCTTTTCAGATATTATGAATGAAGAACATATGGCACTTGATCCAAGCCGTATTGCAGCGCAAGTTGTTAGTGGAGTAGGTTTTTTAGGTGCGGGTACAATTATTATTCAAAAGCAGGCGGTGAAAGGATTAACGACAGCAGCTGGTTTATGGGCCACAGCAGGAATTGGATTAGCAATTGGTGCTGGTATGTATGTAGTAGGAATTGGAGCGACGATTCTCGTTTTAATTGGTTTAGAGATTGTAAGTCGTATTTTTAAAGTGCAATTTTTATTTCCACAAAATATAACGGTGCAAATGTGTATAAATAAACATGAGGCGGTACAGAAAATATTAGAAATGCTTCAAGTGAAAGGCATTCCAATACTGTCATATGAAGTGGAAACTTCACAGCAAGGCGCAGAAATAGTTTATAAGGTAGGGATGCGGCTGAAAAATATATCGTCAGAAGAAAAGAATGAATTTATTCAGCATATGCAAACATTACCGGAAGTTACGTTTATAAAGTTAAAATCATAACGTTGAAAACGAGGATAGATGTAGCAGGAATTTCGCTATTATCTATCTTTTTTTGATATAAAATTCAAATAAAGTCAAGTGTTAATTTTGCTAGGCATGGATACATGTGTGAACGTTCCCTTATTTTTTCTCAATACAGAATAAAAAGTAAGAATAGTAAAATAATGGTGCGGGACACTAAAAAATGTAAGGTAGGGGAGAGCATGAAAGGCTATTCAAAAAAAGTGTTAGTAGGGGTAAGTTTTGCTAGTTTAATGTTAGGGAGTTTTCAAGGGAGCACATTGGCAGAAAGTAAAAAGGGAGAGCAAGTTTCTTATCGGAATGTGCTCAAAATGGAGCCAGTTGGTGTACAACTGCCAGTGCAAGAATTAGCTCATTCATCAAAAGTGCTTGAAAATAAGTCTTTTGAGAAAAGGCTACAATTTGCTGATTTGTCGCAAAGACCACCTGAAGTAAAAAAAGAAAGTAAGCAATTAGCTGCAGCGAAAACTTATACAATTGCTGAACTAAATCAATTAAGCAATCAGCAGTTAGTAGATTTACTCGTAACAATTGATTGGGAGCAAATTACGGGTCTATTTCAATTTAATAAGGATAGCCTTGCATTCTATCAAAATGATAGTAGGATGCAGGCAATTATTGATAAATTGAAGCAGCAAGGGCAAGTTTATACGAAAGATGATTCCAAAGGGATTGAGACTTTAGTAGAGGTATTACGTTCAGGGTTTTATTTAGGATTTTATCATACAGAATTAAGTAAACTAAATGAGCGGAGCTATCATGATAAATGCTTACCTGCATTAAAAGCGATTGCGAATAACCCGAATTTCAAAATCGGTACGTTAGAACAAAATAGAGTTGTATCATCATACGGAAAATTAATAGGAAATGCTTCGAGTGATGTGGAAACGATAACATCAGCCGCAAAGATTTTCAAACAATATAACGATAATTTTTCTATATTGGTAGATAATCTTTCAGCTGGAAATGCGATTTACGATATTATGCAAGGTGTTGATTACGACATTCAATCGTATTTGTACGATACGAGAAAAGCACCGAAAGATACAGTATGGTACCAAAAAATTGATAGCTATATTAATGAATTAAGTTGTTTTGCTTTAATTGGAACGGTGACAGAGAAGAATGGTTGGTTAATTAATAATGGTATTTATTATACAGGCAGACTTGGTACGTTCCATAGTACAGGAACGAAAGGATTGCAAGTTGTAACAGACGCGATGAAAATGTATCCGTATTTAGGAGAGCAATATTTCGTAGCGGCTGAGCAAATTACGACGAATTATGGCGGGAAAGATGCAAATGGAAATGGTGTTAATTTAGATCAAATACGAGAAGACGGGAAGAAAAAGTATTTGCCGAAAACGTATACGTTTGATGATGGGGCAATTGTTTTAAAGGCCGGAGATAAAGTGACAGAAGAAAAAGTAAAACGTCTATATTGGGCGGCAAAAGAAGTAAAGGCACAATTCCATCGTACAGTTGAAAGTGATCAACCTTTAGAAAAAGGGAATGCTGATGATGTATTAACGATGGTTATTTATAATAGTCCAGCTGAATATCAATTTAATCGTCAATTGTACGGATATGAAACGAATAACGGTGGCCTTTATATAGAAGGGACAGGTACGTTCTTTACTTATGAACGTACGCCAGAAGAAAGTATTTATAGTTTAGAAGAATTGTTCCGACATGAGTTTACTCATTACTTACAAGGTAGATATGAAGTACCAGGGCTTTGGGGACAAGGTAAGATGTATGAGAATGAGAGATTATCTTGGTTTGAAGAAGGGAATGCGGAGTTTTTTGCAGGGGCAACGAGAACAGATAATGTTGTACCGAGAAAGAGCATTATAGGAGGAATATCTTCAAATCCAGCAGAACGTTATACGGCAGAGCGAACGTTAAATGCAAAGTATGGAACGTGGGATTTCTATAATTATTCCTTCGCTTTACAATCGTATATGTACAATAAGAGATATGATATGTTTGATAAAGTTCATGATCTTATTAGAAAAAATGATGTAACAGCATATGATGCATACCGTTCTGCTTTAAGTAAAGATGCGAATTTAAATAAAGAGTATCAAGATTATATGCAAATGTTAGTCGATAACCGTGAGAAATTTAATGTTCCATTAGTATCAGATGATTATTTAGCAACTCACGCACCAAAACCAGTTTCAGATATTGCGGCAGAAATTACAGCAGAAGCAAAATTAAGCAATGTATCAGTTAAGAAAAATAAATCACAGTTCTTTAATACATTTACACTGCAAGGAACGTATACAGGTACTACTGCAAAAGGGGAATATGAAGATTGGAAAACAATTACACAAAACGTAAATGATACGTTAAAACGTTTAAGTGCAAAAGAATGGACAGGCTATAAAACAGTAACAGCTTACTTTGTTAATTATCGTGTGAATGCATCAGGGCAATTTGAATATGATATTGTGTTCCATGGTATGAATACAGAAGAAGGTGCTGTGAATAAAGCACCAGTGGCGGTTATAAATGGTCCATATAGCGGAAATGTAAATGCAGCAATATCGTTTAAAAGCGATGGATCAAAAGATGAAGATGGAAAAATTGTTGCTTATAAATGGGAGTTTGGTGATGGTACTGTAAGCAATGAACAAAATCCAACTCACGTGTATACAAAAGAAGGGACGTACACGGCAAAATTAACAGTAACAGACGACAAAGGGTTAACGAATACTGTTACAACGAATGTAACGGTTCAAAAGAAAGAAGATAACAGTGTAGAAAAAGAGCCAAATAATTCATTCCAGACAGCAAATAAACTGCAATTAAATCAAGTTTTACGTGCTAGTTTAGGAAATGGTGATACGAGTGATTACTTTGAAATAAATGTGGAAACTGCGAAAAACCTACAAATTAATGTAACGAAGGAAAATAATATCGGAGTAAACTGGGTTCTTTATTCAGAAGCGGATTTAAATAATTATGTTACGTATGCCCAGCAAGAAGGAAATAAATTAGTAGGAAGTTACTACACATATCCAGGAAAATATTATTTACATGTGTATCAGTATGGCGGAGGAACAGGGAATTATACGGTAGAAGTGAAATAGCAAAAGAGAAATTGTCTTTCAATGAATGGAAATCAATTTAAGTCTATATCAAGTAATACAGGTTACAATATCAGTTATGAAAATAAAAATTGGTATCTTTATGAATGTTAAAAATTTAATATTTAAAATAAAAAAATAACTATAGGTAATGTATCTAATAATATTAAGAGATCAAGTATCAAGAGACCTTATCTTGAAGTTAAGTAGACCTAATCAGTAAATGAGATACAATCGATGAATTATGATTTCATAGAGATGTGAGCAAAGTAATAAAATTTAAGTATGTTTGATTTAATTAAAGGACTAGAGTTTATCCGTAAAAACAGATATACTCTGGTCCTTATTACGTTTAATTTATTCACGAGATCAAGATGATTAATGAGTTAAGTAGCGGCATTTTTGAAATTCATTTAATAAGTTAAATATAAAAAAATTATTATTCAAATAATTCCGTCATATTAGCAGGGGATACTAATGGAAAATCGTGTACCTTGGCCTAATTTACTCTCTATTTCTATATCACCGTTTAATTCTTTAATAATACTATAAGCAATCATAGTACCAAGCCCAGTTCCTTTTTCTGTTGTTGAATAGAATGGTAAAGCAATCCGCTTTATTTGTTGAGAGGACATTCCAACCCCTGAATCAATAATATCGATTATAATATTACCTTTAATTTTCTGTATATTTATTTGTAATACTCCACCATTTATCATGGCCTCAATTCCGTTTTGTATGATGTTGTTTAGACAGATCCTGAATTTTTCGGGGTCTCCATTTATATAAAAGGAATTTGTACTATTTTGTATTATTTCAACTTTGTATGATAGAGCGAGTGGTGAAATAGTGTCTTTCACTTGATTTAAAATATGATTAATATCTATTTTCTCTTTTAGGGTGTTCTGTGGTTTTGTTAAAGATAAATAGTTATTAATAGTAGATTGTATATGTTGCATTTCAATTAACATGATTTCTAAGTACTGATCCTGAGGTAGCTTAGAGGCATGTTTTTCATTTAACAATTGAGTGAATCCATGTACTGTGGTTAGTGGATTGTGGATTTCATGTGCAATGGACGCGGCTAGTTCTCTAGCTATATAAAATTTTTCAGCCCGTTGCAGCTTTTCTTTCATTTTATATTTCTCAATCATTCCCTCTATTAAATAAACTGATAATAATACTGTGAAAATATTAATGATTATATAATTTAATAAAAATTCTATGAGAGTAGAGTCTATTTTACCACCTGTATTTATTTGAGTTACAAAACCGCAGATAGAAAGTGAAGTTGTACATACTAAAATAAGAAGCAAGCTTAATAATAACTTTTTTTCTTTAACATACATAGGTAATACGTAACGAAAGAACATTGTTATAACAGAAATAATAGTAAAGATAATAAATGATGGAAGAACGCCATTTCCGCCTAAGTAAAATCGATAAGAAAGATATAAAATTCCTATAAAAACAATGTTTTTTGTATTTCCGTATAGAAAAACTAATATGATAGGAATAAAACGTAAATCGTAAATAAATCCAGCATGTAAATGAAAAGGAAAAGTCATGCAAAAAATAATAGCAACGGAGGAAAGGATAGAAATCAATATATTATTACATGTTATTTTTTCTTTAAATTCTAGCCAAAATACGTGGTAGCTAAGGATACAAATTATTATTATAAAGGTATTTAATAAAAGAGTAGATATTCCCATAGTTTTGCATCTCCGATAGTTTGTATATTGGATTATGTATGAGCTAAACTTAGATGTTTAGTATTAGTAGACTTTCTAACTAAAAAAAGGAAGCGCACTTGAAAAAGTACTATTATATTACTCGTATTAGAATTGATAAGGAAGTTAGAGAAAATAATAGATAAAAAAATCTACTTAGATATTTATACATATGAAACTAGAAATTGATTTTTGTATAGGTGAAATTTGAATTGAGTTACTGATAAAATAATGATTTTTTAAGTGTGAATATTCTGTGAAGATAATATATGTGGTGACTTTTGTTTTATAGCCTTCGTTATATTAACATGGAATATATCAAATTACAAAGTGAAAATTTCAAAATTTTTTATTAGTATATCTTATCTGAAATGGGAACGCTATTTATTGGAGTGTCTGGGTACTTAATTGTATGAATTCTTGTTAGAAAAAGATTTTGAAATTTACATGTTCTTTTTTATGAAGCATAATACTGTAGCCTTATCTATATCAGATTCTCACTAACTGTTAAGGTGTAAAGTTAAAATATATAGGTTTAAAGATATGAATTATTACATAAAAACGCACTTGAAAAAGAAGGTATGATGGTAATAGATTACAAACATCAAGGGGGAACTTAAAATGAAGTTAAATAAACTAGTGCTTAGTTGTGGAGTAATTTCAGCATTAACACTTGGTGTGTTAGGAAATAATACTTATGCTGAAGAAATACACAAAACGAATGATACAATTCATATAGTCGAACATGTTCCTGTAGACTTATTATTAACTCAAACAATGGATTATAGTGGAGAGGCTGTAACTTCTTTTGTATATAATGGGAGTGAAAATTTAAGCTTCTTTATGAAAAATAATGGTCAAAATACAATGGGGTATAGTGTGAAAGGTCCAAATATGGAGCTAATTGTTGGTGGTTATATAAAACCTGGAGAACAAAAAATTAATGTTACAAATGTACGGAATGCTTTATCTCCATTACCAATTGGAACGTATAAAATTTACGTTTCAAATGATGATGGTTCTAAGGGACAATTCCAAGTTGCAGTAAGATCTATAAATTAAATTTAAAAAGCCTTGTTTATAAGTTAATTTAGTTTTTACTTACTAGAAAGTAACTATATTAAATCGAGAATTACACATAAAAATAAAAACGAGCACCTTATGTAATTACGAGAGGGTGCTCGCTTTTTACTATTAAACAGAAGAGAATTGTTTTCAACAATTTATAAATACATTTTGATATTTTTATAGCTAATTTACTAGTTTGTGTAAAAAAAGAGGATGTCGGTTGTAAATAATCTTAAAATAAAGATAACTCAATATTCAGCTGAATTACATAGGAAGCTAGAAAAAAACCTTTATATAAGTGGTTTTTTCTAGTTTTAGGCTATACATTTAAAATTAGGCTAAGTTAAAGTAATGGGCATTTTATTTATTTAGATTATTTTGGTTCTGGATAATGATTGTAGTACGAAATTCTAATAAATTCTTGGTATACATTTGTTAATTTAGCATCTCTAAGGGCATCATTGAATTTTTGCATACGGACACTACCTTGAGCGTAGCCTCCACCAGGAACATAAGGATTTCTAGCTTCAAAGTCATCCATAAAGGCTTTGAATTTTTTATAGTCCTGAGATTGATAAAAAGCAGCTGCTTCTTCGGGAGTGACATCAAAGTAAGAAGCTGATGTTGAGTTATAAGAAGCTGCTTGAGCAGTAGGTGTTTCTAGCATAGTTGCAGCCCCACCCAACATAGTAAGCGCCATAGAAGATACAATGATTTTTTTTAACATAATAAAACCTCCACGTGGAATATTTGGATTAATAGTAATCCTGTAATCATTATAGTTACAATGAAAATGATTATCAAATGCAATGTTGCATAACTTATTATCTGAACGAGAAGTCTCCTTTATCTCTACATGGAGAAGTTTAGTAGGGGATTAATAGATTAAAAGGGGGTTATATATCATTGAGGTTAAAAAGAAAATGAAATAAAAAGGATATTTTAATTGAGGAAAGTTAAAAGGATCTGTTATTAAAGACAGTGATCTTTTAAAAAGGAATGACAGTTACCAGCTAGAGATACCATTATAGGGGATTTAGCTACGTTTATTGGTGTTGAGAAATACATAATATATGCTGTATAAGATAAAATGAAGAAACATTTCTTTTGGACTTTACAATATGTGTAAGGAAAATCGGGATTTTAATTTGTACTTAAACAAAGGAGAAAAGTATTACTTTTTATGTAACAAAGAATGTTAAGTCTCATTCAAAGTCATATAATAGACTATAAAATAATCCTTTTAAAACAAAATATAGTTTGGCTAAAAATTAGAGGGCATCAATTCATTGTAACAGTAAAAGCTGTTTATTGGACTGGTGTCTTTTTTTGTTTAAGAACGAGAATACATTTTCTCAACAGGACAAATGGTAAATATCTATAAGTACTACTTATAAGGATAATTGGAAAATAGAAATTAATAATAAAGGGGAATGCGAAATGACAACATTAATATCTAATAGAGATCTAGCTAAAATCCGAGAGGAAGATGTAGATGTATTAAAGGTAATGGCACATCCCGTTCGATTAAAAATTGTAAATGAATTAATGCACCATAAACTGTGTAATGTTACACAGTTGACAGAAATATTAGGACTCCCACAATCCACTGTTTCACAGCATCTATCAAAATTAAGGGGAACTGTACTCCGTGTAGAAAGACGGGGATTAGAGATGCATTATTATATTGATAATGTTAAGGCTCGCCAGATTGTAGGAATTCTAGGTTTGTAGCTTCATAATTTAAAAAAAGAGCACTTTTCAAAAGTGCTCTTTTTAAGATGGGCATTAGGAATTGAAAGAGGCATCAATGATAATTTAGAAGGAGTGTGCTTTAAATCAATCTTTTCTTAAAATAAAAGATAATTATTTACATTGTTTAATAATTACTTGATATATTATTAATTTGGTTACCTTACAAAAATGTAAGATTGTTTTAATTGACACTCATATATATAAGTAACTATACTAGTTACACAACGTTGGTGAATATATGTAATAGTCTCAATCTATAAGTGTATGTCGAAGGGTTCTTTTCGGAATGATAATTCTATACTAGATTCTTTATCTTATAATAGTGATGACGCCAACTTAATCTATACTTTATTCGAATTCATATTATTTAAAGATTAACTATATTTTACATAATTTACCGACTTGTAATAATTTTTTAGAGGTGCTAAATTTTGAAGAACAAATTAATTGCTACAGGAATTCTTGCTGGAAGTTTACTATCTTATTCTACTAGTATTTTTGCAGATACTCACAAATTTCCAGATGTTCCTGCATGGGCTGACAAATCCGTTAATTATTTAGTTGATAAACAAGTATTGAGTGGTTATCCAGATGGAACCTTTGGTTCAAGTGATACACTAGATAGAGCTTCTGCAGCAACCATTATGACAAGGGCTCTTGGTATACACATTGATTTAAATGCAAAACCATCTTTTAAAGATTCACAAAACCACTGGGGAACCCCCTATATCGCCGCAGCTGAAAAGGCAGGAATAATTAAAGGTGAAGGAAATGGAATATTTAATCCTTCTGGAAAAGTTACTCGTGCTGCTATGGCTACTATGCTAGTGAATGCATATAAACTACAAAATAAAAACACTAGCAATGGACAAAGTAAATTTGAAGATTTAAAGGGACATTGGGGTGAAAAGTTCGCAAATACTTTAATTGATTTAAAAATTTCAGTTGGTACAGATAATGGTTGGCAACCAAATAGGTTCATAACACGCGCTGAAGCTGCACAACTAACCGCAAAAACAGATATGCTTCAATATAGTCAAAGTAATCCTTTAGAAAATAAGACAATAATTATTGATCCCGGACATGGTGGCGCAGATCCTGGAAAAGACACAAAGGGATTACCTGAAAGTAAGATTGTACTTGACACTTCTTTACGTCTACAACAATTGCTTGAAAAACATACACCATTTACAGTTTTACTAACTCGTGAATCTGATACTAGACCTGGACATGATCAAAAAAGCTCTTTACAGGAACGTGTTAAATTTGCTAAACAAAATCAGGGGGATATCTTTATAAGTGTTCATGCAAATGCTTATAATGGTAATGCAAAAGGAACAGAAACATACTACTATAAATCTTCTAAATCTGAAAAAACAAATCCTCATGTGGAAGAAAGTCGTGTTTTAGCTGAAAAAATTCAAACTCGATTAGTAGACGCTCTTCAAACACGTGATAGAGGCGTTAAACATGGAGATCTTCATGTTATAAGAGAAAATGAAATGCCAGCTGTGTTAACGGAACTTGCTTTTATAGATAATGGTATTGATTACAGTAAGTTATCTACAGAAAACGGAAGGCAGGTTGCAGCAGAAGCCATTTATGAGGGGATTTTAGATTATTATGAATGGAAAGGGAATAATGTATCTGAATATAGGTTGCAATAAGTAAATGAAAATATAGTAATTCTCGAAATAAAGAATTCTATAATTTTTTTGCACTTTTTTAAACAACAATTTTAAATGTGTATTTAAAATTGTTGTTTAAATCGTTAATATGTGTTTTAATAATATTGATAATAGTTATCAGTAAAAAAAGAGATGGAAATTAGAAAAACAAGTGTTGATAGTTATTGTTATAAAGATTAATAAATTTCTATATTGTAAAGTTATGAACCTATCTCTAGTATTGAGAGCTAAAAATAATATGTTTATACCTTTTAAATGTTTAAGAAGGAGTGGATGTCTGTATGAAAAAAGCAAAAGGAATAGCTAAAAGTGTTGCGGTAGCGTCCGTTATTATGTCTGGATCACTTGGTGTACAAGCAACATCTGCATTTGCAGATTCTAAAGGAACTGTAGAAAATCTTCAAAATGGTGGAAAAGTCTATAATAGTTTTAAAACTACTTATGACATGAAGCAGAATATCAAAAATTCAATAAAGGTTTCTTTTATTGAGGATCCTTATGCAGATAAAAAAATCGCAATTGTTACAACAGATGGTAGTAATATAGATGCTAAATATACAATTAATGGCGGATTCTATAACGCAGGTTTAAAATGGCCATCAGCATATCATACTGAAGCAGAAATAACAAGTGGTGATAGCGCTCAATTTCATAAAGCTGCCCCAGTTAATACAATGACTTCAGCAAAGGTTACTTCTGAAGTAGGGTATACACTTGGTGGAAGTGTTAAAGTTGGGGTAAATGATAAAGGGCCAAATGCCGATGCAAGTATTACAGGTAGCTTCGCTTGGAAAGAAAGTGTATCTTATGATCAAGTAGACTATAAAACGGTATTAGAGACTCACACAGATAAAAAATTAAATTGGAAAGTAGGATTCCAATCGTTTAATTTCCCAGAGTGGGGAATTTATAATCGTGATACATTCAATACTTTCTATGGTAATCAACTATTTATGAAATCACGTAGTTATAATGAGGGAACGAATAATTTTGTTTCAAAAGATACAGTACCAGCTTTAACAGGATACGGTTTTTCTCCTAATGTAGTAGCAGTTATTACTGCTGATAAAACAGAATCTACATCTGATTTAAAAATAACAAATCGTAGAATTTCAGATCAGTACAATATCGAATGGGTAAGTTCAAAATGGTGGGGAACAAATAATAAAGATACATATAATGAGTTCTTTACAAACAACTATAAATTAGACTGGAAAAACCATCAAGTCACTCTTGATAACCATAAAGCCCTTGAAGAACAAATGAGTAGTATCAACAATGTGAATAACCAACTTAACAAAGGAAAAGGGAAATTATCTTTTTCCATGAATGGAAATCAACTCAAAGCGACATCTAGCAATGCTGGTTATGGTATCAGTTACGAAGATGAAAATTGGGTTATCTTTGTAAATGGTGAAAAGGTCTACACGTTTAATGAAAAAACAACTGTAGGTAATATCTCAAATGACATTAACAAATTAAACATCAAAGGACCTTATATTGAGATTAAACAAATCTAATCAGTAAATGAGGTACAATTGATGGAGAATTATTTCATCAAGATATGAGTATAAAGGTTTTTTGAAATTTGTGTAATGTAATGAAAGGACCAGAGTTTATCTGTAAAAACAGATAAACTCTGGTCCTTATTATTTTTTTTCATTCTTATACTCAATTAGAAATGAGCGTGAAGTATTTGAAAGCTATTCATGCTAAACAGGGGGATATTGTTTTAGGTGTGGTGTTTATTTTTATTTCATTTTTAAATGAATGCTTTGTATGATGACATAGGGTAGGAGAGATTCAGGAGATGTTTCTTTTTGAGGCGTACGTTGTGTGGCAAATAGTTTAAAGTAATCAAGACTTCATCGGTTGTTAAGTTACTACTTTAAATATATAATTAAATTTCATTAAAAAGATACTCTATTCAAAGTCCTTATTGGATTTTTGAAGTGAAATATATATTATTTGAGGTGTGTGAAATGGGGAAATCTCGAGAGCAGACGATGGGAAATATTTTGAAGGCTGCTAAGAAAAAATTTGGAGAACGTGGCTACGAAGGTACGAGCATACAAGAAATTGCAAAAGAAGCGAAAGTAAATGTCGCTATGGCTTCATACTATTTTAATGGGAAAGAAAACCTGTATTATGAGGTATTTAAGAAATATGGCCTTGCTAATGAGTTACCTAATTTTCTTGAGAAGAATCAATTTAATCCTATTAATGCTCTAAGAGAATATTTAACAGTCTTTACTACACATATAAAAGAAAATCCTGAAATTGGCACATTGGCATATGAGGAGATTATAAAGGAAAGTGCAAGATTAGAAAAGATTAAACCGTATTTTATAGGTAGTTTTGAACAGTTAAAAGAAATATTGCAGGAAGGGGAAAAAAAAGGAGTATTTCATTTCTTTTCTATAAATCATACGATACATTGGATCACTTCTATTGTTTTATTTCCAAAGTTTAAAAAGTTCATTGATTCTTTAGGACCAAATGAAACGAATGATACAAATTATGAATGGATGCCAGAAGATTTGGTGAGCAGGATTATTTCTGCTTTAACAGATAAGCCTAATATATGAATTGCTCAGTGTTTATGAATCCTAATTTTCCTATTAAAAAGCCTAATTTCTCTATGTATTGTAGAGAAATTAGGCTTTTTTCGACATTTCATTCAAATACTTTATAAACTAATGGCTTGATTTATTAATGATTCGAGTGAAGTTACATAGATATAGTTTTAGTTGCAACTGTTTGTTGAAATGCCTTATCATGCTCAACAATAACCATTGTAGGATTAAATTGTTGAATCAGCTCTTCAATTTGCATACGTGAGTAAATATCTATAAAGTTTAACGGTTCGTCCCAAATATATAAATGAGCTTTTTCACATAAACTTTTAGCGATAAGCAGTTTTTTCTTTTGTCCACCAGAATAATGAGATATATCTTTTTCAAATTGAATTCGGTCAAAGTCCATCTTTCGTAAGATGGATTTAAATAACGTCTCATCAATTTTTTGCTCTTCAATATAGTCTGATAGTGATCCCTTCAAATGAGAGGTATCTTGTTGGACATAGGAAATGGTGAGTCCTGTACCTAAAGTAACTAAGCCTGTATACTGTATCGATTGCCCTAGAATTAGTTTTAGGATACTACTTTTCCCGCTCCCATTCTTGCCATCAAGTACAATTCGGTCACCTTGTTCAACTATGAAGCTAATCGGCTCATTCACAACTTGGTCATCGTACTTAACAGACACGTCAGCCAAAATAACCAATTCATTTGACTTAAACTTCAATGCTTCTAATTTTAATGACTCAGTTTTCTCTACATTTTTTAGCAATTTTGACTTTTCTTCAATAGCTTTTTGTTGCCTTGATTCGAGGTTTTTTGCTTTTTTCATCATTTTGGCTGCTTTATGTCCTACAAATCCCTTATCCAACTTAGAACCTGAATTCCTTGTTCCATTTTTTGAAGCTTCTACATCATGAGACCAACTTGCTGAACGTTTGGAAGACTGTTTTAATCTTCCTATGTCTTTTTGTAGACGATCATTTGTAGCCTGTTCGTGCTCTTGCTGTCTATCAAAATTTAATTTCCAAGAAGAATAGTTTCCGCTTTGAACTTCAATATTTGCCCTATTTATAGATAAGATATGGTCAACGCATCCATCTAAAAAGATTCTGTCATGTGAAATTAAAATAAACCCTTTTTTCTTCTTTAGATAATCAGAGACTATTTTTCGTGCATCAGTGTCTAGGTGGTTTGTTGGTTCATCAATTAATAGAAATTGACCTTCATTTAAAAACAGTGCAGCAAGTAACACCTTTGTTTGTTCTCCATTTGATAAAGTTTTAAACGGTCTGTACATGACCTCGGCATCAACATTTAAATAGGATATTTCACGTAGAAATTCCCAATCTTCTGCTTGGGGGCAAATTTCTTCAAGGATTTCATGAGTAAATTTGTTCTTATCTGCAACAGGGTAGGGGAAGTAATTGAATTCTACCGAAGCAAGGATTTTTCCACTATACTCATAATTCCCTAATAATAAATTTAGGAATGTCGTTTTACCTCGTCCGTTTCTACCGATAAATCCTAGTTTCCAATCCGTATCTATTTGAAAGTTTACATCTTCAAAAATATTATCAAAGCTACCTGGGTATGAAAAAGTTAAGTCTTGAACTTTTATCATTGACATAATAATTCCTCCTTTATATATCGAAACGTTTCATATAAAGTCGGAACATCCATCCATTTTTTAATTGCTCTATATAAGTTTGATGGATATTAACGACTTATATAGAGCATTACATGTGTAACAATAGTGTCTGAATTAGCCATTTTTCTCGCTCCTTTATTTGTTAGGTAAATTTAGCGATTAATAAATTTCAACTTACATAAAAGGGAATAAAAAAATCCCCCAATTTTTAATCGGAAGGATTAGTCTGTCTCTTATACTTAATAAGTACTTATTAATCATTTGAATCATGACAAATAAAGTATGAAATGAATTATAAAAATGGATAGACTAACCCTATATTTTGTAGTTTGAAGTTATAAAATTCAAATTAAAATATAAATTAGCTAATCATTATTCATCCATCATTCCTTTCATATTTCTATTTTTAGGGTAACATTCTTTTTGTGGAGATGCAATATCATCTTCACTTAATGTTAGATCATTTATAATTGTTTGGCTAATTAGATTTAACAACACATCTTTTTTATAAACATCGTATTTTGTTCAAAATGTCGCGTCTTTTGTCCATTAAAAGGTGAGCTATTTGAAATTGACATCACCCCCCGTTGTAACTATAATGGTTACAGTAGGTTTGGTAATTTCATTCGAATTTCTAAGTTAATGATAGTATATTTGCCTTCTTTCTAAGTGTGACAATAAGAGACTAACTATGTTGCAATTGAAGCTTAGATTCTATCTCATATTCAAAGAATAGTTAATTTGTATCATTCAAATTAACGATGAGCGAATACTTAAAAAACACATTTTACATCTTATTCTTTTGGGAATCCTTAGTTGAAAAATGGAGAATATCTGCGGGAAGCAAATAAGACTGTAGTATGTAGAAAGAAAACTTTTAAAAAGGTAATAATAAGGAATGATAGGTAACACTTAGTTTAATGAATACGAGTTGTGCCGTATCAAGTCATTTTTAAAAAAGTCTAGAAAAAATCAAGAAGGTGATTCCATTGCGTAAACATTCACATGTGCAATTTTATGTATTGATATTGGCTTTAGTAGCTTATTTAAGCTTTTGCTTTATATTTTTATTTGTTTTTCCGAATGAGTATTTTGTATCAGATTTTAATATACGACTATCATCCTTAGTTGTTGAAATTACTGTATTCATCTCATTACTTTACTCGATAGCATCAAGAAAAATTAAACTAGGAGTCTTTTGGGTTTGTATTACTATTGCAATAGGGTGTTTCTTGATAGGGAATTTTATATCAGCTTTTCAAGTACTTAATGTAGAATTACCAATTCAAAATTTTAATATCTCTGATGTGTTTTTGTTGTTTTTCTTATTCTTCTTTCTCTTTGCGTTCTTTTATAAAATCATGATGGAATGTAACAAGTGGGAAAAAGCGTATTTAATTTGTGATTTATGTATTGTTGTTACTGCTATTTTTACCTTAGAGTGGTACCTATTTAATAAACCTTCTGCAAATATCTTATTCTTATCAATTGGAGATGTTTTTCTTTCATTTATTTTCCCAATTATAGATTTATTGCTTCTTTTACTAGGAGTTAGCCTGATCTTTCGACCAGCAATTTTTAATGCGAAAAGCAAATTATTTATTTTTATCTTAGTATTAACTGGATTGTCCATTACGGATTACTTATATTTCTATTTACAAGATGATTTATCACAACGTTCACTTATATTGTTAAGGTGTTTGTATAGAGTTTTTCTATTATGTATTGCCATTGCTGCGACTATCCCAAGGAGTGTATCTTCTAAAAGAAATTATTTTATTATTAATCCGACATTTGGAAAGAAACTTCTTGTCATATTCCCATATCTTGCAGTTGCAATATTAATTGGTTTTACTTTGAAAGAGCAAACTTCTTCATCTACACTGATTACGGGAAATTGTATTGCATTTGTATTTGTATTGATTCGTCATATAATTGTACGAATGCAAAACAAAGATTTAACCGAAACGTTAAAAGTGTTTAATAATCAATTAGAGCAAAAAGTATCTCAAAGAACGGAAGATTTAATAAAAAAATCTAATGATTTGGTGAAAAATCAAGAGAGGTTTAAGTCCTTATATGAGTATCATCCAGACCCTATATTAACTATTGATTCCAATGGTACCGTTTTAAATATAAACCAGTCTGGAAGTATATTATTAGGGAAGGACAGTGCTGCATTAATAGGAAAAGAGTGTTTCTCTATTTTTATAGATGAAGATAAACCTGAATTGGAAGCAGCTCTAAAGATGGGAAAACGATGTAGTTCGTCTTCGTTACAGTTACGTGTGAAAAATAATAATGAGAAGGATATACATTTTTGGTATGTCACTATTGTTCCTATTATGATAGAAGGACAAACTTTTGGGAGTTATGTAATGGTAAAAGACATAACGAGGATGAAGCAACAACAGGATGAGATAAACTATCTAGCATTTCATGATACGGTGACGGAGATTGGAAATCGAATATTCTTCCAACAAGAATTAGACAGATCCATTGAGCGTGTACAAATAACACAGGATAAGTTTGGACTCCTATATATTGATTTAAACCGCTTTAAGACCATTAATGATACACTAGGTCATGCAATTGGTGACAGGGTTTTAAAAGAAGTTGCCAAACGTTTTAGGACATGTCTGTCACCAACTATTCCTTTAGCAAGAATAGGGGGAGATGAGTTTGCAATCATTGTCCATAATAAAACAGAGCAACAGCTTTTAGATTTGTGCGAAATACTATTTCGTATAACTGAAGAACCATTTGTAATAAATCAACACAGCTTTTATTTATCTCTTAGTATAGGAATAGCGTTGTATCCATTTGGAGGAACCAATGCCACAACACTTTTACAACATGCTGATATCGCCATGTATAGCGCGAAGGAAAAAGGTAACAATGCTGTTTGTATGTACGATGAAACATTATCTCAAAAAATAACAAGACGCTTACAATTAGAACAGGATTTACCAAATGCAATAGAAAATAATGAATTGTTTTTATTGTATCAACCACAAGTTGATAGTAAGGCAGGAAAGGTTATTGGTGCAGAGGCTTTAATACGCTGGCAACATCCAGAGTTCGGGTTAATTTCACCTTTTGAGTTTATACCTATCGCGGAAGAAACGTCGCAGATTATTTCAATTGGGAAATGGACGTTACAGGAAGCGTGTCGGCAACTAAAAGAATGGCATTCTGCGGGCTATTCAAATTTAAAGATGGGGATAAACTTATCAGCTATAGAGTTTGAACAGAAAGATTTTGTTCAAACGATTATTTCTACCATAGAAGAAATAGGAGTACCAGCTAACTTAATTGATTTGGAATTAACAGAGCGAATTGCCATGGTAGATGAAAAAGAAACTTTATCGAAGTTAAAAGCATTAAAATCATATGGTGTACATTTATCAATTGATGATTTTGGTACAGGATATTCTTCATTAGCGTATCTACCTTTGTATCCAATCGATACTTTGAAAATTCCAAGAGAATTTGTGAATAGGATTGGAACTTCAAATGATGGAGATGAAATTATACAAACGATTATTTCGCTAGCCCATACTTTAAATATGAAAGTAATAGCAGAAGGGGTAGAAACGAAGGAACAATTAATAGTGTTACAAAGTAATTCATGTTATCTAATTCAAGGTTATTACTACAGTAAACCTATAAATGAAGATGAATTTATCAATTTTTTAAATACGCCACAAAATAAATAAGTGCCCAAAGATATATTATGAAGTAAAGTGAGAAGACGTTCTATCCATTTGGTATAGAACGTTTTTCTTATATTTATTTTCAAAAAATATGCAGTTAGGTTTCTGTTTTTGAGAGTAAATTTAGTATTCATATTCCCAGGAGTGGACTACCCGCCACTTAGCAAAGTCTGAAGTGGAAGCTTCTCAGTTCCGCGACGGAAAGTAAGCTTTCGATTCCCTGAGCGTTACTTCGGGGTGTGCCACTCCTTAGATGTCCTTCGCACGTTTGAGGAAGGAGAATTCATTCGGGGAATACGTTGAAACTTAGAAAATATATTGATTCTATTATCATAATTGTGTAATATATGGTTATATTGTTAGTTTATTTAATTCCGTTTATTCCCACATCTTCTTGTGTTGTGGTTGAGTTGTAGAAGCAAGTTATGTCTTGTTTCAATTGTGAAAGGGCTTCTTTGAGCCGATTAGTGTATATATAGCTTATTTTGCTATGCACATTATTAATCGACTTGAAGAAGCCTTTTTTGTATTGTTTTCAAGTTCGCAGGCTGGGTTATAAATCTTAACAAATTATAAGAAAGAGGAGATATGAGAATGAAAAAAGATAATATTTGGACAGTATTAAATGATGCAAAAGAGCAGGAAACAAGACAGTAATCCAAAGGGCCGGATGATAGATATGTTGGTATGAATGAGCTATCGGAAATTACAGATGAAAAACTGCCATTTTAATAACGTCGAGGTAGTTTATAGAGGAGAAAAGGAAGAACTAAGTGATGTATATATTTGGATCTTCTTTTTTTTATTGCAAAAAAGGACTTGGAGGCAATTATTATGCGTATAAGAAGTGATTTAGTGGTGATATTTTATTCACCTCACTAACAAAAGGGAAACATTGAATACGGATAAGCTTATGCTAGTACAAAAACAAGAGTTTACATTCTGGGATAATTTGATTCTTGAAGTAGATATTTCTCAAAAGAAAGGGAAACGAAAAAGCAAAGTAATGGGTAATTTGAATTCGATATATTTGCATAATCGAGAGGGGGAATATCATGTTTACAAAAATTTTTATCGGTCTATTTTGTTATATGTTTTTGGTAGTTTGTAATTCAAAGGAAAAATTTCTAATAGAAGCAGCCAAGAAAAAAGAAAGGGAAAATAAACCGGTGGAACGACCCATTTATTGGTGCCCAAGAGAAAATAGACCTGTCGGAAGGGAACAAGAACGTATTACTGCTCCAACAAAAGAAATCTACTTAGAAAAGGATGTAGAAAGTGTATATAATCTAGTTGCTACATCGGTTCATAAGAATCTGGATAAAGAAGAGGGTAACAAGTTAAAACATGAAGATATAGAAGAAGTGGTTTATGATATTCCATTTCCAGGTGATGAGGATATACCAGAGGGATTACTATAATATGAGTATTTTATCCAGAACTAGAACATGTTTCAATTCCATTAGATATAGAACACATAGAACGCATTTTTCCAGTTCAACAAGGAGTATTCAATGTAGAAGGTATAGTTTTTGTGAAGTAGACTGCAAACGTAATAGGACGAGAACAAGACTGACACGTGTCATGAAAATGTCTGATAACAAGCGCTATTGGATTCATACAGAGGGAGAAATATTACCAGAAAATCAACTGTTGTATATAGAATTATAAATTGATTCATCGTATCCCTATACATTAGTTAGATGGAGTAGTAGATAGCTAGGAAATATATGAATGTATCTCCTAGTTATTTTTTCTTAGATAGCATGAAAACAGCATTTTCTCACTCATTTGTACAAGGATGAAATTTTTTTATTTTTGTACAAATGAGTGGGATAGAATGATTCACCATATAAGAATATTCAACTATAATGAAAAATTGTACGTCATTGTAATATTAAAATGTTTTGAGATTCAGGTGATTAACAGTCTTAGAACAGGAGAATTGAGAACTCTTCGTAATTTTACAATGCTTTAAATAGATAGTACCAAATCATGAGTATTGTATGAAAAAAATTTTATTAAAGTAAATAGGAGTGATAATATATGGCAATCGATCATATAAGCAACAACGTAGTAGAAAAATTAGAACAAGCGGTGCGCTATGAAAAGAAACAAGTTCAGTTATTACGTGTAAGTAAAAGTAGTTCTAATATACACGCGTATATGATTTTTCCGGAATTCTCAGAGGTTAAAATTTCAAATATTGAACTGGATGAATATATAGAAAATCTAACAATAAGCTTGAAATACGTCATTGATCGCAAGTTGAGTCAACAAGAAATAGAAAAACAAAATCATTCGTTCATTATGACATGTGCAGTTGAAGAGGATGGATTAATAGATGATGAAACTATTCATTTTCATACGACTTATGTCAAACCACCAACAATTGCAAATAAAGTATTTAAGTTAGTGTGTGGATTAGGCAATCGTTTAGATAGCTTAAAAGAGTTACATCTTACAGTATTAAATAATAATATTAATCGAATTGAAATTGGATTTTACAATGAAAATGAAACACATATGGCAGTAGAGAAGGAAGAAATCGCGAATGCAATTATGGGGGCATATACAAAAGCAAATATCTATTATGCAGCAGATCTCTATTATGTTGCAGAAGGAAATCAAATCAAATTAAAGAGCGTTAAACCAAAATTAGCGGGTGATGTGTGATGAAACAAGAAAAAAGGATGATAGGAGTCTTATGTACGCTTGTTTTGATGGTGTTACTATTTGTTCCCTTACAAGAAGTTCAGGCCTCTGTAAAAGTAGATTTTAATGAATTGAAGGGGAACGATGTTTCGTCATCCTTTAAAGAGGGATTAAACAATCGAACGAAAACAAAAGAAAAAGATGATTCATTTGGCTCATCAATCATACAAAAGATTGAAGGTCTGTATGCTCCGGCTTTTAAGGTAGGAGTAAATATCTTTTCTATTTCATTCGTATTAGGCATTATTGTCATGGTTATGGCGCTAATTACAAAGAATGGTCAATGGATGAAGTGGGCAACGGGAAGTATGATTTTCTCATTTATTAGTATGATGTCCCTGAGACTAAGTGTGTACTTCTTGTTCAGTTCGGATGTATTTTCGTTTATGAACATCTTTACGGATTTTTTAGACCTGTTTAAAGCAACTGCACTTATTTTCACACCGTTTATGTTAATTGCAGGTATTCGTTTAAGAAAGATTCATGAAAGTACGAAACAGCCTGAGTATTATCGTTGGTCTAACCGTGTCATAACAGGATCTTGTTTGCTGTGTATGTTAGCCGTACTCGCTCCATGGCTATTTGCTAATATGTGAAAAACTATATATGGAGATTAAAAAGGTGCTGAATCTACATTCAGTACCTTTTTCTAGCTATTTGGTTTCTTCTTTCATATTCTTCAAGTATTTCCAGCGATATAGGAGATAATATGCCACTTAGAAATACAGTTGTATTTTTGCAGGTGAAAAGTTTTGAAAAAGCTGAATCTGTTTCTTGTTCTGTTACCGTATTATCTACTATAAGCTTTAACATATCTATTACAATTCTCTTTAGGCTGGTTCGTAAATTAATAGAGGTGTATCATGTCATGCTTATAATTTAAATATTTCTCAATTGAAAATAACCTGATTTATTTTGAAAGGACTGTTTGTTTTGAAAAGAAATCGAGAGTATTTTGTTTTACGAAATTCCATTTTAATCGGTTGGCTGCTCACAATTATTGTTATGGGCCTATCTGTCTATTTTTCTTCCATCGCGTATTTATTAATCGGCTGTTTCATTCTGTCCCTAAAATACGGATTAATGGGCACAATAAAGAATGTAGAAAAACGGCTACCTACATGGGCTAACTTTGGTGTCATTGAAAAGCCAGTAAATAGAAGGGTAACTAGACCCTTTCAGTTTCGGGGTGGACTCCTTGTATCTTTAGCGTTGGGATTCGTGGAAATGGTGATAAAAGGCTTATGTATCTCATATTTTATTTTAGGTTTAGAAACGTATGTATATCGTTTGATGCGCAGAAATGCAAGAGTTTGAAAAGGAGGCTTCTATTATGAAAGTATTGATATTCGAATTGATTCTCATTGTATTTCTGATTCCTTTGAACATCGTTTTAAAAAAACATGTACCGAAATGGAAAGGGAAAGCCAGGGAAAAACTAGTGAAACGTATATTGGGCAAATTGGATCCCACAAGTTATTATGTGTTACATGATGTGATGGTTCATACGGAGTATGGTGATACAACGCAAATTGACCATATTGTTATTGCGGAAACAGGTGTATTTGTTATAGAGACAAAGAACTACGAGGGCTGGATTTATGGAAGTGAGAAATCAGCCAGGTGGACACAGGGTATTTTTAGAAAGAAATCCTCTTTTCAAAACCCATTTCGACAAAACTATAAACATATAAAGGCAATGGAATGGGTGATGGAACAACAGCTGCCATGCATCTCTATTGTCGCATTTCATCCAAAATGCAGTCTAAAAAGGGTAAATGTTCATTCTAAAGATAAACATGTCCTATATTATAACGAACTAAAAAAATGTATTGAATCATATATTGAACCGCAACAAACAATCGATGAAGTCCAACATATCTATCAAAGTATATTACAAGCAAACATTATGGATAAGGATATTGAGAAGAAACATGTGAAGTATTTACAGAATAGGTTTGCTAAACAATAAGAAACGGAGAAAGGAAAAATGTTATATATGATAGGATTTTTGGTAATCATCGTAGTAGTTATTCGTCTTAACGTGAAGTATTACCAGTTAAAAGGTAACCCAAAAGATTTTGTGATGAAAAAGAATGATTAAAGATAAATTGTAGAAATAAAGGAAATAGACTACGTACATTATTAGGCCGTCATTAACAGTTCAATAGAACCATTTTAAGGCTTGTAAATAGATGTATATAACTATATTTTTATTTGTGGATTCAAGTGATAAAATAAATAGGAGGTTTAATTGTGAAAGAAGTGTTAGATGTTGAAACGTATCTTAAAAAAATGAAGAACCAGAAAATTAATTATGACAAAGTATTAAGAAAAATGATTAAAGATTGGGAAGTAAAGAACGAAAGACCAAAAGTGTTACTTCATTCATGTTGCGCTCCTTGTAGTACTGCTTCATTGGAATTTCTTGCAGAACATGCAGATGTCACAATCTTCTTCTCAAATTCAAATATCCACCCGAAAAGTGAATACATGCGACGGTCTAATGAACAAAAGATTTTTGTAGACAAGTTTAATGAGCGTACAGGGCACACAGTAGGATTTATTGAGGATAAATATCGTTCAAATGTATTTTTTAAAATGGTAAAAGAAGAAGGTTTGGCAGAAGAACCAGAAGGTGGGCTTCGTTGTTCAGCTTGTTTTGATATGAGATTGGATCGTTCAGCTGAGGTAGCACAGGAAAGAGAATTTGATTACTTCGGCAGTGCAATTACTCTTTCTAAAAATAAAAATAGTCAATTAATAAATGAACTTGGAATTGGTGTGCAACAAAATTATGATTCACGTTATTTACCAAGTGATTTTAAAAAAAGTAATGGATATCAACGCTCAATTGAAATGTGTAATGAATATGATGTTTTCCGTCAATGTTATTGTGGTTGTTCATTTGCAGCGGAAAAACAAGGTATAGATTTACGAGCGGTGAACAAAGATGCAATAAATTATCTGAAAGAAAATAATCTTAGTTTGAAAAAAGAGATTTAATCGTGAAAAATTTGATGTGAAATTAACCTATGATCTACAAAAGAGATGCAGTATGTTTTTAAATGATAAATATAAAAAGCTAAAATAGTTCTGCAATAACTCCTTACTGGTTAAATTTCTAGAAAAGAAAAAACCAATAAGGAGTGTTTTCTTAATCTCGCATTGCCCCTGCTTCTCGGGAAGTCATTGCTCCTTGTCCCGCTCTTACATCGTTCTGAATTTCTTGTTTCACTTTTTGTGCATCAGTTTCAGCAAAATCTGCTTTCATAACAGAACCCGTGCTTTTTATAGCTTTTTTATGACCTTGCATACAAATCCTCCTCGATTTAACGTTTAACAACATTATTATTTACAAAAATATACTCGATATTCTCGATGAATTGAACATGTTTCATGTAAAGTACAATATAGGAAGGCATCTTAATTGTTCGACACATATAAATTGTAAATCCAATATATAAAGAATATACGTTATGTATAATAGTCATATACCGAAAGAGATGTGAATGAAATGATGATTAATAAAGCCTATAAGTTTCATATCTATCCAAATCAAGCACAAGCAATTCTAATCAACAAAACAATCTTTGTATTCAATCATTTCCTTTCCCTATGGGATCACGCATACAAAGAAACAGGGAAAGGTTTGACATATGATTGACGTTTAACAAATCACTTGATAATATATTAGATATCTAACATGTTAGTGGGTGATTTTTTGTCTTTATATGAACAAGTTAAACGCATTAATGAAGCTGAATATACTATAAACCGCTTGATATATAAACATTACAAGCAATATTTAAATAGTGGTATTACAACACAACAAGCTGTTGTATTAGATATTGTATATTTAGCGAAACGTATTACGGTCGGCGAAATTGCGATTGAAATGAATATAAGCTCTAGCGCGGTTAGCCAATTAATAGCGAAATTGGAAAAGAATAAATATATCAAACGAGAAATTAATCTTCAAAATCGACGTGAAATATATATAACGTTAGATGAAAATGGATTGGAGTATTTTTCGAAGCAAGATTATGTAGAACAGCAAATTGCAGATAAAATTTACAGCAAACTTTCATCAGAAGAGCTAGATGAATTTGAAAGAATTGTTGATAAATTAAGGGGGATTGTGATGAAGGAATTATAAAAATCCCTTCACGTCTAATATGTTAGGTATCTAATTTGTTTAGGGGGCTAAAATATGAGAGGTTTACTTGAAAATATCGCTTTTAACGGTGCAGTTTATTATGAAAAAAACGGTCAAATCAAGCAGTATTTTCATGGTTATCAAGAACTCGAAAAGAAGCGCCTTATTAACAAAAATACACAATTTAATCTAGCATCATTAAGTAAAATGATTACAGCGGTAATGACGTTTCAGCTAATCGAAAAAGGACAGCTACAGTTAGAAGATAAAATTACATGTTGGTTTAACATACCATATTTTACAGAAGTAACAGTTGCAGAATTACTTACACACACATCTGGTATTCCAGAGTATATCACGGAAGATTTAACAATAAGTGTTGAAACATTTATCGAAGGAGTGCTACCACAATATACATCAAATGACCATTGGTCTTATAGTAATACGAATTATGTTTTACTTGCCAAAATAATTGAAAAAGTGAGTGGTTTATCGTATGAAACGTATTTGCAACAATATATTGCAGAACCATTAAATCTTACTCATATGACCACGGAACCCATAAAGCAATTTGTAGCGCAAGGTCAAACGTTTAATTATGAGGAGCAACAATATAAAAAGGTGCTTGATGACCCATATTTACAAGAAATCGAAAAATATAATAATCAATATGGTGACGGTGGTATTTATGCAACAGTCGCAGAGGTAGCGAAGTTTTTAAAAGCATTTTGGCAAGGTCAGTACATTAGCAAAGAGATTGTTCAATTTATGTTAACACCGACAGAAGTCAATAATAATTATAGTTATGGTTTTATCATTCAAAATGAGTGGGTTGGCCATACAGGTGGATGGCTTGGTTGCTCTGCACAAGCCTTTATGAATATACCTACAGGGGAAGTGATTGTGTTAGCGACGAATCAAGAAGTGTTTCCTCAATATGAACAAGAAATTATGCATTACTTAATGGGAGTACAATATGCTGTAGAAGCACCAAAATATGTGATAACTTTACCGCTCACAATTAAAGATGATATTACGGGTTGCTATGAATTAGCAGATGGACTTGGCACAAGATTTACAATTAAAAAGGATGTACAATTTATGATTTCATTTGAACACCAGTTGTCTGTGCCACTTTTTAAAATAGATGAGTCATATTATTGGATACGTAATACGATGAGTTATGTAGATGATGCTAAGCATTTATTTATCGATGAAGGTGTTGAAATACCATATCAAAAAGTCAATTGATATGGTCAGGAAGGATCTGTTTTAAAATATCACATGTATAATTCTCCTTATGCTTTTTCTAGAGTGTTGCCTCAGTTAGACAACTTTTCAACAGAATTTTCAAAGTTATCCATATGATCAAAAAAGAATAGATGAATTTGCAGGATTAGTCTATCCAAAAGCGGGAGGTGTTCAGTCATTAAAAGTTGGAACTTACAGTATAGGTTTCGATACCATTAGGAATCTACTAGCATTTGTAATCTTTTTCATGTATTTGCACCAAAATTCATTATTATAAGTGAATATGGTATAAAAATGACAAAACTCTTTTAAGGACAATAATAAAGATTGACGGTTTATAAGTCACCTGCTAACATATTAGATATCTAACATATTAGTTACTTAATATATTAGTTATCTAACGTATTAGCGGGTGATTTTTTGTCTTTATATGAACAAGTTAAGCGTATTAATGAAGCTACATATACAATAGACCGTCTGATATTTAAACATTATAAACAATATTTAAATATTGCTATTACAACACAACAGGCGGTTGTATTAGATATTGTGTACGTGGCAAAGAGCAGTACGGTCGGCGAAATTGCGATGGAAATGAATATAAGCTCTAGCGCAGTTAGCCAACTAATTGCAAAACTAGAAAAGAATCAATATATCAAACGAGAAATTAATCTACAAAATCGACGTGAAATATTTATAACGTTAGATGAGAAAGGGGTGGAGTATTTTTCGAAGCAAGATTATGTAAAACAGCAAATCTCAGATAAAATTTACAGCAAACTTACATCAAAAGATGTAGATGAATTAGAGCGTATTGTTGACAAATTAAAGGAGATCGCGATGAAGGAATTATAATGATCTGTTTATGTTTAATTTGTTAGGTATCTAATTGTTTTAGGTTATTAACAAGTGAAGGTTTACTTGAAAATATTGCGTTTACTGGTGCTGTGTATCATGAAAGAAATAGACAAATCATGTTATTAAGAAATTACAAAACAGCATCTTATTAAGGAGAATACACGATTTAATCTAGCATCACTAAATAAATATCTACAGTGGGGCATTCTAGCTAATCGAAAAAGGGCAGCTACGATTAAAGATAAAATTATAAGTTGGTTTAATGTACAGCATTGTACAGAGGTGACAGTAGCAGAATTACTTATACATCCGGTATTTTAGAGTATATTGCGAAGGATTTGATAATAAGTGTTAAATAATTTAATACTCTTGTAGTTTTCTATTATAAATGGGATATACGATTGCTAACATTATTTAAATTACATTATAAAAAGTTGTATAGTGTCATAAATCTAGCTTTGAAATAATGTCATTATGTATATAGACAAATGTGATGTTTAGAAAAAGTTTCTCAATCTTCACTTCCAATTAATTCGTTTACAAAATTACCTACATATGCTAATTTAATGGAGCTGAAGTAATAATATGGAAAAATAGTGATCTAGTAACTCTGAATTGAAAAATGAAGTAAATTATTTGGGAACTATGTTAGAAACTATCGTTGGTGTCATGAATGGTGTATCTGTATAATCAAACGATACATTGAATAATACTCCATATAAAAATGTATGGAGTCAAGGTAGCTAGAATTCATGAATACATATCAAATGCTAGAAAAGATTACTTGGACAAAATCTCAACCGAAATCATCAAAAACCACGATGTTATCGGTATAGAGGATTTACAAGTATCGAATATGTTAAAGAATCATAAGTTAGCAAAAGCAATCAGTGAGGTATCATGGTCACAATTTCGAACTATGTTGGAATATAAAGCAAAATGGTATGGCAAACAAGTCATTGTCGTATCGAAAACATTTCCTTCCAGCCAATTATGTTCTTGTTGTGGATATCAAAATAAAGACGTTAAAAATCTAAACCTGCGTAAATGGGACTGTTCTTCTTGTCGTACACACCATGATAGGGATATTAACGCAAGTATCAATTTAAAGAATGAGGCGATAAGGCTTCTAACCGCAAGGACTGCGGGGGTAGCCTAATCAATTAGAGTTCGATAGAACTCTTTACTTAGGAATCTCTCACTTCTAAACGAAGTGAAAGAGGGGGTAGTTCAAGAAGGGAAATTCTATATCACGAAAAATTGACTATACATTTTTTCATATTCACTTGGTTTGTGATAGCCAAATGCTGAGTTGATTCTCCTTGAATTATAGAAGAATACAATATACTCAAAAAGTGATTTTTTACTTTACTCATTGTTTTATACTTCGTTTGATAAACAAGTTCTTGATTAAGAATGCGGTGAAGGTATTTGATACAAGCATTAGTTGTAATAGTTTCTTTTGTGGTTCAAGTTGCCTATCAATTTATATTGTTTTAATAGTTTTGATACTCACTGGAAGCATACTGAATACTATACTCACTTGTTATTTTTTCAATTTTTATACTTCTATATATTTGGTTGAATTCTTCGGGGGCTTGAAAGGTTTTGCGCATAAGTTTTGGATCGGTATAGCCATTTGGAATAAATACATTTAGAAATTCTCAGACTTTGCAGATTTTCTTCACTCAATATTGGGAGCGATGATGGTGAATAAACTCTAACTTAATCGAGTACTATGCGAGAATTAGTGCATCGCCTTTTTTAGAATTCTATTTTCCTCTTCGAGATTACTTAATTACTTTTGTCATGCTCTTAGTTCAGCACCTGAGGTAGAAATTTACTTCAAGTTGTTCGCTATTCTTTTTAATTCAACTATATAAGGGATTCACAATTAATCCAGTTTCTCGAATTAATTGTGCCACGGGTTTATTGTTCTTTAGAATATACTTTACTGTTTCTTTTTTATGTTGCATTATGACATTTTCCATTTGCTTTTTCCATATAAACACCACATTATTGTTATATTTTTTAGTAAAACAATATAGGGCTGCCTTTTAGTCTAGTATCAAGCCTAAAAGCATGAATTTATTACTATTTAATGTCTGTATATTCTTATAAAATCTAACGAAGGGCAGGTATAAATACTTATGGATCATGTGTTTTTTGAAGAGCTGAGCTTTATTATATGTAACATGAAAAAGCATAAAAATGAATTAAGATCAATCCTTATGGAAGTCAGCACGATTGAAAGTGCTGAGTATGAAATTAGTTCTAGCATTAATGTTCTGGAGCAAGCAACAAAGGAACTGAAATATATGAAAAGAGATATAGTTGAAAAAGTAGCAATCTTCTATCCAACTAACTCTATTCTATATTCTTATATTTTATATGCAATTATTCCAAGCTATTACTGTAAAAATATTTTCTTAAGACCGTCCACATTATCTCATTCTACTACGTTGAAAATTCATAATTTTTTTAATGAATATTCTAATTTGAATGTAAAAATTGAACCTATTGGATATGCAGAATTTAAAAAGAAAACATCTGATGCAGAAGTGGTGGTATTTACAGGTAATTATCATAATAGCCTATCTGTTCAAAAGGACTATCCTGGCGCGCTCTTTCTATTTTTTGGTTCCGGCTTAAATCCTTTTTTCATAGGCGCTGAAGCTGATATCGAATATGCTGCTGGAAAAGCTGTAGAGGCTCGAGTGTTCAATTCTGGTCAGGATTGCATGTGTCCGGATTTATTTTTTATCCACAGGAGTCAAAAAAAAAGGTTCGTCAAATGCTTGTTGCAGCAGTTAAATGAGATAAAAATGTCTGGACGAATGAGTGACAAGGTCAAAAACAGTAATTATAAAGAGCTAGTGCTGCAGGCTGAGATATTTCTTACTGATTATCAAGAAAAAATTGTATATGGGGGCCAAGTGGAGATAGATAAGAGTTGGATTGAACCTACTGTTTTGGTTTCCGATATGGATGATATGCCGCGAAATGAGGAGCACTTTACCCCAATTTTTAATGTTGTTTCCTATCATGATGCGTCTGAGGTACTCAATTGGCTTATGGATGCAAAACGCTTGGAATCGTCATTTGGTGTATCTGTTTTTGGGAATACAGATCTAATCGAGCCATTAAAAAAACATTATACAGTTGCCCTTAACAAAACACTTTTTGATATGGAATGTGGCCATCTGCCTTTTGGTGGTTATGGTCCAAAGGCAAGTTATGTGAAATACAAAGACTGCATGGAAAGCAGGCCAATTTTAATTTCTAAAGAAGTCAACCGAGTATTTAATCAATATATAATGCAGGTTAATTAAAAATTAGGGGGAGTTGTTTTTGTTCACTTCTATATGGGATTTTTATGCATATTTATTAAAAAATTCAAATATTAGAAAGGTCTTTGCTATGGTGGGAGAAGGCGAAGGTCTTCTAGAATCTGCACACTTAGCCAATATGGATGTGTATACATCGCAAGACCAAAGAATTGCAGCAAGTATGGCTATGGGATATTCTCAAGCCTCAGGTGAACCAGTCGTTTACGCGACAAGCCCCGGTCCAGGACTTGTGAATGGATTAACGGCAGTGTTGGAGTCTTTTTCTGCGTGTGTTCCTCTGATTATCATTTCTGCAGGGACATCTAGAACATCCATTGGAACAGGAGCTTTTCAAGAACTCAACAGTATCGAATTGATGAAAGCTATCACAAAATGGCAGTATAGGGTTGAACACGAAGATCAAGCAGAGTGGGCGCTAAAAAGAGCAGTACATATGGCTATAAATGGAAGGCCTGGACCAGTTTATTTAGAAATACCAAATGACCTAGAGCAACAGCGGTATGAGCAGCCCTCTTCATTGATTCCAAAAGAGCCAATTGTCATGTGCCCACATCCAAGGCAGATAAGCTTGACAGCAGAGATTTTAGGGAGGTCAAAACGACCGGTGTTTATCGTAGGAGGCGGTTGTCAAAATAATTCCTTGCTAGGTCAATCTCTTTTGACCTTGGCTGAAAAATTTCAGGCCGCCGTGTTTACCACTGCTTCTGGTAGGGGGGTTGTGAATGAGCAGCATCCACATGTATTTGGCAATATAGGTCTTTATGCTTTGCCAGAAGCAAAGGAACTGCTGAGGGAAGGGGATGTCTTTCTGGCTTTTGGCACGCAACTTGAAGAAACAGCTTTAATGGGGTGGAAAGATATTGCAGATGAAAATTTGTTTATACATATCGATTGTGATTACGAAAGTTTGAGAAAGTCCGTTGATGAAGATGTGAGCATCTTAGGTGATGTTTCCCTAACTGTGCAGCAGCTGCTGGAACATGAGGAGAATGAAGGATCGAAGCGACACCCATGGCTAGAGAGACAGAGACGGGTCAAATATCAGCTCACTAGCGAGTGGACTAAATCTGATTTTTTAAAACACCCTATCAGAGCTGCTTATCATATATTGTCACAACACATGGAAGGAAATAATATTTTGGTTCAGGATAACGGGCTTCATGATATATGGGGCTATTCCTATCCTATTTTTATTAATCAATTGGGAAGAACCCTTGTACCTGGCGAACAAACTGCCCTTGGTGTGCCAATGGGGGCAAGCATCGGAGCTAAATTAGCTCAGCCTGAATCCACCATTGTTACGTTTATTGGAGATGGCTCATTTGAAATGGGAAAAGGGGCATTAGATACTGCATACGAGCTGGGATTGGGTATGATTTATATCGTTATTAATAATGGGGGCTATTCGTGGCCACGATTTAATCAACAAAAAAAGAATATTTCCATTGGATGTGATTTTAGAGAGCATCAATGGGCTCATGCGATTCAATCTCTTCAAGGAGCTTTTTACTCTCCAACTAATGAAGAAGAATTCAAAAATGCTATTTGTGAAGCAAAAGAGCAATGTAAACGGGGGAAACTGTCCTTAATTGAAATATGCATAGACTGGAAAACGGATATTCCATATACAGTACAACAAGAGTATGGGGTGTAGGGCATGATAGGATTAAAAAACAAAGTGAGTGTCGGCCATCAAGATCAAACAGATAAAATTCAATATTTAACAAATAAATTTATTCTCTTAATGAAGGCTAACCATATACAGTCGAAAGAGGCTGTCGCTCTTTCCATAAGAGATCCGCTGCTATTTTACGCAGCCTATAAAGGGTGTAGTGAACTGGGAATTATTCCAGTCGTGACAGGTGCAATGAAAAATCCTCAAAAAGAGCTTGCGCGGATCCAAGTGCCGCTTTTCTGCTACGAGGCGGATTATGGTTTTTGTGTTGAACGCTATGATGATATTGAAAAGGCACTTCTTCCAGAAGGAGTCGGGGCTATTATCAGGACGACAGGATCGGTTACTGGTATGCCTAAATTTGTCATCTGGTCTAAAAAGGGAATCAAATATCAAAGTGAACAAACAATCACAAGAATGGGCTTTACCGAAAGCGATATTATGTTTGCGGCTGTTCCTTTGTGGGGAGCCTATGGCTTGACTCTGATTAATATCATTGAAACATGCAAAATGAACCTGGTTATTCCAGAACATTTGCGGCCTCGGTATGTTTTGCAATTAATGAAAGAAAGCAGAGCTACTTTGTTTGAGGGAACACCTTCATTTTACAAAATCATGCTTGAGCATTTCAGTAAGGAAGTGGATGAACGAAAGGCAGTGTCCAACATGCGGAGCTGGGGATGTGGAGGAGAAATCTTGCCTGAAACTGTCGCGGAAAAATGGTTTGAACTAATAAAACGTCCTATCCTTGACGGATATGGGCTTTCAGAAGCTGGACCCAATGTGGCGTTGAATGCATGGAATGATTTTTGCATAGGAACGGTGGGAAGGCCACTAAAAGGGACGGAATTAAAACTGAACGAAAAGGGAGAGCTACTTGTTAGGAGCCCTAGCAATATGATGGGCTATTTTGGTCCAAATTCACAGGAAAATCCACTCGATTCTGAAGGATGGCTTAATACTGGAGATTTAGCAGAGATCAATGAGGAAGGTTATTTAAAAATTATAGGCCGGACGAAAAATATCATTGTGATTAAAGAAAAAAATATTAGTCCTGAATATATTGAGAATAAGCTGCGCCACTTTCAAGAAATTCAAGACGTTGTCGTTATTGGTGTTCATCATGAAAACAACGGTATGCGTCTTGCTGCCATATATATTAGCAAAAACAAAAGTGAAATCAACTCAAAAAATGTAAAGTGCTATGCACAAAAGCATTTAGAAAAAGAACAAGTTCCTTTTTATTACAAACAACTGGATGAATTTCCGATGCTGGCAACTGGAAAAATTGACCGGAATGCTTTAAGGGAAATGTGTTTTACAAAACAAGCAAAGGGTGTGATTGAGTGAAGAATGAACCTTCAGTTGTTCTTATTGGCATTGAAGTAAACGTTATAAACGGGGTTCCGAGCTATCAATGGATCACAAAAAATGAGATACCAATTGAAAGAGAACCCTTTCCATATCAAAAAAGTAAATTTAACGATGAGACTGTAGAACCGTTATGTGAAGGACTGTATAAAATTATTACTGAATTATCACATCAAGGATTTGTCCATTCTAATGATGATATTGGCCTGTTTGTCAATGTTTCAAATGCGATTTGGCCTGATATTGAACGATACGTAGAAGCTTTGGAAAAAGGGAAAAAGGCTGTTAGGCCTCACATGACGATATCTTTTGAAAATAGTCTTCCAACTGCTCAAGCAGCCATACAACTTGGTCTCAACGGACCATCTACAACGTTTGCAGATTACTGTGGCAAAATGTATGGAATAGGATTAGCACATAACGCTTTAGTAGACCGACTGGCCGGTCTAATGTTAGTGGCAGAAATTTATCGAGCACCTGAAACTGACTATGAAAATTTTACCGGTCGGATTACAATCGCCGCTTTAACAAATGCATGTCGTCTTCAAAACTATCAACCTCTGTTTGAAATACGGAACTGGGAATGGGAAAACGAACATGATGAACACTTAAGTTTTAGTGAATGGATTCACCATTGCGTCGAGGGTAATAAAGGACAAGGTGTAAGTCGTTTAACATAAAGGCAGTGGAAGGAGCTGTAAATATGAATAGGATTGGCATTAGTGGAATGGGGCTTGTTTCTCCATTTGGGCTTGGAATGAATTCATTTGAAGAAGGGTTATATTCAGGGGAATGTGCTATGTCGCCTATTACCCGTTTTGATGCAAGTGGTTTTAGAAGTCAAATAGCTGGCCAGATAAAGGGGAATGTTCTTCATTCTAAGGAAAGTATCGCTAAACAATTTTTATCATTTGCCATGAAAGAGGCTGTAGAAATCGCTGGTTTAAGTGAAAAAAAGATAGAACATCACAGGACGGGATGGATTCTTCCGGTTGTAACAGGGCCGGGCAATGACACAGTGGAAAATGAAGCTAATGAATGGATCATGGATCCTGAACATGATCTTCCAACTTCTTTATTTCAGACAAGAAATATCATTAGACCGACGTCAGCTTGTGCGTCAATTGGTACAGCACTTTCAATTGGCTACAGCATGATTCGACATGGCCAGTTGGATATGGTCTTTATCGCACGTGCAGAAGTATTTAATAAGTATGACTTTGCTTCACTTGATATTGTCAGAGCCATTACAAAAACTGAAGCGAAGCCCTTTGATCTTAAGAGAAATGGCATTACGATCGGTGAGGGGGCAGGAGTCATTATATTAGAGTCGGCGGATAGTTTGAAAGAACGTAAACATAAGCCTTTGGCATGGCTTGACGGTGCCAGTTGTGTATTAGGTGGAGAAAAGCAAAATATGATTGAGCTAGATAAGGGAAAGGTAGTCAAATCTATTCAAACAGCGCTCCAACTGGCAGGGGTCAATAAGCCAGATTATATACATGCTCATGCAACTGGAACGCCGCAAGGAGATGTGATCGAATCAGAAGCATTGGTGGAAACCATTGAAGCTGGAAGCAGTATACCGGTTAGTTCTCATAAAGGAGCATGTGGGCATTTGTTGCGTTGTTCAGGTTTTTTGGGTACAGCAGCTGCTTTACTGGCCTTGAAGCTGCAATGTATTCCACCGACAACAGGTTTAGATCAGCTTGATCCGAAAATTAACGCAAATATTATAAAAGGAAAGGCATTTGCGAACATATCTAGCGTGCTTGTCAATAACTTTGGGTTTTGTGGGAATTATGCGTCCTATTTGATTCAACACCCTACGACTGAATGGAAAGGGAATATCAAGTGAACTATGAAAAATTGTTTATTTAATTACTATAGATAGAGAAAAATAATCTTGGAGTTTACTCGTTGTAGAGGATTTTGTATAGTTAAGCCATTTTTGAAATGAAAATTGCAAAAACGATCAGAATCCACTTGTTTTTTGCTTGTTACAATATATACAATTTGTCAAATTATCTAAGCAGGTAATCATGTCATTTTGAATGGTGGAAGTGGTGAGAAAGCAACACGTGTTTGCATTAATAAAAGGAACCTCCATTGTATATGTAGAGAGAAATGAAGAGGAAATAAAAAACAAAGAGTTAGAGTTTTTGAAGGGGGAATAACGTTGAATTTTAGCAGTGAGCAATCACTAGCAGATATTGGACGTGCCTTGACAGGGGCTTCGTTTGTCATAGGTGTGTTTATTTGCATCAATTTATTTATGTTATACAGAGTCATTGTACAGGCTCTGAGAAAAGAGCGTTCACTTGTTGTATCGGCAAAGAATAGATTGCTTTTGGGTGTGGCAGTTGTTATATATGGAGCCTTAATTTACGTTCTTCATGAATCTTATAAGTGGCTAAAATCTGAGTTTGTTGATTTACAAGCAGTTAGTATACAAATGTCGATTGTATATTGGCTAACGATTTTATTGATAGGTCTGTATATTCTCTACTATGTGTTTACTTTATTTTATAAAAAAGAAGGGCAGGAACAGTTTCTGCTAATGATTATCAGCGGGGCTGTAAGTGGGCTGAGCAATACGTTTGTCATATACATCATTAATCAATCGTTAAATACGAAAGACAACTTTGCGAATGGTTTATTCTATGCCTTTTTAATTGGGTTGGTTGTTCATATCATTGCAGAACGGTACATTCGTACAAGGATTGCTGTAATTACCAATCGAGTGGTTTATGAAAAAAGGGTCAAGCTGATTGATAAAACGTTGCAAATTCCATTTGAACGAATGGAGCGTTTTGAGAAAGGAAAAATCAGTGCTTGTTTAAATAATGATACAGAAAAAATTAGTGAAGGCATGCATTTAGCCGTTACTGGTGCGACCAATTTAATTACTTTGTTTTTCTGTCTAATTTATTTGGGTATGTTGAGCTTTTGGGGCCTTGTTTTATCTTTGGGCGTTGTTGTAGTCACTATTCTAATCAATCTATTTGTTGCTGGGGAAGCAACTAGACTGTATGAAGAGACAAGGGACATTCAAAATAAGTTTTTTGGTTTTATTAATGACATGTTGGCAGGATTCAAAGAGTTGAAGCTAAATAGAGCAAGAAAACTGGCATTCCAACAAAATTTTGAAGAAGCATGCAGCGACTATCGTAAAAAGGGAACAAAGGTTGATCTGAAGTTCGCTAATGCCTTTATTATGGAAGACATGATTCTATTGTCGGTTGTTGGATTTGTGGCGTTTCTCTTTCCACTGATTTTCAAAATGCAAGGTGAATTGCTGTACAATTATGTGTTTATTTTCCTTTATATGATTGGCCCTGTCACCTATCTACTGCATTCTTTTCCGCAAATTATGCAGATTCAAGTAAGCTGGAAACGTATTAATAGTTTAATGGAAGAGGTGGCTGAATTAGAAAAAGAAGACCGAGTTTCTGTAGAAGCGTCGCCTGAAAAGAAAGTGATTCTCACTTTAAAGGGAGTCCAGTTCCAATATAAAGGTACAAGCGGTGAAGATTTTTCAGTTGGACCAATTGATTATGAATTTAAAGCTGGAGAAATTACCTTTATTACTGGAGGGAATGGAAGTGGGAAATCAACTTTTGCTAAGCTCGTTACCGGCCTTTATCCGGCTGATCGAGGAGAATCTCTCATTAACGGCGTTTCAAAAACACCAGAACAAATCCAAGAATACTATTCTGCAATTTTTAGCGACTTTTATCTTTTTGACCGTCTCTACGGTATAGATATTGATGGAAGAGAGCAGGAAATTCAAAGCTTACTTGAGCTACTTAGAATTCAGGATAAGGTCACAATCAAAGATGGTGAATTCAGCACGACTAAACTGTCGACAGGTCAAAAGAAGCGTTTGGCTTTGCTAGTTTCATATTTAGAGGATCGACCTATTTGTTTATTTGATGAATGGGCGGCAGATCAAGATCCAGAATATCGCAAATTCTTCTACTACAATTTGCTTCCTATGTTAAGAGATGAAGGGAAGTGTGTCATTGCGATTACACATGACGATCAATACTTCCATAAGGCTGATCATCTTATCAAAATGGAGCAAGGTCAGTTTGTAGAAAATAAGGATATATGAGGAGGTACATGTAGATGAGTCGTTATTTGCCATTAAGTAATGGACAGCTGGGCATTTGGTATGTTGAAAAAATGTATCCTAATACAAGTATTTCAAACAACGGGGCTCTTATACAATTGGCTACAGAGCAGCCCCTTCGTTATAATCTAATTTCTATTGCTATAAATGAGTATATAAAACGAACAGACAATATCCGTTTACGTATGATTTCTAGAAAAGAAGGCGAACCAGTTCAGTATGTAGCTGAATATATAGAAAAGGAAATAGAAATTATCGAGTTAAAAGATGCAGGCACTGAAAGTGTAAAAGAGGCTGCACTTGCCCACTTTCAGCAACCTTTACCACTAGAGAACGAGGATCTTTTTGATTTTAAAGTGTTTAAAGAAAGCAGGCATCAGTGCTTTCTTTATGTGAATATTCATCATATTATTTCGGATGCTGTGTCTGTCATGAGTTGCATAGAGACCATTATTTCCATTTACACTGATTTAGCAAGTGGTGCGGTCATCGATATGGTGAAAAGTCCATCGTTTATCGAGCAAATTGAAGCGGAGCAGACATACGAGAAAAGCCCGCGTTATGAAAAGGATCGTCTTTATTGGGAACAGATTTTCCAAAGTAGGCCAGAATTAACATCTCTTAAGCCTAGTAACGATTATTGCAGTAGTGCGAAAGCAATACGGCTGTCTAAAGCAGTTCCGAAATCTCTTGCGGAAAAGTTGAAAGAATATTCGACTAAGAATCATATTAGTTTATTTAATTTGTTCTTGTCAGGCGTTTTCTTGTATATATCCAAAAAGAGTCAGAAAAAGGATATTGTAATCGGTACAATGTTTTCCAACCGGACAACGCTTCGTGAAAAGGAACTGTTTGGCATGCTTGTTAGCACTGTTCCTTTTCGCGTAGAGGTTGATCCAACTCTCACTTTTTCTTCATTCGCAAGAAATTTAAATCAGCAGCAGATTAGAACAATGAGGCATCAAAAATATCCATATAATCGTATTTTAAATGATTGGCGAAAAAAGCACAGCACGCATGATTATTTGTATACAACTTCCTTGCAATATTTGGAGGTTGATTTCCCTAAGACAGATGGAATTAGATATAATGTTGATTTTTTATATAACGGTTATGAAATCAACGATCTTGCCTTTCATATTGTAAAAAATGAGGAAGACATTGCATTTGAAATCGACTATAGAGTTGATTTATTTGAAGAGACAGAGATCCGCGACATGTTTAATAGAATAATGCTTTTGCTTTCTAAAGCATTATCGGCTCCGCAGCAGCAAATTGGAGATTTAGATTTATTAACAGTTACTGATCAATCCTTATATTTTAGGAAGCAAATGGAAATAGTCTGTCATGAACCGGAGGAATACTTCCAACAAATTTTTCAAAGAATTGCAAAAAAAACACCTGAAAAGATAGCGGTTGTTTGTGAGGAACGCACACTGACATATAAGGAACTGGATGAGCGGTCAAATCAGCTTGCACGACTCCTTCGGCAAAAGGGCATAACACGAGAAAAAACAGTTGCTATTCTTACTGATCGTACAGAAGATATGATCGTTGGATCGATAGCGGTGATGAAAGCAGGTGGAGCTTATGTCCCAATCGATGCCGAATTTCCAGAGCAAAGAATCCAATTCATTCTAAAAGACAGTAGTTCTATGATTTTGCTGACGGATCAAGTAAATAGAGTAGAACAAGATGCTTCTATTGAATGCATCCACTTTCAAGATGAAGCAATTCAGCAACAGCCGACATCTTCTATTGAAAACCTGACGAAGCCTGAAGATTTATGCTATATCATATATACGTCTGGAACAACAGGCACGCCAAAGGGTGTTATGATTGAACATCGGAATTATCTAAATATGTGGAAAGCCTATAACGAAGCATACGGCTTTCAAGAAATGAAGCCTTGTATCTTACAGATGGCCAGTTTTTCGTTTGATGTCTTTGCTGGGGATATGGCAAGAGCTTTATTGAATCAAGGAACCCTTGTCATTTGTTCGTCAGAAGCAAAGCGTGATTTAGTACGTATTCAAAATTTGATTGAGACACATCAGATTACAATGCTGGAATCAACACCAGCTCTAATTGTTCCTCTTTTAGATGACATGTATGAAAAAGGGATTAAGCATACTTCTCTTGAATTGGTTGTGCTGGGTGCTGATTCTTGTTTGAAAGAAGACTATCAACGTCTCTTAGAACGTTATGGTGAGAGTATACGAATTTTTAACACGTATGGTGTCACTGAAGCGACAATTGAATCGAGCATTTATTGTTCTGAGCAGGCATTTGCAGATTATGAGGGTATTACGCCAATCGGTAAACCGTTATCAAATATGTCAATGTACATTTTTAGTGAAAACATGGAGCTTCTTCCACCTCATTATATAGGGGAGTTGTACATTGGTGGAAAAGGCGTCGCCAGAGGCTATTTGAACAATGCAGAGCTGACAGAGGAAAAATTCATCTTAAACCCTTATGATCCCTCTGAAAGACTGTATAAGACAGGAGATCAAGCGAAAATGCTGCCTGATGGAAATATTCAGTTTCTTGGGCGCAATGACTTTCAAGTCAAAATTAGAGGGCATCGAATTGAAATTGGAGAGATTGAGGCAAAAATGATTCAGCACTCTTTGGTGAGGAGAGCGGTTGTAAAGACTGTTAAACCTAACTCCCATCAAACCGTATTGGCTGCTTACTTTGAATCAGATGAATTAGATATTACAAATCAAATAAAAGCCTTTTTATTTAGAGAGCTGCCGGACTATATGGTCCCGACATATTTTATTCAATTAGAGCGATTGCCTTTAACTGAAAACCACAAAGTCAATCGGAGAGAGCTGCCAGAGCCTGAAGTCTTTTTCAAGGAAAAGGAAGAGACAGGTTTGTTTCATAAAGCAGTTGAGGCGAAATTAGCCGAAGTTTGGAAGGAAACGCTAAAGGTAGACGATTTACATGCAACTTCTGATTTTATCCAGCTAGGTTTTCATTCATTGCAAGCATTAAAACTTTTGAATGAGATTGAGAATGAGTTCGGGATTCGACTGACGCTAGGGGATATTTTTTCTAATACACTTTTGTTTGCAATGGCAGATGTCATTGAAGAAAAAATGAAGATAGGCAATTTTGAACAGCTGCTACCTGCTAAGAAGAGTGATTCTTATCCTGTGACAGCTGCACAAGAAGGGGTATACACAAGATCATTAATTACAGACGCTAATCTGTTTAACATACCTTGTGTATTCCAAATAGATGGGCCACTTGACGCGGGTGCGTTGATAGATGCAATGCAAAAATTAGTCAATCGACATGAATCGCTTAGAACTTCTTTTATAAAAGAAGATGGCGTCATTAAGCAGAAAGTTCATACAAACGTTTCCTTGCATGTGGATTATGATGTATACAATGAATCTGAAATAGAGGAGATTATTTGTGCTTCGCCTCAGTCGTTTTCATTGGACAAGCCTCCCTTGATGCAGGCACGGTTGATTAAAATACAATCTCTTCAAAAACATGTTTTATTATTGGACTTTCATCACATTATTTTCGATGGTATGTCTCTCCAATTATTTATGGAAGAATTGGCATTGATATATCAGGGGAAAACTTTGCCACAATTGGATTTTGGGTACAAAGATTACGCTGTATGGGAGAAGCGCCAATTAGAAGCAAATCGGTTTTCTGCACACCGAGATTTTTGGAGGGACATTCTTGTTGACCATACAGAACAGCTCAATTTGCCTGCTGATTTCCCAAGGCCAGATGTGCAATCTTTTGATGGAAAAACATTTGAATTTGAATTGAATATAAATCTATTAAACAAACTAAAAGATTATTCTATGAAGCACGGCTTGACGCTTTATATGAGTCTCTTATCAGTATATTTTGTCTTGTTGTCAAAATACACGGGTCAAGATGACTTGATCGTTGGTACGCCTATATCAGGACGTATTCATTCAAATATAGAAAGGATTACAGGATTATTTGTCAACACTCTTCCTATTAGGAAGGTAGTTGGCAGAACAGTTAGTTTTTCTCAATTTTGCCAAGAAGTCAAACGCGATATGCTTGGTATGCTGAATCATCAGCAATACCCTATTGATGAACTAGCCAAGCAACTGAAACTCAATCGTGATCCAAGCAGAAATCCTATTTATCAGACTGTATTTGCTCTACAAGATGTCAAAGAGAGTTATGAGCTGTCTGAAGGTGTCAAAATGTCTATTGTCGATACAGACTATAACACTTCTAAAGTTGATTTAACATTGGAGGCTGCAGTTCTTAATGATTGCCTTGGGTGCCGGTTTGAATATAGTACAAGTTTATTCAGAAAAGAAACTATCGAACAGTTGGCAAAACATTTTGAACATCTTATCGAGACGATGGTGGCTAATCCACATCAAATAATCAGTGAAATAGGATTGCTTTCTCAGGAGGAACAAGAGCTATTGGCTGGTATGAATGATACTTTTGTACCGATGCCTTCCTACCAATCTATCTCGGCTCAATTTGAAAAGCAGGCTGAGGTGCGTCCTGAGGAAACAGCGGCTGTTTTTAGAGGAAGATCCCTCTCCTACGGAGAATTGAACAGCCGTGCTAATCAGCTAGCACATGCCCTCATACAACAAGGTGTTGGAACGGATACGTTGGTAGGCATCATGGTTCGCCCATCATTTGAGCTACTCATCGGGATGCTGGGAATTTTAAAGGCGGGAGGAGCCTACGTACCAATTGACCCTCAATATCCAGATAGCCGTATTGAATATATGCTGAAAGACAGCGCTGTCCCTCTTTTGCTTACACAGTCGGTGCTGAAAGAAAGAACAGACTCATACTCAGGCAAAGTGATTTATTTGGATGAGGGGATGGAAGGAGAGCGTACAACGAATCCACCTTCAGTGGCAGAAGGGCATCATCTAGCCTATATGATTTATACTTCTGGATCAACTGGGGAGCCAAAAGGCGTCTTGATTGAACAGCACAGTGTACTGAATTTATGGCAATGGTTTGAAAGGACGTATCATGTGGCTTCTGGAGATGCTATTCTTCATATGACCAATTCGGCCTTTGATGTTAGTGTGGAGGAAACGTTGATTCCACTCATGTCGGGAGCTGTTGTCGTTATTGCGGAAAAACAAGTGGTGTTCCAAAAGGAAATGCTAATTGACTTCTTGAATGAGCACAAAGTCCGCATTGCACAATTCGTTCCGGCAACCTTACGTGCACTTTTAGCTGGACAAACGAAAAAAGCTAAGAATTTAGAAGTAGTCATCTGTGGTGGAGAAAAGTTGGATCCTCATTTGGCTAACCAAATTACATCGCAAGGGTACCGTTTATATAATCATTATGGTCCAACCGAAGCGACGGTCGATACACTCGTATGGTCCTGTCCACCGGACAGAGGGATAATTAAATTGGGAGCGCCCATTGACAATACAAAAGTCTATGTGCTTGATGAAGAAGGAAATCCTGTACCATCAGGCATTCCTGGTGAACTGTATATTGGTGGTGCAGGTATTGCAAGGGGCTATTTGAACCGTCCAGATCAGTCGGATCGCGCTTTTGTACCCGATCCATTCGAACAAAACGGGCGCCTCTATAAAACAGGTGACCTTGTCAAATGGCATAGAGATCAGACAATCGAATATCTTGGCAGACTGGACAAACAGATCAAAATCCGAGGTATGAGGATTGAGCCGGGTGAAATTACAGCGAAGCTGGTGGAGTTGGATGAGATCGAGAATGGCTATGTGATGGCTCATCATGATGAGGAAGGACAAGTAAATCTATGTGCGTATATCGTGTGGAAGAAAGAGAGTGAGCCGCAGAAAATAAGAAGAAAGCTGGCGCAAACTCTACCAGAATATATGATTCCTGTGCATTTCATGACAATAGATGAGTTGCCTTTAACACCAAACGGAAAAGTGAATGAACAGCTGCTTCCAATACCTGAAAAAGAAACAGAAGAAGCATATGTGCCGCCTTGTACAGAGATTGAAAAGTTGCTCACTGACATTTGGCAGGAGGTGCTTGGTATAGAACGTGTCAGCGTAAAAGGGAGCTTTTTTGACTATGGAGGAGATTCGATCAAAGCCATTCAAATTTCTTCTCAATTAAGAAAGTATCGATTGAAACTTGAAACAAAGTATTTATTTACACATGCAACAATTCAAGAAGTGGCTATCTATATCGAGCCTTTAAAGAAACAAATTGATCAACGGCAAATATCTGGGGAAATTCTACTTTCTCCTATACAAAATTGGTTTTTTTCAAAAAACTTTGTTAATCCGCACCACTATAATCAGGCTGAGACACTCTACAAAGCAGAAGGATTTGATCCTGAAGCGGTTGAATTGGCGTTGGACAAACTCATTGAGCACCATGATGTACTAAGAGCTGTTTTTGTACAGGATTCGAAACAGATGGTTCAAATCAACCGAAAATCGTATACAGCTGATTTTTATACATTGGAAGTGATGAACCTTAGAAATAAAAATAACTGGCGAGAGCTTGCAGAAAACCATATTGATAGTATTCAAGGTGAGCTCGATATAGAGAATGGACCTCTTATCAAAGCAAGTATCTTTCAAACCAGTAAAGGGGACCACCTTGTTATAGTTATACATCATCTCATCATAGACGGTGTTTCTTGGGGGATCTTGCTTGAGGATCTAGAAACAGCTTACGAACAAGCTGTTTCTGGAGAAAAAATAAAATTACCTGAGAAAACGACTTCTTATAAAGAATGGACAACAGAATTGTGGGATTACGCCAAAGAGGAAGTAGTAAATGAAAAAGCTTATTGGGAAGATGTTGAAAACAGGCTGGTAGTACCTTCTTCTTTAGCCGTACGTCAATCGATCAATCAAAAGAGATGGTACAGTAAACAGCTTGTTCGGCAACTTAACAAAGAAAAAACGGATTTGCTTTTAAAACAGGCGCATCGTGCATATAACACAGAAATAAATGAAATTCTGTTGGCGGCTTTTGCGTTGGCTATGAAGGAACAATTTGGAATAGAAGAACTACCACTTGATTTAGAAGGGCATGGAAGAGAGACATTTTCGGAAGATGTCGACGTTTCGAGAACGATTGGGTGGTTTACGTCTGTATTTCCAGTTGTACTAGAGGCGGGAAGAGAAGAAAAACTAGGAGCCGCAATAAAATCGGTTAAAGACCTGCTTCGCCGTATTCCTCAAAAGGGAATGGGATATGGATTGCTTTATTGTAAGGAACTGCAAACTATTGAAGAAAGACCGTCTCCTCCAGTGAGTTTTAACTATTTGGGTCAGTTTGAGTTGCATGAAAATGAGGGCCGATCTTTGCACTTAGGTAATTCAAGCAGCTTGGAAAATGAAAGAACGCACATGCTTGATTTGAATCTTGCAGTCATAAATGGCGTGTTAGAAATCAATTTGGAATATCATGAGTGTGAGTTTGATAGAAATGAAATCGAACAACTTTTGAATGCTTACACGGAAACACTTGAAAAAATGGTCGATCATTGTATAGAGAAGGAAGATGACGGAGAAAAAACGTTAAGTGATTTTGATGATCAACGATTGACAGACGAAGAACTGGATCATATTTATGAGCTGCTTGAAGACATGTAGAGAGAGGGCATCCTCTCTCTCTATGATTGAAAAAGGAGTGGAAAAATGAAAAATAAACAAAATTTCCAAAACATTTACCCGCTATCGCCTATGCAAGAAGGTATGTTGTTTCATCATTTAAGCGATAAAGATCAAGATTTTCAAGCGTACTGTGTCCAATCGGCTCTGAAAATTTCCGGTACGTTTAATTTTGACATTGCAGAAAATAGCCTAAATATTCTTGTAAGGCGTCATGATTTGTTACGAACAGTTTTTATTCATTCTAAGCTAAGCCGTCCTCGACAAGTTGTATTCAAAAATAGAGAGATGTTCATCCAAATGCATGACTATACTCATTTACAAGGGATTCATAAAGAGAAAGCTATCGAACAGTTCTTGGCGTCTGATTTAAAGGAAGGGTTTGATTTGGTAACTGGCCCTCTATTTCGGGTACAGGTACTGAGATTAAGCGAGCTTGAGCATATACTTGTTTTTACGAATCATCATATTATTTTGGATGGCTGGTGCTCTAGAGCGGTTTTAGAGGAATTCTTTGAGATATATGCTACGTTATTGCACCAGGAGCCGGTGAGAGAGAAGAAATCATTTTCTTTTAGTAAATATATTCAATGGATTGAAAATCAGGACAAAGATAAGGCTCATGCCTACTGGAGGGAAAATTTAAAAGGACTTGAGACAAATACAGAAATGCCGAGATTCTACAAGAAGGCAACAAAAAAAGGCTTTCAAAAAGGGGAGTTTTATCAAAAAATAAATGATGACTTGCTTCAAGGTCTTGAGCGGCTATCAAAGCAATATAAAATCACTGTCCATACTATATGTCAGACAGCTTGGGCTTTTTTGCTCAGTCATTACAACCAATCGAAAGATGTTGTATTTGGATCAGTTGTATCTGGAAGACCACCTGAATTAGAAGGCATTGAGCATGCTGTGGGATTATTTATCAATACCATTCCAGTCAGAATAAAGATGGAGCCTGAAATGTCTTTTGCACAGCTCCTGCAGAATGTACAAGAATCAAACTTGGAGTCTGAGCGCTATTCCTATTGCTCTCTGGCTGAACTTCAGAAAATGACAGAATTTAAGACAGACCTGTTCAGTCATTTGCTTGTTTTTCAGAATTATCCGTCTAATAATGCTTCAACAGAAGAGGAAGAAGAACTTTTTGGTTTTCGCATAGAAGAATTCCATGATACTGAGCAAACAAATTATGATTTTCATTTAACTATTGCTCCGAAGGAACAATACATCATTTTTCATTTTAATCGAAACGTATATGAAAATGATGAAATCCGTAATATAAGCAGACGATTTAGCCGTATATTAGAACAGGTTATTGAGGCACCCGATATGAGGATGTGTGAAATAGAGCTAATTGATGAAAAAGAAAAAAGACTTATAACTGAAACATTTCAAACGTCTAATTACAATAGGGGTGAAGACAATCTCACACTTCATGAACGCTTTGAACAGCAGGCAGCTTGGTTTCCTAATAAAACAGCTGTTTCATTCAATGGAGAATCGCTTACATATGAAACACTAAACAGTCGCGCTAACGAGCTTGCTAAAAAGCTTCGAGGACTTGGAGTACAAGCAAATGACTTAGTAGGTGTTATGCTGGAACGCTCTCACTCATTTATCATAGGCATTCTTGGTATTTTAAAAGCAGGAGCAGCATATGTCCCAATTGATCCAAATTATCCGCTGGAACGAATAGATTATATGATTCAAGATTCGAGAATATCCATTCTTATCACGGATCAAAAAAAGCATGCGGATATATTTCCTTCTATTATATATACAGGAAAAGTACTGATTATAGATGACATGTATAACGGTGACTATTGTGAAAATCTTCCTTCTATATCCTCTGTACAAGACCTTGCCTATGTCATTTATACATCAGGATCGACAGGAAAGCCAAAAGGAATTCTCACCAAACATGAAAATGTAATGAGAGTGGCTGTAAATACGAATTATGTAGATGTGACAAATGAGGATCGTATTCTACAATTATCTAACCCATCTTTTGATGGCTCGGTATTTGACATTTTCGCAGCATTATTGAACGGAGCAGAATTAATCCTTATTGACCCAAACATCATTCTGTCGCCAAGAGAACTTTCTACATTCTTAGTAGAACAAAAGATTACGACCATGTTTTTAACTACTGCTTTATTCAATGCAATCATTGCTGAAAATCCAGCCGCTTTTAATGGACTTCATACCGTTTTGTTCGGCGGTGAAAAGGTAACGGTTTCTTTTGTCGAGCAAGCCTTAAAGGAATCTGGATCTAACAAATTCATTCATGTGTATGGGCCGACGGAAAGCACTGTTTTTGCCGCTTTTTATCAGATTCAATCTATTGATAAAAGATTAGGGACTATTCCAATTGGAAAGCCGCTGAATGATACAGAGCTCATAATTTTAAACGAATATGGGCAACTTCAAGCAATCGGCCTGCCTGGTGAACTATGCATAGCTGGAAAAGCTCTTGCCAAAGGATATCTGAATCGGCCTGATTTAACCGACGAGAAGTTTGTCACACATCCGTTTAAAGAACAGGAGAGAATGTATAAAACTGGTGATTTGGTAAGGTGGCTTCCTGATGGAGCTATTGAATTTATGGGGCGAATTGATCGTCAGGTGAAAATCCGAGGTTTCCGTATTGAACCAGAAGAAGTAGCGGCCGAATTATTACTCGTCCCCAACATAAAAAAATCGTATGTTATGGAAAGAAAAAGCGAGCGAGATGAAACATATTTATGTGCTTATTATGTGTCTGATACCAAGAAAGAATCAAAGGAGATAAGGGACGCTTTGGCTAAACAGCTACCTGATTACATGCTGCCTTCCTTTTTCATTCCATTAAACGACCTTCCAATCACGCCGAACGGAAAAACTAATGAAAAAGAACTGCCAGCTCCTGAACTTATGTTAGATCAAGAGGAGGAATATATTGCACCTAGAACAACCGTAGAAAAAAAACTAGCAGAATTGTGGGAGCAGATTCTAGGGGTAACTCCTGTTAGTATTAGTACCCATTTCTTTGAAGTGGGAGGTCATTCACTCAAAGCGGTTTCTCTGATATCGGCCATTGAGAGAGAGTTATCGGTTAAATTGTCGATTAAAAAGATTTTTGAACATCCTTATTTAGAGGAAATGGCAATAATGATTGAACAGGAAAAAAATAGAGAAGTGCTTGGTATTCTCCCAGCTCCACCTCAGGACCATTATCCAGCTTCTGCCAATCAACAACGGATATATGCAGTCAGTCACTTACCGGGCGGGGAGCAGAGCTATAATATGCCATTCCTTTTAAAGGCTCCTCATACTTTACACATTGAGCGTGTTCAGAACACACTTAATATGCTTGTTGAGCGCCACGAAAGTCTAAGAACTTCCTTTGATATGGTTGGGGATGAGCTGGTACAGCGAATCCACTCTTCTGCCAATGTAGAAGTGATGAGAGAAAAAGTATGTGAAGGCGGGCTAGACAAACTTATGTCTAAATTGGTAAAACCATTCGACCTTCATCAGGCTCCACTGTTAAGAGCGGGAGTTTTTGAGTATCAAGGAGATTATCTGCTGTTTATTGATATGCATCACATCATATCAGATGGTCAATCAATTGAGATTTTTATACGGGAATTTATTGAATTGTATAAACACAATCAGCCACTGCCTCCTCTTGCGCTCCAATATAAGGATTATGCTGTTTGGGAAAAGCAGCATGAGATGGATGCGGATGTTTCCTATTGGGAGCAGCAGTTTAAGGATGATATTCCAGTTTTGACATTGCCTTTTGATGAGAAGCAGGCGAGTGGAACACAGCCAGAGGGTGGCTTTTATATCAGAACGCTTAATCAGGAAATAACAAATCAATTGAAAAAGTATGCTCTGCAACAGAATCAAACTCTCTTTTCACTATTATTGGGAATGTATCAGCTTTTGCTCTCTAAATATACAGGGCAGAAAGATTTAGTAGTCGGTACTCCTTCTGCTGGGAGAAATCATGCGATTTTTGATAAAACTGTTGGAATGTTTGTCAAAACATTACCTATTAGGACTCATTTACAGTCTGCACAGCCAGTAAATGAATTTTTCTCGAAAGTACAGGAGCATTGTTTTGCAGCCTTCGAATGTGATATGGATCCTGTAGAATGGATTATGAATCGAACTAGTATGACACGGAAGACAAATGGTACTCCTCTTATTCAAACCATGTTTTCGTTTCATCATGAGCAGGAAGAAATTGCTGCACAATGGGAGATACAAAACGTTTTCAATCCCAATGTACAATTTGATCTATCATTGGATGTGTTTGAACACAGTTCCCATTTAGACATCTATTTTGAATATAGTACAAGTTTATTCAGAAAAGAGACTATTGAACAGATGGCCCAAAATTTTGAATATCTTATCCAGACGGTGTTGGCCGATCCACATCAATTGATTGGCGAAATCGGGTTGCTTTCCCAGGAGGAACAAGCGCTATTGGCCAGCATGAATGATACTTTTGTACCGATGCCTTCCTACCAATCTATCTCGGCTCAATTTGAAAAGCAGGCTGAGGTGCGTCCTGAGGAAACAGCGGCTGTTTTTAGAGGAAGATCCCTCTCCTACGGAGAATTGAACAGCCGTGCCAATCAGCTAGCACATGCCCTCATACAACAAGGTGTTGGAACGGATATGTTGGTAGGCATCATGGTTCGCCCATCATTTGATCTACTCATCGGGATGCTGGGAATTTTAAAGGCGGGGGGAGCTTATGTGCCAATTGACCCTCAATATCCAGATAGCCGTATTGAGTACATGCTGAAAGACAGCGCTGTCTCTCTTTTGCTTACACAGTCGGTGCTGAAAGAAAGAACAGATTCATACTCAGGCAAAGTGATTTATTTGGATGAGGGGATGGAAGGAGAGCGTACAACGAATCCACCTTCAGTGGCAGAAGGGCATCATCTAGCCTATATGATTTATACCTCTGGATCAACTGGGGAGCCAAAAGGCGTCTTAATTGAACAGCACAGTGTACTGAATTTATGGCAATGGTTTGAAAGGACGTATCATGTGGCCCCTGGAGATGCCATTCTCCATATGACCAATTCTGCCTTTGATGTTAGTGTGGAGGAAACGTTGATTCCGCTCATGTCGGGAGCTGTTATCGTTATTGCGGAAGAACAAGTAGTGTTCCAAAAGGAAACGCTAATCGATTTCTTGAATGAGCACAAAGTCCGCATTGCACAATTCGTTCCGGCAACCTTACGTGCACTTTTAGCTGGACAAACGAAAAAAGCTAAGAATTTAGAAGTGGTCATCTGTGGTGGAGAAAAGTTGGATCCTCAATTGGCTAACCAAATTACATCGCAAGGGTACCATTTATACAATCATTATGGTCCAACCGAAGCTACGGTAGATACACTTGTATGGTCCTGTCCACCGGACAGAGGGATAATTAAATTGGGAGCGCCCATTGACAATACAAAAGTCTATGTTCTTGATGAAGATGGAAATCCCGTACCATCAGGCATTCCTGGTGAACTGTATATTGGTGGTGCAGGTATTGCAAGGGGCTATTTGAACCGGCCAGATCAGACGGATCGTGCTTTTGTACCCGATCCGTTCGAACAAAACGAGCGCCTCTATAAAACAGGTGACCTTGTCAAATGGCACTGCGATCAGACAATCGAATATCTTGGCAGACTGGACAAACAGGTCAAAATCCGGGGTATGAGGATTGAGCCGGGTGAAATTACAGCGAAGTTGGTGGAGTTGGATGAGATCGAGAATGGCTATGTGATGGCTCATCATGATGAGGAAGGACAAGTAAATCTATGTGCGTATATCGTGTGGAAGAAAGAGAGTGAACCGGAGAAAATAAGACGAAAGCTGGCCCAAACTCTACCAGAATATATGATTCCTATGCATTTCATGACATTAGATGAGTTGCCTTTAACGCCAAACGGAAAAGTAAATGAACAGCTGCTTCCAATACCTGAAAAAGAAACAGAGGAAGCATATGTATCGCCTTGCACAGAGACTGAAAAGACGCTCGTTTCCATTTGGCAGGAGGTACTGGATACAAGTCTAATTGGGAGAAATAGCCACTTCATTAAAGCTGGTGGACATTCCTTAAAAGCTATAGATTTGATGAACAAAATCAGAAAGCAACTATTTACAACAATTTCTTTACAGGATATTTTTGAATATCCCCTCTTAAAAGAGCTTGCTAATAAAATTGACAAAACGGGCCAAGCAAAAAGAGAAATCATATCAGTGGCTAAAGAGGCCGAAGAGTACCCGATGACCTCTGCACAAAAACGCATTTATGCAGTTAGTCATTTAATAGGTGCTGAAACAACCTATAATATGCCTATTGTTCTAACAGTGCCATTTAAGCTGGAAAAACAAAAGACAGAAAAAGTGATTAAAAGAATAATAGAACGTCATGAAAGTTTACGAACCTCTTTCCAGGTGAAAAATGGCGAAGCAGTACAGGTAGTTCATGCTAACTCTGATTTAGATATAGAAGAAGAAGTACTGAAAGCAGATGAGGTGCCTTCACGGATTTCTGCGTGGACTAAGCCTTTTAATTTGAAAAAAGCACCTCTCATGAGAGTAAAAATAGCGAAGGTAGACAATGGAGAGCATTTGCTGTTTTTAGATATGCATCACATAATTTGCGATGGTGTATCAATAGATATATTACTAAATGAATTCTCCTCACTGTATGCTGATGAAAAAGCTGAACTTCCTGTTGTACAGGTGCAGTATAAGGACTATGCAGTATGGAAGCAAAAACAAGATTACAGCCATTCGAATAATTATTGGGAATCTATTCTGGATGGTCAGCTACCTGTGTTGAATCTACCGACTGATTTTAGCAGGCCAAAGGTTCAACAGTTTGAAGGAGATTATATATCGATTTCAGTTGATCGAGAAGTGGGACGTGGTCTTCTAGAGAAGCTGCAAGAGCAGGAAATGACACCTTATGTTTTGTTCCTGGGATTGTATCAGATACTTCTTCATCGATATTCAGGTCAGAATGACATTCTAACAGGAACCCCGGTTTCAGGGAGAGGTCAAATGGGCCTAGAAAATACAATAGGTCTATTAATGAATACACTGCCCATTAGAACAGTTACAACACCACAGATGTCGATAGCTAGCTTTTTGGAGCAGGTGAAAAATCAGGTATATAGCATGATGAAATATGCTGATTATCCGCTCGATGAATTCATTGAACGTAAACAGATTAAAAGAAATCTAAATCGGAATTTATTATTTGACACAGTCTTTTCGTTTCATACAGAAGAGGAAGTTTCTTTATGGACACCACTTCAAACAGATCAAAAGACAGCGAAATTTGATTTGACATTTGAGGTCACTCAGTTAAACGACGAATTTCAAATCAGTATTGAATACAGTACAAACCTATTCCGTGTAGAGAATATTGATAGGATGGCTAGACACTACGTGGAGCTCGTTAAGCAATATCTGACGGGAACGGAGCAGTACTTATATGAAATTGATTTTCGTTTAGATGAAGAAAAACAATTAATTGAGCGTGTAAATGATACTGCTTATCCATTGTCGGTTGATCAGACGGTGTGCACCATGATGAAATTATGGACTGAACATCACCCTGATAGCGTAGCAGCGGTGCATCAAGATAAAATTTTAACCTATAAGGAATTAAACGAAAAGGCTAATGCAATTGCTGATTGGCTTGTGCAGCAAGGGATCAAAAAAGGTGAGATGATTGGAATTATGACAAATCCATCATTCAATATGCTTGCAGGAATTTTCGGTATTTTACAGGCTGGAGCAGTTTATGTACCTATAGACCCAGCATATCCTAAAAAACGGATTGACTATATCTTGAAAGACAGTGAAGTCACCTTCTTGCTGACTGAATCTGAGTATAAGAGGTTGCTAACAGGGTTTGAACAGGAAGTGGTCTTTTTGGATGTCCATCATTTTGAGAAAAATGGATTGTCCAATTCTATAACAGTACAAGGGCATGATGTAGCTTATATGATTTACACTTCCGGCTCTACAGGAAATCCAAAAGGTGTCATGATTGAGCATCGTTCATTAATGAATTTGGTTCAGTGGCATCAAAGGAGATTCCAATTAACAGAGGCCGATCGTTGTTTGAAATTTGCTGGTTTTGGATTTGATGCCTCTGTATGGGAGATATTCCCTAGTTTGTCTTATGGGGCATCTCTATACATCGTCGATGCTCATGTACGGCAGGACATATATCAGCTAAATGATTTTATTGAACGTCACCAAGTTACGATTGCATTTATGCCTACGGCCTATTACGAACAATTTTCTCATTTGACAAACAGCTCACTTCGCATCCTCTTAACTGGCGGTGAAGCGTTGAAAACCTGTAAATCCCATTCTTATAAACTTGTCAATAATTATGGACCAACAGAAAATACAGTCGTTTCCACAAGTAGTGTAATTGAAAGCGATTCTAACATAACTATTGGACTGCCAATTGATAATTGCCGGGTATACATTGTCAATGATCAATTTCAAGAGCAACCAATAGGAGTAACGGGAGAAATTTGCCTTGCAGGAGCTGGCCTAGCAAGAGGATACTGGAAACGTCTTGAAGAGACGAAAGAACGTTTTATACATCATCCGGTTTCAAAAGAACGTTTATATAGAACAGGAGATTATGGGCGATGGACATCAAATGGAACAATTGAATACATTGGAAGAGCGGATGAGCAAATCAACATACGCGGATATCGAGTCGAATTGCAGGAAATTATCCATGCTATAAAAATGTTGCCCGACATAAAGGACGTCTATCTTTTACAAAATAATATGGGTACTACAGCTGCAAGATTAATTGCTTACATTATATGTGATCAGCCATTTTTCGTTGACGAAATAAAAAGCCAGCTTTCAGAAAGGCTTCCAGATTATATGGTTCCTTCACAATTTATAAAGCTTGATCACTTCCCTTTAACTGAAAACGGAAAGATAGATAAAATAGCACTGCCAAAACCGATACAAGCAAAAAATGATGTAGAGCAGCAAATAGAGCCTAGAACGAAACTTGAAACCGAAATGAGAGAAATCTGGGGGGAAGTCCTAAATATACCTTCTACTTCTATAGGGATTCATGATGATTTCTTTGAACTTGGCGGAAATTCTATCAATATTTTAAAGATTCTTGCCTTAACGATGGATAAGGACTGGGATATATCGATTCAAGACTTTTTTGACGGAAAAACGATAGCTGCTATCTGTGATCAAACGGAAAGAGAAGAAAACCAAATCGATGATAGTGTATATGTCCGTCCAGCAGAGCTTTGTTTGATTGATGATAAAAGGTTGCATAGCAAAAGTGGCGTATTTTTGACCGGGGCAACAGGATTTTTAGGCATTCATTTGCTGGAAAGGTTACTACGTACAACACAGGGTCATATTTTCTGCTTAGTAAGGGGAAACAAGAAATATACAGCAGAAGAGTGGCTCAAACAAGTATTTTTACAATATTTTCCGAATGGTGTTGACTTAATAGAACAAGCATCAGACAGATTAAGTATTGTTGCCGGAGATTTAACAAAAGAACGATTCGGCTTAACCTATGATATATACGAAGATATTAAAAAACGGACAGAGCATATTTTTCATGCCGCGGCTAAAACGGACCACTTTGGACAGTTTAACGAATTCAAAGAGTTCAATATAAATGGCACAAAAAGAATATTGGAATTTGCAGGCGACAATAAAAAACTTCATTATATTTCGACTATGAGTGTAGCAGGTCATGTCGCAAAAGGTGAAGAGGAAAGAGTTTTTACTGAAGAAGACTTTTTCATTAAGCAGGAGATAGATGACAATGTTTATGTGAAAAGTAAATTTTTAGCTGAACATGAAGTCATACAGGCCGTTGCTCGTAAAGAGGTGAATGCAACTATTTATCGCATAGGGTTGATTACAGGGCGACATGTGGATGGATGCGTACAATTGAACTTGAGGAAGAATGCATTCGCAAATACACTTGAAACTATCTATCATCTAGGCGCTGTTTCAGAGGAAATTGTTGGTCAGTCATTAGATGTTTCACCAGTGGATTTATGTAGTGAAGCGATTTTAAAACTTGCCTCCTCCTATAGCAATAAACCTGTTTTTCACATTTATAATCCGTATAAAATTAATATACAGAAAATGTTTGATTTAGGAGGCATTGAAATAAATCAGGTGCCAGATCATGAGTATGAATTGCTAGTAGAATCCTATGCTAATGAAAAAAACTATCAAAAGATTTTAGGCTTTACTTATTATATTGTGAAGGAGAATGAGGCGTATCGTGCCGTAGTAAAAAGCAAATGTGATGTAACAGTTCACTATTTAAAACAATGCGGTTTTGAATGGCCAGAGCCTTCAGTTGGTTATATAAAGAAACTATTTTCAATGATGAGAGAAAAAGGATATTTTTTAGAAATGCATATAAAAAACATTTAATAGAATAGGTATTACCCTCACTTTTCTTATGAAAGGTGGGGGGATTGTTTTAAGGGGGAACGATAAAATGCTTATGTTAAAAGCAGAAGGGTGTAAAGCTACTAGAAATGAAAAAGTGATTTTTGAAAACGTTCATTTAGATATAGAAGAAAAGCAGAGAGTAGCCATTATTGGCAGTAATGGTGTTGGTAAAACGACATTGCTTAAAGCACTATTTGGTAAGGTGCAATTAGAAAAGGGAAAAATTATGAGAAGGTATCCTGCAGACGCTTGGGGATGGGTTGAACAGATGGAGGAACTAGCGGATGTGACTCTTTATGAATATGTTAGTTTGGTTCGTCCTGAGCTGGCAACTTATCAAAAGAAGATTGATGAGCTTCAAAAAAAGATGTCAATTGTAACAAAAGAAGAGCTGGAAGGCTTGATGGAGGAATATAATACATTTTATGAGCGTTTTATGGCAATGGATGGTTTTCAATTTCAAACGGAAATTGAAAAGCACCTTAGTCAATTACAGTTGCCTCCAGCAAGCTGGTACATGCCTTATAGTCAATTAAGTGGTGGAGAAAAAACTAGGGCGCAATTAGCTAGGACGATGCTCAAAAATCCAAAATTTTTAATTTTAGATGAACCAACCAATCATTTGGACAAAGATGCAATTGAATGGCTTACGAATTGGATTAAAGCCAGTGATACAACCGTATTGTTCGTTTCTCATGACAGACATTTTATTGATCAGGTGGCTGATGTAACGTATGAGTTGACAGCAGAAGGAACAAAAAAGTATAAAGGCGGTTATTCAGCATATAAAAAACAGAAGGATCACGAAATATTAACTCATCAGAAACTTTACGCCAAACAGGAACAAAAAAAGAAAGAGTTATTAGAGTCAATTAGCCGTTATAAGCAATGGTTCCAGCAAGCCCAAAAATCATCTGGAAAAGATGATTCTGCTGCGCAAAAAAACAATTTCTCATCGAGGGCAACGAAAAGCGCCTCACGATTTAAGGCGCTTGAAAAAGCATTAGATCGCCTTGAGAAAAATAAAATAGAAAAGTACAAAGAAGCAGATCGAGTGAAGCTTGATTTTCATGAAACAGCTTTTGGAGCCTCACGTCTTTTGCAAATACGTCAAATGACATTTGGATATGATGGTATTACTCTTTTTAAGGATTTTAACTTAGATGTGAAACGCTCCGAGAGATTGGCTGTAATTGGGCCAAATGGTTCCGGGAAAACTACTCTACTTCAGCTTATTTTAGGACGGAAGCAGCCGGAAGAAGGAATGGTACAGCTTCATCCTAGATGTAAGGTTGGTTATTTTTCACAAGAGCTTAGTGATCTGGACGGAAGTGATACAATATTGGATCATATTATGAAAATCCCTAATTTAACTCAGACAGAGGCAAGGACTATTCTCGGCTGTTTTCTTTTTAAAAGAGATAATGTGCTCAAAAAAATATCTCATTTAAGCATGGGTGAAAAATGTAGGGTCGCCTTTGTAAAATTATATTTCTCCGGCGCCGACTTACTCATTCTCGATGAACCGAATAATTATTTAGATATTGAGACGAGAGAGACGATTGAAGAGGCGCTTCAAGAATTTCCAGGTACGATAATTGCTGTTTCACATGACAAATATTTTTTGAGAAAAATTGCAGATAGAATACTAGATTTAGGAAGCACAAACAAAAGAGTATTTGAAGGCTCTTATTCTGATTATGAGCAGGAGAAAAAAAATAGAGAATTAAAATTAACAGTAGAAATGCAGAATGAACTTTTCTATTTGGAAATCAAGAGGCAGAATTACTTGGCAGATAGTCCTGTAAATGAAGAAGAGCAAGAGGAGCTTTTAGCAAAAATTTATGAAATTAACCAAAAAATCGATAAAATTAAAAAGCGGGCTTATAAGCAATTTTAAGTTATGTACATGCCTATTTCAGGTATAAAATTTTCAAATGAATTAATGTTGATAAATCTAATATATTTAAAGATAAATGATAATAGGAGAATGACATATGGTTTCAAAAATTAAGCTTTTTTGTTTTCATCATGCAGGTGGATCTTCGTCAGCTTACTACAATTGGAAGAATTATTTAAACAAGGGTATCGAGATTATCCCTATTGAATTAGCTGGAAGAGGGAAACGTTTAAAGGAGCCCGTATATACAAGTATGGAAGAAGTAGTATTAGATATTTACGATTTGATGAAACCTAATTTAGATGGTTCTCCATTTGCGATGTTTGGCCATAGTTTGGGAGCTTTATTAGTATATGAAATGATTCAGAAAATCCATGATGTCAAAGGAATAAGTCCAATACATGCATTTTTCTCAGGGCGACTACCTGTTCATACTATAGATCAGCAAAAGCGTTACACTTTACCAGATCAAGAACTAAAGAAATACATAGTAGACTTAGGGGGAATTCCATTAGAATTACAATCATATGATGAAATATTTGATATGTTTCTCCCAATCATTAGAGCAGACTTTAAACTAGTTGAAACTTATGAGCTTAAAGGAAAAATAAGTCCTTTTACATTTAATATTTCTATTCTATACGGTTACGATGATAAGCTAGTAGATAATCAAAGATTGATAGAGTGGGCTGATTATACTAGTAAACAATGCCACTTTTATGGATATCAGGGAGGGCACTTTTTTATTAATGATTTTACAGAAGAAGTTGTTAAAATAATAAATAAAACATTAAGTTCATCCGATTTTCAAAGTAAAATATTATAAATGAGACTTTAATATTTCTATGTTTTTTAACATTTTAGCCAAGAAGACTCCTTCTTCAAGGAGCGTGAAGGGTCAGTAGGTAGGAGAGAATTGGCTTCAAACAAGGGATGGCAGGAAGCCATCTTAATTGTTCGACATACAGAAAATGTTACTTCATTATATATCGAATGTACGTTTGGTGTATAATAGTTATATGCCGAAATGGAGGTGAATGAAATGATAATTAATAAAGCCTTTAAGTTTCGTATTTATCCAAATCAAACACAAGCAATTCTAATTAATAAAACGATAGGTTGTTCTCGCTTTGTATTCAATCATTTCCTATCCCTATGGGATCACACATATCAAGAAACTGGAAAAGGTTTAACATATGGTACATGCTCTGCCAAACTTCCTGCCATGAAGAAAGAGTTTGTTTGGCTCAAAGAAGTGGATAGTATTGCGATTCAGTCGACTGTTCGCAACCTTGCGGATGCGTATACACGATTTTTCAAAAAACAAAATAGTGCCCCGCGTTTCAAATCCAAGAAGAATAACGTACAATCTTATATCACAAAACAAACAAATGAAAACATTGCCGTTGTAGGAAACAAAATAAAATTGCCAAAACTAGGTCTTGTTCGATTTGCCAAAAGTCGTGAAATAACGGGACGTATTATAAATGCTACAGTTAGACGGAACCCTTCTGGTAGATATTTTGTGTCACTATTAGTTGAAACAGAAGTACAAGAACTTCCGAAAACACATTCTTACATTGGGGTAGATGTAGGGCTAAAAGATTTCGCCATTTTGTCAGATGAAACATCCTATGAAAATCTGAATTTTTTCTAATCATTAGAAGATAAGTTGGCGAAAGCACAGCGTGTCCTTTCTAGAAGAATGAAAGGATCTTCTCGTTGGAATAAACAACGAGTCAAAGTAGCTAGAATTCATGAATACATATCAAATGCTAGAAAAGATTACTTGGACAAAATCTCAACTGAAATCATCAAAAACCACGATGTTATCGGTATAGAGGATTTGCAAGTATCGAATATGTTAAAAAATCGTAAGTTAGCAAAAGCAATTAGTGAAGTATCTTGGTCACAGTTTCGAACCATGTTGGAATATAAAGCAAAATGGTATGGCAAACAAGTCATTGTCGTATCGAAAACATTTGCTTCCAGCCAATTATGTTCTTGTTGTGGATATCAAAACAAAGACGTTAAAAATCTAAACCTACGTAAATGGGACTGTCCTTCTTGTCGTACACACCATGATAGGGATATTAACGCAAGTATCAATATAAAGAATGAAGCAATAAAGCTTCTAACCGCAAGGACTGCGGGGTTAGCCTAATCAATTAGAGTTCGATAGAACTCTTTACTTAGGAATCCCCCTACTTTCACTTCTAAACGAAGTGAAAGTAGGGGGAGTTCAAAGGGGAATTATCAGAAAAACACCAAAAAGGGAATGACTTCTCTTGTTTCTTCTCCAATTTTTTTCGTAGTTTTACACGTTGGTACCCGCACATCTATTAAAGAAACTTAAAAGGTTTATAAAGGTGGTGGAATTTAAATGATAGAAGTATATATTGTAAGAATTCCTAATAAAATAGAAACTAGATTATTTAAACAATTACTAGGTTATGTTTCTAATGAAAAGCGAAAAAAGATTGAAAACTTTCACAGGAAAGAAGATAGTTATAGGGGGCTTATCGCGGACCTTCTTGTTAGAAGTTTGATTATACGAAAATATAGTATTTCAAATGAAGAAATTGAATTCAAAAATAATCTTTACGGAAAGCCGTATTTACATAATTTTTCTAATTTCGAATTTAATGTTTCTCATTCGGGTGATTGGGTTGTTTGTGCTGTAGATAAATTTTCAATTGGTATAGATGTTGAATTGATAAAGCCAATTGAATTCGATATAGCAAAAAGCTTCTTTGCAGAAGTAGAATATAATGATTTGCTTTCTATAGATCCACTAAGACAACTAGATTATTTTTATGATCTTTGGACTATAAAGGAAAGTTATGTAAAAGCTTTAGGAGAAGGATTAACAATTTCTCTGAATTCCTTTTTAGTTAAAAAACAGGATTTTAAACAAATTGAAATAATAAAATATAATAAAAAAACCCCATATTTTGTTAAACAATATGATATTGATGATCGGTATAAGTTATCAGTATGCGCTATGCATAATAGCTTTTCTGCTAATCCTCAACATGTTAATTTTTTTAGCATAGTGAAAGAAATACTGGGTAAAAAGGTATTATTTTAGTAGCAGGTGATCAATTGGATTATATGAATGTAAGTATCAAACCATACTCACCTACAACTGTTTTATAATTATTAATTTTGTATATAAAATTAATAAGATTTATGATATGATGAAAGTATCAAAATACTTCTAAATCTATCTTGCAAAAGGACACACCTACGCATACATATGCCATCGGTGTGTCCTTTTTTGTTTTCTATAAGTTTCTGAAAAAAGAGCGGGAACGGGAATTGTTTATAAGTAACATATCAACAATCAATGTATCTTTTGGGAATGTGGAGAAGCAGAATAAGGGATGTGAGATACCAACATGCGCCAAATGTAAAAAGCAATCATTTAGGGTTACGTTTAAAGAACATCTAAAAAAGTGGGTTCCATTTTGTCTATGGTGTGCTTATAAGGAAATGAATCCAGCAAATATCCCTATAAAGATAAGCTTTTAAAGGAGTAATTAATGAAAACATCAACAACTTATATTATTTATAATTTATTTAGCTGTATTTTTCGAAACAGGTTCGTAGTTCTTTATCCCTATATTTATCTATTGGCTTTATGGCGCATTTCATCATGGGGAAAATCACTTCACGCTAAAGTGCAATTATGTGTTTTTCTGGGTCTATCATTCTTACATTTTGCCTTATGGTTATTATGGTATTTAGGGTGATAGTGTGCTTTACAAGCTAGAATTAGTAGGATAATACATTAAGAAGTCTTGGAATAAGGTTATCTGGATTACACCTTACTTTTTGACATGACTGTATGCAGCAGTTCGACACAAATAAATGATTCAAAGTCGGACGGAATCCTACACAAAGGAATACAAAAGCACGCAGAAGGGAAAGGTATTGTTGACATTTCAGAAACTTAAAGGGTATGTGGATGAAGAGAAACATCATTATAACCGTAATGATACGGCCTAGCACCCTAATCTATTGCAATATAAATATTCGTACAAAATGGAGGTTTTTTGAATGAATGAAAACAAAAGAAACATGCTCTTATCCTTTATCATTTCAATTTTATTTATTTTCGCGAGTTTATTACCTTTTAGTAGTAATGAATGTGTGTATGTTATCTTCAAAATTGGTGCTGCAGCTGGTGTAATAAATATTGTAATGATGAGCGTCTTCTTTTATTTTCAAATCAAAAAAACGGGACATTTATTAAATTAGTAAAGTGAGATTTAATAGTTTCCATACCTTTTTCTTTTTAATAAGGGCATGGAAAACCGAAAAGGAGCGCAAAAGGTGAGTCAAGTACCTGGATTTTTGAAGTTTGTTTTAGTGAAAGAAAGACGGTATGTATATTTAGCGGTAGCAAAAAAGAAAAACAAAAGAGTACATACACATATTGTATATAGATTTGGTCCGTTAGAAAAAGCACTAGAAACCATGTATGTAATGCGTGATGATTTTGAGAATCTTTTCCCTTTAGAATTAAAAGAGAAGGGTTATGATTGGGAAGATATCAACGATTGGATACTTTCTATTGAAACAGGGTACTCCAAATACGGAAATAAACTAGTCATATATTAACAAACGTTTTACATTCTAAATAAGACAGGTGAGGGGAATATAGGATGTCAATCATTCGAAAGTATCAAATTGAAATTGCTTGGATGATAGCTACTAGTGCAACGGTCATAAGTTTGGTTTTTAGTGAATGGATGAAGCTGCCTCCATGTGATTTGTGCTGGTATCAAAGGATGGCCATGTATCCATTAGTATTAATATTAGGTATAGGTATCTATAGAAAAGATCCATACGTAAGTACATATGCATTTCCATTTGCATGTATTGGCCTATTAGTAGCCGTTTATCAAATCACGATTCAGGCTTTTCCTACAAGTGAATTGAAGATGTGTTCAGTAGGCGTTTCTTGTACGGAAGATTACTTGAATTTGTTTGGCTTCATCTCGATCCCTATGCTATCTTTTGTTGGATTTTTAGCCATCATAATACTTCTTTATACAAAAAACCACAAAGATAAAGAAGAGCAAATGGCTCAGTGATTATGAACTATATTTACTTGTACAATTTTAAAACGCTCATAAATTGATATTAAAAATAATAAAGAAGGTAGAAAAGGAGAAATAAAATATGACAGAAATGCAAATAAGTAAAGAAATGCACAAAATTCCAGAGGCGGATGTAGAATTATTGAAGATTATGGCTCATCCAGTTAGATTACAAATTGTGAAAGAATTAGAATATCGTAAAGTTTGTAATGTGACACAGTTAACGGAGCTATTAGGAGTGCCTCAATCGACTGTATCTCAGCATTTATCTAAGATGCGTGGGAAGATTATTCGTTCGGAAAGAAGAGGGTTAGAGATGTACTATCATATTGTAAATTCCAAAGCATGCCAGATTGTTAGTGTGCTTGGTTTATAAATAACTTAAGTTAAATAGTAGGTTACGAGAATAAAAATAAAACAAGGGCAGCTATGCCAGGCTGCCCTTGTTTTAATTGTGATTTTGCATATATTTCTGCGCATTTAGTATAGCAAACATTATTTTTTTCTATCAAATAAAAAGAGCCTGTATGTACAGGCCAAAATTATGTATGAAAAAGAAATCATGATACTCGATCTCTTTTTCATACAAGGGTTAGAGATAAGTTGCTATTCGACTCATACTCATTTTATGTTTAATACTTAGAATGTTCAATCTAATTATTTGTTTCTCAATATGTTTTGTTTGTTTTTATATTATAATATACTTAATTCTTTTTATTTATGTATCTCTATATATATATCTTCCTGGGGTGAATCCTTTTAATAAGGATTCCTTTTTTATTGTTTCATACAATAATATAATTCAAATTTAATTTTAAAGTGGAGTATATTAATGATGAAACATCAATACTTACGGTAGTTTATACGGCAACTGTTGAAATCGCTTGCTTATATAGGAATTGTTGTTTTCCCTTGCTAGAGATTAGCACTGAAAATTTATCCACACCAATAATGATTCCAGGTATTCTAACTCCGTTGATTAGGATAATATTTACTATTCTTTGTTCCTCAATTAATTTCTTATAAAAATCGTCTTGTGTATACATTAATAGTTTCCTCCTCTCTTTAAATATTCTAATCTTTTTAAATTCTTCTTATCAATATAAAAGGAATGGAGTAATTATAACATTTCTAGGATGGATTTTTATAAAAAATAAAAGCCCTTACAATGAAGTAATGAACTGTACCCCAAATCATGGATAATTAAAAAAGTCCCACGATTTGGGTTTTTTTGTATTTTTACCAAAAACCCTCGTTAAAGAAGAGAATTTTTAGAATAAAAGTAAACATATTCTTTATATTCAGTAATGGTCATTGAATTTAATGCAAGTAAGTGGCGAACACCAACAAGGTGTAGCAATTGTTAGGGCGCTATCTTGCTATGTTGTTTTATTTATTGCTGATGAACCACAGCAAATAAAATTATTGAGTGTTCCAGGAACTCGCGCATAAAGAAGTTAATTGTGTAATCGTTGTTACGAATTCTCAAGAAGTTTTAAAAAATCAACTGAGTAGTTTGTTTAAGTGAATAGAAGTTAGAATAGTTAAGGAAAAGGATACTTTCGTTCTTAATTAACATAATTTTCAAAAATAAAATCTACGGATGTTATATATTATAGTTGTCAAAGTACTACCCCTGTAGTTTCTATGATGAATCGGTAAGATAGTTTGTTTGTCCCATATATTCACCTGATACAAAAAACTTGTAGAGATTCCTGCAAGTTCTTTTTTTAAGGATTAAATGTGGATTTGAAATAAAGTAACGATTTTTTGAGGGGAGAAAAGTAAATGTTTATAGAAGCAGAAAGATTACTAATACGAAAATTTGAATCCAAGGATTGGGAAGCTGTTCATGAGTATACATCAGATAGCAATGTTATGAAATACATACCTGAAGGGGTTTTTACTGAAGAAGATACAAGGAACTTTGTAAATAAAAATATGGGTGAAAATGCTAAGAACTTTCCTGTGATACTAATAGATGAAAATATCCTGATTGGTCATATTGTTTTTCATAAATATTTTGGTGAGCATACTTATGAGATTGGTTGGGTATTCAATCCTAAATATTTCAATAAAGGATATGCTTCTGAAGCAGCACAAGCTACATTGAAATATGGGTTTAAAGAAATGAAATTACATAGAATTATAGCTACATGTCAGCCAGAAAATACTCCATCATATCGGGTGATGGAGAAAATTGGAATGATGAGAGAAGGCTATTTCAGGAAGTGTATACCCCATGGAAATGAATGGTGGGATGAATATTATTACGCTATTTTAGAAGAAGAGTAGTGTTTCAGATTGCATTATTTAAATCAAAATCACAATTTAAAGTGTGATTTTGATTTTTGAGAATTGCTTGATATATAAAATTATTAAAATGTGGGCGGTGCGTCTGAAAAGTTTAATTTATCCAATTAGGGGAGTTTTTATTTGAATAATCATTGGTTAGATACACATTATTTTATTCCATATGCTGATTGTATTGATAATTAAATTTAATGTACTGGCGCGCTGCAATTGATCTTGTAGTTCTCAACTTCGAAAATCCAAGTATATTCCAAAAAATTACGTGTGCTAAGGCATTCGTAGCTTTTCATATATTCAATCTTCGTAGAATCCGTCAGCGTAAGGTTTCGCAAAAAATATAATCTAGGATAAACAGTGTTTTCCAATACGTTCCTTTGTGCTGTTATAAGACTGTTTTGCCGGGAGTAAGAGTCCGTTTTGCTCATGACAATGGAAGCTGATGCTGTTTCTTTGCGAATAGAGTATACCAAATGTTTTCTGTGCTTTTTGGTTCTTGTTTAATATTTTAAGATTTGTATTGAAAATTTAAAGTCTTGGAAGTATCATATACATATTCAAAGATTTGAAGATGTATATGATACTTCTGTGTTTTTAATCAAAAATAAGTAGGTGTTTTTATGGGAAATGAAATGCAACAATTTAAAGCAGATTTTTTTAAAGCCTTATCACATCCATTACGAATAGGTATTCTAGAACTATTGTCAGAGGGTGAAAGAAGTGTAAATGAAATTCAAACTATCCTTAACAAGGAAGGTTCAGCCGTTTCTCAACAATTAAGTGTGCTACGTTCAAAAAACATTGTTGTTGGTACTAAAGATGGAAAACGAGTTTTATATTCTCTACGAGACCCTATGATTGTGGATTTACTGTTAGTTGCACGTAAAATTTTTAACAACCATTTAATCGATACAATTTCAATGTTAGAAGAGCTAGATGAAGCAGAATGTGAAACCATGATAAAGGAGGGATAGGTTGAGCATTGACGTTAATAAAGAAGATATCATTCAACATGGGATTGAAGTATTTCGCTCAATAGGAGCTCATCATGTTTGTAATGTTTGTATTAAAAGTGGGCATTCTTGTTGTTTTTCATGCTAGCATCTACAGGATGGAGTTGGATGTCAAAAGAGAAATACAGCTTGTACAGCTTGGTTATGCGGGATTCAAAGTTTTTTATTTGATCAAATAGGGTTACTGGACGAATGGAATCATTTCTGGAGTGGAATTCCAGGGCAAATGTTCCGTAGAGATCGTACCCCAGATAACGTAAAAATTAAATCTTTTATAGATATGAAAAATCTAGATAGTCGAGGTGGTTTACTTTTAGTAGAAAGGTTAAATTCCTATATACAAGAAGGTGGAGATATAGGTAAATTAGAACGTCATTTAAGTAAAACATATAACCAATATTAGGATAACTCTCTCGTGTAAAGAGATAAAAAGCGTCTGTATGAGAGTATGAGAAATGCATTTGTAATTCAAATTTATCAAAAGAAAATATTCTTTCAGCATAAGTAAGATTTATTAAAAATAGAAAAGAAGGGTTTGTAATGAGAGGGTTATTTACGGGAAGGTTTGAAGGATACTCATTGGGACATTTTCAAAAGGATCTTCTTTCTGGAATGATTGTTGGAGTTGTCGCGATTCCACTTGCTATGTCCTTTGCTATAGCTTCTGGCGTTAAGCCGGAGTATGGGATTTATACAACATGTATTGCTGGGATACTCATTTCACTATTTGGTGGTTCGAAGTATCAAATTGGAGGGCCTACAGGTGCTTTTGTTCCGATTCTTTTAGGGATTGTAATTACCTATGGGTATGAAAATTTACTGCTTGCTGGTTTATTAGCCGGAATCATCTTATGCCTTATGGGGATTTTTAAACTAGGATCTTTGATTAAGTTTATCCCACGTCCTGTAACAATTGGCTTTACGTCAGGTATTGCTGTTATTATCTTTACGGGACAAATTGCTAGTTTCTTAGGTCTAACAGGTATAAAAAAGCATGAGGAATTTTCAGCGAATCTAAAGGAAATCTTTACGCATATCAATACTACCAATTTTTATTGTGTTATAACTGCTTTGATTTGCTTTTTTGTTATACTCATCACACCAAAGATTTTGCCAAAAGTACCAGGTTCATTAGTGGGTGTTGTTATTTCAACTGTAATTGCAACTGTATTTTTCTCAGGTCAGGTACCTACTATTGGTACAGCATATGGTACGATTCCAAATACACTTCCTCAGTTTGATATACCAGAAATCACATTAGAACGTATAAAACAGTTAATTGGTCCTGCATTTGTTATTGCGATGCTCGGTGGAATTGAATCTCTTTTATCCGCTGTCGTGGCAGATGGGATGACTAATAGTAAACATAACAGCAACAAAGAGCTTATCGGTCAGGGAGTTGCTAATATTGTAACCCCGTTATTTGGTGGAATTCCTGCAACTGGAGCAATTGCCCGTACAGCAACTAATATTAAGAGTGGGGCTGTATCTCCGCTGTCGGGTGTTATTCATGGGGGATTTGTGTTATTTACACTTTTACTGTTAGCTCCATATGCTTCACATATTCCTCTTGCTAGTATGGCTCCCATTTTAATGGTGGTAGCTTGGAATATGAGCGAACAAAAACATTTTTATCACATACTTAAAATGAAGACAGGAGACTCTCTTGTATTACTGATAACATTTTTACTTACTGTATTTACTAGTTTAACGACAGCTGTGGAAATTGGTCTTATTTTAGCTATTATTTTGTTTACAAAACGTATGAGTAATATGCTTGTCATAACAAAAGTGCTTCCTGATCATACAAAAAGGAATGAAAAATTGTTACCACATGTGGTAAATAAAGCTCATGACTGCCCACAAATTAGTATTTACACAATAGAAGGGCCATTATTCTTTGGGGCTGCTCAAACATTTGAACATAATATTTTAACGACTATTAATTATAAACCAAAAGTTCTAATTTTGCGTATGGGAAAAGTTCCTTTTATTGATATCACAGGAGAGTCTTACTTTAGGAATATCGTTCAGCATTTTAAACAACAAGGTGGCATACTTCTTATTTCAGGAATTCAATCAGAACTAAAAGTAACACTAGATAAGAGTGGATTGTATGCTGAGATTGGGAAAGAAAACTTTTTTGATCATACTGGGGAAGCAATTAATTGTGCTTTAGGACATTTGAATACAAAAAAATGTATAGGATGTAAGCATTTCGCATTTCATGAGTGTACCGGGCTTTCTCAGCAATCCCAGGAAGTGAATACAATAAAGAATAAGACAAATGCATTAGATTTTTAAAAAATTCACTTCACATACAAATTTTGTTTGGTTCACCCTTCTAATCCTTTTATAAAAATAGAGAAGGAGAAAGTTTACTTTGGCGAATGCGGAGAATATTTTCCTTACGTTTAAACGCAAAATGAATTAAATAAACGGTATCAATCATATATATTCCCTTTCCATAATAAATACCAGATTTGTAATTACATATGTTTCGGGGAACAACTATCTGTTATGCCTTAATAACTATTATACAAAGACCAGGCATAATTTTGTAATGATGATGGGATAGATTTTTAAAAAATTGTTAAAAAATAGAAGTCTATGAAGAAGTTTAATATAAATTATAGTTATAGAGGAGAAAAAATAATGTCTGAATTTAAAGATCAAGTGTTAAATGTGTTAGAAGAAGTATGTGAAAATGATATCGTAAAAGAGAACCCAGATGTGCAATTATTTGAAGAAGGAATTCTAGATTCTTTTGCTACAGTATCTTTATTAGTAGAATTTCAAGACCGTTTAAACATCGAAGTTTCTATTTCTGACTTTGACCGTGACGAATGGGCGACACCGAACATGATTATTAAGAAATTGAAAGCTATGGGATGAAAATAGATGTTTGAGATACAGATAAGAACCACTTTTCAAAATTAAAGTTCATAATTGCTATTCTTATGAAGTTGTAAACAGATATTTTAAAAAATACTTATTAGAATGATAAAGTGTGGAGGAAATAAAAATATGTCTAATGTACCAAATTGCCCAAAATGTAATTCAGAATACACTTATGTAGATGGAAATCTTTTTGTTTGCCCAGAATGTGCTCATGAGTGGACTTTAGAATCAGAAACTGAAAATAATGAAGATACAAAGGTTATTAAAGATGCTAATGGAAATGTCTTAAACGATGGTGATTCTGTAACAGTAATCAAAGATCTTAAAGTAAAAGGAACTTCATCGGTTGTGAAAATCGGTACAAAAGTAAAAAGTATACGTTTAGTAGATGGCGACCATGATATTGACTGTAAAATTGATGGTTTTGGAGCTATGAAATTAAAATCTAAATTTGTTAAAAAGATTTAAATGAAATAGAACTAGTTGGACTTAATTATTTAAAATCAATTCACATATACCATTTTCAAGGTGGTAATTAAATATCTTTTATAAAAGAAAGATTTCATTCATGATAAGTATTCTTGAATGAAGTCTTTCTATTTTTTTGAACACATTTCAACTGTATTTTAAAAAAAATGATGCGTGAATATGCTAGAAACATAAGAAGGGAAATTCCTTAACGTGTGAAAATCGACTTTTAAATCTGAACTGTCTCTTAGTGTGTAATATCCAAATTTTGGTGGTGTGGCTCTATGTAGCCACATATTGAGATGGCCCTCAGGCTCCCACTCAATAGTATAGAGTAAGTCTTTTTATTTACTTCTGACTCGTATATTACATGATTAATAATAAAAATCCTAGGGTCTTAATATTGAGAGATGAAGAAAAGTGTTCTAATGTACGTTTCAGTTTACAGAAAAGTAAGCATCTATAATGTATACATATAGGAAAAACGTAGTTATATATTTATTAAAAAAAGAGTAAGAAAATATTAAAAGAGAATCTGTCAAAAATTAACAGATTAGGTAATAGAATAACTTTCTTTACTGACTAAGTGTCCTGTTTTATTAAAAGGGATAGAGTAATGATATATCTATAGAATATACAAATAAATTAGTGGTAGGTTAAATAAAGAACATCATCATTAAAATACATATTGATTGTTGCTGTTATTCATTCTAATTATCTGTAATAACCTGATAGCCGCTAGCCCAAAAAAGTTCTCAATCTATTATTAGTAATTCATGAAGATAAGATAATGAAAAAAATTTTTTCATTTTAATATTTAAAACTTATGTATACGTGTTACAATGAAGTCCTCCAATTTATTTTATTCTCCTATTTAGAATTTATGGTTTAGTTTCCAATAATACAAAAGTGGCTGTAGTAAATAGATAAATGAACGAAGTGAAGCGGTTAGAGTGTGGTTAAAAGGCTGTTAAGCATAATTATCCAAAAAATAAATTCACTTAGTTAAGTTTTAGGGGTTTATTATGGTAAGGATTTCATCAAACTTGAATAGTTCTAGATTAAACTTTTGATCCAATTAAAGTCAAAAATAATCTTTTAAATGAAGTCTATGTTTCATCCAGGTAATTTAGAATAATTCGTAGCCTTAACATTGCTTAATATAGCAAAATAAGATATTCGAAAGGTGGATAGATAAAACTCCGCTTGTAAAAACTAAATTGTTATATAAGAAAATATATGTAAAAGGATATAACGGTAAATTCATTTCGAATGATACCATAAATGAATGTAGAAAAAATAAAGGAGCAAACGATTAAATAAACTTTATAATTTGTAAGAATGAAAGGAAGAATTTGATAGTGTTTAAAGTAAAAGAAAGATTGGAACAAATGAAGCTTAAAACGAAGTTGTCTATGGCATTTATTGCAATATTAATTATACCTAGTCTTATCGTAGGAGTATCATCTTATGATAAAGCAAAAACAGATCTTAATGAAACAATTCTACAAACTGCGAAAGATAATGTAAGTATTTTAAATAAGATAGTTGACGATGAGTTAGAAAATAAACATGTAGATGTAACTCATTTTGCAAAGATACTTACACAAGGTGATTATAATGCTGACCAATTGCAAAATGTGCAAAGTAAATTTGATCAATATATACAGTTACATCCAGAGATAGAGACAATTTATACTACATCCAGTAATAATCAATTTATTCATGCACCTGTTGGAAAAATACCAGACGGATTTAATCCGTTAGAAAGTAGTTGGTATAAGGATGCAGTAAAAGCTAATGGAGAGATTATTGTTTCATCTCCCTATAAATCAAAGGCTACAGGAAATATGGTAATAGCAATTGCAAAGCAAAATGCTGATAAAAGTGGTGTCATTGGTATGGATTTGAATATTGATGATATCGTAAAAACTTCTAAAATGATAAAAATAGGAAAACAAGGATTTGTATCTATAGTAAGTCAAGATAAGACTATCGTTGTTCATCCTACACTTAAGCCAGGTGAGAAATTAGAGAAATCATTAGCAGATGAACTATACAAGAAAGAAGATGGAGTAATTACTTATAGCCTTAATGGTGAGGATCGAAACATAAGCTTTAAAACAAACAAAAAAACAGGTTGGAAAATAGCTGGTGTAATGCCTATTAAAGAAATTGAAGAAGCTGCCAATCCTATTTTTTATAAAACGCTCACTATAATAGGGGCTTCACTGTTGTTAGGTGGAATTGTAATTTTCTTCATTCTTAAATCTATTATTAATCCACTAAGACAATTAGTTATTTCAGCCCAAAGAATTAGTCAGGGAGATTTAACTGAGAAAATAGATATTCGTTCAAAGGATGAACTTGGTCAATTAGGTGGTAGTTTCAATACAATGGCAGAGTCGTTATGTAATATAATTTCTCAAATTAACACATCTGCAGGACATGTGGCTGCTTCGTCTGAAGAACTAACTGCTAGCGTAGAGCAAGCAAGTGTTGCGACAGAACAAATCACAAAAGAAATGGAAGAAATATCGAATAGTGCAGAAGTTCAAAATAATGAAGTTGCGTCTGGAGCTAAATTAATTGGTGAGGTAACACGAAACATTCAATGCGTAGCTGATAATGCTTCCGAAGTATCGACTTCATCCTTATATACAAAGCAAAGAGCTAACGAGGGCGAACAATTAGTAGAACAAACTGTAATGCAAATGCAGTCTATACATCATTCTGTTTCTCAATCCGATAATGTAATTAAATTATTAGATAAGAAATCGCAGCAAATCGGAAGTATATTAGAAGTAATTCAAAATATTGCTGCACAAACAAATTTATTAGCATTGAATGCAGCGATTGAAGCGGCAAGGGCAGGAGAACAGGGGCGTGGCTTTGCAATTGTTGCTGATGAAGTCAGGAAGTTAGCAGAGCAATCATCCGAATCTTCGATGGAAATTGGAAGTTTAATTAATGAAATACAAGCAGATGTACATGAGACTGTAAAAGCTATGAATGAAGTAGGAGTTGAAGTGCAGTCGGGGATTCAGGTTGCGAATGATACAAAACAAAGTTTTTATGAGATTTCAAAATCTGCAAATGATATTGTGTCAAAAGTACATGGTATGGTGGAATTATCAAATAAAATGACAAGTGATGTAATGGAAGTCGATACATCAATTAATCAAATATCTATGGCTGTGAAAGAGAATTCTTCAAGTATGCAAACGATAGCCGGTTCATCTGAGGAGCAACATGCTTCTATGGAAGAGATAAATTCTTCAGCAATACAATTAGCACAAATGGCCGAAGAGCTTCAAGAATTAATTGGTGGATTTAAGATATAAGTTAAGATTCTAAGATAGAATTCTAGATAGTATATGTAAGGGTAGAAGTTAAAAATCTTATAATGTAGTAAATAAATATAATATGTATTTTTTATTATAAAGAATGAAGAAATAAGGCTTTTAACCGCAAGAATTACGGGGGTAGCCTAATCAATTAGAGTTCAAAGAGTTTACACATGCAGATCAACTACTTTAAATGGTAGTTGATCTTTTTTATGAGATATTCATTTTTGAATATCTCCTTCATTCAAGTGTAGTGTTGATACAGAAGTATATATTGAACGATTTATCACATCCAAAAATCTTCAAAGTCTACGCCGAATCCTTTTCTTTTTAAGGCCCTGATTATTTTTTGACCATTCCCTAATGAAGGCTTGAATTGATTCGAACGGGAGATACGGCTAATTGTATTTTGGTTTACCCCACTCCATTCCTTTAATTCCGTTTGAGTAATATCATTCTTTCTTAAAAATTTACCAAACTTAGATAACGGTTTTCCTAAGCCAAACACTGCGAACACTCCTATTCGTAGATACTCTATTAATCACATTTTGACCAAAGCCTGATTTTTTTAAACAAAAGTGTTAATAATGTACAAGCTGTTCGCAATATGATGTATCAAGGTCGCTATCAAAGTTGCTAGCAAACGTATTATCAAGATAGATATCAAATCAATTAGCTTCTGTATTGGCAAAGTACATATCAAATTAACTATCAAAGTAATGTTAACAAGGTAATAAATGAATCAACCCTATGTTTTATAAGTTTTCTTATTCTGTTTATAAAGAGAACGGAGGCATTTAAATGCGAGTAAGGAAAGAAAGGATTTTTTTTCGTAAGTTTATAGATCGGCCAAACAAAGATAAAGAAAATACAATTCGTAAATATAAGTCATTAAGTCCTTTTGCATTCTTTCATATGTCCGATCAAGTGTTAAATACTTATATTGCATTAGGAATAATGGGGACGGTTTTAATTGGGGCAGTCTTGTTAGAAAAGTATTTGGTACAAAATGAACATATATTTGCAGCAAAGTTTGTGAGTGGAAGTATTTATTATGGTATGCGAATTGGTGGGGTTTGCTTGATTGGATACGCATTTGTTCGCATCGTAAGTATGTTTTAGGGAGGAATGGAGTAAATGAGGATTATAAAGGAGTGGCTTCATACACAAAAGTTAAGGAATCGACTTAAAGAGGTTTTTGCAAAAGCAGGACTATATACGGAACATCAAACACGTGGAGGGAAAGTGCCTATTTATCCAAAGGTACATAATGTTTCTTCTTCAACAGAAAGTGTAAGGTATGTATTTACGATACCAAACGGATTAGATCCACAAAAAATTGAAAAGAAGTGGTTTTGTTTTCAACAAATATTAGGACGGAATATTACGATTGAAGGGGATGTGAAAAAATTTGTACTACATGTATTCCATTCAGATTCTGGACTAAAACCTTATAAGTACTGTTATAAAGAGTGGCATTCATTATTAAAGGAGTATCGTCTTCCTGTTGTGGTTGGCCGGGATCAATTTGGGAAAATGATTACATACGATATGCTTGATTCCAATACACCACACTTATTAATTGCGGGGGAAACGGGAAGCGGGAAAAGTAGTATGGTGCGTGTTGTACTATCCACTTTCATTCAATATATGTCACCTGATAAGCTGCATTTGTATCTTGGGGATCTAAAAAACTCTGAATTTCATTTTTTGCGGAGAGTGAAGCATGTAAAAGAAGTTTGTATGGAAGAAATCGAAATGAAAATTATGCTTCAAAAGGTGTGGAAGGAAATCAGAGAACGAAGAAAACTCATGGAACAATTTGAGGTTGATCATATTGATGCGTACAACAAATTGAATCCTGATAATCAAAAACCATATATTTTACTTGCTATTGATGAAGTGGCGATGCTTAAAGATGAAAAAGAATGTATGACTACAATCGAAAAAATTTCAGCAGTCGGCCGATCACTTGGGGTCTTTCTTATGCTTAGTATGCAGAGGCCGGATGCAAAGGTGTTGGATGGCAAGTTAAAACTCAATATGACCGTAAGAATTGGTTTTAAATGCGATAGTGCGATTAATAGTAATATCATGGGTACTCCTGGTTCAGAGCATTTAGAGCAATCGGGCCAAATGATATTAAAACGAAATGGATTAAAGAAAGTGCAAGCACCTTATTTGGAATTAAATAATGCGAAACAAATTGTTGAACCCTATCGCATGTCTAAAGAAGAAAAAATGCTCCAAATTCCTCTAAAAAAAGAAATTCCTTTGTTTGGGGTGTTAGATGATGAGGAGTAGAGATAAAGGAATTTTAAATGATTTGAAGCGATTTAGATGCATGTCCCGTGATGATATTATTGACTTGCATTTTCAGGGTTTAAAGAATGCAGTAACTTGTTGTAATACGGTTATGAAACGATTAAGGAGAGATGGTTATGTTGATGCAAACGTATTACAGCACCCATACATTTATTTTCCACAACCAAGTTCTATCAAAAAAACGAGTCAAAAAATTCCTCATTTCCTTGGTATTGTGGACGTATACAAACAACTTGTCTACTACGAAAATCCTAAATTATTCAAAGTGGAACCTAAGTATGGGAAAGAGTATATGGAGCCAGATGCCTTTACGATATGGCGTAGATCCCCGTTTTTTATTGAAGTTCAAAAGTCAGTATACAGTAAAAAAATAATGCAAGATAAGATAAATAGATACGAGTTATACTTCCATAGTCAAGAATGGCACAATGAATCTTGGCAACCGAAAGCTTCTAAATTTTTCCCTTCAATCCTAATCATTACTGACAAACATTACGACGTTCAATCTTCTTATTTCCGTATATTCCAGGCGAATTCTATAGGGGATTTTATGAATAACCTAATAATTAAATCATAAAGAAAGCCTGCAAAGTGCAGAGCTTTTTTCTTTTCAATAATCTATTAAGCAATGTATGATGCTCTATTACAGCAAAGCAGATATAGTCGCCCTTCAAATTGATAACGATAATTCCTGTTTGGATATGAATCACAAATTTAGGAAAGTAAATCTCCATTTTAATTTTATTATAATAGGTAATTCCTATTGAAACTATATTTATTATTATATTGAACTATGAATCGCTGCATTTTAAACTAAGTTGGAATACAAAATACTATCGGAAAGGAATTGGGATTCATTATGAACGATAAAGGCACACCATTGTATACAAATCTAGTAGAACATGCAAAGCGAAAAAAGGTTTTTTCCATTTAGTGGAAGGTGGGTGGATTGCTGATTTATATAAAAATGGTTATAAATAAGCTTTCGGATAAGAGGATGAATGAAAGATAGAGTAGCAGGGGATTTGTAGAGTATAATCTCATGTTTTTTTATGTATGGCGACGTATTAGTCGTTGAAAAGGAGGAGATAAAAATTGCACATGATAAGGAAAGACACAAATTCTGAAATAGCGTTCAATAAAGCTAAAAGAATTATGCCTGGCGGAGTTAATAGTCCGGTTCGCGCATTTTCATGCGTAAATCTAGCACCTATCTTTGCTAAAAATGGGCAAGGTGCACACGTATTTGATATCGATGGGAATGAATTTATTGATTATATTGGTTCATGGGGTCCACTCATATTAGGGCATGCTCACCCGGAAGTTGTTAAAACTATACAGGAGGCAGCAAGTCAGGGAACAAGTTTTGGCTTACCAACAGAAGCTGAAACAAAAATGGCGGAGTTAATATGTAGAAGTATTCCATCTATTGAAATGATACGTATGGTCAATTCTGGTACAGAAGCTACCATGAGTGCCATACGTTTAGCAAGAGGATATACGAAGCGGCAAAAAATCGTGAAATTTCAAGGAGGCTATCACGGACATGCGGATCCCTTTTTAATCAAATCCGGATCTGGTGTGGCAACATTGGGTTTACCTGACAGTCCAGGAGTCCCGAAAAGTGTTGCTTCCAATACCATTACAGTACCTTATAACAGTATAGATAGTATTCGTTTTGTATTTGAAAAATTTGGTGAGCAGATTGCTGCTGTTATTGTTGAGCCGATAGCAGGAAATATGGGGGTCATACCACCATTGCCCGGATTTCTTCATGGGTTGCGTGAGATTACTGAACGCTACGGAAGTCTGCTCATTTTTGATGAAGTGGTAACTGGTTTCCGTGTAGGCTATTATGGAGCGCAAGGTTTATACGGAATTAAGCCAGATCTTACATGTCTAGGAAAAGTAATTGGAGGAGGGCTCCCAGTAGGCGCTTATGGCGGAAAGCGAGAAATTATGGAACAAATGGCCCCTTCTGGATCGATTTATCAAGCTGGAACATTATCTGGAAATCCGGTCGCCATGGCAGCCGGGTATGCAACTTTGCAATTATTGTCTCAGCATGGAATCTATGAAAAACTAGAAAGAAAAGGTGCTAGATTAGCTGAAGGCTTTATACAAAATGCCAAACTGACTGGTATTCCATTGAAAGTAAATAGAGTGGGTTCAATGCTTTGCTTTTATTTTACAGAACATGAGGTAGTGAATTATGAAACTGTTCAACTTTCAAATATGCGTTTATTTAAAAAATATTATGCGGCTATGTTGAATCATGGTGTTTTGATAGCTCCTACGCCCTATGAAGCCATGTTTATATCGAATGCTCATTCGGATGAGGTAATTGAAACAACAATTGAGGCTCATTATCGAGTATTAAGTATGATAAGTAAAGGATTGGGGGAGTAATTATGAATTTTTCAGAAATACGTAAACTTTTTCCGATTCTAAATCAGCAAATTAATGGACATCACCTAGTATATTTAGATAATGCTGCTTCAGCACAAAAGCCAATTCAGGTAATTGAGGCACTAAAACACTACTATGAGTGGGATAATGCAAATGTCCATCGTGGGGTTCATTCACTGAGTTCACGAGCAACGGATGCTTATGAAGGAGCACGGTTTAAGGTAGCTCGTTTTCTTCACGCAAAATCAGAAAAAGAAATAATATTCACTCGAGGTGCCACAGCAGCAATTAATCTAGTAGCAAGCAGTTATGCACGATCGGTATGTAAAAACGGGGACGAAATTGTTATTTCTGCAATGGAGCATCACAGTAATATAATTCCCTGGCAGCAAGTAGCAAAATGCACCGGAGCTGTATTGAAATATATTCCACTGCAACCAGACGGGACGTTTACAATAGAAGATGTGGAGAATACAATCACAAAACGGACAAAGATAGTTGCCGTATCACACATATCCAATGTACTAGGCATTACTAACCCGGTGAAGAAAATGGCATCCATCGCACATAAGCATGGAGCTGTCATTTTAGTGGATGGAGCACAAAGTGTTCCTCATATAAAGGTGAATGTTCAAGAATTGGACTGTGATTTCTATGCGTTTTCAGGACATAAAATGTGTGGGCCTACGGGGATTGGTGCCCTATATGGAAAAGAATCCTTACTTAAGAAGATGGAGCCAATCGAATTTGGGGGGGAAATGATTGATAGTGTTAGCTTATATGCTTCGTCATGGAAGGAATTACCTTGGAAATTCGAAGGGGGTACGCCGATTATTGCTGGGGCTATCGGTTTAGGAGTGGCGATAGACTTTCTTGAACAAGTCGGAATAGAAAATATTGCAAGGCATGACAAGCTTTTAACTGGCTATGCAGTAGAGCAAATGAAGCAGATTGAAGATTTAACAATAGTTGGTCCAGAAAAAGAGCGTTTGGGACTGGTGACGTTTCAAGTGGAGAATATTCACCCGCATGATATTGCTACTGTTTTGGATACATATGGAGTAGCCATACGTGCTGGACAGCATTGTTGTCAGCCGCTCATGGAACATCTGGGTACCAGCTCTACGGCACGTGCGAGTTTTTATTTGTATAACACAGAAGAGGAGATCAATCGATTCATATTCGCACTTCATAAAGCAAGAGAATTCTTCAAGGTGAGGGGTTAATAGCTTTTGCTATCTCCATTTTCTATGCATTTCATATGTGGTTCAATAGATTTAGTTCAAGTATGCTTCTCTTTTTGTAGAATAAGAAAATAAAAATCCTGTATTAAAAATACAGGATTTTTAATCAACTTTTATCGGATGCACATTATAGTTTTACAGTAGGTCAAAAGAATTTTTAAACTTCAGACTCATTTTAACGTGCATAAAGTACAATCTATTGAAAGGTTTCACTTTTTATAGTGGAAATCAACTGCTCCATGAATACTCGACTTGCTGCACACAAATATTTGTTTTTACGGTAAGCGATACCAATTTGCGTAATAAGCATAGGGTTTTCAATAGGAATCGTCCGTATAAGTTTATTGTCTATATAGTCAAGGTAACCTTTTGGTAGAATGGTGACACCAACTCCTTTGCTGACCATATGAATGATTGATTCCATAGTCGTCATTTCCATAACCGGTTTAGCTGCGAATCCAAGTTCATTACATTGTTCGTTAATCAGCTGCCGCAAAAAATATGTGTCAGGCAATAAAATTGAGGGTGTTTCTTTTAAAACGTCAAGTGTAACAGATTCCTCTTCAGCTACGGAATGATTGATTGGAACTGCTAAAGCAAGATGTTGTTTAAAGAGTGGAATGGTTTCTAACTCATCATGTTCCATAGGCAAAAATACTACGCCCAAATCGAGTTCATTTTCCAAAAGACCGTTATAAATATCCCCAGTTCGCATACCTGAAACAGCCAATTCAATATTGGGATACCTTTGGTGAAATTCGATTACAGTTTGAGGAATCAAGTAATTTGTAACTGTCAGGAGCGCTCCTATCTTTAATGACCCTCTTTTTAGACCTTGTATTTCACTAATTGCGGCACGAGCTTGTGATAGCTCATGGAATACATTATAGCTATGATGAAGCAGTGTTTTGCCCGCTTCGGTAATAATGGTTCGTTTTCCAACACGATCAAACAATGGCGTACCGATTTCATGTTCCAGCAATCGGATCTGCTGGCTTAATGAGGGTTGGGCGATTCCTAACTTTTCGGCTGCACGAGTAAAATGTAGTTCCTGACATAAGGTCATGAAGTATTCCAATTGCTTTAAATCCAATAGTTCTTCCTCCAAAAGTTATTATTTTTTTATAGGAAATAATAATCATTATAGGGTAAATTATAGTAAATATCTATTGTTTGTGTTCGTACATACAGTGATTTTTTCCCAGTGAAAAGGTTTTGTTCATATGACAGTAATCAGCTTGTTTCATACAATCTTTAGGTGCACTTTTTTGTCACTTGTACGTATGTATGCTGGAATCTGTGGGTTAATAGATTAATTGTGGATTGAAAGTTTTTTTCAAATATCCGTGTTAAAGGCAGATTTTCATGTATGTTATGAGTGTAATTATTAAGATGAATTCATACGGTAGTGGTTGTTGTGTCGGCAAAAGCATGATACAGTCATTTTTTTAGGTTGTAGAACAAAACCTAATGCTTATTTGTGAAAAATAGATATCTTGTTGAAATGGTTTAGATTAAAGGTTAATTGTGAATACAAAATTATTATATTTAATGAGAAATATAGATAGGAGTAACAAAATGATTGTCTATACTGTACAGCACGAAGCAGCATGGAAAGCTTGGAATAAACAAGGGTATATAACTAGTGACAATAAGTGGGTGGATTCCTACTTGAAGGTGCCCTACCGATGGATGAGACATCGCATGAAGCAAGCAATTCCGTCATATCAAGGTGAGCAACTAATATGGTTATGGCATACGGATAATTATCCTAATCGAAATGAGAAATGCTGGGGAAAGACTGGAGAAAGGTTTGTCATCCTTACGTTAGAGGTGCCTGATTGTGATATTCTCTGGAGTGATTATCAGGTTTGGTGTGGCTTACTAAACGAGAGCATTTCGTATCAGGAAAGAATCGATGAACAAACTGCGGAGCCTTTTGAATTGTGGGAAAAAGAGATGGAAATGGAATATGGTATTATGTTTGATTTTAATGCCTTACATGATCATCCAGATTGGTATCTAGACATACCAAATGAAATTGAAAAACAGGGCGTTGTTGGTATGCTGCCAATTTCAGCGATAAAAAAGGTTCAACGTTTCCGAGAAAAGGCGCTGCCTAAAAAGTATAGTAAACGTGTAGATTCAAGAACAAAACGTGTGAATAAAAAGAGAAGAAAAGCAAAAGAGAGAAAGTTACGTCTACAGGAAAGGTTGCGTAAAATCTAAATTCTGTGCGAGTAGATATCTACTTAAAGAAGAAGTCTATAGAAGCACTTAAAATAAAATTCAAATGGAGCATTTATAAGTAGATAGAAGACTCCAGATTGGTGAGTAATAATTATATAAACAATTGCTAAATCATTGTATTTATTAACTTTAAGAAACTCTTGTATATCAAGAGTTTCTTTTTCTTTTAGTATCAATATAAAAAATTAGCATAGTTAAAATGAAAAGTGTCAAAGTTTTTTTCGTTAAATAAGGTCGTCATAAAACGAATAATACTTATTGTCTAACTATTTTTTGAAAGATATAGTTATTAGTCGTCAATTAGATTGAATAATAGGTAAAACCTATGGTTTCTATAATAATGATTGGATTGTTTAATGATAATCTCAAGATTATACTTAAAATCTAAATAATTTAACTACAGCTTAAGGAGGAAAAGAATTTGAGAATTCATTATTTGCAGCATGTCTCTTTTGAATCACCCGAACACATTTTAACTTGGGCGGAGGCAAAAGGGCATGAAGTCACAGGGACATTATTATATGAAAGCAGTTGTCTACCCTCTTATTCGGAATTTGACATGCTCGTCATACTAGGTGGGCCGATGGGGGTTTATGACGAGAAAATATATCCATGGCTTGAATTGGAGAAACAGTTAATAAAGAAAGCTATTCAGCATCGAAAACTAGTACTTGGGGTATGTCTTGGGGCTCAGTTAATTGCAGAAGCCCTTGGAGGAAAAGTATATAAAAATCATCATAAGGAGATTGGTTGGTTTCCTGTTAAATTGTCGGAGGAGGCCAAGCAAATCGATTTCTTTAGCGGATTTCCGGAGGTGTTTGTTCCTTTCCATTGGCATGCAGACACATTCCAGCTTCCTCCGCAAGCAAAGAAAATTGCGTATAGCAAAGGATGTGTTAATCAGGCATACGTATATGAAGACCATGTCGTTGGATTACAATTTCATTTAGAGTCAAGTGCTGCCAGTATTGAGAGATTAATAGTACATTGTGCTGATGAAATTGAGCAAGGGATGTATGTACAACGGCCACATGAGATGCTTGAAGAGACACACTCGTTGGTTCTATCAAAATTGATACTATTCACTTTGCTCGATGCAATGGAGATGAAATATCAGGTATTTGCTAACGTAGAAAATTGTTCATAAATTTCTAATGCTACAATTAATCACTTTATTTTAATGTGAAAAATCAAAGATTCATATACTATTTAACTTTCTGGTCACCATCTTTGGCAGCGAGAGGTGGCTTTTGCTACCCCTCTCTAAAAGGAGCTATGTAAACATGAAACACTTATTAAACAATAGAGTAACACGATTGCAGTCCTCAAAAATGGACCCCTTTTTTGATATGGCTTCGCAATATGAGGATGTCATCCATTTAACCATTGGTCAACCTGACTTTCCTACTCCAGCGCATATAAAGATAGCTGGACAATTGGCAATTGAAAATAACCATACAACGTATCCACCTTCTTCGGGTTATACAGAACTTCTTAAAGTTTCCTCAAACTACATGCATGTAAAATATGGACTTACTTATGATCCTAACCACGAAATACTAGTAACTAACGGATCAACCGGAGGGATTTATCTTGCTCTTAGAACTATACTTAGCGAAGGTTCCGAAGTTATTCTACCAACTCCTATTTATCCTGGATACGAACCGGTTATTCGTTTATGTGGCGCAACACCTATTTATCTAGACACAAGGGATACAGGATTTAAGGTTACAGTAGAGGCTCTTCAAAAAATGATGACCGATAAAACACGGTGTGTCATTATCCCATCACCGATGAATCCTTCTGGAGTTACACTGAATCAAAAAGAAATAAAAGCAATTAGGGATTTGCTGGTTGATAAAGATGTAATGGTTGTTTCAGATGAATTATATAGCGAATTGGTTTTTGAAGAGGAGCATGTATCAATTGCGAAAATGGAGGGAATGAAAGAGAAAACAATTGTCATTAATGGGCTATCAAAATCCCATGTGATGACAGGATGGAGAGTAGGATTTGCTTTTGCACCAGGATATCTGATTGAAGAAATGAAGAAGCTACAGCAATACACGACGGCTGCTGTCTCATCGATTAGTCAAGTTGCTGCTATCGAGGCATTGACAGTAGGAATTAATGATGCTCACATCATGCGTGACGAATATCGTATACGTCGTGATTATGTGTATAAGAGGTTGCAAGATATGGGACTCACAGTAGTCAAACCAGCCGGTTCATTTTATTTTTTTCCGTCTATCTCAAAGTTTGGGAAAACCTCATCAGAATTTGTTGCTGATGTATTAAAAAAAGCTAAGGTTGCACTCATTCCAGGAGATTCATTCACGGAATATGGAGAAGGGTATGTGAGGATTTCTTATGTACAGCCAATGAAGGTGCTAGAGGAAGCTCTAAATCGTCTTGAAAAGTATCTAGGTGAATTACAATCCTAGATACGTGCTTTGACGAATTACGTTTATCACTATCAGCAGTTAAAAAGGAGGGTTTCTTATGGTGAAAAACAAGGTCTTGTCTATAGCCGGTTCGGATAGCAGTGGAGGTGCTGGAATCCAAGCAGATATGAAAACATTTCAGGAGTTAAATGTCTACGGGATGACTGCATTAACGACTATTGTTACGATGGATCCTAAAAATTATTGGGAGCATCATACATTTCCACAAGAAATTAAAACAGTAAAGGAGCAATTAAGAACTATTATTGAAGGAATCGGTATTGATGCAGTAAAAACAGGAATGCTTGGATCGGTCCAACTAATCGATTTGGTTTCCAAGGTAATTGATCAACATCAACTCGAAAATATTGTTATTGATCCGGTTTTAGTTTGCAAAGGTGTAACAGAAGTAATGCATCCTGAAACAGTAGATAGTTTACGAGATTTGCTCATACCAAAAGCTACAATTGTCACACCTAATCTACTGGAAGCGGCACATTTAAGTAAAGTGGCTCCGATTAAATCCATTAAGGGCATGAAAGAAGCAGCAAAAATCATTCACGATTTAGGTCCAAAATATGTTTTAGTGAAAGGAGGGAGCCGCCTAGCACATGAGACAGCATTAGATTTACTATATGATGGAAAGAATTTTAAATATATACAATCAGAACGATTTCAAACCGACCATATACATGGTGCTGGATGTACTTACTCTGCAGCGATTGCTGCTGAACTAGCGAAAGGGAAGTCTGTTATAGAGGCAGTAAGCATTGCAAAGTTATTTATTACAGAAGCAATACGCAGTTCATTCGCTCTCAATCAATATGTTGGCTCAACGAATCATAGTGCATACAAAAAAACTACTAATTCATTAGAAGGGATAGTTAATAATGAAGAAATTAAGGGAAAAAGATTATCAAGTAGCTGAGGCAATTGATTATGAATTACAACGCCAGCAAAAACATATTGAACTAATTGCTTCTGAAAACTTTGTAAGTCTAGCCGTTTTAGAGGCAATGGGCACAGTGCTGACTAATAAGTATGCTGAAGGATATCCAGGAAAGAGATACTATGGTGGATGTGAATATGTAGATATTGTAGAGAGTTTAGCTATAGAGCGAGCAAAACAATTATTTGGAGCGGACCATGCGAATGTGCAGCCTCACTCCGGGGCACAAGCAAATATGGCTGTTTACTCTGCTTGTTTGAAGCCTGGAGATACAGTATTAGGAATGGATTTATCCCACGGTGGTCACCTTACACACGGGAGCCCTGTTAATTCCTCGGGTGTATTATACAATTTTATATCTTATGGAGTAAATAAGCGACATTTCAATATTGACTATGATGAAGTTAGAACTTTAGCGCTGAAACATCAACCTAAAATGATGGTAATTGGTGCAAGTGCATATTCAAGGATTATTGATTTTGAGAGATTATCGAGCATCGCAAAAGAAGTGAATGCATTTTTTATGGCAGATATAGCCCATATTGCTGGGCTTGTAGCTACTGGAATGCATCCGAGCCCAGTTCCATATGCTGATTTTGTTACTACTACTACCCATAAAACCCTGCGTGGTCCTCGAGGGGGAATTATACTCTGCCGAAGAGATTGGGCTGCTACAATAGATAAGAGTGTATTCCCTGGTATACAAGGAGGGCCAGCTATGCACATGATTGCGGCCAAGGCAGTCGCTTTTAATGAAGCGTTGAAGCCCGAATTTAAAAAATATGTTTCAAATACAATAAAGAATGCTAAGGTGCTAGCAAAAGAACTAAGAGAGTTAGGCTTTAATGTGTTGACAGGTGGAACGGACAATCATTTGCTACTTATAGATCTTTGTAATATGAACCTAACAGGAAAAGAAGCTCAAATATTATTAGAGGAAGTAGGGATAACGGTTAATAAGAACTCCATTCCTTTTGATAAAAAGGGTCCTTTTATTACGAGTGGAATTCGTTTGGGGACACCAGCAGTTACAACACAAGGAATGGGTGAACTAGAAATGATTAAAATTGCTGAAATCATTTGTTTAGTATTAAAGAATCCCCAGAATGTAAGAGTTAAAGAAAAAGCATGCTCTATCGTAAAAGAATTAACTAAGAAATTTCCAATATACAAGGATATGACTTTAATGAAAGAGATAATAAGGAATTAACCCGGGTCGCTTTTTTGCACATTGTATTTAATTCTTAGCAAAATGAATGGATTGCCCGAAGAATAGAAACCAGAGGATTTAGTTGTACCAAATGTACTGTTCTCATTTAGTGGAACGTTAGAATAGAGTCACCTTCGTAAAGAAGCAGTAGAAGCACTAGAAAAGTTATTTGATTTGCAAAGCAAGAAGGAATCCAGTTAAATGTTATTTCAGGGTTTCGCTCCTATAATTATCAAAAAAACTGTATGCAAACAATGTAAAAAGAAAAGATCAAGAGCATACATAACGATAAAAGGAGCAAATTAATTTGCTCCTTTTTCACTTGAATTCTACATGAAATTTAGTATCAATGATTCCAAATGCAACTTTACATGGGAACGGGTTTCTCCCTGTTGAAGCAGCAGACATACATGAAAGTACCCAATATTCTAATTCTAAAGGTAAGCGGAATGCTTGGATACTACCATCATTGTTTTTTACTGTTACAATCGGTGTATTTACCCTAGTAGTAGCGAAACCATCTGTCGTTATCATCGCTACTACATCATTATTATGAAAACCAGCGCTTAAAACCTCGTAAGTTAGTCCATCTTTCTCATTGATAATCATAGGTATATTTAAATAGGGATAGTTATTTATATCATTATGAGTAATTGTTCTCGCTGTATTCTTTCTTATATGATTCTCTTGCATTCTATATACTCCTTTATAATACTCCAAAGATAATCACCTAAATCTATTCTATTTTACGTCTATTATATTCGTAAATTGTATTGTCAACTTATTATAGAAAGCATCAGTACATATGATAGAGCTATGTAATGGAACTATATCGATAACGGTCATATAATTGGTGAGTAAATAACCATCTTCATAATATGTAATTAATATCTCTTCTTCAGATAGCAATGAACATAGTAACATGTTCTCAATCCGTTCTTTCTCTTCAGAAGTTAAAATGGGGCGTGCAACTTTATTTTTCTCTTTGATCATTTCACGTATTCCGACGAATTGTTCTGGCATTGCTGCAAACGGTGTCCATTTTACCATTCCTCTGCCTTTTGGCATATTAGCGTTGTTCATGATTTGTGTCCCCCTAACAGTGTGTTTCTGTATCTAGCTGTTGCATTATTTGTATAGGAAATTCCTCTTAATATGCTATTTTTTCCAAACTTTGTGCGTATTTCATCCATTACTTTCGTTAGCTTTATTTCTTTTTCTCGTTGTATGATGTTATCAAAAAGAGAAATTTGTTCTTCTCCTTCACCAATTAGTTTTGTTAGAGAAATAGTAATACTTCTAATTGGTTCTCCAGTATATTGTTGATGTAGAAAATATAGACAAACTTGATAAATGTCCATGGTTAAGTTGGTCGGACGGCTTAAGGTATGTGTTTTGCTAAAGCCACCCGAATAACTTTTACTATATCCAATTGAAAATTGAACGGTTTGAGCAAGTTTGTTTTGTTGTCTTAATCGATAGCAAACTTCTTCGGTATGTTCCAGTAGGATAATCGGAAATTCTTCTATTGTATAATCACGCATTAAAATTTGGCTTTTTCCTATAGAAGTTGTGGCAGGAACATATTTTTCTGAAATGCGACTAAAGTCAATCCCATTACTATGTAAGTGTAATTCTTCGCCAATCACGCCGAAGCTTTGTTTTAAATATTTAAGAGGATAATTAGCTAAATCTCCAATTGAATGTATTCCTTTTTGATTTAATTTTGTTTCTGTTTTATGCGAAATCCCCCAAAACTTATTAAGCGGTCGTATGCTCCATAATTTTGTAGGTATATCTTCGTATTTCCAATAAGCGACTCCGTCTTTATTTTTCTTTGCTTCAATATCTAAAGCTACCTTACTCATCAATAGGTTAGGTGCAATCCCGATTGTGCATTCAATTCGTGTGTGTTCATATATTTCACGTTTAAACTGTAATGCAAATTCATTTGGATTCCGGGCAAATAGATGGATGCTATCGGTAATATCCATAAAAAATTCATCGATGCTGTATTGATGAAAGTCTTCAATAGGAACATATTGTAGAGCTAACGTCGTTATGTAATTGGAGCACTTAATATAGGTTCCCATAATTGGATTCACAATAAGGATATCTTTTTGTCGAGGAATCTCGTATAGCCTTGCCATCTTCTTTACACCCATTGCTTTTAAAGGTGGAGTTGCAGCTAAAACAATGGACCCATTCCTATTCACATCACCGACTACAGCTAATTTTGTATGAAGTGGGTCTAATCCCATTTTGATGCAACTAACAGAAGCATAAAAGCTGCGAAGATCGACACATAAAATGATTCTATTCGGTAAAATTGAATAGTCATACACTATAACTCCTCCTAACAATAACGAGAACATTTGTTCTTGTTATTGTTCTTATTATACACGAACTTACGTTCTTTTATGAAGTGATTTTTGAAAAAATATTTAATTATATGTAGTAGAAATAAGTAGAACGACAGAGAGAAATAACGGCCAAATGTTATTGAAGTTTCTAGGATATAAGCTGTATCATTTATATTGGTTAGTACAGGAAGAAAATGATGGGAGGATGTAAGGTATATTATCCTTTCAAAAGGTGATAGTAATTTATCGTAAAAAGAGGTTTCTATTACGAGATTATGTGAAAATATAATTTCACATAATAGATTGAAGGAGGATTTTTCATAAATGGAGCAGGTTATACAAGAGTTTTTTTCTCCAAGTAAAAACTATAAGGTTCAAATCATTAAAAGAAAAGATGGGCTATACACAACAGAAGCTTATAGATGGATGGAGGATTGTGGATATGAATTTTGGAGTTATATATCACAAGGATTGACTTTGATAGATAGTGAGGAACATGCGCGTAAAATTGCTATGGAACAACTAAAGGAATGTTCAAGAGATGAGTTTTAATAATACGCTATTTTATTTGTAAAATTATAAGGGAATATGATGTTTTTTGAAAATATAGAAATAAAATTTATTTAATCTTATTTATTTTATAAGAATTGTAAGGTATACTAAAAGTAGGTGCAAAAATGCGCTATTTGAAAAAGAGTGCAAGTCAAAAAGGAATCCGTAAAGGATTCCTTTTTTGTTTTTTAGTAAATGAAGCAACTTCCTATTATCTCTGTCTTTTTCATAAACATAACAGGTATTTTTGGAAAATTGCCACATTCCTGTAACAAAACAAAGGTATGTTATGTGTGTAAAAGAGAAAGAGAAAGAGAAAGAAGGAGAAAGTTGTGAAAAAAATTTTACCAATTGTTGCGTTGTTAGGCATGATGAATTTTGGAGTACAGGAAATGAATGTAAGAGCTGATACCTATCACAAGAGTGATTCAAAAATTAGTTTTTGGGATTCGAAAAGGAAAGGTACTAATTTCATGAATAGTACATCATTACCTGAAAACTATAAAAGTGCAAAAGAAGCTAATATTGAATATGTTCGTTTAGCACCTGATAAATGGGCAAAGGATAAAGATTTTTTATTTGAGGATAAACCAGATACCTCTGGGAAGGATTTTCTGATAGGAAATGCAGATAACTATCAGGGATTAGTAAAGGAGGATCTAGAAAAATTAAAAGCGGATTTAGATGCCGCACAATCGCAGGGAATGAAAGTTGTTCTTACAATGTTATCCTTGCCTGGTGATCGATGGCGCCAATTTAATAATAACAAGAATGACGACAGAATATGGGAAGAAGAGAAATATCAAGAACAAGCAAGTCAATTTTGGAAAGACCTTGCTTTGGAACTAAAAGATCACCCTGCAGTGGTCGGTTATAATATTATAAATGAACCGCATCCAGAAACAGCTAAAAATAATAGATATAATGATTTTTGGACGGAAGATTACGAGAAATGGTATGCAAAAGTGAAAGGAACGACAGCAGATTTAAACGAATTTTATGAAAAGGTGATTCATTCTATCCGTGAAGTGGACCAAGAAACACCGATTATTTTAGATTCAGGTTTATATGCTACTCCATGGGCCTTTAAATATTTAAGCCCAGTAGAGGATAAAAAGACACTTTACGCATTTCATATGTATGAACCATATGAATTAACGAGTCAAGGTGAAAAACAAAACAAGGAATATCAATATCCAGGATTAGTAAAAGTAGGGGATTTAGAGAAACCTGTAATGTGGAATAAACAGGGATTAGAGAAATTTTTAAAGCCGATTCAACAATGGTCTAAGAAAAATCATGTACCATCTAATCGAATTATTGCAGAGGAGTTTGGAATTAACCGTACCGTTCCAGGAGCTACCCAATATATGCAAGATCTTATTTCTATCTTCAACCAAAAAGGGTGGCATAAATCATTCTATGCATTCCGTGAAGACACATGGACGGGAATGAATTATGAATTGGGAACAGGAAAAATAAAATGGGACGAAGAGGGTAAACCGATACGTCAAGATAATCCACTATGGGATGTAATAAAAAAAGATTTACAGGGGCATAAGTAGTTTAGAATGCTTGGTTTAAGAACTAAATGTAAGCATCTAATTCAAATAGAATTAGATGCTTTTTATATCAAAAAAGGCGGAGTCATATTAAAGATTCCGCCTTTCTTTTACATATAGAGTAGCAGCCTGGTTTATTTACAATAAACAATAAGATTCTTAGAAAATAGATTAGAAAAAAGTTAAGGAAGTTTAAATAAATGTGGGTGAAATTATGTAAACCTTTAAAGTTATGAAACTTTTATGAATTTTTTGTTAGGTTGTAAGCTTTAAATATTGAAATTTATTTACTTATTTCGCTAAATGAATATATTTATACAATTAGATGGAAGTTAATGGGGGTGAATCAAAACATAATAGTTTGTTATTGTTGAGTTTATCGTAAAGTTGTTATTTAATGTGTCATCAAATAGTATTTGTATACAATAATAACTAAAGAAAAGGAGATTATTATGAAAAAAAATAGATTAAAAGATACAACATAGATAGCATGAATGGTTTTGGGAAAAAACATGAAAGCGAAACAATCAATCCTTAAGCATATTAAGGAAAAATGAGGGAGAAAATATGGGGAATAATTCAAAACATAAAACGAGAAAAATACTTGCAGCCACCGCTACAGTAACTATGCTTGCAACTGGAATGATTTCTACAACAGATATCATTGCAGAGGAAACGCAGCAGCAAAATAAAATATCGACATCACTTCAAGAGGAAAAGTCAGTTAAATCAGAAAACAGAACGTATACAGTCCCAGGAAAAGGGGATGTTGAGGTATTGAAACAACAGGAAAGAAAAAGTATGGCATTTAGTCCATATGAACCGACTGGTTTATATGCAAAGCCAAATGAACAAATAACGATTAATGTAGAAGGAAATGAAAATATTCAAGCATACATTGGAACGTATTCGTATGATGCTTCTTGGAGAGAAGATTCTAAAATAAAATCATTTACATTAAAACCAGGTATAAACACAATCCAATCTCCAAATGGAGGAATGATTTATTTTTACAATAAACAACAAGGTGGTACCATTCGAACAACAGTCACAACTGGTGGAACGACTACTCCTTTCTTTGAACTAGGCAAGCATACAAAACAAGATTTAATAGACATGCTGAACCAAAATCCAAATGCACATGCAGTGGAGCTAAAAGGAGAACGTGTATTAATTACGGCCAGCCCTGCACGTGTTAAGAAATATTTGCTGGGTTCTAATACAGATCCTGTACAACTCTTAAAAAAGATGGATGAAGCTACCCGAATTCAAGACAAAGTAGCTGGATTATCCGAAGAACAAGCTGACAAGCATTATATTCATTACGTAGAAGAAAATCATTCACCAGATTATTATATGTATGCGACTTCTTATCGAACTGCATATGTAGGAGATGCAATTCAATACGTGTTAGATATAAATAAATTTATTAAAGATGGTTGGGGTCCTTGGCATGAGGCAGGGCATTTGAGACAGCAAGCACCTTGGAAGTTTTATAATATGACAGAAGTACAAAATAATATTTACAGCCTTTCTGTAGAAAAGGCGTTTAATCAACCATCCAATTTAGAGAAAAGTGGTATTTACCCGAAAGCGTTTCAATATCTAGAACAAGCGAATAAAAATTATGACGAAATAAGTGATGTTTTTGTCAAGCTTGTTATGCTCTGGCAACTACAATTAGCATATGGAGAAGACTTCTATCCTAAGCTGCATCAATTGTATAGAGATATGCCTTCTAATGAACTTCCACAAACTGATGAAAATAAAAAACAATTATTTATGATCTCAGCATCAAAAGTAGCCAAACAAAATTTGATGCCTTTCTTTGAGAAGTGGGGATTACGTCCAAATAATGATACCATTCAAAAAGTGGCTGCATTAGGCTATCCGATTTTAACAGCAGAAATTTGGAAGGGGACGGATTCTAATCCGATTAAACCAGATGTACCTAATGCAAATAATATTTTAGAAGGAAGCCAGTTTGCATGGTCAATGAAAGGGATTAGTGATTTTGAGTTTGCTAAAATAAATTTCAATAAGTCGGCTGAAGAAATGCAAGTGGACTTAAAAGCAGGCGTACCGCATCATTATTTTAATGAAACATATGCGAGTATTAAAGTACAAAATGCATCAGGCAAAGTAGTATACAATAAAGACATTTATGGAAATAAACAACAAAATGCTGAATCGCAAAAAGTTCCAGTTAAAGTAGGAGATTATATTGAGTTAACACATCTAGAAGGTGTGCATAGAGCTACTTTAACAAATGTAGATTATAGTAAACAAGAAAGCTTTGGAAAAAAAGCAATGTACGAAGTTACAAAAGAAGGCTTGAAAAAAGTAGAAAAAATGCCAGAAGTAACAATTTTAGATGGAAATCAATTTGCATGGTCAATGAAAGGGATTAGTGATTTTGAGTTTGCTAAAATAAATTTCAATAAGTCGGCTGAAGAAATGCAAGTGGACTTAAAAGCAGGCGTACCGCATCATTATTTTAATGAAACATATGCGAGTATTAAAGTACAAAATGCATCAGGCAAAGTAGTATACAATAAAGACATTTATGGAAATAAACAACAAAATGCTGAATCGCAAAAAGTTCCAGTTAAAGTAGGAGATTATATTGAGTTAACACATCTAGAAGGTGTGCATAGAGCTACTTTAACAAATGTAGATAATAGCAAACAAGAAAGCTTTGGAAAAAAAGCAATGTACGAAGTTACAAAAGAAGGTCTGAAGAAAGTAGAAAAAATGCCAGAAACAACGGTTTTAGACGGAAATCAATTTAGTTGGTCTTTAAAAGGATATAGTGATAGAGAAATTGCAAAAGTAAATTATAATAGGGTAACAGAGAAAATGCAGGTGAATTTAGAAACTGGCGTACCACATTCTTATTTTAATAATACGTATGCGAGTATCAAAGTACAGAATTCATCCGGTAGTGTTGTATACAATAAAGAATTAGTGGGAAATAGACAGCAAACTGCTGAAAGCCAAACTGTGCCGGTCAAAGTGGGAGATTATATCGAGTTTACCCATATAGAAGGGGAAGCAGTAAATGAAAAGACACGGGCTAAACTTACTAACCTTGAGAATAATAAACAAGAATATATAGGAAAAAAAAGAATCTATCAAGTTACTTCAACGGGATTAAACAAAATAGATTAACATGAAAAACATTCAAATTTTTAGTTAGATGCTTAATAGTCGTTCATTATGAACGGCTATTTGGCTTTTATTTAATATAAAGTGAAATTAATTTTAAAAATATGTTTGAGGACTGAGTGATGTTTAGGTGCTGTAGATTTGAGAAAAAAGAAACAGAATAATAAGGTATTTGTTGATAAAGACTCTCTGGTATTACAATATTTTACATATTTGGTATGATGTATATGAGTGCTATATATTAAGGGAGGAATGAGAATGAAGAGGTTCATAGCTCATGCAAATGGTAATAAGATCTTTAAAAAGTTAGTTTTAATGGTGTTACCAATGGTTCTAATGTTAATGATGATAACCCCATCGAATGATGCATTGGCAGCCGACCAATCAAATGCAAGTTCACTAAAAGGTGTGAATCTATTTAATGGAAGCTGGACTGTTGCTATACAAGCTGCAAATTTACAATATGTGTCTGCTGAACCATCGGGAAATGTAGTAGCAAATCGTAGTGCAATTAATGAATGGGAGAAATTTGAATTAATTCCGACTGGGGAATTATATACGTTTGCTTTAAAAGCGAAAAGTAATGGAAAGTACGTTTCGTTTGAGCCAAATGGTAGAGTAGTAGCAGATCGTACATCAATTGGGACATGGGAAAAATTTATCTTATATAATGGTGGAGACAATAGGATATATGTATTACAAGCGCTAAGTAATGGTAGATTTATATCAGCAAATGGCGGTAGAGAATTAACTGCTAATAGTTATGTAGCTGGAAGCTGGGAAAGATTTGTTATTGTGTACTTCTAAATTTGGAAGTGTTATGTATCTAGATGATAATGACATGTGTAGTTCATATGCATGCCAAATACAATAAAGAGTTAAGTACTTAATATAAGTGTATATTTAGGTACAAAAAGGACTGCAAGTAACTGTCAGTCCTTTTTGTATGTTAATTAAGTATCTGCTGTGGATGTAATAAGAAGAAAAAGAACCCTATAGGGTTCTTTTTCAAGGCATATTAACCGTAAGGAGAATCATGAAATGCTACTTCAAATCTTTATTAGGGGAAAGATTTTGAAAAGCTTAACATACATCTATTTTTACATAAATGTAAGATATAGTAAATTGATAATCTTTATACTTACTATTACTAATATTCAATTAAGATGGTTAACACTATGTTTATGGTGTTAACTGATGTTTAGTGTAGTATACATTTAGAAATCTAGTATTAGATTACAAGTGTTAAAAAGCTAATAGGTTTATCATTTCAAATTCTAACTAACATTTAAACGATTATAATTGAAATGGGGTGTGTATTAACTCTTATAAGCTAATGAAAGTAAATAAATAAAGACCCTGTAAAAAAATACAGGGTCGGATACAGGGTTAAGGGAACGCATAGTTTCTTAAAAACATAATAGCATATATATTTTGTGTAGCTATATGAAGATTTTGACAAAATTAAGAACAAGACAGAAAATCTTTGAGAAATCAAATATAGTGGTGGAAATATGATTAGGAAGTGAACTATTTACATGTTAATATAGATGAAACCTTTTGAGAACCGTGATCAAAAGGGCATTGAATTAGAGGCTTAAGTTAGTGAGATAATTAATCTTCCTGAAAAAGAAAAATGTTTTTTAGATTAAAAGAAGAAAAGACACCTTTTGGGTGTCTTTTCTTTTTGTATACAGCTCACATATTGTTGAATTAGATACGAAACCATAATTCGACTATGAAATAAACAACATAAGAAATTTTAACATAATCTGGACTGAAAAAAATATGTAATAGTGCATCTTTAGTTTTCAATTGTTGTATTGGATATAGAACAACAATTTGAACTACCCCCACTTTCACTTCGTTTAGAAGTGAGGGATTCCTAAGTAAAGGGTTCTATCGAACTCTAATTGATTAGGCTAACCCCGCAGTCCCTGCGGTTAGAAGTCTTATTGCTTCATTCTTTATATTGATACTTGCGTTAATATCCCTATCATGGTGTGTACGACAAGAAGGACAGTCCCATTTACGTAGGTTTAGATTTTTAACGTCTTTGTTTTGATATCCACAACAAGAACATAATTGGCTGGAAGCAAATGTTTTCGATACGACAATGACTTGTTTGCCATACCATTTTGCTTTATATTCCAACATGGTTCGAAACTGTGACCAAGATACTTCACTAATTGCTTTTGCTAACTTACGATTTTTTAACATATTTGATACTTGCAAATCTTCTATACCGATAACATCGTGGTTTTTGATGATTTCAGTTGAGATTTTGTTTAAGTAATCTTTTCTAGCATTTGATATGTATTCATGAATTCTAGCTATTTTTACTCGTTGTTTATTCCAACGAGATGATCCTTTCATTCTTCTAGAAAGAACACGCTGTGCTTTCGCCAACTTATCTTCTAATAATCGGAAAAACCTCGGATTTTCATAGGGTTTTCCATCTGACAAAATAGCGAAATCTTTTAGTCCTATATCTATCCCAATGTAAGAATGAGTTTTCGGAAGTTCTTGTACTTTTGTTTCAACTAATAGTGACACAAAATATCTATCAGAAGGGTTTCGTCTAACTGTAGCATTTACAATACGTCCCGTTATTTCACGACTTTTGGCAAATCGAACAAGACCTAGTTTTGGCAATTTTATTTTGTTTCCTACAACGGCAATGTTTTCATTTGTTTGTTTTGTGATATAAGATTGTACGTTATTCTTCTTGGATTTGAAACGCGGGGCACTATTTTGTTTTTTGAAAAATCGTGTATACGCATCCGCAAGGTTGCGAACAGTCGACTGAATCGCAATACTATCCACTTCTTTGAGCCAAACAAACTCTTTCTTCATGGCAGGAAGTTTGGCAGAGCATGTACCATATGTTAAACCTTTTCCAGTTTCTTGATATGTGTGATCCCATAGGGATAGGAAATGATTGAATACAAAGCGAGAACAACCTATCGTTTTATTAATTAGAATTGCTTGTGCATGATTTGGATAGATACGAAACTTAAAGGCTTTATTAATTATCATTTGATTCACCTCCATTTCGGTATATGAATATTATACACCAAACGTACATTCGATGGATAGTGAAGTAACACTTTATGTATGTCGAACAATTAAGATGGCTTCCTGCCATCTCTTGTTCAAAGCCAATTCATCTCCCACCTACTCACTTCGCGTTCCTTGAGGAAGGAGTCTTCTTGGCTAAAATGATAAAATAAATAAAAAGGGCATGCAGTCGTATCTGCCGCCCCTTTTAGGAGGAATTCAAGACACCAATAGAACACGTATTGGTAAAAAGGCTCAAAAATAGTATATGTAAAAAGAAAAAGTCCTATACAGAAGGTGGACTGAGCCGTACCTTTATTACTTATTTAAAAATTAAATTTCATTCTTTTCAAAATCAGTACGGTAAACATATGGTTTGGAATGAATTTAGAAAAAGTATACATGAAAATGGCAGACAACAATTTTGTCGTCTGCCAGTGCCAATTGACTGAATGAGTTAGTCAATTACTATATAATGGCTACCTCATTACCAGAAGAGTGAAGCCGCTAGTTCAAACGGCTTAAACCTAGTTTGTCTAATAAAGAAAAAATTATGAGTAGAAATTTTATTTGCTCTATATGAAAAGAAAATTAGATATTCATCAGACAAGGATAATACAGCATATCTTGAATAGGGTGTAGGAACGAATTAAGGAAAAGAATGTGATTAGGGAAGGGACTGAATCAGGAGTGGGACTTTCGGACAGGATTTGGGGAGCCATGGTTGCCTTGGGCATTGCGACTAATATCGTTGCTTGTATAATGGCAGTATACATTCCAAAATATGAGCTGATGATAAACTGCCTTATAAATATTTTATTTTTAATACTTATAGCTAAAACGTTTATTAAGATGAAAATTAACAAATGGATGGCATTAGGATTTACGTGGGTTGTAATAGAAAAAGGTATTAAGGCAGGTTATGACTTCTACACACATGATTACTATGGTGTCGGTTGGAGTTTAGCTATCATTGTCTATTGTATATACGAGATGGAAAATTATTATGTTGAAACAAATAATTAGCCGCATAAATAAGGATTAGTAGGCGGAATTCTTGTTAAAGTATACAATTTTTTTGAACAATGATATTACAATCCTGTTTTTTACTTCAAGAGAATAAAAAAAGACGCCATAAGGCGCTCCCAAATTGGGTAAACGAGGTTTTAGTTTTCCAATCTAAAGAAATTATGTATCAGCTCACAATGAGAGTATATCATAATATACAATCAAGGAAATATGCATTATTACATATATGAGTTTAACAAAAGTAAGATGGGAGTAAATCAAAATACTATAAAAAAGACACTACAGGAGTGTCTTTTTTGAGAAAATACTCTATAATTAACTTTGGGGAAGGTAATGTTAGAGTATATATTTAGCATTATCTTTATATTTGATAAACCATGAAATCAAAAGATTTTGTGGTTTATTTTTTGAACAATAGATATTCCATTATTGGCAGTGAGCTATTGATCATTATAAGCATTTAAAGAGGTAGGATTAAAAACCTAACATCGAATAACGGTTCCAGAATATAGCGTTACGAAATGATTTCCCATATCCAAAACGGTACTTGCCTGTATATAGCCCTTAAAACCTTCTGAAGAATAATAAATTTCTTTTGGTATACTTTCTTTAGATTGGAAATGTGTTTTAGAGTATTTTACATAATGGTTTTTAATAACTTTTGATTCTGGAACAATAGTGTTTTTTTGTTCCAATGTTTGCCTAGCACTAGAAGGTGGTATGAATCTTACAGTGTCTTGGTAATTATGATCTAAGGTGTCCGCTTGTACACTGTGTGACGACACAAAGACGCTTAAACTACTTCCCACAATTAATGTTGCAAATGCTAACTTTGAGAATTTTGTTAATCTAATCATTTTATAATCTCCTTTTCATTATTTTGTAAGGTACCTCCTTACACCTCACAGTCTATATCCACTACATAAGGGTGTACATACATATTGATAGACAAAATTCTACAAAATACCTCTTGTTTTTTGGTTTGTGTATAATAATTCAATGTTTGATAATTTATCAGAAGTAAAAATGTAGGACTTATATAAATGAAAATGAATAATTTATGCAGAGTTTGTATATGAAATTATTGTTCAAATATTCCAAAATGAGTTGATAAAGATGATGTGGTATTATTAGACAATAATTGATTCGATAGGTTGATTTTGAAAAGTGAATTCTCTTTTTGAGTTTTTATTATTTAAGATAACTAAAGAATTAAGTACAAGCCTACAATTTAAATAAAAAAAGTGAGAAAAATGATAAACATTCTTCTCACTTTCATCAATTAGGGTGGCATATACATAAATATGCGTTTAAGAGGATTTTTGGATGAAAAATCCACATACATAGTATAACAAAATATTTAAGGCACTTTGCATGCAATATTGCATATGAAGAGTTTGTAGATATAATAGTTAGTCGATTTCTATTATTTAACGGATTTTTCGGAGAGTGCTCCTGTCTTAAGAGAGTGCAGGTGGATAGGGGAGAGATGAATTTTGGTTTGGTGTAGCCAAAAAGAACTATTCATATTTTGATATGTAAAGACCCTCCAAATGGAGGGTCTTTACATACACTTACATTAAGTTTGTTGTGGTGCACCACCATGATCGCCAACACTATATGTAGGAGCAGGGTAATGTCCATGAGTAGCAAACTGATCCGCTTTAAAAAATGGAGAAATTCCCACCGTTAGAATCCCAATAAAAGCAATACCCGATAATAATAGGCTGATTTTTTTCATTATTTTAACACTCCTTTTTCGATTGATTTTCGTCTTGCTTGGTAACAAATTTGGAAATAATCACTTACCTTTTGATGGTTCTCTAATTGTCTACATTTTGTGGCAAATAATTCAGCGTATTCGACAACATATTCCCATAATTCTTCTTCCTCAAAGTATAAGATTCCTTCTTGGATGATTTTTTCTAATTCTTCCAATGGAATATTTTCGTTTAATCTTTTTAAAATAGAGAAGTGGTGTGTGTATTCTTCGTTTTGAATTCCTCTGCAAATCTGTAATCCCTTATCAATGAGTTTGCTAGCTGCTGATTGTTGTCCTAATTTATAATGCTCCTTAGCTTGTAGGAAGATAGCCTTGAAGTGTGTAGGGATTTTCTCTGTTACTTCTGAAAGATGACGAATAGCTAACGTAGACATACTTTGATCAGAATACAGCCATCCTAAAGTACTTTTTACGAATAACAAGGAATCTTCTTCCTCATTCTTTTGTAGTAATTCAATTGCATAATGCAGATATTCTTCTGCTTGTTCGTACTGCTTTAAATAGATACAGCAACCTCCTAGCAAACTATTACAAAAGGCTGTTTTTACTTCATAACCTTCATACTTCGAAAAGATTTCTCTCGATTTATTTGCATATTCGATAGAAGCTAGCATGTTATAGGTATGGTGATAAAAAGTAGCAATTCTATAGTAGAATTCAGCGTGTTCAATTTCATCTGGAATTTTTACTAATATCTTTTCTGCCAGTTTATAATGTTCCTCTGCTTCAGAAAAACTTGATATAAAAGTGGAATGAATGGATTTAAAAAAGTGATAATAGAAGCGCAGAAAATGGTCTGTAGGCATATCATAATCACTAATAGCGTCAAAACTATCATGTTGAATACCGAGGCTATCTGTTAAGACCGTGTAACGGAATTCAAGTAGTGAGTAATACAGTAACAAATTTTGATCCTGATGTTTTTGATTCGACTCAATGCTTAACTTATTAATTTTTTCATCAATTTTCTTTTTCAGATTAGTAGCTTTTATAACTTGTTGAGATAGCATAGATCGATACCAGTCGTTCAATAGAGAGGTTAATTCTTCATTTCTCTTTAATGAAACACTCATTATATACTCCCCCATCCTATAGAAATATCCTAATCCAATTTAATTGTAACTATCATAGCAAAATAGAAGGGAAAATGAAGTGATTTTACATTTTTTTCAATAATATTCAGAAAACAATCAATTGTTGTCGAATGTGCTTATAATTTAAGTTATTTGTTTGGTAAATGTGATCAATTTAATATGATTAACATTCAGAATAATCAATCTTTTATTTATGCACAGTATTCGATTAATTATTTTTTACTTTATTGTTAGAATAGATACCAAATGATAGGGGTTTATTAACATAATTTAAAATTAAACCTTTTCAAGGATTTTATTTACAAATAAGGGAGGGAAAAAAGATTGCAAACTAATATATTTTTCTTTGATTAGATTAGTTGACAAAATAATAAAACATATATTTTTTATTTTGTATATAAAGAATAAAATTTTTATATTGTGAAGTATAGAAGGGAGATGCTTATAAATGAAAATACCTTGTTTTATCATGCGTGGAGGAACGTCAAAAGGCTTCTTTTTTTTAGATAAAGATTTGCCTTCCAATCAATCTATTAGAGATGAGATTATTTTTAAAAGCATTAGGGGCAGGGAATGCAAGAGGTGTTGATGGAATGGGTACATTAGATCCTTTATCAAATAAAATTGCGATTATTCGGGCGTCTACTACACCAGGGATAGATATCGATTATACTTAGGAATCCCTCACTTCTAAACGAAGTGAAAGTGGGGGTAGTTCAAAATAATGAGAAAGAATCAAAGTTATGATGTATTGAAAGAAAAGAGAAAAGAGCGCATTAATTTTCCGAACCAGGGTTAAATGTCAAAGGTTCGAAATAATCTTCTAAACCTTGAAATAACAGGTAAAAATAATAAGCACTCACGTAGAAGTGCTTATTCAAATTCGATTTCTGTTTTACCATCTGATGTGAAGTATCTTATGGTTGTTTTGTCGTATTCTTGCAAGCCACTTTGCGCAACGGCGTCTTTTAACTTTGTTCTCGTTCTGTAGCCGAAATTTTTTCGTAAGCCTTCGTCAGCATTTGACAATGCTGTTTTGTCAACGAAAACATATAAGACATACAAGTTATTTTCTTTATTTAATTCAACCGCTGTTACAGTACCACCGAAATATTCTATAATCTCTTTGGTTCTACGTTCAATACTTTTCGTCATTCTTGTCTGCTCATCTTTTGGTTGTTCTGTTTTCACCGTTGTTTGTTGTGTTTTTGGCTGCTCCTTTTGAACCATTTCTTTTTCGCCGCAAGCTGCTAACATTACAACTGCTAAACCAACTACTAATACTGATTTCTTCATCATCTAAATCCTCCTAATGCTAATATGTAAACATTATCATATAATGAAATTTCTTGCTGAATATGGAGTGACATGTGATGCTTGTCGTGGGTATGAATTATGTGATGTCACCTATTGTAACAGTTAAAATGTTAGTGCTTATCTTTCTTAATAACATTATATATATGGCTTCGTGAAAAGCATTTTAATGGATTGTTTTAGCTTAATATAAAAAGAGGACGCATTATTATTTACGTCCTCTTTTTATATATTAGATAAATTTAAGCAAAAACTTTTATTTTAATTATGTAGATTCACGAATAATTAAGTTAGTAGGATATTCAATAATTTTACGTTTAATAGATTCATCTGTATTTATATATAGTAGTATCTCGTTAACAGTTCGTTTACTCAGTTTAACAATTGGAATATCAATAGTACTAATTGTTGGGGATGTAACTGTACAAATTAATTGATTGTCATAACCACAAACAGCTAAGTCAGTTGGAATAGAATACCCTTTAATAGTAGCTCCTTTAATGACTCCAGCAGCAACTTGATCATTTCCTGTAAATAGTGCAGTAGGTTTATCTTTTAATTTATCTAGCTTCTCAAAAATTCTAAACCCATCATTAATAGTAATTGCATCTCCAAATAGCCATTTTTTATTGAATGGTAATTGTTTCTCTTTTAAGGCATGCAGATAACCTTGTTGGCGTTTTAATTGTGCTTGACTATTAAGAGAATCAAAACAAAAGCCAATTTTTTTATGACCTTTGCTTATTAAATGTTTAACAGCTTTGTATCCAGCTTCAAATTCATCGTAACAAATTATCGGAATAGGTGCATTTTCCTCATACTCATTACAAAGTATTATGGGCCCATATGCTAAATAATGCTCTATATTTTCCCAACTATTTTCTAGGGATGCGAGAATTACACCATCTACAGCCTTATTCTTTAGTAAGGAAAGTAATTCAAGTTCAATTTTTTTCTCATAAAAAGTCTGATAAATTAGCAATTTGTAATTATGCTTTAATAATTCTTTAGAAATTTCTCTAGCTAATTTTCCGAAAAAGGGATGATCTATATTTGGAATTGATAGTGCAATGGTTTGTGTCTTATTTATCCTAAGATTCCTTGCAATAGAACTAGGAGTATAGTTGAATTCTTGCATTACTTTTATTATTTTTTCACGTTTTTCTGAATTTACATAAGGATGATTATTTAGAACTCTTGAAACCGTAGCATTTGATACATTACATAATTTAGCTATTTCATTAATTGTTACCATAGAGAAACCCTCCGTAAAAAATATGTTGACATGTAATCGATAACATAAAATATAGTCTACTCATGATTTTCAAAATAATTTCTTAGAGGTGATTTAACGTGAAAACTCTTACTACAATTTCTGGACATAGTAAAGACAATTTAGCTTTATTAAAGTGCCTACAGGGGGAAACAAAAGAAAAAGAATTTGAAATTAGTAATATATTACCGAATCACAAGATGAAAGAGAAATTATTTAGGGAAAACAAATTGAAAATAGATATTGATATAGAAAAAGATATTTTCAATTATAGCAGAAAAAATATACAGAAAATAGAATTTATGCCAGTTAATCGGTTGATTTCTCAAGATGAGGTTGAAAAAATTATAGGGGTTTTAAAAGATGTTTTACCGACAGGTCAATTCACAAGTGGACCATTTTCAAAAAAACTAGAAGAAGTAATCGGAAGTTATTTAAATAAAAAGTTTGTAATTGCGACAAGTAGTGGTACAGATGCCCTTACGGTGTCATTATTATCTATTGGTATCCAGCCGGGGGATGAAGTAATTATGCCAGCTAATAGTTTTGCTGCTACTGAAAATGCTGTGTTAGCAGTCGGAGCAAAACCTATATTTGTAGATATAGATCAGAAGAGTTATTGTATTGATCCTTCTAAAATCGAAGAAGCTATCACCCAAAAAACTAAATGCATTTTGCCTGTACATTTGTATGGTAAACAATGTGAAATGAAAAAAATTCGTGAAATTGCGGATATATATCAATTAAGAGTTATTGAAGATGCATGTCAAGCTATTGGTTCTTCAAATCTTGGAGAATATGGAGATATTATTGTTCTTAGTTTTAACCCATATAAGAATTTTGGTGTATGTGGTAAGGCAGGTGCAATAGTTACCGATAATGAAACTCTTGCAATACGTTGCAATCAATTTAGTTATCATGGATTTGAAATTGATAAAAAAAATAAAAAGGTATTAGACTTTGGATTCAATTCTAAAATTGATAATTTGCAAGCAGCTATTGGTTTGGAAAGAATTAAGTACTTATCATACAACAATTTAAAAAGAGCGTATTTAGCTCAACGATATATACGTGATTTAAAAGAATTAGAGGATAGAGAATTAATTAAGCTACCTAAGATGACAGAAGATAATGTCTGGCACCTTTTTCCGATTAGAGTTGAAAATGGAAGAAGAGACGAGTTGAAAAATAAATTGTACCAATTGTATAACATTGAAACAGATATTTATTATCCGGTATTATCTCATAAACAAAGTACTAAGTGGGTAAAGGAAAATGATTTGCAAAAAAATATATTTAATACAGAGCAAGTTCATAAAGAAATATTACATTTACCTTTACATCCAAACATGATGTTAGAAGAGCAAAATTTCGTTTTGGAGGGATTATTCAATGTCAATAAATAATGAAGTTTTAAAGTCTTTAAATTTTGAAAGATTACCACAGGTTAAAAAGCCTAAATATGTAGTTTTCTGTGATTTTGATGAAACTTATTATCCTCATAACATGGATGATTCTAAAAGAAGCAATATGAAATTGTTAGAAAAGTATTTGTATGAACACGGAAGTAAAGGGGATTTAGTAATTGGTTGGGTAACGGGAAGTAGTTTAGAATCAATTGTTGAAAAAATGAAAAAGGGTGGTATTCAGTATTTCCCTCATTTTGTGGCGAGTGGATTAGGTACAGAAATAACGTACTTTGATAGTAATGGGACTACTATAGATGATCAAATTTGGGAAGACAGAATTATAGAGGGTGGATTTGATTCTTCGAAGATTGAAAGAATTATCAAATTGCTAGAAATAAAATATGAAATTTTTTTAAGACCTCAGACACAATTAGGCAGTTCTAAGTACAAATTTAATTTTTATTATGAAGAGCAAAATGAATTTATTGATGCAAAGAATTTAGAAAAGATAGAAGAAATCGGAGAGATATTCGAAGTTGGGGTTAATATTAACAAATGTAATCCATTAGCTGGTGATCCAGAAAATTGCTTTGATGTAGATTTTATTCCACTTGGAACAGGTAAAGATGAGATAGTGAAATTTATTTTAGACAAGTACGAACTAGATAAAACAAATGCAATTGCTTTTGGAGATAGTGGGAATGATTTAAGGATGCTACAAGCTGTAAGGCATGGTTATTTAGTAGAAAATGCAACAGAAGAGGCTAAAAAAACACAGTCAATGTTAGCTCAAGGGGAATACTCGATTGGGATTTTAAATACTCTAAAGCACATTATTAATTAAAAGGGGATGTTCATATAATGAATATTGGGATTATAGGTGCAGGAAGTATTGCAAGAGCTCATTCTAGAGCATTATCAACTGTTGATAATTGTAAATTAGTTGGAGTGTATGATGTTAATTGTGAGAATGCCGATAAATTGGTAGGGGATTTTGGTGGGAAAGTTTTTAATAGCTATGAAGAGTTACTAGAAGTAGTTGATGGGGTAATAATATCTTCCCCGAATTTTTGTCATAGATCTCAAGCTGTTCAAGCGTTATTAAAAAACAAACATGTGTTATGTGAAAAGCCAATGGCAATCTCTTGTGAAGAAGCAAAATATATGATGGCAATAGCAAAAAATACTAATTTAGTCGCTTCAATGGGGTTTAACTATCGCTACTTATCTTATGTTAAGGCTTTAAAACAATTAATTCAAAATGAAGAATTAGGGGAAATAGTAGTGATAAGATTGCATTTTAAAAAAAATAGCGCTTTTAGGAGAACTTCGTTTACTTGGCGAGATGATTTTCAAAGTAATAAAACTAGTGGGGCCTTGGGAGATTTGGGGATCCATCTAATAGACTTACTATGGTTTTTGTTCGAGAGTGATTTTAGAGAGGATACCGTTCGTACTAAAATTAAAACAAATGTTAAGGAAAAAGAAAGTAAACCAGTATTTGTTGATGACTATGCTGAGGTGTATGGCCAATTGAAAAATAAGGTTTTTGTTAATATTACAACATCTAAAAGTTCGTTTCTTGACGATTGTGGTTTTAGTATAGAGGTAATAGGTACGAAGAAAGAATATAAGTATTCTTCTAAAGAGCCAAATAAATATGTACTCTTTGATGGATTGGAAAAACATGAAATCCCATTACCATTACCTTTACTAGTCGATCCAGAAAATGAGATTTTTGAATGGTCTGATTCTTTTAGAAGCGAAATTATAGAATGGGCAAAGGCTGCGGAAGGTGGCCCTAAAAAATCTGTAGCAACATTTGAAGATGGATTTCGTTCACAAGTTATATTGGATATGTTGTTTGATAAAAGCAGTAGTAATAAAGAGCGAACTGTAGCAACTATTTAGTTTTATGGTAAAAACAGGGGTTTAGAACTTTTACTTAAATCCCTGTTTTTATTTTGGATTGGAGTTGAGAAAAGATGCGGTTAATATTTTATTATGGTTGCTTGTTTTATTTTATTGTAGGAATCATGCATGTTTGCATAGGTAGTTTAATTCCTTCATTAATACAATATTATGGAAGAACCCCTGATCAATTAGGTGTTTTAATATTTTTTCAATTTATGGGTTTTTTATTTGGTGTTCTAAGTTCACCCATACTAGTAAGAAAGTATCATTATTTTAAAACAATAACATTAGGTGTTTTAGTAATGTCCATCGTTCTAGGAGGTTTTATATATATTAAAGAATGGGCATATTTAGCCGTTATTTGCTTTGTATTAGGCTATGGAGCAGGTTTGTTAGAAACTACGGTGGGTTCCTTTATTATTTCAGCAGAAAGGAATAGTGCTGCTAAATTTAGCATTCTCGAAGTATGGTTTGGGGTTGGGGCGCTAGGGTTTCCGTTACTAGTTAATTATATTATAAAATATTATGAATGGTATTTTATTCTTTATGGGATATTACTATTCTTTATTTTTACACTATTTGTTTGGTACATGTTTGGACGTACAAAATTTCTGAATTTTTCTCCTCAAAATAATGAAAAGGGAGGAGCATCCCTTTCCTCATTTACTCTGAAATTTAAAAGTGAAAAGATTACAGTAATATTATTTATTTCACTTTTTGCATTCTTATATGCAGGCATAGAAACTAATCTTGCAAATTTTTTATCTACAATAATGATTCTTACCAATAATGAATTAATCAGTTCATTGAGTATATCTTGTTTTTGGCTAGCAATAGTTATAGGAAGAATACTTGTAGGTAAGCTAGCCCATAAAATTAATTATTGGACATACATTACATCTAGTTGCTTTACATTAGTGATTCTTTTATCTCTATTTCCCTTTGTTAGAGGTACAGGTATGTATTTGTTTATCATCTTTATTATTGGTTTAGTCATAGCGGGTGTTTTTCCAATAACATTAATCCTAGCTTCCCGTATTATGGAAAATAATATTGATCAAGTGACTAGTCTATTTATTGCATCGGCCAGTTTAGGGGGGGCACTAGTATCTTTCCTAATTAGCTGGAGTCTATCATTAAATTCTATCACTGTTACTTTTGCGATATTTTCTCTTTTTGCATTGAGCCTAGGTTGTATTATTTTAAAAATGAGGAAAATTGCAACTTACGGTAACGAAAGTGCCAAAAAGGTAGAAAGTATGAAAAATTTATAGAAAAAATTTTTCATACTGTGAAAAAGGTAATATTATGTGGAATCTCTAAAAAAATTGATAAAGTTAAAAATTCCGTATTTGGGCTTTGTTTTATATATTGTAATGTGTAATATAGAAATCAGAGTTACTTCAAAAATAAAAATGATATGCAACAGTGAACAGTTTTCAGGTGATTGAATGTCATGATATGAAAAGAATGCCTTGTTGTATATACAATAAGGTGGTAAAGAACATATTTTCATAAGTAATAAAAAGTTATTTTAATTAGCTTTTAAGATTAATCTAAGAGGGGTTTGTTATCGAATGGAGATAAAGATTAGTAAAAAGGATAAGATTGATATCTCTAAAAAATTAAAGTCTTTTTTAGCTGAACAGTATTCACTGGAATTGGGTGAATACATAAGCTATGAGTTACTTGAATTCATAATAAAGGAATTAAATCCACATTTTAATCAAGTTACTAAGGATAGGTTGGAAATGTTGTTAAAGAATATAGAGAAAGATATATACAGTTAATAGACTTTAAATGACAATTGAAAAACTAAGATATCATTTTAGATATCTTAATACCCAGTAAGAATAGAATAAGTATTGCTTTATAAAACACTCATCCAATTTTATTGATTATAAAGGATGGGTGTTTTCTTCATATAGGATGTTATGAAAAAACTGTCGATGAAAGTCTACATTAAAGACTATCCCGCATTTTTGTATGCTATATCATTTTCTTTAACTAAAACCTAATGATATATAGACTAATTCCATATGGGAATAGTTGATAAATGACAGAATTGAAACAAAATTAGAAAAAATACCTATATAATGGTAGAATGTGGTTGGTTAACCTATAGATGAATAATCAATAAATCTATTATTAAAGGGGGAATTAATTTGGGGAATAGGAACAAAAGAATGAAAAATTATTTTCAAAGGTTAATAGCTGTAAGTGTTTGTATTTTGTTAGTTTTTCTGGGGAGCAATTATTCAAAAGCCGAAACTGTTGCACCAATAACATTAAATCCTAAAGATGTAGAAGCGTTCACCAATAAAGTAATCCCAGAGAAAATGAAAAAAGAAAACGCGGCTGGTGTAGCTCTTGTCGTTGTAAAGGATAATCAAATTTTATTTCAAAAGGGATTCGGATTTTCCGATAAAGAAAAGAATACTCCCATCGATCCTAAAAAAACAGTTTTTCGATTAGCATCAATATCAAAAGTTTTTACTGCTAGTGCTGTCATGCAGTTAGTTGAACAAGGAAAAATTGATTTAAATAAAGATATAGTAAATTATATGGGGGGATTAAAGTACCAAAATAACATGGGTGAACCAGTTACAATGGAGCATTTACTTACCCATACAACAGGGTTTGATTACGTAGATCCTAGACCAGAGGACATCCATTATCAAGATAATGATTATACAATGCTTAAAGATTATGTAGAAGATAATATGCCCACAGTAGTGAGAAAGCCAGGAGATACATATACATATGATAATTTTGCTTCTATGCTTCAAGGGTATATTGTTCAAAATCTGACAAACACACCTTTTTACAAATATATGGCCAAAAATATTTTTTATCCTTTAGAAATGCATAATAGCAGTTTTGTTATGACTAATTTTATTAAAGAGAAGCTTGCAACAGGATATGATGCTAATGGTGATGCCATTCCATTTTATCAAACAAGACCAACAGATATGCCACAAGGGAGTATGTTTTCTACAGGGAGTGATGTAGCCAATTTCATGATTGCTCAATTGAATGATGGTAAATTTAAAAATAACCATATACTACAAAAAGAAACTGTGGAAGATATGCAAAAAACAAAATTTGCTTTACATCCTAAATACCCTAATATGACATACGGATTTGAGTTCTTTTCACCGCAAAGTCATAACGGGCAATATGTGTTTGGGAAAGGTGGAAATATACCAGGTTTTTCATCTTTAATGTGGTTAATTCCCGAGCATAAAATTGGAGTTTTTGTTGTTACAAATAAAGATAGTTCAGCACTACCTGTTGAAGTATTTGATGATTTTATGAATGAATATTTCCCAGATAAGACAAAGCCTGAATATTTAAAACCTAATGAAGAAGAATTAAAGAAATTTGAAGGGGTTTACCGTGATTTGAGATTAAAAAATCTAATGTCACATGTGAACATCAGTGATGGAAAGTTATATGTAAGTGATAAGGTTTATGGTAAACAGGAGCTAAAACAAATAGACCCTTTACTATTTGAGGATGAAAAAGGGAATTATATGGCATTTAAACTTCACAAAGATGGTACTGTGAAAGAAATGATACATTGGAACTCTGGCAGCTCAGCGGTGAAGTTAAGTGAGCCTGAGAGATTTAAAGACGTAGATGAAAATCATCCATATGCTAAGTTTATAAATCCTTTACATCAATACGAGGTATTACAAGCAAATAAGGAGGGGAATTTCACTCCAGAATCTTCTCTTACACGAGCAGAATTTGCATATTGGTTATCTCAAATTGCTTACTTTACGCCACCTTCAAAAAAAGAACCAGTGTTTTCTGATGTGAAAAATCATCCGTATGCACCACATATTCAAAAGTTATATGAAATTGGTATTTTATATGAAAAAGAAGGGGAACAATTCCATCCAGACCGTGCAATTACTAGACAAGAAGCAGCATGGATTACCTGGCAGTATTTAAAAATGTTAGGAGCACCATCTGCAGATGCAACATTAAAGGGAGAAACTGATGATTGGGCAATAGAATCCGTGAAAAATATTGTAGGTCATCGTTTAGTAGGGCCTGAGGTTATATATAATGAAGATGGATCAGCAGATTATCTATCAAAACAAAGTATGAAGCGACAAGAGGCAGCAGCATTGTTAATTTACGTTTTGTTATCTAGTTAATTTGTTTTGAGGTAAATTTCACAAAAAGAAAAAATCTAAAGAGTTTGAAATAATATACAGAAAAAGAATAGTCTTCGACCAATGATTTATCGTAACAAACAGGGGTGGATGAGTTATAACCATACTCTAAATCAAAAGTAGAGCTGTTATTAGCAGAATTTCTTAAGTGTTTTGTATTGTAAGGAGCTCCTTTCAGGGGAGCTTTTTTTATTTAATTATTAATAATTTCATGTACCGTAATTAATAATAATAAAATAAAAATCTATAACAAGGGGATTCAATTCCAGTTAAATAAAACTAGGACACAGTAATACATTAGTTACCAACAAATAGGATGCATAAAAAATTGTGTTCATCTTTTTTCCTAGAAAAGAAAAAAAGTTAATTTATAAAATTTTTACACAACCGCTCAATTATTAAAATTACCGACCGCTCACATTATTGAGTGACTGGAAAACAACAAAGACGTTCTTAAATGTATGTAAAAACTTTAATAACAAAGATAAAAAAAGAATAGGTAATCGGAAATGTCGAAAAGATTAAATTGATATTAAAAATTGAAGGTGATACCATAAAATTAAACGATGTTTAAAACGTTGTTTAATTGATAAATTTTAGAGGAGGAGATAAGTTGAGGGGAAATGAAAACATATCAACGAAAGAAAAGATTTTAAATACAACATTGGAGTTAATTAAAGACGAAGGATTCGAAAGTGTAACAATAAGAAAAATTGCAGCATTGTCAGATACAAATATCGCGCTTGTAAATTACCATTTTGGCTCAAAGGAGAAGTTGATTAGCGAAACAATTAAAGTCCTATTAATTAGCTTTCAAGGCACTTTTTCTATTTTAGATGATATTAAAGTGCCAGCGAAAGAAAGATTAAAAATATTTTTACTTGATTATGTACTAGTAATTCGGCAATACCCTGAGTTAGTTAGGAAAATTATTGCAATGGGAACTACGGTATTTACATCTCAATACGAATATGGAGATTTTTTGAAGAGTCTTGGTTTTAGTAAAGTGAAGAATACTTTGAGTGAAATAACAAATGAAACGGATCAGGAAATTTTAATGATGATGACAGTGCAAATATTCGGATCCGTTTTTCTTCCAGCATTAATGATGCCAATTCTTGAATCAGGAGCAGATATAAAAATACTGCCTGTAGAAAAACAAATTGATTTCCTATTTGAACGCTATTTTTATAAAAATTGAGATAGTGGGTGGTAGAGATGATTAGTTTTTTTAGAAAACACTGGTGTGATGTAGGCTTAGTAATGGCTATTGCTGTCGTAGGTTGTTTAGTCGCAAATTTTGGAGAAATGAGTGAAATAAAAGTACTGTTAGCGTTAAGTTTTGTAGCCATTTTAGTGCATCAATTTGAAGAGTATCGTTGGCCAGGTTATTTCGCTGGTCTGTTTAATGTAGTTATATTTAAAAGTGATATACCAGATCGTTATCCATTAAATACGCAATCTGCTATGGTAATAAATATTTTGATTGCGTATGTTTTTTATTTACTTCCGGTTTTCTTGCCAAATATTATATGGCTTGGATTGGCACCTATTTTAATGGGATTTTTTCAATTCATATGGCATGGTATTTTTGCGAATATAAAAGCAAAAACAATATACAACCCAGGATTAGGTGCGGTTGTATTACTACATGTTCCGATTGGTTATGCATATATGAGATATGTTCTTTTACACAATTTAGCTACAAATTTGGATTGGATATTAGGTTTAATCTATTTTCTAGTAGCTACCTATTTTTTAATTATAAAAGGAAATATGTTACTGAAAAGTAAGGAGACAATTCATTACTTTTCAAAAAAGCAATTAGGTCCGTACAATGATGCATTTAAGTGATTCAGAAGGGATTTTGGGTGCTGAAGAGAGTACAAGTGATTAAAAAAAGAAAGGTACGTAGGCGCCTTTCTTTTTTTGAAGGAGATTTTAACTAGACAAAATACCCCCTAAAATAAAAAAGATGTTATTTTTTCTGAGAAATCATAGGAAAGGATAACGTTTTTTTCTTAATATGATGGTATTCTATATGAAAAATTAACATTGTTCAAAATGTATATATTGTGCATAGTGTGTATTATGTGTTCATAAGCATATAAGACGCAAGGAGTTGAATCATGAGAATCTTACTATCTAATAAGTCTAAGTCTCCTATTTATCAACAAATCATTGACCAAATTATATTACAAGTATCAAATGGGACATTGAAAGAAGATGATGCATTACCTTCCATGCGTTCATTAGCTAGAGACTTGAAGGTATGTGTTATTACTTCAAAAAGAGCATACGAAGAACTTGAAAAAGCAGGTTACATCTACTCTATAGTGGGGAAAGGCTCCTTTGTTGCCAAAAAACAAAAAAGCAACAAGTAGATGAACCAAGTGATCCAATACGTGAAAAGTTCAGTACAATCGTTCGAGAGAGTAAGGCTAATTATTTATAAACGCACTGATTTTCAGGGGTCTTGTTTAGCAGAAATATAGAATACCTAATGAGTAACTGTTATACAGATGTGCTCTTAAACGCTGTGGTGCTACTCAATCGCTATCAAACTAATAAAACAAAGTTCTCCCTAAAAATGAAAAAATGCGCTCAAACAAATATAACACATTAGCATTACATTCTGAATAGGGGACAGCCACATGCCCATCAACTTAAGAAATCCATTGTTCCTCAAAAAGAAAAAAATGACCTGAATTCTCATAAATAATGGTTGTAGATATATATAATTTTTGTTTTAGGGATACCTCAAAGTATTAGCTTAATAAGAATAATCCTTAGCCTCCTTTAGATAAAAAAGGGGCTTTTTTACATATAAAATCACATGGGTTTTTAAGGATAGCTTTGAGCGTAGAGAGAAACTGTAATAAAAACCAGATGGGGTAAAGACTAGTATTGAAAAATATAAAAGATGGAAGTAGCAAAGGGGATTTACGCATAAAGTAATATTGATGGTAAAATTAACGAAATTTTCATTTTAATCAAATAAATACATGGTGTTTTTAACTTATAATAATGTTACTACGATGAAAATATGGCTACTAATTAGTTATTTTAAAATCAATTTTAGATAGGAAGAGGATAATGAAGACCAGAGAAAGTTATAAAATTGTTGTAATTGGTGCTGGGACTGCTGGAATATCTTCTACAGCACATTTGTTACGAAATGTACCCCTATTGAAAGACAGTATTGCAATTATTGATCCATCAAAAAAACATTATTTCCAACCAATATGGAGTTTAGTGGGGGGAGGAATTGTTTCAAAGGAAAGTACGATGCGTGATCAAGAATTACTTATTCCAAAAGGAGCAACGTGGATACCTAAAAGTGTTGTTAAGTTGTTTCCGGATGAAAATAAGCTACTTTTAGATGATGGACTGCTGCTTGAGTATGAAATTCTTATTGTAGCAGCTGGTATACAAATAAATTGGGACGGTATTAAAGGCTTAAAGGAGTCTATTGGGACTAATGGGGTTTGTAGCAATTACTCTTATAAATATGTTGATTCTACTTGGAAAGAAATTGAAAAATTTAAAGGAGGAAATGCGGTGTTTACCCACCCCAATACTCCTATTAAATGCGGTGGTGCTCCACAAAAGATTATGTATTTAGCAGAAGAGTATTTTTCTAATAGCGGTGTAAGAAACAAAAGTGAAGTAATGTTTTATACCGCGAACGCTAACATATTTCAGGTTCCGCGATATGCTAATACATTAGAACAAGTACTTGGAAGAAAGCAAATTATAACAAATTATCATAAAAACTTAGTAGAAATTATCGCTGAGAAGAAAGAGGCAATTTTTGAAGATACGCAAACACTGAAAAGAGAAACAGTACCGTATAGTATGATCCATGTTGTTCCACCAATGGGGCCACCTAGTTTTATTAAAGAGAGTGAGATAAGTGATTCTCAGGGATGGGTAGATATAAGCCCTTATACTTTGCAGCATGTACAATATAAGAATATTTTCGGACTTGGAGATTGTACCAATTTACCAACCTCTAAAACTGGAGCGGCAATTCGAAAACAAATACCCGTCTTAAAACAAAATATTATGGACGTACTAAACGGAAGAGACTTGCACGCTAAATATGATGGATATACATCCTGTCCAATTGTTACAGGGTATAAAAGTCTAATACTCGCTGAATTTAACTATGATCATGAACCTCAAGAAACGTTTCCGTTTAATCAAGCGAAAGAACGGTATAGTATGTTTTTACTTAAAAGATATATGTTGCCGTATATGTATTGGAATTTTATGTTGAAAGGGCTCCTATAAGGGAAGATAGAATGCGGTTATAAAAATTGAAAAGTAATTTGAAATAACTATTTGGAGGGAATAGCTATGCTTTTAAAATATTTTTATGATGAAAAATTAGCACATGCTTCTTATTTAGTTGGTTGTCAGAAGGAAGGCGTAGCAATTGTAATCGATCCGAGTCGCTATATAGAACAATATATAGAATTTGCTAAGAAAGAGGGGATGGAAGTAATAGCTGCGGCTGAAACACACATTCATGCAGATTTTCTTTCTGGGTCTAGAGAACTTTCTACTCTTTATCATGCCAATTTATATGTATCTGATGAAGGAGATTGTGATTGGAAATATCAATATCTTAACGAAGGCCGATACAAATTAGTTAGAGAGGGCTCAGAGTTTAAAGTAGGTCATATAAAATTTAATGTAATGCACACGCCAGGGCATACGCCTGAAAGTATTTCTTTTTTAGTAACTGATACAAGTCAAAATAATTATACGAATGATAAGCCGATAGGAGTATTCACAGGTGATTTTATTTTTGTAGGAGATATAGGAAGGCCGGACTTATTAGAAACCGCTGTAGGTATGAAAGATACTGCAAAAATAGGAGCGAAACAATTATTTAATTCTATACAAAAAATAAAAATACTTCCTGACTATTTGCAGATATGGCCATCACATGGTGCAGGAAGCGCATGTGGAAAAGCATTAGGAGCAATTCCCACTTCTACATTAGGTTATGAAAAGATGTTTAATTGGGCATTTCAGTGTAATGAAGAAAGTGATTTTGTATCGACTTTATTGACGGGACAGCCAGAGCCTCCAAAGTATTTTTCATTAATGAAGAATTTAAATAAGTACGGTCCTCCAATTCGTAATAAGAGAGAAGTTTTTACTATTAATACAGTAGAAGAACTTCAAGAAGTTATAAGGAGCGTTCAGCAAATAGTTGATATAAGGGATGTAGAAAGTTTTGCTTCTGGTCACATGGAGAAATCAATTAACATACCGTATAACAATTCATTCACAACTTGGTGTGGATGGTTACTAGATTATAAAACAGAAACTTTAATCATTCTAGATGAGAAAAAGTTTAAAGTGGAGGAGGTTATTAGAGACTTTGAATCTATTGGGCTAGATAATATTCTTGCTTTTGCACCCTTACAAGTAATACAAAGACTTGATAGATTTGAAAGTTATAAAGAAAAAACATCGATTGAATTACATCCGCATATAAAGGATGGTAGTGTTAAGGTTATCGATGTACGTAGTAAAAAAGAGTGGGAGGAAGGACATCTTCATGATGCAATACATATCCCCCTAGGAAATCTATTTAAGCAGCTAGATTGCATACCAAAAGATTGCCCATTAGTTTTACAATGTCGAACCGGATTGCGTTCCGCTATAGCAGCTAGTATTTTACAAAGAGCTGGTATAAAAGAAGTAGTGAATTTAAAGGGAGGATTTCTGGCTTGGAAAAAAGAAAAGCTTCCTTACGCAACTTCTAATCTCAATGTGTAGGGAATAGACTCATATTAATTTAAAAGGGTTATAATACACTTTATGCCCAAGGCGAAGAAAATCTTGTCCATTTTATTACACAAAAGCTGAAGATACTACATCAGAAGCAAAGTGGGTTAGTGTGAACTAAGAAGAGACGGTAAAACGATTGATAGTATGCTATATAATGGAGCGCCAGACATTAATATTATTAAAGCTATGATAAAAGCTCCCGGATTAACATGGCCAGATAAACTAGGCAAGATGGTTGAGGGAAAAGAATCAAATAAAATAAATTCTAATAAAATATAGAATTTGTTCACTTTTATGATACATTTATGAAACATTCATATGTTACGTTATAAAAGTCCTTTTTTGTATCATTTTCATTCTGTCAAAAAGTCCTAGTCCCCCTAGGGCTTTTTGAGTTTAAATAAAGAGATGTACCGTATTTCTCAATGCACAACATTACTTAACGTGGTAAAATAATATTTGGATGGGAGTCCAATACATATTGTTAAAATTAAAGTGGTTCAAGTCGGAGGAAGGCACCTTAGGGTGTCTTTTCTTTTTTCTCAATATAAGAAGTTTAAGAATATGCTATTATGTTAATACAAAGTCCCTTTTGTGCAATGAGATAGTAGTACCCTAATGACCCACCTATTCCCGTTGGTGGGTCTCTTCAAATTCTTCAGCGTCATGAAAACCTAAATCAAACGAATACAACGTTTCTGATGCTACAGGATATTTTAAGTGTTCCAATGTGTCTGTAGATCCATGAATACGTAAACAAGGTCTAATATAAATCTTATTTTTAAGCCGTTTCTCTCTCATAATTCCTACATCGTGTCTCATTAAGACATAAGTTTTAACGAATACACAATAGGCCACCCATCATCATATGGACGGATTATTTACATAAAATTCGTTATAGGAAGCTAATTTTTAATAGTAGAGCAAACTCCTCTCCCTTCGGAGAGAAGTTTGTTTTTTTCAACAATGCAAAAACAATCAAAATGCTTGTTTCTTATACTCACTAATGTATCTGAACAATAAGGTTGTCCCTGCTATATTAGATACAATGCTGACTCCTAACATTACAGCCCATGCAGTATTCTGAACTTTCATTGTCAAAGTTAACATGAGAAAGCATATGCCAGCCGCAACAAACAAGAAACCTAAAAGTTTATTCATGATTTTACACCTCCTCTTTTTATATTTTAACATCAAAATGAAACGATATGTTATGTGATTTTTGGGTAGCACCACATTGAGCTCAAGCTAAGAAATACAAATACCCCCAAAACGAGGGAATTGTACATTTTCACATGAAGATGTCAATTTCCTCGTTTTAGGGTGTTATAAAATTCTTAAGTTGATGGATGTGTAACGGTACCCCAAGTATAAAAAAACCTTATAGCAAATAAGGTTTTTTTTATACCTCTTAAAATGACTTAAGATGCGTTTACTTGAGTTCACTAGGTAGTTAGAGGTTTAAAGACTATCTTTAACGAAAAATGTTAAGCAGTTCTATTTAATTGTACATCAATATATCTAAATAAAAAATGCAATCTTGCATCATCAATCCTTTTCTGATCCAATACATCCAAAAAATTTTTTCTCTCGTTTCTTTCTTCATCCTGTGGTATGCCTCTAGTGATAATGGTCATACTAAGGCATGGACGGATGAATCAAAACAAAAACCAACTAGGTTCATAGGTTAGAAGTGTATCTGAATAGATCATATAACTGCAGAAACATAAGATAGAATATTCCCACTAATATTTCTATAGTTTCAAACTATATACTTATAGAAGTAATAGAATTATATTGGCAATGAAAGAGAAAAGAATAGATGGAAGGGGATGTTTTTATGTTTAAAAAAGCAGCACTTGGTATTTCATCGTTAGCTGTAACTGCGTTTGTCGGATTTGGAATGGCAACAGAAGCTTCTGCTGGACCTGCAGCACCACTTACTTCACTAAATGTCGTACAAGTAGAGTCTGAGCAGGGCGGAGTAGAAATGATTAATCCAAACAGTTTTAGCACAACACGTGATCACGGGGGAAAATATTTATATATTACTACGAAGGAAATGGGATATGGCCAAAACCCATTTGCGAAAATGAATGGTTCTAATGTGAAAAGTATTGGCTCTACTATAATTGGTGGAAAACCAATTGTTGGCTGGTATTATAAGTGGGATGCTTCTGGGCATCAGCAAGGAACATTTGAATATCAAAAAACATCTATTAACGCTCCATTTAATACGATGCGAACTTCAATCTATATCAAATAAGTACTTTGAATAGTAATAGGGATTTAACATACAAAATTCAGTTAATAAAATTGAATTCAGTTATAAAAAATATAGGAGTCGTCCTGAATTGGGAGGACTCCTAAGTTCGCCATAAATGCTTACTTGTGCAATATATTTGTCTAAATCGTATTCTGATTTTCTTGTATTAATAGTTTTACAAGTTAGAAGAATAATAATTTGAGTAAATGAACTTGTATTTACATACTTAACATACTTCATTTGCAATAGAATGGGAAGATCTAGAATTATAACGAATTATTTTTTTTATTATTAAACCATATGTCATAGAAAATAATATGAGTAGAAGTAACAGCCCCAAAAATTGCAGCCTATTATAATCTATAGACGTTGCAGTAATAATAGCAGGTTTTATAGCTATGAAATAAGTTGTTAAATATATAAAAAGACTTAGAATACAATATAATGAAAAATTCAACAAGTTTCTGTACAAATAAATTCCACCTCTTTCCTTTTCACTCTATAATTTAGTATCTATATTTCCATCTCTTATAGAAGTATCCTGATCCTATTTAATTATATATGTATATAAATTATCCATCAGTCATCTCTTCATTTTATGGTGTTTTTTGAGGATTTACAAGTCAGTTTCTAGGTAAACTTTCTTTAATTTATCAAGTTCAGGTAGAATGTTTTAAACGAAAGGGGGGAGTTCAATTAGCTGTGATTTATTGATTCTAATCAATATGTATATTATTTATTCTTATGTAGAAAATAATTTAGTCAAATAAATACAAAACGTAGACATACAAAAAATCCATTCTTTCTATGATTTTTAAGAAAGAACGGCTTTTTATTTATTTTATAGGATATTACATTGGATAAACTGATAGTAACTGAACAAAAATTACGTATATTCAGAAACCTATCCTATTGAGTTTTTCCTTCTTCGTAAATATAAATGGCATTTCCGCCTAGTACTAAAACTACAACTCTATCATCCTTTTTATATGTAATCATTGCGCCGTCTGCTTTCTGTGTTTTCCATCCGGCAAACCATATTCCTAACTGATAATCAAAAGGTAAACCGTTTGAAAAGCATGTTCCATTGTATTCATAATCCTTATGCTCTTCTTGATACACATATTCTGCACGAGCAGGTACAGGAAATCCCTGTATTTTTGATTCAACAGTCCGATTATAATAAATGATAATTCCAATAATAACTACGACTAGTATTGTCAAAGGTACCTTCCATTTCACTAAGCTTCATCTCCTTTTATTTCCTGTTTTATAAAATTTTAGGAAAATAACTCTTTACTTCCACCTGGAATCATTATATCATAAATGGGAGTTATATAAATATTCAGAAAGTAGGGAAATTTTATGGAATTAAGAAAGAATTTAGTTGGTGCTACATTATCACTTGGTTTGTTATGCAGCCAAATGTCTGTTGCAAGCGCAGAAGAGAAAAAAGTAGAAGATTATACGTTAGGTGAAATTGAAAGCGTTTTATTCGAATATTTAAAAGTGCACAATCTTACGTTTAAAGTGAACAGTGAAGAGTTTTATGCTTATCTATTTAATCAATTAATGTATCAAGAGGATAAAGAATTGGAGAAACATCCTCAATATAAGCAAATTTTAGGATATGCAGCAGAATATATACATGAAAAATCCTTAAATGCGCCGACTACTACAGATACGTCAAAAACGAATTCTTTACAGGCTAAGTCTAGTCCGAAAGAATTTAGCATGAAACCTGTGGCGCAGAAAACAATTGGACAAATTAAAGAAGAAGTACAAGCAAAAGAAGCATCTGCAAAAATCGAACAAATGCAACGAGCACCAAAAATGGCTGCAGCAAGTTCAGGATATAGTGGAAGTGCAGCTGCTAGTTATGCAGTAAAATGGGCAAAGGGACGGAATCCTAGCTTTGGCGATTATAGCCTTGGAATTACGGGTGGCGGTGGAGATTGTACGAATTTCGTTTCACAAGCTGTTAATGCGGGTGGTAAAGGTATGAATAAGGCAAGTAACATTTCATTCACATCTCCTGATTTATTACCAGGTAATACATATTGGTACAGTGTATTTATGCCGAATGCGAATGGAAATCGTGTAGTACATAAAGCTTCACATACTTGGACTGTAGTTGAAAACTTTTATACTTACTGGTCTTCTAGAGTACCAACCTATGAGACTTATAGCCCAAAAGCATTAGAAGGGAATGCGAATGTTGGGGACGTTATTCAATATCGAAGTGATGTGACTGGCCGTAAATGGCATAGTTTAATGGTTACAAAAAAATCACCAGGCAGTTTCCAAATTAGTCAGCATACTTCCGACCGAAAAAATGATGAAATTGGATATATTTTAGACTCTGATCCTAAAGTGAAAGAGTCTAAGCTGTTAATTCTTCAATTTACTCGTTCATAATGTGTGAACAATAGTTATTACAATCAATAATTTAATCTCATATTAAAAAAAGATGCTATTTCTCTCAAAAGAGGTGGCATCTTATTTGCTCTTTTGAAACAATAAAGAGAGTAATAGATATGTCAGTATCACGTGTATGGAATCATTTATATTAAAAAAGCCATCACGCAATGATGATTGCATGATGGCTTTTGTTGTTTTCTTATTTCTTTGTCTCATTGACCCATGTAGCGATGTCCTTGATGATATACGCAGGAACATTGGAAGGGACTTCGTGTTCACTAGGGTGACTTAATTCCCCGTCGCCCTCCGTGAAGAAGTGATTCAATTTCGGATATTCTTTGAAATGAACATTACTGCGGCTTGAAAGCCCTTCTTGCCATTTCGTAAACTCGTCTTTTACTGTTACTTGATAATCACGTGCGCCTTGCAGAATCAGTAATGGCTCTTTTCGTGATTTCGCTTCCTCAACTGGACGCCAACGAGTTACATCATACATGAAATGTGGAGAAAGATAATTATAACCAGCTGGTGGGTGATTTGGATCAAAAGTAGGGGCCTCAATGTAAGCGAATTGTTTTTTTATTTCATCAATATATTCCTTAGGTGCTCCGAGGTACTGATACTGATCAAGGAGCATGTCAGTAAACGGACGTGCAGGTGGTGCCATTAAAATACTTCCTTTTACAAGTGATGAAGGTGCTTTGCTTAGTATGCGAGGCATGGTGCCGGCACCTTGGCTATGTCCGAGAATCTGGGTCAATGCCTTCCTGCTGCGCTGCTGATTTTGCTGCATATATGGCATCATCTGTAGTATCTCGGTCTAACGTTACAGGTTCTGTACTCATTTTAAAACCGTGTTCTAAGGAACGTAACACTGCGATACCGATGGATGAAAGACCAGCTGCAAGGTCTTTAAAGATTTTAGCTCCCATAAATGTACTGTCACGACCTTGCGGACCAGAACCGTGAACAAGAACAACAACAGGTACTTTTTCGCCAGGTTTATGTTTTGGAACCGTTAATGTGGCTGGTAACGGGTATGTAGCATTTCCAATGACGATTTCTCGTTCTTGGTAGGAATCAGGTTGGTCATAGCTAGGATGCGGGATGGTATAAGATTTCTCTGGAGCCTTCCTTACGCCAATCTCATCAACTTTGCCGGCAGGCGTGAATTTAAGGAGTAGTAGAATAGTAGTTCCTTCGATAGCTCCTGGAATTTCAACCGTTTGATGGACTAAGTTTCGTTCTTTTATAACAAGTGTTCCCATGCTTGTAATTCTGCTCCCGCCACTTTGTGTCCACCAGCTTTGTAATATCTTTGCCGTAAATTTGGATTGAAAAGCTGCAGACGTCAACTGGAGTGCCTCTGCATATTTACCTTGTTGGAGATATGCAAAAAATAAAGACGTACGCTCCGTTAATGAGACTTGTTTCTTTTCTGCAGTTTGTGCCCCTTGTGTATCCCCATGAATAGCTGTTGTAAGCGGAAAAGAAGAAACACCTAAAGAAAAGAGTAGGGTAAAAGAAAGTGCTGATTTTTGTAACTTCTTTTTTTTCATCCTGTTTAACTCCCAAAATGTAATGGTATGAAATGGGTATGGTAATTAGTGGAATGTTTCCCTATTGGGATTTCGTTACATGTAAGGGGGAATCCTGCATACATATCATAAAAAGCCCGTTTGAAAGAGTGGAGGAGTTAAGCAATGGATTTATACATAAATCGTTGCTAAATCATAGAAATCGATCGTTTTTCCAACAATGATTCCAATCCCCTTATAATGTAGAGGAAGAAAAACAAGAAGAGAGGGGGCATACGATGAAGAAATTTTTATGGTTCATTTCTACATTGTGTATGTTTGATTGGTAACAGTGTGTAGTAGCAAAGATGACACTAGAATTTCCATTACCCATACCGAAAAAAAAGGGTATAGGTATACTTTCCTGTTTAAAATATTGTTCGTATAGGAAGCGAATAAGCTTCCTATACGAACAATATTACATATTAATAATTTAGAAGGTTTTAAAAATAAAGAGGTGGTTTTTAAATGTATAATGATTCAATATATTTTCCTTATATAAATTATGATCAATACTTCGATCGTCAATTCTCTGGTCCTCAGATTCCAGGTTTTCCAGGTGTACCAAGTTTTCCAGGACAGCAAAGTTCACAAGCTCCAACATCTCCTCCCCCATCATTTATTCCTCAACAATCAACTGCTTCACCATTTGCTGTTGATCCCGGAGCAATTTCATTATGTTTATTTCGAAATACTTATATATGGCTTAGTAATGGTGAACAATTTTGGTATTTCCCAATTTTTGTAGGACCAAGGTCTGTTGCTGGTTTTAGATGGAACGGTAGGTTTTGGGCTATTTTTGGAATTGATACGAGAAGGATTATTTCATTTACATGTTTTTAAAAATTATAGAGTAACGATAGGGGTTTAATTATATAAACAAAAGAGGTATTTGAATGAAAAAATTCCAATTATTTGATGGTACAATAACTATGATTAACGATTTTGTAACAGGGTCAAACGAAGATATAGGATGTAATAAATTAATGTCCGTAGATAATGGTTATGGGAATCTAATAAATTTTGTAGTGAAACCAAATACGTATTTTATCGACTATGCAACGGTAGTAGTAGGAGATAAAGTAACTGGGTTTTACGATGCCAACGCTCCTGCTCCTCTTATTTTCCCACCACAATTTCAAGCGATTGTTATGGCAAAATATACACCGCATCAAAATGTAAAAGTAGACTATTTTAATGAACAGTTGGAGAGTAGCGATGGAAAATTAAAATTAAATATTTCTCCTTCTACTCAAATTTTATTAACAAATGGTCAATTCTTTACAGGTAATCTTGTAAATCGAAATTTAATAGCTATTTATAGTTTTACAACAATGAGTATACCAGCTCAAACTACACCATATAAAATCATTGTTTTGTGTCAAAAGTGATTTCTATTCTAAAGGGTCTCTCGGTTTATCAAACTACAATCCATTGTAGAATCAAAAATTTCAGCTATCTTATTGACCAGGATCATAGGCATGTCAAGAGACGTTTTGCTAAATCTGCAGGATTTCAAAATTCACGTACGATAAAAGGTACCGAGACCATTCATGCCCTATATAAACAACGGCGAAGTCTTCAAAGAGACTCCGCCTTTTCAACGTACAATAGTATTCCTTTCTAAATATGAAGATAAAAGTATCAAAAATATATTAATATCATGAAGATACAGGAACCTAATATGTAATATTGCATATTAATGAATTTATATGAGTATATATAACATGGAAATTTAACTGAAAAGGTTAGTTGTGGAAGGAAGAAAATTGTTTAATGCATCAAGTCATTAGAAGAAAAAGGATACATTCAGAAAGTTAACAGGAAAGACGAACAAGGAAATAACTTATCAAATATCTATTACGTACTACCTACCCCTAGTGTCTCACGGGAACCAGTAGTGTCTGAGGGAAACACTAACAATACTAATCTTAACAATACTAATTTAACAAAAAATAGTAGTAGTAAGAATCCCTTCTCATTCTACAAAAGTAACATCGGAATATTAAATCCATTCATGGCAGATAGCATAGAACAGTGGATTAAAGATACAAGCGAAGAACTTGTTATAGCATCTATGGAACGTGCATTAAAGAAACAAGCGAAATGGAATTACGCTGAAGGCATCTTAAAACAGTGGGCTAACAAAAACGTGAAGACTTTAAATGATATGGAAGCATTAGAAGCTGAATACCAACGAAATAAAGGAGCGAAGAACAATGCAGAGAGCGGCAGCAGCACTACCAACCGATATAGCCAAAAAGGTGAATATGACTATGGATTCTGATGTGTGTGATACACATGGCATGAATAAGATGAAGTTCCGTGGACAAGTTGTATGCCCTCGATGCTTCCTTGAAAACGAAAGTAAGAAGCTTCAACAACAAGAACAAGAGAAATACGATGCGGATAAAGCGAACGAGAAGAAGTTCTTATTCCACTAGCAAAGTATGATTGCCGATAGCAATATTAAAAAAGCTAACTCTGATAATTACCAACCTATTAGCGAGGAAGGAGAAAAGAAACTTGAACTTGCAAAGGTTATCGCAACAGATTATCTCAATGAGAAGGTATTTAACACGATTATGGCCGGGAATTGCGGTGCAGGGAAAACACACCTTGCTTATGCTATTGCAGATCAACTTGCAGGAGCAGGGAAGTCAGTTGTCTTTGTTATAGTCGGTGAATTACTACGGAAGATTAAAAGTACATTCAGTAAAGATTCCACATCACATTAACTGAGGATGTAATTATTCGGAGCCTAGTAAGAGCGGAGATATTAATAGTAGATGATTTAGGAGCAGAATTAGGTGCATTAGATGCCAATACAAAAGCAACAAACTTCATTAATAGGGTGCTATTCGATGTTTTTGATGGTAGGCAAGGTTAATGGAAATTCATCGTATGCAGCAGGAAGAGAAATCAGGAATCGTAGCATGAAAAGCGGACAACTTTCATTTGAGGATGTGATAGGAAGTTTTGACTATACAGCAACTAGTACTTCCGAAAAATTTCTATGTAGTAATTGTCATAACGCTATAACGCCTACGTTCGAAGTTCATTTCTTTGATTAGGATGAGAAACAGAAAATAGATTGGTTTGAGGCGGAAAGTGAAGATGATGCAAAGAGCGATGCAATAGCAAAGCATGGAAGAATCCAAATTATAAAAACGGTGGTAAGTACAAGGACGTTAGCGGAGATTATGGATCTGGATTAAGAAAGGGGAATGGCAATGAACTTCTTTATCTTGGACGAGCATTATAAAAGGCTCAATCAAACGGTATTAGTAGAATAAGACTTCAGGAACGAGTATACCGCTATGACCGGGATATCGAAAGAGGCACTCGAATAGCACAAGGCGTTATAGCGCCAGTAGAAACAGCTTTTTTTGTCGAGGTGGGTGAGCTATCGATTAGTGAGTGTGGCGTTGGTGGTTTAGGATCGACAGGCACGAAATAAAAAAAGGCTAGGATTTCTCCTAGCAAAGAGTTATGTCGTACAGAAAGGTACAAACCTGATGTTTGCGATTTCATTATATAACGTTTCTAGGGTGGAAGGATTGAATCGTAGCAATCTTTACGTAACTTTTACATGTAATTGAAATATTGGATTAAAACAAAATTTGAATTTTGTACAAATATGAAGAGGGGATGGGGATAATCATATAAATAAAAACTCAACTCTCAAAAGGGTGAGAGTTGAGTCTGTGGATGAAATTACTGAGTTCTTGGGATGGTGAACACCAGCACATAAATAATAGCATGAGTATTCAGAAAAAACATTGAGTAAATGTTTCCGATTCTTCAAATTATAGTTAATTGGTTTTTATTAAACTAAAGCGTTATTTGAACGTAAAAAACCCTAGAGGGGACTAGGTTTTTTTACATAATAAATCTTTCTGTTTTTAAAAGGACTTACTGAAGATAACACATGAATGTTTCATAAATGTATCGAAAAAGTGAACAAAATTGCTATTGCAGAAGAAGAAGAAATGAATGGATAACGGAACAATAACTAATAGTGTGGTGGGGGCTGTATTGTAGTCATCGTTCCCTTATTCAACAATGAGATGGTAAAATTTCACGTACCTTGAAAAAAGGAGTAAAATCCGTCTCAAAATGAAAAGAATTCTTATCTTATTGAGACGGAAGGGGAAATTGCGAAGTTATATTTTAAAATTTGTATTAGAATTAAAAATCACTGTATGTTCACATAAACAAAGTACAATAAAGAATACTTTTTACAGGATTATAAGAAACATTCTCTTTCAATATAAAAACAATTAAGTTTTGGGTAAAGCACAACCTATTTAGTCTTAAGTGGTTAAAGTTACCCGTATTGCATTGAAATTTTTTTAACATGTATTTATATGCTAGCTATACCCAATAAGCAACCATGTAATCAAAATTAAAATGTATAGGTGAAAGAATCTGCAACTAAAAGATATTCATACTGATGAAAGGTGCAGGATGCATTTTGTTGGATGAACATAAAAGAATTATAAAAAAGGGGAAAAACAAACACTTCACAACTTCGCACGAAATACCAATTTTACGAACAATAAGGAGTTTAAATGAAACTATAATAACAGTATCTAGAGATTTCGAGCTTAGTTGCATGTATCTTAGTCTTTTTGTGTGTACCTATATAATTCATACTTTATATAGAAATTATTAAATTTTGAGTAACTCATAACTAATTTTTATAGTAAATTACATTTTACTTTATAAGATTTTTCTCACGTTGATCTAATTAAATCCTCATAATTATGATTATATAAACCAATTTATATTTTTATAAAGAATTTTTAAACTATATTCATGTATTGATCTTTTGTATAAATTTATATATCAAATTTGTTTTATTTTACATACGTTTATATGTAGTTTTGCACTAATATTTATGGTCAAATACAAATTTCTCGCTTAATTATCTATAACTTTTATTTGCGTAAATACATTATTCCATTCACTATTGAGTATTATTAGCATCTCATAATTTAATTATGTAAATAAGTTTGTGTAAAAATTGAATTTAATGCGAACTTGTGTTCGAGTATCTTTTCTGTTATAGTATATATGAGGTGATTTTTATGGATTACAGTAAACAACGTCAAAAATCCGTACATCGTAAGAAATTATACGAGAATTTAAATGAAATGCCCTTTTACATAGAAGAATTTGTGGAGTACAAAGAATTGCATGATGCCTCTCCCTCCACCCTACTGAATTATGTATATGATTTTAGAGTCTTCTTTAATTGGCTATTATCTGAACAAATTATTGAATTTAAACCTATTAAGGACATATCCTTCTCTGATTTGGAGAATTTAAAGAAAAAAGATGTTGAGAACTTTATGAGATTTCTAAAACTACAGCAAAACATGCAGAATTCCTCTGTTAACAGAAAAATTTCGGCCTTAAAGTCTTTATTTAAGTACCTCACCTCCCTATCAGAGAATGAAGATGGAGAATGCTATTTTTATAGAAATGTAATGGCTAAAATTGAAATACATAAAGATAAAGAAACATTAAATGCTCGTGCAAAACGTATGAGATCAAAAATATTCCATAATGATGACGATCAAGAGTTTTTGAATTACATTAAGTTCGAACATGAAAAATCTTTAACAAAACATCAGTTGTTCTATTTCCTAAGGGATAAAGATCGGGATGTAGCTATCCTCTCACTTTTTCTTGGTAGCGGTATTCGTGTAAGTGAATTGGCCGATCTTCGTATGGAAGATATAAACTTAAAAGAAAGGCTAATTGATGTAATTCGAAAAGGAAACAAAGAAGACTCTGTATGGATTACTCCAATTGCATTAAATGATCTTGAAAAATTCATGGAAATTAGAGATAACAAATACGCTCCAGGGAAAGAATTAAAAAATGTGTTTTTATCGAAGTATAAACATACCGCACAGCCTCTTTCGGTTAGGGCAATCCAAGATATAGTAGAAAAATATACTAAAGCTTATGGAAAAAGAATGTCTCCTCATAAATTAAGACATACATTAGCAAATAAATTATATATGGAAGAGAAAGACTCGTTACAAGTGATGCAGCAACTTGGACATACCAGTCAAGATACCGCTTTGTTATACACTCAACTTGGGGAAACAACTATTAAAGATAGTTTAGGCAGAATAGGAAAGAATAAATAATAAAAGTTCAGCAATGCAAAATTGCTGAACTTTTATTATTTATTCTTGATAAGAGGAGAGGATTTAAAAACTGTGACAAATTTACTTAATTTCGAAATTTATTATGTAAAAAATATAGAGTTTAAATTCCTAAAATTATTGTTTACGTTAAATACACTTTTAACGAACAGTTTGATATCTTGTGAACGGATTGAATAATACTGAATTATATTACCTTAATTCCCAATTTGATGTCTCTAATAGGGGATGTATATTTTCGATAATAAATTCAGTATCCTTCATTATCTTTTCAAAATTATCCTCTAAAAAATTGAACTTCCATTTATAAAGAGAGTTATATATTTTGGGATTTGGTTGCATACGAACTCTATTTCCTTGAATCGTGGGGACATTAGAAACTATTGAAATAATGTTCGTTTTTAATTGCTGTAATTCTTGACCTGAAAGATATTCTTCTATTGGTAATTTAACTTTTAAGATAAGCTCTTCATAATTAAATTCCCAATAGAATGTTATTTTTTTATCAGAAATGGTTTTATCTAGCCATCCTGGTTCCCAATTCATAATCGGATTATTATTACCACTGTAAATATTCCAGTCAATTTCGTTTTTTGAATTGGATTTTAGATGATTGTAAAGGTAATAAAATGCCGTAAAATGAGTTCGATATCCATTTTCTCGCCAGTAATCCTTGTTTTTAATATGAGTTGAAGTAGGTAATACATCCTTAATAGCTTGACTTCTTTTTAGCTCTTTTTGCAAAGATTCTATCCAATCCGTGTAAATATAGTGATTACAATTAAAATTGTTAAATACAGATACGATGTCATTTAAAAGGAAAGTATTAAAGTGCCTATGTTTAGGGATCTGACATATTTGAGAAGAGCCAAATAGAAAAAGAACAAATATAGCGTTTTCTCTCCCGTGAAAACCATTATAGGTTGCTTCAAGTTGGTCTTTATTCGCTATAGTATCAACCTTCATTTCAATTACTATATATTTTTCGTCTCCACTTTTAAGTAATATTTCAACGACAAAATCCACTCGTTTTCCTTTGCCGATAGAAACTTCTGTTTTACACTGTATGGACTTAATATCTGAACTTTTGAAAGGGATGAAGATATTGCACATAATATATATTGCGAAGCACATTAAATTTTTCGTTGTGCTCAATCAAAGTATTATTAGAATCTAACAACCATTTTATAGCAGCTGTATGAACTTTTTCAAATTGATACCCAACAATATCTACAAAATTAGAATTCATAGTAATTAGCATCCTTTCATGCTTGAAAATTTGATTATATATGAAGAATAGAAAAATACTTTCTTCTATTCTTCACGTTAAATACATTTTTAACGAATAGTAATAGTCGATATATATATTTTGTTATCTAATTCAACTAGATGTATGTGTGTTAGCAGCCTGTTTTAAGAAATATAGGGTCTTAAAATGGCTTATCGATGCTAGAAGTAGCATGGACGTTTTTTCATAATTATTTTCACTATTAACTGTTGCTCCAAAGTGAATTGCATTTCTAGATTCTCTTACTATATCAGTCCAAACTTTAATAGACCTTAGTGAAGGAGGTTGGATATTGGTTTCTATTCGTATTTGGTTAAACCAATCTCTATAGTGACTCGTATAAAGATCAATTACTTTTTCTACTTTAAAAGCAAAACTATCAGGTCCCATTAATTTTTCTTTCAATTGTGAATTTCTGTCTACATCTTTTTGAATAGAAATTGCATAATCAATTAGAGAAATACCAAGTTCAATCCAGGCACCTTCTACAGCTTTTCCTAGCATAGTAAGAGAGGGGCGATATAATTCCCTTTTAAAACAATTGATAGTGTCATGAAGAGCTTCTACAACATCATTATGTGCATTTCCTATATCCAAGTTAGATATGAATAAATCCGTATCAAAAAGGGTAAATACCTGTTCTTCTTGAGGAATAAGTGTCTTTCTAATTCTGATTGGTATCGGAATCATATAATCATTAAAGGACCATGCACTTGTCATACCTCCGCCCGAGTTTGTAGTAACTGTTGTATATGTAATTCGAAGAGAATTATCAATAGGGTAAGTTTGTTGACTTATTGGGATTAAACAACAAGAATTTATTAATTCTAAAGCAGCTGTTGAGAAAGCCATATACCACGATAAGTAACCGCTGGCTTGTTTTATTTGGTCTTCAATGGAGATACTCTCATGAATAACTACTTGACTTGGCACTGGATATCCCTGAGATTTTGTAAATGTGTCAAGTAAAGCCACAGTATCAATAACTCCTTCTTGACTCATAATATATTGCTTGGCGATAATAATTCTTTGACGGTTAATGGTGATATCTTGTTCAATATCTCTTTTTATAATATGTACATTCATTTAAGTAGCTCCTTTATTATGAGATAGTCGTAAAAGTATTGGGATTTCAAATTTAAAAATCATTATATATTATAACATATATAAATATTATCACCTTCCAAGTGTTCGTTAAATGTGAATTTAACGAACACTTGACAAGATGCAGGTTATATCCCCCCTATTGTTGTTATACAGGGACATGAAAATGGATACTTTTTAGGCATGAAAGTAGATACTTCATAAATGCCTTTTGTTACTTATGTAGAATTAAATTAAATTTTAGTTGAACTTCACAGTTAATTAGGTTTTACTGTAAAGTAAAAAAGAAAGCATAGCTCTCTTTTTTATACTATTTACTAGTTAACTTTGTTTCAAATTCAGTTAAATTAGTTGAAGCGTTACTAAACTTTTGTTCAGAAAGTTGACGGGATTTTCGTGCTTCTTTCATTCTGTCTTCCATTGGAGCTACACCTCGTATTCCTTGCAATATAGCATTTGCTGCATTTTCTCTATAATTTGCCGCAGCACCAAATTCTTCTCTAAATTTATTTATTTTGTCTTTTAGAACAGGATCATTTATTTTATCAGAGGCATTAAAGTTAATATTCTCTTTTGACAATTCTCTGTATTTAGCTGATACAAGCTCCATTTGTTTTTGTAAAGTATTTTGATCTACTGTTGCTGGAGTTTCATCCTCTTTATTGAAAACTGATTTTACTTCTTGATTCCATATATCATTAAACTCTTTTATCATGGAATCAATTTTAGGTTTAATTTCATTTTTGTATGTAACAGCATCCGCATTTGAAGAAGATTGAGGCTGTTCTTGTTTAGTTGTAGTCCCTGTATAATGCTGATCTATATTGAATCGAATTTTATATTTTCGAGTTTTTACAATTGTTAGTTCTGGACTTTGTTTCTGGATTTCAAAAGTAAAATCAATCCAGTTTATTGATTCTAAATCTTGGGTGCCGTAGTTTTTAAATACAACTTTATTATCCATTGTATCGTCAATTTTTAAAGTAGGGTGTAAACGAGCTGGTTTGGCAGCATTAAATGTATTAGTTAGTTCGCCCTGATCAGTAGTACCATGTACGTCATTAAAGTTAAGAGTAAAAGTAGAACTTGAGGTGTTCTCAATTGTAAAGGCTATACGAATAGAACCAATATCATTTCCGTCCAAAACTTTTTCTTTATTTGTTAAAGATAGTTGGTTTATAGATACTTTAAGTCCATCAAAATCATCTTCGAATTTTGCATTATCATAAATTAGGAAATGCTCATTATTTAAACCATTAGGACTATATTTATAGGACCCAGCATTAATAGTTGTATTTATTTCTTTTACCGATACCTCTTCTTTTGTAGCTTTTTTCTGTGTATTGCTTTGACTTTTCCGCTGTGCTAGCAGTATCATTAGATTCACACGCTGTCATCCCCATAAATAAAGTACTACATGTTAGAGCTGCTAATAATTTCTTGTTCAAAATTCAATTCCTCCAAATATTCAAATGTAATATTTATCAATTATAACAAATTTAGTTGCCTGTTTTGCTATCTCTAAAAAGTATCCACTTTGGTGTCTTAATTTAAAAAAGTACCCATTTTCTTGTCTTGATATGTGGACAAGAAAATAGGTACTAAATGAACTGTATCCGTTAATAGTTCAGCATTTTACACTATGAAACTAGGAACTATTTAGACAAGAAAGTATAAACTTTCATTATTGGAACTTGATTGGACAAGAAAATATAAACCAAAATTTTATAGATATACAGAACTGTTATTAATAAAGAAATGACATCCTAAGATATATTTCTACTCTGTAACAAATTTAAATACATAGTACATAAAAAATAGACAAGATAGATATGCTAGTCTGCCAGCAATCGATTCTCTCGTAAATTTCATAAGTATAACTTTGATAAGCAATGCTAAGAATAACGGTATAAACAGTACCATAGCAAGTTTGATCGCTATGTCATTTATTGTTGGATTAAATGGTTCGAAATTAATTATAATATTCACTTACCTTTCTAAAACTATTTATTTATATAATATAATTATATAAATAAATTTGCTAAAGTGATACCATAAAGTTCCTTTCTCCAACTGAACAACCTATATTTTAACCGGTTCTGGTGCAAATATGGGTCATATTTCAATGAGCAATCAGGACTCCTACGGGAATTGTTCTTTTTTATCATATGCATGGCTTCTACTCCTATATGATATTACCTTATATAACCAAAAAGCACCGCTATGGATGCTTTAGCCTACATATTCTTCAATTTTATTAAAGATTCCATCAATAGCAGGTACTACGCATGCACACGCTACAATTTCAGAAATAAGTTTAACAAAAAACATGCTTACAGTCATATTAACACCCCCTGCTTTAATAATAAGCAGAAAACATTACATTAATTTTAAAATCATATTATATTAATATTAATTTTGTTACGAAGATAAATCCGTTCATTAAAAAGCTTGTTTTGATACAGCAACTAATTCATTTATACTTTTTATTTCTTTAATAAATTCTTCATGTCTTGAAAATAGCCAAGATGTGTTCTTATCTTCTTCTGAAATAAATTCTTTAAGCTCGCGTTCTTATCTTTCGTACTTTGGAAAAAAAGCCCTCGAACATTACTGGTTAAGTAGTTTAGAGTTTTTTGTCCTATGTTCAAAAAGTTTAGACTTTCATGTCTTTTTACAACAAGGACATGAAGTTCCAAACGATTAAGACAAGAAAGTCTAAACTTTTTTAGGTATTGATTGGAACAAGAAAATCTTAACCAAAAAAATTATAGATTTACAGAATTATTCACTATAAACATGCAACAGGTTTGCGGTTTACTTTCCCTAATTAAAATACTTTTAATGAGAACATAACAGTGACAAGTCTCTTCTATATTCAAATATCTTGTCACTGATTTTTTCTCTTATGTCTTCTTGGTGCATATTAAAAGGGCCATAATTCCCAATGGCTGGAATTATGGCTTTTTTGCTTATCATCGTGATATGAGACCTTCTTTAACTAATTCATCTATGAATTCTATTAAAACCTTTTGCATATTCTCGCTTGTTTGTGAGATTTCTTTAACTACTCCCCTATCATGCTTTTCATGATCATTTATAAATGAATAATCAAACCACTTGCTCTCATTCTGTCTATTATTCGTTAGCAATTGAAGTAAATCTTCTTGTTGAAATATCATTCTTTCTAATTCATACAACCTCATCAATTTGACATTAGAACATAGATATTTATATTCCTCGCTGCCATGAATAATTTTCAGCTCTTCCGCAGCCCTATTCATTATGCGGTCTCTTAGAACATAACTATCCTCGTTAAAAATAACAGCTCCAAAGATGTTTTCTTTCAAGTAATCTATCTTAACATCGAATGGGTAATACTCGTTTGGAAAACGCTCAGTGATATGCTCGTAAACTTGAATGACAGCATCAACCATCCGATTAACTGTATGTTCTACGTCCTTATCATTTAGATTCCTTAAAGAAACACGTGGACTCATGCTTTTACTATCTAACATTAAACATTTATCGCCTTTTCGAATCATTATATCTAGTGTACGCTTATTATTTTTTTATGTTTATATGAATATTCAGGTATGACCTCATCAAACGCTTCGGATAAACCACATAAGTGTAAAATATAGCTTTCAAGAACCTCTTTTCCAAACAGCTCGCGAAGTTTATTCTTCCCTTCTGTTAATCTAAACAAAAGGGAAGATGTAACAGAATGCATAATAAGGTGAGGCAATGGCAGAAAAATCTCCTGTTTGTAAGAAATGAAAGGAAATTGATAAAAGTATTTAAAGCCATAAGTATATTGAGTGGTGTCATGTATTATCTTTTCTTGAAGAGCTACATAATCTGCTCGATCAATAAGAAGATGTTTAATTATATAACTGTGCTTTCTAAATACGTAATCATAGATATCTGGCGTTAGATATTTATTAATTTCTCTTGAGAAAAGACTATGAATAATAAAACCAAATTTTTTAAATTCATCGAAACTACATCCGAATTTTTCAATGAATTGTTTCTTCATATTCACATTTTCATTCTCGAAACTGAAGATATATGAATATCTATAAATTTTAATACCTATATCTTCTTGGACTTGAAATTGATTTAACCCTGTGACAATTATAAAATTATCTAAAAACTTGTTGTTATCTTGAGAAATTTCTAATTTTGGAGGGAGATAATTCTTGATTGCATTAATTATTTTTGCGAACTGTTTGCTTTCTTTTCGGTCATCAAATCTACGATCAGAATATTCACCAATTGTCATAACAGAAAACAAAGCAAATGTCTCTAAATCCCACGGGGATGCTTTGCCAGGCCATTCACTAATAGGAATCAAACCATTAATAGACATGAGCTCCTTTGAATTGTCTTGGCAAACTTTCATTTTTGCCTTAAAATCATATCGTTTTAACACTACTGGTATTCTCTCAAAATCCAAATGGTTCCCTCCTAAATGGTTTCTAATATATCCGTATAATAGCATAGATTCGAAATAATAGAATCACTTTAGACTTGGTATATTAGGAATCTTATATATAATATAACTTTCAAAATGAAAAATTAAAAACTATTAATGGGTGAGTAGCGCTTACTAAAGTAAATTCTACATAAAGTGAAACTTTAATCAGTGTTGTAGCTTTAGAATAAAGTTTGATTAAAAGTCACTCTAAACTCTTAATTTCACTGCATATAAAAAGCTATCGTTTTGAATAAAGATTGATCAAAACGATAGCTTTCTTTTATTTTTAAGAACTGTTTTTATAAAAATGTTTGATTAATTTAATACTTTTTATGTCACTAATGCACCTGTTTGTTTAAATATTATTTAAACAGTTCTTTATTTATAGTGCTATATTCCGATTAAATAAATCATTAATAACATGTTTTATGTTGTCTTCTGGTATGCCTAAATCGTTCAATACCATAGTGTAATTAAGCCACTCTAAAGCTAACAAATCAAGAATCACCAATGAATTCAGTTCTTTATCAATATTACCATGCGCATAGTTGTTCCTTTGTTTTGCAATTCTTTCAGCCATATCTTCATAGGTAGGTATTTCTAGGTTATTTATACTGTATAAGCTTTTGATAAATAATTCCAGAACATTATCGAATTTATTAAAAGCCCAATTGATTTTTTCCTCTAGAGTCATATCACTATTTAATACAAATTTTTTATAGTTTTTAAAGAACTTTTTCTGTTTCCCAGTGTTTATTTCTACCTTTTCATCTAAGAAGGTTAAAAGCTCTTCTTTTTGAACCCTGTATTTATCTTCACTATTTTTACTTTCATCTTTAAAGGATAATTTAAATTGCCATTCAAACCCTGCTGTGATCATTATAAAACGTGACGCCGTAATTCTCCTTCTATCAATTGAGTTTTCAGGTATATGGGTGAGATAGATTTTATTTTGTACAAGCATGTTAAATAAATTTCCGATATTCTCTTCTATTAGTGGAAATTGAATGATTCTATTACGGATGATTTTTTTTGATTCTTCAAAAATTCCATCTTTATTTATAAAGACTTGTCCTATCTTACCGTATAGACCTGTTTCGTCAGCTCTTTTTTTAAGATAAATTGAATCAACAGATATATTTCTTCTATACGAGATAAAAGCTAGGAAATCATTTAAAATACTTATTAAATGATATAATTTTTCGTAATCATCGGTCTCTTCAAACTCCAAGTTTAAAGAAGTAAACAAGTGAATAGGTGACGTATCCATATCTTTAATATTGCGTGTAATGTTTAAATTTCCATTTACTGTTGTACTGTTAAATGTAAAGCTGAACTTTTTTTCTAATGATTCAAACGGTTTAATATCGACAGTCGTTTGACCTGTTTTTTGATTATAGTTGTAGTCATATGCATTTCGAACATTATAAAACCAATTCAGTTCTTCTGCGTTTATTTGAAGTGCATCGAATGGTGATTCATCTTTATTAAAAATAATATACCAAAAAACCTTGCACCCATAGGATTTCAATGCTCTTTTTCTCACGTTACTTACATGGAAGATTATTTCCTTGCCATTAAAATCTTTTCCACGTAAAACATTGGTTTCATCCTTTTTAGGATTAATATCAAATAATTCTTTAAAATCTTCCTCAAACAATTTATCTCGATTTTCAATTTCCTCGATTTCAAGTGTAAAATCTTTCAGTTTAAATAAACATTTTTTATTATTATGATTCATAAATCCTGATATCATTTGTTTCAACACCCCTTTTATTATTAAGCCTACCAAAATAATTTCCGTTAAAGCAATCATATCGCAACATTATTCAAAACATCGCGACTTTATTTCAAATCAACAAGTGGGGGGGTTGTTCATCCCTCACTGATTATTAGTTGAACCAATCGGACGTTTACTGCCCGTTAAAGTGGGATAAAAGGTTATATCTATTATGTAGTTCGACAACAAAAATAAAAGCCCTCCTGCAATTAGGAAGGCTTTTATTTTGCATATAAGTGAATCCGATTTTATAATTTTGAAAATAAATGTCGTCTGTTATACCCCTATAACGTAGACTAATCAGAGCATGCTCTGACTTTATTATTATACTAGTGTATGCAATTGAAATCAATATTATAGTAATAGGTTAGTTATAGGCCGTTTTATCTATTATAATGACTCCTAGAATTATATAACTTGTATAAATTATACTATCCAATGATAGTATAAAATGAAATGCTATTATTTCTATTTTTGAACAACTGGAACCCATAGTTCACTACATGGCTTTCGATCAGGTGCTAAATAATTCTCGATACAAGGAAGATCTGCTAGCTCATATTCAGGTGCTGGCAGCCATTCTGTATAGAGACGTTTCCATTATTTGGTAACATCTAGGAATACAACCCATGTACTTTTGGGTATTATAATTTTCTCCATATCAGATGTATATTCTCCTTGAAAACGGCATCCCATCATATAGTGAAAGGCTTCATCGGCAATAGCAGCTTGTTTCCCGCATACTCCTAAAAGTCCTTCTAATTTACATTGTGGATCTTGCCAAGACATATCTATAAGTTTATCTAAGAGTCCACTCTTTGTCGCTTCTTCCCATAATAGCGGAATTGTACGAAATGCATCTTCCGTCATTACTTTTTGTTTTACCCCTATAATTTCAATTTCCTCATCTAATACTTCTATTCGATATTCCATTTCCACATCTCCCTTAATCGTAATTTGAAAGGAGATTTTCGGAAACATTTTTAACTCTATTCCATTACATCTTGCTGATGTAGGAGGTACACCATGTAGATTTTTAAAAGCTCGGCTAAATGCATCTGGTGAATCATACCCAAACTTAAGTGCAAGATCAATAATACGTATAGTCTTATCATTTTGAAGCTCACATGCAGCTTGTGATAAACGTCTTCGTCTAATATATTCCGACAAAGTAAATCCTGTAATTGACGAAAACACTCTCGGAAAATGATATTCTGAACAACAAGCTAATTTTGCTACTTCTTTAGCATCTATTTTGTTTGATAAATTCTGTTCAATGTAATTCATTGCTCGATTCATTCTCTCCAGCCAGTCCAGATGTAATCCCTCCCTTCAAAAATATTATGTATGAAATAAGGGAATCTTTCCCGATTTTTGCTGTTCGAAAGATGTCGGGTGCTTTTTATTAAAACCAATAAATGATAAAAATATAAAGGATAAGTTATGGTATAACTCATCCTTTATTCTTCATCATCAAATTCATATAGACTATCAAGCAATTCTGTAAATGTTGAGCAAACTGGATATATTGCTTGCTCTATGTCTTCTTCCTCATGATCCCAGAATGCGATTGATGGTGAATCACTGGTATTTCGATAATCGAAGCATAAAAGATTACCGAATGGATCTCTAGCAAAAGGATAAATTTTATCAGGTAATCTATCTTTCGTATTATTATATGTTTCTAGAATAGAGTATTTTTTATTAGAATCTAAGGTTAAAAGATTATTGAGTGAATTTTCATCTTGATTTGGAATATTAAAAGTATCTGGCGTAGGATATCCACCATCATATTTTTGTACACACTCTATAAAATCATTAGGAAATTTAATATTAAAGTATTGTTCTAATTGTTTAATTTGGTCATTTGTAATTTTGTTCTCATTTGCATTGATCCATGTAATGTGACTCATGACTAAGTACCTCCCTATTTATCGCTATCTTTTCCCCAAATTTTATATCCACCTGTATGGCCGGTATCATGATGAGTCTGATAATCTACAAGTTGCATTCTCCCAGCATCTTGATGATGATGCCATGTATAATGCTCTGGCGTTTTCCCCATTTTAAATAATTGAATTTCTTCCTCTGTGAATTTTAAAGCTAATTCAGGATTTTCCATTATTTGCTCATATAATGCCTTACTACACTTTCTAGACTGTGTTGTTCTAGACTTTTTGAAATCTGCCTCTTTTAATAGTACCTCACCTTTTGATTCAAAAATAGGAAATCCGTCAGCATCGTATGGAATTCCTGTAACTGGGTGCTTGTCTCCTGCCAAGTCACCTTTTCGCAAACGAATTGTTTTTGGACCATTCGCGCCTTCGTAAGTATACGTAGCTGCTTTCTGTAAATATTGTTGTGTACTACCGACACCTGCATATGAGAGATGATTACCACCCTTAAATTCATAATTTTTTAATATATGTAATGCATTTCTGTATGCCGGGGAATTAGTTACAAGAGATTTCCCTTTAGTAAGCCCTGTAATAGCAGTTACCTTACCTGCTTGGCCTACTTTATCTAGACCTTTGCTATCAACAAAGCCTGTGAGTAGCGTAGTGACTGCGTAAGCTGCATAATGTTCTCTGCTTTCTAGATCTCCATTCCAAAAATTATTCATAAATGTATCTGATACAGTGTTCCATGCAGCAGGAATAGTTTCTTCATAGTTTACAATTGCATCTCTCATGTTTAACCAGGTCTCTTTGTCTCCTAAAGCGATAAACCCGTCCCATGCGTCTACTATCCCATCTACAAATCCAGTAGAGATTCCATTCCACGCATCACTTAAATCCTTTTTATTTCTATCCCAAAATGTCTCTTCTAATTTTGGAGGAAGTTTCCCACACATGGCACCCTCTTGAATATCAGAATCAACTAAATTCCCGCCATATAATTCATCTGCTTCTCGGAATTTAACAGCAGCGCGTTCTAACTCTACTGCAATTTTATCCAATTCTTGCAGAACATTGAACATCATTGGTTTTGTTTCATTGAACATTTGATAAAAACGATTACTTGTTGCTCCGCTCCATTGAGAGGCTATATACTCTGTTTGATTGTATAAGTCTTTATGTATATGTCCTAATGATGATCTCACATCTCTTACGGTTTTAGCAGTTAGTTCTAATTGTTCCGGTGTTACCTTGATTTGTGTTTCCATTCCATCCCTTCTTTTCTTGTATATTAAGAAAATTATAACATATCCAGTGTTGTTGCTATAATTTAAAAATTAGTACTTGAAATATGATAACAACGGTCGCTGCATAGGACTTTGATAAAGACAATAATTAATTATTGGTTCTTCAATCTGCTGAAATAGATAATGAACATGACATTTATAATATAAATCGTAATATTTTATATAATCTTTTAATGATTTATTTTAAAATTAATATGTCTGTTATTTGTTTTAATTCATTTGAAAAGGCAATTCCTTTATAAAAGGAATTGCCTTACTTTTTTTATAAGCTATAAAAAGATTGATCATCTATAACAAAAATAGTTAACTGCCCCAAATTTATAATTGGAGGAGTGATTTAATTTATTGAAAGCTTTTTGGACGAAAGTCTTCTTTTTCTAGAATAATTGATGGTGATATATTAATACGCTTAGAATTTGTGAACTCGACAGTTGTTGCCCCGTATTTATTAATGAAATGCGTTTCTATTCGCTCGTGTTCTTCTTTACTACATTTACCACTGCATCCCCAATCTGTACATAAAGGTAATTCTATTTTTTTTGTTCCTTCATGAAAACTGTACAATTCGTTATATTGTTCTTCATCTTTATAGGGAAATTTAGTTTTTAAGTTGTTAGTATCCTTCCATCGTTGAACTAACTCCCGATAAAGCCTCTTAAACGATTCTGTGACATCTGGTTTATATATATAAGGAACTTCTTCACTTTCCGCTATTTTTCTTAAAAAAGCCCTTTGTTGTTTGATTATTATTTTATTCTCTTTGTTAGAGTCAGTACTAGTTTTAATTAAAAGGTATTTCTTAAATGAGCTTTTCTCTTTACTATCCCTATATGGGAATTTTTTCAATAATTTTTCTGGCGATTGACCCAATACAAATAGCTCATGACTCAGTCTTGAAAATATCCCTTCTACAGAATTATCAGTATTTATTTCTATATTGTAGTTTGCACATATGAATTTTAGATATAATCTTTGTTCCTGCTCGATCTTATCAGTGGATCTAATCATTGGTTTTAGAGTTATTCGTTCAATTGTAGAAGTGTTATTTGTATTGTTTTTAATAATATTAGGTGTCTTTAATCTTTCCGCCTTTTTCTTGTTTGTTTTTCTTTTTGAAGTATTAATATTTGTATCCTGGGAGACAAGTTCTTTCTTTTTGGTGTTTGAACGATTTTTCTTTTTATTAGTAGCCTTAATTATTTTATTATTGTTGCGTGTTATCCTTGGTCCAATGCTTAGTAAACTTCTGTCATAGTCTACATATTCTGCAGCAGCTCCATTTAATAACTTTGTAGTATAAAAGGATTGGACATCCTCCCATTCTCTAGTCAATCTATATCCTTGATTACGCAACATATTTTGAACGTATCGACCAAAGTTATCATAGTACTTTGGTCGAAATATTCTACAGTCTAGTATAGTGATAATTCCATAATCATTGATACTTCTAATTAATCTACCTATTGCTTGATTTAACTTGTTTGCCATCATAGGGTTTAAAATTAAATTCCTTCTATCTTCGTGAGATAGCCCCTGGCTCATTAAATCTATTATTGGGTCATCTTGGACTGTAAACGGTAATTTATTAAGGATAACTGAGGTTAGTGCTGTACCAGATACTGAAAATCCAGAAAAGTAGCTACCGGTGCCAACTAAAACGCTCGTTTCGTTCTCTTTAAAAAGTTGTGTTAAGACTTCAGTACTATTCTCCCCTTGGTTATATACAGAAATTCCTTTCTCCTGTAGTTCATTACGTATTGCTCTATAAAATTCCTCTTTGTGCTTATTTGAGGTATTTAAGAGAAGTGCTCGGCCACCAGTTAAATTAAGTAGCTCTTTAATAGGCTTAGATGCTGTTTGGGTAAATGATTTTGCTAATGGATGATCTAAACCTTTCGGAATATATATCATGGCCTGATTTGTATAATCAAATGGGCTTTTGAAGCATTTATTAATAGCTTCATTAGGTTTAAGCCCCCATTTATGCTCTATAAATGAGAAATCTGAATCTATGGTCAAAGTTCCAGACATAAATATAATTTTATTTTTTGATTGCATGTACTTTAAAAGTCGTCTAAATTCATTTTTATAATGATTTGTTATGACATAAAACCCTTCATCTTCTAAATTAAACCAAGCTGTATATCGTTTTTTCTTTACAAACAAATCTATAATGCGTAATAGGTCCTCTAGTTCTTGTCCTCTGTTATCTTTAAACACAAGTAAATTTTCATGAAGTATATCTTTTAGTTGATTAAATATTGCTATAACACTTGTATCAAGTTTGAAATTTCCGTTATCAACTTCGGGATTTTTTCTTTTCAACGAATGTATCCAATGTAATAGCTTTTGAACTGAGCTTTTCCATTCCTCATTTTTTCGTTTAATCGTGTTAGTTATAGATTTTAATTGAGTAATTTCAATTTTCTTTTCGATTATTTTCATAAATGCTTCTTGAAATTCATGGGCTTCATCAATGATTATAACCCCCATATCGGTCTTCAAAGTTGACTCATGGGCTGTATCGGAATCTAAGTCATTTAATAGGGATTGAATGAGTTGTCCATGATTAGTTATTACTAATTGGTTATCCGGGGATTTAAAATTATTCCGATGCTTTCTTGTTGAACAGTTATATGCGAACTTGCAATTTCTACAAAGTGAACTTGACTCCATATTAATTTTTTTCCAGATATCGTTATCAATTTTAAAATCAAATTTACTACTTAGCTCACTTCTTTGTCCGGTTTTACTACTATTGAAAAAATGCTGTAAAATCTTTTTAAATTTGCTAGCTTTAACAGTATTTATGCCGTTTATATTTGCCTGATTAGCCCTACTATGACAATAATATTGTGCCATTCCCTTAGCGGTTATAGTTTTTTGCGAGAACCCTAATTTTCTTAATAGTGGAATTTCATCATTTTCTAACTGTCCTTGCAGATTAATGGTAGCTGTGGCATACAATATATTCCTACTATGAAACAAATTGTATTTCTGATCTACTAAGGTCGGTACTAACGCAGCCAAGGATTTTCCAGTTCCTACGGGTGCTTGGATAATCATCATTTTTTTATTTGTATCTAGAAATTCCGCTATATCTAAAGCCATTTGAACTTGTGATTGTCTGACTTTGTTCGTCTTATATATTTCAGTTAATTTATCTTCAAATATGGTAAGGATTATGTCAGCCTTGGATTTCATGCAATTCCCCCTGTTGTAAAAATAGTAAATATTTTCTAATGTAATTTTAACAACGAACAAATATTCTTACAACATATATGGAAAAATACATATTATTAATGTTTATATATTAGGAATCAGTTATCTCTATCAAAAAAACAATTTGACTATTATTGACCAAACGATAAAATAAGAAGCTGTTATAAAAATATCGTGAATGTAATTTTTATAACGGCTTCTTATTTGGGGTAGCACCACATCGCTATCAAGCTAAGGTTTTAATATATCCCTCTAAATAAACATTTACTTTTTCTACAGGTAGTTCCTTTGAAAAGTCAGCTTGGTTTTTCATTTTGAGGGCGTTTATTTTTCTTAAGTTGATGGATGTGAAGTACCTCCCTAGGTTAAATAGATTTCGGTTTAGAAACAAGTAATTTTAACAATGTTCGGAGTAAATCGAATCTTCAACAATTAAAATATGAAAAAAGAAACATAGAAGTGGAAAACTTCTGTGTTTCTTTTTAGTTAATACATTTATTGGAAAATAATTTATATTTTCGGAAACAGATGCTCCTTCTATCCTATTATAGAAGCTATTTTGAACGTAAGAAATTTGTAAGGAATGGATAAGAAAAAAGAAATTTTTATTGTGTAGGATAAAAATATAAAGAAGAGTGAAAGGGGGATTAGGTTTGGTAAGATATATTTAGTAAAAAAAGAGGGATTCACCGTTTGTTAGGACAGAATGACGTTTGTAAAAATAATCATTATGAAGATAATTACGGATACCATGTTGCCCTTTTGTCATTGGTAGAGATGATAGCTGTGTGGTTAGCATGAAATAGCAAGCAGCTACCTATACAATATGAATAGAGGAGAGGAATTCCTTATGAAAACACGTAGTCAAATTACATTTGCAAGTCTTGCCCTTTTAATAGCTGGAAGTTCCCTGTTATACACAACTCCAGCCTCAATTGTAAAAGCAGAGTCCACTGAAAATGTATCTAGTTCGTCACACACAAGCACTCAACGAGATCGTAATTCCGTCATGCAAGCAATGCGAGATACATTGCATCTTGGATTCCCGGGGATACTTGTTAAAACCTATGAGGGTGGAAAAACGTGGGGTTATGCCGCTGGGGTAGCGGATCTGAGCACCAAGAAACCAATGAAAACAGATTTTCGCTTTCGTATTGCCAGCGTAACGAAGACGTTCACCGCAACGGTTGTACTTCAATTAGCTGGAGAGAATCGCCTGAATCTAGACGATTCCATCGAAAAATGGTTGCCTGGTGTTATTCAAGGAAACGGATATGATGCTAAACAGATTACTATCCGGCAGATATTAAACCATACAAGTGGTATCGCTGAATACTCAAGGACAAAAGATGCTGATTTTTTTAAGCATAGAAATAAATCGTTTACTGCTGAAGATCTAGTGAAGTTGGGACTTTCGCTGCCCCCAGACTTTGCCCCAGGAAAGGGCTGGTCTTATTCAAACACAGGATACGTATTACTGGGTATCCTTATCGAAAAAGTAACTGGAAACAGCTATGCGGAAGAGATTGAAAATCGGATTATTGAACCACTTGAATTGTCAAATACATTTCTACCTGGCAATTCAAGCGTTATTCCAGGCACCAACCATGCCCGTGGATATTTCCAACCAGACGGAGCAAGTGAGCTAAAAGACATTACGTATTATAATCCAAGTATAGGTAGCTCGGCTGGAGATATGATTTCTACTGCTGACGACTTAAACAAATTCTTCTCTTACTTACTCAGTGGTAAATTACTGAAGGAACAGCAACTAAAACAAATGCTTACTACAGTTCCTACAGGAAGTGCTGAAATCGTCGGATATGGTCTTGGAATCTATGAAACTAGGCTTCCAAACGGTGTCTCGATATGGGGGCACTCAGGAGGCATTCCAGGGTTTGGTACTTTTGCTGGAGGTACACTTGGAGGTAAGCATACGTTAGCCGTTAATTTGAACAGTTTAAGAAAAACTGACAATCCTGATCCTTTTAAAAATATTTTACTTGCTGAATTTAGCAAGTAGGCAAAAAGGAAAACCGGATAAATTTTTTTATAGTTTTTATAGTTAAACATATACCTTTCTGGTTCAAAAACGCCCAACTTACTCTAAAAAATACTTTTGGGTGTTTTTGGAATTTAGGTAGCAACCTAATGTTATTAAGTTAATAAAACAAAACCCTACCTAAAATGAAAAAATACGCTATTCTTTCTGTAGAATCATAGGAAAGGATGGCGTGTTTTTTAATTTTATGGAGAACTAATTATTCTTTTTTTATAATAAGAAAGGAAATTTATTATCATATTAATTAAACATATAAAGATAAATGAGTACTTAAAAAGAGTACTTTTATAGTTTCCAAAAAACAAAAATAGTATAGCTAAAAGTGATAGTATGCTAATAATTAAATGATACATATATTGAGACTGTTTCTTCATTAATCATCCCCACTCTTTCTTTTATAATAATATATATAGATTATATATTATTATAAAAGAAATTAAAATAAATAGAATATGCCTAATTGTTGATTTGGAATAAAGTTTAATCAAAAACACTCCACAAACCCATATTATATGGTAAATAAGAAGACTCCATTTTGAAAAAAGATTAATCAAAACGGAGTCTTTTGTTAAAAATCTGAATTTAGTTTTTATAAAAAAGATTGATCAAAACCCATAATCTTATCTATTATAATAATTTACTTATACCTAACCTATTCTTCAAACCAAAACAGAACTTCAATAGGTGCTTTCAAAACCTTCGCAATATCATAAGTAAGTTTGAATGAAGGATTATATTTTCCATTTTCGAGATTGCCAATTGTTTCCCTTCTGACACCAACCTCATTGGCTAAATCTTCTTGAGACATACTTAGCTTTACCCTATATTCTTTCATTCGAGTCTTAAGTGGCATCTTGCATCCCTTTCTTTTCTCTACGCTCAAATATTTCTAAATTAATTATGAATGTACCTAAAGGTATGAAAAACGAAAATATAACAAAGAACCGAATTACATGTAAATTTTCAAAAATAAAAACACTTAAGAGTAGTATACTACCTAATACTAGTGCTATGAAAAAAGCTCTTGTAGCTGCGAGGCGAACATGTAGCATAAAAAGCTCATCTGGTACTACTTTTGCATATACGAAGAAGAAAAAGAAACCGAAAAAATAAGATGCCCATGAAAGATTACCTAAAAATGAGAACGGACCTAAAAAACCCAAAAAACCAAGAAATCCTAAATAAGCTAATTTATTTTTCATATAAGCCTCCTGTGTGATGTATTTCGCTCTTTATGATATAAATATATCACATCGACTTGGAAATAAAAAGTATTGAAAACGGTGTTACTTTTTTATAAGCAGTTGATCTTTTTTCAAAACGGTTAAACTTTATTTCAAACCTACACTAATTGCATATCCAAATAGCGAGATACCTCCACATACCTCATTAACTAAAAAATAAGCTGATTTTTCAAAGAAATTACCTGTAGAAAAAGAAAATTTTTATTTAGGGGGTATATCAAAAACTTAGGTTGATAGCGATGTGGCGGTACCCCTAATAGAAGTTATCCCTCTAATAAAAAAAGGACAAACTATTTAAGGTGAATAGTTTGTCCAAAATCATAATCTCTGTGGTTTAACAATAAATAATTTAGATCCGCTAGGAATCTTTCATTTTCTTTTCATATCTCACTATTTTTACATCTAAACTAACAATAGTAAATTAAAATAATGACTTAATACTTGCTAGAACAGTAAGTATTCCTATAACGATTACAAATACATTGCTCATTTTTCCTCTGTATTTTGCTAGTACTGGTACTTTACGAATCGCATACATCGGTAATAGACATAATATAGCAGCTACTAACGGACCGCTAAGGGCATCAATGATTCCAAGAATACTTGGATTTGTATAAGCAACATACCAGCATGTTAGTACAACAAAAGTAAGAATCATTGTCTTAACTGTTTTTTCTCCTATATCTTTCCCACGTTTTTTACCGGACTTGATAATCATGTCACGCATTACCTCATACGCTCCTATATAATGACCAAGGAAAGATTTTGTAATAGCCACAAACGCAATGATAGGAGCTGCAATAGTGATTACTGGCGAATTAAGTTCATTAGCAAGATATGATAGGATTGACAAGTTCTGTTCTTTTGCCACTTTAAGATCATCTGGAGTCAAACTTAAAGTGCTGCTCCAAACAAAGAACATAACAACAACGAATGTCATGATATAACAAACTTTTTGTATTTGAGCACACTTGGCATCAGTAGCGTCTATTCCATACGTAGCTCTCTGTTTCATAACAAATGACGAAATCATAGGAGAATGATTAAACGAGAATACAATGATTGGTAGTATCATCCAAATCATTCCGAAATATCCCATTCCAGTTGAAGCAGTAGAAACACTTGAAAAACTTAGCATTGAAGTATTCCATTGTGGAATTAAAGATATTGCAATAAAAAGTAGAGAAGCAATGAAAGGATATACTAACATGCTCATTATCTTTACAGTAATATCTTGACCAAAATTCAGTATAGTGATAAGACCGATTACTAATACAAGTGATAAAATGGCCCTTGGAGGCTCTGGCAGATGTAATTGATGCACAATAAAACTACTTGCAGTATTTGTAAGTGCAACCGAATACATCAGCACGATTGTATAAATTGAGACGAAATATACGATGTTAAAAATAACACTTGCTTTATTACCGAAATACTCTCTTATTGTTCCTGTAATCCCCTCGTCGGCAGAATTCGAAGCGTATATCATTTTAGCAAGCGCCCTATGTGAGTAATACATAACAGGATATGCAAGTATGGTAATTATCAGCAATGATAATAAACCACCTGAACCTGCATTAATAGGTAAGAAGAGTACTCCTGCTCCAATTGCTGTTCCAAATAGACTCAATGCCCATGTAGTATCTTGTTTATGCCACTTTTTAGGGTCTAGATATTTCTCATTTTTTCCTGTAATATTATCAGCTTGAAATTCTATGTTTTTTGCAGTATTCCCATTCATATAATAATTCCTCCTTATTTCTTATTTTTACGTCTTTATTTAAGGTATAGGAATATAGACCGTTCTTTAATAATGAATTGTTTATAAAGTGCGCCACATCGTATTTCTTTCTTCTAAGTTGATCAAAATCAAAAAATAACGAAGCATCAACCTGACGAGTTTGTTACCACTTACAAAATTTTTTAATTATTTAGTAGGATATATTATTGATAATTCCCCCAATATCCAGAAATCCTTAAGCGAACAATAGGAAAAAGATTGTTAACTATTTCACAATACAGACGGTAACTGTTCATTAATTTGATTGTTACTCCCCAAAAATTTTATTTTTAATGGCAATCCCTGTAGGGGTAGCCGCAATTCCACCTAAACCTGTCTCTCTTAATTCGCGAGGCATCTGTCTTCCAACTCTATACATCGCTTCAATAACTTCGTCAGCATTGATGATATTCTTTACGCCGGCTAATGCGATGTCCGCTGCTGCTAAAGCATTTGCCGTTCCAATGGCGTTTCTCTTTACACAAGGAATTTCTACCAAACCAGCGACCGGATCACAAACTAAACCGAGTAAATTTTGTAATGCAATCGAAAAAGCTTCAGAAGATTGCTGTGGCGTTCCACCTGCAGCTTCTACCGCAGCTGCAGCCGCCATCGCTGAGGCACTGCCTACTTCAGCTTGACATCCTCCATACGCTCCTGAAATACAAGCGTTGTTTGCTACTATCGTTCCAAATAATGCTGATGTGAATAGAAAATGTATCATATCTTCATGACTTAACTGCAACGTATCTTTAATACTAAATAGTACTCCCGGAATCGTCCCACTCGCACCTGCTGTTGGCGTTGCACAAATAGCTCCTAATGCAGCATTTACTTCATTAACACCGATAGCACTTTGAATCCCTAACACCATCAAGTCTCCAGAAAGAGTTTTCCTATTTTCTCGATAGTTTTTAATTTTAACAGCATCACCTCCGGTTAAACCGGTAGGAGAAAATACACCGTTGCCCTCGATACTTTTACTTATAGCATTTTGCATAGTCGCTAAATTTTGTTCCATTTTACTCCAAACTTCTTCATAAGAAGTTTTAGTTTGTTCAATTTCCTGTTCAATTGCTAATTCATAAATTGTCTTTTGACTTTTATTAGCTGCATCCACAATTTCTTTTATGGCCATATACATATTTTTTCACTCCTTAATGTAACTAAAGAATAATAAGATTAGCTATATTGCTTAAATTCCCTAATTCCTTCTGAGCATTACCAGGCAATAACGAATCCAAAGCGAATGCATATAAATATTTGGTTTTATCTTTCAAACTATGAAAGTTGTTAATTTCAACATCATATTGTTTAAAGATTCTGCGTAAGACAAATTCAAAGTCAGCTCTTTCTGAAATCGCAATAACAACTGGCAATGGCCCCTGCAGTTCTAAACTAAATCCGTCAATTTCAACATGTTTTATTTCAATTAATCCACCGCCAACAGAAATACCCATTGTTCTAATACTTCGACTTCCATCCTCTAAATATATATCTGCCGTATTTGGATGATTAGCAGGACTATCACCTGCTTTTTCAATAAAGGTAATGTCGATTCCTTTAGATTCTGCTATATTAATAGCATCTGGCACTTTGCTGTCATCAGCTGCAAATCCTAATATCCCAGCAATAATCGCAAAATCAGTTCCATGTCCTTTATGGGTTTCAGCAAATGATTCATAATACCTAACCACGACTTTTTTTGGAAGACCTTGAAATAATTTATTTGCAACTGTACCAATTGCCAAAGCCCCTGCAGTATGTGAACTCGAAGGACCTATCATTACTGGACCAATCACGTCAAAACAACTTTTATATTTAACAACCTTTTTTTCTTTAATAGATGCTACATTTATGTTCATATAAGGCACCCCCATAATTTATGATTTTTAATTGCAGTTGAATCTTAGTTATTAGAATAATTAATTCAAAATATGACAGTGTTGATAGCGCTTTCTTTTATGTTGTATAAATTTCTTTTCTGATTACACATTATTTATAGAGTAATCGTATCAGTATGTTCAATTTAAGAAAATTACTTGTAAGGCTTTTAGAATTTTTGTACCAATACTAGAATTGATATTTTATCTAGAGGTAATAAACTATCTGTCGACGCCCTCATTATAACTTGTATATTTATGAGTTCAATGTTTTTTTATTTTTAGAAAGATTGAATAAACAGAATATTGAATGGGTAATAAATTACACTCAGCATGTTGCAATTATGTCCTTTGTTTGAAGCTGTATTAGTTAATAGAAAAGCAAAAATAACACAGCGTTCCTTTCATTAACACTTTGATTATATTGGAAAATCCTTATAAAGATATTTATATAGTCCTTTGTTGGAACATCTTATTTTGGACGTGAAAGCTGTTGCATTAAATGATCCACGTAGTTAGAAAGGAATACATGAATGAAATATAAAACAATTTACGTATAATAATTATGAATTATGTATTAATAATTATTATCAGAAAAGAGGAACTTCTTTTGTGGATCTAAACATAAAGTAATACTTTAGCAGTATTCATTACTTTAAATCTAATTTATTTCTCTTTTGAACTACCCCCACTTTCACTTCTAAACGAAGTGAAAGTGGGGGTAGTTCAACATTTCACAATGCCTATCTACTTAGAATAAGATAATATTCATCTTAAGAACATGTTCTTCTCAAGATGCTCTACACATTTATCGTTAAATATAGATTTTTTTAAAAACATATTTACTCAATGAACTCATATACTCTTATAAGTGTTATAAGCGTTAAGGAGCGCTCTGGTCAAGCACTCCTTAACGCTTAATAAGTAACGATTTTGCATATAATGGAACTTCTAAATATAAAAAATATGACTCCTACTCATAAACATTTACGTATAGCCAAATGCTAGATGGTAAGTAAAAATGCTTATTTATATTTTATTTCTTCACTTTGAAATAATCTAATCCTTTGGAATATCACAATATCCCGAAGCACTCTTCTTACCTCATTTGGTGATATTATTATTCATTACCCAGTTACTCTTTTATAATATTAGAAATACTTTCTTCTAATAATTCAAATCCATTACTTAAGCCTTCTATATCAATTGTTAAAGAAGGTAACAACTTAATTACTTCATCTTTAGGCCCAGACGTTTCAATAATCAAACCATTTTCAAATGCAACTGAGCAAATCTTTTTAGCTATTCCAAAAGTATTACACGCTATTCCCTGCATAAAGCCTCTCCCTCGCACTGCCCCTTGAAGTTGTGGGTAGTTTATACTAATTTTATTAAGAAAACTAGTGATTTTTTCACTTTTCCATTTTAAATCATTAATAAACTCTATATCTTGCCAATAACTCAAAGCTTCTGTAGCTGCTAAAAATGCTAGATTATTCCCTCGAAACGTTCCATTATGTTCTCCTGGTTCCCACTTATCATATTCTGGTTTAATTAGTGTAATAGCCATCGGAAGGCCAATGCCACTTATAGATTTTGACAAACAAATTATGTCTGGTTTAATGTTCGCAGGTTCAAAACTAAAAAATGTACCCGTACGTCCGCACCCTGCTTGAATATCATCAACAATCAATAATATATTATATTTTTTACACAGTCTGTCAATTCCCTTTAACCATTGGGAGCTAGCTGTATTTAAACCACCCTCACCTTGAACTGTTTCTAGAATAATTGCAGCAGGTAAATCCACTCCACTTCCACTATCACCTAATACTTTTTCTAAATATGATAAAGAATTAAGAGAATCTAAATAATTTTCATACGGCATGATAATACTATTATTTAGTGGTACTCCAGCACCCTTTCTCTTAAAATGATTACTCGTTATCGAAAGTGATCCTAAACTCATTCCATGAAAAGCATTAGAAAAACTTATGATATTTGTTCTTCCAGTAACTTTTCGAGCAATTTTCAGTGCACTTTCAACAGAATTTGTACCTGTTGGACCAGGAAACATAATTTTATAGTCTAAATCACGTGGTTCCAAAATAATTTTGTTAAATTGCTTTAAAAAATTCGCTTTAGCACTTGTTCCCATATCAAGACTATGAATGATACCATCTTCTATAAGATAATCTATTAATACCTGTTTCATTTTTTCATCATTATGTCCATAATTAAGAGCCCCAGCACCTGAGAAAAAGTCAATATACTCTTTTCCATCTACATCCCATAATTTATATCCTTTAGACTTAGTAAAGATTGTTGGAAAGCTTCTACTATAACTTCGTACTTGGGATTCCAGTTCATTAAATATATCCATTTTTGAACTAACTACCATATAAGAGCTCCTCCTAATTTTTCGTTTTTACTATACTCACAAAGAATAACGAAAAGTTATATAATCACTATTATAAATTTATACTGAATGCGTATCTTTATAACGATGAGCTGCTATCGCTGCTTGACCAAGAGAGATTCCGCCATCATTAGTAGGTACTTGTTTATGCATGTAAACCTCGAATTTACAAGCCTTAAGTGACTTATAGGCTTCTACAAGTAAAAACTTATTTAAAAATACTCCCCCACTAAGAACTAGTTTATTAATCCCTGTTTCTTGACGAATTTGTTTACAGGTTTCTGTAATCATTTGAACTATTGTATAATGAAAACGATAGCTCAATTCACCCTTGGTATACTTATCTTTAATTATCAAAGATACCAACTCTTTAAACATAGGTTTTATATCGATTTTTCTAATTCCATTCGAAGCAACTATTTCATATGATAATAAAGGATTGGAAGAATCATTGATATCAATCGCTTGCTCCAACTCAATAGCAGCCTGTCCTTCATATTGGATTGTTTCACGGACACCCAATAGTGCTGAAACAGCATCAAAAAGCCTTCCCATACTTGAAGTAAGAGGAGAATTAATTCCTTTTTGAATCACTTTTATAAGTACATCTAGTTCAAAACTATTTCGCTCTGAAATGAGCTTTATTGGTAATTCTTTGACTTGTTCACCATATATTTGCGTCAATATTCCTAAAGCGATTCTATACGGTTCTTTAACGGCTTTATCACCGCCTGGTAGCTGAAAGTAATCGATATATGCCGCTCTTTGATAATTAAGAAAATCACCGATTAAAAACTCTCCACCCCAAATGTTCCCATCATCACCATAACCCGTGCCATCTAAAATAACTCCTAAAACAGGACCATTTAATTGATTATCAACCATACAAGAAGCCATATGGGCATGATGATGCTGAACCTGTACAACTGGTAAAGCATTTTGATCAAATGCATATTTTGTACTATAAAAATCAGGATGAAGATCACTTGCTATTACGGAAGGACTGATTTCAAAGATTTTTTGTAAATGAGCTATAGTATTTTTAAATGATTCATAAATTTTATAGTTTTTTAAATCGCCAATATGATGACTAATAAAAGCTTTTTCACCTTTAGTTAAGCAAATCGTATTCTTTAATTCTGCTCCTAAAGCAAGTACATTAGTTGACCCTTCTTTAAAATCAATTGGGTTTGGTACATAACCTCTAGCGCGACGAATTATTTGTAGTTTTGTTATTTCTTCATCTAAATCAATACCCCTAACAATAGAGTCATCTACTCTAGTGAATATCTCCCTATTGTGTACTAAATAATAATCTGCAATTCCTTTTAGCTGCTCAATTGCATCTACATCTTTATATACAATAGGTTCATCAGAAACATTGGCGCTCGTAGCTATTAATGCAATAAAATTCCCTCTTAAAATGAGATGATGAAGTGGTGTATAGGCTAACATTACCCCATAGGTATTATTATTAGGTGCAATATCTGAAGAAATATACTCATTTTTCTTTTTGTTCAATAGCACAATTGGCCGTTCTTTAGATACTAATAAAGCTTCTTCATTTTTTGTTATTTCAGCAAAATTTTTCACATCATCTAATTCAGATGACATTAAAGCAAAAGGTTTTTCATCCCGTTTTTTTCTTTTTCTTAATTCTTTTACAGCTTCATGATTCATTGGATCTACAACTAAGTGATATCCACCTAACCCTTTAATAGCTAGGATTTTCCCCTTTTTCAACAAATCAATTGTTTTTTCTATGGGATTATCAGTGGGGACATTTGTACCATCTGATGTTTTCAATTGAACTTGTGGTCCACATTTCCAGCAAGCATTTGGTTGGGCATGAAATCTCCGGTCCAATATGTCTTTGTATTCTTTATCACACTCTTTGCACATAGGAAATTTGGCCATTGTAGTATATGGTCTATCATAAGGAATATCTTTTATTATTGAATATCTAGGTCCACAATTTGTACAATTAATAAATGGATAACGAAACCTTCTATTCTTTGGATCAAATAATTCTTCTAAACATTCATTACATACATAAGTATCAGGAGATATTAAAGTTTGCCTACTACTATGTTTTTGGCTACTCAAAATATTAAAAGAGCTATAACGATTGTCAGATTCTTGTTCCTCTATCAATTTAACCTCTTGCACATAAGCCAATTCTGGGGAATTAAATTCTATATCATGAATAAAATGAGTAATATTATCTTGTTCCCCTTCTACTTCTATTAACACTCCATTTGAATCATTTAACACCCATCCGTTTAGTTGATACTTTTTTGCTATTCTATATACGAAAGGTCTAAAACCAACACCTTGCACAATGCCTTTAACTTGATACTTTTTTATAAACATATTTATTACTTTTTTCATAAATTGTCTCCTAACATAATCGAGGTAATTCTGCCCCATATAATAACTCAATGAGTTTCAATTCACCTGATTTTGCTTCCATTAGCACTTGTCTTTCTTGTGTTTGAGTAACTTTACCAATTACCGCAGCTTCTTTACCATATTTAGTATTTTTTAATACCCTCACTACTTCCTCACTTACCTCTGGAGACACAAACATACAAACATTCCCCTCATTAGCTAGATACATTGGATTAACACCTAACATGTCGGCAGCCATAATAGTTTCTGCTAACATAGGAATATCTTTTTCTTGTATTTTTATTCCAGTATTAATTGTATCTGAAACTTCATTTAAAACTGTACCTAACCCGCCTCTTGTAATATCTCGCATACAATGTATAGAATTACCAAAATGGTTTTTTAACTCTGTAATCATATGATTTAATGGTGCACAATCACTATTTATTCTCTGTTCAAACCCTAATCCTTCTCTTATAGAAAGGATATGTATGCTATGGTTTCCTAGTTGTCCTGTTATAATAATATCGTCACCTTCTTGAATAGAATTTACCGAAAATGGTGATACATCTCCTTCAAAAACTCCTATTCCAGTTGTATTAATAAAAATTTTGTCTACTTCACCTTTTTTGACAACTTTTGTATCTCCAGCAACAATATACACTCCAGCTTCTTTCGCTGTCTCTCTTATAGAATCTAATATTTCTTCCAAATCTCTAATTGGAAAACCCTCTTCTAGTACTAACGCCAATGATAGATAAAGTGGTTTTGCACCACTAACCGCTAAATCATTAACCGTTCCACAAACTGCTACTTTACCTATATTTCCCTCACCAAAAAAGATAGGATCAATAACAAAAGAATCTGTTGTCATCGCCAATCTTCTACTACTTACCTCAAGAATGGCACTATCCTCCATTTTTCCAAGATGAACTTCTTCTAGTTTTGCAGTAATAATTGAACTAATTAAATCGTGACTCAATAGTCCACCTGTTCCATGATCTAAAATTATATTTTCTAAATCTTTAGTTAATTTCATTTATTAAAACTCCTTTTCATTTTTATTTTTGAAAAATAATATCACTTGCTACATAGAACAAGTGATATTACAACGTATTTACTTACGGAATTGCAACTCCATCAAAAGAAATATCTTCATTTTTAGAAATCGAATTGCAGATTTCCTCGATACTCATAATCTTTGCACAATATGAACCTAACCATTTTAAAGCTCGTTCTTTATCTTCAGCCTGCGCTGAAACAACTCCATCCTCTGGTACGATTACATTATAACCACGGAAAAATCCATCTGCTGCAGTTGTTTGTACACAAATTTGAGTTTGCATACCCGTAATAATAATTGTATCTACTCCTAATTTTTTTAAGGTTTCATCAAGATTTGTCTCAAAAAAACCACTATCCTTATTTTTCTCCATAATAATATCTTTTTCATGAAGAAACTCAGGTAAGATTTCTGCACCTTTAGATCCCTTTGTGACTGGTAAAAAATCACCATATCGTTCAGCTTTCGGATCATCTTCTAAGTTAATTAACTGTAGGTGAATAATAGAAACATCATTTTCTCTCATAGTATCTAAGAAAGAAACCATTTTAGGCGTAAAAGCCTCTACAGCTGCAATTCTATCCTCATTTTTATTAACCAAATCGTACTGTAAGTCATTTGTAAGCACTGCATATTTCATAATAATCCTACCTCCAATTAACTAAGAATTTAATTTTTCTAAAATACAATGTTCATTATTCCACCGAAAGTAAGAATATGTCAAATATTATTTTTTATCTAAATTTTCTAAATAATTTTCTGAAAATTAATACCTAATAGGACCCTATTTCCCATTAGGTATTAATTTTACGCTTTTTATTTAGAATAATCGCTCATATGTAATTAAAGTTTTTCACTCTCTGTAAAAAATGATTTATGTTCTACTGGAGAAGAAAGCACTATTAAGGTTGTAGGCTTTCCATACTCTAAGCACAAATTGATATAGTCTTCGAGTGTATGTACAGATTCCGTCACTACCTTTGTTAGATAACTATACATACCGGCAATACGGTGACATTCAACCACATCTGAATGTTCCATTGCAAACTTTTTATATTTGTTGCAATCCCTTGGTTCCATCAAAACAAACGCAGTAATATGTTTTTTTAATCCTTTCGGATTAACAATCGTGCGATAACTTATAATTACCTCTTGTTCTTCTAGTCTTCTAACTCGCTCTGTGACAGAAGGGGAACTCAGACCTACCAGTTTTCCTATTTCAACCATACTTAAACGTGCATTTTCCTGAAGATGAGAAAGAATCTTTAAATCTGTATCATCCATTGCTGGGCCTCCCCTTGATTAATTAAGAAAACATTTAATAATTCTTAAATTCTTTAAGAAAATTATAATTAATACATAAATTATAGCATGTTATCCTTTTTTAAAACTTTATATAATTAATATCAATTAATGAAAGAGAGGCTGAGTATCTTGACACAACAATCATTGAAACGCTCAATTACTTGGGTACAGGGAACCGCATTAACCATAGGAGCTGTGTTAGGTTGTGGAATCCTTATTTTACCTTCAATTACTGCAAATAGCGCTGGACCAGCTTCAATTTTATCTTGGGTTATCATGTCTATATTAGCTTTTCCTATTGTAGCGACTCTAGCGCGTCTTGCTAAAATGATTCCTAGTGCTGGAGGAATTACAGCTTATGTTCAAATGGCATTTAATGCAAATACAAGTGCCATCCTAGGCTGGATTATGTTAGGTTCTATTCCTATTGGAGTGCCGATTATTGCTTTAACAGGTGCCCATTATATTGGATATGTTTTTCCAATAAGCAATCTTAGTGTTATAGGAATTGCAGCATTAATTTTAATTACCTCTTTACTCTTACATATAAAAGGTATCGAGCTATCATCAAAAGTTAGTGTGTTTGTAATTTGTATTATTTCACTTTTAATAGTTGTCGCTGTTATCGTTTCTATACCATATGTAAAATTAAGTTCTTTTACACCATTTGTACCAAACGGGTGGTCTTCCGTTGGCGCTTCTTCTGTAATTATCTTTTTCTCATTTGTAGGGTGGGAAATGATCACCCCATTAGCTGAAGAATTTAAAAGGCCCGCTAAGGATATTTCGATTAGTTTATTTTTAGGAGCAATTTGTATCTCCATTATGTACATTGCAATATCTTTTGTAACAATAGGGACCCACTCATATGGTGATAAGGATCAGATAGCTTCCCTTAGTATTCTAATATCAAAAGGATTAGGACCAATAGGTACATATATAACAACTATTTTAGCAATTTTTATTTCGTTTAGTGCTGTACATGCTAACATTGCAGGTTTTTCAAGAATGATTTACGCTCAAGCTAGAGAAGGACATTTCCCTTCCTTCTTTGCTAAGTTACACTCTCAATTTCAAACTCCAACTAGGGTATTACTAGTTTTAGGAGGCATTTTTAGTTGTATTTTGATCTTTTATGGTATGGTACGACCAAATTTAGAAATGCTTCTTAAAGGTCCTAGTGTAATATTTATTACCTCATATATTTTTACAATGCTAGCTGCTCTTAAATTATTAAAAGTGCGTGATATAGGTTGGTGGATGGCCTTCCTATCTCTAATTATATGTATTTTTGTATACTCATTTAGTGGTTGGGCTATTTTCTATCCAGTTATCTTATCAGTTATTGGTTGGATTTATATAGTTATGAATAAGAAGTATAGCACTATAGCCACCCATCAAATAAATACTTCCAACGAAAAATAGTTTCATATATCCTAAAAATTCACCACTAAAAATATAAACTAATATTAATCCTGAAATAAGGACATTTTCTACTGACTTATAATTTGCACAAGATAACCTACTAATTATGTTCATTCAAAAAACCAGGATAACTTTTTAAAATCATCCTGGTTTTTCTATATTTAATCAAATCTATCATTTACTATTCATAGAGATTATATTTAACAGTTCTACTTGACTCTATGTACTTTTATGTGTTTTTTCACTATGGATAACTTTGTATATAATAGAAGTAATTTTTTATCTTTAATTAATTAAGTTTGATGAACGCTCATATTAATTAAAATTAATTGAAAATAAACTGTATTTAATTGTGTAAAAAATACACAATTAAATACAGTTGATACTTACTATAAAACTCATATCAACATATCAGCGAAAGTAGATCCAACGTTATTTTTACGCTTCATATGTTTTTCTAAATATATTTTTGTGGTTTGAATATTTTCGTGACCAAGTGTTTGCATTAAATGATATAAATCTGCATTACCTTGTTCTACTGCCATAATTGCAAAAGCATGGCGGAATGTATGCGCCGTTACTGGATTTTCACGATACAGTAGAAACTCTAAGTTTGTCTTCTTTATCATATCTGTTACTTGATTCGATAATGTTTTAGAGTTATATGTATTTCCTCTTTGATTTATAAATAACGGACTCTCATCCCCTTTATCTAATACCGTTTGGCATCCTCTTCTCAGTCTCATTTCACAAATACACTGATATAAATGTTCCGAAATAAAAAGTTCCCGCACTTTATCCCCTTTTCCAGTGACTTTTAACCAGTACTTTCCGTCATAATGTAAATCTTTCACTCTTGCGGTACACAATTCTTGAATTCTTGCACCAGTACTTGCTAGCGCTAGTAAAATTGTATAGTTTACTAAATGTCCTCTTTCTTTATAAAATCCTAAAATTTTCATAACCTCATCATAGGATAGGTCCCGATTTGGCCGATCCTGCTCATTTACATTTGCGCGCTGTAGTTCTTCATGAAGAGGCTTTTCAATATAAGAAAACACATGAAGATGTTTTAGAAAAGAACGAATGAGCACTGTTTTCTTTGCAAGTGTTGCGACTGCATATGTGTCACCATTCCTACCGTTCTCTACCCGTTTCAACCAAGAATTGTATTTACGAATATGCCAAGGTTGCAATATTTTCAATAAAGAGTCCTTTTTCTGTATCTCTTCCCCATTCAATTCAAATTCTTCTGCATGCTGCACCATGCACTGACAAAATGATAAGATTTCTGAGATATAACTCTTTTTCGTATCCTCTTTTCTATTCTTCTTCTCATCCATATCTTTTTGTAAATGTACGAAATGATAAATGACTTCTATGTCACTTAAATACGTATATTTACTCTTTCCCTCTTTTTCTGCAACCTCCATCTTATCTTCCACTATATCTACATAACCATTGTTATGTAGATATGGAACGATATCTTTTATATTCTCTACATAAGTATCGATATACTCACTTTGATTGTTTATAATTGATAAATTTTCTTCTACATATTTATTATTCATATTTCTAATTCACCTCTCCTATTGAAGATTATGAATATACTTCTCTTTATTACCTATAATTATTATTTTATTTTACTTCGGTTAATTATACAAATGATAATTCATTTTCTTTCTGTAAGAACGCTACATTCTTCTTTATTTACTTATATTTATATTTTTTTATAATTTATTAGCAGATAGATATTCTTTAACAGATAATCATTTAAAATTCATAGTGATTATATAATAAAAATAACTATAAACATTCATTAACATATAAAGTGAATGAAAAATATTTTCAAACCATAACTATGAATATTAACTTTAATAAATTCTATTTCTTATTTTAAATATAAATCAAATTCTGATATGATATATACATACCTAAAATATTAGTAAACGACAGTTATGGAGGTGTCCTTTCATGACACAAGATTTATTGTTCATTACAAAACCTACTGTAACGACAAAAGAGGCAGCCGACTTATTAGGAGTAACGGTACAAACAATTTTAAAAAAAGAAAAAGATGGATTAATAGAATGTGTATATAAAGATAACTGGAAGCAATTCGGTAGTAAGATTTTCTATTTAGAGGATATTGAACGTTTAAAAAATAAAAATGAGGTTAAAGGCCTTAGCACGAAAGAAGTAGCTGAAATTCTTAATGTTGCACCATCTACTATCTTTACATACATTAAATCTGGAAAATTACCCGCAACAATGGTAGAAAAACGAGGAAAACAAGTATATATTATCGATGAGGAAGAGCTAGAGATTTTTATGCTTGATTATGAAAAAACTAAAACAAAAGAGCGAAAAACATTTATTACTAAGATTCAAGATGAAGATATATATTTATATCAATTATTAAAACATTTACATACTGGAAAAACCGCTAGGGTAATAGAGATTAATGGAGGGGACGGCAAGATTCTTACAGAGGATGAAGAAATTTTCCCTCTATCCACTTATAAGGAACATGATTACTCCTTTGAACCTTTCAATAAAAAAGCGGTAATTACAAAAAGAGGGTATTTATCTTTTTCATTTAAAAAACCTCAACTCTTTAATTCTATCACTTATAATCTAATAAATTTATTTTATAAAGAGCTAGGTGTTACAAATATGCGATTAAGTAATTCATCAGATACTATCAGATTAGAAATTAAACCTTTTGTATTACAAGTAGATCCATTGCAGTTTCAAGAGGAAATTAAATACTTACATTCTCATATGAAATCCGGCACGATTCTTCCACATGTAGAAGGAATTTACTTTAAAAGTAATGTAGAGCCATTAACTTTTCATGTGGATCATCAATTCAAGCAAAAAGTAGTTCAGATGGCAGCCGATGCTGGTATGGGACAGGAAGAATTCTTATTGCAAGCTGTAAAATCTTTTATAAGAAATTTAGAAAAACATTAGATTTCTTATCAATTAGAAGAAGCGTAGAAAGATTTAATTTCTACGCTTCTTAAATTATTCAATTTAATCATTCTATTCTGTGGGAGCGTCATGGCCCGCGACATTCTTGTATCCTCATTTTGGTTCTTATTATCCAAATTGCCCACGCATTTTTATTCCCTATGGGTGCACCTGTCTTCTTTTCTGTGTACACGATTTCTGTCCCATTGGTATCTGTTCTTCTATAATTTTATAGTATTAACACTTACATCATATTTCTCAGCTACATCCTTATACTTCATACCTTACATTTTATCTTCGTGAGCTAATTCGTGTCTCTGTTTTAATTCATATCACCCAACATCTTCTTTATAATAGGAAGAAACTTGTTATAAATGCTCTTTATAGTAAGTCCCTTTGCAAAGTTTATTATATAAATTCACAATAAAACAGAAAATTACAACATTTAATATTGAAGTGGAAATTTTAAGCACAAAGTATATGTTTATATCCCGGAAATAGACAATTCATATCAAATAAAAACCGATTAATATTAGCTGGATTCTTCTTTATTTGTTTTTACTTGCTAGTCCATTTGGATACAATTGATAATGAAACTCTTTTCCCTGTAATACATATATAATTCCTTTAAAAGGCCCAAAAACTAATAAAATAACTATGATTATATAAAATGGTGCTGTCCACAATATCATTGACAAACTACTCTCATTCAAATCGAAATGGAACATAGAAAACATTAATATCCTTATTATAAAAACATTCCAGATCAATACAATAATCCAAGTGAATAGCTGATAAACACCTGTTTAAATAGCTATTATACGAAGTTCTTTAGATTTAAATATAAAATAAAAAATGAATGGTACAAAGAAAATTGTACATTTAGACAACATTGGGACATATATTAATTTGTTACTTGTACGTTAGGTTCAAAATTAATTATTAAAACCGAGTTTTTAGTAGTGTATATAGTCTATTATTAAAAAGGATCCCCTTCAATTAGCCCTTTTAAAGGAGATTTTTTTCACTTTTTTTCTTTACTAGTTACTTATTTTCTCCAATTTTTCTCCTTGTTCTAAAAGTGTGTCATAGTCATTGTTTTCTTTAATTTCTTTAATCTTATTTTCAATTGTAGACGTATTATTTATATTAAAGTACGTATCTAATACTTCATAGGGTGTCTTCCCTTGTTTGGTTGTACTATCTTCAATAGCTTCTTTCCATGGAATATTTGCTCTGTCCATGCTTAATTCCAGAGCTGAACCAGTCTCATATCTCATATTCCGCTCTAAAAATCTTGGAGATTCTGCCTGTCCATTAGCAATGAAGTTAAACGCCTCCATAAAAGTAACATGATATGGCTTCTCTTTCTTTGCAAGTACCATAAGTTTCCCACCAGTTAACTTACTATAACGATACTCTAAGTATCGTGCTGAACCTTCTATTGCTTCAGTTTTTGTTTCTCCAATCAATTGTGGCCATTTTTTATAGCGATAATTACGTACAATTGTCCAGTCATATAATGCTTGATTAATATTTTCTGGGTTCGTATCAACCATTGCTTTATCTAATAACTTAAATTCTAATCCCATTAATGCATAATTTTCTTTATTTATCGGATATTCGTGAATATACTCTCCACCATTTGAATCATATGTCCAATCTTTTTGTTTATAAGCATGAAAAGCCTCATGTAATAAGAAAGACGAAAAATCAAAATATAAATCTGGATTAACAAACATTTTAGGATAATATTTAAAATAAAATACATTCATATCGTTAATACTTATTGTCCCAAAGTTCCAAGGCATCCAGGTAGAAACAGTTCTAAAATCAAAACGAGTTAAGCGATAGACTTTAGGTAGATGCAAAGAATTTGGGACTTTTATTTCTTTAGCAAAAATACTATTTTCTACTCCTTTTACATTAACTGCATAAGCTTCTTGTCTAAAGAATCCCCCATCTTTATTACTACGTATCAATAATAATGGCTTTTTTTCGAAATGATAATCTTTATTCCAAAGTTTTTCATTCGATTCTTCGAAACTCTTATAAATAGTAGATAGTTCTTTTAACATGTTTTGATCCGTTTCATTTAAAGACTTATACTCTGTATGATATGTTTTATTTACAATTATGCATCCCAACATAATTCCTATAAATATCACCAATAAGATTAGAATTACTCTTAAAAACTTTTTCATCAGACACTCCTTTTCTATAATAATCCTTATTTTAAATAAGGATTACAAATTTGGAATCACTATACAAAGAGGCTCTGCCTTTTCAACATACAATGAACTTCAGCAATTACCAGCTACTTCCTGAACATTATTCTTCATTAACCACCTATATATGCTTTTTTAAAAATTTGCAACAGAACTAAAAATTTCTTCCTATTACTTATTATCCATTATTAGCTGGAGCCTCTTCTGTATTCCTATCATTACTTGGTGGCGTTAGCGTTCCATGGCCATCCCCATTGGTTGGTGGCGTTGTATTTCCTTGGTCACTCCCATTAGTTGATGGCGTTGTATTTCCACGGTCACTTCCGTTGGTTGGTGGCGCTGTATTTCCACGGTCACTTCCGTTGGTTGGTGGCACTGTATTTCCACGGTCACTTCCATTGGTTGGTGGCACTATATTTCCACGGTCACTTCCATTGGTTGGTGGTACTGTATTTCCACGGTCACTTCCATTAGTTGATGGCGTTGTATTTCCACGATCACTTCCATTAGTTAGATCACTTTGCTTTTGCTCTTCTGGTTTCTTTAATTCTTCAGGTTTCTTTTGCTTTTCTTTTTGCTTATTTTCACTCGGCGGTTCAGTCGTATTTGCTATTTTTGTATTTGGAGAAGAATCACGCTTCTCACCTTTAATACGTAATTCGCTACCTTCTTGAACTACACTGTTCGGCATTTTAAATCGCGACTTATCTGTAGCAAACTTACTCATCATTTCTTTAAAAATCAATTGAGCTATTTTCGTATTTTTACTACTAATATAATCCTCTTTACTATCCTTTGTATATCCGGTCCATACTGCCATCGTATATTGTGGTGTATAACCAGCAAACCAACTATCACGAGTTGCGCTTTCTGGTAGATTATATTGTGCTATTTGTTCTAAAGAATAGTTTGTTGTACCTGTTTTACCCGCTATATCTAAATAACCTATATTGGCTGTTGTACCCAAACCAGATGAAACAAAAGTACGAAGCATATCAGTAATCATATATGCAGTAAAATCCTTCATAACTCGTTTTGTTTTTTGCTCAAAGTTTTTTGATTTTCCATCTGGATAAACGACTTTCTTGACAAAATACGGCTTCGTATACTTACCACCATTCCCAAATGCCGCATAAGCACCTGCAATTTCAGTTGGAGACGCTTCATTTGTACCAATCGCTGTTGATTCGGTCGGTGCTACATTAAAAGTAATACCTAGCTTTTCAGAGAAACCTTTTGATTTATTAATTCCTACTTCTTTTGCAGTTTTTATTGCCGGGATATTTCGAGACGTCTTCAATGCATCACGCATTGTAATTGGTCCTAAATGCTTTCTATCTGCATTTCTAACTTCTTGTCCTGTTGAATACTTAAATGGAGAGTCATCAATTTGATGGTAAGTTGCCCATTTTAAATATTCAATTGCAGGAGCGTAATCAAAAATTGGTTTCATCGTTGAACCTGCTGAGCGATTTAATTCAATCGCAATATTATGTCCTTTAAATACAGCTTTATTTTCACCACGGCCGCTACCAATTGCACGAACTTCTCCTGTTTTCGTATCCATAAATGTGAAAGCCCCTTGGAATTTCTCATTTGGATAATTAATAATATCTTCATTTAAGAGCTTGTCAGCAAAATCCTGAGCCTTTTGGTCTAAAGTTGTATAAATTTCTAAACCATCAGATCCAATACTAGCTTCTGGCAACTCTTTTTCAATTTCTTTCACAACAGCATCCATAAACGCAGGATATGGCATTTCTTTTTGTTCAGTTGCTCCCTTAAGTCCTTCTGTTACTGGAACTTTTGATGCTTCATCCATTTCTTTTTTTGTAATATAACCATGTCGATTCATTAATTCAAGAACAACATCTCTTCTTTCTGTTGCCTTTTGAATATTTTGTTCTTTCGTTGGATCATAGTTATTAGGCGCTTTCATTAAACCGGCAAGCATCGCAACTTCTGGTAGTGTTAAATCTTTTATTTCCTTACCATAATAGTTTTGTACTGCTGTTGCGATTCCGTATGAACGGTTGCCTAAGTAAACCTTGTTTAAATACATCTCTAAAATTTCATGTTTTGAATACTGTTGTTCCAGCTTATACGCTAAATATATTTCTTGCGCCTTTCTCTTTGACGTTTTTTCCATCGATAAGAAGTAATTTTTAATAACTTGTTGCGTAATCGTACTTCCACCTTGAGAGCCGTAATCACCTTTTAGACTGACTAAAACTGCACGTGCAGTACCTTTAAAGTCTACGCCACTGTGCTCGTAAAAACGTGCATCTTCTGTCGCTAAAAACGCATTTTCTACTAATTTAGGAATTTGATCATACATAATATTCGTTCGTTTTTCTTTCCCATATTCATATATCAATTTCCCATCTTTATCATAAATTTTTGAGGATAACGGATTAATAAGTTTTGCTTTCTCAAGTTTTGGTGCGTCCTTGATCATAACGAAAAAAGTAGCAACCCCTGCGACTAACCCCACAATACCTAGTAATAAACAACTAATTAAAAATTTACGAAAAAACGGAGTTTTCCCCTTTGGTTTTTGTTTTTTAGAAGCTGGCTGTTTTTTCTTTTTAACTTGTCGTCGCTCCTCTCTAGAACGATGATTTTCTAACATGCTATATTCTCCTGCCTTTCAATTCTCCTGTTGATTTACTTAAAATTAGAGGGGGCACCTTCAGAAATATACTTATATTTAAAAAGTATGCTAATCAGAAACAGTGAATTTTTTCCTAATATATAGATTATAAAACTTAGATTAATTCTTAATCTGAATATTCCCTCTCTATTCTTTCTAATAATGTTGCTCCTTAAAGTAAGAATATTGTTTGCTGTTCTTCATCTTTTTGTTATATAACCAAAATTTTAAATATTACATTATTTAAAAACCAATCTAAAACAATGGTTCATGTTAACATAATCAGCATGAAAAGAATCGACTACTAATTTTATCCTATAGTTTGTATGGATACAGGGAATCAGAAAGCAAAGGTAAAATCAATGCCCTCACTTGAGGGCATCTTAGGTTTACATTGAATAGACAATTTAAGTAATAAATTTGTTCCACTTTAAGATGAGAAAGAAATTTGAGTTTGTATAGTAACGGAGCAGAAACGTTACTATGGGTACAGCAACGAAAATGGAATTTCATAGAAAATCCAATCTTAGCGTGACGGGTATGGGTTACCGTCAACATTCTGGAACATTACCCCACTAAGCAAAAAATCTCACTTTTCATCTTTTTCAGATAAGAAGTGAGATTTTTCATTTTTGTGTATTTCTTTTGCTTAACTTGATTGTGACAGAGTTCTACCCAAATAGACGTAATTATTTATTTTTCTTTAACATTCAAAAAATTGACAGATTTCTCGCCCTCAGTACCTAAAGCCGTTTTTACTTTATCTAATTCCTTAAGTAATTCTGGTGCTTTCCCTTGATTGACTAAATTAAGATTCCCAAAAGATTTATTAAAAGATAGAATCTGTCTAGTCTTTTCTTTCCCATTTATTTCTTTAAATAATGTATCATCTACTATTAATAGGATTACTTTGGATCCACCACGATATGGCGCTAGCCATACATCACCTGCGTATTGTGTACTCATTTTTTTCGCATCATATGTTATTTCTTTTAAATCCTTATATTCTTTATTTGCAAATAAGATAGTTTCACCTTTTTTTGATTTTGGTAATGAATCCACAGGATCTGAAGATATGTCCCCCTGATTATTATCTCTTTCAAGTATAAGCCCCTTTTTGACCATTTTTTCAGCAGTTGTTCTACTAATAAATAGTAAATTACTAGGAGTATCCGCCCCAGCATCCCCAAACTGTGTTGGGAGCTTTATGTTTAGTTTGTTATTATCAATGCTACCCTCTTTTATTTTGAATTCGTCTTGTGATATGGTTATATCTTTGTATAGGTCTATAATAGAATTTCTTGTTTGTTCATTTAACTGCTCTACCTCTATTGAAAGCCCATTTGCTGGGGAATTTTTTGTACCAAATAATGAACATGCTCCTAACATGGCAATCGAAATACCAGATACTATTAATAATCCAAGTCTTTTTTTCAACCTATATTCTCCTTCGTTTAATTATATTTGAATTAAAAAATTGTTTTATACATTTTTTTCAAGTATTGAGCACGAACAACGTAAAAGTATATAATTTGCAAAACTAAGAAACAAATTAATACCATAATTGAACTACCCAAGACTGAAAAATCGGCTAATTCTTGTAAGGCCGTAAAAGCTACTGCACTATGTGTAATTGCTATTACAATGGGTAAAAAGAATAGTAATGCAAGTTGACGTGACACAATTTTCTTTAATTCAGGTTTACTTAAACCAACTTTTGCTATCATTTTATATTGCTGCTGATTTCGTTCTAAGTCTGTGTATAATCGGAAATATAAAAAGCTTGCAGCAAACGTAAAGAAAACAATCCCTATTAATACACTCATGATGGATGCAAGTCCAAAACCTTGCTTCATCACTATCCATTTAGAAATTAAAGAAAAGAATGTATATTGTTCGTTGTATACTATAGGCTCTTTTATACCTTCATTATCTTTCTGAATTGCAGATATAATTTTTTCTGCAACATTTTGCGTTTTCTCCCAATCCTTCACAATAAAACCATTAATAGTGGATTCACTATGGTGATCCTCTGGGTCCACTATCATTTTATTATATACAGCATCTGGTATAATAACTGTCGTTATACTTGTATCTTGTAGTTCTTTTGGCGTTAGTGTTTTATTTACATGCATATCTATTTTTATATTTCTATGCGACAATCGATAGTTATTTTGATTAGATTTTGTTTTAGTTACTTTTCTTGAAGGAATGACAAAACTATCATTTTCTTCTTTTAAACTTTCTTTTTCAAAACCAAATGCCTCAGCTAACTTATTATAATCACTTAGTTTTATAACGCTTAATAATATATTACTGTTATAAATGGTATCTGGAATTTGTTTTATTGAATAAGTTACTTGTTTGAAATTAAACCCACTATTATTGAGTTCGTTTTTTATTTTTTTTAGATGCTCTTTTTCTAAAGAATTTTTATTATAAGACTGATAAGTAAATGCAAAGGGACTATCCGATTCCGCCATGGATGAATTCCCTAACCCCATACAAGTCCCCACTGCAGTAAAGGCAACAGCTGATATAATTGTCACCATAAAAAACATTTTTGCATTATCTTTTAATTGATACACTAAATCTGAGATGGTGAGTATATTTGTTTTCTTAAAGAAAATATTATCTCTTTTCTTTAATGTACGTAGCACATACACACTGAGCTGTGTAAATAAAAGATAAGTCCCAAGTACAACAAAGCTCACCCCTGTTGCCATCATGATTAATAAATAATTTATATCCTTGTAATGTATTGCTTTAACACTATGGAAAACAGCCGCATATCCTAGTCCAATACAAATGAGGGCTAATAAGGATAACCATAAGGATGCTCTAGGTTCTGGCTTTGGCTTATCCTCTGCTTTTATTAATTCAACTAGTTGTTCTACATTTACTAGTCGAGAAGTGAATAGAGAAATAAATAAAAAGAGCAACAAGAAAGCTCCAAAAGTTATTCCAATTGCTTGAAAGGGTACGTAAAATGGGAGTCCTTTATCAATCATTAATAGATTGTTGCTCATAATTAAGATAAACTTAGAGAACGCCAATCCAATTGTAATTCCTGTTAAAATAGAAACGATGCCAATTATTATATTTTCAATAAATACTAATGTATTCAGTTGTGAACGTGACATCCCATGCAGCATTAGAATCCCAAAATCTTTTTTTCTTGTTTTTAAAAATGCACTTACAGAATATAGGATAAAGAAGAATGAGAAGAAAAATATTAATCCCTGCGATATCTGTAATCCTGATTTTGCAAATGTATTTATTGTTACACTGGTAGCAAGATCCCCTTGTAAATTAGGATGAAATGCAAGTAGTGCATAAGTAAAGAAAATCATAATAGCAAATGTACTACTTAAAAAATGAGCCATATATGTTCGTTTACTTCGAATGATGTTGTTAAGCGCGAACTGCCGAAAAGTCATGTGCATTTCCTCCTAATAATGCTAAAACCTCTAGAATTTTTTGATAGAATACTTTACGATTATCTCCACAGTAAATCTCGTTGTATAACTGTCCATCTTTGATAAACACAATTCGATCACAATAACTGGCAGCCATTGCATCATGAGTGACTAACATCATCGTTGTACTATTTTCTTTATTAAGCTTTGTCAATAATTCCATCACATCACAAGCAGATTTTGAATCCAGATTTCCTGTAGGCTCATCCGCAAGTAATAATTTTGGATTATGAATAGTAGCACGCGCGATTGCTGTTCTTTGTGCCTGCCCACCTGAAATTTCATACGTACGTTTATCTAATATTTCAGTTATCCCTAGTTTTTTAGCAATAGCTTCTACTTTCCCTTCCATTTCTCTAGGACTGACACCATCAAGCGTAAGTGGAAGAACAATATTTTCTTTCACTGTCAATGTATTAAGGAGATTAAATGATTGAAAAACAAACCCTAATTCTCGTCTTCGAAATAAAGACAGCTGATTTGGAGATAACAGATATGGATTTTCTCCATGAATTAATACTTTTCCTGATGTTGGAGCATCTATAGTAGACACCATATTTAATAGCGTTGTTTTACCACTCCCAGATGGTCCCATAATTCCTACAAATTCACCTTTGTTTATTCTTAAATCAATATGGGATAATGCTGTATAAGAAATTTTCCCAGGATAAACCTTCCCTAAATCTGAAACATGTAGTATCTCCACAAGTATTTCACCTTCCATTTCTCTTTTCGATACATGAAGTGTAACCTATATATAGTATGCCTCATATCGATTTCCCTAACATTTATCTAACAAGTTTGTAAGATTCAAAAGAAAAACCGATGAAAAGTATACCTTTCATCGGTTAACGAGATGCGTACGGGAATATGATTCTAACTTTTGTTCCCTTACCCACCTCAGATTCTAGCTCAATCTCATGATTTAATTTTTCACATACTTCTTTAACAAGATATAATCCCATTCCCGTAGACTCTTTAAATTTCCTTCCATTTTCTCCAGTATAAAATGGATTGAAAACACGTGGTAAATCAGCAGTAGGAATACCAACCCCATAATCTTTTACTTCCAAAATAATTGCTCGCCCTTTTGAACACGCCGATACTATTACTTTTTCTTTCTTACTGGATGAATATTTAATTGCATTTGACAGTACTTGATTGAGTATAAATCGAAACCATTTCTTATCTGTTTCTACAATAAGATTCGGATCTACTTTTACCTCTGGATACACATAACTACGTATAAATAGACGTTTATTTTCATGAATAGCAGAATCAATCATTCCTAATAACTGCAATCTGTCCACATGAAAATCCTGTTCAAATGTTTCTAAACGAGCAACATATAAGACCATTTCTAATCCTTTTTTAATTCTTTCCGTTTCTTCATTAATACTGTCAAATCGAGAGTCATCTGCATCTTGTGTAATTAACTCAATAACAGAAAGAGGTGTTTTCATTTGATGAACCCATTGATTCATAAAAGTCAATTGTTCTTGTTGTTTTCGTTCCCATTTTTTTAATTTGTTTTGATAATATTGATATTGAGTTTGTAGTAATGTTTCTAAGGCCATTGATAAGGGAGTCAAATCACTATCTTTTATTGATTCATTTAAAGCTTCCATTGGTGTTGATAGACGCTTGTAAAATGAACGATGACTATAATAACGATATATTAAATAACCCATTAATAAAAAAATACCCAAAAATACAGAATATAATGCTGTCAAAATATGTGGATAACCATCGAACCAATATATAAAAAGAATGATAAGCAATTGGGCAAATGTATAGCAAATGAGTGGAATATGTTCTTGTAAAAATAATTTCATTATTCCTTCCCTTCCTTCTCCCAAGTAGCATGCAATCGATATCCAGCACCACGAACTGTCTCCAGTGCGTTTTCAATACCTAAATCCTGCAATTTCCTTCTAATTCTACCTATATTTACACTCAATGTATTCTCGTCTATGTATGAACTATCCCATAGTTGTTCTAAAATCACTTCACGTTTTACAAGGAGCGGTGACTTTGTTATCAATATTTCCAATAAAGTTGTTTCTTTTCTAGTAAGTAAAATTGTCTTATTATCTAGTTGAAGTTCCATTCTTTCTGGAAACAGGTGTAGTCCTGATTGCTCAACTATTCGTTCTTTTACTTTGGGAGCATATTCACCGTATGCTCTTCTGAGTTGACTACGGATTTTAGACATTACAACTTCATAATAAAAAGGTTTCGTAATGTAGTCATCACCGCCATTTTCTAAAGCCATAACTTGATCCATTTCTCCACTCCTTGCAGATAGAAATACAATTGGACATGTAGAAATAGCTCGTATTTGGCGACACCAATAATAACCGTCAAAATTAGGTAAATTTACATCTAATAGCACTAAATCTGGTTTTATCTCTTGAAATATTTCTAAGATATTTTCAAAATCCTCTATAATAACACTTTGGTATCCATATTTTTTTATATGAGTTCCCAGTAATTCAGCGATTTTCATATCATCTTCTACAATCATGATTGTATTCATTTCGTAATCTCCTTTAATTTAGGTGTAATTTTTAAAGTTCGTTTAGTGTTTTATATTTTACTTATTTAAAAAAGATGATATCTTATATCCTCCCTAAAACGCAATAAGTATCCATTAAAGTGTATATTTATTGTTTCTAAATTAATAAACGTAATAGAGATGGTATCCATCTTTTTTTCTTTACTTAAAATAGTATGTTGATTCTCCAATTGGAGGAATAGGATAGGATATAATTGAAAAAGCACCCTGTTTACAGGGCGCTTCATTAAATATAATATCCATTTTACATATTAACTAAAAAACTTATAAATTTTATACCCATTAGGGCTATCTAAAAGGGGTAAGACCATGATTCCTTTTTTTGAGCCACTGACAACTGATTAAGCCAAGAAGATCAAAATGAATGTTTTTATTATGTTCTATTGACGTATTGTATTTTTTAAATCTTCTTAATTGGGACTTCACTCTAGCGATTAATTCCAATGGGTTAAACGGTTTTGATAAGTAATCGTCGGCACCGGAGGCTAAACCCTAAATTTTGTCTATATCCTCTGATATAGCATAATGATAAGCATATTGCGGTCTTCCCTGATCTTCATACACGCCTCAATACCATCCATATTCGGCATCATATTTTGTATCTTTTGTAAAACTTGTTCTCAATTTGTAAATATTAAGCATACTCGAAAAAAAGGCTCTATTTAGATTTTTTTGCTAAATGAATATATTACTATTTAACAGCTGGTATTCATCATCTCCAAAAATCCAGTAACTTCATCATAAAAAGTGCTCTTAGATATATCTACGAGCACTTTTATGAAACATTATTTTTTATTTGCTGATCCACTTTATGATAGTAACCGTGTTTTACTACTTGCCTAACATCATCTACTTCAATTCCCATTATCTCTTTAATATCTACAACAATTGTATTCTGAAGAACACTCACTACATATCCGGTTAATTGTAAATTAGGCTGTTTATGATATAAAAATAGAACGTAATCCCCAATTGTTACCTTAATTATTCGTTAGGTTTCCCTTTTTTTACTTCTTCATACTGTTTAGCAAGTCTATAAAATAAAGAACACTTAATATCATATTTCTTCATGGCTTCTATATTTAAAAATTTCTACTCTAAATACAATAAGAAAAACAAAAAGAACTTGTAGAAATCACTACAAGTTCTTTTTCAAATAATGTATAAAAGGTGAATCAAACTATCTCATTACTTAAAACGAAGAACCTCCATAATTACCATAAACATTTGAGCATAGTTTCAATATATATCAGTCTCCTATGTAAGTGGCTTCCATAATGCTAAAGCGAATATCCAATTCGAGTCACCATTTCCTTGATGGTTTTGAACAGCTTCATACACTTTCCCTTGATGTTCTACTTTATCTCCCTTTTTATATGCCTTCTTCGAATCCCATTTTTCATAAGATTCATTTTGATTTTTTGTTTTTATTGGGAGAATATTACTTTGAATTGATGTATTTCCAGCTGCATCTACAGCCTTCACTGCAAATTTATATTCCTTATTAACTGTTAGATTTTGATCAGTAAACGTCGTTCCTTGTACCGTTTGAATCAATTGTCCATCGCGTAATACCTGATATTCTTTTACACCTACATTATCTGAAGAAGGATTCCATTTTAGCTCTACACTGTTAGGAGTAACGTTGCTTGCATATAATCCTTGTGGCTGTGTGGGAGCCTCTGTATCTGGTTTCGAATTAACAATTTGATTTACTTTTTTCAAGCCATCCTTTGTAACTTCATACATCGCTTTTTTATCAAAGCTTTCACGTTTATTATTATCTAAATTTATTAATGTTGCCCTCTCTCTGCCTTCTTGATGTGTAAGTTCAATAAAATCGCCGATCTTTACTGGAACTTTTTGTGTTTCAGCATTTTGCTGTTTATTCCCATAAACCTCTTTGTTATAGACCACTTTACCTGATGTGTTTTGCACTTTAATACTTGCATATGTACTATCAAAATAGTTATGTGGTACACCTGCTTTTAGATCAATTTGCATTTCTTCTGTTGATTTATTTAGATTTACTTTCGCAAATTCAAAATCACCAATCCCTTTCAGTGACCATGCAAATTGGTCTCCTTCTAAGATACCATCTGTATTTGGTACATGGCCTTTTATTTGAGTAATAAGATCCATCATCGGTCGCGGTTCATTCGCAAAAACAGAAATGATACTGTTATTTAATTCTTTCCAATCAGCATCTGTTACATTTGGATTTTGTAACATAAGAGAAACGTAATCTCTCCATACTAAAAAATTGATTGGTAAAATATTGGTGGATATTTTATAAATTGCAATTTTATTATCTGTTGAGGTCATCGCTTTCGCTAACCAGCGTAATCGCTCTGATTGATCTAGTTTTACTGGGTCACGTTCAGCATTTTCAAATAGTAACATATACTGCACTTGATTTGTCGGGCTATTATCTGACCAAGGAATAACAGTTGCATCATGACGGCTCGACTGACTCCATCCAGATATATCATTTCCTAAATTCCAAGAAGATGGCTTGTTATTCCATATAAGTGCACAATGTCCAGGTTGTCCAACAGGCATAGCTGCTACTCCAAATGCTTGGCTTACTTGCGTACCAAACTTCGAAATATTACCGCATACCCCACCAAATTTGTAAATGGAAGAAAGATTCCAACCTAAACCGTAGAATGCATCATTTCCGGCATGAATGCTAACTCCATCTTTGTTATGGGTTACATAATTAATTAAATATGCACTTTCTCCTACCTTATCTTGATTTTTAAGTTCCGGATGTTCCGTATTAATCATATTTCTTGCCCAAGTTAAATCTTCTTCTGGTGACCAAGTATTCACTACTAATCTTAAATGCCAAACATCATATGTTCTAAAGCAAGGAAGTAACTCATTATTTTGATCTGCTAATTTATAATGTTGGTACCTTGTTAATGGATTAATAGATTTATTGTTTGTCCAATATTTTATAGGTTCAGCATGAGCTAACGATGTAGCTATCGCTAATCTCAAAAACAACCCTTCGTGAGAATCTGCATCCGCATTCCAGATTGCATTCCATATCTCAAGTGCATTTACAGGATTTTTTCCAGTTGGACTACCACCCTCAAGATAGGTATTCATCACATTTGTATTTTTCATAGCCCAGCTAAGAAATTTCTTATGATCAGCATCTTTTTTTGCAAATACATTCATTGTTGCAGCACCTGTTTGTGATATAAATTGCCACTGGGCCAAAGCTGCTGAAAATACTGGGTCTGCAAGCTTCTTTTTCAAGTCCTCTTCAGTTATATCCCCAACATTTCCATTCAAATATGCTGTGAGATTATTCAAATGAGCTCCAAAATTACCATTTGCAATAGCTTGATCTGTCTGTTGATTCAATGTTTCTAAAGTGAAAGTTTCTTGATTGAATGACATTGTTTCAGCTGAAACCTTTGTATGCGGAATCGTAGCAATACTTCCTAAAATAATCGGCATAGTTAATAATAAAGATGAAATCTTTTTCAAAATAATTTCCTCCCTTTTTTGTTTTTGACCTTTGACTGCTCCATGATTCTCCTTTATATAAAATAATTCCCATGCCCTTCAATTTAAAAATTCAAAGAAAGTGGTTTCCATAACGATAGAGCAAATATCCAATTCGGGTCACCATTTCCTTGATGATTTTGAATCGCCTCATATACTTTCCCTTGATGTTCTACTTTATCGCCCTTTGTATATGCCTTCTTTGGATCCCATTTTTCATAAGATACATTTTGATCTTTTGTTTTAATTGGAAGAATATCACTTTGAATCGATGTATTTCCAGCTGCATCTAAAGCCTTCACAGTATATTTGTATTCTATGTTAGCAGTCAGTTTACTATCAGTAAATGTAGTTCCCTGTACGGTTTGAATGAATTTCCCGTCACGTATTACTTGATATTCTTTCACACCTACGTTATCTGTTGATGAATTCCATTTTAACTCTACGCTATTTGCAGTAATGTTGGTTGCTTGTAATCCTTCAGGCCGTGTAGGAGCTTCCGTATCTGGGTTAGGATTAATAATTTGATCAACTTTCTTAAGACCATTAATTGTAACTTGATACACTATCTTCTTACCAAAACTCTCCTGTATATTTTTATCCACATTTATAAGAGTTGCTCGGTTTCCACCCTCTAAATGTGTAAACTCAATATAGTCTCCGACTCTCACCGGAATTTTTTGTATTTCAGCATTTTGTTGCCTGTTTCCATAAATATCTTTATTATATACCACTTTTCCAGATGAATTTTGGACTTTCACACTCGCATATGTACTATCAAAGTAATGATGTGGTACAACTGCTTTTAATTGAATTTGTATTTCTTCTTTTGTCTTATTAAAATCTAATTTTGCAAACTCAAAATCTCCTATTCCTTTCATTGACCATACAAATTGGTTTCCCTCTAAAACATTATTTGATATATCTGGGCTATATCCCAAATTTGACAAGATTGACTTTAAATCTGGCAAAACACCAATTTTACCTGTTAACGGATTTTGAGATTTTGTACCTGTATTTGGATTACTTAGTATATTTCTTAATTCAGCTGGTTTATATGGACGATCTAAATGTTCTTTAGCTACACCTTGTATTGAAGTCGCTGCTCCAGCAATAATTGGAGAAGCACTAGATGTACCACTAAAGCCAGTTGTATAGAGATTTTTAGTAATCCTATTAGGTTCAGCACGAGTTGTATCTACGTTTTCCCCCCAACCATAAACATCAATTCTACTACCATAATTTGAAAACCATAAACGTTTATGAGGAACAGTTGACGATGCGGCTCCAATCATTATAGCTCCTGAATCTTTAAAGTCCGGACTATTGCGATTTAATACCTGTTTTCCATTCCTATCTCTAAATTGATCAAGGTCATTAGAACCATTTGCCCCGGCTTCTATCACAATAATTCCTTTATCTGTTCCAGCTCGTATTGCATCAAAGATATCTGGCTGTACTTCAACAGGTAAATATTTATCTCCATATCCATCATAAGAAGCTTGTGCCTCTAATAATAAAATATCCCCAGCTTGTAAATTATGTACAGCATTTACTATCGCATCAGCCGTATTATACGACCCATCACCTCTTATTTGGGATACTACTTTTACCTTAGCCTTTGGTGCAATTCCTATATTACCAACCTTATTATCTTCAGCAGAAACAATCCCAAGTACAGAAGTTCCATGGCCAACGTGTTGATCTATATTTCTACCAGATATAAGCTCAACTTTTTGATTTACTAAATCTTCATGGTCTAATAACCACCCATACTCCATATCTACAAAAGTAGTTCCTTTTCCATCTCCACCTTTTATGCTCCATGCATAAGATGCATTAATCCCATATGGCGCTTCCTTAAGATATCCCTGGTTTAAAAATCTTGGATCGTCGTAAGGGTTAAGCGATACAGTAGGTAATTGGACTTCTGGTAAAAGAGTTGGTTTTTCTTGCATATATACTTGTTCAACAAGATGAGATTTCTTAAACTTGTCCATCAATGTTTCAGCTGTTACTTTATTAGGCACTTCTACAATATAATAATCTAGTAAATCAGAAGATGAATTATTTTCAGTTTCCCTCGTATGTTTATCGATGTTTTCAATCTCTTTCGGATTTACAGATGTAAATAAACGCTTTAATGTTAGTTGCGGAAATTCAGAGAAGATTTTTACTAATTCCGAATCGCTATCTTCATCTTTTATTTGATTTTCGAGTCTATCCTTATACGGGAAATTCACTTCACTTTTAAACTTTAAAATAATTTTATTTCCTTCTTTAATATCTCCCTGGAATTGACTTATATTTTGTGAAGAATCTTTCGAATCTGCATACACTACATTGGGATCTTCATTAATTTTAATTAACTCTAATCCTGTAAAAGATGTAAGTGCAATCGTAGAAACGAATATTCCTTTTATTAATTTCATAATGAACATTAACACCCCTTTATTTATATATAATAATTTATAGATTATTTGTGGTTATACTTTGAATAAATAACTCAACAACACTTGTGTGTATACATGAAATATTTTAAAAAATCATTTATTATACACTCAACTGTTTATATTTTATATACAAATGACCTGTTAACACCTATGCCCTTCTCTTTAAACAACACAACAAATGTCCTCTTTATATAAAAATAAATGAAATTCATTTGAAAAACGTCAAAAACATTAAAAATCAACTTATAAACAGCCGAATAATTTTATTACTATTTTATTTTTTTATAAATAATTCTTCATATTTCTTATATTTTCATAGTAGATAGCGACACATTTTTCTGACCCTATTAATCTTATTGGAAAAAAAGTGATGAAGGTGATGTTAAAACTTAGGCAAGTTACCTATAATGGTATTTGTGCAGTTTGTAAGATAGAAAAATGTAATTTGTATACTGCAATTTGACATAATTCTAATAGTATGGGATGTGTATTTTTCCATAAAAGTAACTTTTTTCATATCTTTTAAACAATTTATTATATTATTTTCACTTAATTAGGCACAGAAACGATTTGCAAAATCTTACTACTTTTTAGGAAAACGTTTTTAGGGTACATTTTAAAATAGCTCTTTTTCTTTGAAATGTTTCTGTGCTTAATATTTAAAATATCTTATGTCAAAATTTCCCGCAACAAATATGTTAAATGATTTATAATTATATATAATATGGAATATTATAGTTAAATTTCCCATATTATACTCTATTAAATATAGCATATTTAATTTATTATTAATTAATTTATTAGTCTAAGTATGAATTATAAAGTATGTTCGTTTAAAATTGTCACAATATAATTTTATATTAGACGTTTTTAATTACTCGTGAAACATTTGTAAATGTTTTAACCGTTATTTATAAGATAAATACCCCCTCTAAATATAAGATTTACTTAATTTAGATTCTTTCTCTCATAGTAGTGATGTCGAAAAAAGTCGAATTTTTATATTTTTTCTTTACTTTCTGGTTGTAAACGTTTTATTTTCATGTTACCATCTTAATCAAACATTAGATGGTAATATAACTTAAACTATTTCTTTCCCTTAGAGACATATAAATGTTCGGTAATACCATGAAAATAAGGCCAAAGAAATATGAGTTACCTGATAAAAGATTTAATAGGATTTTTACCACCTTAATTTTCTGTTAATTCGGAATGTATAACTTTAACATTTTGTCCCTAAACAAAATTTAAATTTAAGTGTGGTAAACTCAAAAAGCTAAATCACCCACCCAAATTAATAAATGATATATCTTATTATATCTAGCAATCAGTCATGAGAAATAGATTTCTTCCTAAGAAAACTTAGCCCATTAATAAAAAGTGTCTAGATTTCTATCTTTATTACCATCTATTGTTGATAACATATTTACCAACTATAAAAAAGAACCTATTGAAGGTTCTTTTTTAATATAATCATTAGCACTTCAATTATTGATAATCATTGGTGTTGAATCTTTATTCCCTCAACTTATACAGTTTTCTTAACACTTGAAGCCTTATTGAGGTATGGTTCTGATTTTAATTTTTATTTTTAAGCGTCTATTATTCGAATGAGGGGCCATCCACAGTTGTATATCTAATAAAGAAAGAATGATGTTTGCTTCCAGGGACATCTTAATTACCTCCCTCTGCCTTGTTATGTATATAACCCATCTCATGCATCTAGAGTTGATTTGAAATACATGTAGTTTTCTTGTGAAGTTTTTATATTATTTCTAATACATCTCCATATCAAATCCAGATTGGAAGGTTATAATGGCTACAAGAGGTGATATTATGAAGAACTATCACATTCTGGTGGTAGAAGATGATCAAGAAATACAAGAATTAATCAAACAATTTTTAATGACACAACAGTATAAAGTTATAGTTGCATCAGATGGATTAGAGGGCATGAAACAATTTAATAAGCAATCCTTCGATTTAATTCTTCTAGATGCGATGATGCCAAACCTGAATGGATTTGAAGTTGCCAAAATGATTCGAAGTCAGTCAAATATACCAATTATTATGCTAACTGCGCTAGAAGAGGAACAAGATCAAATGAAAGGGTTTGATCTTGGAATCGATGATTATATTACTAAACCTTTTTCTTTTCATGTTTTGATGAGACGAGTCGAAGCAGTACTGAGAAGAAGTAATAATCAAAGTACGGATAATCATTTTGTATTTAGAGAACTGCATGTTGATGGCGATGCATATAAAGTATATGTAAATAAAACTGAAGTTCCCTTAACGACAAAAGAATTTGAAATTTTGCAACTACTACTTCAAAATGAAAAAAAGGTACTAACAAGAGAAAATATCGTAGAAAAAGTTTGGGGATATGAGTATGCCGGAGACACACGAATGATTGATACGCATATGAAAAACATACGAAAAAAATTAGATATACCCTATATTAAAACTGTAAAGGGCATTGGTTATAAAATTGATGAATAGGATTGTAAAAATCATGAAGATGAAGAAAATTACCTATAAACTCTTTATGACTACATCCCTCATTTTGTTAGCCTTTGCAACACTAATTTACTTAACGTTATACTTCTTTCTCCCTACATTTTATGAGCAGTATAAAACAAATCAGCTTCAAACAGGAATAGAAGAAATAATTTCCAAATCTAAAGATCTTACGATTCAAAATGCCAAACCACTTATTGATGAATACGCACAAAAAAATAACGCAATGATCTACCTACAAAATAATAAAGGAACAATTATTTATTCTCCTTTTCTTCAAAGTACTGTCCAAGGAGGTACTATTCAAGAAGGTTACGCTAAAGCAGTACCAATAAAGCGTTTGGAATATTCTCGTAATTCATATGAGGTTACCAAGCCAATACAATTCCAAGATGTTAATTTAACGCTTGTGGTGTTCGCAACATTTCAACCAATCGATGAAGCTTCACAGGTCTTGGTACGTTTTCTACCCTATATTAGTATCATTGTACTGGTTATTGGTTTAGGAAGTGCTTATCTCTATTCAAGGTTTATTACTAAACCACTTATTTATATTAATAAAGGTGCACAAAAGATGGCAAATTTGGATTTCTCCGAAAAAATTGAGATTCGTTCTATGGATGAATTAGGGGAATTGTCCAATAGCTTGAATGATATGTCCATAAATTTACAACAGGCAATTTTTGATTTACAAAAAGCGAATCAGCAATTAAAAAGTGATATTGAAAAAGAAAGAGAAATAGAAACAAAGCGAAGGGAATTCTTTGCTATTGTAGCACATGAATTAAAAACTCCTCTTACTGTTATGAAAGGATACTTAGAAGGGATGATATATAATATCGGCCCTTATCAAAATCGTGACCAGTATTTAAAGAAAAATTATCAAATAATTGAAAGTCTGGAACAACTGGTTCGCGAAATTTTAAGCATGTCAAAATTGGAACAGCATACCTTTAAACTTCAAGTGGAAGAAGTAAATCTTTCGAAATCAATAGATACAATCACAAAAAATCTCGAATTTTTCGCTTCTCAAAAAGGCATTCAAATAATAAAAGAAATCAATTCTGACATTTTTATTTATACAGATTGTGTTCTTTTAGAAAAAGCTTGTAAAAACATCATTCATAATGCAATTATGTATTCACCGCATAACGAAAAAGTCTATATAAAGTTAACAAAGGAGTCTAAACAAAACAACATTCAAATGCAAGTTGTCAATACAGGTATCAAAATAAAAGAAGAAGATATACAACATATTTTCAAACCATTTTATCGAATAGAAAAGTCAAGAAATCGAAATACGGGAGGGAGTGGCTTAGGGTTATATATTGTAAAACAAATTTTCGAATCCCTTTTTATCACGTATTCTATGAGTAATACAAAACAAGGCGTACAGTTTTGGGTTACCATTCCATTATCCATCAAATAAATAGCAAAGGAGTCTCCATCTCATCCTATAGAAATGAAATGGAGATTTTCATTTTTTTATAAGCATCAAATTATAAATTCTTTTTTCATTTCTATTGTCATTAAAGACAATCTGTATTCAAAAGTTTACTTTAAAAGGTTCTGTTGTAAAGTTTTAAAGACTAAGCTAAATTTTTGCAAAATAGAGTTAGGAAAATCATACATGAGATATTTTAAAGGAGAGCAATTTAAACAATATATTATTTTGGTAGCCATTGGCTATTACTGTCGTTTGTTTTAGGGGTACAGCATCGATTTTTTTGGAGCCACTCACAAATGATTAAATCAAGAAGGTCAAGGGAAATTGGGACAAACATAGATTAATCTTGGTATATTTTTCAACATACTAAAAGTGCATATCCTACCAAATTTAGTGATAGAGTATACACCTTGAATTTTTTGTTTATCTTTTTTATAAATACATTTTTGTACATATGCGTTTTAAATAATGATGTCTAATAATAAGGAAATAAATCACTTGCATGCAAATAAAGCTTACTAATACAACAATTGAGCTTTGAATAACAGACATTTCCTTACTCACTGTTTGTCCTAATTGATGAAAAGTTAAAAATGCAAAACTGCTATGAATCATAGCCACTACAATTGGTAAAAAAAATAGTAACATCATCTGTCTTGTCACGATTTGCTTTAACTCACTTTGGCTTAAACCTAATTTTGAAATCATTTGGTATTGCTCTTGATCACGTTCTAAATCAGTAAATAGACGGAAATATAAAAAGCTAAGTGTAAATACGAAAAATACAATCCCCACCATTACACTTGAAATAGAAAGTAATCCGTTTTGTTGTTTCAATTCAATCCATTTTAAATACAAAGATGAAAAGGCATAATAATCCTCTTGACTCGTACCAATGAACTTTATAAGCTTTGTAGAAATCGCACTTGTTTCAGACCAATTTTTAACGATAAATCCGTAAATCGTGTAATCTCTGAGTGGGCCTTCTTGTTGATTATTTAACATCTTATTGTAAACAGCATCGGAGATAATATAAGGTTTTTCAAATGCATTTGCTAATTCTGGGATAAGGATTGCTTTTTGAACAAAAAATGATTCTTCTAGTTCACTATATTTTAATTCAAAAGGCTTTAAATATACTACAGTATTTTGGTTTTTCTTTGATATTATTCTGATACTTTCATTCTCATTTGTTAATTTCTCTATTTTATATCCTAATGTTTTAGCGTATTCATTATACGTAGAAAGGTTAATGAACGGCACTCCGTTTATCCTTTTAAATTCTGTTGCTACAAGTTTATAAGAAAGTCCAGATTCTTTTAACTGTTTTTTTATCTCTTCAATATGCTTTTTTTCTTGTGTGTTCCCCTTATCGGATTTATAGGTAAATGCATATGGAGTCTCATGTTTTGCCAATTCAGGATTTGCGATAGCCGTACAAACTCCAATTGCTGTAAAAGAAACTGCAGAAATAATTGTGACGATAAAGAACGTTCTCGCATTATCTTTGATTCGATACGTTAATTCTGAAATAACAAGAAGGTTGGTTTTTTTAAAGAATGTTGTTTCTCTATTTTTTAAAGCGGATAACACATACACACACAATTGAGTAAAGAAAAGATAGGTTCCAAATACAACTAATACGACACCTACTCCTACGAGTAGGAATAATGAATTTAAACTCATATAATCGGCCGCGGAGATACTGTGGTGAACGCAGGAGTAACCCGCTACAAATAAAATAATGACCAACACGGAGATCCAAACAGACGCTATTGGCTCAGGTTTTGGTTTTTCCTCTGATTTTATGAGTTCTACAAGCTCATTCATTTTCACCATTTTTGATGTGAATAACGAAATGAGTAGAAATAAAATAAAAAAAGACATTGCTGTTACTACCATTGCCTTTAATGGAAAGTAAAATGCTAACGTTTTCTCTACTCCTAATAAAGACCCACTAACTAGTAAAAATAATTTAGAAAAAACCATCCCAAGTCCGATGCCTACTACTATAGAAGGGATTCCAATCAACATATTTTCGAAAAAAATTAATCGATGAAGCTGTTGATGAGACATTCCATGTAACATTAATAATCCAAACTCTTTTTTTCTATTTTTTAAAAATGCACTAACAGAATAGAAAATAAATAAGAAAGAAAAGACAAAGATTAAGTAATACGATAAATGAAATCCTATTTTTCCAAATGTACTCATGATGGTACTTACATGAGTCAGTTCGCCTTGTAGGTTCGGATGAAAGACAAGTAATCCATAAGTGAAAAAAATCAATACCGCAAATGTACTACTAAAAAAATGGCCAAGATATATTCGTTGATTCCATAAAACATTATTGATTGCAAGCTGCCTAAAAGTCATGTTTATTCCCCCCTAACTTAGAAAGATTATCCATAATGTTTTTATAAAATAATGGACGATCATCATTGTAGCAAACTTCATTGTATAGCTGTCCATCTTTAATAAAAATAATGCGGTCACAGTAACTTGCAGCAACTGGATCGTGCGTTACTAACATCATTGTAGCCTTTTCTTCTTTATTTAATAGTGTTAATAGCTCCATAACGTCTTGAGAGGCTTTAGAATCTAAGTTTCCTGTTGGCTCATCCGCCAGAACCAATTTAGGAGAGTGAATGAGTGCACGGGCAATCGCTGTTCGTTGTGCTTGGCCTCCTGATATTTCATAAGTTCGTTTGTTTAAGATTTCGTTGATTGCTAACTTCTCCGATATTGATTCTATTCGTTTATTTATTCTCTTCACATCCATGCCATCTAATACGAGTGGAATAACCATATTTTCTTTTACTGTTAAAGTATGCAACAGATTAAAGGATTGAAAGACGAATCCTAATTCCTGTCTGCGAAATAAGGCCAAATCATTGGGTGAGAGTTGATACGGATTTTTATTATGAATGAATACACTGCCTGATGTTGGCGAGTCAATAGTAGAAATCATATTCAATAATGTTGTTTTCCCACTACCCGATGGGCCCATAATCCCAACAAACTCCCCCTCTGTAATTGTTAAATTAATATTTGAAAGTGCCGTATGTGAAACCTTCCCTTTGTATTCTTTACTAAGATCTTTTACTTTTACTAATTTCATATGAGAAATTCCCTCCAAATGTACACACTAAGAGTGAGATTTGATAAAAGATGCCCCTTATCTCCTAAATCATTTCCATACCCTTGCACGCACTTTACAAATAAAGACGAAGTCTTCAAACAGACTCCGCCTTTTCGATTTATCATGAATTACAGCCAGTACTAGTAGCCTCTTCATAATATTTCTAAAAAAACTTTGCAACAGAACCAAATTTACGTTATTTTCTTGCAGAAATAGGCTGAGACCAAATCTCTTCGTCATTATCATTTAAATGTACTTTAAAAACATATATAGGTTGAGAGAAACCTTTTGTATCAGTGTAGTAATCCATATTATATTTTGTAATGAATAATGTATCACCTGCTTTGAAAGATCCTATAGGATCAAATTCTCCTTGTTTCAGTTTTTGAAATGCTTCCTTTGGAGAAAGAATTTCAACATCTCGAACATGTGATTTTTTTGTACCGTAATATTTGTAAACAGGCACTTTTTCCCCTTCGTCTTTTAACTCTATTGATGTTTTTATAGTAACTTGAGACATATCAGTTTTTGTAATGGGATCAATAGGCATATTTCCAAATTCCTTCATTTGATACGAAATCATTATTCCGAGTGCGACGAAACTTACTGTAATGGGAAGGTATAAATATTTGATTATTTTTGTATCTGTTTCATTTTTTTTCAAAAATATAAGAACTATGTTTAACACAGAATATCCTAGCATCATGCCTAAAGTATTATGAAGTAAATCGGCTAGCTCCATACTTCCTCGTTGCAGTGTAAATTCAAGAATTTCAATCAATAAACTTGCTATAATTGAGATGATTAACATCCATTTTGTTTTTTGAAAAACCTTACTAAATAAAGGTAATAAAATTCCTAACGGAAAAAGCATACCTATATTCACAATGATATGGAAAAAGGAAGAAAATGAAAATATATTCCATGCTTTTTTATAAACACTAAGTACATCAAAGTCAATTGTTCTTGCAAAGGCCATATCATCTGAACGACCAAATGAAGTAGCTGATAATGCAAGGGAATAGTATCCTGTTATTAAAACAAACAATATAATTTGTTGTACAGTTAGTTTTTTTTCTCTTTTACATATCTTTTTGTATACTACAAAATAACTAAAAACAAATAAAAGTAGTAACAATAATGTGAGTAGTATCGTAGGAATCGCATAACTAGCGATTAGACTGAAGATAATGTTCATTTTACACCTCTGTTTTTATGAATATAATTTTATACATATGCATTTTATATAGTGATTACTAATACAACAATCGAGCTTTGAATCACAGACATTTTCCTATTTATTCTTTGCCCTAATTCGTGCAAAGTTAGAAATGCAAAATTGCTGTGGATCATACTACTACAATCCGTAAGAAAAATAGAATAATCATTTATCTTGTCACATTTGATGGTCTAGTTTTGAATTTCCTTATTTATACTTGGTCAAATGTTTCAAGCACTAAAATAACTTGATATCACACCACAGATTTTTTCATGAATGTATCTGTTATTCATTGTAGTAGTAAGATTATTTTTCTCATATTGAATTACCTTACACTTTTCTTACACGCTCGTAATGTTTCTGAAAATACAGTTTATAAACCTCGCAGCTTGGAAGGAGTCTTCTTGGCTAAAATGACAAAAAAGTTGAGGATTCCCCCAACTTTTGTATACATTTATTGTCTTATTAATCCTGTAGATGTAACCTGATATGTTCTTTTCTTTCCTATATATTCCTGTTTTTCATTCTCAAGGTTAGTTAAAGTCGCTCTTGTTTTTTCCTTTGCTGCTTCCCCTTCTATATGAGTAAATTCTATATAATCTCCCACTTTTATAGGTACTGTTTGGGTTTCAGCATTTTGTTGTCTATTTCCCATGATTTCCTTATTGTACATAACGCTACCAGACGAGTTCTGGACTTTAATACTTGCATATGTACTATTGAAGTAAGAATGCGGTACGCCTGCTTCTAATTTGATTTTCAGCTCTTCTGCTGTTTGATTATAATCTACTTTTGCAATTTCTCGATCACTATATCCTTTTAATGACCATGCAAATTGTTTTCCATCTAGAATTGTTGTCTCTGGCATTTTTTCTACTTTCTTTAAGCCCTCTTTTGTAACCTGGTATCTTGCTGTCTTTCCAATAGTTTCATTTTTGTTATTTTCAAGATTCATTAATGTTGCGCGTGTTTTTTCCTTTACAGCGTCTCCTTCTATATGAGTTAATTCAATGTAATCTCCCATTTTTACAGGCACTGTTTGGGTTTCAGCATTTTGTTGTCTATTTCCTATGATTTCCTTATTGTACATAACGCTACCAGACAAGTTCTGGACTTTAATACTTGCATATGTGCTATTGAAGTAAGAATGCGGTACACCAGCTTCTAATTTGATTTTCAGCTCTTCAGCCGCTTTATTATAATCCATCTTTGCAATTTCTCGATCACTATATCCTTTTAGGGACCATGTAAATTGATTTCCATCTAAAATTGTTGCTTCTGGCATTTTTTCTACTTTCTTCAAGCCTTCTTGTGTGACTTCATACATTGCTTTTTTTCCAAAGCTTTCTTGTTTACTGTTGTCTAAATTTGTGAAATTCGCTCTATGTACACCTTCAAGATGTGTTAATTCAATATAATCTCCTACTTTGACTGGAACTTTTTGCGATTCAGCATTTTGTTGTTTGTTGCCATAAATATCTTTATTATATACTACTTTTCCTGATGCATTTTGTACTTTAATACTCGCATACGTTTCATTAAAATAATGATGCGGTACGCCTGCTTTTAAGTCAATTTGCATTTCTTCTGTCGACTTATTGAAATTGATTTTTGCAAACTCAAAATCACTAATTCCTTTTAGGGACCATGCAAATCGATTCCCTACTAAAATATCAGAATTTCCATTTGTAATTCCTACTTTTTTCTCTACAGTTCGATCAAATATATCTGTTAATGTAATTTTAGCAAAAGCTGTTTGAGGCAATTGCATAGTTTGACTTACCTCAGTTTGGTAGGACTTAATATTATCAATTACTTTTAAAGGTTGTCCCATTAACTTTTCATTGTCATAGATTTCAATTTTCCCTTTAAACTGTGGAGTACTTTGTTCTTTCAATTTCCATGAAACATTTAATTTTCCAGCTTCAAAGCGAGTATTTTGGATATCAAAATCTAAATTTCCCATTTCTGGTTGACTAGGCTGATTTATATTAAAAGTTTTTCCAGTACCAATAGTTGATTGAGTATTTCCTCCTGCCCTAACCCATAGATATTCTGAAGTTGCTCCTCCATCGTATTGATAAGATGTATCCTGTTGTCCACTGATACGCTGATTATTCCAAGAATTCCATTGTTTATCTGAAACTTTTCTACTGTATCCATTTTTTAAGCGTGCTTCTCTTACATCTTGTCCATTACCAGCCCAGTCCTCTTGGAACATCGATAGACCATAATTAAATGCAACATTTGCAACTGGATGATCCATAATAGCAACTAACTTCCATTGATTTAATTTATTATCTTTTATCCACTGGCCAAATTTTGTATGGCCATCTTCTTGCCAAGAACGTAGAGTCATTCGATACCATTCACTATCTTTCCAATTATAAGTTGTTTGTACCTTCAGACCTGTTCCTTCTCCACCAAATCTATTGGCTTCTGAAGTCGGCGATAAATATTCAGCTTTTATTGCTTGGTTTGATGCTATTGGATCCCAAAGCGCAAAGTGAAGGGTACGTTTACCAGTTTGATCAAAACCACTTTGTTGTTGGAAGCCAGCATAACCACCACCCTCTCCCCCCTGATTCCAATTATGCACAGCCCAATACGTATAAGGAGCTGTTTGGACTGGTGACCAGTCTATGCTAATAATATCTGAAGCAGCAGTATTTTGTGGTGTTACATAAACTGATGGGGCATGAGATCGGATTGCTGCCTCTGTACTAGAAATTGGTGCCCCATACATTGACATCATGGTGCAAGCCGCAGTAAACATAACAATCTTTTTTATTCTTCCATTTGTTTTAGCTTTAAACATAACTTCCAATCTCCTTTTAAATTATATTAGTTACATTGAATAATAACGATTTACATACTATTAAACAAATTATGTAAAAAAATAACATTAGCTACGCTACCTAGTTATGTTTAATGTTTTTTTCACTACTTTTACTAATCAAATTATAGTATTTTGAAATAAAATCGTATGATTTGTGATTAAATGTTTGCTAAAAATATTATAAAAATTCATAAATAGTTTTAGATTATTATGCTGAAAGACTTCTTTGACATTTCATGATATTTCAATAGATTTATTTCCTTAATTACTCACACTATTAACCCTAAATTTGTTTACGGAAATAACATTATGTAAACAAACATCGTGATAATTAGATAAAATAGCTTATCAATTTGCACGTGTCTTTTCAATAGATTAAAAGAGTCCACAAAAAACGTAGACTCCTTTAGTTACCTAAACATTAAATATTGCAACCGACCAAAAAATTAACATAAGATTCTTCTGTTAGCTTATTTAATATTTAATGACGTAGATAATGTATTCCAAGGTGCATTTGTAGATGTGTTTTGATATTTGAATTGTCCATTTTGCTGTCCCGAAGCATCCCATTTATACTCCCATCCATCAACTGTTCTATCACCATTAATATCAATCATCTTAGAATCTACTTTTTTTAGTTTTTGACCACTCATTTGAGCAATCGGATTTCTACCATATCCCATTTCATTTGTATAAATGTATAAATAACTTCCTCCATGATCTTTAACTGTACTTAAATTGTTTGGACCTATAAATTCAACTCCGCCTAATTGAGATTCAACTTTTACTACATTTAATGATGTTAATGGTGGTGCAGGTGCTGCAGATACATCTGTCGCTAAACCAACTGTTGCTCCCACTACTAATGATGAAACTCCTAAAATCATTCTTTTTAGCATACACTCATCCCCTTTATATTTAATACAAATTGATTCTATCATACTAATTTCATACATTTCGTCCCATGTGAAAGAGTTAACAAAAAGTACCTATTTATATATGAAATTGTGCATATTCATTGCATTTTTACTATTCGCACTTACCATTAACCCTACTACAGCTTAATTGCTTCTCTACCTTGATTGATTTACTACATTTGGACTCATTTCAAGCTGGCTTTTGTAAGTGCTAATCAGTGGTGCCTAGTTCGGTTATTTAACAAATAAAGACTAGAGTTGCTAATTCAACTCATATTAAGTCGGCTTTTCCTCTAGCATTATAAGCAAGATCCACCACTAGCATCGATTAACTCACCAGTTATCCAACGACTGTCTGATGAAGAAAGAAAACCTACAATATCAGCTATATCTTTAGGTTCTCCCCACCTCTTAAAAGTCGATAAACCTGCAGCATATTTTTGGCCATCTTTATTCCCCAATGTCTCAGCGTTCATTTCTGTATTAATTATACCCGGGAGAATTGCATTTACTGTAATACCACGAGCACCAAGTTGTTTTGCTAAAGTATGAGTAAGTGTATTAATTGCCCCCTTAGATATACTGTAGGCAAAAACACTTGGGGAGGCTACTCGTGTAACAAATGATGAAATATTGATAATCCGTCCTCCATCTTTTAAACGTGGCAAAGCCTTTTGAATAATGAAAAATGGAGCCTTCACATTAATATTCATAACCTCATCAAAAGACTCCTCTGTAGATTCCTCTAACGTTAAAATCTGCCCAATTCCAGCATTGTTTACAAGAATATCAAATGTAGTATTACCTATATGTTTTTGAAGAGATTGATCCATCATTAAATACAAGTTATTAATGCCTTTAAAAGTACTTAAATCTGCACTGATTGCAAATGCGGCACCGCCATCTTGTTTAATTTTATCCACTACATTTTCTGCTTCTTCTTTTCTTTTACTATAGTGAACTACAACTAACGCACCAGCCTGTGCCAAATGTAAGGCAATACTTCGTCCTATTCCCCTACTAGCCCCTGTTACTACTGCAACTTTCCCCTTCAAGTTATTCATCTCATCATCCCCTTGTTTAAAATTCTACTTAGTTATATCACAGGATACTCTTTGAAATGTTGCTATCTAATTTGATATCCATAAAACCAAAAGGCCGACTCATAAGTATTTAAATAGACTAAACTAATAAGAGGATATTATGTTCAATATATGAGCATATATCCTCTTTTCTTATCTATATTAGATTTGTTAATTAGAGATTAGAATTATAGTTTAATATGTATAAAATAAAAGGAACGTATGTTTATTTTGAGTGGAGGGCATAGCCCACAGCGAGAGGCGTAGTGAGGTCTTCAGACCTAGCATTAATATGATTTTAGGGGGTGAGTGGTATGAGGGTACAAGAGGTTCTCATAGAGAATAACAACAAGAGATACATATTGCTGGATCAAGAGGGATTCCCTGTTATGCCAGTTATGAAATATTTAAAGTATTTAGATAAGACAGGAAAAAGCCCTAATACTCAAAAAACATATTGTTATTCCTTAAAACATTTTTTTACCTACTTAGAAGAAACAAACAAAGATTATAAACATATTAGGTTAGAAGACTTGGTAGAGTTTGTAGGATGGTTAAGAAGTCCTTATGAGAGTTCAAAAGTCACTCCCCTTCAACAAAAGAAAGCAAAGCGAACGGAAAAAACAATTAACCTTACGATTACAGTTATAGCAAACTTCTATGACCACCTCTACCGAAATGAGGAAGTACAAAATGACATGATGGAAAAGTTAATGAAACAAGTGTTTACAGGGGGGCACTCACGTTATAAAAGTTTCTTACATCATGTAAACAAAGACAAGCCATCAATCAGAAATATACTTAAATTAAAGGAACCACGCAAAAGAGTAGATACACTCACAAAAGAACAGGTACAACAAGTATTACAAGCAACTACCAATATACGAGATACGTTCTTGATTCAATTATTATTTGAAACGGGATTGCGTATCGGTGAGGCTCTCGCTCTTTTTATGGAGGATTTTATATTTGATCATCAAAAGGGGCATCGGATTCGTTTAGTAGATCGAGGGGAATTAGAAAACGGTGCTATGTTAAAAACAGGAGAACGAGAAATTTATGTATCGCAGTCTTTAATGGATTTATATGATGATTACTTGTATGAAGTGCTTGATGAATTTGAATTCGATTCAAACTTTGTTTTTGTAAAGCTGCGAGGAAAAGATGTGGGGAAACCAATGGAATATTGGAACGTAGAATCCTTATTTAAGCGTTTGAAAAAGAAAACAGGGATATACCTACACCCTCACCTATTTCGCCATACACACGCTACAATCTACTATCAGAAAACAAAGGATATTAAACAAGTGCAAGAACGATTAGGACACTCTCAAATTCAAACAACAATGAACCTGTACCTACATCCTTCGGATGAAGATATTCGAGAAGATTGGAATAAAGCACAATCCGAATTTAACCTAAAGAAAAATAACGGAAAGGAATTATTATATGAAGAAAATTAAGAATATTCAGATGAATAAAAAAGGCTTTCACGAAGGCTTACAAAAAGAACTTTCAACTTATCTCGAAAAAACAGTACGCGAAGATGGTACTGTTTCAATTGAACAAGTCAACAATCCCTATTTCTTAGTCAAAGACAAATGGAATATCAAAATTGTAGGTGAAATTAAACAGTTCGAAGAAATGTTAGCGAACTTTAACTATTCAAATAAAAATATTCATTTCCGGTTTAATAACCCTTCGCTTAATTTAGAAGTGAAATATGTCTATTATCAGCAATTGTTTAATGATTTATGGAAAATCAGTAGTGTTTTTATCGCTTATCAACCCCCATTAAAGCAAATGACCGAGTTCTTAAACATAAAATATCCTGAACTATCATCCTTGTTGGATTTGGATATTGATAAAGTAGAACGAGAGTATTTGTTTTGGTTGAATGAAAATGGAGTCACTACTCAGCAGCTTAGACAAAGGATAATTCAAAAAGATTGGGTTGAAAAAACAATAGTAGCACGTTTTTTAAGACAAATTAATAATTTGTTATTTCAATACACGGATAACCGAGAAGAGTTTGAAAAAGACAAATGGGATGTTCGTATTCTTCATGATAAGTATGGAGTGAAATACAACAAAAGTAAAAGTCAATATTACCTTAATTTTTCAAAGTTTGATAAAGGTATTCGTGAGCAAATAAAAAAATATATAAAACAACGATTGCTTAGTAGAAACAGATTTTCATGGAGTACAGCACAAAATTATATAAATGTTCTCCCAATGTTTTTCACATTTATATTTTCTTTAGAGCCAACGTGGAAGGATTTGAAGGCCTTAAATCGTACACATATCGTAAAATATCTTGAATATTTATACGAATATGCTAAAAATAATTTGAAACGGCGTAATTCACATTCCGAAAGTTATGTAAAGCAAACGCTTATAACAATACAAAAGTTCCTTGAAGAAATTCAACGGTACGAATATGAGATGGCTCCCGAAATACCTATACAACGATTGATTTTTCCCAATGATAAACCGAAAATACAGAAAAAATTCACTGACCAAATTGACTATATTCCCGACTATGTATTAGAGCAATTATTTACTTACATCAATGATTTGCATAAAGAAGTTATTCCTATTGTTTGGGTAGCGTTTAAAACAGGTCTAAGAATATCAGATGTATTGGGGTTAACTATGGATTGCTTAGTCAAACTCAATGGTCAATATTCTATTGAAACCGATATTGAAAAAACATACGTTAAAGGGCATCGGATTCCCATTGACGATGAGTTAGCAGATATACTTGCCGTTCTGATTGATATATCCAAAAAATTGAGCAATCAAGACAACAACCCCAAAGGGTATATTTCCGTTCGCTATCGTGGTCAACGTAAAGGAAAACCATTTAGTCAAGGTTTTTTTCAAGATCAACTAAATATATTAGCAAAGCAAAAGAACATCACCGATGAAAATGGAAACTTATTTCATTTTAAACCTCACCAATTCCGACATACCTACGGGGTCAAGATGTTAAACGGTGGTGCAGATATTTTAACAGTACAAGAGTTGCTGGCTCATGCATCGCCCGAAATGACACTAAGATATGCGAAGTTATTAGATAATACGAAAAGACAAGCGTTTGAATCTGTAATAAAACAAGGGGTATTCAGTTTTGACTTAAACGGTGAAGTGCAAGAAATTAAAACAGGAGAAGATATTCCAACAGACATATTAGATGCCTTGTGGCAAGACCATAAACTCAATGCGATGGACAACCCTTATGGAACGTGTCACGCTCGTTTGAACGGAAATTGTCCTCATATGGAAGCCCCGCCTTGTCTAACTTGTGGTGATTATCAAACTCCATGTAAAGACTTAGCGGTGGGTTTTTCAGAGTTAGATAAACAAAAATATGAACTTCACATTAAAACCACTACGAAAGCAATTGAAATAGCAAAACAACGTGGTAGAGAGGATATTGCGGAGAGGAACCAAAAGAATCTACAACGTTACCAAAATATTTTAAATACCCTCCAAGATGGCAATGTTATCTTTGGTAGACAAGATCGGATGAAACGAAAGTTAGGTGTTAAAAATGGCTGAATATGACCGTTCTACACATTTGAAAGAGATTCATGTCAACCGTAAGGCTAACACCTATCAGAAGGTAGATGAAGCCATTAAAAGGCTTATAAAAGCTAATGAAAAGATAAACTTTAACAGTGTATCCAGTGAAGCTAATGTATCAAAAGCAACACTCTATAACAACAAGGACTTCCGTTCCAGGATCGAAACATTACGAGAACAGCAATCACAAGTACCTACACCCAAACAAGTAAAACGAGAAATGAACGAAAGCAATAAGGATGCCCTTATCGCCTCTCTAAAAAGGAAGAACAAAAAATTGGAGGAAGCAAACAAGCAACTTAGAGAACAGCTGAAAGTTGCTTATGCAGATGTTTACAAAAAGTTATGAAGGAGAACGTTGTTCTTCATAACTACCGAAGCATAGTCGAAGAGTCCTGATTGATTTTTGTTCCACAAAAGGGCCAGATTGTTGAGTAACGTTTTCAAGCAATTAGATTATTCGAGTTTGAATATATCATTGAGATTGTGAAGGTTATTTACTTAAACTGACGAGCAATAATGATCAATTAAAAAGAATGGTAAAGTTAGCGAAAAGAACAAGGATTGAAGATCGTATTGATTCATTCATTGTAATATATTTTAAGGTTTTGCGTGGCATGTTATTTGAGAAGTAAGAATGATTTCATCAAAAAAATCCATTGAGGCTCCAATGGATTTATATATAACATTTTTCTTCAGACTTCATTCAACATCATAACAAATTATAAATAAACAGTCTATATTTTTGGTTAGATTTTTTATATAGTTTGGTTGACAGCAAAACCTAAGAAAAGGGGTGTTATTCATTGAGAAACACTTGTCACCTTGATCAATCTGATTTACAGGAGTATATGCAAAAGGTCTTTGGTACCAGTTATTGGGTTTCTAATGTAACGAAAATGCATGGCGGTGCACAAAAGGTAGTCTATAAGATTGACTGCAGCAATGGGTTTTCTAGCGTTCTGTATGTGTGGGATCTTACCATGAATTATTTTCAAGAAGAAATAGCAAACGGAGATACACATGAGCAATCCTATAGTAGTGATTTATTTGAATTAAATAACAAGTATTTAATCCAACAAGGAATTCAAACTCCCATTCTATATGATCTGAATAAGGAAAGAAACCGTTATCCTTATGATTATGCTCTCGTTGAATATGTAAATGGACAAAAGGCAGAAGTGTATTTTCAACATTCCGATTCATATGTAAAAGATAAAGTGTTTCAGCGGATAGGAGATATGCTAACAGACATGCATGCCAATGAGAGAAATACTCATGGGAAAGCGAATCAAAGTGGGATCAACACGGAAAAATGTCATCACTTGCAAATGAAGCATGCAAAAAAAGATTTAGATTACGCATCCCAACATATTGACGGCATCAAGGCAAGTCATAGCAAGCTACTCGATACATTGTACGAGCTTGAATCAAAAATTAAACCAAGAAGTCGATATGGATTTATACATGGGGAACTAGGCCCTGATCATGTATTAATTAATGACAAACTAGAACCTTATTTGATTGATATCGAAGGAGCAAAGTTCTTTGATATTGAGCATGAGCACAGTTTTTTACAGTTTCGATTTGGGGAGTATTATCGATATTTAAAGAATGATACTCTCGATCCCAACAGGATGTTATTCTATCGATTCCATCATCATATATCCTTAACTTCAGGTGGGTTGAGATTGCTTCACAGAGGATTTCCGAATCAACAATTTGCAAAAGATCTAACCGATTACCATTCCCGTTGTGCACTGCGTTTTATTGAAGGTTGAACTTATGTCCTTAAGTTAAATATTATCTTTCCTTATAACGGAAAAACTACCATGTTAGAAAGTGATTTTCTTACATTTCCTGTGGTGAAGCTCTGTTTCATGGTTGGCTAACGGCATGTTTCTTTAAGAAAACAATCTTTTTAAATACAAATTTAACTAGAAATGATCTTCCGCAATTACTGAGCAAGAAGTAAAAGGGTGATACATATTATATATAACTAATATGTATCACCCTTTATTTTTTATGACTTTTTACAATTTAGGTCTTGATAATTTATAAAGAGCCGGCCTCTTCACTTCACATATTCATTAACTTTACATACAGTATCCCTAACTGTTATGTACTTTGTACCAAGTATAATAAAGAATCTAGATGGTATTATAGGTAAAAGCCAACTTAAACTAAAGTTAATTCATATACATTTTGCTTAGAGTTTCTGCCTTTAAACCGTTCGTTTAGGCTTCTATGCCTATATTCAATAATATTTCAGCAATGCTTGTATTTTTCATCTTTAATATTTTTATTTCTTAGCCATGATTATAGTTAGAAAATCTCTAAAAACTATTTGATAATCTTTTAGAATCTAACTTTCTTATAATACTATTTGCTATTTCTTCAATATTTTCATTTAGAAAGAAATGATTACCTTCAAAAGAATGAAAAGTACACGTTTTATTTGTGTATTGTTCCCATTTTAGTACTTGATCATATGTAGTAAATTCATCATTTTCCCCATTAAATATAAGAAAATCAATATCACATGGTTGTATATTATTGTCATGAATATATGTCTCGACAATTTTAAAATCTGCTCTTAGAATTGGGAGAAAAATCTCCATTAATTCTTCTGATTGAAGTACCCCAGATGGTGTACCTCCCATTGCAATAACTTCTCTTTTAAATTGCTCATTAGAAAGATTATGTCGGATATTTTTTATTTTACTATTTGGATGGTTTCTACCGGACAAAACAAGAAATTCAGGCGATACGTTTTTAGAATCTTTTATTTTTCTGGCTACTTCATAGGCGATCAAACTTCCCATGCTATGCCCGAATAGAATGTAGGGCAAATCATCTATCTGCATAACTATTTTATTGTAGACATCATTTACGGCCTCTTCCATACTTTGGTACAAGTTTTCTTCAATTCTATATCCTCTACCAGCTAACTCTATCGGGACTACCTCAATATATGGATTAAAGTGATTTTTCCATTTTGCGTAACTAAACGCAGATCCCCCAGCATGTGGAAAGCAAAAAAGTTTAGTCTTCTGCATTGATTTTCTCCTTACTTTCAAATTTGTATATATTTTGGCAAATTGAATAAATGTCTTTAATTATTATCCTTTGCGGAAATTCATCCCTTGTTGCACAAGCAGATATCTTATAATTTGGCTCAATGTTATATTGTCTAAAGTAAAAGTTTTGAGGTATATACTTATATGAAATTAAAGTTCGTGACTCTTTTTTTATAGAGAATGAATTTAACGGGATATAAAGCCCTTTTCCAATCGTTTTTATATAACTTTCTTTTAATGTCCATAAATCATAAAAATAATTAATTTGTTCATCAGAATTTATATTAGATATATCATAAAATTCTTCCTCTGAAAAAAATTCATTTGCTAATTTAAGAGCCTCTATTTCTGAAACCTTTTCTATATCAATACCCACATTAAAATTAGCAGTAGTACAAACCACCCATTCTCCTGAATGTGACAGATTAAAATGAAAGTCAGAAAAATTTTCAACAAAAGGTTTTCCATACTCATTATATATAAATCTAATTTCTTCATTATTAATTTTATACTTCTGGCAGATTAGAGATCGGATTAGTAAATCCCCTATCAGGGTCCTATTAATGTCGCATGAGTTTAATAAACGCTTCATTCGTTCTTTCTTCTCATTTGAAACCAAGTTACTAAGTTGCTTAAACAAATGACTTTCAATATTCTTTGGTATTTTCACAGCTTGAATGTGTATGATAAATCACTTCCTTTTTTAAAGGATGGCTTCATATATGTACGTTACATAAATTCAAATTAACTTTATTAAATTGCAAATACAATAGAAAAGATGCATATTTACATGTCAATGAAAATATACACCTTTCCTAAGTAATATCATCAAAGCATTAGCTTCTATTACAAAAAATGGAGAGCATTTACATCATTCTATGAGCAACTCATATAGGTTTCTATGTCTCTATCAAGTAATTTTTCCATTATCCTCTTAAAAAGTAATACTCTTGATATATTCATTATTGCCTACACTTTATTTGCAGTTATTGGGCTGCCCTTTTCGTTCATAGCGTTGCATCTTTTGCACTCTCTACTTTTCAGTTAATGAAAGGGATGTTTCTTTTATTCCTTCAAATTCATTTAATAGGTACTTAGCTATCTTTTCAACTGCGGGGAAGTCTACTATTTCTTCATGTGATCCAGGGACAGAATACTTATTTACTCTTCCTTTTAATAAAGGTCCCCAATCTGTAAACAACTCTTTTCCTTCCTCAGCACTAAAGTAGATAACTTCTCCAAAGTATGGTATCAAATCATTCTCTGCCATTAAGTTCAGGCATTTCCTATGAGCATTGATAACTTGCCTCAAATTCATAAGATTTGCATCAGGCGGGAGTACTCCTTCCATAATTAATCGCTCCACAAGCATATCTTGTTTATGGACGAGGCCTTCTTCCTGCTCAGTAAGATCTCTAGGAATGAAATGTTCAGATATATATGAGAGCATATCCTCCCTTGTTTTACGATCTTGCTCTGAAGGTACTTTAGTATCCATTAGTACCAACAACTCAACTTCCTCTCCTTGATTCCTTAATACAGTTGCGATTTTATAAGCAATTGCACCGCCTAAAGACCATCCTCCAAGACGATATGGGCCTTCTGGCTGAACACGTTTTATTTCTTCAATGTAAAGTTGAATTACTTCCGGCAAGGTCAAATCATCAATTTCTCTCTTTTCTATGAGAGGATTCTGTAAACCATAAAATGAACAGTGGTTCTTAAGCAATCTTGCTAGTTGAATGTAACAAAATACATTTCCCATAAACGGATGAACGCAAAAGAAAGGTCTTTTCTCTGATTCTTGTAGTGGAACCAGCGCTGATACAGATTTTGTCATATCATGCTTATCACGAATAAGGCATGCGATTCCTTCCAATGTTGGATTCTTAATCAATGTAGACACCTTAATCTCTTTTCCAAACTTCTCCTTAATTTTTGAAATCAATTTAATTACAAGGAGAGAATGTCCCCCTCTATTAAAGAAATCATCATTTACATAGACATCTTCTATCTGTAACACATCCTGCCAGATTTTAATCAACTGATATTCAATTTCATCCCTTGGAATGATTGTTGTAGACAAATTATTTTCTCTTTGAATTGTTAAACTGTTCAATGCCTTTCGATCAACTTTTCCATTCGGTGTAAGAGGAATCTCGTCTACCTTTATAAAGTGTGCGGGAACCATATAATTCGGTACTTGTGTCTTGAGATATTCACGCCATTCATGCATACTTCCATCTCCAACTACATAAGCAACCAATCTCTGCTCTCCTAATTTATCCTCTGTCACCAAAACTACTGCTTCTTTTACCAATGGATGACCCTCTAGATTCGCTTCAATCTCTTCAAGTTCAATACGGAATCCCCGAATTTTCACTTGATTATCAATTCTTCTCAAGTAATCTAAATTACCATCAGGTGAATAACGAACCAAATCTCCCGTACGATATAAACGCTCTTCTTCATTAAATGGATGACGGATGAATCGCTCTGCTGTTAATTCTGGACGATTCAAATATCCTCGCGCTATACCTGCACCACCAATATATAGCTCACCTGTTACACCAACTGGAACAGGTAACAAATTTTTATCTAATACATAAGTTTGAACGTTCGGCAACGGACGTCCAATTGTAACTTTCTTACTATCTGTTTCGATATGATAACACGTTGCATCAACCGTACATTCTGTAGGACCGTATACATTATAAAAATCAATTTTTTCAGTCTCTACTAGCTGTTCCCATAATGACGGCATGATTGCTTCACCACCGACCAATATCTTACTTGGTACATGAACATCAGCACTTATTTCTAGCAATCCTCCATCTATAAGTAATTGAAGTAATGAAGGTGTCATATCAAACATTTCCAATTTATTCTCCCTAATATAGGACACAAATTGTTCCGGATTAGTGCGAACTTCACTTGGGATAATATATAAACTTGAACCATAAAGCAACATTTGTAATTGCTGAATAGATACATCAAAGGCAATTGACGCATTCAAACCGACGCGCATATTACTAGGTATCTCATGTGAGAAAACTTCTTTTTGTAAACCATAGGATAGGTTTATTACAGAATGGTGCTGTACTAAAGCCCCCTTTGGATTCCCTGTCGAACCAGAAGTATAGATAACATACGCTAAGTTTTCCCCTGTTACCTCACATATTGGTGAAAGTTTGCTTTCTTGAGAAAGCATTGCTTGGTCCCTATCTAGGCAAACTGTCTTGATGTCTTTAGGTATCCATCCTAGTAATACCTCATTTGTAACTAACACTTTAATTCCCGTGTCTTCTAAAATATATTGCAGGCGGCTTTCCGGATTCGATGGATCTAATGGAACATAGGCTGCTCCAGCCTTCCAAATTCCCATGAGACCAACAACCATCTCAACTGAACGCTCAAAACATAGGCCAACCAATGACTCTGTTCCAATTCCATATTTCTGTAGATGATGGGCCAATTGATTAGCTCTTTCATTCAGCTCCCGATACGTTAGTTGCTGTTTTTCATCCACTATTGCCACCGCATCTGGTGTACGATTCACTTGCTCTTCGAATAGTTGATGAATCACATTCTCACGTGGATAGGATATTGCATTATCATTCCATTCGTCCAAAACTTGCCTTTGTTCAGCTTCCGTAATATATACTAGTTCCGACAGAGTTTGATCAATGTTTTTGAGCATTTGCATTAATACTTGGCGTAAATGACCCAACATTCTTTTAATAGTTAATTTATTAAACTTACTACGGTCATACATTAACTTTAACGATAACTGGATTCCTGGAACTACAGCCAACCCTAATGGGTAGTGGGTTTGTTCTACTCCTTCCAATTCACCAATTTCCAGATTTCCTGAAGACTCCTCTTTCACCGGATAATTTTCAAACACATATAAACTATTGAACAGCGGTGTTCCTCTAGGAACTTCACTCCACCCCTGAATCTCTGTCAAAGAAGCATACTCATATTGTCTTCTCTCTATCTCTTCCTCTTGTATCTTCTGCAACCAATCCATTACTTTTATATCATCCATCAATTGAATTCGCGTCGGTGACGTTGTAATGAAAGGACCTACGATGTTTTCAACATCAATAATCTCCGTAGAACGCCCTGAGCTTGTTACACCAAAGACAATGTCATTTTCTCCACTATACCGGCTCATGAGATATGCCCATGCACCTTGAATTACTGTGCTCAAAGTAAGTTTATTGCGTTTCGCCCAGCCTTGTAACTCTTGAGTCTGCTCTTCTGATAAATACGTAACCTTCTCTGTGTAACCTTTTTCTTCCTCTTTACTTTCTAAGCCCAGCAAAGTTGGTGCAATAAAACCTTTAAGCTTTTCTCTCCAGAATTGTTCCGCCTGCTCTTTATCCTGTTCTCTTAGCCATTGGATATATTTCTTGTATGGCGATGACTTAGGTAAATTCACAACTTCTCCATTCATTTTCTTCTGATAGACTGTAAGTAATTCGTTAAAGACCAGTGGTAAACTCCATCCATCCAGTAAAATATGGTGATGTGTCCAAACAATCCGATATTCTTCCTCACCTTCTTGAATGACCGTTACCCGCATCAATGGCGCTTCATCAAATTGAAAGGCTTGTTTTCGATCTAATGCCAAAAAGACTTTTCTTTTTTCCTCTATCTCTTCAGTTGTCATTGTACGCCAGTCTTCTTTGTTCACTTTAAATGGGATATTTTCATACACCACTTGTAAAGGTTCTTCAATTTTGTCCCAAACAAATGCTGTACGAAAAATTTCATGCCGCTGAATTACAGATTTCCACGCCTGCTCAAAAGTAGGAATATCCATTTTCCCTTTAATCCTAAAACTTAATTGCACTATATACGGTGCAACATGTTCATCCTCCTGGTCATGCAATGTGTGAAAAATCATACCTTCTTGCAAAGGCGATAGTGGATATAAATCAGTAATTGGATAGTTCTTTCCACGATTCATTTTGGTTAATACGTTTGTCAAGCCTACTTGGTTAAGATTAGCCATTGCAAAATCCGAAACGGTCAGCGCAGATTCTCTATCTGAGGATTGAATCAATCTGCTCAGTTGGTGAAGCATATTCTGTGCAATACTTTGAATCGTTGATTTCGCGAATTGTCCAACATTGTATACCCAAGTGAACTGAAGTTTTCCATCCGTTACAACCCCCATTACATCAATTAAATGCGATCGCTTGGAACCAGAAGCATGATCTAAACGCTTAAATTCGTTCTCCGGAATAAACATTGCATCGTTAGAAAACATTTGGTCGAATTGTCCAAGATAGTTAAAACTAATAGACGGTGTATGTTGAGAGTCCAATTGCTCACACAGTGTTGCGTTCATGTAACGCAACACTCCATAGTCAACACCCTTATTAGGAATGTTGCGTACCTGTTCTTTAACTTCTTTTAATGCTGCAATTGGCGTGTTGGCACCAGTAATATTTAAGTGAACAGGATAAATACTTGTAAACCATCCCACGGTTCTCGATAAGTCAACATCTTCAATAATCTCTTCTCGACCATGTCCCTCTAGATCCACGCTCAATATCGGCTGGCCTGTACATACTGCCGTAGCTTGTACCAATGCTGCTAATAATACTTCATTAATTTGGACACGGTGAGCGCTTAAAGTCTCTTGCAATAACTTACGGGTCTCTTTCTCATCTAAAACCACAGAAAATTCCTCAGTTACTGCGCTTTCTGAATCACTTATAGTAACATCTACTGGTAGCATAACTACTTCCTTTTCGGACTGCTGCTCCCAGTAATGCAGCACTTCTTGTGATATTCCTGATTCAGCGTAATAATATAATTTCTCCGACCACTCTTTAAAGGATGTACTCTTCATAGGTAATTGGATTTTTTGCCCCTGAATTGCTTGAGTATAAGCTGTTTGCAGATCTTCCAATAAAATCCGCCAAGAAACACCATCCACAACCAAGTGATGAATCGTCCAAAATAATCGGCCAGTCTTCTCACCTTCATCAAAATACACCATTCTCATTAACGGACCTTCATGTAAATTTAAACCTTCTTGTGCAATATTAATCTCTTTTTGAATAACCTCATGCCAATCAGCTTCCGGCACCTCGTCTAATGAAATGACAGTCAGTATCAATTGTTCTTCTATTCCTTCATTCCACTGTTTCCAAGCCCCATCAGGTAAACATTCATATCTTAAACGCAGGGCGTCATGATGAAGAAGAAGATTACGCACCGACTTCTCCAGTGATACTATATCCAGTTTCCCTTTCGTTCTAAAGAACATGGATTGATTCCAATGATGTGGGTTAGGATGATTTTGTGCAAAAAATCTTTGCTGAATAGGTGTAAGTATCGTCTCTCCAGTTATAATTCCTTGTTCGGCTTGTACACCTTGTTGTTCTTTGACTACTTGTGCCAACTCTGCAATCGTTTGGTGTTCAAATATTTGTTTTGGTGTCAATTGTAAACCAGCTTGCTTCGCACGAGAGACAATCTGAATGCTAAGAATTGAATCTCCACCAATTTCAAAAAAGTTATCATGAATACCAATACGTTTTGAACCCAGCACACGTTCCCAAATGATAGAAAGCTTATGTTCACGTTCATTTCTTGGGGCCACGTAGCCTTCTTGTGTTCCTTGATAGTCTGGTATAGGCAACGATTTCCGATCAACCTTTCCATTTATAGTTAGCGGTAACTCTTCCATTTCGACAAAGTAGGAAGGTATCATATGGATTGGCAGTTTTGCTTTAAGATACTCGCGCCATTCTTCTAAACTGCCTTCGCCCACTACATAAGCTACCAGCCTCTTATCTCCCGACTGATTTTCTCTAACCATTACAACTGCCTCTTTTACCAAGTAATGCTCCTGTAAGGTCGACTCAATCTCCCCAAGTTCAATTCGAAATCCTCTAATCTTCACTTGATTATCCATTCTTCCTAGATAGTCTATATTACCGTCAGGAAGATATCTCACGAGATCTCCCGTTCTATATAACCTCTCGCCTTCTTTGAATGGATGTGAAATAAATCGCTCGGACGTTAATTCTGGACGATTCAAGTATCCCCTCGATAGGCCTGCTCCACCGATATAAAGTTCACCCATCACACCAACTGGAACAGGTAACCAATTTCTATCCAATACATAGGTTTGAACGTTCGGCAACGGACGACCAATTGTTACTCTCTTACTATCTTTTTTGATATGGTAGCATGTTGTATCAACGGTACATTCTGTAGGACCATATACATTATAAAAATCAATTTTATCAGCCCCTACCAGCTGTTCCCATAGTGACGGCGTAATCGCTTCGCCGCCGACCAATACCTTACTTGGAACATGAACACCTTCGCATGTTTCTAACAACCCGCCATCTATAAGTAATTGAAGTAATGAAGGCGTTATATCAAAGATTGCTAATTTGTTCTCCCGAATATAAGCTACAAACTGTTCTGGATCGCTTCGAACTTCGTTCGGAATAATATACAAACTTGAACCATACAACAGCATTTGTAATTGCTGAATAGATGCATCAAAGGCAATTGACGCATTTAAACCGACATGCATGTTAGATGGTATCTTATGTTCGAAAACCTCTTTTTGTAAACCATGCGACAAGTTTATTACAGAATGATGCTGTATCAAGACACCCTTTGGATTCCCCGTCGATCCCGAAGTATAGATAACATACGCTAGGTTTTCTCCTGTTACTTCACATTTTGGTGAAAGAATGCTTTCTTTTGAAAACATTGCTTGATCCCTATCTAGACAAACTGCCTTGACTTCTTTAGGTATCCAATCTTCTAATGACTCATTCGTAACTAATACTTGAATTCCAGTGTCCTCCAAAATATATCGTAGGCGACTTTCTGGATATGATGGGTCCAATGGAACATATGCTGCTCCAGCCTTCCAGATCCCCATAATACCAACAATCATCTCAACTGAACGCTCAAAGCAAAGTCCAACTAATGATTCAGTCCCAATCCCACATTGCTGAAGATAGTGGGCCAATTGATTAGCTTTTTCATTCAGCTCTCGATATGTTAACTGCTGTTTTTCATCTACCACTGCCACCGCGTCAGGTGTACGATTTACTTGCTCTTCAAATAGCTGATGAATCGCACTTTCCTGTGGATATGCTGCGGCATTACTATTCCACTCTTCTAACTGTTTTTGCTGTAATCCTGATAGTATAGGCAACTTCTCTAATGATTTATCAGGATGTTCCACGATTACATTCAACCAGTTTCCAAAATGTTCAGCCATAGATTCAATAGTTACACTGTCAAATAAATCAGTCCTATAAACAAAAGTAAGCAATAAACCGTCTTCCACTTCTGCAGCAGTTAAACTTAAATCAAACTTAGCGATTGGAGCGTTGCTCTCTATTACTTCTATATTTCGCCCATATAGTTCTGGTAGCTCCTGTCCCGTATTTTGCAAAGTAAACATGGTTTGGAAAATCGGGGAATGGCTTGTATTTCGTTCAGGTTGGATAACCTCTACAATTTTCTCAAACGGAACATCTTGATACTCATAAGCCTTCAATGCTTTTATCCGCACTTGAGACAACAACTCTTGAAATACCGGTGTATTACTTAAATCAGCTCGATAAACCAATGTGTTGACAAAGAAACCAATCAGCCCTTCAATTTCTCGATAATTTCGATTTGCAATTGGGCTGCCAACAATAATATCCGATTGTCCCGTATAACGGGCAAGGAAACTTTGATACGATGCCAATAAGGTCATGAAAAGCGTGGCCCCTTCTTGACGACTTAGTTCGTTTAATTTATCCAGTAATGAGCGTGACAACAGCACATTATGAGTTAATCCATGGTGGGTTTGCACTGGCGGACGCGGACGATCCATTGGCAACATTAAGACTGGTAACTCACCAGATAATTCTTCCTTCCAATATGCAAGCTGTTGATTTAGTACTTCATCTTTCAACCATCCTCTTTGCCACTGAGCAAAATCGGCATATTGAACTGGTAGTGGTTCCAGCTCTGCTTGTTTTTCACCAATCGCATTCTCATAAAATGTCATCCATTCTTGAAGCAAGATTTCCATCGACCATCCATCTGAGATAATATGATGCATATTACACAGAAGAACCCATTCTTCTTCTGAAATTCTTATGATTTGTCCACGGAACAATGGCCCTTGTTCTAAATCAAATGGAGATTCAACTTCAGTTTGAATCCATAGCTCCAACTTTCTTTCTCTCTCCTCTAATGAAAGCTTAGTTAGGTCCATTTGCGGAAGAGGACGGAAAATATAAGGTTGAATCTGCTGTACAGGATGACCTTCCTCTTCATGAAATACCGTCCGCAAAGATTCATGACGCTCTATTAACTGATTCCATCCCAACTCCAATGCTTCAGGTAACCAATTCCCTGTAAGGCGGCATACCATTGGCATATTATAAAGTGCACCATTAGGTTCAAACTGATCAATAAACCATAAGCGCTGTTGGGCATATGACAGCGGAATATTATTCCCTCGTTCCACCGGCATCAATTTTGGAATTTCTCGTTTTTCACTCCCCTTACGTAACTGATCCATTCGTTTCGATAGTGCCTCGACCGTTGGATATTCGAACAGTTCACGTACCGGTAATTTGATTTGAAAGACTTCTTGTAAGCGCGAGACCACTTGTGTAGCAAGTAGAGAGTGACCACCAAGCTCAAAGAAAGAATCCTGAACACCAATTTCTTTTATTCCTAGCACTTGACTCCACACTGAAGCGATAAGTTCTTCCAGCGGAGTTCGTGGGTATACAGTATTTTCGGCGGATTGTTCACCAAGTATAGGCAATGCCTTCAAATCAAGTTTTCCATTCGGTGTAAGTGGTAAAAATTCCATCTCAATAAAGTTTGTTGGGACCATGTAATTTGGTAAATGTGTTTGTAGATGTTCTCGCCATTCATGTACACTTCCTTCACCAACAACATAAGCTACTAATCTCTTGTCACCTGGATCATCCTCTCGTACCAATACAACTGCTTCTTTCACAGAAGAATGTGCCTGCAAAACTGCTTCAATTTCTCCCAATTCAATCCGGAAACCACGAATTTTCACTTGGTCATCTATACGACCATGGAACTGGAGAGTACCATCAGAAAGATAACTTGCTTTGTCTCCGGTGTAATAGATATGTTCTCCTGATTTGAATGGATGCGGAATAAATTTTTCCTTTGTAAGATCCGGACGATTAGCATATCCGCGAGCAAGACTCTTTCCTCCAATATAAAGATCTCCAATCACACCAATTGGTACTAGCTGAAGATGAGAATCTAACACATAAACTTCTGTATTCGCAATCGGTCGACCAATCGATGGCGTACCTGTTGTTACTCCTACAGGTACATAACAATCCGTGGTAACAACGGTATTTTCCGATGGACCGTACTGATTGATTACCGCAAAAGGAATATGTTTAGATGGATACTGCGTTAATTGATCCCCGCCCGTAATGATAAAACGAAGATCCGTCTTCTCTGGCCAAGATAATTTCAAGAGTCTTTCCAGAATAGGCGTAGGTGCAAAACTAGCTGTTATTCGCGAATCAATGAGCCAGTCTCTTAGTGCTTCTGGACTAATTCTCAGTTCCTCTGTTGATAAATAGAGTGCTGCACCTGCAGTTAGATACGGCCAAATCTCCTGGACAGCCGAATCAAAAGCAATCCCCGCAATCTGAGTCGCACGATCCTCTGCTGTAATACGATAAACTTCTTGATGCCAAGAGACCATATTCATTAATGAACGATATTCAACCATGACACCCTTTGGCTTTCCTGTAGAACCAGAGGTATAGACGATATAAGCTAAGTTCTCTGGATTTATCTGCCGTGTAGGTGCGATTACACTTTCCACTGTTACTTCTTCTAACCTCACCATTTCGACCTGTTCGAAAAGGCCTTCTTGCCCTTCCGCCGTCACTACAATTTGAATTCCTGCATCTTCAATCATGTATTCTAACCTTGATTTGGGATACAACGGATCTAAAACGACATAAGCTCCACCAGCTTTTAATATGCCTAGTAAACTTGCCATGAGCTCAGCCGACCTCGGAAGATAAACTCCCACGACTGATTCTGGAGCAACTCCTTTTCTCTGTAAAACATTTGCCAATTGATTTGCTTGTGCATCCAGTTCACCGTAAGTCCACTCTTTTGTTTGATCAACCACCGCAATCGATTCAGGATTCCTTGCTACTTGATCCTCAAATCTATCGCAAATAAGACCCTGCGGGGGCATTTCCATTACGGTGTCATTCCATGTTTCTAATAACAAAGTACGCTCAGATTCAGATAGCATGCTCAGACTGTGCAATGGATTTTGCGGGTGATGGGAAACTTCGTGTAGCCATTTCTCAAAGTGCCCTGCCATCCGTTCTATAGTTGTAGCATCGAATAAATCCTTATTGTATTCAAAAGTAAAAAGTAAGCCCTCTTCCGTCTCAGCCACCATTACACTTAAATCAAACTTTGCAATTGGATTATGGCTTTCTATCATTTCAATATTTCTATCAGAAAACACCGGGAATTCTTGTTTCATATTTTGCAAGATGAACATAGTCTGGAAGATTGGCGAATGACTTGTACTCCGCTCTGGTTGTACAACTTCTACAATTTTTTCAAAAGGAATATCTTGATATTCATACGCCTTCAATGCCTTTTGACGAACCTGGGACAGAACATCCTGAAATGTCGGTCCACCACCCAGATTAGCCCGATAAACCAGCGTGTTGACGAAGAAACCAATTAGTCCTTCAATTTCTCTGTAATTTCGATTAGCAATTGGACTTCCGACCAAAATATCTTCTTGTCCCGTATAACGTGATAGAAAACTTTGATATGCGGCCAACAACGTCATGAAGAGTGTAGCCCCTTCTTGGCGACTAAATTCGTTCAATTTGTCATGTAGCGTGCTTGGCAGAGCCAGTGTATATGTCGACCCGTGATGAGTTTGTATTGCGGAACGCGGGCGATCCATAGGAAGTTGGAGTACAGGAAGCTCTCCAGACAATTCTTCCCTCCAATATTGGAGTTGTTGATCAAGCACTTCTTCCTTTAACCATCCTTTTTGCCACTGAGCGAAGTCAGCATATTGAACCGGTAATGGTTCAAGTTCTGCTACCTTGCCATCGGTGGCTTTCTCATAGAATGCCATCCACTCTTCAAGTAGGACTCCCATTGACCATCCATCTGAAATGATATGATGTAGAGTACAAAGGAGAATCCATTCTTCTTCTCCCACTTGCACAATACTTGTCCTGATTAGCGGGCCCTCACCTAAATCAAATGGCACTTCTGTTTCTTGTTGAATCAAATGTTTGACTTCTTCTTCTCGGTCTTCAGGAGAAAGCATAGTTAAATCTATTTTCGGAATTGATCGAAAAATGTACGGTTCAATTTGCTGCACGGGGTGACCGTTCACTTCATGAAAGACCGTCCGCAATGATTCATGCCGCTCTATTAAGTGATTCCATCCCGTTTCCAAAGCCTCAGGTAACCAATTACCTGTAAGGCGGCATACCATTGGCATATTGTAAAGCGCACTATTAGGCGTAAATTGATCGATAAACCATAAGCGCTGTTGGGCATAAGAAAGCGGAATAGTTTCCCCTCGTTCCATCGGCTTTAGTGGAGGAGCCTCTCGTTTTCTATTTCCTTTACGTAACTCATCTAATCGCTTTGCCAGCGACTCCACCGTTGCATACTCAAATAGTTCACGTACTGGTAATTCAATTTGAAAAATTTCTTGTAAGCGTGAAACTACTTGAGTAGCTAGCAGCGAGTGGCCACCGATTTCAAAAAAAGAATCCTGAACACTAATATTTCTTATACCTAACACTTGACCCCATACAGAAACGATGAGCTCCTCCACTGGTGTTCGTGATGAAGTAATATCTTCACTTATGAACTGTGCCTCCAATTCCAGTAAAGCTTTCCGATTCACCTTACCATTTGGAGTGAGTGGCATCGATTCAACTTGGAAAAAGTATGCTGGAACCATATAATGTGGCAATTGCTTCTTGAGATATTCACGCCACTCTCCAGTATTCCCTTCACCCACTACATAAGCTACTAACTGCTTATCTCCTGGTCGATCTTCCTTCACCAACACAACAGCCTCTTTTACAGATGAGTGATCATGTAAAGATGCTTCAATCTCTCCCAGTTCAATTCGGAATCCTCTGATTTTCACTTGGTTATCTATTCTTCCGATATACTCCAAGTTACGATCATTCATATATCTCACTAGGTCACCCGTTCGATATAATCGTTCTCCTTCCTTAAAGGGATGCGGAATAAAACGTTCAGTAGTTAACTCTGGTCGATTGAAGTAGCCACGTGCCAAGCCTACTCCACCAAGGTAAAGTTCCCCCGCCACACCAATCGGTACCACCTGTTGATGTTGATCCAGCACATACAACTCTGTATTATCAATTGGACGACCAATTGGAATAAGTATGGGTTCTTTTTCTAAATCACAATCATAATAAGTCACATCCACAGTCGCCTCAGTAGGGCCATACAAGTTAATTAACCTTGTTTGCTGAACATCGTAAAATACCCCCTTAAACCGGCGAACCTGTTCAGTATTTAATGCTTCTCCACTAGTAAAAACCTGATTTAAAGATGAAACATTCCTTTTTGAGTTATATTGTTCCATGTAATCCAAGAAAGTAGATAACATCGACGGAACAAAATGCATGGTGGTCACACGATATCGTTCAATATACTCCTCAATCACCGCAGGATCTTTCTCCCCGCCTGGTGGAAGCAAACAAACACGTGCCCCTACAAATGACCACCAAAATAATTCCCAGACAGAAACATCAAACGAAAACGGTGTCTTTTGTAGAATTATATCCTCCTCAGATAATGGATATTTTTTCTGCATCCACTGTAGACGGTTGATAACCGAATGATGTTCAATCATTACTCCCTTCGGATTTCCTGTCGAACCCGAAGTGTATATGATATACGCTAAGTTATTTGCTGTTACTCCACTCACCGGGGCCAGATTACTCTCTTTAGAAATCATTACTTGATCCCGGTCTAAACAAATTGCTTGAATATCTTTAGGTAACCATTCCTGTAGTGCTTCTTTTGTTAATAGCACTTGAATTTGTGAATTCTCCAAAATATATCTCAGGCGATTTTCGGGATAACTTGGATCCAGTGGGACATAAGCCCCACCTGCCTTCAAAATCCCAAAGAGACCGATAATCATATCAGGAGAACGTTCAATACATATACCGACCAATGATTCAGGTCCGATACCTCGTTTTTGTAGAAAATGTGCCAATTGATTCGATTTTTCATTAAGTTCTTGATACGTTAGCTTTCCACCCTCATAAACTACCGCCACTGCATCAGGTGTCCGTGCAACTTGCTGCTCAAATAGCTCATGAATCATACAATCATGACCATAAACTACGTCCGTATCATTCCATTCTTCTAGGAGTTGTTTTTGCTCGGTATCCGATAACATTGACAGCTTTGTATATGATTCATCTGGATGATACGTGATTTCATTTAGCCAGTTCTCAAAATGTCCTGCCATACGTGCAATGGTACTACTATCAAATAAATCCGTGTTGTATTCAAATGAGACAAATAGACCTTCTTCCACTTCATAGGCAGTTAAGCTCAAATCAAATTTAGCAATAGACATATTACTTTCTACCATTTCAATACTTCTATCAGGCAAATCTAGTCGTTCTTGTTTTATATTCTGTAGCGTAAACATGGTCTGAAATATAGGGGAATGACTCATGCTTCGTTCAGGTTGCACAGCTTCTACCACTTTTTCAAATGGTATATCTTGATATTCGTAAGCTTTTAACGCCTTTTTCTTTGTTTGGTTCAAAATCTCCCGAAAAGTAGGGGTGCCACTCAAATCTGATCGATAAACCAACGTATTAACAAAGAAACCAATTAATCCTTCTACTCCCTTATGGTTCCGATTTGCAATCGGACTACCAACTAGAATATCTTTTTGTCCCGTATAACGAGCAAGAAAGCTCTGGTATGCGGCCATTAAAGTCATAAATAAAGTAGATCCTTCTTGTCGACTTATATCCTTCAATTGTCTGAGCAATTTATAAGGAAAAATTACATGATACGCAGCCCCAGAGTAAGTCTGCTTAACCGGTCGAGGTCGATCCACTGGCAGTTGTAAGATAGGAAGCTCACCAGACAATTCTTCCTGCCAATACGTAAGCTGACGATTTAGCACATCACCTTGCAACCACTCCTTTTGCCACTTCGCAAAGTCTGCATATTGAATGGATAATGAACTTAATTTAGCAGGATTTCCGCCCGTTTCTTCTTCATAGAAAGCAAGTAATTCATTCATGAATATACCAATGGACCAAGCATCAGAAATAATATGATGCATCGTACACAGTAATAACCATTCATCCTTCTCTAATTGAACAAGCTGATTACGAATTAAAGGATCATTCATTAAATCAAATGGTTCTTGCGCTTCTCTCGCAATTAAACTATCTACCTCTTTTTCTTTTACTTCTAGAGGAAGTTGAGAGTAATCCCTTACAGGTAATGCTCTAGGAAGGAATTCGACAATTTGTTGCACAGGCTGTTCTCCTATTTCTTTAAAAACAGTTCGTAATGATTCATGACGTTCAATGAGTCGATTGAATCCCTTCTCTAATGCTTCAGGTATCCAATTTCCTTTTAGATGCCATACTGTTGGAATATTATATAAAGAACTGTTTGGGTTAAATCTGTCCATAAACCACAAACGTTTTTGTGCATAAGACAACGGGAGTGCTTCTTTATTCTCCTTTTTTTGCATTTGCTTCTGAAGCCATGCTCTCTTCTCAGGAGAAAGTGAACTCAGCTTTGCAAGTAAATCACTTTTCATTTTTTTACCCCTTCCTGAATCAAATTACTCTCGAATATCCCTTGTGCTTCTTCCTCTGATAGCTCTTCTAATTGCTTAAGCAGTTCTAGTAATTCTTCATCATTACTGACTTCTGCTTCTTTATGAATATAGTCTTGAAGACTTACATTCTCCTTACTATCATTCTGCATTTCTTGATTTTTGTTATAGAGCAATTGATCAATCTGTTCTGCCAATTGCTGCACCGTATGAAACATAAATAAATCATGCAATGGTAATTCGATTCCAAAAGCCTCTTTAAGATTGGAAACAGCTTGCGTAGCAAGTAATGAATGGCCACCTATTTCAAAAAACGAATCCTGAATTCCGATGTTTTCCATACCCAAAACTTCATGCCATATCGAAACGATTGTTTTTTCCGTAGACGTACGAGGAGCAATATAACCACTTGCTATCTCCTTTCTCTCTGGTGCTGGTAAGGCCTTCCTATCAATTTTTCCATTTGGAGTGAGTGGAAATGCATTCATTCCGACAAAATAGGCTGGTATCATATAGTTCGGTAGCTGGGCCTTGAGATAATCACGCCACTTTTGAGCATCCCCATCTCCCGCAACATAGGCAATCAAACATGGATCCCCAAGATAATCTTCCCACACCATCACAATAACGTCGTTAACTAAAGTATGTTTTTGTAATGTCGTTTCAATTTCTCCTAGTTCAATACGGAACCCACGAATTTTCACCTGATGATCTATTCGGCCAAGATATTCCAAATTCCCATCCGGCAGATACCTTACTAGATCTCCAGTCCGGTATACTCGCTCTCCTTCTTTAAATGGATGCGGTATAAAACGATCTTGCGTTAAGTCAGGGCGGTTTAAGTATCCACGTGCTAATCCTGATCCACCAATGTACAGCTCACCAACTACACCAATTGGAACCATTTTTTGTTCAGCACTTAATACATATACTTCTGTGTTGAAGATTGGTTTACCAATTGGTGGTACCCTATGCATGACACCCTTTTCTAATTCCATATATGTGGAATACGTAGTATCTTCGGACGGTCCATATAGGTTGTACACCTTCTCAACCGTACTTCCCTCGTATAAATCTTGAACAAGTGAATATGGCAATGGTTCTCCAGCCAAGTTCATCACCTTTACCGAAGAAGGAATTGTTTTTGCTCGAACCAGTTCCTTCGCAGCCGATGGCACAGTATTGACTAAAGTCACACCCTTGGTAGACAACTTGTCTAGATGTAGAGCATTTTCAGCAACAATCACCTTACCACCCATCGTTAAGGGAACAAACACTTCAAAAATAGATAGATCAAAGGATAGCGAAGTTGAAGCCAATACTCCCGCTAAATCCTTTCGGGAATATGTGTGATGCGCCCAATGAATCATTGTTACTGTATTCCTGTGCTCAATCATTACTCCCTTTGGATTTCCAGTGGAACCTGAAGTATAGATAATATAGGCTAAGTTATCACCCGTCACTTCACTCGTACACACCGTAGTTACTTCTTGTTCTATTTCTGCTCGATCACAATCAATACAAATCACGTCAACGGATTTAGGTATAACCATTTTTTTCTGTACCTTTTCCTGTGTCACCAATACCTTTATATGAGCATCCTCTAAAATGTATTGCAGTCGACTTTCCGGATACGCTGGATCAATTGGAACGTATGCTCCTCCTGCCTTCATAATCCCTAAGAGTCCTACAATCATCTCGGATGAACGTGTAACGCAAATCCCAACTAATGATTCGCATCCTACACCGTTTTTCTGTAAATAATGTGCCAGCTGATTCGAGCGTTCGTCCAACTCTCGATATGTTAGTTCTTCATCTTCGCACACTACTGCAATTGCTTCTGGTGTTTTTTCCACTTGTTCTTCAAACAATGTATGAATCGTGCTCTCTCGTATATCTTCTATAACACCTGTTTCATTCCATTCCTCTAGTAGTTGCTTATATTCTACTTTCGATAACATATTCATTTCCGATAATAAATCTTTTGGATGAGATACAATTTGATATAACCAATGTTCAAAATGACTTGCCATACGCTCAATGGTTGTATCATTAAACAAATCAGTATTATATTCAAAGGTTAGCGATAATCCTTCTTCCGTCTCAGAAGCAAATAAACTCAAATCAAATTTTGCAACAGAAGTATGACTTTCCATGAGTTCCATGTGTCTTTCAGATAGCTGAAGAAACTCTTGTTTTGTATTCTGTAAAGTAAACATGGTTTGAAATATTGGTGAATGACTTGTATTCCGTTCCGGTTTTACGGATTCTACTACTTTCTCAAATGGAATGTCCTGATACTCGTATGCTTTTAGTGCTTTTTTTCGTACCTGCGATAAAAGTTCTCGGAACGTCGGATTTCCACTGAAATCAGCTCGATAAACCAACGTATTTGCAAAGAATCCTATTAATCCCTCAATCTCTTTCACATTTCGATTAGCGATTGGGCTTCCAACTATAATGTCGTCCTGTCCTGTATAACGAGAAAGGAAGCTTTGATACGCTGCCATCAATGTCATAAATAAAGTGCATCCTTCTTGCAGACTTAAATCTTTGAGCTTTTCCTGTAGGGAATTCGCCACTATTAAGGACTGACTTGCACCACGATGGGTTTGAACTGCAGGTCGAGGACGATCCATCGGTAATTGTAAAACCGGTAGTTCCCCAGATAATTCTTCCTTCCAATATTGAAGGTGCTGATTCAAATTCTCTTCTTTTTGCCATTCCATCTGCCACATGACAAAATCTGCATATTGGATAGATAACTCCTTCAATTCCGCCGGTTTTCCGCTTAATGCTCCTTCATAAAAAGCCATCCATTCTTCAAGTAAGATTCCCATTGACCATCCATCTGAAATAATATGATGCATCGTACAAATGAGAATCCATTCTTCCCTGTCCACTTTCAATATTCGTGTTCGAATCAGAGGACCTTGCCCAAAATGAAATGGTTCCTCAGCTTCGTTTTGAATGAGCCGTTTCATTTCTCTTTCCCTATCTGCCAAAGAGAGATCTGTTAGATTCTTTTGAGGAATATGTCTGAATACATGAGATTGAACTTGTTGAAAAGGTTCACCCTCTTGTTCTAGAATTGTCGTCCTTAATGATTCATGACGCTCCAATAATTGATTCCATCCGACCTCCAATGCTTCAATTGACCATTCACCTGTTAAGCGACACGCTGCATGGATATTGTACATAGCACTATTTGGCATTAATTGATCAATAAACCATAGACGTTTCTGCGCATAGGAAAGTGGGATAACTTCTTCTCGTTTCATAGGTACAAGGGGAGCAATCTCTCGTTTTTTATCTTCTTTTCGTAACTGATCCACTCGTTTCGCCAATGCTTCCACTGTATCGTGCTTGAAAAGTTCACGTAATGGAATTTTAATTTGGAACAGTTCTTGCAATCGAGAGACGATTTGAGTAGCAAGTAGTGAGTGCCCACCACGTTCAAAGAAGGAATCCTGAATGCCAATATTTTCTGTTCCTAACACTTGACTCCAAACCGAGGCAATAAGCTCTTCCGATGGCGTTCGAGGTAGCACATTTAAATCTTCAATAGCTTGCTCATCAGGTGCTGGCAAGGCCTTTCGGTCAATTTTCCCATTCGGAGTAAGCGGGAAGTGTTCTAACTCTATAAAGTGCGCTGGAATCATATGATTCGGTAATTGGTTTTGTAAATACTCTCTCCACTCTTGGGTATTTCCATCGCTTATTACATATGCAACCAATCGTTGATCACCTGGACGATCTTCTCTAACTAATACGACAGCCTCTTTAATAAACGAACATTTTTCTAAAGTCGCCTCAATTTCTCCTAGTTCAATCCGAAAACCACGCATTTTGACTTGATGGTCCATTCTACCTATAAATTCTAAATTTCCATCAGTTAAATATCTTACTGAATCTCCTGTTCGATATAGACGTTCTCCCAATTGAAATGGGTGCGAAACGAATTTTTCGGCAGTGAGATTCGGACGATTTAAGTATCCACGCGCTAAACCAGAACCACCGATATATAACTCACCCTCTATCCCTATTGATTGCAAGCGTTGATTTTGGTCTAATACATATAATTGCGTGTTCTGTATCGGCTGCCCAATAGAAACAAATTCTTGATTTGGCTGAATATCAAATGCATTCACATAAATAGTGGCTTCAGTTGGTCCATAAAAGTTGGTTAATTTCACTTGTCCACTATGATTCCATTTCTGTTGAAATCGTCTAACCAACCCTGAACTTAGTTCTTCCCCACCAGAAAATACATGGCGTATGGAGGAACAATTCATGTTCAATTCAATATGATTGAAGTGATCTAAGAAAACAGATAACATCGAAGGTACAAATTGAACTATAGTAACCTGATGTTTTTTAATCACTTCAGCTATAATAGAAGGATCTTTTTCTCCACCTGCAGGCAGGAAAGATACACTTGCACCAACGTGAATACCCCAAAACAACTCCCAAACAGAGACATCAAATGAGAATGGCGTTTTCTGCAAGACCACATCCTTTTCAGAAAGTGGATATTTATGTTGCATCCATTCTAGATAATTGATTACTGAATGATGCTCAATCATTACTCCCTTTGGATTCCCTGTAGATCCTGAAGTATACATAACATACGCTAAACTTCTTCCTGTTACACCACTTATACATGGGGTTGTTTCTTCTTTTTCAATTGCAGTATAATCTTTATTCATACAAATCGTTTCAACATTTTCAGATACAAACAAATTTTTAGAATTCTCTTCCGTCACTAGTACTTCGATTCCAGCATCCTCTAATATATATCGAAGCCGACTCTCTGGATAAGTAGGATCAAGTGGAACATACGCTGCTCCTGATTTTAGAATACCTAATAACGCTATCATCATTTGTAATGAACGTTCTATATATACCCCAACCAGAGACTCTGGGCCTACACCACGCTTTTGTAAATAATGAGCTAGCTGATTCGCACGCTCCTCCAACTCTTTATAGGTAATTTGTTCATTTTCGTAACTAGCCGCGATTGCTTCCGGCGTTTTTTTAACTTGCTCCTCAAACATCGTATGAATCATGCCTTCAGCCGAATAATTTACTTGAGTATGATTCCATTGCTCTAATAACTGTATCTGTTCTTCCGCTGTTAAATGAGTAATTTCAAAGAGTTTTGAATCTAGGCTCTTCGTCATCTGAATTAATATTTGCAATAAGTGATTCTGAATCCGATTTATTATTTCTTCATTAAAATAGCTTCGATCATACATCAACTTTAAAGTAATTTTCTTACCAGGCATTACAATGAGTGTTAAAGGATAATTTGTTTGTTCCGCGCTTTTAACATCTAGTAATCTTAAATCATCATTTCTCTCACCTTGAATTGGATAATTTTCAAACACATACAAGGTATGAAATAAGGAGCTATTTCGCGGAACCTCACTCCACCCTTGAATATCTATCAATGAATTATACTCATATTGTCTTCGTTCCATTTCTTTCATCTGTATTTTACGAAGCCAATCTACTACAGATGTATTATCCGTTAATCGAATTCTAGTAGGTAATGTGTTAATAAATAGGCCTACCATATTCTCTGCTCCTATCAAATCAGTAGGACGTCCAGAGCTAGTTACGCCAAATACGATGTCACTTTCACCGCTATACCTACCCATCAAATAGGCCCAGGCTCCTTGTACTAATGTATTCAATGTTAATTGACTATTTCGTACCCACTCTTGTAAATTCTCAGTGAGTTCCTCAGATACCTGATAAACACACTCTCCATAGCCCTTCTCCTGCCCTTGATCCTTTCTTTCCATCGCTAATGGCGTAGGTGCATAGAACCCTTTTAATTCTTCTTTCCAAAATTCCTCTGCTTGACTTTGATCTTGTTTATTTATCCACTGGATATACTTTTTATAAGGAAGAGATTTAGGAAGATTCAACAATTCTCCCTTTATCATCTTGAGATAAACTTCCATCACTTCACTAAAGACCAATGAAACACTCCAACCATCTAGCAAAATATGATGATGTGTCCAAATAATTCTCGTTTCCCCTTCTGCTTCTTTAATCGCAGTAACTCTCATCAATGGTGCTTCATCCAATAAAAATCCTTTCCTACGATCTGCAGTCAAAAACTGGTGTAATTTCTTCTCCTTCTCCTCATGCGAATGGGTACTCCAATCCTCTTGATGAATAGTAAAAGGAAGACGTTCGTAAACTGCTTGTAGAGGTTTTTCTACTTCCTCCCAAACAAATACTGAGCGCAGAACCTCATGTCGTTGAATAACATATTCCCAAGCTTTTTCAAAAGTAGCAACATCCAATTGCCCCCCGAGCAAGATACCTACTTGTACAATATAGGAAAAAGAATATTCATCATCTTGATCGTATAAAGTATGAAACAGTATTCCTTTTTGCAAAGGTGATAAACCATATATATCAATAACGTCTCCCATTTTTACACCCTCTTCTTTGTTAATTTAAGTAATACTTTGCTCAAGCTTTCTTCCGTAAGATCCTCTGCATCAGTAAAATCTGATACCGTAAAAGCAGACTCTGTTGTTGGTTTATTTATAAGTTGGCGAAGATGCCTTAACATACCATCTGCTATCACTTGAATTTTTAATTTAGAAAACTGTTCCCTACTATACATCCAAACAAAATGTAACTTTTCATCTTTCACCATTCCAATAACATCAATTAGATGAGATGGTTTGGAATCTGGAGCATGATCTAAAAATGTAAACCCTGTCTCTTGCATAAACAAAGATTCCATTGAAAACACCTGATCAAATTGGCCCAAATAATTAAAGCTTATTGAAGGCTTTTGCTGATAAACCGGAATTAACCCTTTATTCAAGTAACGTAAAATACCATAGTCAACTCCGCGATTCGGAATTCGACGCAATTGTTCTTTGACAGCCTTTAACCCTTCTATAGGTGTTTGAGTTCCTTGAAAATTGAGATGAACGGGATAAATACTGGTAAACCAGCCCACTGTCCGTGATAAATCAATACCTTCAATCATCTCTTCTCTTCCGTGTCCTTCTAGATGAATAGAAACCGTTTGCTGATTTGTAAAATCGACGATAGCTTGTCCTACTGCCGTTAATAGTACCTCATCAATCCTTGTCTTATGAGTCACTGGAACTTCGTGTAACAATGCATATGTTTCTTCTATTCCTAAAGTCCTCGTCACTTGATCAATCGATTCTTCTGTTGTTTCTTGTATTGGATAGTCCATTGGAATTGTCATCGTTTCTTTTTCTACTTGTTCATTCCAATAATCCTGTACTTCTTTTGAAATACCCGAATCACTGTATGTCTGGAGTCGTTCAGACCATTCTTTAAAAGATGTACTTTTCGCAGGTAAGCGAATTCCTTGACCTTGTTTCATCTGGTTATATACCACCTGTAAATCTTCCAATAGAATTCTCCACGATACTCCATCTACTACTAAATGATGAATCACCCAGAATATTCGATCATTTCCAGTCAAGTTATCCTCAAAGTAAACTACTCTCATTAACGGACCAGTAACTAAATTGAAACTATCTTGATTAATGTTCATCTCTTCTTGTATTATTTTATTCCACTCTTTTTCATTAACTTTGTTCCGTTTTACAACATGGAGTACTGACAGCTCATCAGTCCCTTCATTTCTCTGCCTCCATGTTCCGTTTGATAACTGCTCGTACCGAAAACGTAAAGCATCATGATGTTTGATTAAATTTAATATTGCTCCCTCTAGTAACTTCACATCCAATCTCTCTTTTACTCTTAAAAGCATTGATTGATTCCAATGCTCTGGATGTGGATGTTCTTGCTCGAAGAACCAGTACTGAATTGGAGTAAGAGGCACATCTCCTGTCACAATCCCCTGCTCCGCTTGTACTCCCTGCGTTTCTATAGCCACTTGTGCCAGCTCGGCAATAGTTGGGCATTCAAACATTTGCTTTGGAGTAAGTTTTAACCCTACTTGACTTGCTTGAGATATGATTTGAATACTGAGAATCGAGTCGCCACCAATTTCAAAGAAATTATCATAGATTCCCACCTTTTTAATACCTAATACTTGCTTCCAAATTGTAGCCAGTATCTGTTCATTACTATTCCGAGGGCCAACACATTCACTATTAATCTGCTTTTCCTCTGGCATAGGTAAGGCCTCGCGATCAACTTTTCCGTTAGCTGTAAGTGGAATGGCTTCCATCTTCACGTATCCTGAAGGTACCATATAGCTCGGTAGTTTCGCTTTAAGATACTCTCTCCACGCACCTACATTTCCATCTCCTACAACATAAGCTACTAATCGTTTATCACCCGGTTGATCTTCTCTTACAATTACAACTGCCTCTTTTATAGATGCATATGCATTTAAAGTAGACTCAATCTCCCCAATCTCAATTCGGAAACCACGTATTTTAACCTGATGATCAATTCTTCCACGATAATCCAGATTACCATCTGGCAAATACCTCGCTAAGTCTCCTGTCCGGTATAATCTTGCTTTCGGATCACTACTAAATGGATGAGATATAAAGCGCTCTGCTGTTAATTCAGGTCTATTTAAATACCCACGCGCAATCCCTGCCCCGCCAATATAAAGCTCACCATCTACACCTATAGGAACAGGTTGTTGATAAGCATCTAATATATACACTTCTAAATCTGGAATCCGTTTTCCGATATTACTTCTCGAAGCATGATGCACATCATCTAGAGTAATTGGATAATACGTAACATGAACTGTAGTTTCTGTAATTCCATACATGTTAATTAGCTGTGGTTCTTTATCCCCATATCTTTGAAACCACGGTAACAAGCTAATGGGTTCTAACGCTTCTCCGCCAAATATCACATAACGCAGCAAGTTTTTATTCTTATCTTCATGTTCACACACTCGTATTAATTGTCGAAATGCGGAAGGTGTCTGATTTAGAACTGTGACTTCTTCCTCCACCAATAATTGATAAAAATCTTTTGGCGATCGACTAATCCAGTACGGAACAACAACTAATTTTCCACCATATAATAATGCTCCCCAAATTTCCCATACTGAGAAATCAAATGCATAAGAATGAAAAAGCGTCCAAGTATCTTTTTCATTAAACTGATACCAACAATCCGTCGATTTAAATAACCGAATGACATTGTGATGCTCTATCATAACGCCCTTTGGATTCCCTGTTGATCCTGAAGTATAGATTACGTAAGCTAGATTTTGGGAATTCACATCAGAAACCGGCAAGGTCTTACTTTCTTTCCCAATCTCTTCTTGATCACGATCCAGGCAAATCGATTCAACATTTTCTGGTAACCATTTCAATTCTTTTAAACTTTCTTGCGTTACGAATAACTGAATGCTAGCATCCTCTAAAATATATTGAAGTCGCTGCTCTGGATATGTTGGATCAAGTGGAACATAAGCCCCACCAGCCTTCAAAATCCCTAAAATACCTACAATCATTTCGAGAGAACGTTCAACACACAGTCCAACTAAAGTATCAGGTCCTATTCCCTTTTTCTGCAGATAATGAGCTAACTGATTTGCACGTTCATTAAGCTCCTTATAAGTAACTTTTTCTTTTTCATACGTAACTGCAATAGCGTTTGGATAAATCATTGCTTGTCGTTCGAACAATTCATGAAGAGTTTCCCGAGGTGGGAAATCCAGCTTAGGATTGTTGAACTCAACTAAACTTTTTCTTTTATCTTCATCAGAAATAATTTCGATTTCAGCTACCTTCTGCTTTGGGTTTTCAAAAGTGTTTTCCATTATCGCTAACATAACGTTAAAAAAGCGTTTTATCTCTTCCTTAGAATATAGCTCCTCACGATAATCAATATGTACATGTAAAGAGTCTATATCAATTAGATTTTCAATATGCACTGCAAAATCTTGTACCTCTTCACGGTTTGCGATCCATAGTGAGTCACCACTTTCATCACGATCCCTATAATCAATCGTAGTTCCGAAAAGTCTCACATTGCTGTTATTCTCTTTATTAATCTGCTTTAATAATAAATCAAATGGATATTTCTGATGTCTTAATGATTTACTTTGTTTTCTGGACACCCTACCAATAAATGAAAGCACTTCTTCTTCTGGATCAATATCCATTCTTAAAGGAACTGTACTCACCATCATTCCAATCAATTTTCGTTCCATTTTAGTCATGCGGTTGCCGTAAGCCATTCCTAATGCAATATCAAGCGAAGAAGTCCACCGATACATGGACAACGAGAAAGCAGCGACAAAAAGAGTATATAAACTAAATTTGTAATTTTGGGAAAATAACTCTATTTTTCTCTTCAAATGCTCCGATAATATAAACGTCTCGCGTGATGCTTTGGTACTAACTTGGTATGTATTATAGGGTTTCAATCCGGTTACAGATGGAAGTGTTTTAAATTCCTCTAACCAGAATTTTTGATCTTTTTGAAAGCGACTACTATTCAAGTATGTTTGTTCATTGGCCAGAAATTGAACATATGAATTTTTAATTTCGCCTTCCTCAGTCTCGTTATGCATTTCATAATAATATTTTGCAATCTGCTCAGTAAATATTTGAATTGATAAACCATCCATGATAATATGATGAACATTTCCAAAGACTGCACATTCATTATCGTTTAATTTTATTAAAGCGAAATAGTATAAATTTGAATTAAGTAATGTAAACCTTTCTTTTGTTTTCTGCTCAATCCATTCCTCAAGCAAATCTGAATTCTCCACATTACTGAAATCGAAAAACTCAAATTCTTGTTCTTCATGTTTAATAAAATATTGTTTAGGTTCCTGATGCCCATTTTCTTTTAATCTAATGCACAGACCGTCATTTTCACTGATAACACGATTCACAACTTGGTTTAATTTTGAATAATTCATTTTTCGATGAAGTTTAAATAAAAATCTTAAATTACATATCCCTTTATCAGAATGAATAACTTCTGTATACCATATTCTTCGCTGCGGGTGACTTAATAGAAAACATTCCTCATTGGTCATAAAAAATCTTCCCTTCAAAAATTATTTGCTCTTATAGGTTCGTGTTTATGTTTAGCCCATAAATATTTCTGCAGTGAAACTCCTATTACTCCAATGACAACAAGCCCAATCCCGCCATAAACATAGAGCTGAGTTACTCCAAACAAATGCACTAATGGGCCACTCATAGCAGGAGAAATAATTAGAACTGCGTTTGTTAAACTGCTTTGAATACCAAATACTCTTCCTACTTGATCTTGATCAGATTCTATTTGTAAAATGACTTGATTAGATACAAGCATCAGCCCACTTCCAATACCAGCGATAAAACTAATCAGATAGGCCAAAACGAAGACCGTACCGGGCGTTATCAAACCAATCCCCCCAAAACCAATTCCCATTAAAACCATGCCTCCACATACTACCCAACCATATTGAAATCGTTTTAATTTCTGAGTTAGTAATGCACCAAGTATTCCGCCAAGACCAATAATAGAAATGATATATCCCATTTTACTTTTATCATGTGGGAATAAGCTCTTAAATAAAGTCGGGAATTGTGAGTCTACTAATTGTAATACTGCCATGGCTATTGTAACGAAAATCATAGTTGATAATATTATTCGATTAGATAACACATAGCCCCACCCTTGTACCCAAGCGGCCCAAGTGCTTTGCTTTTGCTTTTCAACAAGTTCTTTCGATATAGTTTCTTTAAATTTTATTGTGGGTATCAGAACTAACGTAGCTAATAAACAACTTATAGCTCTTATAATGAGGCAGAACTCTGGCTGAAACCAACTCAGCAACATGCCCCCTATAAGTGGGCCTACTATCTTGGTACCCTGCTCTACTATTCCGTTGATACTTACTGCTTTAGTAAGCAAATCTGGGGATACAATCTGTCTTGTTAGTGTTTGTTGTGCAGGATAATAGAAAACAATAAAAATGGAACGAATCATTAATGCCACTAAGAGCCAGTGGATATTTTGTACAAATAAAAGAGCAATTGTTATTAAACCAACCATCAAATTACAGAACATCATAATTGGAATTTTTCTAAAACGATCTGCAATAACACCTGCCCATGAGCCAAAAATAATTCCAGGAAGTGCATATGCAACAGGGATCAATCCAATCATAGTAGGATCTACTTCCCATTCAAACCCAACTATAGTCATAATCGCTAACATATCAATAAAAACACCAAGCATAAGCAATGAATAGGCAGAGAAAACTTGTAAATAAACCCTATTTCCTAATAGGCCTTTTGAATCGGTAGTTTTCATAAAATGTGCTCCTTAAATTTACTAAAACGGATGTTTTCGTGTACACAATACCTCTTTTTTGCACATAATTTATAACTCACATATATCCATCCGAAATTTAATAGTATTCAAACTTCAATAACTATAAAATTCAATAGCTTTGGGATAATTTATGCATTCAAATATACTTATTTTTAGTTTTTATACATTCACTTCTGACTCTAAATAATCTTTTTCACCTATAAACGTGGACAAATTAAATGATTTCTAGTTATATCGTCATTACAACCACAGTAAAAAACGATAATATTTCATTAATTTATCTGAACAACCTTCTTTGATTTTCATATTCTACAAGCTAAAACTCTACTTAATGAAAATAATCCATTAATAGTTATCTAACCCTAACATTTACAATAGTTAAACCATCCAAATTACACCCTCTTTTCAGAATTTTCTTTTTTCTATTTAAAATACTATCACATAAATTTTCTAGCTACTATCTTCATAAAGTTGAAATAATCAAATCGGAAAATTCAGATATAAACAAAGTGAATTTGCAATTATCTTAGTTAATATTATTTTCACAAACGCTATTGAGTCCTAACAAACGATATACTCCTCTTTTTCCACATGTATGTTAATCATAAAAATTACTTCTTTTCCTTAAAACACTCTCGTTACTGTTTTATTTTTCATAAGTAGGTCATACCTGTTTTCCCTTTCATTCCTCTTTATATTTTTATCATACGCAATAAAAATCTCCCTCCTCATCTATTGTTAATGTTTTAAAAACCGCTCTTTGATACTAAGTGTTTTTCTGTCATATACGGTAGTGTCAAAATGTCATGCTTTTTATGACGGAACTATTAACCCAGCCGGATCCCACTCAATTTTTATTATTCTTTATAAATATGACAGAAGTTCACTATCGACTATGACTCGCCGCTTGCTACACTCTGTTCATACGCTAACTCGTTGTGCTAATAAAAATGTGGCTAAAAAACTTACAAAGATAATTCCAAATGATTATAAAAACGCATATCGATCTTTTATATTTGATTCCCCGGTATTAAAATGGTTAGAAAGTAAACAAGTGAATGCGATACTATCTATTCTTAGTGTACTAGTAGGAGTTGTATTTTTTATATTTATAATTATTTTCTTATACTTTCGTTTATTTACAGATTTAGATCGAGATAAAAGCCAATTTCAAATGCTTTCTAAATTAGGGTTAACTAAAAGAGAGATAAAAAAATTGTAACCCAACAAATTAGGATATTATTTTTTAAACCTATTTTGATTTCTGTTCTTCATAGTAGCGTGGCCTTCTTGGCAATAAGTTTTTTAGCGCAGAGCAGGCACATAGACTTACCTATTGCAGGAAATTCTATTCTCATATTCACGAGCTTTATTAGTGAGCTAATTAAATTCTTTGTTTTACTAATGGAGTAGCACCACATCTCTATCAAGCTAAGAAAATAAAATTCCTCTTAAAATGAAAAAACACGCTATTCTTTCTGCAGAATCAGAGGAAGGGATAACGTATTTTTGGCTTTATGGATAGTGTAATGTCTTAGGTTGAAGGCATGTGGTGCTATCCCATTGCTATTAACCTGAGAATTAAAGTGTAATATCATTTAAGGGAGTACTTAAGATACAAATAAAATAACTTTTCCATGTCGTACTGTTTTATTAAAGACTACCCTGAGTTGTAACTAGTTCAAAGCGACTGTAAATTCTGAGTTCGGTGCGCCAGCAAATACAACCGTTCCTTTCTCTGGTAGTTTCACTTTGTTATTGTCACTAAGGACGGTAAATTTGATACATACTCCATTCTGTCATAACCAAAGATAAATCCTCTCTTTTTTACACATATGTTAGTATCATAAATTACTTTTTCATTTAGAATGTTCTTATTACTAGTTTGTTTTTCGTATAAATGTACCCTATTTATCCTCCCTCTTTTACGCTTCTCTATATTTGTATCCTATACAATAAAAATTTCTTTTTTCTTATCCATTTCTTACAATTTCCTTACGTTCAAATCACTTTTATTTGTGGATATCAAGACATTACTATCAAGCTAAAATTTTTTAGTACATCCAGAACAAAATTTTTTGTTAACTTTTACAAAAAGTTCATTTTTTCATTTCGAGGTAATTCTGAATTTTTAAGTTGGTGGGCATGGGGTAGATTTCTATAAAAAAAGACACCCTTAGGTGCCTTCCTCCGACTTGAATCATTTTAATTTTAATAATATAGTGATAAGTTTAAAAACTATAGGGATTTGTAAGTAGTTTTTACGAATTTATGAGTGTTTTTTATTTTGTATTTCAATAAGTTCATCTGGTATCACTTTTGTATAATATTCTTTTTCGATTAGTTCAAATATAAATAATGCTTTTTTCCAGTTATAAACAACATCTTCTACATTGTGTTGTTTAATCTTTAATAAACACTGACCTTTTAAATAGAATAGTTCACCTAATAGGTATAAAGTATTTAGATTAATTGCTAATTTGATGCCCTTATCAATGTATTTTATTGCCTCTTCATGTTGATATGTGGAGGACAAAGTTTTTGCTAAATTGAAAATGATTTTTAACTTAATTTCTTTATCTCTAGGAAAATCTAACTTATTAAAATTAGTTAAACATCTTTTTGATATAGTAATACTTTTTTCATATTCTTTATTTTCCCCATGAAATATAGCCATTGTCTGCATAATATCTATTTCTCTTTCTGATAAAAATCAGAATTGGTTAAAGTTAATTTTAATGCATGATTTAAAAGAGTTAAAGCAGTTTTTGTTGATCTATTCACCATAAATATAGAAATTGCTTCATGCCATATTAGAAATTGTTTCTCTTCTTTTGTTTGAAAATTATTTAAGTTCTTCTCTTTTTTTACTATTTCATAAAGTTCTTTATATTGTTTTTGTTTTAAGCAATCTTTTATTACGTATTTTACATTTTCTGTATATTTAATTTTTTTGTTTTGAGTTAGTGCAAATATATTATTTGGATCAACACCAAGTCTTTCTGATAATTGATATAACAATATGCTAGATGGATAAATCAAACCTTTTTCGATCTTGCTAATTTGACTTTGTGAACATATTCCATGACATAATTCGGATTGAGATATATTTTTTTTCATTCGAAGTTCTTTAATGGTAATACCCAAATCGTTAAATTCCATTTTCCTCACCTACTATTTAGCACTTTATTAGTATAATATTATTTAAAGTTAATATAATATAAAGTTAATTTAGTTGCAATTATTGTTTGTTGTAAAGGCCTTATCCTTTCTATAGGAAGATGAGGCTTTTTGTGCATAAAAAAGACACCCAAAGGTGCCTTCCTCCGACTTGATCAACATAAGACTTTTCTTATAGTACAAATATATTTGGGTTCCCACCCAACTTTGTTTCACCACATCTATTCATAAATTTTAATTAATTTATGGGTTAGACTACACCCATTTATACATTTCAAATATCAAATCGTCTAACTTACTTGTCCATCTTAATCCAGAAATTTCAGGGAAAAGAGATCTATAATTACCCCAGTTTAAGATATGAATATCCTGAAATTCTAAATCCTTTAGCGAGGATATACTTCTAGCATTATATGCAGGTTTATGTACGTAAATTAACAATCTTTCAGCCAAGTCAATTTCAACTGACCATTCAGTTTCAGTTGGGTTTTTAGAACCATGAAACCTTCCAACATATATTTTAGTATTGTTAGAATCGTTAGTGTCCAGCCAATTTTCTTGTGAAATTCTTTTTCCTAGAGTCTGAAAATCGGCTTTTCCAATATACAATAGAACATCATTACCATATATTGGATGATTCCCGTAAATTTGATAAATTCCATAATCGGTTTCTTCATTTTTTAGTTTTACGAGGTCTGTAATATTGTATGGTCCTTCCCAAAGGATTTGAATTAAACTCGTTTTTGTAGTTTCCATAATAAAAACACCCTTAAATTCATAGTTATTTAATATATGTAATGCATTTCTGTATGCCGGGGAATTAGTTACAAGAGATTTCCCTTTAGTAAGCCCTGTAATAGCAGTTACCTTACCTGCTTGGCCTACTTTATCTAGACCTTTGCTATCAACAAAGCCTGTGAGTAGCGTAGTGACTGCGTAAGCTGCATAATGTTCTCTGCTTTCTAGATCTCCATTCCAAAAATTATTCATACATGTATCTGATACAGTATTCCATGCAGCGGGAATAGTCTCCCTATAGTTTACAATCGTATCTCGCATATTTAACCAGGTTTCTTTATCTCCTAAAGCTACGAATCCTTCCCATGCATCTACAGCACCATCTATAAAACCGGTGAAAATACCAGTCCACGCAGAATTTAAATCCTTTTTATTGAAAAATGACTCTTCTGATTTTGGAGGAAGTTTTCCACACATGGCACCTTCTTGAATATCAGAGTCAACTATATTTCCGCAATACAATGCATCCGCCTCTCGGAATTTAACAGCTGCACGTTCTCATTCTTCTGCGATTTTATCTAATTCTTGCAGAACATTGAACATCATTGGTTTTGTTTCATTGAACATTTGATAAAAACGATTACTTATTGCTCCGCTCCATTGAGAGGCTATATACTCTGTTTGATTGTATAAGTCTTTATGTATATGTTCTAATGATGACCTCGTATTTCTTATAATTTTAGCTGCTTGTTCTAATTGTTCTGGTGATACCTTTATTTGAGTTCTCATTCCATCCCTTCTTTTCGTATATATTATAAAAATTATGACATATGCATTGTTACTGCTATAATTTGAAAATTAGTATTTTAAGCACGCTACCAACGCTTGCTTCATAGGACTTTAATAAAGACATTAATGATTGGTTTTTCAATCTGCTAAAATATATAATGAACATGAGCACATAGACTATAAATCATAATATAATTACATACATATTTAATGATTAAATTTATAAATTACTTGCGGGCATTTATAGGAGTTAGGTAATAGAAAGGTCAAATTTTTTAAAAAAAGCGTTAAAGATATTTATCTTCAATACTTTCTGCAATAATAAGTTTTAAAATAAAATATAAACTATAACGTATTCTAATTATGGTATAATATAGCTAGTAACTGAAGGCGTGTGGTGGGAGGTTGCAGCCTTTCTTTCTCTTAATTTAGAGAGAAAGGAGGTGTAACCGATATGGAATTTTTACAACAATTATTACAGGATGCTACGAAACTATTCGTAACAGTGTTCATAACAACTTTTGCTACTGCTTATGCTAACAAGCTAGTGGCAAAACGTAATAATAAAAGTAAAAGAACCACCCAGACGTCTGCCAAACGTAAGAAAGGTGGTTCAAAGAAAAAATAATTAAACTTTGCAATCTACCACCTAACGGCAGCAGTTACAAATTAGACGGGATGTTACCAGCATCTCGTCTTTTATTATTATGCACATAGTTAGTGAGTTAAAACCTTTAATAAAAGGTTTATCTCTACACTCTCATTATACATTTTATCTCATTGGAAAACAATATCATCTTGTTTGGTATTTTTTATTATGAAATAATGATTGATTCTCCTTAATAAATTCCTATTTTAGTGAAGTTTTTTCAATTACTTCTTTCTTTTTATACATGCCTTTTAGTGTTTCCTCATTTGTTTTTAAATCAGCTTTATCAACTAACTTTTCATTTTCATTTTGCAGTTTTTGTTAATCCATATTTTGTTCAATTAATTTGGCAGTAAGTTGAGGTTTCATTTCTTTAAATGACGGAAGTTTTTGTTTATCTAGTTTTTTATAATATGAAAACCGTAATTGGTTTGTATCGGTTCGCTTATTTGTCCAACCTGTAACTCATAAGCTTTGTCTTCAAATGCGAGTATCATACTGCCAGATTGAAGTATCCCTATGCCTCCACCCACGTTTTTAGTTGCACTATCTTGAGAATATTCCATGGCTAACTTGTTAAAATCTTCCCCAGAATCTAGTTTCGCTTTTACTGCTTTAGCTTGTGCCTCATCTGTTAATAGAATATGACTTATATGTAATTTCGTTTTTTTGTATCATATTGTGCTTTGAGTTCACTTTCTGTAACTTTCACATGCCCTTCTGCCAATTTATTTTTTAACAGGTCTAATTTTAATTTCTTGCGTAATTGTTGTTCTGTATCCCCTTATTGTGATGGGTATAAATTTTTTAAATTCAATTTGGTACGTGAAATTATATATACTGAATTAACCCTTTTTTCCCTTTTAAAATTCACATAGCATCCTATATGAATTTTATGTTATTATATAGATAGAAAATTTGTTTCCATTGTTTATACTCTATTGTACGTAGCGTGAAGGACAAACCTTACGCCCTGTTAACTCGGGCGAGGTTTGTCCTTTTTTTATTTTAAGGAGGAATATACTATGAAAAAAATCTACAAAATCGGAGCAGTTATCACAACTTTATGCGTTGCTTGTATCGCGATCTTTACTTTAACTAAGAATGAATCAGTCAAAACAGAAACTATAACACCAGAAAAAACAATTGTATCTGCTGCAGATGTCAAAGGATCACCTGAAAATATAAAAGATATTTCAAAAGATGAATTAAAGCAAAAAATACAATCCCATGAAGAGTTCATTGCGTATTACTATCAACCTACCTGTCATTTTTGTAAAAAAGCTGCACCAGATATTAATAGTATGTCAAAAAAGCATGATAGAAGCATCTATCGTATTGATATCTCTACACCAGAAAATCAAAATGCCTTTGAAGAGTTCGACATTCCAGGTACTCCAGTTGTTGTAGCTTATAACAGGGGTGAAGAAGTTGAACGCCTAGAAGGAGTAGTGTCAGCTGCTACATATGATGGATTCTTTGCAAGACGTAATTCGAGCGCTAGTTAATATAGTGCTCGTTTTTCTTTGGAAGAAAGGAGAATTTACATGCAACAAAGCACTCGTATTCATTCTTTAGATATAATAAGAGGTATAGCCATACTATGTATCCTTTTTGCGAATCTGCCCACTATGACGGGACTAGATCCCTTTAATCAGGCAGGTTACTCCGGTACAGATAAAGCGATTGGTTTTTTAGTAGATTTATTTATACAAGCAAAGTTCTACACTATTTTCGCATTCTTATTTGGCGTAGGGTTTTATATCTTTATGAAAAATACAGAAGCAAAAGGATACCCCATGTATAAGTTGTTTATTCGCAGACTGTGTATTTTATTAGCCTTCGGTTTACTTCACTTCACCTTTCTATGGTATGGAGATATTCTACATGCGTATGCTATAGCCGGATTTATTCTATTGTTCTTTTATAAGCGGTCTACTAAGCTTATTTTTATAGCTGGTTGTAGTTTCCTAACGATTAATTATGTATTACATATTATTATATTTTTACAAGCAAGTTCTTTTATTCCTGAAGTACCAACTTACTATCAATATATGTTTACTGGCAACACTACCAACCACACGGTAAATCTATTTACACATTATTTATATCAAGTAAAAGCACGTTTGTTTTTTCTGATGATAGAGGAACCCCAACAACTACTAATTGGGATTCCGGAATATATAGGCTTATTTTTAATCGGTTTATGGGCTGGTAAGAAAGATATTTTTAAAAGGGTACCGGAATTAATAAAGCACATTATATTTTTACAGTGGAGCTCGTTATGCATTTCATGTCTTCTCTCTTGCCCTATTATCTACTACTTTATAAAAACGGATGTCTATTACTCTTACGATATACAACTATGGATTCTATTTGGAGGGAAAATACTAGCTATATTCTATATTTGTACCCTACTTAGAGTTTGTGAGAATAAAAAATATAGAGAGTGGCTGTACCCCTTTATGAACGTAGGTATGTATGCTTTAACGAATTACATTAGTCAAAGTATACTAACTCTTGTCATTCTTTCGTGGTCCCTTAAAGATATCTCACACGTATATTATTGGAAACTATGTATCTTCGGGGTTTTAATTATCTTTGCTCAAATTATATTCAGCACAATTTGGAGTAAATATTTCCGCTATGGTCCTATTGAGTGGATATGGAGAAAAGGAATTTACAAAAAATAGCCTATTTTTCTCCATTTACATGCAATTAACTGAAAAGAATGATAAAATATCATATGAAAGATTAAGGATATATTTGTGGTTTTGAGATTATGTTATTAAAATTACAGTGGTTCAAGTCAGAGGAAGATACCTTGTGGTGTCTTTTTTTATATACTATTTATAATCCGATTCATCAGTTTTATTATAAACACATTTTGCCTCTCCAAAAAGACCACCAGTATCACCTACATTATACAAAGGCGCGCCTTAAGGAATCGGTCTTCTTGGCTAAAATGATAAATCCCTCTGAATTACCAAGAATGCTATGTTTCTTATTTTTAGCCTTCTTCTTCATCCCCTTCTCTTCTTGAACAAATTACAAATCCACCTTCCATTGTCTCAACAAACCCTTTTTACGTCACATTAAATTTGTATCCCACTTCAGATTGAAATGAAAATAAATAAATCTCATTATATGAATTAATGTGAATTGGGCTTTATCCTGAGCTTTGAATAGGACATGTAGAACTCGTCCTATTACATAATATGCTTGTCCTTATCATAAAGTACAATAAAAAAAGCACCATCGTCCAGGCGCCAAAAGATACATATGCATTGAGGTAACTAACACGTTAGAAAAGATCCTTCCATATCATTGTATGATTATCGATTATCTTTATACCTAGATGAATCATTAAAATATAGATTTTGTTCACTTTTACGATACATTTATGAAACATTTAAATGTTACGCTGTATAAGTCCTTTTTTTGAATCATAATCATTCTGTCAAAAAGTCCTAGTCCCCCTAGGACTTTTTACCCTAAAATAAAGAAGTGTATCATATTTCTCAACATACTAAATTACTTAATATGGTAAAATAATATTTGGATGGGAATCCAATACATATTATTAAAATTAAGATGGTTCAAGACGAAGGAAGGCACCTTAGGGTGTCTTTCTTTATAGAATTTAGGATTACACGTACGGCAAATTGTACGTGTTAATCTGCTGTCTTATTATCCTGTAAAAGAAAAAATTTAATTTCCCATAGATATCTATTTTATAGTTAATTATAAACATCAGTTCATGATATAATTTTATCTATATATATTATTTAAAGGATGATAATAATGAATTCATACACAAATAAGCAAAAAATAGTATCTCTTATAATAGCTTCATTTATCTTTTTCAGTTTTGTATTAACGGGTATATACAATTTTACAAAACCAAATTTCTTTTACTTAAATTTAGCAGGTTTAGCCCTCAACAGTTTCATGTTATTTGTAGCAGCTAAAGCATTAATGAAACAAATTAAAGACTAAGTATATACAATGATAAAATAAATTTAAGCTTATTTGAATGATCGACACATCACAGTCAAGCAAATAAAACTCAGATGGAGGATTCAACATGAATAATCTAAAAAACTACTTAAACGAGAATCTTTTTATTAAGTATTCCCTATATATAATATTAGGAGCTGGCATAATAAGAACAGGTTATGAATTTGGCTATTTCATTACTAACTTCATGTTATAAAACAATACGTGGTGTTAATTAAAATAACACCGCGTATTGGTAGTCAGTAGACGTAGTAATCTAACAAAATCCCCCATAAAAAATTACTCAATGTTTTTTACATGCGACATTGAGTAAGTACTTCATAAATTCTGTTGTCAATATTTAATTTAAATTTGCAAACCATTTAATTGCATAGATGCTATAATTCTCAAAAATATTTCAGGTAACTCTAAAACAAAAATTTCAAATCACTACAACCATTATTCATGAGCATTTAGAACACTTTTGTGATGAAAAATAATTAATTCCTTAACTTGATAGCGATGTGGTAGAGCCCTATATTTGACTCTTTTTCTACACCTAGATATTCTAGAGTTCGTTCTAACATAAATGCAGCCTGTTGACGTGTTTGTGTGCCATATGGCGTAAACTTAGTAGCTGAAACACCTCGGATAATTCCTGTATCGTATAGGGCTTGTACATCATAATACCGGCTGCGAACGTATTTACATCAAGAAGATTAATGGAGCAAATGATGATTGCCCTGAATTGGTATGATAGCTGTTTTTGCAGAGTTTGAGCGTGATATTATTCGTTGAAATTCTCTTCTTAAAGATAATATTTAAATACAAACAAAACCAGCAAAACACCGTTCCTATGTCGTACTGGTTTTGTTGAAGTCCATCTTGAATTGTAGCTAGTTCAACGTAATTGCAAATTCTGAGTTCGGTGCCCCTGCAATTACAACCGTTCCATTCTTCGGCAGTTTTACTTTGTTATTGCCGCTCACGATGGTAAAGTTGACGCATACTCCATTCTCATCATACACCGCAAACGAACCCTTCGATGGCAATGTCACGGTCATCCTTTTTCCTGCTGCCGCTTGCGGGATCGTAAACCATTTAGCATGCCCATTTGCTTGCAGCGTAACTTTGGATGATTGGCCAGCATCAAGTGGTTTTACGTTGGTTCCACTTACGTATAACAACCCGGCCATTTCCATATATTCATTGCCGCCTTCTGTATAGAAATGCGTTTCCGTCGTATCACGGCCATTCATCACGGGGATCTGGAGCTGATGCGTCGCGGTGTTCGGACCTGTAATTTTTCTGCCCTCCCAATAGCCCGCCAGGCCTTCCTTACGAGTAATTTGTGTGGTAATAAGTTTCGGTTGTACGAGATATTCAATAGAACTAAATTTCTCATTCACGAGATAGAACTTAACACCTTCCCGCTTCGCCCATGCGGCAGCGGTTTTCTTCGATAGCACATTGTCTTCTAGTTTCTCGGCTAAATAGTGAGTCATCGCACCTTGCCCTAAGTCTGGTGTCGATTTATATGTGCTCTCCCTCAAATAAGTTCTTCCATTCTTCTCGGTGACAAAGTTGAGCTTAGAAGTACCCTTTTCATTAATAAAGCTTCCATCCGCAGTATATACATATTTTTCTTCTTGATTAGATGGTAAGAACAGTTCTCCATTCTTCGTAATTTCAATTTTGAAATGAGTTTCGCTATTGCCATAAAAGCCCGCTTTCTTTGCCACGTCTTGAGGCATCTTGACCTTGACCGGCTTGCCAAAAGATTTGTTAGGCTTGATGTTCTTAATTGAACCCTTCTCTTTAAGCGCGGCGAGCAGCAATTCCGTTGCCAGCAATTGATTTGTAGAGCTTCGTCCACCGGATGACAACACAGCCGCTGCCATTTTCTGTTCCGGAAGCACGACCAGTATAGCATGTTGCAGTGCCGTGTCGCCGCCCTTTGCCAAGCCTTTTATCCCATATTCACTGAATGGGTATAGTTTCACACTATCCCAGCCAAGACCATAGTTAAAAATATTATCTCCATCCCCCGGCCACATTCCTTTTTTATATTCCTCTTGCTCCATCGCCTTGACTACCTTATCAGAGAGGATCCCTTTTCCCTGTCCCATAAATAATTGTGAGAATCGTACCATATCTTCTGCCGTGGAAGAGACCCCTCCCGTACCAATCACATTCACAGATTCAATTGGAAGCTGCCCTTGGTACGCCGGAAAATAAAGTCCAGCCCGCTTTTCGTCTCTCCATTTGTCCTGCGGCGTTTTTGTATGATTCATCTTTAAGGGTTCTGTAAACCTTTGATGTAGAAATTCGGTAAAGCTCATACCGCTGACTCTTTCCACCAAAATTTCGGCCAGCGTAAAGCCATCGTTGCAGTATACCGAGAACGCGCCAGGGTCTGCTTTCAGGCTCTGGTTGGACAATTGCTGCAACAAGAAATCATGGGAATAGGTATCATTATCGTTAAATAAAAATGCATTACTTAACGTTGAACCTTGCAAGCCGGAGGAGTGATTCAACAACATACGCGGGGTAATGCGTTTGTACCGCACATCTTTCATCTTAAAATCAGGAACATAGTTGACCACAGGAGCATCCAAATCGACTTTTCCTTCGTCAACCAATTTCATTACAGCCGCCGTTGCATACATTTTACTGACTGAACCAATCCCGTATAGAGTATCTTTGGTTAGTGGCTGTTCCCCTTCCATATCGTTCTTTCCAGCCTGCCCCGACAAAGTAAGCTTGCCATTATCAATTAGCGCATACTGCACGCTAGTCGTCCCATGGGACTTCGTGAGTAGCGCAGCCTTCTCTGCTGCAATCTTCTTCAGCTCTTGGCTGGCTACTTCTACGTTAGATACAACTGTAGTCTTACTGTCAGAAAATGCTTTCGCCCCTGTTGGTAGAATCATAGTTAGCGCGAATGTAGCGGCTAATACACCAGTTAGTTTATTTTTCATGAGGGAATTGCCTCCTTAGATAAGTAATCAATTTCATCATTTATTTGTTTAACTATGAAAATATCATAAAACTTATCCGTTCTTCCTTTTGGCCTACTTGCTAAATTCAGCAAGTAAAATATTTTTAAAAGGATCAGGACTATCAGCATTAAGGCTGTTCAAATTGACTGCTAATGTATGCTTGCCTCCAAGTTTACCTCCAGCAAAAGTAACAAACCCTAGAATGCTACCTCCGTGTCCCCATATTGAGACACCGTTTGGAAGTTTAGTTTCATAGATTCCAAGACCATATCTGCCAAGTGCAGCTTCTCCTGTTGGAACTGTAGTAAGCATTTGTTTTAGTTGCTGTTCTTTTAGTAATTGACCCCCTAGTAAGTAAGAGAAGAATTTGTTTAAATCATCAGCAGTAGAAATCATATCTCCAGCCGAGCTCCCCATACTTGGGTTATAATAAGTAACATCTTTTGGCTCACTTGCTCCGTCTAGTTGGATATATCCACGGGCATGCTTGGTTCCTGGAATCACGCTTGAATTGCCAGGTAAGAATGTATTCGATAATTCAAGCGGTTCAATAATCCGATTTTCAATCTCTTCCGCATAGCTGTTCCCGGTTACTGTTTCAATAAGGATACCTAGTAATACGTATCCTGTATTTGAATAAGACCAGCTCTTTCCTGAAGCAAAATTTGGGGGCATCGAAATCCCCATCTTTACTAATTCTTCAGCCCTATACGATTTTTTAGTATCCATTAGATTAAAACTTTTTGACCTTGTGTATTCAGCGATACCACTTGTGTGGTTCAATAATTGCCGGATAGTAATCTGTTTATCATCATACCCGTTTCCTTGAATGACACCAGGCAACCATTTTTCAATAGAGTCGTCTAGATTCAAGCGGTTCTCTTCGGCTAATTGAAGTACAACTGTTGCGGTGAACGTCTTCGTCACGCTACCAATGCGAAAGCGAAAATCTGTTTTCATTGGTTTCTTGCTGCTCAGATTCGCTACCCCAGCGGCATAACTCCATGTTTTTCCACCCTCAGAAGTTTTAGCAAGTATCCCTGGAAATCCAAGTTGCAATGTATCCCGCACTGCTTGCTTGACAGAATTACGATCTCGTTGAGTACTTGTTTGTGACGAACTAGATACACTTTGAGTAGGTTCTGCTTTTACAATTAAGGTTGGCGTTGTGTATAACAGGGAACTTCCAGCTATTAAAAGGGCAAGACTTGCAAATGTAATTTGACTACGTGTTTTCATAGGGCATTCCTCTCCTCTATTCATATTGTATAGGTGGTTTCTTGCTATTTCGTATTAACCACACCGCTACCATCTCCACCAATGAAAAAAGGGCAACATTTAATTCGTAATCATCTTCATAATTATTATTTTTACAAACGTCATTCTGTCCTGGGTAAATCCCTCTTTTTCCACATATATGTTAACCACATAAATTACTTCTTTTTCTAGAAACACTCTTGTTACTGGTCTGTTTTTCATATATAAGTCATATCTGTTCCGCCTTTCACGCCTCTTTATATTTTTATCATACACAATGAAAATTTCTTTTTTCTTACCCATTCCTTACAAATTACTTACGTTCAAAATCGCTTTTATAATAGGATAGCAGGAGCATCTGTGCCGGAAAGTTCAGTAAATATATTAATCAAAAAGAAACACAGAGTTTTTTTACTTCTGTGTTTCTTTTTTCCATCCTTTTAAATATTAAGAGTCGATTTACCCTTAACAGGATGAATTCTGGCTCTTTTCTAATGTGATTTTTCTTCTTGCAATACAACACAAATGACATTGTGCTGCATGAAACACTCCTAACGTTGTTAAAATCACTTGTTTTTAAGTCGAAATTTATTTAACTTAGGGCAGATACTCCATATCCATCAGCTTAAGAAAATAAACGCCCTCAAAACGAAAAAATAAGCTACCTTCTCAAAGTAACTACCTGTAGAAAAAGAAAATGTTCATTTAGGAGATATATTAAAACCTTAGCTTGATAGTAAATGTGGTGCTACCCCACATCCATCAACTTAAGGAGAATAAACGCCACCAAAACAAAAAAAGCCCCACCTTATTTTCTCGAAAATAAGGTGGGGCTTTTGAACCAGAAAAGTATATTTTTAACTATGAAAACTACGTTAAATTTTCCCTTTTTTCCTACTTGCTAAATTCAGCAAGTAAAATATTTTTAAAAGGATTAGGACTGTCAGTTCTACCCAAACTATTCCAATTGACGACCAACGTATGCTTGCCTCCAAGTGTACCTCCAACAAGAGTAGTAAACCCTAGAATGCCACCTGTGTGTCCCCATATCGAGACACCGTTCGGAAGCTTAGTTTCATAGATTCCAAGACCATATCCATCGATTCCTTCTCTTCCTGTAGGAACTGTAGTAAGCATTTGTTTTAGTTGTTGTTCTTTCAGTAATTTGCCACCGAGCAAGTAAGAGAAGAATTTGTTTAAGTCGTCAGCAGTAGAAATCATATCTCCAGCCGAGCTACCTGCACTTGGGTTATAATAAGTAACGTCTTTTAGCTCACTTGCTCCGTCTGGTTGGTCATATCCACGGGCATGGTTGGTGCCTGGAATAACGCTTGAATTGCCAGGTAGGAATGTATTCGACAATTCAAGTGGTTCAATAATCCGATTTTCAATCTCTTCCGCATAGCTGTTTTTTGTTACTTTTTCAATAAGAATACCCAGTAATACGTATCCTGTGTTTGAATAAGACCAGCCCTTTCCTGGGTCAAAGTCTGGGGGCAATGAAATCCCCATCTTCACTAACTCTTCAGCCGTATACGATTTTTTTGTATCCGTAAAATCAGCGTCTTTTGACCTTGAGTATTCAGCGATACCACTTGTATGGTTCAATATGTGCCGGATAGTAATCTTGTTACCATCATATCCATTTCCTTGAATGACACCAGGCAACCATTTTTCGATGGAGTCGTCTAGATTCAGGCGGTTCTCTCCAGCTAATTGAAGTACAACTGTTGCGGTGAACGTCTTCGTCACACTGCCAATGCGAAAGCGAAAATCTGTTTTCATTGGTTTCTTGGTTCTCAGATCTGCTATCCCAGCGGCATAACCCCACGTTCTTCCACCCTCAGAAGTTTTAGCAAGTATCCCCGGGTATCCAAGTTGCAATGTATCCCGCATTGCTTGCTTGACGGAAGTATGATCTCGTTGAGTATTTGTTTGTAACGAACTAGATACATTTTGAGTGGGCTCTGCTTTTACAATTGAGGTTGGTGTTGTATATAACAGGGAACTTCCAGCTATTAAAAGGGCCAGACTTGCACATGTAATTTGACTACGTATTTTCATATGGCATTCCTCTCCTCTATTCATATTGTATAAGTGTTTGCATACTGTTCCTTACTTCCTGACAAGACTTAGGGAAAGGCCCTCACGCATATAGATTAAAGACCCAGTACAAAGGTATCTATTAATACCAACAATTTGAGCCAGTTAAATCTCCATCCCTTCTACAATAAAATTATTCAAAGGTATGAAAGCATATTATGTACCCTTAGTTATTGTTAGGATTAACACAACATGAGACATAGCCCCAATCCATATTTTACTTTATTTATCCATGATATGTATTGAGAAATAATGTAAATTCGAATCCTTTCCGTACTCCAAATATTGATCGTTTTTTCACCTATTATAATTAGTTATTTTGAATTTCATAATAAAAAAACTGTAAAAAAATAACGATTCCCTTAACGTACAGGAAGCGGTTGAAAAATATGTCTATACGCACAATTTTCTTGTTTTGATATGGTGAACCCATCGCCATCAAGCTAAGGTTTTGAAGTACCCTCTAAATGAAATTTTTCTTTCTCTACAGTTAGTTACTTTGAGAAGTCATCTCATTTTTTTGTTTTTGGGGTGTTTCTTTTTCTTAACTTGATGGATGTGGGGTCTCGCCACATCCATCAAGTTGTCTAAATAAAATACCCCCTAAAAATCAAGAATATTCAAAAAATAAAATAGACATTTATTCACTTCGTTTGTTATAATTCAAACAAAATAAAAAATCGTTTACCTTTTACATTTAACGATATCAAATTTACTGGAGGGGATAAAGATGAAAAAAGCACTTTACATCAATATAGGTGGAGAAGGACACTTAAATCCAACATTAGGATTAGTACAGGATTTAGTACAACGTGGAGACAACATTGTCTATTATTCATCAAATGATTTTGAAGAAAAAATCAAAAAAGCAGGTGCACAATTCCGTCCCATCAATCAAGAGGCACAAAGAGAGCTTTCGGAAACTATGAATCTTATGACTTCCCATCCTCAAGAGTACTTATTACACTTCTTTCATGCTATGGAAAGAATTACTGATTCCATTTTTGAAGAAATCTCCAAAGAAACATACGATTACATCCTCTATGATGCACAGTCTTTACCTGGAAAATGGGTTGCTCACCATAGAGGTTTAGCATCTATTGCAACTTGGACCACGTTTGCTTTTTCACAAGAACTAAAAGAAAATATGAACCTGACAGGAACAAGAAACATAGAACAAAAACAGGAACGTTTAGCCATGCTACAAGCATTTTTGCAATTAGAAGAAATAGCAAAAAGGAAACAATATTTAGAAGGAAAATATGAAGTATCCCTATCTGATAATTTTTTACTTTGTCCGGGTTCAGGCGATTTGAATATTGTCTTTACTTCTCGCTATTTCCAAAGAAACAGCAAGGATTTTAAGGATGGCTATATTTTTATCGGTCCTTCCATTGCTGAAAATGAAACTCTAAATGATTTTTCGGTTGATGAATTAAAAGGAGAACGTGTGATTTATATTTCTATGGGAACCATAATTAATAATCAGCCTGAATTCTATCAAAAATGTTTCGTCGGTTTAAAAGATCTCAATGCAAAAGTAGTACTTAGTATAGGCAAACAATTAACAGTGGAGCAGCTAGGAGATATACCTGATAATTTTATTGTTGGTAACTATCTTCCACAATTAGATATACTGCGTCAAGCGGATGTATTTATTAGTCATTGTGGAATGAATAGCACAAGTGAATCACTTTATTTTGAAGTACCTCTAGTTATGCTTCCATTTATAAATGATCAGCATACGATTGCTGAGCGAGTATACGAACTTGGCGCAGGATTTATGTTAAATATCCAGCAATTATCGGCCGAGGATTTAAAACATGCCATTAATGAAGTGTTGCAGCATTCGATTTACAAAAAGAATGCCAAAAAAATTAGTCAATCATTCCGTGAGGCAGGTGGTTATATCAAAGCTGTTGATGAGATTATTACATTTACTCGTTAATTCTGCTATGTATGCCACTCAAGGCCTATTAACTTAAGAATTTTATAACACCCTACAACAAGAATATAGAAGATAGAAGAAATGCTGGCAGTATCCCATACGCATCAAGATAAGAAATTAAATACCTCATTACTATCAATTCTTAAGTTTATAGTAATGGGGTCTCGCCATACATCCATCAACTTAAGAATTCAGAATTACCCCAAAACGAAAAAATGAGCTTTTTTGCTACAAGTTAGCACAAAATTTCGTTCTGGGGGCATTTACCTTTCTTAGCTTGATAGCGATGTGGTGCTACCCCATACCCATCAAGCTAAGATTTTGAATTATTCCAAAATGAAAATTTCATTCTTTCATAGTTGTCCATAGAAGTTCAGTTCGTTTTTTTCATTTATGGGAAGAATGTATTTCTTAACTTGATAGCGATGTGGCAGTACCCCAAAAATAAAATTTTTATCTCTCTACACTAATTTATGAGAATTCAGTTTTTTTGTTTTTAGGATAACGAATTTCTTAACTTGATGACAATGGGGTTGAGTCCCATGCCCTCAAGCTAATATTTTGAAGTGTCCTCAAAACGAAAATTTTCTTTGTTTTGGAGAACTACCAATTTCATAAGTTGATGGGCACAGGATGTAACCTCTATTTAAGAAAATTTTTCATTTCATTAAAAGCCAAGTCTCGATGGCCAGCCTGACAGTGTTGTTCACCACCGGTTTCTTTGGTAAAGACTTTCGTAGTAATTGAAGCTGCATTACACAGTTCATGCTGGATTTGCGGTAGACGACTGATTGGGACATACTGATCATCTTCTCCAGCCAGAAGCAATACATCCTGATTAATAAACTGACTGATTCCAGCCATCGTATGTTTCTCAAAATTTTTAATCAATGTAAATGGTGTTTTCTCACCTGTATTTTCCATACCTTTTGTAATTTTCCACTTTAAGTCGATATTTGTGGCCATCATATTTTCAATCATTGCATTGACATCAGCTGCTTTATTAGCAGTCAAAAGGGTAGTCAGCCTATTCCAGACGTCATCCGGCATCCGAATTTTTAATACATCAAGACCGCTATAGAAAATATTAAATGCAATTACTTTGTCAATCCTTTTTTCAAATGCAGCAGCACGCATTGCTAAATAGCCTCCCCAGGAAGCTCCCATAATGCTGACACGATCTAATTTAAAGTAGTCAATTATTGCAGCAACTGGTTTTTCCCAGTTATGAATGAATTTCAAACCATTTTTTAATGCTGACCCTTGCCCAGGACCATCAAAGACGATAATATTATAGTCAATTCCTCTAATGAAATTCATCATCTTAACCATTTCTTCCATATAGGAATCATAGCCACCAAATACCAGTAACGTTTTATTGGCACCAGGTTCAATTAATTTAACTGCTGGAAGTAAGGAATTCTCATATGGAACTTGATAGGGTTCATAGTCAAAGTCACTAAAACCTTTATAGAAGGTCTCGCGATATTTTTGATACATTCTATTTTTGTTAGGATCTGATGGAGTTAGATAAAATTCAGCAGCTTGATAGTAGACAGATGCAAGATCATAATGGTACTGTTCTTCTCGCTTAATCGCATATTCTAGCCAAGTTTCATACCAGCTTTCTATATCGGTTAGTCTTGGAATAATACCTTTTAAATCACTGTTTGCCCTTTCATCCTCCTGATAGTAATCATTTAAGAAACGATTGATTTGCAAGTTAAATTGTTCATTGTTAACATAGTTTTTAAACATTTTATCCCTCCTCTTATTAATTACAAAACAATGGTAATGGAACCTATCTTGTCTAACAACAAGCAAAAGATTTTAATAAGTAGGAAATCGAACAATTTGTATTCTAATGGTTCGAAAAGCTTCTTTTTAAGGGGGATTGATTTTATGGAAGAGGACGTTCGAATATACAAGACTAAAAAAAATATTTCAGAAGCACTAATTATCCTCTTGAATGAAAAAGATTTCAATCAAATTACAATAAAAGACATTTGTAGCCGTTCGTTAATTAGCAAATCCACTTTTTATAGTCACTTTGTAGATAAGTATGATTTGATGGAGAAAATAGTAAATAAATATGCCGTTTTTTTTAAAAATGAAGTGAAATTACGCTTTAAGTCTGGGAATCAAGGCAATGTTGCTCAAGTACTTGAAATGATTATGGACCAAATTTCTGCAAATAAGACAGAGATTGCTACACTGTTAAATGTACATGTCCCTTTTGCAGATTTACGTGTTGAATTGGAGACAATTTTATACCAAACCTGTCTTTCTTACTTGAACGAAAAACTAAGCGATTCTAGTGCCTCTATTGACTATTTGGCTCAATTGTACACCGCAAATGCTATGGTGCACATAAACTGGACTTTAAAAGGTGATAAGGATAGAAGTGCAATTGAGCTTGCCCATAAAATGCAACAGTATGTTTTTGAACAGGTTCAAAAATAGATTACACTGTGCAAGCGGACTTCAACTACTCATTTTCGCAATTAAAAAATATAACAATAAAGTCGTTTCGAAATCTAGGTGTTAATCAACAATCGCGTCCTATTGTTGATTAACATTGAGATTCATCATCTGTTCCCGGTTTGTTTAAAAAACAGCCCTTGTTATTGTATATTCTTTAATAAGAATTCTGTAATCTCTTCATTTAGCTCATGATGGAAATATTCTCGATTAAATCCATGTGGATCTTGTGAAGGAAGAAAAGATGCATTTGTCATTTCTTTTGGAAATGGACTAAGAAACGAAAAATGTCCTGCGTTTTTAACTATTCTATGCTGAATTTTAGTACTGTCAGTTATCCCATTTAATATAATTTCTGCATGAAAATAAGGTGCAAGTTGATCTTTCTCCCCAACAAGCATTAAAATGGGGATGTTTATGTCTTCCAAAGCACCTTTTGTTTTAAACCAAACTGAAGCTGGTGCTAAAAGAACTAAAGATTTTATTCTGTAATCAGGTGTAATCTTGATAAGATGAGATTTCTCATCAGAAGACTCATAAGAGAAAGAGGTTGGTACTCCTCCCGATGCTGCTAATGCTGTGTATCCTCCCATAGAATGTCCGATGACTGAAACAGAATCAGGTTTTAAAGTTTTTGCAAAATCTTCACTATTAAAGAACCAATCGATCGCCATAGAAATATGTTTTGGCCTAATGGTTAGATTATCTACTGTACCTTCCAAGGTATTGTCGTTTCGATTATTGAATGGATGTTCAGGCATTCCTACTACAAATCCGTTACGAGCCAAGTGACGAGCAATCGTTCGGTAAACTAATGGTGAACCACCGGTGCCATGAGATATTAAGACCAATCTAAACACACCTTCTCGAGGTTCAGCATTACTTGAAACATTCAAATGATAAGGTCCAATATTTTCAAATTTTTCAGGAGTATTTGTTGGATACATAACAAACATAGGAAAAGTTATATCTAATTGTTCATCAAAAAGCTCAACTCTTCGATAGCCAGCGAACATTACATCATTTTTTTCTATTTCTTCATTCATCAAATTCATCTCCTATTAACCTTTAATTATTTATCCTCGTAACCTTATTCAATAATACAATAGCAATAATTCCTTTATAAGCTCAATAGGTCGTAGTTGGAAATAAAAGTAAGACTATGACCTGTTTTTACACGTATCTCGGCTGAATCCCCAATACATATTATTAAAATTAAAGTGGTTCAAGTCGGAGGAAGGCACCTTTGGGTGTCTTTTTTACTATAAAAACCCCCAAGCATTCATACACTTGAGGTTTTATCGATTGAAAGGTAGGGTTGTCTGGAATTCCTTAAATTAAGAACAAAGTGGGATTACTCCTAAACCAATTAATAGAGCTGCAGCAAATGCTGGAATTGGTACAGGAATCTGGATACCTTCTACAACTAAGAAGTATTGTCCACTTACTACTTTAAAACAAACTAATTCCATGGTTATTCCTCCCTTCTGTAAGGATTAATACATTATATTAAATAATCTTATTATTGATATAATTAAATGATTTGTTTTTTAAAATATATGATGCTTTGCTATTCTTAGAGTCCTTATGGTGTCTTTTCAAAAGGACCTGCTCAATTCATTCATATAAGCATAAAGTAAAGAGAATTCATTAAAATACATGAACGACTCCTTGGTTTTCTCCTACTATTTAAAGGAGGAATTATTATGGGCTTTGGTGGTAGTTGCGGCGGCGGTTTTGCTGGAGGCTTCGCTTTATTGGTTGTATTGTTTATTTTATTAATCATTGTTGGAGCTGCTTGCTTCTGCTAAACAAACTATCGGAAAAATCCCTACACAAAGTGCAGGGATTTTCATGCTACGAATATATAAAACTGCTTATTTAATATATAACGACGTGCGCCACGTATCTCTTGGATAATTTATTGAAGTCTTTTGATATTCAAAAGTCCCTTCTTGATGCTTTGATGCGTCCCATTTATATTCCCAACCTACAATAGGGTTACCACCAATTATTTGTGAACCAATACTTTTTACATCAAATCCATTCATTTTGGCAAAAGGAAACTGGCCATATCCTATTTCTTTTGTGTAAACATATAAGTAACTTCCCCCATGATCTTTAGTTGTACTAAAACTATTAGGAGTAATGTATTCAACTCCACCCAATTGTGATTCCACTTTTACTACACTTAAAGAAGTTAGAGGTGCTGCTGGTCCTGCTGATGCCTCCGATGCCATTCCTAACCCAACTACCGCTGCCACCGCTAATGATGATATCCCTAATGTAACTTTTTTAAACATATAAACATCCCCTTGTTTTATAATAAGTACAAGTTTGATATTAGCAGAAATTTATAAGAATATTCCTTATTTTGAAAACGTTAACAAATTCTACTTTTTTCGATATGCAATTTAGCATATTGATTGACATACAGAATATTCCATCCGCTACTTTCGATATAAAAACTATTTTCAAATTTAATACTATTAATTTACTAAATCCTTATTAAAAGACTGGTCGTCTATACAATAGTTTGGTAAAATACAGGTATCTTTTAAGAAGGAAAAGCTAATATAGATCGACTAAATAATGTAAAGAAAATGTTTTATTGCATAAAAAAAGGCTCCGTTTCTGGAGTGCTCAAAAAATAATATAAGTAAATAAATTAAAACAAATAACAGACAATTAAACTATATAGATAAAACATATATAAATCTATATATATGAAATATTACATAAAAAACCCTATTTATTGAAGCTATAATAAACTTACTCAATGATTGTTATATTTTGTTATGGTTTTTAAGTAATAAAATACCTTCTTAACACCAATTGTACAAGGAAAAGAAGACATCGATTAAGATGTCTTCTTTTCTTATATGATAACAACACAATAAAATTAAGATGGTTCAAGTCGGAGGAAGATACCTTTTGATGTCTTTTCTTTATTTTCAAAAGGACCTGCTCAATTCATTCTTCAAAACATAAGGTAAAGTGAACCCATTAAATGTATGAAATGAACCCTAGTTTTACCCTCTGATCTAAAGGAGGCACTATTATTATGGGATATGGTGGTAGTTGCGGCGAAGGCTGCGGTTTCGCCGGAGGATTCGCTTTATTAGTTGTATTATTTATTTTATTAATCATAGTTGGAGCTAGCTGCTTCTGCTAAACAAACTATCGGAAAAGGCACTCTTATATGGGTGTCTTTTCCTTATGCGTTAAAAAGCCCACCTATTTCCGTAGGTGGGCTTTATCTTTATTACACAATACCAAAGTATACTCTGTTTTTCTCATAGACTTAATGCAATTATACATATTCACAAAAATTACACCAAATAAATATTACATATAGTAAAATATAAGTTGTGGATACATTCTATAAAGCAGATTCTTTTGAAAGGCGTAACATATCGATAATTATAAAAGGTGTGGCGTCACTCTAATACTGATCTCAAATCTCTTGTGCTTTGTGAACTAACAATCTGGTGTATATAGACGATTCTGTTTTATAGGATGTGTTTACACGTATAACAAAGGGGTAATACGTGTATATTTATATAAAATTAAAGTGGTTCAAGTCGGAGGAAGGCACCTTAGGGTGTCTTTTCTTTATTTCTCAATATAAGAACTTTAAGGGGTCTCGCCACATCGCTATCAAGCTAAATTTCTGAAATATCCCCAAAACGAAAATTTCATCCTTTCATAGTTGTCCATAGGTTCTTAGGGTGATTTTCATTTTTGAGAAGAATAAATTTCTCAAATTGATGGCAATTATAGAGGGGTAAAAATAATGTTACGATGTTTATAAAAAATATGCGAAGAAATATGTTAATAGATTTTTTAATAATATTCATATAAAATACTATTTTGACTTAGATTAAACTTTGTTTCAAACAAACATTAAAATCTATTTTAAAGAAAGGGAAATATGGTAGAAAATGAAAGCAAACATTAAAATTATTGAAAAGCTTAAAGAAGAATCTTGTACCTTCTACATTCACAAAGTAACATCTTTTATTCTAGATATGGTATCAACACTAGAGAATAGTTCTGATAACTATTTAATAGTTAATTCTACTCACAAAGGTGAACAAGAAAAAATTTCTTGCTCAACTGTTATTTATTTGGAATATCTTGAAAGGAAAATTTTTGTTTATACAAAAGAAAATATATTTGAGATAAAAAGTCCTTTATATAAATTACAATCTGAACTTCCAGATAACTTCATTAGAATTTCAAAAACTATAATTATCAATATTCATTTTTTAAACAAATTCTCCGCTAAAGCAAACGGAAATTTGGAAGCACTGCTTTCAAACAGAGAAAAAGTAATTGTGTCAAGAAAATATGTTTCTTCATTAAAAAAACAGCTAAAAAAACATTCCCAATAACCACTTATGTATTGATTTTTACCACTTATGTTTAAAAGTATTTCTTTATATCTCCTTTGATGTAAATATTAATAAAAACAAAGGAGGATATACAATGTATACTATGATTAAAGAAGTATTTATAAGAACTCCATTATGGGTATGGATATTATTATTCATTTTAATAAAAAGGGGTATTGCTATTTCTCAAGAAAGACCAATTAATTTATCTAAAATGTTCCTTGTTCCCATGATTTTTATGATATGGGGGTTAGATAAAATTATCACTAAATTTTCTTACTTAGGATATTGTTTAATAAGCTATACGATTTTCATTCTTCCAGGCATTTTGATTGGATATTTGTTATATGCAAAATATCAAATTTTTTTCAAGCAAGAGACGGTTACTTTCAGGAAGAAATGTTACCTTCCATTAATAATTATATTGATTAATTTCTTTGTAAAATATGTCTTAAATGTAACTTTAGGAATTTATTCATCATTTTATGGTAATATTTCGTTTAATATAATTTATTCTGCCATAAGTGGACTATCTGTAGGCTTATTTTTTGGAGGAATATTCTACACATTTTATATACAATCAAAATTAAATAAACTTATCTTAAAATCATAAAAAGAAGGGAAAGACTTTATTGAAACTAAAAAATCGACTGTGTACAGGTTTAGGAACTGGTTCATTTATATACATGATAGTTTTGCTATCAAGAAACAATAATATATCTATTACACAAGCTGAGATAATAAGTGTTCTTATAATCTCAGCTTGTGCAGGCATTTTTACATTCATTTTTGATATTGAAAGAATCAGCTATTTGTTCGCCTTGGTAATCCATTTTTTCATGATGATTATAGTTGTCTTTCTTATATCTACATATAACCATTGGATAGAAATATTCCCAACTGCTGATTTTCTTGAAAGTATAGTTTTGATATATGCATTTTCTTGGTTAATATCATTTTCAAATACAAAAAAAGATGCTAAAGAATTAAATATGTTACTAAAAAATAAGAATAACATTTAAAGTGTCCTTCTATACGAGGCTGCTGCATCGATATTAAATTAGCAAAAAAATTTCCCTGAAATTTAAAAATACGCTATTCTTTCTATAGAATCATAGGAAAGGATGGCGTTTTTGTATGTCTATTTCTGTATCTGATGAATTACAACTATTTGCTCAGGAGATTCAAAGATTTTTATCTTCAAATATCTTACTAGATTTTGCTAGAGATGTCGGTTTCGTACAACGGACCAGTAAATACCAAGCAAAAGATTTAGTCGCTTTATGCGTATGGATGAGCCAAAATGTCGCTACAACTTCTTTAACTCAGTTATCTAGCTGTTTAGAAGCATCAACAGAAGTACTCATCAGTCCCGAGGGACTGAATCAACGATTTAATAAAGCGGCCGTTCAACTTTTACAACATGTATTAGCTGAACTACTAAACCATAAATTAACCTCATCTATGCCACTTTCTTCTCCATATACTTCTGTTTTCAAGCGTATTCGTATTTTAGATTCAACTGCATTTCAACTCCTGGATGTATTTTCATCGGTTTATCCAGGTGCAGGAGGATGCAGCCATACAGCGGGAGTAAAGATTCAGCTTGAGTATGATTTATTAAGTGGAAAGTTCCTACATATTCATACAGGTCCCGGTAAACAGCATGATCGAACCTATGGTTCTCTGTGTGTTCCAACTGTGGAACCAAATGATTTATGTATCCGTGATTTAGGGTATTTTCATTTAAAAGATCTTCAACATATACAAGATAAAAAGGCTTACTATATCTCTCGTATTAAATCTAATACACGTATTTATCAAAAAAATTGCAAACCTGATTATTTTCAGGATGGAAGAATAAAGAAAGGTACAGAGTATATACAGCTAGATATGGAGGTATTAATGAGCTCTCTCCAACCAGGACAAACATATGAAATATCCGATGCCTATGTAGGTATGACTGATAAAGTACCAACCCGTGTAATCGTTCATCGACTTACAGATGAACAACAACAAAAACGATTACGTGATCAAGCTATACGAGAAAAAAAGAAAGGAATGAAGTATTCTCCTCGTAGCAAACGACTCAGTGGTATCAATGTATATATGACAAACACCCCTACAGATATTGTTCCGATGGGACAGGTACATGACTGGTATTCTTTGCGTTGGCAAATCGAAATTTTATTTAAAACGTGGAAGTCATTCTTTCAAATCCATCATTGTAAGAAGATAAAATCAGAACGATTGGAGTGCCATTTATATGGTCAATTGATTGCCATTCTACTCTGTTCTTCTATCATGTTTCAAATGCGCCAATTGCTCCTCATGAAGAAAAAACGAGAGCTTAGTGAGTATAAAGCCATATATATGATTAAAGACTATTTTCTTCTTCTATTCCAAACTATACAAAAAAACACCCAAGAGCTATCAAAGGTGTTACTTCGTCTGTTCAATCTTCTACAGCAAAACGGGCGAAAATCCCATAGGTATGAGAAGAAAACAGTCTTTGATATATTAGGTGTCGTTTATAATTGTACCATGTCTGATAACCAAGCAGCTTAATTCAAAAAAGGAAACCCGTTAGGGTTTATTTTGTATGCAAATCTTTAAAGCATCTACGTATAGACTTTCCAAAAAAAGAAACAATCTTGCTTATCATTGACGTTACACGGGCTTAGCTTGATAGCAATGGGGTCTCGCCAACATAACGCGAATTTCTAAGTTGAAAAACTTGGGTTTACCGTATGAAAAATATAGATTGGGATTACGTCGCCCCACCATCCGTTAATAAAAGCGGAAAGTCGAATCTTCAACTAGCTTTAGATGGCGGGGTACCTTTTACAAAAGATAACCACAAAATTGAATTACATCATTTAACGCAAAAAGAACCCGGAGCAATGGTCGAAATACCAGCTAATAAACATGATGAATTTACTAAACAATTGCATGGTTTAGTAGAATCAGGGGAAAGTTTTAGAAACGACAAAGAACTATATAAACAGTATAATAATTTTAGAAATAACTATTGGAAAATGCGAGCGCAAGAACATTTAGGAGGGAAATAAAAGAATGAATGACAAGATTATTTCAATTATTTCTACATATAGAAAAGATGCCGATTTTATGGGAGGGATACATGAAGATACAATTCGAGAAGCAGTACAAATGCTAAACACTACGTTCCCTAACAGTTATCATTGGTTTTTAAAACAATATGGTAGCGGCGGACTGGATGGTATGGATATTCATGGTTGTGAGACAACAGCTGCAGATTCTTCCGTTGTTTACCACACCCAGTTATATAGAGAAACATATAACCTTCCAGAACAATACATTGTTTTAAATGATATCGATGGTACTGTGACATGTTTAGATACCAATCAAATGAAAGATGGAGAGTGCCCTGTTGTCTTTTGGAGTCGTTTTTCAAAGGAACTGTATGCCATTACTTATGAAAGCTTCAGCGACTATCTATTAGACTCATTACAAGAATCTGTAGATAATTTGTATGATGAAGATTAATTGATTATATAATACTAAGAATCATACTTTACGTAATAATATATATTTATAGGTTTCATATGATTTTATTGTTTTGATTTACAAAGAAAAAACCGATTCTCTCTAAACTTAGAGAAAACGGCTTTTATTCCATGAAAATTTGCTTAGCGTACGAAATTCGCGTTTTGTTGGTGCTACCCCATAAAGAAAAGACACCCTAAGGTACCTTCCTCCGACTTGAACCACGTTCATTTAGTATAAACCTATCCGTATTATCCACTTGTTATACGTGTAAACACATCCTATAAAACAGAATCGTCTATATACACCAGATTGTTAGTTCACAAAATTCAAGAGATTTGAGATCAATATGTTGCGTCTTTCAAAAGAATCTGCTTTATAGAACGTGTCCACGGTTTATATTTTACTACATGTAATATTTATTTAGTGTAATTTTTACAAATATGTATAATTACATAAAGTTTATGAGAAAAAGAGAGTATACTTTGATATTGTGTAATAAAGATAAGGCCCACCTACGGAAATAGAGGGCCTTTTTATTGGGTATTACTACCTCAGTGCACAAAAGGGAATTTGTATTTAAATAATAGCATATCCTTAAAGTTCTTATATTGAGAAATAAAGAAAAGACACCCAAAGGTGCCTTTCTCCGACTTGAACCACTTTAATTTTAATAATATGTATTGGACTCCCATCCAAATATTATTTTACCATGTTAAATAATATTGTGCATTGAGAAATACGGTACATTTCTTTATTTAAACGTAAAAAGCCCTAGAGGGGACTAGGGCTTTTTGACAGAATGAAAATGATTCAAAAAAGGACTTATATAATGTAACATACGAATGTTTCATAAATGTATCGTAAAAGTGAATAAAATCTATATTTTGTTATTGGAGACGTTACCCCTAATTATAATACCCATTGCCGTTTACTTTTATTTTCACAATTTCCTTTTTCTTGCATGAGGTTAATTTGTTATAACTAAACTCACAAATTATATTGTACATACTGTCATAGTTCCAAAAATAAGAGGGATGATTCTTTTTATAATCTTTCCATTCGTTACTATATGTACCTTGTTTTTTTAAATCTCCCTCTTCGCCGAATGCCGCTGCAACTTCTTTGTAAGACATACCGCGACGTAAATTATTGAAAGTATCCATCATACGCTGCTGTCTAGCTTCTTCTTTTCGATTCTGTTCTTCTATCTTTTCTAACCTACGCTCTTCGGCAGCTAGCTGTTTGACTTGTTCTTTTTCCATTTCTATAAGTTCTTTTTCGTAATCTGCATGAAGTTGCGCACGTTCTTTTTCGTATTTGTAATCCGAATACTTATTCCATCCCATAACTCCAAAAGCAATTAAAATTAAACCACCTATTATCAAAACAGTCTTTTTTTTCACACACATCACCCCAAATTTTATTTATGTCTGAGAATAAAATAAAAGCACTCTTTCGAGTGCCTTCAACTATTCTACTTTTAACTTAATCTCTTTACCCATCATACCGCCGCGAGCTTTTAATACTAAGCCTTGTGCGTCAGCAGGGATATCAAAGATAATTTTACCTGTTTGAGATAAACCAGGGTTAAGTTTTTTCAAGAAGAAATCAGAGCTTCCACCGTTACCTACATCGAAAGCTGTTTGAGCTTGTGTAGAGTACGTAAATTCACGATCTTTATTATCAACTAATTTGAAGCTGTTAGCATCAACAGTGATAGTGTCTTTTTGATTGTTTGTAATAGTGATTTCAACTACTTTAAACACGCCTTGAGCTTTTTCTTTTAAGTATTCGCCACCTACTGAATCTGTTGATTCAACAGAACCTACAGCGATTTTAACTTTAGAAGACTCGCCTTCTTTAGAAAGCTCTTTTTTTGCTTCTTGCTTCTTAGGTTCTTCTTTAGCTGCTGGAGCTTGTGTTTCTTGTTTTGGCAGAGGTTTTAATAATTATAAATCCAACTTTTCTATTTTGGGGACGATTCATTTACAGAAGGTAGGTAATAACATAATTTTCTCAATAAGGAATTTTCTGCTTTAAATATAATTTTTTCACAATTCATGGTATATCTGTATTAAGGGGAGCTTTTCGGTTGATTAGGGAGAAAGATTATAAAAATGATATGGGAGGAACAAAAAATGTCATTGAAAAAGAAATTAGCTGTTGGAGTGGTTTCAGCCACTCTTGGTTTATCTTTAATTGGTGGGGGAACATATGCATATTTTAGCGATCAAGTGGTGACAAATAATTCATTTGCTGCAGGTACATTGGATTTAGCTATGCAACCAACTACTTCACTTAACTTAGAAAATTTAAAACCTGGGGACAAAATTTTAAAGAAATTCAATTTGAAAAATAGTGGTACATTAGATATTAAAGATATCATGATGAAAATAGACTATACTGTAAACGATTTAAAACAAAATAACACTACAGAAGATTTCGGTAAACATATTAAAGTACAATTTCTTTTGGATTGGGATCCTGCGAAAAGCCCTGTATACGAGACAACTCTTGCAGAACTAAAATCACAAAGCCCAGAGATTGCCTCCAAAAAAGTATTTCATTCTAAGTGGACTGAAACAGGGGGATTAAAAGCTGGGAAAATGGATTGGTTTTGGATAAAGTTTGTATTTGAAGACAACGGCACAGATCAGAACGTGTTCCAAGGAGATAGTATTGCGTTAAAAATGGAGTTCCAAGCCAATCAAACAGAGGGAAAAGAAAGATAATTTTACAAAAATATCGTTGGGAAAATGTAAAACTGAGCTTGTAATTTTTTATAATTTGTCAAATTGACCATCAAATTTCCATATAAAAAACCAGTGATACTAGTACATGTGTAGGATATCACTGGTTTTTTTGAGTTTAACATTTTGTATGTTTTGTAAAACTATTTTTCTTTCGGAAGTACAATTCTTTTATACAATTGAACTGTAATCAAGTAGTAAATTACTACGAAAATGACAAGTGGCAACCAAATTCGGAAATACGGATCAATCAAAAGCGGACCGAACATGTTCATACCAACTAATATATGAGCAATACCCACAATTGCCGGTACTAAGAATATGAAGAATAACTCTTTATAAATCGATTTTGTTAATAACCCCCGGCGGAAACCGATTTTACGAAGCATTTGATAACGTTTGCTGTCTTTCGATGCGCCAGATAGAATTTTAAACATTAGACAACTTGCCATCATTGCTAAGAACGCAATTCCAACGAAGAAGCCCATAAACATGAATCCACTGGCCATACCATGACTCTAATTATACATTTGATACGTACTACCTAATTCTTCTGCTTTCACATTTTTTGTGAGTTAATTTGCGTTCTATTGCAGCAATTTGGGTACTCCCCCCCAATTAGGTCACCCCCTTATATTTGGAGATAAAAGTCTTTGGATTTCTTGAGTAAATAGTTGTAATTCATCAGATATAGAAACAGACATACAAAAACGCCATCCTTTCCTATAACTATACAGAAAGAATAGCGTATTTTTAACTTAAAGGGATATTATTTTGTTAGCTTGTTAGCGAGGTGGGCGCGCTCTAGTATGTTTATTTTTTAAAGATATTTTATTACCCTATGTCTTGTAATTTCCTATTCGTTTTATAACGATAATTACCTACAATAATAAATAAAAACCTCCAATTATGTTTTTTCCGTTTTACAGTTTGTATCCATATAATTCATACAAATTTTTATCATAAATTACTAATTTTATTTTTAACTAATTAGAAATAAAATCAAATTTTTTTAATATAAATTTCCAAGCTCGTTCTTCACCTACAATTACAGATCCTCTTCCAATCATACCTGTATGCAATTCATCTAAATCATCTATTTCAATCGTTGCTTCTATTTCATACATATAAGATTTTGAAGTTTTATCAAAAATAGGATTTACAGAAACATAAGTAACTTTTCCTACCTGTTTATCTGTTTTCTTTAATTGAAAAGAATATTGTACTGTATCACCCTTTTTAACTCCTTTTATTTCTTGTGCCGACAATAACATCTTTATCTTTTTCTCATTTTCCTTCGGAACAATAGAAATGATTTCTTGTCCTGAATCAACTAAATCACCTGATTGTAAAACTACAGGTAATTGTACAATACCATCTTTTAAAGCTTTAATACTCATAGTCTCTCCTTGAATATTAGCACTATCAACCTCTTGTTTTTTTTCAAAAATACTTTGTTCTAAAGCTTGAATACGTTGATTAACTGAAACAATAGTATTTTCTTTATATTGACTTAATCCATATTTTTTTTGATCCTGTTTACCTTTTTTAATTTCTTCAACTTTCTTTCTTTCACTTTCTAAAAATGATGACCTCTGTTCTATTCTCTTTACTAAATTATCTTTTTGAGATTGAAGTAATACTATTTCATCATTCAACAATTCTTTTTTTTCATTAAGAATATTCTCTTTTCCTTTTTGTCTAATCAAAGATTCAATTTCTCTCTGATTATTTTCTTTTTCAAAAATTAATCCTTGTAAAACATCATCTTGCTCATTAGAAATTTTACTATGATCCAATGTTTTTATCTCGTTCTCTTTTTCATTTTGTAAAGACTGATAACCCTCTTCGTAAGCTTTATACTCAGTTTTTACCTTTTCATCTACTTCATTAGAAAATATAGGTTTTTTTAATTGAATACTTCTCTTTAATTCTTCCAACATCTTTTTTTGTTGTTCTAAATTTTTAACAACTTGATCAAATTGATTCTGTTTGTTTTCCAATTCTCTGTTTTTTAATTGAACTAAAGTGTCTCCTTTTTTTACTTCATCACCAGAACGAACTAGAACCGTTTCAACAATACCAGCCGATTGATTTCGCATTACACTTACTTCAAATTTACCTTGTACAATTGCTGTACCCTTACTAACAATATCTATTTTGCTAAAATACGCCCAAATAAAAAAAACTATAAAAATTAAAGAAAGAAACCCTAATAACCAACTTATAACACGAGGAGGTTTTTTTTCTAATAGTTCAACACTATCTGATAACTGATCAAAAGAATATATTTTATTCATATTGGTTTCCTCGCATTACATGAAGTTGTGAATCTATATGTTCAGCATGAATCGTTTGATTTTTCCATAGACGATAATATTCACCTTTAATAAATAACAATTCTTCATGAGAACCTTCTTCTATTACCATTCCCTTTTCCATAACAAAAATCTTATTTGCATGTTGAATTGTGCTTAATCTATGAGCAATCATAATTACTGTAATTCCTTTATGCCTTAATTCTTTTAACATATCAGTAATCAATTTCTCAGTTGTAGAATCTAAATTACTTGTCGCTTCATCTAAAATTAAAATATCCGGATTTTTCAATAAAGATCTTGCAATTGCTAAACGCTGTCTTTGACCACCTGATAAATTCGATGCATTTTCTTCTAACAAAGTATCATAGCGTAACGGTAATTCACTAATAAAATCATGAATCGCTGCATCTTTACATACTTTTATAATTTCTTCTAATGTAACTTTATTATCTAATCCAAATCGTAAATTATCATAAATTGATCCACTAAAGAAAAATGATTCTTGAGAAACATATGAGATACGATCTCTCAATGATGTTTTATTAATTTCTCTGATATGATAATCATCATAATGAATTTCGCCTTCCCTCGAATCATAAAATCCCATTAATAACTTTGAAATAGTCGTTTTTCCAGAACCACTTTCTCCAACAAAAGCTATTTGACTTCCAGAATCAATTGAAAAACTAATACCATTTAAAATATTTTTTCTAGTACCATAACGAAATGTAACATTAGAACATTTAATATTACCGGATAACTTTTTAATAGAAACTTTATTAAATTCTTTCTCAGATTTTTCTAACTCTAAATCAAAAACTTCATTTAATCTTTCCCCTGCAACTAATGCTGACTGCATAGTAGGTTGAATTCCTATTAAGTTCTCAATTGGATCTAAAAAATATGCTAAAAGTGCATTATATGTAATTAATTCACCAATAGTCATATTTCCTTCTAAAACTTGTATAGCGCCAATCCAAAGAATCACTGTACCCCCAATTAATTCAAGCCCCAATTTAATAGAACCTTGTAAATTAGATAACATTCCTCTTTTAAATACATGTTTTAATAAATTAACAAAATGACTTTCTGTTTGAAAAAACACTTCTTTTTCAGCATTATAAGATTTCACAGTAGAAATTCCATTTAAAGACTCTACCAAATAAGATGTTAATTTAGCATTGCTCTCCATTTCCTCATAATTAATATTTTGATATGGCTTGTGGAATAACAAAATAATAATTATATAAAAAGGAACTAGTAAAAGCGTAACCCCAAATAAAATCGGACTATGTATATATAACAAAATCGCTCCAAGTGTAACCATCAAGGTATCAATCATTAATGTCACCGTTATCGTCGATAATGCATCACGTATCTTACCTGCATCCATAAAACGAGAAATAATTTCTCCTACTTTTCTTGTCTCAAAAAAATTCATAGGTAATCCTACTACATGACGATAATATCCAAGCATTAATTGAACATCAATTCGTCTACTCAAATATAAAATCAAATGAGTTCTAAAATAAGAAATTAACACTTTAAAAACATATAGTACAATAACCCCAATAGACACAACATGTAATGTCTGAAGTAACTGATTAGTTACAATATCATCTATTAAAAATTTAAAATAAAATGCTCCTAATAAACCAAATATATTAAAAAAAATCGAAGCAAAAAACACAGAGAATAATAATTTTTTCTGTAATTTTAACAAGGATAAAAACCTCACCAAATTTCCTTGTGATGTTTTTCCTTTTTTAAATTTTTGACCAGGAATAAGTAATACCAAAACCCCGGTCCAAATCTTACTGAAATCTTCTAAAGAATAAATAACAAGACCCTTAGCTGGATCAGAAACATATACTTTCTTTTTATTTATTTTATAAATAACTACATAATGTAATAAGCCACCTGGCATATTAACATGTGCAATAGCTGGTAGAGGTAATTCATATAAAGCGTTTAATTCCTTTACTCTAACTCCCTTTGTATCAAATCCCAATCTCTCAGCTGACTCTAAAAGACCTTGCACATTCGTACCTTGTAAATCTGTACCCGCTATTTCTCTAATTTTAGAAATAGATATAGAAAGTCCATAATGTCTAGAGATCATAGCAAGACATGCTGGACCGCAATCTTTTAAATCATGTTGCATAATAAAAGGAAATTTACTCATAACTTTCCACCTTAAAATTATAAATAATAAACATTCATTTAAAAATAAAATTCATTCCTTAAAAACAAATAAAAATTATTTACTTTATTCTTTAATATAAAAAAACATAGATTCTTTTGAATTTTTATGTTACTTTTTTGTTATAAAATCTAAAAGGAAATGGTGTTAAATAATGAATCCTATAATTGACAATGTTTTAAGCTTTTTTTTCAAAAGAAAATATATAGTAATATTGTTAACCATATTACTATTAACTACTTTCTTAGCAGAACTATTAGTAAATAAGAAATTTAACCTTTCAACTTTTGGAGGTACTTTATACTTCGGATCTATTTTAGGCTATTTTATAACTAATAAAAATAAATTAAATGATAAATACAGTAAAAATTAATAATGTATTGATAAAAAAACTTCCTGAATAGGAAGTTTTTTTATCAATAAAAATACAAAAAATACACTAACTAACAATCTTTACGGGATGTAATTCCACGCTTTTTACAAGTTTCCCAAGAACTTCTACTCATTTCATCCCATATTCTCAATCCCCATCCAACTGCTTTACCAACATCTGTAGATAAATCTCTACCTCCACCATTTATTTCCATAAATTCTTTTTCAGATAATACTTCAATGTTATTATTTACTAAATTCATAATATATCCCCATTCTATTTTAAAATTATTTTTTCTTTCTTTTCCCAGCAGCTTTCCAACCATCTACTACTCCGCCACCAAATTTATACACTTCATTTCCTAATGCAATTACACCACCTACAGTTCCAGCAACAACCCAAGGATTTACACCGCCATCAATTTTTTGAGTTTCATCAAAAGAAAGTTCTTCTACTGACATATTTTTTGTGTTTACTAATAAAGATTCTTTCAACATTAAAATTACCTCCGTTTTTTTGTAAAAATGTATTTTTTTAGAATTAAAACAATTTATTAACTCTATATCTAAATGTTATCATGTAATAAATGCAAAAATAGTCTATTATTTCAAAAAAATTACTGTTACAATGAAATTGTATTATCTATATATTTAACTTAGTGTAATACTAATGAGCGAAATACTCATGATATAAATAGTGTGCATATATAAAGAGAATGCTTGTATAATGATCTATACTGCATTCCATTATTGCATGTATGCTATATAAATATTATTCTTTTTCTTTTTCTTAAATTAAAGCCTTCATTTGAATTGTTTTTTTATTATATCAATACTTCTCTTCTATTTTTGTGACAAGTTTGTAAAGAGTAAAACACAAGGATTAAGCCTACTATTACTTTCAATATTCCTTTTTAAAAGCGGTAATCAAACCTTGTTCTTCTTCCTAAGAGGGAATATAACACAGAATATTCTGAACCGTATTGATAAATAACATTCCAATATTACGTTTTTATGTAATTCAGTTTATACTTGAGATGCATTAAATAAAACAAATAAGGGGGATTAATTTATGAAAAAGAACAAACTATTTCCAGTATTACTCTCTTTAGGTTTAGCGTTTGGTGTCGGTGGAGTTACTGCACTATCATTTCCTACAGGTGCTAGTGCAGAGGTAAAAGATATGGGATCAGATACTCTATATGAAAAAGATGGTATTGAGAACGTAAAATTCAATGTTACTGGAGGATATGGGCATCTTAAAGTATATGTTAAAAATACAGGTGATTCTAATTTAACGGTTAACCTTAAACATAAGGGAACTAGTAAAATCTATATAGAAGGTAAAGAACTTAAACCGGGTGAGGAACTTGAGTGGAACAGTAATAATAATTATTCACAAGGAGTTAGAGCTGGAGAATATGATTTACAATTACATAGTGGCAAAAAAACTTTAGAAGCCTACTATGCTTACAAATCATCTGATATTAAATGGTAATAAATATAGAAGGCGGGTTTACCGTCTTCTTTTTTATATAAAAAAATTACTATATCATTTCAGGAAAATTTTGCGGGGAATGTATTAGATATTCCTGCGAGTATACCGAATGTAGCCACTGGGTATTGTTATATTAAAAACAGGATTTTGAAGGAAATAAAATTGAGGTTTATCTTAATAAATCATAAGACAACAAGGCTATAAAGCAAATTCTTAAGAAAGCTTTGTGGTCTTTTTCGTGTTTCAAAGCTTCTTGCTATCCCCCTACTGATAAGAATTTTGCTTATTGAATGGCTATCGAGTAGTTGAGAGAAGAAAAAGGATACCAATAGGTAATTTAATCTTAAATGTATAATAGTAAAAGAAATTTTTTTAAAGAGATTATCTTTTTATTAAAAAGTATATAAGTACTATGTGGGGATGTGAATTATATACAACATTAACTATTTGGAATAACTACTTAATAGGTCATTATATTAGGTATGTTTAATCCTATTTAATTTATCATGTATTTGCATTAGAGCCTCCATTAGAATTTTTATCCAGTAAAAATCAAAATATTTTTTAAATAAATCGGTTTCACCCAGGTTTGAAAGTTTAATACATATAAAAAATTAGTTGTAATATAACGTATTTTTACCTAATAAACCTTTTGAATTCTAAATATTAACTGCAAAGTAATTCATTTCATAAATTTTAAATTTTTGTGAACGTTGTTATTATTTTATACATTATTATTCCAATAAGTGTTGTGTTAATTAATTATTTTCTGATAATATCTCTGTGTGCTCTAGTAATTTTAAAAAGGTGGTTTTTTCTTTATGTCAAACATGTTTCATCAAATTGGTGATACGATTGAAAAGAGTATGTATTTTAAATCTTGTTTTTATATCTTAACAGGAGCTCTGCTTATTTATATGGGTTATATTGTAGGTAAGTGGGTAGGTTCTTTGGTCTTTTAAAGTTAATAAATAGTATTAAATAAAGAAAAAATTTTTTAAAAAAAGTGTATATTTTGATTAAAAGTGTTTTAATATAAAATTAACATTACATAATCCTTATATAATTAAATTAAGAAAAAATATATTATACACGTTATTAGTTTTTAATTAGTTAGAAAGTCATTAATGAAGAAACACTTTTGCTCATAGTTTACGAATAGGACTAGTCAGCGCGATAATAACTTCAATGACCTTTGTAGTTGATGCCAAAATAAATATTGCAACCGGATTAAAATCGGAAATTAATCCACCTACTAGTGCTCCTAATGGCATAGCCAAACGAGTAAGCACACGTGAAAACCCTAAAACTCTTCCCTGCATATCGGTGGGGACCGTTTCCTGTTGGACGGATGCTACAATAATATTCCAGGCTATATTACAAATCATAGCAAGACCAAATGAAATGCCCGGCGCAAGCCAATATTCACTCCATATTGCATAGATCAATCCAATTGCTCCCACAGCAAGGAGGGTTGGAATAAGGATTCCCCTTCGAAATCGTTGTTCAAGTGGAATAACAATGATACTTCCTAAAAGACCACCTACCCCAATTAAAGTATAATTAATCCCACTTTCTTCAGCAGATAGATTTAATGTAGAAAGTAAATAATACATAAGCCCACCTAATACAGCGCTAGCACCAAAGTTTCCGACCATTGCTTGAAGAGATAAAGCAAGGCTAAGACGATCGTTTATTAACCATTTAATCCCTTCTCTCATATCATTCCCTATAGTTTGCAATAGTGTTTTTGCTCTATCTGTAGGTTTCTTCTTTTCTGATTTCGGCAATAGTAATACAGCAACTAGAGTAGCTATAAAAGAGATAGCATTTATCCAGAGGGCATTAATCCCACCTATTATAGCAATTATAATACCGGCTAATACGGGTCCTGCTAAACTAGCAATTTGATTAACCATTTGGTATGCGGAATTGGCTCTTGTTAACGATTGACCTGCAATTTGTGGAATTACTGTAATAGTTGCTACGTCAAATAACATCGATAGTACGGCTAAAATAAAAGAAACAACATATAGATGCCAGAGTTGAAGTATGCTCAAATTATACAGGATAGGAATTAAGGCTACTAAAATAATACATCCTAGATCAGCAACCCACATTAATTTCCGCCGATCAAAACGATCTACTACCACTCCTACGATTGGACCAAATAAAACAATAGGTAACACGCCGATAGCAAAAAGTGAACTCATAATTATTGCTGATCCAGTTAACTTATAGGCAATCCAAGGAAGCGCAAACGTATAAAGGGAATCACCTATCCTAGAAATTAGTAAACCAAAAATAAAAATCACGTAGGTACTAGGAAAATGTGTAATTTCTGAAACTAGATTTCTGCTTTGTACATTCGGTTTCAACGATGAGTTAAAGTTGGTTTCTTTCTTCATTATCGACTCTAATTTACCTCTTTTTTTTAGTAGCAAAACTTATATTAACTGGCAGTGAGCCCATTACTTATTAAATATTTGATAAGTAGAAAATTCTTTAAAGTACAAAAGTATTCCTTCTTTTAACCAATTTTTCATTTTGCACCGCGTTTACGAGATTTAGCTGACTCAAAGCTTTACACGATAGGAAAATCTAGTGATTTTCCACAATTAGAAAAATTATTGCGCGGTCAAATCAATGTAAATGTTATTCAAAAAAATTACGATGATGTATTACGATTAGCTCATTCTATTCGGAAGGGTACGGTATCTGCTTCTCTTATTATGGGAAAGATTGGTTCTTATGCTCGGCAAAATAGTTTGGCTACAACACTTCGTGAGATGGGAAGGATTGAAAAAACAATTTTCATCTTAGATTACATCTCAAGTGAAACATTAAGGAGAAAAATTCATCGTGGATTAAATAAAGGTGAAGCTATGAACTCTTTGGCTAGATCTATTTTTTTCTGAAAACGTGGAGAGTTGCGTGAACGTGCACTGCAGGATCAACTTCAAAGAGCTAGTGCATTAAATAATATTATTAATGCCATTAGTATATAGAATACGGTATATTTAACCAAAGCGATAGAAGATAAAAAAGAGAACGGTGTCTTGCAGGAAGAACTGTTACATCATATTTCACCGCTTGGCTGGGAACATATCAACTTCCTTGGTGAATATAAATTTAAGCAATCAACTACATTAGAATCATTACGACCACTCCGAAAATAAAGCATAAAAGCCGAAATTCCTTAACGTAGGAAAATCGGCTGTTTACCTTCCAGAAAATGTCTTAGCGTGGGTTTTATGTCATTTGGTTGGCGGGACCCCATTTAATAAAATAGAATTTCTTATTTGGATTTTATTTTATTAATCATACGGTACGTGAAATTGTTAATGGCTTCTTGATTTTTGTTGCTCCACCTAAACATTTTTATAGTATTTTATATGGATTTTGTGTTAAAATATAAGTAGAAAATTTGTTACCATTGTTTATATTCTATTGTACGTAGCGTGAAGGACAAACCTTACGCCCAGTTAACTCGGGCGAGGTTTGTCCTTTTTTTTACTTTAAGGAGGCATTTACTATGAAAAAAATCTACAAAATCGGAGCAGTTATAACAACTTTATGTGTTATTGGTATCACGATCTTTACTTTAACTAAAAATGAATCAGTCAAAACAGAAATAGTAACACCTGAAAAAACAATTGTATCTGCTGTAGATGCAGAAAGTGCACCAAAAAATATAAAAGATATTTCAAAAGAAGAATTAAAGCAAAAGATACAATCCCATGAAGAATTTATTACGTATTACTATCAACCAACCTGCCATTATTGTAAAAAGGCTGCACCAGATATCAATAGTATGTCCAAAAAGCATGATAGAACCATCTATCGCATTGATATCTCTACACCCGAAAATCAAAGTGCCTTTCAAGAGTTCGACATTCCTGGTACTCCAGTTGTTGTAGCTTACAATAGAGGCGAAGAAGTTGAACGCCTAGAAGGGGCAGTGTCAGCTGCTACATATGACGGATTCTTTGCGAGACGTAATTCGAGCGCTAGTTAATATAGTGCTCGTTTTTCTTTGTAAGAAAGGAGAATTTACATGCAACAAAACGCCCGCATTTATTCTTTAGACATAATAAGGGGTATAGCCATACTATGTATCCTATTTGCAAATCTACCTACTATGACGGGACTAGACCCCTTTAACCAGGCCGGTTACTCCGGTACAGATAAAGGGATTCGTTTTTTAATAGATTTATTTATACAAGCAAAATTCTATACTATTTTTGCATTCTTATTTGGGGTAGGGTTTTATATCTTTATAAAAAACGCGGAAGCAAAAGGCTATTCTATTTATAAGCTGTTTAGCCGTAGATTGTGCATTTTGCTACTCTTTGGTTTACTCCACTTTATCTTCCTATGGTATGGAGATATTCTACACGCATATGCCTTAGCTGGTTTTATCCTATTCTTCTTTTATAAGCGATCTACAAAGCTCATTTTTATAGTTGGCTGCATCTCTCTACTTGTCAGCTATACACTACATGCTATTTTATTTATACAAGCAAGTTCTTCTATTTCTGCAGTACCAAATCACTATCAATATATGTTTACAGGCAATACTACCAATCAAACGGTAAATCTATTTACACATTATTCACATCAAGTAAAAACCCGTCTGTTCTTTCTAATGACCGAGGAATTCCAACAACTACTAATAGGAATTCCGGAATACATAGGCTTATTTTTAATCGGTTTATGGGCTGGTAAGAAAGATATTTTTAAAAGGGTACCGCAATTAATAAAGGAAATTAGATTTTTACAGTGGAGTTCGTTATGCATTTCATGTCTTCTCTCTTGTCCTATTATCTACTATTTTATAAAAACGGATGTCTATTACTCTAAGGATATACAACTATGGATTTTATTTGGAGGAAAAGTGCTAGCTATATTCTATATTTGTACTCTACTTAGAGTTTGTGAGAATAAAAAATATATAGAGTGGCTACACCCCTTTATGAACGTAGGCAAGTATGCTTTAACGAATTACATTAGCCAAAGTATACTAACTCTTGTCATTCTTTCGTTGTACTTTAAAGATGTCTCACAGGTATATTACTGGCAACTATGTATCTTCGGGATTTTAATTATCTTTGTACAAATTATATTCAGCAAAATTTGGAGTAAATATTTCCGCTATGGTCCCATCGAATGGATATGGAGAAAAGGGATTTACAAAAAATGACCTATTTTTCACTGATTTTATGCAATTGACTGAAAAAATGATAAAATATCATATGAAAGATTAAAGATATATTTGTGATTGTAAAATGATATTATTAAAATTAAAGTGGTTCAAGTCGGAGGAAGGTACCTTAGGGTGTCTTTTCCTCTGTACATAAAAAATCCTCGCCATCCTATGGAAATGGTAAGGATTTTTTATAGACTACCTATTTATCCGATTCATCAGTTTTATTATAAATAAATTTAGCGACTACCAGTACCCCATTCCCCACCATAATGGGCACAGAATGATCATTTCGTATATTTGGATTTACAGGTGGTTCATAGTCATAATTTACAATATAACCCAAATAAAAAATAATTCATTTTCTGTCAAGTTACCATTTTATTTTAGTTGGATTCAATTTATTAATGTATCCACGCGCTAACTGTTTTTCGTTACTGTCAAAGATACCAATATCACCGCTAAAGTTCTCCCAATATTCGCCTAAATAGTCTTTGCTAGGTGAGTGTAAATCAACATATAATCCCATCGTTCCAAAACTTGCTACTTGTCGTGCCAATGAATCTCCTACTTCTTTTGCTTGTTCTTTCGTTGTTCCCACTGGCATAATAGCAACAATTCTTGTTAAACTATCTTTCGCTTCAATGTGAATATCTTGCACTGGTGTCGTATATTTGATTCCATCCTTTATTGTTTGAACCCCTAATTGTGATAACTTGACATCTTTATTACGCGCACCCTGTCCTTGCGCGATCTTCGATTGTTCTGCTTTTTCTTGTGCTTGCGCTTCATTTAACTCGCTATCTTTCTTTTCTTCTACTTCTTGCTTTTTCTTAGCCTCTTCCTGTTTCATCTTTTCTTCTGCTTCTTGCTTTTTCTTAGCCTCTTCCTGTTTCATCTTTTCTTCTGCTTCTTGTTTTTTCTTGGTCTCTTCCTGTTTCATCTTTTCTTCTGCTTCTTGTTTTTTCTTGGTCTCTTCCTGTTTCGCTTTTTCTTCTTTTTTAGTTTCTGTTTCTTGCTTTTCCTCCTGTTTATCTTCTGCCTTTGCTTCTTGCTTTCCATTTACCTTTGTTGGCTCCGGGTCAAGCATAGCTGATACGAACCATAAAACCCATGTTGCACAAAAGAATAAAGCGGCTTTCTTGAATTTCGGTTTATTCTTGAACCCTTTCCCAAAAAATACGATTGAAGTAATTAATGATATTAAAGCAATTAAATTTAAAAATGCTGACATATGTATTCCCTCCAAGTTGCTTTTTACATTCCTCTTTTGCTTAATACTTTATTCATTTGGGCTTCATTTACTTTTGTTCCATGGCTGTTTGGCGCATCTACACGGTGATAGTTATACTTTGTGCTTTACCCAAAATTAAAAGTGAAGTTTTTTCGTTCTTCGCAAATTGAATTTTTCTCAACAACTTCTGACTTAAAGATGTTTATAATCATATATTCATTATTTGATAAATCTTTAAGATAGTTTTTTTATTCGTTATAGATGTTAATGAATAATTGCACAATTTTATCTTCCATTTCATCAAGAAATCTGAAACATAACAACAACTAAGTTCATACTAGCATGAACAAAAAATGATACTAGTAACCTATTAGTACGCACATATACTACAGCAAGTACAAGTCCAATTAGAAAATACCCAAATACAAAAGGAAAATCGAAATGCATGATAGAAAAAACTAATGAACTAATTATTATACTCCATGTTTTATTAAATTTATGGATTAATATATTTATGGCTGCATAACGGAATACAAGTTCCTCCACTAATGGTGCCAAAAGAACAATTGAAATTAGAGACACAGGAGATACAGCTACACCAGCGACTGTACTAGACGTATTTGTTGATTGCGTTGTTAGCTGGAATACACTCTTATCTAAAATACTACCAACCATCTGCGCTAGAAATATTAATATGATCCCAATTAAAATCCATACGAATGAGTTTCTTGATAATTTAATCGATAACTTCGGATCATTCATCAATTCTTTACTATATATAAGAAAAAGGATTAATAGCGTGAGTGAAAATCCAATTAGTTCCCAATGCACTAAAAGTTGTTGGATTGCTTGCTGTTGGTTTCCCTGAATATCATACCAGCCTGTCTTCGCTAGCAATTGTACACCTATTATACCCACAAATTGTGTCATTATAAAATAAATCAAAATGATGAAACCTGATTTATATCTAGTATCACTACTCATATTCTTATTTCCATCCTCCACTTTCTTTATCTTTTCGATACTGTTCATTACAATAACACATGGTAATTAAATATATCCATTTTCTCCCGTCGTTTTTTAAAATTATATATATATTGATTTACCGATGATTATTCCATTCATTTGTATCAAACCTCATGCAGCCTGCAACTGCTTTAATCCCATTTCAATCGCACCAGTTCCACCAAATCCCTGATTAAATAAAAGCGGTACATCATACTTCTTTGCGTATTCTTTTGCTACATCAATAGAAACATGGCCACATGCACCTTTCTGCACTACAATAACATCACATTTTTTTATGACACTACGAAACGTTTTCTTTACACCACCATGATTTTTCCCATCATGAAAAATAACCTGACAATCTCTTTTTTTCGCTAATTTCTCTAATGTTCTACCATTTGAACCACCTAATACTAGAATTGTACTCATTTCCATTCACTCTCCACATCTTTATTTTTTTTATATGTACTTGGTGATACCAATAAAACAATTGTGCATATTAAAATATTCAAGAATATCACACCTACTATCAATACAATTGCGAATACAGGTAACAAAAGCATGAAAATAAAAGCACTTACAATCAAACAGATAAATATAAATCCGTTGCTCATGTCCTCATAACCATCTAAGCCTGTTACAATATCTAAACCGTGCATCCAGACTGTGATACTATCCCAATTTGTGATCAACAGGTATCCACTACCTACTAATAAAGCCCAGCCAAATATTGTCCCTAAAAGTCCCGATCCTCTTCCAGAAGAATATCCTGCAAAATAGTTTGCTGCTGTTCCAAATAATAATCGCATTCTTTTTACCTCCACCTCTATATTATTTAACTAATATATATAAATTTCATTTAACCACAACTTTATTATATCAGAAAATTACGAATATTCAATAAATATTTTAAGTACTCTTTATTTTTTAAAAGGGTTGTGGCTTTCATTCACAACCCTCATTTTTCAATTAATCTACAGGTACTTCTTCTTGTCCGTGTGGTATTTGTTCAATTGGTGTTACAATTTGCGCATATTGATTTACTTGTACTTTAAATTGACGTGGTTCAAGGAAATTCACTTGTTGAATTTGGACTTCAATGTGGTATGTATCTACTTTTTTTCCACGGTCAATTTTGGTAATACGTGCATTGTAAAACTTATCTCCATTTAGGAAATATCTTTGAACAGCTTCTGTAGCAAGCATACGCTCATTACTTGTCATTTTCATTGGCTCAATACCAAATCCAGCCTTTGTAAACAAATAAGGAACATCATAGCTACTATTAGAAATTTTTCGTAGTAAATCTTCTACTGTTTTTGTTTTCGCGATATATTCCTCTTCTTTTGTATCAAACCCCTTTGGTTTATCTCCAAATATCTCTATCTCATCTTGATTTACTTGTTCTTCCTTCTGCTCTTGTGATTTCATCATGTAACGATGCACAGTATTATAAGCAGCAACACCTAGCACTAGCACAATGATTCCGAGTATCACTATGTACTTTTGCGGAAGATTCGCTAACACATTCATTACTTTCTTCATTTCCTCACATCCTAAATCAGTCTATAACATTACGAATTTGCGTCATATGTTGACCTCTTGCTGTGTAGTTTAGACCTGTAATTTGTACACCTTTATTATCACCAATATGAATCATTTTTTGATTCCCCATATAAATGGCAACATGTCCCGGGTTTTCAAAAAATATAAGATCCCCTGGTTGGGCATGATTAATATCTGGTACTTGTTTACCTTGTCCCACTTGAGCACCTGTCCAATCTCCAAGCTGTACACCTATACTGGTTCTAAAGACATATTGTGTAAATCCTGAGCAATCTGAAGTACCACCTGGTGGGTTACGATCCCCTAATACATATCTGACTTTTCCTTGACCTAGCCATTTTTTTGCTTCTGCTAATACCTTTTGTCGTTTGTCATTCGTCATAATAGGAGAACCACCTGATGATAATCCTGGATCATCATTTTTCTTAAAGAATTTCATTGGATCCGTTGGTTGGTCATTAATACGAATTTGGAAGTCTAAATGGACAGCGTATCCATTCATATTAAGTAAACCAGTATCTTTATTATAGTTAGAACCGCCCATCTCCCCAATTATTTGTCCTTTTGTTACCATGGTTCCTGGTGCAACTGATATTTTACTCAAGTGTAAGTAGCGAGATACAATGCCATTTCCATGGTCTACATAAACACCTAAACCACCACCATTTACATTTCCTGTTTGGTTCGTTACAATACCAACTTCCATCGACCACACAGGGTCTCCAGCTTTTCCGGCGGTCATCGCCCCAATATCTACTGCATTATGTTGTTTTCCATTACGAACCGCATCAAATGTATCTGTAATACGACCTGATTTTGTTGGCCATTTCCAACCTTTATCAGATACCCATTCTCCATCTCCAGACGCTACACAACCTAAATCCTTATAATATTTTAAAACTTTAGTAACATACGTGTAGAGTAAACATCCAGCGCCTTATTACATTCCTGTGATAGGTTTCCAAATGTTCCTCCCCGAACCGGACTTACATCTCTCAATGTATCCGGCTCTCCATCTGTCATCTGCATTTTATATCTCACCTTTGTGCCTTTTTACATGACACTCTTTACAGAGTGCGATAGTCTTTCGATTTCTCGCTATCATCTGTTGTTCAAGATATGATTTATTCGACTTTGCTCGTAGATTCTTTAATCTCTTAATGTGATGCATATGTATCACAACATTGCTAGTTCCGCATAGTTCACATGTTTCCGCCTTGATTCTATCTGACAATTTAGTCGTACTCATTACATGTCGAGTATTTGGTAAGATGTCTGTTTCCTTTAGCGATAGATTTCTTGTCATTGGAAACTGCCTTTCAATGAAATGAACTTTATTAATTCCCTTCTTTGTCTCATACTGTACAGTAAAGCGCCCGTACTTTTCGTACTTCTTTCGAATTTGTTTCGTGCGTGTTCTGTATTTTGATGCAAAAGTTTTTAACATTGAATAATACATGAAATATGCAAAGCGGTGCATGTGATTGCTCACATTTTCAGCTAGCCGATAGTAATTATATAACCCCCGAATTTCACTATTATATTGCGTGATAATCTCTAAATCTTCGTTGTGTTGGAAATATCCTCTTGGTTGAGGTTTCCAAGTGCCATCGGCACACATTTTAATGGCTTGATACTTTTGAAGTTTCTTTACCCATGCCTCATGTGGCATTTTTAATTGAATTTTACCGTTAAGTATCCTAGTAACTCTTCCAAGACTGTTAATACGTGTAGCTTCACTTTTAAACACCTTAATTTCAAACCCTAAAAATTTAGCATGTTTCTTGGAGGCATTTGTTATCAAAGTCTTTTCCAAAGATAATTCTAGTTTTAGCTCTTCTTTAAGAAAAGACGCTATTTCATTTTTAATAAAAGTTGCATCTTATTTAGAGCCTATTACTCCAATAATAAAATCATCCGCATATCTTACATATGTGAGTCTTCTATAATTCTCATCCATTGGATTACTATAAGGTGTTTGTAACAACTTCTTTTTCAGAACTTTTTGTTGCTCTTTTAATTCCGTAATTAGTGTTACATCTTCATTTAGATAGGCAGTATCGATTTTCTTTCGAATTTTCCGCTCTTTCTCATGTAAACTTCTATACTCTGTGTTCCTTTGTCGCTTTTTCCCCAACTCAAATCTTTCCTTATACTTCTTCATATAAGTATCTAACTCGTTGAGATAAATATTAGAAAGTATCGGACTGATGATACCACCTTGTGGTGCTCCGCTATAGGTATTATGAAATTTCCATTCTTCTAAGTATCCAGCCCGTAAGAATTTCCAAATCAATTCTATAAACACTTCATCTTTTATTCTCCTCTTGAGAATTGTGACTAGAGTATGATGCTCAATATTGTCGAAAAATCCTTTGATATCTCCTTCGATAAACCATTTACTACCTGTAAATGTACGCTTTATCTCTAATAACGCACTGTGGCAACCCTTGCCTTTTCGGTAACCATGTGATGAATTAGAAAAGTTTGAATCATATATTGCTTCTAGTATCATACGGATAACTTCTTGGACTAATTTATCATAAAAACTAGGAATTCCTAACGGTCTTTTCTTGCCATCTTTCTTTTCAATATAGGTTCTTCTAGATGGATATGGTTGATAGCTTTTACTTTTTAAGACACTTATTAAGCTTTCCACTTCCTTTATTGAAAAACCATCAATAGACCTCTGGTCTACTCCTATTGTTAATGCACCATCATTTTTGCTTAGATTATCATATGCCAATAAAAAGAAATCTGGATTATATAGATTACGATAAAGTCTTGTATATTGATATTCCTTATTAAGACTCTTTGCTCGCAGATTGCTTAGTACTATTTTTGGACATTGCATAGTGCCTTTCGCACCTCCCCAATTTGGTAATAAGCTAACAGACTGCCTTCCTTCGCCCTGTACTAGGCTTTCCCTAGCTCTGACTACTACGAAGGCTCCGTTGTCATATTAGATATTCATGAGCCATACTTCTTGACTCTTACATCTTGAAGTTATCCTCAATAGCCTCGCAGGCATTCTAACTTAGACAATCCCCATTTAGTAAACAAGGAATTTGCACGTATAGTGTCGGATGTGACGTTCACACGTTTCTTCCATATAGAAGTGGGCAACAGATAACCCTATTCATATAAGATGACTCACACTATCTTTATGATATCTGTTGAATCTCGTTTATAAGCATCTTCCGAGACTAGTTACGGTATCCTCCCTTGTGCTATCATTCAAGCAGTTTAGCCTTCATCCTTATCTATACTTTATATCTTGCCGCTCAGTCTTGACTTGATGCTTAGTCAACTCACAGCTTTCTTGGCATGCTGTTGTCCCCTTTCAGTTTCCCTCCAAGGTTAGCCAAGTGATACTAGGTCTTTTAGGGTTGACCTAACAGCTTGCAATCGCCGTGTTTCCTTGCTCCCTTATGGGCGCACATAATCCCCGTAGCACGCATTTACCTTGGTTCGGAAGTTATTTGGATCAGAACAACCAGCTGGATTTAGATGATTCTTACTTCTTGAGAATTCAATGGCTGTTTCCTCTGAATAACCACCTTTTGCTAATGCATAGCTAATGAAGCCTGAGCCAAAATTATAGGACTGCAGGGCAAGAGCTATATCTCCATTCGCCTGTCCTAACACATCTTTAAATTCCAATACACCTGCTTCAATAGAAATATTCGGATCTTTTATGCAACCCATACGTGCATTTCCTTTTACACCTATACAAGATGGACTTAAGTCTCCATAATGTCCCTCTGATGATTGCATCGGGTCATTACCTGCTCCAGCTGATTCCTGCATCATTTGAGCTGCCAGAATACCAACGTATTCAGCGACACCATGTTTTTCTGCCATCTCTTTAATTTTAGGAAGATATCCGGTTACTTTTTCATTAATATTGACAGGTTCTCCTCCTGGACTCACTGCACCTACACACATACCGCCAATAAATCCACCAGTTGGTGCAAGATGTCCATACATTCCTTCTAACATCCCTGCTGCTAGTATCTCACGGGCGCGATCTTTTTGACTCTCACTAAACTTTGCGAGCTCCATCGCTTTTTCTAATCCATGAGAAGAAACTGTTACTTTTTTACTACCACTTGCATTAATTTCATCTATTTTTTTCTTAAAATCTGTATCTCCCAATATCTTTTTTACATCTGGTCCGGAATAACTTTCTGATTTTGTTTTTTGCATCTCCTTTTTCTTTTTTTCACAAGGACCATTTGGCCCTGCCTCACATACCTCTTTTTCCGTATATTCTTCATATTGGATATCCAAGAAATATGATATAGCATCATGCGGATCTTTACCAGTCAAATCATTATCAAACCGCGCCATATCAAAAGCGACAACCTCTTTCCAGTCTACGTTTAGCGCCATTGAAATTTCCATATACTTTTTCACTTGTTCTTCTGTTTTACTTTCATCATCGGTAAATGGTACAAAAGATGCTAAAATAACACATACAGTAATAATAAGAGCCATAATGAGAGCAACAGGTAATCCTACGGCTCCCACAATAGCTCCCACAATTTTCACTACACCAGCTCTTAGCAGTTTGGCAGCAGCTTTCGCTGCAGCCCTTCCTGCTTTTCCTGCCATTTTTGCCATTTTCCCGCTTGCTTTCATCCCTTTTTTCTTAATAAAATGGGAAGTTGCGTCTTTTAAAGGGTTGCTTTTTTTCTGTTCATTTGGATCGTTAGGATTTTGACTCATAGACCTGTCACACCATACTTTCCATTTTCATTATTATTCCTTCTTCTTCGCTGTGCTAAGCGAGGGTTTGGCGCAAATGGAATCAGGTTTTGTGGGTCGTGTTCTGATAAATTCAGCTGGGTCTCTGTACGTACTACTTCTTCCTGTGTATGTGTTACTAAAATTTCTTCTCTTGGTTTAATAATGCTATCCTTTACATCGCAACTTCTTTCAATTCTTTGGTTTGTTTGTAAGCGTGTATCACCTTTTCCAAATGGTGAAATACGTGAAACCGTACCATCTGTTGTGTGAGCAACCATATAACTACGATCTCTTTCTACCACCATTTGTACATTTTGATAACCACCTTGATCTAAGTCAGACATATAAAAATGCCCATTGTCTACCTTGTGATTTACGGTTAGTGGCGGTTCACTAAATGCTGGTTTCTGTTGTAAAGGTCTTTGATTTTGATTTCCTACCAATTGATTTGGGTTTATATTAAAATCACGACTGATACTAATTTTGCCATCACTTGAATCTTGAATATAAGCTGGCGACTCTATAATACCACTCTTATACGGCTTTAATTGTCCACCAGAAATATTTAAATCTTTATAAACAACTTGTCCCTGGTGAACGCGACTATCTCCACTACCATAACGGGATACAACTTGCGTCATACCACTTGAATCTTTTGCTTCAATCCATGATTTATTATTCGTCATAACAAGGCGTACTGCCCCTTCAGTAACCGATTGCTTTCCAGTAGCATCTGTTGTTGTTGGTACCATTCCCTGAATCTCTTGAATTTCTTTTGCTTCTGTTTGAACTGCTTTATTGTAAGGATTATGTTTACTTACCATACGTGCAGTAGCTTGGTAAGCACCTGCACCACCAATTACACCTGCTGCATAGCTTAATCCTTTTGTCACATTGTAATGGCGTTCTGCTGCATTACCTCCTAACGAAGTATGAACGGCAGCTGCAGTTCCACTCATCACTCTTTGTACTGCATTTCCACCAGCCTGCTGAACAGCACTAGACGCATTAAAGTATGCTTGTGATACATTTTCCATACCTTTTGTATGCACGAGATGTTTGGCACCTTCCATCATACTTACACCAACCATCTTACTTTGCTGTGTCATACGTCCCACTGCTGAAGTTGGAATCGTCATTTTCCCAGCACTTTGCGAAATATTTGCTACACTAGCTGATGCATCTGCATACGAGCGCTCAATTTCAGAAACAGACAGATTTCCTGCACGCGCCATACTTGCTTGCGTTTGCGTAGCTGCGAACACAGCTTTATTGATTGCACCACCTGTCGCAACACCGTGTGTACGAACACCTTGAATCGCACTAGTAATTCCAGAACCTACTTGTTGACTCACTGTTCCAAGACTAGCATGACTTTGTAAACCTTTCGTCAATTGCGAAGCAAAGGCACCTTTATTAATATACGATTGATTATGTAGACTCTTACCACTCGTATCTTTTGCCTGTATTGGCATCGCACCCGCTTGTACCGCCGCTTGCTGAGCGACTGCTTTAAATTCATTACCTTTATCATTTAAATGAGATTGCCAAGCTTCTACTTTTTGCGTTTGAGTCATAGTTGGAGACAAGTTTTTCATAAAGTTTGCTTTGTTCTCTGCTGCATATCCTTGTTTGAAGGATTCTGTAGATGCTTGTACTAAGTTCCCGACATTACTTACATCTTTTTGTTTCTGGTTTCCATATCCATTTGCTAAACTATGTGTTTTTACACCATTTACCGCTTTTTGAATGCCCGATACACTAGATACACCCATTGCATTTATATTTGGATTACTTTGTAATTGTTGCGATAACTGAGAAGCAAAAGCTTCCTTATTAGCATAGCTAGTCCCATCTTTTTGTTGCACAACCCCTGCTTGTTTGGCCGCTTTCTGTGCATGTTTTTTAAATCCTTGCACTTTTTGACTCAAGTGTTTGTTCCATGCAGCCTCTTTTTCTTGTTGTGGTACATCTGCAGGGAATTGCTTCATGAATCCAGCCTTATGATCTGCACTATATGCCTTTTTAAATGCAGCAGTGGACGCACCCACAAGTGAGTCTACTTGTCCCATGTTTTGATGGCCACTCTCTAATGTTTCTCCTTTTACTCCTTCAACTGCTTTTCCAACTTTTCCAAGTGCAAGTTGAGAAGCAAAGGCATCTTTATTTACATAGGACTTATCAAACAGGTTGTTGCCTTGCTTATCTTTCGCATCAACTGGCATAGCTCCAGCTTTTGTTGCTGCCTGTTCTGCATGATTTCTAAATCCTTGTACTTTTGAGTTCAGATGGTCATTCCATTTTTTCTCTTTCTCTTCCGCTGACATATTTTCTGGTAATTGACTCATAAACGCATCTTTATGCTCTGCCTCATATCCTTTTTGGAATGCGTTAGTCGCAGCGTTGACTAAATCTCTAGCGTTTCCATATGGTGTAGCATTTTTCTTCATATTTTGTAAATCTTGTTTTCTCTGATTTTTGAAATGAGACATTTGATCACTATTTGTTTTTGCTACTTTTTTTGCAATCTCTGCATCGGATGCACCAGGGAATGCTTGTTTTAAGCGACTCGCAACTGCAGAATCCGGATTATCCGCTTTCCAATTTTCAAAATTTTTTGTAGCTAAATCCTGTGCAATATCTTCATCTGTTAACTCTGGATATTGTTCCCCATTTAACCCTTTATACGTATCTGCACCTTTCTTGACACTCGAACCTATATGTTTTCCTAAGGCTACAGCCCCTTCACCGACTCCAGCAGCAGACCTTCCAGTAACTGCACCAGCAAATCCGCCCGCCTTACTGCCAGCCAATGTCCCTATTGCCATTCCTTCTGGTCCAAGACCAGCTCCTGCTGTCATACCCGCAAGTCCACCAGCCGCTTTACCAATTGAGCTTCCAATTTGACCAGCTTTTAACATACGTGCTGCACGGGATGTTGTACCAACATCTGTCCCTAAATTCGCTCCTAATGCATCTTTTGGGTTATCAGCATCTTCTTTTGTCTTTTCTTTATCCCCCTTAATATCTGGTTTTACTTTTGAATTACGGTAGTCATCACGAACACCTTTAACCAGTCCGGCCACACTTGCTAAAGCCCCCATACCCAACATCGTGCCCGCTCTATGAATGCCATCTGATGCATTAGTACTAAGGCCAATAAAACTTTTCACAATTTCACCAACTGGAATAAACATGGCAAGTAAAAGCAATTTGATTAATGGACTGTTTGCTGCTCCAATAAGAGAAATAATGAGCCATAAGGTAATTGCATGAATTGCTTGTATGAACACTGCTCCTATAAATTCTCGTATCCAATATAATGTCTGTTGTTTCTTTTGTGGAAATAGCCACATACCTACCATTAAAGGACCCATTAACATTAAAACGTATAGTGACACCGCTCGCATTAAATAGTAAAAGTTTGCCCAGACGATGAGACCAGCTTCTACAAACAAACCAAATATAATAAACATATAGTCATTTTCATGACCTTTCAAACCCAGCTCAGTAATGGTAAGTCCAGCCCCACCAAATCCAGTTTCTAGAAATTTAGTACCCTTATCCGGGTCAAAATCCCCCCCACTTACCCCATTGATAGCATCTCTGAACTCTACTATTACCCATGAATTAATTTCAAATATGATTGTATAAAAGTAATCGAGATGCCAAAGGCAAATTGAAATGATCATCAAATCCTTCGCATACTCTATTAATGCAGTTCTATTATTTGGATTAATGGCCGTTGCTGAGTATTTTGCCGCCGTAATAACTACACTGACAAGGACACAAAAGGCAACAAGCTTAAACATTACAGGCATACCTGTGTCTAACACCTTGGTTAGAGAATCACCCGAAAATAAGAAATCTAAGTTTGTCCCTTTTCCTTCTGTTCCCTTTCCTCCAAACACTAAAACCGGTAGCGGATCCAAAGTTGCATACACTGGACTAAGAAAAGCCTTTACCAAATGAATAATGAGCCCTCCGACCCACTCTACTATTTTCTCAAGCATAATTTCACCTTCCTTTTCAAAGGTACGCTATTATCCTGCGTACCCTTGTACTTTCTTCATGTTATTTAAAAGCTCTTGTAGTACCGCTTCATTCGATTCAATGAACATCATTTCTTTATCTGATGGATCTGTTTGAATCCAAACCGAACTATCTCCTATGCGGAAAATCCCTTCACCTTTCCCTGGATTGTTGAGAATAATGTCAAGCTCCCCAGCAGTTAAGTTAAAGTTCTCTTGGATTTTTTTCTTATCAATCTTATTTTGCTCTAAGAAGAAATAAGAGAAAGTAGATTGCAAGATACCACGTGCTTTCACATTTTCTAAAATACGAACAAAGTCCTGACTTGCCCAACACATACCGGCATTTCTTTTACGTGAACGACGTGCTACTTTTTCTAAGAAGTTAACCGTTTGTTCATAGTCGATAAACTGCCACATCTCATCCACATATAACACTTTTCGTTTGATAGCGTGTTCTGGACTCTTAATCCAATGCTCCCAAATATAGTTCAGGATAACGTGGAAGGCGATTGGCTTTAAGAAGCCCTCTTCTAAATGACTAATATTAAAGTTAACAACACGTGATTCATTTAACTGTGTTTCTACACCGCGCCCAAAATTACTTTGTCCATCAAATAATGGTTTTGAACCATCACGTAAGAACGGACGAATCGCAGCAATTAACTCTTCTGCTTTCACATCGTCTCCATGGTTTTCCACTATTACCTCATAAATTTCTTTTAACTCTGGCTCCGGTTTTCTCACTTGAGACTGAATTAATTGTCCATCCACTTTTTTCACTTCATCTGTATATAAAGATGATGGGTGAGAGGTAATACCATGTTTATCGAACACTTCACGAATCGCATCTTCTAGCATTGTACGCTGGAATACATTTAATCCTGGTTGATCAAAATCTTGTCCGCGAATAATAATGTCAAAGAATCCTAGTATTTCATTGATTTTCTCTAAAATAGGTACAAATCTTACATACTTCACGCCATCACGCTCTACGAGTTCTTTCTTATCATATTGTTCAAGCGCTTCTAGCTCTTCATCTTTATCGGTAATTTGAAGTTCTGTCACTGCGATTGCACAAGGATTAATGATAATATTACTTTCAGGTGAAATATTTAAGTTAATACCACCTAGTCGTTTGGTGATTTTTACGAATTCTCCCTCTGGATCTATGATCATCGCATGTGTATCTGCAAGTGATGTTTCACGAGCTAGTTTCATTTTTAAAAGTAAACTTTTCCCGGACCCTGAAATTCCTGTCACACCAATGTTATAGTTTGGTGGACGATAATCTGCATTACCGAATGAATTTAAAAATTCTACTTGTCCAGTAATTTTGTTCTTCCCTATTGGTATACCACCATTAAATCTTCCGGATCCTGATACAAAGGGTGCAAATGTACATAGAGCACGTCTATCGATATTTCGATATGTATCTTGCAGAGTATTTGGTGCACCTAGTGGCATAACAGCTTTCAAACCACTCTTCACACGATTCCAAGTACTTGCTATCTTAAAGTGTGATGCTTGCATTTCATCTTCAATATACTCACATAGAACGTCCAATTCTTTCTTTGATTCGGCATACGCAACACCCATTGTACTCACCATATAGGAATCATTTTCATTGAACTGGATTTCATCCATTAAATTGTTAGTATCTTGAATTTTTGCATCTAAATCTTTTTCTTGGTCAATGTTTCCTCGTGTACGTTGGAAAGAGAGATTCGAACGTAGCATAGTAAGCTGCATATCTAATGATCGCATTGCTTTGGCTTTTGGCTCTTTATGAATATCGATCATCACATCCACTTCCCCAGTTGAAGTTAACATGTTCAACCAATTGGTTTGCATCATACGTGGATACCCATCACGAGGAATATAAAACGGACGGAAGAAGGTATTACTTCCTAAGGATTGTTTAATTACTCCATAATCTTCTGCGTCAATTTTCATTCCTTCTGGAGCAATGACATCAAATACTGTAGTTTGATTGTCTAATTGCGTCGGTATTTCCTCTTCTTCCAACTCTTCCTCCTCTAGTTCCAATTCATCTTTTTCTTCTGCTTCTATTTTTTTCTTTTCCTTTTTCTTTTTTCCGAATAACTTCATAATTACGCCACCTCGTTATTTGATTTTTCTGTCTTTTCTTCCGCTAGTACTTTTTTCAGTAACTCTAGTTTTCTCTCATTCGTCTCACTGGTTGAATATAAGGAGAAATTCTCATTTTCAATTAAGTCCTGGAAACGCGCTTTTACAGCTTTACGACGATTAAACGCTACGTATAAAAGTTCTATTAATTTATCTTTCGTTAACATTTCTACATTAATTTTTGCTTTTGATAGTAGATTTCGAGAAGCATTATAACGACGATATAATTCGTTAAATGCCTTATCTACAATCTTTTCTTCTAATTCGTCCTCTGTATCAGCAGTAATCGTACTAATATCAACCTTGTATGGATAAATTAAATAACGCTTTTGCTCATATCGAGGTTGCGAACGTTGCCAGTACTCTAAGTTATCGATAACTTCTTGACCATATAGTACTGTCTCTGGTGTAAGGTCCTTCGCACCTTTCATCGTTTCTGTCATTTTTCGTACAGGATCTGTTAAATCTACAAACTTACTTTGAATATATACTTTTGTATTAAACTCTAATGTGGTTAACCATGATTCAATTTTGATATCAATCGCTTCTTGTTCCATATTGGAGAGTAAGTAATAATTAACTGGATGCGCTTCTGCAATCAAGACAAATGTATCATCATGATAACGAATCATATGATTATCAATTTCCTTAATGTCTTCTACAAAAGCGTTAAAGAAATCAACATTATCCTCATCAACTTCTGATTCGGCAGGCATATTCTTTTTATTTTTCTTTCCACTTTTTTCAGCAGTGTGTTTCTCTACTCCGCCTTGCTTTTCCCCCTTTTTCTTAGACCCAAACAGCGGTTTTCCGTTCATTTTCCGATAAAAGAAAAATCCTACAATGGCTATCGCCGCAAAATATATCATTTCCAACATCTATAAATTCTCCTTTGCCCATGTAGTTGGCTCGTACCCTTTTCTCCACTTCCCTTTTTCGGAACGGCTACGCATTTTGATAAGTAAAAATCTATCTAGATACATGTGTTGTTTTTCTTTATAAATAAAAGCAAAGGCTATTACACTTACTACCGTTGGTAGAGCTAAAATTAAGCAAATAAAAAACGCTACTACCGCATCAATAGGTGCAAATAGCCGCCATAAAAATGGTACATATAAATAAAGAGCCGCCCCGCCACCTAATAGATAAATCAATTGGCGTTTACTTAATACACCTAACAGCGTTTTTTGTTCCGAAGTCATGTCAACAGGAACAGTTACTTTTCTCATATTGTTTCCTCCCTTGTATAAGAGAAGCTCTCCCCAAATGGAGGAGAGCTTGTACATACTCTTATGTTAGATTGTTGCAACCCAAGCTGCGATGTCGTACGCTTTAATCATGACAAAGCCTCCAATTGCCGCACAAGCTAAACCAATCATAGCTTGTGTACGGTTTTCAGGGTTCTTCCCTTGCGCACCGGAAAGTTTAATAGCTGCGAATACAACACAAGCAACTACCCAAATACTCCCAAAACCAATTAATGTTTTTACAAGGGTATTCATACTATTTTGGACAGTTGCAGCATCGCCTTTACCGCCATTACCACCAAGACCCTTCGTAAAACTACCTTTTGCCAGTAAGAAATCTCCAACTGATGTTGTCATAAGTTTTGCAGACAACCAATTCAACATAATTCCTGCACCTCCGGATGTTTTTGCTCGCAAAACGCAAAAAGACCCCAATACACGCACACGTCCCCTAAGGACATGGCGCATATTGAGGTCTTCTCTTATATGCGAACTGATTAATTTTTATTTTATTGTAAAATCTTATTACTTTCATATTATAGCTATACGATTTTAAAAATACAAGCCCTAATTTACACTTAAAAAATAAAAATAGACTTTTCATGTTCCATTTTTATTTAATTTCTTTGTCTTCTTTGTTTGGATCGTACCCTATCATTTGAATTTGAAAAATATCACTGTTCTTAAGACCTAGAACATTCATTTCTTCTCTCAATGAACGCCATGGTTCTATTTTTATTGATTTTGTAATTTTGTCTCTAAATATATACACATGTACATAGTATACTTCTTTTTTCTTGTACATAATAACCTCTATTTTACTACAATGGGAGAAAATCTTATTAACCACTGCCTCGTCATTATCTCAAGCGTATTGTATGACCTTATCAATCTGTTTGACTCTGATATTACTAACATGTCCTGTATTCCTGATTTCAGAAAACAGACTACTCTCACCTGGCTGTTGGTCTACTTTATTTCCACGCTTTCCTAGTCCCATTGTTATTCCTCACTTTCTCTCAAAAGGTTAATTTTGTTTAAATTTTGCTTAATTTTCATCAATAATTATCTAAAAATTTTAAAATCGATATATAATGAATTTAATTTAAATTAGGAGTGGTTAAAATGTCTGATACAATACGCCTCATTCTTTTCATCCTTATAGGAATTAGTGCTGTATTCTCTTTAATAAAAGAGTTTAAAAAAACTGAGAAAAAAGCACTTTGGATTTCAATAGAATTTTTAGTTCTTTTCTGGGCGATATGGGTAATTGCGAATATCATAATCTAATTTGTAAAGTAATAGTTCTTCTGAATAAAACTCAATATTGCGTCAATACTGTAGACAACCCATTTCTTAACCATATTCCATGATTGGAGCAGTAAGCTTTTGCTAACTGCTCTTTTATTTGTAAAAGGTACTTATTTAACTGGGCACTCATATAATATTCTGAGTTCCTTTCTATATAAAATAGTCGTTACAAAATGAATCTCGTCACGAGAGCACTTTATTTAGTGCTCTTTTTACATATGCTTACCAGAAAGCATTTTTGTTTTAAATAATAGCTTCAAACTACTTGGGCACATTTACCAATTTATTTCCCGCTAAAACCATGTTAAAATCACCTGTGAGTACGACATAACTCAGTCTTATGAAGCCCTGTAACATTTTCTGCGGGGCTTCTTTTTTTCAACAAGCCGTTAGTTAAGTATGCTGAGTACTTTGATTTATAAAATCACTTTTTTGATACATTTATGAAACATTCATGTGTTATCTTCAGTACGTTCTTTTCTTTTTATAATGTCGTGTGAGATATACCATGACTTGAAGCCCTAGACCCCTAATCCTAGGGCTTCTTCATTTAAATAAGGATTTTGTTTAAATCCACCTTAATTCCTACTATTATTTCCCAATATATAAATTCTGTTATAGGTTAGAGGGAATTCTAAAACAAGAAAAAATATAATTAAAATCACAAAATGGGCAACAATCAAAAATTATAAAAAAAAACAGGTAATTGTTTGTAATAACAATTACCTGTTTTTTACCCCTTATATCTATTCTTTATTTTTTAAAATTTCATTAACCTCTTCGACACTTAATTCAGTAGCTTCTGATATCTTCTCTATAGGTACACCAACTTTAATAAAATTATGAATCATCTCTATCTTAGTGGCTGTTCTAGCTTCTTTTGCAGCTTTTTTTGCTGCTTTCTCTTCTGCCGTCTCTATTTCTGATATTCTATCTTTGATTGCCTTCTCTCTCGCCTCATATAAGCGTAAAAAGTCCTTATCACTACTTAAACGCTCCCAATCCTCTATTGCCTTTTTCAAAACTGGATCTTTTTCCATCGCGATTCCCTCCAGGATTGTTGTTAATTTCTCATCTTCATATGCAGGAAATAGTAATAGCCAACGTGCTAATATATCATCCCATGGATCCATTCGATTTTCTTGCCATTCTCGAATTACTTTTGGAATCTCAAGAAAGTGCAATTGCATATTCTCTGAAATTATGTGCTCTGATTTTTTGTTCATGACTACACCGACATTATGAAAGTCTTCTTCTTCTGGAAACAGAATAAAATCCACTATATTAATACAAATGGTTGGTCTTAATTCTATGTACTACATTCCCTGAATCATTTGAGAATAATACATGCCAGCCCAGTAGAACAAAGATCGCTCGATCATGTCTTTTTTGTCGCGAACCTGTATCTCTATATTTAATTTTATACCATTATTAAGAGTAGCTCGCAAATCTAAAATAGACAATTTATCATCCTTTTGCTCCCTTGGGAGATGTGGATCATCTAAATGTAACGAAATGATTTCCTCATCTAAATAGGATTGTAATACCGCATTAAGAAAACCAATGAGTATATCTTCATTTCCCTCTACTCCAAACAACCGCTTGAAAGCAAAATCAACTCGTAAATTTACTAGATTTTTTTTCATAGATGTATTCATATTCTCTTCTACCTTTCTTTTTGTTAATTTAAAACCTTTGTAGTAACTGAATATAAAAAAAGATAGAATTACAAACTCTATCTTTTTTAACCTACTTATTTAACGTATTCCCCGAAAGAATTCTCCTTCCTCAAGCGTGTGAAGGGCGTAGCCCAACGATAGATGGGAGATGAATTTCGGTTTGGCATAGCCAAAAACTTTTGATAAACTAGCTATATGAAGTTCTTTGATAACTTGATATAGAAGGTTGCAGGAAGAAAATAGAGTGCGAAAACCAAGCCATTCGGTTCCTGCGTAAAATATCAACCGTACCAAAAGAGCATCCATGCGTTGGACATCTAGGGGTGGAACACCCCAAAGTAACGCTCAGGGAGACGAAAGGTTACTTTCGTCGTGGAACTGAGAAGCTCCCACTTCAAGCTTTGCTAAGTGGCGAGTAGTTCACGAAAATATCAACCTAATTTATGACTATTAAAGTCCCTTAAACACAGGTTTAAATCCCGCTTGCATTGTATCATCCAGACCTTTCCCTTGTACTGAGTTCCATGCTGCAATAATTACGTTATACCCCTCTTGCTTTAACTTTGTCGCAAAGTCTATAAGAGCTTTTCTTACTTTCTTATTCTCTACTAAATCAGCATCAAACGCTAAATAGACATTTTCTACCCCCATATCCTTTAATACAGGCATAGTAATTCTCCAAGCATTTACACCAGGAATTGCAAGAACCGTTGTTCCTACTTCAGAAAGTTCCACTTTATTAAATCTCTCTGGAATCAAATCAGCAATCAGATCTGCTTTTATAGCCCCCTCTGTTATCATCACTGATTTAGTTTGATGAAGGGTACCAGAATTCCAATGTTTCAAATGAGAACTCGGTACCGCTACATGCACAGGCAGTGGATTTTCACTACCTCCTGCACCAGTTCCTTGATTTTTGTTTGCTGATGAGATCCATAAATATTTTTGCCCTTTATGAATCTTTACAACAATTCGTTCCTCTTGAGATGGAATTTCTACCTTTTTGCTCACTTCTAGTTCACCTTCAAATATACAATCACCATTCTTAGTTATCTTTACAACATTAGGTTGTTCAATTAATTCTGCTTGAACTCCAGTAGGTGCCGATTTCACATGAACTGAGTTTTTCACTTCATCCACACGTACCTGCCATCCAACAATTTGATTATACTGGTTTCGAAAAGGAATCAATATACCAGGGAAGCCTGACATTAAACGAAGAGAAAGCTGACTTTTCTTCATCTCATAAAATCCCGGAATGCCCTGCCAGCAACTTTTTCTCCCAATCTGTTCGAATAGCTTCTCCCAAACGGTCGTATACGTATTATCCCCTTTTAACATAATTTGTTGCTTTAAGAAAGAACGATATTGACGTACTTGTATTTGTTCCTCGCTCATTTTTCTATCTCTTATTAAATGTGCATGATGATGTTCTTGCAATGGTATGAAATCCATTAACTTACGATTAAACACATTTAATTCCTCATTGCTTTTCTTATTATGGATCCGAACTTCATCCACCTCAGGCAATTGATACTTATCTTTTCCATTTATGTAGTGAATGTAGCTTGGATTGCCCGTATTTTTTCCATAGATCCATTTACTTTCTACACGCGTACACGCTACTTTCTCTTGCGAAACATGAAGCATGCAATTGCCTGTATCATGACAAATTGGACACGGAACACGATAAAACTCCCACCAGCTACCTCTTGGATAAGCACTTGTTAAACGGAACTGTCCTTTTTGAATGTTATAATGCATAATCCCCCACCCCTTATATATTGTTTATTATGTATGGAACAACTACCTCCATTAAACTCCTTATACTTCTATTTAGATGCTTTCTTTGTTCTCCTAACCGATATATACAAAATAGTAAATATCACAAACTAAATAATCGTTTTTATGTTCTTGTTCTAGCAAAGTGGATGCTATATATACTTCAAATGCTCTAGCAAATATCTCGTGATTTGTAGACTAATATTTTTTGATTCTCTTTTTATCTAATTTGAATGTTGTATCAAAGTATAGATACCTCAAAACTAGTATTCATTTTATATCTGCCTAAATAATAATTTTTGCCTAATGTAATAATGTGTTTTACCAGTCAAACAGACTTTAAAACAACACAAAAAGGGATTCTTCAAGTCGATTAAAAATGTGCACAGCTAATTTAATAAGCTTTATATACACTAATCGGCTCAAAGAAGCCCTTTCATAATTAAAACAAGACATAACTTGCTTCTACAACTCAACCACAACGCATAAGGTGTGGGAATAAACGGAATCAAATAAACAATAAATATAGTTCCATGTTAATAAATTCATACAAAAATTTCAACAACTTTATGTTTCCTTCACCCACTCCTTTCTACCTTTCAGTGAATATTTTTGTACAACCATATGTTTCTACCGTTTCAAATTGCAATCCTAGATCTTGCTCTCTTATAATAGCTCATGCATATCCCACCAATCCCATTAATCGTCCCCCTGATACTATCTAAAAGTTATCATTGTTTTATATATGCTATTTCAGGCTAACTTTTAGATGGATTCAAGGTATGATTTTAATGATTTTTCACATCACTTCCCTGCATCTTCTAAAAGTATCAACTTTTAGACGGACAAAAAGAACCCTTCTCTTTCGTTGTGTTCATTTGTTTAAATGGGCTAATCTATTAATTATATTAAATTCATTAATTCGACTATTACACATTATCGTTTTATTCATATACTATATTAGATTGCTAGAAAGGAGGCGTAACCATGGATAGTTGCGTTGTGTTTGTAAACGGACAACCTTTTTTAGTTCTTTCAGTCGCTGGTATCGAAATTGCTAGATTAGAGATTTCTCTCCAAGTAGCATTAGCTTTAAGAGTGCTCGGAATACCAATTTGCGATTAATTAACGTACCGCTAAAAAAGAGGGCATTAGCTCTCTTTTTTTATTTTCCCCCTTATCTTTTCTTAACAATAAACAAGACGCCATCCAGATCACGGCAGCGCCTACAATAATTGCTATACATTTTTTAAAATTCATTTTTCCTCACATTATTTATTTCTTTGCTTCCATACCCCATTCTCTTTTCGATAAGTATTCTTGCCATCCATGAAGTCAGCTGTATTACCAGGAATGCTATATTTCTTATTCTTTTTCTTAGCCTTCTTCTTCAGCCTTTTCTCTTCTTGAATAGCTTGTAAATCCGCTTTCCATTGTTTCAACAAATCCTTTTCACGTCGCATCGAATTTGTACCCCTCGGATTAAAATGAGAACCAAATAACTAGATTCTACCTATTTATATAGATATCCTTTAATCCAAATGTCCATTTTGTTCAAATTTACGTTTATTTATCACCAATTTATGGTTATCCTTCTAAATAGACCAACAATATTATAAAATTCTTTATATACCCTTAGGAGATCTATCATGTTCAACTTTCGTGCAATACTACTCATCTTAGGATTCATTTTGTTTTTATATGGATTCATCGCTTTAGTGTTATTCTTACAGTGTAATATCTATTTAAAAAATATGCCCACCTTATTCAATGTAAAAAGAGCATCCACGTCAGTAGATGCTAAAATTTGTTAAGGGAAATTCCCCAATGAGCATTGAATAGGATATAAGCCGTTAGCTTGTCCTACACTATACTATATGATTTCTATATTAAAATGGTTCATCAAAACGACAACTTATACAGGTGCCCTTTCATAAACACAGGAGTTTCACTAAAACGCTACAATACGCTAGAAATAAATGATTGTTTGGTGTCATATCATTTCTATGCCCCCTAATATTTAATGTGTAATTTCTATATAGCAAAGAAAAAAGCATCCGAGTTGGATGCCTAATGTATACTAATATTAATATTGAATAGTTTCATTGATAGACTTTCTAGAACAATAAATATACTAGCTGAAACTGATCTATATCCGATATTCTTTCCTGTAACATTAATAGTAATCTCCTCTAAATGGGTTTTCACATCGTCTTTTTCAAAAATTTTATCTTCGACCTTTTCAACTATTGCTACATTATCCACTTCTTTAAAAGTTTTCAGTAATTTTGCTTCTAATAAAGTAAAATCAAAATTTTCATCTTTAACCACATCAAATTTTATTTTCATTTTTCTTTCCCCATTTTTAACTAGTTAATATTTTAACATCAATATAATTATATATATTTGTATTAAATGATTCAAAAAATATGTTTTATCAACTTGCTCATAGTTAACCTATCTAATAGAGCGCGAAAAATAAAAACCGGAAGAAGTTCCTCTTCAAAGGTCAAAATCACTTACAACCTTCTCCAAGCCACCGCATCATGTAATTTTTCAGCTCATATTAGCTATGCGTTATACGTTACCGTGACATTATCGCATAAAAACGTTTCACTTATAGGTGTACTAATCCTCTTCGATATGCGGTTGTCAGAGGGCATGTACATAGAACTTATCGCTATTTTCATAATTATGGATTTAACAGATACCCCTTTAAATACATTGCACTGGAGAGATTAGCTAGGTTCGGCATTAGTTGCAGCAATTGTATCTGTAGAGATTTTTACTTTAAGTAACTTGAATTTAAAATAAATTCCCCGTCAATACTGTATGTAGGCTGTATGCCACAACTCATTTGAAGTAGTTTCTTTGTATCTCCTTGTATTGAGCAGTTAGCTTTTGCTAGCTGCTCTTTTAGTCGTGACTATTATTGACAAGCTTTCATACAATATATTCATTCCGTTTTTATAAATTAAGCTCGCCACTTGAATTATAAAAATGGGATTAAAATCTATAACTTTTTCAGGAATCATACATATTTTATTTCTGAAAAAGTGCTTTATTTTACTGAAAGGTGGTTCCGGAAACAACCGTCTTTTTGTTTATGACAAAAGGATTATTTTTTTAAAATTTTATCTACATATGACTAATAAATATCTTATAATTGTTATATATAAAATATTTTGTTTAGGAGCAGATAAAATGCCATTTACACTCGAACTTATTCTTCTCATTCTATTAGCAATTAGTGCTGTTGGCTATTTGATAAAAGAATTTCAAAAAACTAAGAAAAGAAACCTTGGAATATCACTAGAATTTTTAGTTCTTTTCTGGTCAATATGGAGAATAACGACTATCATAATCTAATTTGTAAAATATAATCTCCCATGAATAAAACTCAATATTTCGTCAATAATGTATATGACATTAGATTTTCTCCTTGCTCCCCCTTGGAGAACCGAGTAGTTAGCTTTTGCTAACTGCTCTTTGTTTGTAAAAATACACTCAATTGACAAGAAGTGCATATACTATTTTGCGTTCCTTTCTTTATAAAATAGTGGTTACAAAATGGATCTCGTCACAAGAGCACTTTATTAAGTGCTCTTTTTTGGTATTAAACTAAAAAAAATGAAATTTTTTATGAAAATAGCCTTTTTATTTAAGATAATAGCCCTAATCAATTGAACAAATACACCATTTATTCATCACTAAATCCATGTTAAAATCTCTTGTGAGTACGACGTGGCTCAATCTTATGAAGCTATGTAACATTTTCTGCGAGGCTTATTTTTTTTCAACAAGCCGTTAGTTAATTGTGCTGACTACCTTGATGTAGAAAATTACTTTTTTAATACATTTATGAACCATCATGTGTTATCTTCATTACGTTCTTTTTTTATAATGTCGTGTGAGATATACCATGACTTGAATCCCTAGACTCCTAATCCTAAGGCTTCTTCATTTAAATAAGGATTTGGTTAAAAACTTACATACAAATGTTTTTCATTATATAATTAATCTATCAATATATAAGGAGTGTTAATTATGCCAGAAACAATACTGATTTTGTTATATATTTGTTTCGGATTGAGTGCAGTTTTTAGCTTAATAAAAGAATTAAAAAAAACACAGAAAAACCAGTTCTTGATTTTAGTTGATGCTCTAATTTTGCTAGGAGCTTTATTCCTAGTAGGTAGTATCTTCATCTAAATTACATAACTAGAACTCCATTAAAGAGCAAAGCATCCTAGCACAAGCTAACTGCTTTTTTATTAAAGTTAGCCCCTTCCTTATACCGATTTGTTTCTTGAGTGTTAGGAGAAATTCTAGCCTTTTCTGTTAAAAAAGAGCTTCTACGCCTGAATAAAAATAAATATTCTGTGTATACTTTACTTGCATCTAGATTATCACCTTTAGAACGAGCAATTAGCTTTTGCTAGCCGCTCTTTTATTTACGAAAAAAGATAATATTCTTTATAATAATTTTTCTTTATTTCTCAATATAAAGAGCCTTGGATTTTCGTTAACAATCATTTACTATATGATCAAAGAGTAATTAAAAGACTTACTCTTTGCTATTGAGGGAAGAGCCTGAGAGCCATATCAGGCTCTTCTTTGTTTATATACCATGTATTAAAATAACGACTTTATACACCTTTATTCTTTTCACAAACAAAATATTTATTATACGTAATATAACGATTATGTTATAATGATTTATGAAACATCACGTGTTTCAAATACAACATTTTTTGATGGCCTCTTATCTTTCCGTAAGAGGCCTTTTTTTATAACTAATTTGTTTAAATTCACCTTAATTTTTATCGTTTTTTTCTGAACGTTCAAATTAATAACTATATAATATAATTAAACTATTTGTATGAGAGATGATTATTATGAACTGGTAACAAAAATTCAATCCAAAGCATCTCTTTTTCCGCATGTATAGTTATTTTTATAAAACCCTTGATGATATATCATGGTCTTTAAAATAATTTAGATTGTTATGCGTACACGTTTGCTGTGTACTCTTCTCACATTGCTATAAAATAACTATTTTATTTGATTTCCTTACATAAATATTATTAAATCAATATATAATAAAATATATAGTTATAACATTTTATTATTAGGAGGTATAATTATGTCATTTGCAGCATGGAGTATACTCTTACCAACTTTAATCGGTGCAATGTCTGGTGCAATTTTCGGGATAATTTCTTCTCGAAATAAGAGAAAAAATTCAAATTAAAAACTTAATAATAAGATTTAATAACTACTCAATTGGCAGCTGATTCAGCCTTAAATTTTCAGCTGCCATTTTCTATTCAAATAACGCTGTTGTTAAATTTAAAAGGTGAAAGAAACCGTCCAAAAACCTCTTGGGTGTTCTCCCCTACTAAGGGAAGATACTGGGGTATGAAGGAATTTGAAGAAATTATGAATCCAATTAAACAATATGATGGTATCTATGGCTAGACCATATTAAACCATCGCAAATGAAATGAGTAATTAAAGTAGGTCACAATTACTTTGTTATGAAAAACAAACAATCAGATGAAATAATAAATGCATAATATTTTTTAACATAATAAATTAATATTTGGATATAAGTCATAAAATTAAAGTGGTTCAAGTCGTAGGAAGCCACCTTAGGGTGTCTTTTCTTTAAAGTGGGCCTGCGCCACATGCCCATCAAGCTAAGCTATTAAAGTACCCCTAAATGGAAATTTTGTGTTTTTATAGCACCGAAGTTTGTTTTTATCGTTTTTTAGGAGAAGTTGTTTTCTTAAGTTGATGACATAAGGAACCTCCTATATTTTAACAAAAATATACACTAAGCAAAAAATATAATAAGCTGTCCATATGGACAGCTTATTTACATAACTTTCGTTATTAGAAGTTAATTATATTTTTCTACGTACTAAATAAAAAGCTAAGGAACCCATAGTAATAGGTGTAATCAAACTAGAATAATATGCCCCAGTAATTGTAAAAAGAGAGAGTATAAGTATATAGATAACAGCTATTCCTATAAATACAGGAATTCAAAATCGAAGTTTTTTACATTGTTTTATGTTCCTGTATAATACTTCTCCAATTAGACAAACTACAAGATTTAGTATACTACCAAATATGATGAGAATCATAATGAATCCAACTATGTTTGGTAAATCATTCTGGTAAGAATGACTAGGATCAGAAATATATGGTATTAAGAACCATATGATAATAAAAGTAAGCAGACTTTTGCAGCATAACTAATTAAAAACTTTTTCATTTGTATCTTCCGTATATTTCATACTATTATTTCTATTATATGACAATTTATTTTCGCAAGATAGATAAAATATAGTATGGTTTCATTCGTAAAGCAACAAGCTCATGTAGAGACAATCCGTAGCCTATACGCTAGATGTTTTTTGAGGAGGGTTATCATATAGTAGTAGGTTAGCTTTTATTTGTTACTTTCTCCTCGACGACTTTATCGATAATATCATCAATAACTTCCGTGCATCTTATAATAAAATCAGCATCCTCACGAGTAGTATCACTATTGCTAATACGTTCAATCACTTCTGTTCCATATTCTCTATCTTCATCTGTTTTTGCTAAATACCTTTTATAAGCTCTTACAACTAGTATTGCTTCTTTTTGATCCATATAAATTTGGCGTAGCTCATCATCAAAATATTTCAATGAAATCCCTCCTGTTTGTAAATAATGAAGTACATTTAATTATATTATAATATAAAAATTTATTGTTTTATTATTTTTGTGAACTTGTGTAAAAGTGTAAATGTTCAAGTTTACACTTTTACACATTAAGGAGGAAATAACGTACAAAAATATGAAATTAGATACGAAAAGCGATATTTATATTTTGATAACTGTGCGATAGAACAGAGCTTTTAGATTAAACAATATTTATTAAATATCGAGTCGATACTATAAATCGATACTGCTGCAAACGGGATATAGTATCTAAATGAAAAGATTGAGGAAATGAATACGCAATATCAATAAGGGAACTAAAATATCTAATGGATCTCAAAAATAGTATAGGAAATGTATATAAAAAGATCACTTGTCTTGGAAACAAGTGATCTTTTTATTTGATAAATTGCTACTTGCCAACAGCAGTTAATTGTTATCCTATTCATATGTTCAATAGATATTAAAACTTATTTTTTAGTTATATAGTCGGAATTGTTTATACTGAAATGAAACCAAAAATATTTCAAAAGGTACCATTAATTATTTAGTACTTTAAAAATGCATTTTTGTTACGTGAAAGGATTAGAAAAAAGACAACATGTATAATAAATATATTTAGTCCAACTTTATTGTCACTCCATATATTTGTCTTAACGTATATTTACCGTCGTTTTCTAATAATGTTACAAATATCAACGAAAAACAAAGTTTAGTAAAAAATGTATTGCTATAACCTAATTTTACACGTATCTCGACGAAAAAAATAACAGAAATTTTATAAATATATAACAAAAAGAGTCCCGATTGATACAAACTCTTTTTTGAGTTTTTACAAAAGTAAACTTTTAAACACATAATTACATTTCTATTATTTATTTTACCACCTGAACAGATTCTGGTTTCCACCCCTGATTCTCTACCCAATCAATATTAACCTTATATTTTTTATTACTTTGCTTATCTCGTACATTACCGTAGGCTTTATTATTACCATTATTCCCAATAAAATCGAAAATCAATTGGCTCTCTGGAACATCAACAGCATAAGAAATTGCTTTTTTCATCTCACTCCAATCTACTGTTCCTTCTTTAAATTTCATTTCAGGTTTTGCTCCTTGCTCTGTACCAATTGGCTTCCAAGAAGAATTAGTTTGAGAACCCTTTTCATGAGATGCCGTTTTTTCTGCCTCTTTATTTTCATTTTCGTTCGTTTTTACCGATTTTTCTGCTTTTAGTTTCCCTTCTAACTGTGCTGCTTCTTTATCTTCATTTTTCTTTTCTTCTATCATTGTTGCTTCTTTATCTTCACTTTTCTTCTCTTCTATCATTGTTGCTTCTTTATCTTCACTTTTCTTCTCTTCTATCTTTGTTGCTTCTTTATCTTCATTTTTCTCCACTTCTATCTTTGATGTTTCTTTATCTTCATTTTTCTTTTCTTCTATCTTTGATGTTTCTTTATCTTCATCTTTCTTCTCTTCTATCTTTGTTGCTTTCTTTTCTTGAGCAATTGCTTTCTTTGATGCATCAGAAGGGGTAAACAACTGGTATGTCACTATACCAACTGTCACTAATACCAAAGTAAATGCAATATTAAAAATCGCCTTTTGACGACGATTCTGTTGTTTTTCTTGAAACCTGCTTACTTGTCCCATTCTTTAAACCTCCGTGTTTATTTTCTCCTCTACTCTTTATGTATTATCCCTATAATTCTTAATATTTTTATTAAATAATAGAAATGAACTACACTTTCCATACAGGATTTCATATCATAATAAAATTTGTTTTTTTCAAGCATCTGACATATGTTATTCAAAATAGTTTAATACATTAAAAATTGATAAGCTTCGGCACTTAAGCAACCTTCAATTTTATTCAAAGGTGATTCCAATTACGTCCATATTAGATCTTCTGTAGAAAGCTTTTTAACAATTAAGCCTCTTCTTCCCTTATTTATAATTTTCAAATTAAATTTCCCTATATGGTATAATAATGACGTTTCGTTTTCTAATGGGGTATGTCGTAAAATCAAAAGGGATTTTATCTCTTTTACCTTCTTTTCAGAGTAACTTTCACCACTAGGAAATTCTATTATTCCTAATGTAATCTTTAATTCGCTATCATCACAAAGCCACTCCTTATTAAGTTCCCTTATCTTTTGTATAAAGCTTCTTTTGGTTTTTCCTATATAGAGCAATGTTATATTCTTAGCATCTACTCTAGAAATTGTAAATATCCCCTTCTTAGAAGCTTCTTCTCTTTTATAAAAATCATTTATACTATACAATCCATACCATTTAATATGTATTGTTTCTATGAATCTCACCTCATTTTTAGACAACATTACAATTTCTGAATGTTCAAATTATTATGGGTACATAGTCTTGATTACTTGAATTATAAATTGTGCTTTTCAATAATACATTTTATTATTACTAATTTCAATATATAGTTTAATTACAAGTCTATATAAAAAACAAAGTGATGTCGTACCTAATATTTTATTTTTCACGATATTAAACTATCGTGAAAAAAGATAGAGCGGTATGGAATAAAATATAATGTGTATGTACGTACATTTTTTTTAAAAGAAATTTTGTAGTTTGCAACTGAATTACAAAAAATATAGATTTTTGGAAACTAAATTGTTAAAAAGGACTACATAGTTTAGTAGCCCTTTTTAAGTCCCGAAAGCTGTATGATTGATGTTTTTACCTGTTAACCTCCGTAATGCATTAATAAGCTTGTTTGGATTTTTAAATGAACAAAAAATATATCTTACAAATAATGTAACAACTATTTAAGTACAGCCTCTGTTTTAGGACTCCTGATCGGTATTTTTGTTAGTGGTATTATTATATTTCTATTTTAAGATATGATCCCCATATTAAATGGAATTGTAGCATGAGCAATGGGAGGATTAATGGGCGTAATGATCGGTATCATGATACCTTAACCCGAATTGTATATCATTGTAATACTATTAATGATATTGTTTACAGCCACTTGGGTTACCATGAATCTATAAATTCGTAGTCAACCTGTAGAGTAGAATCTACTTCTTTATTTTTAGGTGTCTTCACTGCTATCATTCTCTTGTTAATCGTATTTCTTAATTGCCACTGTGCATCAGCTTGATTCAATTATATTAGATGGGTCCAATACATATTATTAAAATTAAGATGGTTCAAGTCGGAGAAAGGACACTCATTGAGTGTCCTTTCTTTTTTAACAATATTCAGGTTCATATAACCCGTATAACTGTCCACCCTTTGTAACAGTTCCTTTTAAATAATGTTTTATTCCACCTTTTATCACTACCATAGGCATATCTTCTTTTTTAGCATAAGGAAAAGCCTTATAATCACATGATGCAGCAATTGACTTCTTACTATTATTCAAATTATTATCAGTATCTACAGCTGCGTATGCTCCTGTAGTACCAGATAGCATAAGCCCAGTTGCTAAAGCACCTACTACTAATTTCTTAAACATAATAATTCCCCCTCAAATATTTTTATAACTTGCACTTTAAATGTATCACTTTTGTAATTTTTATAAATATTTTTCATATGTAGAAATATTTGTTTGCATTTTAGTAATTTTGGGGTTTAATTTTATCAACTGTAAAAGAGAGGGTTTTAGAACAATATGTAATAGCGCATAATATGTTGGTCAGATATTATGATATACTCACAAAGAACTGATACAAAATTTCTTTAGATTGGAAAACTAAAGTCTTATCTACCTATGGAAAAGGCGCCTAATGGCGTTTTTTCTTTATTTTCAAAAGGAACTGCTCATTTCTTTCTTCAGTACATCAGATAAAGTGAACCCGTTAAAATCCATGGCATGAACCCTAGTTTTACCCTCTTATCTAAAGGAGGAACTATTGTTATGGGATATAGTGGTAGTTGTGGCGAAGGCTGCGGTTTTGCTGGAGGACTTGCTTTATTAGTTGTATTATTTATTCTATCAATCATTATCGGATACAGTTGCTTCTGCTAAAAAACTATTGGGAAAGACACCTTAAGGTGTCTTTTCTCTTGTACATTATATCCATTATAAGCTCATTAATTTTTATTTACGTTTAATATAATCTCTGTAGTAGTATTACAGTAATACCTTATGTACATATCAAAAAGAAGAGATGCGTTAACATCCCTTCTAATACTTACTACCATCAGGGTAGTGATATCTCATTTATTTTTTACGAATCCCATCACTATCCTTCCAAATTGAAAGAAGGGATAACCAATCACCCCCACAATAAACAGTTACCTTTATTCTTTCATACTGGTACAATCTCATTAATATAAAATAACCCACCTATTCCCCAAGGAGAACTATATGTAATTTTGCACTTGTACTTGTATACGATCAAATCATAACAAAACTTTAAGTATCATTTATATATAAAGTAATTAAAATTAACTTAATAGCCTTAAAACCTTAATAATCTCAATTGTTTTATCATCTTTTATTCTACAATAAAGCCTTTTCCCCATACGTTCACTAATTACAATATTTCCAGAAGTTAATTTACGCAAATGTTGTACAATCAAATCTTCCGGAATTTTTGTTTTCTTACTTAGATCAGAAACTGACAAAGATCCATATGTAATCAATTTACAAACCATTGATAATCGAGTAGGATTCCCTAATAACTCTAAAACTTTTATATTTTCTGTATAGAAACCAATGTCCAAATCAAAGGCCCTTAGCAAATCTTCCAACCTCCTAAAATAAGACAGATAACAACCAGAATATCTTAACATAAAAACAGTACAAGCAACCCTGAAATATATCAATTGTCCATTGAGAAAAATAATATTCGGATGAAATTCCAATACATATTTTTAAAGTTAAAGTGGTTCTAGTCGGAGGAAGGCACCTTAGGGTGTCTTTTCAATGAAAAACATCTACAAAAAAAACGGTCTAAATCTAGACCATTTTTATCTTATAATTACTTAAATTCAAATGTAATTCCGTTATATTTTTCTCGATCTGCATCATCCGCTATCAGCCAAATTAATTGTTCCTTATGACCTTTAGCCAGTAACCATTTCAAGTGCTTTTAAACTATTACATATGTTTGTACCATGCTTTGTTAATTCGTTTAAACTCCATAGGTTTTGAAGTTTTAGACTTTTCCCTTAGTGAACTCAAATTATTAGAACATCCTACAATATTTAGACAGAATGTAGCCAATAAACAAAATATTATTAAATTCTTCAATTAGCCACTTCTAACTCTCTTTCGTATAAAATAAACGCCTTTGAAATTATTCATATGAAAATCAAAAGAAACTTTAAATCAAAATAATTTTATATTAGATTAGATGGTAGAAAATATTCTTATACTCATAAATTGTTACATTTGAGCCTGCCAGTGGTACAAAAAGACGATATCATCTATTAAATAAAATTCAACTTTGTGTAAAGGTCAATACAATCCTCTATTTTTTCAATTGATAGCCTGCACCATTTTTTGCCATACTCCTATTTTACAACTTTATAACTCTTCTCTCTATTGATTAATTCGTTAGAGAATGCAAAAGACATTTAATGTACCTCATAAACTATTCCCTCTTCATCCCCTAATACATTTCATTCTAGTAAAAATATATTTTTCAGCTTTAATTGTTCCGTTAATTTTTTCCGCTTCGATAAAATGACTATTTAACTTCTGTAGCAAGCAACCTACGTAATGAATCCATTCAATAAAGGATATGCCAATACAAACAGCATATTAATAAGTTTCCCTACAATAACTAAACTACTTAGTTTTTTCTTCTGTCTTTTTATTTACCTTAAAGTAATCCATTCATAGCTTGCCCACTCTTTTGGTTTCTTATCATACTTGATTCGACCAGTCGTACAGAATGAAGCAATCATCCATTGTATAAGGTTCATCCTTGCATACGGATCAATACAATCCTCTATTTTTTTCAATTGATAGCCTGTACTATTTTTCTGCCAAATTGTATATAATCGAAAATGTGTTGTTGTAACAAGTCTAGCTTTTGTTGTAACTTGCCACTTTGAAATTTTTGTTAAATCTTCTTTTACTTTTCTTTCATACTCTTGTTTTACTACTTTATAACCCTTCTCCTTATTGATAAGTCCATTTGAAAGTGCAAAAGGCATTTGATGCACCTCATAGACTGTTCCTACTTCATCTCCTAAAATATCTGATTCTACCAAAAATATATTTTTTAGTTTTAACTGTTCTGTTAATTCTTTTCCATTCCGATAAAATGATTTTTTTATCTTCTGTAGTAAGATAACCTGTACAATTAATCCAACCAATAAAGGATATACTAATACGAACAACATATTAATAAACATGTTTAGAATAAGAACCCCTATAAGCGCAAATATTGTAAAGTAAATATATTTTTCTCTTTGATGAATAATTCTACTGTTCAAACCACGACCTCCGTTTTAATATATTGTAAACGCAACATAAACTAGTGCCCCTAATAAAATAGAACAAGCTCCCGGAAAGCTCTGTATAAGCTGTATTTCTTTCTTAGGTAATTTTGCACCAAATATAGAAGTAGCATGCTCTAATTGGTCTTTAATTGCTCCTACAAACCCTAAAATCTTAATTAACCGATACACACTAGCAATCCAAAAGAATAGTAAATGGAACGCTGTTAGTGTAATTGCAGTAAACACAGCCGATTCTTCTACTACATTGCTAACATATAAAGCTACCACCACAAGCATTTTTGTATCACCAGGTGAAGAAAATTTAAAGGTCTCTAACAATAGACCACATGCTAAGGCCATGCCTAGTACAATCGTAATCTCTTTCCCTGTTCTTATTCCAGCAAAATACGTGATTCCTATCCCAAAAATTAAGAATAGTAGATGCCATACATTCTTCGTTTTTCTATATTTCAAATCAGTAAATACATTTAGGATCATGTAACTTAGTAGTAACCCTATAATATATAAAAACACTCTCTTCACTCCTTTTCTGAATCCAAATACAATATGTTTTCTAAAAAAGGGAACTACTTCTAGTAGTAGTCCCCCTATGTTTACTATTAAATTTATATTTAATTCCAAGAATCTACATCTGCATTTTTTGATGCTTTTGTGAATCGAGCTAGAATTGTATCATAGCCACCTTGAATTGCTTTCCATACAAATGGCCCAATCACTAATACGATAATTACCGCCAAGGCGATTAACATACCGTTTTCTGATGATAATTGTGAGTCTTCATTTTTTAACCATTTCTTTATTTTTGCTAGCATGTTATTTTATCTCCTTCATAAATTAATTTTAAGAATCTAGTAAAATAAGAACTTCTCTATCTAAACCTTCTATTACTTATTCCACGAATTTACGTCTGCATTGCTTGATGCTTTTGTGAATCGAGCTAGAATTGTATCATAGCCACCTTGAATTGCTTTCCATACAAATGGCCCAATCACTAATACGATAATTACCGCCAGGGCAATTAACATACCGTTTTCTGATGATAACTGTGAATCCTCATTTTTTAACCAATTTTTCATTTTTGTTAACATGATTGAATCTCCCTTATCTATTTATTTGAACTATGCATAATAAACATCATTAATTTAAACCTTCTATTGTTTGTTCCAAGAATTCACATCTGCATTACTTGATGCTTTTGTAAATCGAGCTAGAATCGTGTCATATCCGCCTTGGATCGCTTTCCATACAAACGGCCCAATTACTAATACGATAATTACCGCCAAGGCGATTAACATACCGTTTTCTGATGATAATTGTGAGTCTTCGTTTTTTAACCAATTCTTCATTTTTGTTAACATGTGTATTGCTCCTCTTCTTATTCAATTTGGGGTACTAGCTTCTTATATACTTGCAAATCCTTGCATTAAGGATTGAATAACAATCACCATTGGATAAATTACAATACAACCAATTATAGCAACGTTAAATTTATTCATTTCCATTGGCTTATTTTGAATGAGACGGTTATAGTTCTCATGTTTTAATTCACGCATCATTTTAATTTGTGCGTCCATAATACGAAGACTTTGTACCTTGTCCGTTTTTTGCGCTTGTTGCAATGCAATCGTAAAGGTATTGACTTCTGGACTATTTAAAGCTGCTGCAAAATTTCTAAATGGTTGATCCGAACCCGCATACATTTCTAATTCCGCTGTAAGTGTAGATACATACGGTCGAAGGTGCCTCCCAGCATATATCTGTGCCCTTTTTACTGCCTCTAATGTTGTATGTGTTTTTAACAAATGCAGCATCGGAATTAGATACTCTGGTAATTCGAACTTCCTTGCTTCTATCGCCTGCTTGATTCTTTTCTTTAATAAATAATCAGGATAGAAATAAAGTAGTGGTGAAATCAAAACGCCCACTTTAAATAAGTAGTAATCATGAAACACCGTACATATCAAGAAAACAGAGGTGAAAATGATGGGATATGCAACCTTCATTTTCAAATATTCTTCTGGTTTCGTATCCAAACCAGCTTCTTCTAATTTTTTCTGGATCTGCTCTTTCTTTTCTTCTGTCAGATACTTATGTGATAATGACTGGAAAGGAGCGAGCATCATTTGATTTAAATTCTTTTTTTCAATTCGTTTTGCATTTTCTACATAGTTCGTAAGTAAGCTACCGTTATCTTTTTTACTTTGTAGAAAGGTAGAGAATATCCAATACATGACAACGAATACCACTACAGCTAAAATCGTAGCCACCTTATTCCCCTCTTTCTGTTGGATTATAATTTGCAATCTTTTCTACACGGATTGCTAGGAAAGATACAATCAGCATATTTACCGCTAATGCGATTTTCCCCATCAGAGAACCTGCTAAAAATCCATATGCTTCTTTTGACATCAACATAATAACAATTGGCATAGCGATGACGATTAAGCAGTTCTGTGCAAAGGCACGTTGTGCTTGCGACAAACTAGAACGCAACCTTGCCAGGTATAACTTTTGTTTTTCGAAATCTTCTGCAATATCTAATAAGACTTGCACTGAATTTGCTCCACCTTCACGACTACATACTTCCAACATTTCGTGGAAGAAAACCAATTCTCTAAAGTTAAACGTTTCATTAAATCCTCTAAATGCACGGTGCATCGTAGTTCCACCTTCTAATAAAAGGGAAACTTTTTCTATTTCTTCTTGAATACTCTCATGCATCATTGGCTTTACTTGTACTAACACGCGTTTAGCGTTATTACTAATTTGAAGTGCATTCGCTACAGCCTTCATATAGATAGAAAGACGGTCAATGACAACCAAGTAGTAACGTTTTTTTCTTCGATAGAGGAGAAATTTCGGGACTAAAAATCCACATAAAACGAAAACCAGTGTAAAAAGATCTCTTCCAAAAGAAAAATAGAACACCGCTGCAATACTCATTCCGGAAAGAATCATATATGCCCAGTACATGCTTTTCGTCAATTTCCACTCGTACTTTTGCGCTTCTTGTATAACGGATTGTGGTAGATACACTCGTATTCCCTTAATATTCCTTAATTCCAAGCGCCTTTCTTCTTTTTCGTTTTCTTGTACAAATTGGGAAAGAGCAGAACCTTTAGATTTTGCAAAAAGTAAAACGTGAAATACTATACTAATAAAGATTAAAAATATACATCCATAAGCCAACAAACTATGCATACTGCACCTCCCGTTGTGAAAGGAATGGCGCATAAAGAGCTGGTTTTACAGTGGAAGAATGGAATTTCTTCTCCATTTCAGCTGACATTTTTGCTGTAATAATATGGTCTCCATGAATCTTTCCTACTCTCTCATTCATTTCATCGTATTCCTCACCTGATAGAATAAATTGAGAAAGCTGATTGAACTGTATATCATCTTGATAATCCAATAATTCAATCATCTCTGTAATATAGCGATTTCCATCGTCTTTCTTTTCTAAAAAGACAATCACATCAAATGTCTGTGAGATTAATTCATATAAATACTGAGCATCGATATTTGCACCACTTTGCAAACACATAAGCATTAAACGTCTTACTGCTTCTTTCGCACTCCTTGCATGGACAGAGGTAAAACCAGGATGTCCTGTTTGGAAGAAGTTAATCATTTTTAACGCTTCTTTCCCCCTCGATTCACCTACAATTAATCTCTTAGGCCCTTGCCGTAAAGCATTTGTTAACAATCTATCAAAGTCGATTGCATTTTCTTCTACTTCGGATGCCCTACACTGCATCGGAACAAAATGATGTTCCGGAAAAATGCGATGCAAATATAATTCAGGGTTATCTTCTACTACCAGAGTACGTTCTTTTTTCTTTCCTTTCGGAATGTGAGAGGCAAGATATTTCATAAACTCTGATTTTCCGGTACCTGTAGCTCCAGCAACTAGAATATTCATTTTGGCTTTCACGGCTGCAGCCAAAAAGTCCAACATCTCTTTTGACGCTTGATTGGTAGATAACATACGCTCTTCAGAAGCACGAAGGTGATCTGCATTCTTACGAATCGTTATTGTTGTTCCGAGTCCCCCACGTTCATCTAAAGCAATATTGATGCGGATATATGGAAACACGCAGTCCACATACGGCTTTGCTGTATTTAATGACTCTGATGTACTGTTTACCATCTTATAAGCTAGTGCTTTCACTTCTTCTTCCGTCTCAAATCGATAAGGAAATGTACATTCTCCCTCTCCAATTTTTTCGTAAATGATTTCTTTTGTGCCATTGATATAAATATCAGTTACATCCTTATCTTCTTTTAAAGGTTCTATAATCCCAAACCCCACAATTTCGTCACACACCATATTTAGTAACTGTTCAGAAGGTACATCTGAAATAACGACTTGATTACTCAATAAAAAACTTTTAATGATTTGTTCTACAGCCGCTCTCTTTTCTTTATTCATAAAGGATTCACTTAGGATATCACGATGGTCTTTTACTAAAAATGCACGAATTTCATCTGTTATATCTTTAATTTGTTGAACTGTGGTTGTTCCTAACTTGCGAGCTGATTTGGAACGAATCATATAACCAAAATGATATAAATCCACTCGATTTCGTTTTAAGGCGGTTTGTTTTTCTTGTAAATAGCCCCACATATTCCTTGCCTCCCTTTTAATTTCGTAAACCAAAGAGACCCTTTTTCATAGAGGATTGCTGGGATGGAATACCAAGACCAGCTGCTTCCATAATGTGATGAATCTTTGTATTAATTTGCGGAGAACCAAACTGCATCCCCCATTCGTAACTCGTACGATCTCTGTCATATGGAATTGTCACCGTAATTTTCTGAGACGAAAGCTTTTCAATATCTTCTATATAATTCTCATCTGCCATATTTAGCACATGAATCATTTGAGGTAATGTTAACTTTGCTTCTTCTATCAGCTTTAATTCTCGTTTAATAGCTAACGCACCACGAGGATTTCCATTTAGCACATGAACAACAAGATCTGCTTGGTATAGGATTGGATAACTCAGCACCTCGGATAATTCAGTTGGTACTGATAGAACGATATAATCATATTCTGTATCTACAAGTGACTCTATAAATGTCGTTACAAACAATTCTTTGTTTTTAATCTCTGGGAATTGAGCTAAGCTATAACCTGATGGAAACACCAGAAAATCCATCTTATCGTGCAATTTTTGCATCAACCTTGGATTCACTTTTTTCTCTAATAAATCTTGCTTGGTACAAATATACTGCAAGAGATTGAATTCATTTTCTTTTCTTACAAGCTCTAATATGTTTTTACTATCGTGGCTAAGACCGGTTCCAACTGCGAAGCTTGGTCTTACTTGGTCTGCTTCTACATAAAGCACCTTTTTCCCTAAATGAGCTAATTCATTTGCCATCGCAATACTTAATGTGCTTTTTCCTACATTTTCGTTTGTCGCATAAAAGGCAATGATTCTTACTTGCCGCTCCATCTTAATAACCCCTTTCTTACTTGGATTCGTTTAGATACTGTGCTACATACTCTTTTACATTTTTAGAAATTGGATTAGTCGAATGCTTCTCTACATAGTCTAAAATGTTCTTTTGATCAGATATTTGTGAGAACCCTTCAGCTGGTTCTAATTCTTTCCCTGTTTGTTTCACCTTTTGTCCAACTGCAACAGGAATCACATCTCCAAGTGTTTTTGCACGATTTAAGTATTGAAGTTGTTCAGGTGAAACAGCCAATGTATATAATCGCGTTACCTTTGGCTTTTGTTTTCCTTCTTGTTCCTCTTTTGATTCTTTCTTTTCTAGCACAAATGCATCTTCTGTATTACTATCTTTTGCAGCAGTCACGCGTACACGTTGGAACAGACCACCGAAGACAACCTCCTCATTGTCCCCTTCTTTTACAACCTGTTTGAAATACAAATCCACATATGTGTTAGGAATAATACTATTCCCTGAACTTGTTTCCAAATCAACAAGTAACGGGAAAGCAACTTCTCCATCTTTCAAATTTAAAATGGCAGAGTCCGGTAACTCTTCTTTCTTTACTACTTTGTTTTTAAAGAGATAGCTATTTTCGGTGATGGGTTGCCCATCATTTGTCCACTTCCCTACAACAACTTCTTTGCTTACACGTAATGCATTTGGTGGAATGGCATCACCAGGTAATGTTCGTTCCACTAGCATGTCTTCTTTAATCTCTGTATGTGCAGGTATATCCTTTGCGGCTACAACAATCTTTGTTGGTTTTACTGCATTTTCTACTGCAAAATGATTGTATCCATAGATACCCGCTACTGTTACAGCAGCTAAACCTACCGCAGCAATCTGCTTCTTTTGAAACTTAGATGGCTTCAATGTTGGTATTCCTCCTTATATAGCCTTTAAACGCAAAAAAGGACACACCTATGGCATTATGCGCCTTAGGTGTGTCCTTTTAGCAAATCTAAAGTTTATATGAAAATGTTGGATTTGATTTCTTTAATATTACAATTTCAATATTATGATATATAGAGTTTTATGTCAATCATTTCTAAAAAAAATATTATTTTTACCATTTCAAATTTCTGATTTCAAAACTCAAAAACCCTTAAAAACACTGTCATATCAAGGTTTTTAAGCTATTAATCCATCCATAAATATGGTATAATTAATATAACGTAACTGAATATTTCAGGGTGGTTGGTTGCTATCCTTTCTCTTTCGTTTTATGGAGAAAGGAGGTGATTGCATGGAAATACTTTTCATAATTGTAATTTTAAAAGTAATTGCTAGAGAAGTCGCTGTATTTTTTGCAAAACGGGTAGGTAAATACCTATCAACGTCTTGGAAGAAAACACAAAAAAAGCGACGAAAAACGAAAAGAACCACCCACAATGCCTGCAAGCGTGTGTGAACCGCACCCAATTTGTTAGACAAATAACTAACAATTGGAGGTGCGGTTTTATTATGTCTAGAAAATATAAATTCGAATTAAAAAGAAATGCCGTTGAACATTATTTAAGTACAAGTGATTCTTTTAAATTGACTGCCCAAAAATATCAAGTCAGTATATCGTTATTAAAAGAGTGGGTGGCACGTACTAGAGAACAAGGAATAGAGTCCTTAAGGTTCTGTTGCAAAGTTTCTTAAACCTAGTTACAATCTAGAAAAAAGAGGCGAGGAGAATTACACATGCGATATTTTAAAGGAAAACAGTTCAAGAAAG
>NZ_JAKVPU010000038.1:0-814 GCF_022487605.1 Bacillus sp. ES1-5 | reverse complement strand
CGGGGACAGGATTTGAACCTGCGACCTTCGGGTTATGAGCCCGACGAGCTACCGTGCTGCTCCACCCCGCGATGATAAAATATTTAATTTAGAAAAATGGAGGAGGTAGAGGGATTCGAACCCCCGCGCGACTCTCGCCGCCTGTCGGTTTTCAAGACCGATCCCTTCAGCCGAACTTGGGTATACCTCCGAGATATAAAGCTTTAGTGGTGGACCTTGTAGGACTCGAACCTACGACCGGACGGTTATGAGCCGTCTGCTCTAACCAGCTGAGCTAAAGGTCCTTTATGGTAGCGGCGGAGGGGATCGAACCCCCGACCTCACGGGTATGAACCGTACGCTCTAGCCAGCTGAGCTACACCGCCATAAAAGATATAAAAATAAGTGGAGCCTAGCGGGATCGAACCGCTGACCTCCTGCGTGCAAGGCAGGCGCTCTCCCAGCTGAGCTAAGGCCCCATGTTTTTGGGAATATCGGGAAGACAGGATTTGAACCTGCGACCCCCTGGTCCCAAACCAGGTGCTCTACCAAGCTGAGCCACTTCCCGTTAATAAAAGCGCGCCCGAGAGGAGTCGAACCCCTAACCTCTTGATCCGTAGTCAAACGCTCTATCCAATTGAGCTACGGGCGCATATGGTGCCGAGGGCGGGGGTCGAACCCGCACGGTGGTCACCCACCGCAGGATTTTAAGTCCTGTGCGTCTGCCTGTTCCGCCACCCCGGCATGTCATATTGAAAATTGGAGCGGAAGACGGGATTCGAACCCGCGACCCCAACCTTGGCAAGGTTGTATTCTACCACTGAACTACTTCCGC
>NZ_JAKVPU010000037.1:0-897 GCF_022487605.1 Bacillus sp. ES1-5 | reverse complement strand
GCAACTGCTTTGTTCACAATTGCTTCCCCTACTTTTGCCGTCTCTTTTACTTTCACTTTAAAAACAATACTTCTTTGTTCCATATCCGTAATTTCTGGATATGTTGCAGTTACTTTGCCATTCTCCATTTTTAGTTCTACTGGCTCTGGTTTTATACCTTCTGCTTTCAAACTATCTTTCACGTATTCAACACCTTCAGGCAACGTGTCTTCTATCATTACCTTTTCTAGCTTTCCGTTTTCTACCGTATTATGAAATGTAATGCGGTACTCCACTTCTTCTCCTAGTTTTGGTGATGAATTATCTACTGTCTTCTTCAAATCAATTATTCCATCTTTATATTGCGGAGTAATTCTTTCCTCCGGCTCAATCGGTGGATTTTTCGTATCATCAACAATTGCCTTATTGATGATTTCTTTACCTACTTTTGCTTCTTCCTTCACCTTTGCTTTAAAGACGATACTTCTTTCTTTCGTATCCGTAATATCGATATACTTAGCTTTAACTACCCCAGCTTCAACCGTTAATTTTACTGGCCCCGGTGCTTCTCCTTCAGCCTTAATACTATTTTCTACATATTCAAGACCTGTTGGAATTGCATCTTCTACTCGCACCTCTGCTAGTTTTCCGTTTTCTACCGTATTTTTAAAACGAATTCGGTATTCTACTTCTTCTCCTAACTTCGGCTTCTTATTGTTTACAAACTTCTCAGCTTTCAGCTTACCGTCTTTATATTCTGGCGTGATCGTTACTTCTGAAGTCGTTGGATCTTTCGTATCATCAACAATTGCCTTATTGACGATTTCCTTGCCTACTTCCGCTTCTTCTTTCACCTTTATTAATTTTTTAGCTTCTTCTACCCGTTCTCTTTGGATGTATTCAATTAAAGGAATTCCC
>NZ_JAKVPU010000036.1:0-980 GCF_022487605.1 Bacillus sp. ES1-5 | reverse complement strand
GAACAACAAATGTTTTTCTCAAAAACATTTGGATGTGTTCGATTTGTATACAACAAGATGCTTGCAGATAGAATCAAATCTTATCAAGAATCACAGGATAAACTTGATAAATCTGTTACATATCCTACGCCTGCACAATATAAGGCTGAATTTTCATTCCTAAAGGAAGTTGATAGTCTTGCGTTGGCGAATGCTCAAATGAATTTGAATAAAGCATACGCTAACTTTTTCCGTGATAAATCTGTTGGATTCCCGAAATTCAAAAGTAAGAAAGATAACTATCGTAGTTATACAACAAATAACCAAAAAGGCACGGTTTACATTGAGAGTGGTTATATCAAGCTGCCCAAACTAAAGACCTTGGTAAAGATTAAACAGCACAGACAATTCTTTGGATTAATTAAGTCTACTACAGTGTCTCAAACACCTACTGGTAAATACTTTGTATCGATTTTAGTAGAAGAAAATGAGCAATTGTTTCCTAAAGTTGATGCAAAAGTTGGTATTGATGTTGGGCTAAAAGACTTTGCAATATTGTCTAATGGCAAGAAATATGAGAACCCTAAATGGTTGAGAAAAGCCGAAAGAAGATTAGCTTTTCTGCAGCGCTCTTTGTCGCGTAAAAAGAAAGGTTCAAACAATAGAAACAAGGCCAGGTTACAAGTTGCAAGACTTCATGAGAAGATTGCGAATCAACGCAATGATTTTCTTCACAAGATAAGCAGTGAAATCACAAACGAAAACCAAGTAATTGTGATTGAGGACTTGAAAGTGAAGAACATGCAAAAGAATCACAAATTAGCAAAAGCAATCAGTGAAGTATCTTGGGCTAAATTCAGAGAACACCTTGACTATAAAGCAATATGGAAAGGTCGTGATTTGATAATCGCACCTAAGAATTATGCGAGTAGCCAATTGTGTTCTTGCTGTGGTTATAAAAATAAGGAAGTCAAGAATCTAAGCCTTAGAGAGTGGACTTG
>NZ_JAKVPU010000035.1:0-1073 GCF_022487605.1 Bacillus sp. ES1-5 | reverse complement strand
AGAGCGAGAAGAAGTGGAAGTAATTGCGGAAACAGAAGAGTCAGAAGAAGTGGAAGTAATTGCGGAAACAGAAGAGCGAGAAGAAGTGGAAGTAATTGCGGAAGCAGAAGAGCGAGAAGAAGTGGAAGTAATTGCGGAAACAGAAGAGTCAGAAGAAGTGGAAGTAATTGCGGAAACAGAAGAGCTAAAAGAAGTGGAAGTAATTGTAGAAGCAGAAGAGCTAAAAGAAGTGGAAGTAATTGCAGAAGCGGAAGAGCTAAAAGAAGTGGAAGTAATTGCAGAAGCGGAACCTGTAGCGCTTGAGGAAACACAGCAAGAAATGCTTTTAAATGAAGCAATTGAACAGACGAATGAATTCATACATGTTGCTGAGGCTGATGAACAAACGAAGAAAGATGTTCAAAGCTTTGCAAATGTTTTAATTGCAGAAGAACAACAAGTTGTAGAAGAAGTACCGATTGTGGAAGAACAACAAGTTGTAGAAGAAGTACCGATTGTGGAAGAACAACAAGTTGTAGAAGAAGCACCGATTGTGGAAGAACAACAAGTTGTAGAAGAAGCACCGATTGTGGGAGAACAACAAGTTGTAGAAGAAGCACCGATTGCGGAAGAGCAGCCAGTTGTAGAAGAAGCACCGATTGTGGAAGAGCAGCCAGTTGTAGAAGAAGCACCGATTGCAGAAGAACAACGAGTTGTAGAAGAAGCACCGATTGCGGAAGAACAACGAGTTGTAGAAGAAGCGCCGATTGCAGAAGAACAACGAGTTGTAGAAGAAGCACCGATTGCAGAAGAGCAACCAATTGTACAAAAAGAAGAACCAAAACGTGAGAAAAAGCGTCATGTACCATTTAATGTTGTTATGTTGAAACAAGACAGAACGCGATTAATGGAAAGACATGCGGCTAGAGTAAATGCAATGCAACCTTCTATGAGCGAACGAGTAGAGAATAAGCCTGTACAACAAGTAGAAGAAGCACCAATGCAACAAGTGGCAGTGGAACCACAAGTGGAAGAGAAACCAATGCAGCAAGTAGTGGTGGAATCACGAGTAGAAGAGAAACCAATGCAGCAAG
>NZ_JAKVPU010000034.1:0-1091 GCF_022487605.1 Bacillus sp. ES1-5 | reverse complement strand
AAAAATTATGACGAAGTTAGTGATGTTTTTGTTAAGCTTGTTATGCTTTGGCAACTACAGTTAGCATATGGAGAGGACTTCTATCCTAAATTGCATCAATTGTATAGAGACATGTCTTCAAGTGAACTTCCACAAACTGATGAAAATAAAAAACAATTATTTATGATCTCAGCATCAAAAGTAGCCAAACAAAATTTGATGCCTTTCTTTGAGAAGTGGGGATTACGTCCAAATAATGATACCATTCAAAAAGTGGCTGCATTAGGCTATCCGATTTTAACAGCAGAAATTTGGAAGGGGACGGATTCTAATCCGATTAAACCAGATGTACCTAATGCAAATAATATTTTAGAAGGAAGCCAGTTTGCATGGTCAATGAAAGGGATTAGTGATTTTGAGTTTGCTAAAATAAATTTCAATAAGTCGGCTGAAGAAATGCAAGTTGACTTAAAAGCAGGCGTACCGCATCATTATTTTAATGAAACATATGCGAGTATTAAAGTACAAAATGCATCAGGCAAAGTAGTATACAATAAAGATATTTATGGAAACAAACAACAAAATGCTGAATCGCAAAAAGTTCCAGTTAAAGTAGGAGATTATATTGAGTTAACACATCTAGAAGGTGTGCATAGAGCTACTTTAACAAATGTAGATTATAGTAAACAAGAAAGCTTTGGAAAAAAAGCAATGTATGAAGTCACACAAGAAGGCTTGAAGAAAGTAGAAAAAATGCCAGAGACAACAATTCTAGATGGAAAACAATTTGCATGGTCATTAAAAGGATATAGTGATCGAGAAATTGCAAAAGAAGATTATAATCAAACAGCAGAAGAGCTGAAAATCAAATTAGAAGCAGGCGTACCGCATTCTTACTTCAATAGTACATATGCAAGTATTAAAGTCCAGAACTCGTCTGGTAGCGTTATGTACAATAAGGAAATCATAGGAAATAGACAACAAAATGCTGAAACCCAAACAGTGCCTGTAAAAATGGGAGATTACATTGAATTAACTCATATAGAAGGAGACGCTGTAAAGGAAAAAACACGCGCAACATTAATGAATCTTGAAAATAACAAAAATGAAAC
>NZ_JAKVPU010000033.1:0-1573 GCF_022487605.1 Bacillus sp. ES1-5 | reverse complement strand
ATGTCGATAGGATCTACAATTGCAGCTGCGATTGTACCAGCGAATAAACGTGCTAGTGCTATTGCGATTATGTTTACTGGATTAACAGTTGCAACTATTACAGGTGTGCCAATTGGAACGTTTATTGGTCAACAATTTGGCTGGAGAGCGTCATTTATGGCGATTGTTGTAATTGGAATTATTGCTTTTATCGCAAACAGCATACTGGTCCCATCTAATTTGAAAAATGGTGTACCTGTATCGTTTCGTGATCAATTCAAACTAATTAAAAATGGAAGACTGTTACTTGTTTTCACTATTACTGCACTTGGATACGGCGGTACATTCGTAACATTTACGTATTTATCACCACTATTACAAGAAGTAACAGGATTTGAAGCAAGTACTGTTACTATCATTTTATTAGTGTATGGAATCGCCATTGCGATAGGGAATATGGTCGGTGGAAAATTATCGAATCATAATCCGATTCGAGCACTATTTTACATGTTCTTGATTCAAGCGATTATATTATTTGTTTTAACATTTACAGCGCCATTTAAAGTAGCTGGATTAATCACAATTATTTTCATGGGACTATTCGCATTTATGAATGTTCCCGGGCTACAAGTATATGTAGTTATATTGGCAGAGCGCTTTGTTCCGAGTGCGGTTGATGTTGCTTCAGCAATTAACATTGCCGCATTTAACGCAGGGATTGCTTTAGGTTCTTATATAGGTGGCCTTGTAACGAATTCATTAGGGTTAATCCATACTGCTTGGGTAGGCGGCATTATGGTAGTAGCTGCTGTTCTTTTAACAGCGTGGAGTATGACATTAGAAAAACGAGATCAAGTAAAATAAAAGGAGAGAAAATAAAATGAAAAATTTACAAAGTAAAGCAGTATTGAATAATGGTGTAGAAATGCCTTGGTTCGGTTTAGGTGTATTTAAAGTAGAAGAAGGACCAGAACTTGTAGAAGCTGTAAAATCAGCGATTAAAGCAGGATACCGCAGCATCGATACAGCTGCAATTTACGGAAATGAAAAAGCTGTAGGTGAAGGAATCCGTGCAGGTATCGAGGCAACTGGTATTTCAAGAGAAGATTTATTCATTACTTCAAAAGTGTGGAATGCAGACCAAGGATATGAAGAAACAATTGCAGCATATGAAGAGAGCTTAAAAAAATTAGAACTAGATTATTTAGACTTATTCCTTGTTCACTGGCCTGTAGAAGGAAAATATAAAGATACATGGAGAGCGCTAGAAACACTTTATAAAGAAGAGCGTGTACGTGCAATTGGTGTAAGTAACTTCCAAATCCATCACTTACAAGATGTAATGAAAGATGCAGAAATCAAGCCAATGATTAACCAAGTAGAATACCACCCTCGTTTGACACAAAAAGAATTACAAGCTTTCTGTAAAGAACAAGGTATTCAAATGGAAGCATGGTCACCATTAATGCAAGGTCAATTATTAGATAACGAAACATTACAAGCAATTGCTGAGAAACACGGTAAAACAACAGCGCAAGTTATTTTACGTTGGGATCTTCAAAATGGAGTAATCACAATTCCAAAATCAACGAAA
>NZ_JAKVPU010000031.1:0-1798 GCF_022487605.1 Bacillus sp. ES1-5 | reverse complement strand
TCAAAAAGTTGAGCTTATATCTGGTAGAAATATAGATCAACACGTTGGCCATGGAACTTCTGTACTTGGGATTGTTTCTGCTGAAGATAATAAGGTTGGTAATATAGGAATTGCACCAAAGGCTAAGGTAAAAGTAGTATCCCAAATAAGAGGTGATGGGTCGTATAATACGGCTGATGCGATAGTAAATGCTGTACATAATTTACAAGCTGGGGATATTTTATTATTAGAGGCACAAGCTTCTTATGATGGATATGGAGATAAATATTTACCTGTTGAAGTACAGCCAGATATCTTTGATGCAATACGAGCTGGAACAGATAAAGGGATTATTATTATAGAAGCTGGCGCAAATGGTTCAAACGACTTGGATAATTTTAAAGATCGTAATGGAAAAAAAATCTTAAATCGAAATAGTCCAGACTTCAAGGATTCAGGTGCTATTATGGTTGGGGCGGGATCATCAACTGTTCCACATAAACGTTTATGGTTTTCAAATTATGGAAGTCGATTAGATGTATATGGATGGGGAGAAAATGTTGATACAACGTCAGCAAATCCAAGTCAAAATACTACAAATTTATATACATCAACATTTAGTGGAACATCAAGTGCTTCACCAATTATTGCTGGGGCAGCAACTTCGATTCAAGGTATTGCTAAAGAACACCGAGGTTCTCCTTATACACCAGCCGAATTAAGAAATATCTTAAGTAATCCAAATACAGGAACAAAATCTCAAGATCCATGGAATGATAGAATAGGTGTTTTACCTGATCTAAAATCTATATTAGATAACTTAGGTTTTAATCCAGATATACCGAACTCTTCTAATATTTTAGAAGGAAACCAGTTTGCATGGTCACTAAAAGGAATTAGTGATTTCGAGTTTGCTAAAGTCAATTTCAATAAGTCGACAGAAGAAATGCAAATCGACTTAAAAGAAGGCATACCGCACCATTATTTTAATGAAACATATGCGAGTATTAAAGTACAAAATGCATCAGGAAAAGTAGTATATAAGAAAGACATTTATGGAAACAAACAACAAAATGCTGAACTGCAAAAAGTTCCAGTCAAAGTAGGAGATTATATTGAGTTAACACATATAGAAGGTGTGCATAGAGCAACTTTTATGAATGTCGATAATAGTAAACAAGAGAGCTTTGGAAAAAAAGCCATATACGAAGTTACAAAGGATGGCCTGAAAACAGTAAATCAAATTGTTAATCCGAAACCAGATACAGAGGCTCCGACACAGCCACAAGAATTATATGCAAGCAACCTTACTTCTAACAGTGTAGAGCTAAAATGGAATCCTTCTACAGATAATGTAAGTGTAAAAGAATATCAGGTATTACGCGATGGACAATTGATTCAAACAGTACAAGGAACAACGTATACTGATCAAAACTTAACAGTTAATAAGGAATATAAATATGCAGTGAAGGCCGTAGATGCAGCTGGAAATACATCAATTCAAAGTAATATTCTCCCAATAAAAACAAAAAATCAAAATGAATCTTATGAAAAATGGGATTCGAAGAAGGCATATAAAAAGGGAGATAAAGTAGAACATCAAGGGAAAGTGTATGAAGCTGTTCAAAACCATCAAGGAAATGGTGACTCGAATTGGATATTCGCTTTAGCATTATGGAAGCCACTTACATAGGAGACTGATATATATTGAAACTATGCTCAAATGTTTATGGTAATTATGGATCTACTTCTTCACCAAGCTCATCTTTAATTGCATGGAACATATCGACATCACAGTTCGAACCTGGGAATACTATGA
>NZ_JAKVPU010000030.1:0-1873 GCF_022487605.1 Bacillus sp. ES1-5 | reverse complement strand
TTTTCTTTGAACCACCTTTCTTACGTTTGGCAGACGTCTGGGTGGTTCTTTTACTTTTATTATTACGTTTTGCCACTAGCTTGTTAGCATAAGCAGTAGCAAAAGTTGTTATGAACACTGTTACGAATAGTTTCGTAGCATCCTGTAATAATTGTTGTAAAAATTCCATATCGGTTACACCTCCTTTCTCTCTAAATTAAGAGAAAGAAAGGCTGCAACCTCCCACCACACGCCTTCAGTTACTAGCTATATTATACCATAATTAGAATACGTTATAGTTTATATTTTATTTTAAAACTTATTATTGCAGAAAGTATTGAAGATAAATATCTTTAACGCTTTTTTTAAAAAATTTGACCTTTCTATTACCTAACTCCTATAAATGCCCGCAAGTAATTTATAAATTTAATCATTAAATATGTATGTAATTATATTATGATTTATAGTCTATGTGCTCATGTTCATTATATATTTTAGCAGATTGAAAAACCAATCATTAATGTCTTTATTAAAGTCCTATGAAGCAAGCGTTGGTAGCGTGCTTAAAATACTAATTTTCAAATTATAGCAGTAACAATGCATATGTCATAATTTTTATAATATATACGAAAAGAAGGGATGGAATGAGAACTCAAATAAAGGTATCACCAGAACAATTAGAACAAGCAGCTAAAATTATAAGAAATACGAGGTCATCATTAGAACATATACATAAAGACTTATACAATCAAACAGAGTATATAGCCTCTCAATGGAGCGGAGCAATAAGTAATCGTTTTTATCAAATGTTCAATGAAACAAAACCAATGATGTTCAATGTTCTGCAAGAATTAGATAAAATCGCAGAAGAATGAGAACGTGCAGCTGTTAAATTCCGAGAGGCGGATGCATTGTATTGCGGAAATATAGTTGACTCTGATATTCAAGAAGGTGCCATGTGTGGAAAACTTCCTCCAAAATCAGAAGAGTCATTTTTCAATAAAAAGGATTTAAATTCTGCGTGGACTGGTATTTTCACCGGTTTTATAGATGGTGCTGTAGATGCATGGGAAGGATTCGTAGCTTTAGGAGATAAAGAAACCTGGTTAAATATGCGAGATACGATTGTAAACTATAGGGAGACTATTCCCGCTGCATGGAATACTGTATCAGATACATGTATGAATAATTTTTGGAATGGAGATCTAGAAAGCAGAGAACATTATGCAGCTTACGCAGTCACTACGCTACTCACAGGCTTTGTTGATAGCAAAGGTCTAGATAAAGTAGGCCAAGCAGGTAAGGTAACTGCTATTACAGGGCTTACTAAAGGGAAATCTCTTGTAACTAATTCCCCGGCATACAGAAATGCATTACATATATTAAAAAATTATGAATTTAAGGGTGGTAATCATCTCTCATATGCAGGTGTCGGTAGTACACAACAATATTTACAGAAAGCAGCTACGTATACTTACGAAGGCGCGAATGGTCCAAAAACAATACGTTTGCGAAAAGGTGACTTGGCAGGAGACAAGCACCCAGTTACAGGAATTCCATACGATGCTGGCGGATTTCCTATTTTTGAATCAAAAGGTGAGGTACTATTAAAAGAGGCAGATTTCAAAAAGTCTAGAACAACACAGTCTAGAAAGTGTAGTAAGGCATTATATGAGCAAATAATGGAAAATCCTGAATTAGCTTTAAAATTCACAGAGGAAGAAATTCAATTATTTAAAATGGGGAAAACGCCAGAGCATTATACATGGCATCATCATCAAGATGCTGGGAGAATGCAACTTGTAGATTATCAGACTCATCATGATACCGGCCATACAGGTGGATATAAAATTTGGGGAAAAGATAGCGATAAATAGGGAGGTACTTAGTCATG
>NZ_JAKVPU010000003.1:189327-501385 GCF_022487605.1 Bacillus sp. ES1-5 | reverse complement strand
TTGATTCTATCTGCAAGCATCTTGTTGTATACAAATCGAACACATCCAAATGTTTTTGAGAAAAACATTTGTTGTTCTTTATTTGGATAGATACGATATTTGTATGATCTTAACATTTCCTACACCTCACTTTCCCCTTGATTTTCAATATATTTCTTTACTACATCTATCGGTGAACCACCCATAGTAATCAAGCAAAAGCTTCTTGACCAAAACATTTCTTTCCAAAGTTTCTTTCTCACATGGGGAAAGTCTCTCTTGATGAGTCGAGAACTTGAATTTTTATAAGTATTAATGAACTTTGTCAGTTCTGTATTCGGATGTGCCTTGAATAAGATATGCACATGGTCTACATCATGATTATATTATATTAATGTAATATTATAGTTTTCAGATAGTTGAATAAACATATCTTTTGCATAGTCCGATATATCATCATCAAATACATTTCTTCTGTATTTCACGACCAATACAAGGTGATAATACAATAAGAACACTGAATGATTATTGCTATCTAACTTCATTGATATACCAACCTTTACCCTTTATAAGATTGATTATATTGGAGGTGAAAATAAAAGGCAAAGCCTTTTGGCTGCGCCAAACCGAAATTCATCTCCCACCTATCGTTGGGCTACGTCCTTCACACGCCCCAGGAAGGAGAATTCTTTCGGGAAATTCGTTAAAAAATCCTCCTATATATACATCACAAATTAATAACTTTCATAGCATAACAAAAATATATGTATTTTTCGTCAAAATTTGTCGTAAATATTTAATTTCTACTAAAAGACTGACACTACAATAAAAGCGGAAATTATTATATCAATTCGTGCACAGGAATTACGTTCGTTTGCTAATCATGTGAACTTAATTAATGAAATACAAGGAAAAACCTTCATCTTATGTATAAAAGGATCTTTCAATTAAAGATCCTTTTATATCGCTCATTTAACTAAATAGATTGGTTAATTACATAACGCTTTTCTAACTTTCCTTGCGAAGCTTAGCGGATCATCAACGTCTTCGATATTAACGTAAATTAAATTCGGCTCATCACATAACCACTCATTGTGTATAGACGAAACGATTATTCCTTGTTTAATAATTGTAGCAACAAACCCATTAACTTCTCTTTGCAATAGCGCTACCCGACCTAAACATAATGCTCGTCCAGTTCTATTATCTCGTGATTCGAATGAGAAGGAAGTTGTTACTCTAAAACGTTTTCCTAAGATAGTTGCTTGTATTTCATCCCGATTTATTGTAGCCACGCATTTTCCACCGGCGAACCCTTCTTGGCCACCTATAATTCTTGCAAACTGTTGACAAATTAATTCATCATGAAACGCCATACCTTGAATCATTCCCCCTTTTACTGTTAGGTTATGAATGAATACATAGGTCTGAAACGGTAATGAATCTATTCTATTACAAAAAATATTATCGAAATCTAACGAAGTCTATTATATGGTAAGGCATTTTTAGAGAGCACAAAAAAAACACCCTAAGGTGCCATCCTCCGACTTGAGAATCATATCTATGTATGGAGAAATTTAGAAAAGAGAAGGTTCTAACTATAATTTACAAAGCTATTATGCCATGAATTACATACATATTTCCTTATTTACTGGGAGCAGAATCCCGTTATATTACTTTCTGATCAGTCTCGTTAAAGCCATCCCAATAAATCCAGCCCCCATCCCTATTAGCCATCCAGCATGCGTATCGCCTAATATAGATCCCACTCCTCCGCCAAGAAACATGCAGCCAACAAATACTAATCCTCCAATTCCCCAATTCGGCTTTTCCATAATTCAATCACATCCCTTCAATAAAACATATGCGATTAACTAGCCCAACTTTCTTGCATAGGATATGTTAATTATTTTGTTTACGCACTTTCAGGGCATTCAAAAGATGCGATGATTGGCCAATTTGAATGAATTGCAGAAGGAGAATTTCATTTTTTCATATTATAATAACTTAAGAGTTGTGGAAGAAATTCTTCTTTAACTAACGGGTTAATAGAAGTATGGAGATTTCCCACAATTCAGGACTCACCCCATCGCTATCAAGTTAAGAAAAGCACATCCCCCAAAAACGAAAATTATATGCATCATTGACTACTGTTAATAGGACGTTATGTCATACAATGGAGTTAATATTAGAAAACTGTGAGGATGATTACGTTGATAAAATTTGTAATTAGTTATGCTGCAAATCTGTTTGCTTTTATTTTTGGATGGTTCTTGATTTCATATATTTCTCATCCTAGCTTTATTCACCCGAACGTTGTATTAGGATTCATTAAAACGATCGTCACTTATGGTAGTATACCGGCTCTTGTAGCCTGTCTAATTGGGGAAGTGTTATACAGGAAAATCAAACGATGTAGAGAATTGCAATTTGGAATTCCTATATTTATAGGACTAGCAGTTATCTATACACTTATACCATTTCTTTTTCTTTTTCCTTTTAATTTTTCCCATTTCTTTGATTTCGTTGCACCTGTTATTATGGGGTCCTTAGCTTTTTATTTAGTACGTAGAAAAATATAATTAACTTCAAGAGTGTGACAGAAAGAAGCCGGAGTGAGTAAAACCACACTGTATAACCATACAGAGCTCAAAAAACGCATCAATTCTTGCGAAATCAACAAGAAAAAGTATTTGTGGACTCTAGGTTTAAACAAAACGAGAACAATCAAAATGTGTCATTGCTTCTCTTAAAAGAAGAATTGAAAAGAGAGAAAAAAATAAGTAATTGCGTGAAAAAGGAAATGTAAAGCTTACTGATTACTTCATAAAGTTATAAAATTAGGACCGTACATATTAGACATATCTAAAATGTACGGTCCTTTTGTTTACTAGTGGTTCACTTACCTAACCTAAAGATAAGTATGTAGTCCTTTTACAATTTGAATTTCTTTTTAAGCTTCTTATATTTTCTATACGAACGTCTAACAATGTTTAATATAAAATACGGTATTTTAATAGGGAAAGGCAATTTATAAATGAAAGGCAAATAAAATGTAAAATATGCCTTTTCTAGGTCTCTCCACTTACTATCTTCTTTTGTTTTTAAGAAATCAGATACATCGACTACATATCCCCTTCCGTTTTCCATCATCACATTTTTCCCGTGAACGTCACAAGGAGTTAATCCTTGTTCCCTTGCATACTCTAAAGCTTCATTTATATCAAAGATTACCTGCTTAGGAATTTTAATCCCCTTATGAAGGGCATCGTATAAGGTAATTTCTTTTAAACGTTTCAATACTATGAAATTTTCTCCTTTATATATAAGCTTCGAATAAGAAGGATGATTTCCGATTCTTCGGTATACTTCTGACTCTTTTTCAATTCCTTCTCCTTCTCGTGCGTAAACTTTCACTACCCAATCTTTGTATTCTTTGTGCATAAATACTGCGGCATAATTACCTATCCCTAAACACTTCCAAAGTCTAGGAATATCTTTAACTACTACAGGCTCGAATTCATCCTCACTTCTTATGCTTACCTCTTTTAATAAGTCGTCCTTTATCAATCCCACAAAACTGTTTATACTCATCATTTCCACTCCGGTTTTGTTAAAAGGGGTCCCACCCACATTTTAACGAAAATATACACTAAATGAATTTTAGCATAAAACGAGTCATCTTTTTTCTTCAAATAAAAAGATGACTCGTTTTATTTGAACTGTTGAATACTTAATATTTATTCCAATATTCATAACTAAAGGCCTTACAACATGAAAATATTTCCAACTATTTACGTATTTTCATTTTTTCAGAGGCCTCCCCTCCTACCTCCTTACAGGTAGAATGATAAGGCTTTTTTTATTTACCCAATTACCGAGCTTTCAAATGTTTTAAATAGTTATAATACATGTATTGCTTCAATAACATATGATCATTCTTAAGAATGTCATTGAAATGTACCAATGATATTAGTGCAGTAAAATAAATTGTGTTATGATGTGAGCAAATATAAAGCTATTTAACGGAGGGATTCATATGCCGCATGTTGTATTTCGTGGAATTACTACTGAACAATTAAAACACATAAGCAAGCCATTAGTAGAAGAGCTCGCAGAGATTTGTGAGTGTGGTACGGATAATTTTACGTTGGAACTACCAAGTTCTACGTTTGTATTCAATGGAGAAGAAATAGAAGCGTTTCCTCTTATTGAAGTGAAATGGTTCGAGCGTGGACAGGAAATTCGTGATCGATTTGCCAAGGCCATTACTACATATGTAATGGATTTTGGACTTCCAGAAGTAGAGGTTGTATTTACGGTTTTCACAGAATCAGCGTATTATATTAACGGGAAGCATTGTGCAAGTTAGAGCTATTTGAAAGATTTTTTCACGGTTTATAAGGGGTAGAGCCACATTGCCATCAAGCTAAGAATAGCGAATATCCAAACACAAAAAATGAACTCAATTCTCATAGACAACTAACTGTGAAGAAATAAATTTTTTGTTTTTGGGGACATCAAAATATTAGCTTGATTGTGTTGTAGCGATCCCCCTTTTAAAATAGTAGCGTATCAACATGAAAAAACTCCTAACAAATTTTGTTAGGAGTTTTTTCAAATATGCGATATTTTTTAATCTTCATGATTGATTTCTATTGTACCTGTTCTAGCACTAACTTTTAAACTATTTAACAGATTATCAGGTGTCTTGATTTCCACTTCATATTCAAATGTAGATTGTGCTAAGTTGTCATCTTCTAATTCGAATTCTTTTTTCACATTCATAATTTCTCCATTTGTATGCGCTAAAGAAATTTCACGAACTTGTTTCTCTGTGTAGTTTTCATTCTTTTTTGCATAATTGTAACCCATACCATAATATCCACCAACAATAGCAATACCACTTACTAAAATAGCAATTACACTTATTATTATTTTCTTTTTATGTTTTAACATTTTCATCCACTCCTTAATAATTAATCATCTATTCCAAATCTTGCTTCAAGCGCATTTTCTGCTTGTTCTAATTGATCTTCCAGTGTATCGTGTTCTCTTTCTTGCGCTTTATATTGTTCAATAGTTATCGTTCCGGCGTGATAATCTGCTTCAAGCTGATTATCAGATAGATCTATCTTGTCATCTAATTGATCAATTTCTTTTTTTGCTGCAAAGTACGTATTTAAGTTTTCTTCTTTAGCTCCAACTGGTTTCGTGTTATTTGCCTTTTCAACGATAGATGTGACTTCGTTTTTTAAATCTTGTATTTGCTTCGTATCATTCGTAGCAGGCACTGTTTTGTTTAGTTCTTGTTGTAGTTGAGAACTTTCTTTTTGCAATGTATCATTTTCCACTTTCAGTTGTTGTACTTCTGTATTGTTATCAGCTTGAGTAGAACAAGCTGTTAAGAATAAACAAGACATTGCTCCAATCAACATCCACTTTCTCATTCTGTTTTCCTCCCTTTACATGTGCACCTTATCCTTGCCTTTATATTACTGAACAAACATTAAAGGAAGATTAATGTACAAAAAAATAAAATGATATAATTAAATAGTTTCTAATCTTTCTTTAATGTTTTGGAATTATACTGATACATATTAATAAGAAGAAAAGGAGAATGTTAATGCGAGTTCTTATTGTCGAAGATGAACAAGACTTACAAAATATATTGGTAAAACGATTAAATGCAGAACATTATAGTGTCGATGCATGTGGGAATGGAGAAGATGCCTTGGATTATATAAACATGGCTACCTACGATTTGATTGTACTTGACATTATGATTCCCGGAATAGATGGTTTACAAGTATTACAAAGATTACGCGCGGACAATCATACAACTCCTGTCTTGCTTCTTACAGCTAAAGATACAATTGATGATCGCGTAACAGGACTCGACTTAGGTGCGGACGATTATTTAGTAAAACCGTTTGCTTTTGACGAACTGTTAGCAAGAATTCGAGTGTTAATGCGAAGAAATACAGGAAACACATCTAATGTGTTTGAAATCGCTGACCTAGTGGTAGATTGTAATATGCATAAAGTAACAAGAGGCGACCAAATTATCACTCTTTCCAGTAAAGAATTTTCTATTTTAGAATATATGATTCGTAATAAAGAAGTTGTGTTGACACGAGATAAAATTGAGCAACATGTGTGGAATTACGACTATGAAGGTGGCTCGAATATTATTGATGTTTACGTCCGCTATCTTCGCAAAAAAATTGATAGCCAGTTTGAAACGAAGTTAATTCATACAGTACGAGGAACTGGTTACGTATTGCGAGTGGAATCATGAAAAGACTATCCATCAAAATGAGAGTAACCCTGTGGTATACGGGGCTAATTGTAATTATTATGGCACTCGTGTTAGCTTTTATTTTAACTTCTTCAGATAAAGTTTTGCTTTTTAATATGAAAGTTCAATTAAAGAACACAGTAAAAGAAAGCATGGAAGATATCGAATATAAGCATGGACAATTAAAAATGGACGATGATTTTAAAACCTTAGAAGATGGAGTAAATATCATCATTTATAATAAACAAGGTGAGCTGCTGGCAGGAAATAGTCCAACAAGCTTTAATAAAAAGATATCGCTTAAATCCGATGAAATACAAACCATTACAGACGATAATAAAGAATGGATTGTATATGATTTTCTCCATAATGCAGGCGGCGATGAGCAAGTCTGGATTCGTGGAATAATGACGATGAGCCAATTATCCTCAACGATGAATACGTTTATTGTCGTAACACTTATCTCATTCCCATTACTTATTCTCATTGCCGCAGTGGGAGGATATTTTATTACACAAAGAGCGTTTCGACCTGTGCAACAAATGAGTGATTCAGCCAGTAAAATTGGTGATGGTAAAGACCTTTCCAAGAGAATTAATTTACACGGTTCACCAAAAGACGAAATGTATCATTTAGCACAAACCTTTGACAAAATGTTTGAGCGATTGGAAACATCATTTGAAAGTGAAAAACAATTTACATCTGACGCATCTCATGAATTAAGAACACCAACATCTGTTATTATTTCGCAATGCGAATACGCTTTATTGCAGAGAAATAATCCGAAAGAAATGGAAGAATCGTTAGAAGTAATTTTAAAGCAATCACGTAAAATGTCCGCGCTAATCTCACAACTTTTATTATTAGCAAGAGCTGATCAAGGAAAGCATAATACTCTTCAATTTGAATGTATCAATATGAGTGAATTAACGGAAATTGTTGTAGAAGAGCTTTCATTAATGGTTCAAGAAGCTTCGATTGATATAACAACTAATATAGAGGAAGACCTGTTTATGAAAGCAGATCAAACATTGATGATGCGTTTATTAATGAATTTACTAACAAATGCGATTGCTTATAGTAAAGCGAACGGAACTGTACATGTGCAATTGTTCGGAGATGAAACCAACATAATAGGTAAAGTCTCCGATAATGGCATAGGCATCAGCGAGCAACATATTACTAAAATATGGGACCGATTCTATCGAGTTGACGCAGCACGAACATCTTCAAGCACCGGAAACACAGGTTTAGGATTGTCGATGGTAAAATGGATTGTAGAACTACACGGAGGAGAAATTACGGTTGAAAGTAAATTGGGAAAAGGCAGTACTTTCACCTTTAAACTACCAATGGAAAAACAAGCATAATTTATGAATGTGTGTAGCTCCAGAATAAAGATTCTTCAATCCTTATGTAAAAATACCTGACGCATTTTAAACACCATCGGTTTTATCATTCTGGATAACCTGTTCTTTTAAGTTGATACGCATGTAGAAAAAACTATCGAAATAAAACCCCAGAAATCCAAAGGTCTCTGGGGCTTCATTATATATTTAGTTCTTTTTGCTTTTTGTTTTGTTTATGTTTATACAGCAATTTTCGGCTTATGAGAGAAATCAGTAATAAGACCAGTATTAGTACGAAAAGTTGCATAAATGATAAATCAAAATATTTAGCACCTGTAACGATTAACAATGTAGAAATCGTACCTTTTACAATGAAAAAAATAATAATCCATAATCCGCCTTTTTTCCAGTTCATTTTTATATTACCCTTTCCTACGTTTAAATTCTTAAATGGGACACCTTATTAGAAATCTATTATATTAATAAAAAAGTCATGTCTAATTAAATGCAATGATTCCATAATAAGTGAAAATGATATTCAATGTCAATTTTATTGACTGTTTGAATACCTATTTCTTCACTTCAACCTCTTCCTACTTTGTTTCTTATAAGCAATGAACTCTTGTTTTCAAACAAAAAACACCTCCATTGAAATTGCACACTTAGTATGCAATTTCACGAGGTGTATTTTCATGTACCATCAGGTAAAATTTCCTGCCTTATTTCTTGATACGTAGCTATTTTCTAGTACACAATAACTGGATCATACGTGTTCAAACTATCGTATACAGTTTTTGCAACGTTAGGCAGAAGGTTTACACACCCACCTGATCCCCCTGTTAAATAAGCATTATTTCCCCAGTCTTTTCGCCATCCTGCATCATGGAATCCTTGACCACTATTTGTGAATGGAACCCAGTAATCTACTTTAACTGCATAATCAGCTTTACCTACTGCGCTTCCTTTCAGCGTGTATGGTGTTCGTTTATATAGAACGTACCACACACCTGGTGATGTATCTTCACTCGTGCTATGTTTACCCGTTACTACATTTGTTGTGACGACTAATTCCCCATCTTTATAAATCCAAATTTGTTGATCTGCAATTGAAACTTCTGCATATGTGTCTCCGATGCCATTATTCGATGTTGTTTTATAGCCGATTCCTTCCTTCTCCCAACCATTCCCGTGAATATTAGAAGCAGAAAGCGATTTTTCGCCTTTCTCAAAGGCTTCTTGAACTTGTTTTGTTTCTTTTTCCACATCTAGTGCCCAGCCGTATCCTTGCCCTTTTACTGATATGACTGAACCAGAATGTGTTTTAAAAGCGAAGTCTTTATGTAATGTAGATTTTGCCTTATTAATTTCAGTAATCTTATTCTTAATTTCGCTCGCATCGATTGTCACTTTCATATTCTTTGACATAGAGGCATTTTGAATTAGATCTTTCGCTTTTAATGAATACACTTCATCCTGCACTTTATAATCAACGGACTGCCCAAGAAGATTCTGTAATGCTTTCTCTTCTTTTTTGATGATTGGATCGTCTTCTTTAATAGGCTGTATGTATGCAGACTTCAGATGGATTTCGCTTTTATGTTTCTGCTTATCGTAATCTTTTAGTAGATTCGTAACATCATACTGTTTTCCATCAACGCTCTTCGAAATTACAACTTTTCCTTGTTCGAGCTTCGCCATAGCATCTTGAGGCGCTTTTAATTTTTCATTCATAGAAACAAGTTTTTCTTCTACAAGCTTTTTCATCGTTTCACTACGATACTGATCCGCTTTTTCCGGTAGCAATGAATAACCTTTTTCCTTTGCGGAAGGGAAAAATGTCCACTGGCTTTTTAATAGTTTCTTAACTTGTGGCAAATCTTTTTCCGTTAGCTCCGTTTTTGTATCTTGTTCATCTAAAATTTGTTGTTGATCAATATAGACTTTATTTGCTAATCCAGATGTTTTTAATTTCTGTATCGCCTCATCAGCGTTCAAACCACCGACTTTTGTATCGTTAATCGTAACATTCGAATTGAAGTGAGTTGCCTGATAATAACTCATTCCTCCAATAAGAAGTGCAATTACACCGCCACCCGCAGCGATAAGCTTCCAATTTGTAAAGCGTTTTTTTGATCTTACCCGTTTTTTCTCAACTTCTTCCACAGATTCATTTACTGTATTGTTGTTCATCAATCTTTCCCCCGTATACATTAACGTCAATCGATTTTAAACCAAAACCATTGAATAGTGTACCTTATTTTTCCTGAAATTTCATTATTTTTAACAGATTTCATCTCATTTAATCGATTAAAGTTAGATTTTTTAATAGACAGATACATTAAGATGGTAGATAAAGTGAAAAAAGGACCATATCAATCGAGCTACTACGTGTCCCTCGCATTCGCCGAATTTTGAAGGGCGACACTACTTAACTTGGTAAAATAATTTTCGGATGGTGCAAATCAGAGGAAGGCACCATAGAATGTCTATTATTTATGAAAAATATCCACAAAAAAAGGACTACATGTAGACTCTTTTTTGTGAATATTTTAATGTCGCATTTTTTATAAATTCAAATGCAAACTATGCTTCCCGCTTTTCACCAGGTTTCACAACATTTACTATCAGCCTAACGAATTTCACCTTATGACCTTTATCATCAACAATTTCAAGTTTCTTAAAACTATTAAATATGTTTGTACCACGCTTTGTTGATACGTTTAATCTTTACAGATGTTGAAGTTTTAGACTCATCCTTTGTTGTAATCCTATTATTAGAACATCCTGCAATGGTGAGACAGCATGTAGCCAATAAAACTAATAATATTAATTTCTTCAAATAGCCACTCCTATATAAGGAAAATATTATATTGAGAAAATTAAACATAACATCGAATCTTTATAAAAACAATATATTTCCTAGTTTTATTATCCATTCGCAGATTCATGCACACCTTAAAGTGTATGAATCCGCTTATAAGCGTAGAACCTCATGCTCATCAAGTCTATGTCCAATTTCCATTTTATCCGATTCTCAATGTTTATTCCAATATAAAAAGATAGCTATTTTTGTTGAAAACTAAGTATCTCTCAAAATGAAAAATACAAACTGAATTCCTATAACCCCATATACGTTTATTCAGCTAACTTCTCCCCTGTAACAATCCGAAACAAAGTGGCTGCATGTTTCCCTTCTAATTGAGCGTACCGATTATCCCCCGCCTTGATTTCCATTTTCCCCTTATTAGTGCTTACCCAAATTTGATACAAAACAGCTTTCGCCTCTATTTTCGGATTTTTAAATTGAAAAATAAAGTGATAATCAGCTGGCCGAGACATTTCCACTTTTTTATTTTCAAAATTAGTATCATTTAATATTTTCTTTACTTGCAACACTTCGTTATTATCTTTCACTACCTTAAGATCTTCATATTCATTATCACCAATATGTTTTTGCACTTCGATTCTTTGATCTTCATTTCCTGATATATTTGAACAGCCAGTTACTATGAATATACAGATAGCAATAAAAACTAGAGACCAATTTCTAACTCTCATATGAATACCCTCTTTTCAATACAAAATATCTCACATTGTAAAATAAAGGTAATTATTCTAAACTTAGAAATATAAACAATAAAGAGGAAGGAGTGTCGTTCTATGCAGTTACAAACATACACTTGGAAAAGTTATACGTTTCTCATTGTAAGTATATTCGTTACTATTAACCTCTTTCTCTTCTCACCTATTTTAGACAGAGTTGGAGTAGAATATGTCGCGCCTTTCGCCTACTTCATATTAGCTTCCGCTATTATAGCAATCCCATTAGCAGTCGTCTCTTTTTGTAGCCGAGCTGAGAAGAAAATTTTAGCCATTATCGGTTTATGTTTTACCCTATTTAACACAGCAATTATTTTATTTTTCCTTTGGTTTGCTTACCATTTCGCTTAAGTGAGATATAAATAAATTCCATAAGCCACAAATAAAATTAACAGAATAGAAATGCTAAGTACCGTATATATGGTCCATTTTACATTTGTACTCATATAAACTCCCTTCTCATTCCAGAATAATTCCATTATATAACAAAAAAGCATTGGATACCCAATGCTTTTCATACTTACGCAAATAAAGACGTATTCGCATATAAAGCTGGTGAACCACCTGAATGTACGAATAAAATGTTATCTTCTTTATTAAATGTACCTTTTTTAATTAAGTCAATTAATCCCGCTACCGCTTTACCTGTATACACTGGATCGAGTAAAATACCTTCTGTTTTCGCAAGTAATTGAACTGCTTCCACCATTTCTGGCGTTGGTAACGCGTAACCTGGTCCTACATATTCATCAAAGCATGTAACAGCTTCGCGTGAAATAAAGTTCGGTATACCAACGTGAGCTGAAGTTTCCTCTACAAGTTTTGCTACTTTCTCTTCTTGTTCTGCTTTTCCTCTACTTACGTTGATTCCGATTACAGGAATGTGACTTTGTGTTCCAGCAAAACCAGTAATTAAACCAGCGTGCATACCAGCACTACCACTTACGCAAACAACTGTACTGAAATCAATTCCTTGGTCAAATGATTGTGCCATAATTTCTTGCGCACAAGCAACGTATCCCATTGCACCAGTAGGATTTGATCCACCAACTGGTATTACATATGGTGTATTACCTTTTTCACTAACTTCTTTCGCGACTTTATGCATCTCTTCCATAAGATCTGCTCCGTTTGGTACAACAATTACATTTTCAGCACCTAGTAAATGATATAAGAAATAGTTTCCGTTAAAATCTGGCTTCTCTTCTGGCTCAAGCCCTTCTTCTAATACAAGAATACATTTCATTTTTTCTTTCACCGCAGCTGCAAGTGTTAGGCGGCAATGGTTTGACTGAATACCACCTGCTGTAATTAACGTATCTGCACCTTTTGCCTGTGCATCCGCAACTAGAAACTCTAACTTTCTCGTCTTATTACCACCAGCTGTTAAACCAAGTAAATCATCTCGTTTAAAATAAATAGTCGGCCCACCAAGTGCTTCAGAAAAATTGTTTAATTTTTCAATTGGTGTATATGATTCTGTATATTTTTTTCTCGGAAATTTAGCTAAATTCATTAATAACGCTCCTTTTGTACTTCTTTCACAATGTATGTAACGATACTATTATTACATGTAAAAATGATGAAGTCATCTTTCTGGGGTAAAAATGTATTGGAATTCGGTTTTGGTGAATGAAATTGTATTAACACTTCGGATTTTAATACGGTACATGAAATTTATATCGACGATTTTTCAAATATATCGTTCATAACTTGAAATATATCAACGATTTTTTCAATATATCGTCGATTCGACATGAGATATCGACTTGCCAACAAAAAGTGACAAAACAAAAAGAGCCCACTCATTCAAAAGTCGGCCCTTACCAATCACTTATTTACCGAAAATCGAAGAAGCTGCGTTAATCCTGGTTCTAAATTCATTTCGCCTTTATGGCGTACGTATACAATTTTGTCCCCATCAATTTTTGGTGGATTTCCTGGATTATACGTATTCCACTCGTTCGTTCCTTCTATAGAGTACTCCATATATTCCGTTGCACCGACGATTACGTTTTTACTATCATCAGCGGTTACATTCGGTGCCATTTGTGCAACTTTCGAATCACTAATTAATAATTTCTTTATATCCTTATCACGTTTGTAATCGTAAGCTGTTACCATTACATCGTTACCATATGCTTTCACTTGTAATCCTTGTTTAAATGAATATCCATCTGGAGCAGTTTTCTCTCCGCCATTTGGTCCAGCTGACATCCAGCCTGTTTCAATACCACCCGTATTTACAACCGTAAATCCTTTATTATCTCCGCCTGTAATTTTCTTTTTACCAGCCCAGTCTGGTAAGTTTAAATCCCAATGCGTGTGACTCGTGAAGAAAACAACTTGCGGATAGTCTTTTAATATATCGTACAACTTATCAACGTTTAAATAATCTTGTAAATACGGATTTTGTCTTGATCCAGATACTGTATCAGGTAAAACGTGATGAGAGAAAATGAAGATCGGCTTATTCTTATCTTTTTGGCTATATTCTTCTAAATTTTGTTTTAACCAACCTAGTTGCTCATCACTCATAAATACTTCATCCCACATTTTTGAATCGTGGTATTTCATATATTTTTCAGTTCCTAAAAATAAAAGCGGATAACCGTCTAATTCTTTTTTATGATATACCTTTTCTTGTCCGCTAAATTTCAGATAGCGGTTAAATAAAGTTTCCTCAGTTACACCATTTGGCCATGTATTTTGAGAAAGTTTTCCATCAGCCGTCCATTTACCAGCATAAAACTCATGATTCCCAACTGTTGACCATACATTTTCCGGGACCTTATTTTTGTTTAATACACGCTTCACATCATCATATTGTGACCGTTGTCCAGTTGACGTTATATCCCCATTCATAATAAGCGCTCTAGAAAGTGGCGTCACTTTGTTCATATCTTTTAATACGTGATCAAAATCTCCTAAATCACCTTGAATGTCACTAATAACGTTAAAAGTTGTAGCTGACTTTCGAACTTGCTCTTTCCCTTCCGCATGCACTGAAAATGTCGGCAATAATGCCGCTATAACTGCTAACGAAGCAACTGTCTTTTTCATACAAATTCTCCCCCTAATAAATAATTGTACAAACTGACATATTCTGCTTTCTCTTAGGTGCTTGTCCAATTCACATTATAGGGAGGGATTGTAAAGATAGATGGAGTTAAAAGTTAAGTGTTTTTTAAGAGATTTTGTCGTTTTTTGCAAACCACAATTAGCGATTCACGCCAATCTAGCTTTCTAACCTTTAACATTACATACATGTAAATTTTGATGTTAAATCTTTTAGTTTTATACGTTGTTTTTTATTACTTCTAATTTTCGGGAAAAATCCACTAATTAATAATGTTATAATCCATACTATTATTAGAATAAAATTTATTGTATTACCGGAATTCAAGCTGAAAACTCTCCACAAATAGGCAGCACAAAAAACGAGAATAGCAGTAATAATAAGTAAAAATGTCCTAACTACTAATCCGATGTAGGATTTCTTCGCTTGCTTAAAAATGAAAGTTATTCTACCTTTGTACAATCTAATCACAAATAGCAGTAAATATACACTAAGTGTGGCTCCAATAACAATTGATGTAATGGAGTTACTTTTCCTCTGATCAGCTAGAGCGAAGTAACTTTCAGGTAATTTTCCCGTTTCATATTCAATCCATGCGTGGTAAATATCCTGCCGTAAGTCTATACCACCTTCACCATTTGTAAGGATTACCAATCCATCCTTTGTATTAGGAATGAAACCATAAAAAGAATGCCAGCCTCGATTGTCACCAGAATGATACATTAATTTCCATTGATTAGATAATTTTTTTTCAAATATACCTAAACCATTCTCCCCTAATACTAGCTTTTGCATTTCCTCAACACGTTCACTTTTGATGACACCATTCCCTTTATTATTTGTATCCATACTTGCAAGTATCAATGTCATCATATCGGTAACATTTGTCTTAAGACCCGCAGCAGCCTGTTCGGTAAATTGGTAACTAGGGAGCTCCTCTCCAAAATATCCATAAGCTTTCGACAGGTTATGGTTTTCAGGACGTTGTAAGAATGAACTAGATTTCATTCCTAAAGGTTTCATAATTTGTTCTTCCATATAACGATCAAACGGTATTCCGGTAACCTCTTCAATTACAAGTTGTAAAATTGTATATCCACCACCAGAGTAAATTGTTTCTGAACCTGGTTTATTGGTAACCCCCACTGGTCCATTAAGCCATCCTTTTCCAGACAGAGACTCCTCGATAGAATTAAGATTTTTCCCTGGTGCAACTCCAAGGTATCCTTTATGTGCAGACAGTCCTGCTGTATGACTTAACAATCTTCTTATTGTGACTTCATTATTATTAAACTCTGAATTAGGTAATTTCCATTTGGTCAGATATTTTCCAACGGGATCATCTAGTAATAAACGTCCTTCATCTACAAGATGCAAGATTCCCCATGCTGTAAGATTTTTAGAAATGGAACCAGCTTGAAACAAAGTATCATCACTCACCGCTTTTTTTTCCTTTTTATCTACATAACCGTAGTTAAGTGTATAAGCAATACGCCCCTCATGTACAATCCCTATTGCAACCCCTGGTACCTCATAATTCCCCTGCCATTTTGGTACCTGTTCATCCAGCTTTTTTTTGAAATCCTCTATACTCCTATCAGTCAACGTGCCCGATTCTGCCCTCACCACATTTGTAAACCATGCTTCATTCGTAATAAATATGCAAATAATTAAACATAAAATACTTTTGCGTATTATCGATGCTTTTTGTCTATTCTTCATTTGCCTCACCCCTTTTTTAGAATATTCTACCTATCAATCAGAGTATTCCATTCTAATATCCCGTTCTATCGATTTTCATTACTTAACCTTACAAAAATGTAATAAAAATCAAAGAGCTACATACTTAGGGGGTTATCGTTCTTTATCCGAGGAAAATGAAATTCATCAACAAGATAGACATGCGGTTATATTTATGGTTTAAGTTAATGTCCCTAAAATACTAGTTTGGTTAATCAAATAGATATATTCCAAACTACAAAAATTTAAAATAGAAAAGGTGGCTTTTAATTTTAATTAAAATTCGACCAAATTATGGCTGCAAATATTTATTTCATAAAAAGAAGAACCCCACACATTTTAATTAAAATGTGTGGGGTTCTGTTGGCTTCCTTAAGTTTTTATGAAAAAGATTGATTATTTTATGTAGCCTACTTAAATAAACGTAGTTTTTATCTTTTCAAATTTTCTTCATTTAATCCGAACAACTCTTGTAAAATAAACCGTCCATCTTTTCTTATCAGTACATCATCAAACCAAATTTCACCGCCGCCATACTCTGGTCTTTGAATGTTTACTAAATCCCAATGTATCGCTGATGTATTTCCATTGTCTGCACCTTGCAACGAATCTCCAATCGCTAGATGAAAACTACCATTTATTTTTTCATCAAATAACGTATTATTCATCGGGTGCAATATATAGGGATTAAACGCTAGTGCAAATTCTCCTATATATCTTGCTCCCTCATCCGTATCAAGAATTCGATTCATTCGCTCTGTATCATTTGCATATGCCTCTATTATTTTCCCCTGTTTAACATGTAACTTTATATTTTGAAACGCATAACCTTGTTGAACGGAAACTGTGTTAAATGTTATTACTCCATTTACTGAATCTTTGACAGGTGCTGTATATAATATTTCGCCATCCGGAATATTATCCGTACCATCCCCCTTTAAAACGCCTATTCCTTCAATGGAAAACTTCAAATCCGTTCCTTCTCCAATAATCCTCACTCGTTTTGTCTTTTCCATTAATTCTTTTAATGGCTCCATTGCTTTTGACATGTTGTTGTAATCTAACGTACATACATCATAGTAGAATTTTTCAATTCACAATATTAATTATCTACTTCTTCACCGCATGCACATAATGCACCGTCTCAAAAGCTTCTAAATAATCGTTTCGTCCTTCAAAATATAATGTATGAATATCCTCTGGTGATAAGTGCTCATAAATGAGTAAGCCTGCCTTCTCTAACAGTGCTTCCATTTCGATATAAGAAAAACACGATTTCATCGGTTCCCCGCCTACTGCAGCCATTTTTACCATATTTTCAACTCGATTGGACAGTCCTTTTTCTGTAAATAAGTTTTCATCGGGATAATCGAAAACGATAGAACTCCCTGCTGGAACCAATTCGAATAATCGTACTATTAAACTAGAAAGCTCCTCTTTCGTTAAATAGTACGTAACACCTAATAGGCTAAAGAAAGTCTTTTTATTTTCAAATCCTTCATTCCGTAACTGTTCATAGGAAAATCCTTTCGTGAAATCCATCGAAACAAAATGAAGATTGTTTGGAATTTCATACTCTGCTTCTTTCACTCTTTGTATTTTAAATGCTTGCGTAGAAGGATGATCCACTTCAAATATTTCTATTTCATTCTCTAATTCTCGATGTCTGAAACTAAACGTGTCTAAGCCTGCACCGAGTATGGCGTATTGTTTTGCTCCCAGTGTAATTTCATGTAGTAATACTCTTTCACAATATGCCGCACGTGCTAAAGGTGTTGGTGATAATTGAACTTGTGTAATCCACTTTAATATTTCTTTCGGATTGTCTTGAAACTGCTGTGCAATGTCTGTATTGAAAAACTGTATTCCTTGAACCATATTCGTTTCAATATCATTACGTTCTTTTTGTGGAATAAAATCTTTAGCTACATAATCATCAAAGATTTTAGGACGATCAAATTCACTATGATACGCTCTTCCGAAAGCTGATACTAGCGACGTTACACTTGCTTCACCTTTTTTCATGCACATACACTCCTTCATTTTCACAACAAAAATAGGGTTCCCCTGGCCAGGAGAACCCTATTATACACTTTATTTTTATATTGGTAAATTATAGCATAAATAAGTTTTTTTGTCAAGTTTTTAGCCTACTATCACTCCAATCCTTTGTATATTCTCTAACAGGAAAATTGTCGATTCACACCGAATACCCCAAATGATAACAATACATATGGAGGCCAATATGAAAAGATTAGTGATCATTACCGTAGGAAAAACACACAGCGGAAAAACTACATTTGCTAAAGAACTAGAAAAAAAGTTACCCCACTCTTTCGTTATGGATCAAGATAACCAAGCTGAATTCATTAACACGCATTATGAAAAATTACAGCCGGACGAAGGCCCAAATACATTTAAGCACGGTCTTTCGAAATTCATTGTTGATTATGCAAAAGAATATACAAATCTACACCTTATTATTTGCAACTCCAATCGCAGTAAAAACGGAAGATTATATTTACTAAACGAATTATTTCCACAAAATAAATATGTACGCATACTCGTTCATTTTGACATTCCTGATGAAGTACTTTACGAAAGAATAGCTCGAAGCACGCGAAGTACCAATATTTTTAGATGTGATTATTCTAGTTTCAAAGAAGTACTCGATCGACAACAGTCTGAATCACTTCACGAAGATGTAGTAAATCCTATAGAAAACGAGGCTGATTATTTGTTTGTTATTCGTAATAGTAAGGATGTAAACTCTACTATAAAAGGAATTGTTTATCTAGCTAAAGATCTCTCCCCTACCCAAAAATAATAGACTATAAGAATTACATGATCATAGATTATTATGCAAATACTTCCTCTAGACATCGTACATGGTATATAATGATAAGATAATCTACTTCTATATGCTCAATTTTACACAAAACAGCTCATGCATATGAAAGAAAAGAGGTACAAAAATATGAAAACAAAACAAACAATCGCTGCGTCTACACTAGCTTTAGCAATGATTGCTGGCGCAAACTCTGCTCATGCAGAAGTAACTGATGCTACTCCTCAGCAAAGTACGGGAGATCGATTAGCTGAAATTAAGCAACATAGACAAGAGTTAGATGCGAAATTGCAGCAGCACAAAGAAAACGTGGATCAAACATTGAATGAACTTAACCAAGTTAAGGAAAATGTTGATACGAAGGTTAATGAACTACATGAGCGTAAACAAGTTGCTGATGAAAAAATTAACGAAATGAAACAACGTAAACAAGAGTTAGATGCAAAACTTCAGCAAGACAAGCAAATCGCCGAAGATAAAATCGCTGAAATTAAAGAGCATAAAAAACAAGTAGAAGATAAAGTTGCTGAAGTAAAGGAACATAAGCAAAATATCGATAACAAAGTGAATGAGATTAAAGAACATAAACAAACTGTCGATGAAAAAGTGAATGAAATGAAGCAACATAAAGAGAACATTGATCAAAAGGTTAATGAACTTAAGGAAGTAAAAAAACAAGTAGATGAGAAATTAGCTGAGTTAAAGAAAGCGAAACAAACTGCTGAGGACAAACTTGCTGAGCTAAAAGAAAATAAGCCGAATACTGGGAACACGTTAGAGGAACTTAAGAAAATTAAAGGCAATTTAGATAGTCTTTCCGCTAACTTAGAACTAGCTAAACAAGATGTAAAAAACAAACTAGCTGAATTACAAGAAGCTAGACAAGATTTACTAAATAAAATAAACGAAATGAAACAAGCGAAACAAACTGTTTCAGATGATTTATCGAAGAAAAAACAAGACTTAGATATTAAAATCAACGACTTTAAACATACTGAGAAAAAAATTGACGACAAATTAGCTGAGGTACATACAACGAAGCAAAATGTCGATAACAAAATTAATGAAGTATCGCAATCGAGACAAACGCAAACAGACAATAACAACACTACTGTTCCAGCGAAAAACAATGCTAGAGAGCTCCCTAACGCTGGTAGTGAGCAATCAAATAATATGGCTTTAGGTATGTTATCTGTCTTGGGCGGCGTTTTATTAGTAACACGAAATAAAATTAAAACGTTATTCTCAAAATAAAGCCCTTATAACTATATTTTATACAAAGGACAACCGCACATTTATGTGCGATTGTCCTTTTTCTTTATATTAACTTCCCATCTCGAAGCGTCAATATACGATCACATACATCAAGCATTCTTTCATCATGTGTAATCATAATTGCTGCTTTTTGACTCTCTTTCACTTCGCGTTTCATCATTTCAACAACTTCACGTGCGCGTTTTGAATCTAAGCTTGCCGTTGGCTCATCTGCTAGTATTAAATCTGGATTGTTCATGAACGCACGAGCGATTGCGACCCTTTGCTTTTCTCCACCAGACAATTGATTTGGATAATGATTTTTTCTTTCTCCTAATCCAAATGCTGCTAATAAATGATCCGCACGCTTTTCTGAGTCTTGTTTGTTTTCTTTTTTAAGCTTTGCAATGTAAAGCAATTGTTCTTTCACATTTAAATATGGAACAAGATTTGCGAACTGGAAAATGAAGCCGATTTTTTTTAAGCGAATGTCTGTCATTTCCTTTTCCGATAACTTCGTAATATTTTGCTCACGAATGTAAATATCCCCTTTTGACGGTGATAATAAAGCACCCGCGATTGATAATAACGTACTTTTCCCTGATCCAGAAGGACCGACGATTCCAATAAACTCTCCAGCTTTTACATCAAGCGACATCGGATGAAGGGCTGTTACTTCCGTATTCCCTTCTCCGTACACTTTACTTACTTTGTCTAATTTCAATAATGAAGTCATTACATCCCGCCTCCAATTGCTTCTAATGCATCAACTTTTAATACTTGGTATAATGAAATAAGTGTTCCTAAAATACTAATTACGATAAAGATTGCTGCATATTGTGCAATCATCGGTGTTGTTAATAAGAACGGCATACCCGCTGGTAAAATTTGTTCTAATCCTTGTACAAGAACAATACTGATTACCATCGCAACGACTGATAAGAATAACGCCTGCACGACTAAGCTATTTGCTAAATAAGAATTCTTCGTACCGATTGCTTTTAATACGCCTAATTGCTGTGTTTTTTGCAATGTAATGACGTAGAAGAATACACCGATTAGTAACGCAGCGATAACAAGTAAGAATGCAATGATCATCGTTAATGTTCCTTGCTCTTCTTTAAATCCTGGAATACTTTGCAGTACTTCTTTTTTGTCGATAACATGTGCATTTTTAATTTCTTTATCTGTATTCAGCGCAATTGCACTATAATCTTTTTGGTTTGGTTGTGAAATAGAGCCCCATACGTCTTCATTTACATAAACGACTGGTGTATGGCTAAACATTTGGTCTTTCGTAAATCCAACGATTGTAAATTCTTTCTTTGAAACAGGATCAATAATTGTATCTCCAATATCGATTCCTTTTTCTTTAATAGATTCATCAGCAACCATTTCATTATTTGCTGTACCTAATTTCTCACCTTTTACAATGTTCGGTTCTAAAAATGAATCGCGTTCACTTGAAAAAATAGCGACATCCACTTTTTTCGAACTACCTTTCTTTTCATACGTTGAAACTTTCACACGAAACGGAACAGCCTCTTTCTCGCCTACTTGATTTACTACGTTATCTACATCGTCTTTCTTAATTTGTGAACGAAGTAATTTATTTTCCGCATCATCTGCTAAAACGAACTTGTTTGCCTCCATATTTTGAATCGATGAAGCATTATCATATGATAGTCCATTTGCTAATCCTGAAATTACAAGGACTAAAAATGATAATAACACCATAATAAGTCCGATTAATCCATATCTTAATTTTGATTGTTTCAATTCACGCAGAGCTAAAAACATTTCGCTCGCTCCTTCCTCTTTCTTTCTATGCACTTATCATAAAAAAGAAATATGAACGGAATATGAACAGAAGATTACAGAGGGTAAGATTAAATATTCAGGAATTATCAAAAACAAGAAGTATGGGGAAAATTGCTATGCCGTTCGGTTCTTTAATTGGTGGATACACCGCAAATGTATTTAGTAGCCAACTCATTTTCGCACTCGCTATCATCGGGATTTTATTTACTTCTCTCGTATGGCTACTTCATCCGAAATTACGTTCATTGCCGAAAGCTGATGAAATTACAGCGGATACTTTGGGGGTGCGGTTTAAAGAAGAGTGCGGGAAAGGTGCGGTTTTATAGCGGAACCAACATAACCCCGTTCTAAATTTGGGACGGGGTTAAAATGTAGTTATTTAATTTTGAATATACAATACTTCACTAAAAATATAACAATAGTACCAACTAAAACGGTCAGTTAACGCTTTGATGGCCAAGCTCCCTGCATTTTCCTTAATTGAATAATTTGGCCTGTATGATAAGCATCATGAAGCATGATGTCCAGTAATTTCCCCTCTAGTGAATTTTGCTCAAGCTCTCTTTCGGAAATTGCACTCAATACTTGTCTTAAATTATGTTGAGCATTTTCAGAACGGTCAACGACTTGTTTCCATTCCATATCATCATTAGATTGCTTAGTAAGATAAAAGGTGTCATTACCGTCAAGATTATGTTTCCATTCGCGGCCTTCTAAGTTTGCAGCAAGCCTCTCTTTATAATAAATGAGATGATTAACGTTCTCCCAAATGGTATTCGTTTCCTCACCAGATGGTTTCCACATAGCCTGTTCGGCTGTAAGTCCTTCTATAGCATGTTTAAACGGTGCATACCAACTCTCTTTATCGAATGTTGAATCTAGTGTGTTTAATAACAAGTCAATTCGTTTCAAAGTAAGTTCCTCCCTAAATAGCTAAAGTTTCAATAAAATCCTTATAACTCTGTAGAGATTCTACATTTTCAAATAAACTTCCTCCTAATCTTATTCCATAAACTAGTCCAATTATGGAATAGGATTAGGGGAATTTTTTCACTTATGAAACATCGAGGTTTTATTCAGTTCTCTCGAATGAATACTTCACTCGAAATTACGGTCATTACCGAAAGCTGATGAAATTACAGCGGATACTTTTGAGCTTCGGTTTAAGGAAGAACGCGGGAAAGGTGCGGCTTTATAGCAGAAAGAAAATATTATCTAATCCATAATGTGTAGTTATGATAAAATTATTTAATTTAAAAAGCTCAAACAAACATAACCCCGTTCTAAATTTAGGACGGGGTTAAAAATATAGTTGTTTCATTTTGTATGTAAGATACTTTACTACACTAAAAAATATAACAATAAAGTTGTTTGAAAATCTAAGTTTTATTCAACAATAGCGCCCAATTGTGGAAAATCAAGATGATGATTTTGATTGCTGCCTTTTTCCTTTTGACTAACGCACCGGTTTAAAAACGGAACCATTTAAAGGAGATTAGCGCTTGAGTAACTCTGTTTTATTTTGAATATAGGTAAAGTCCAAAATCTTGCATAACGGAGGTTTGCCCCATTTGCCGCAACATGGTAGCTATATTGCCACGGTGATAAGAACCATGGGTGACAACGTGAAGTACTGATTCAGAAATAGAAGTTTCAAGCACCCCAGCATATGGGTTATTCACCACTATCACCTTATCAATATCTTCTTGACTGTTTAAAAGGGCTTTGTTTCGTTCGGATAAGTCTTGAAATATTTCTTTCATTTCCTCAATATTTTTCGTTTCCACCTGTTCTCTCAATTGGTTTGTAGACACCATTGCTTCATTCATACTTTTACCTAAGATAATGTCAAACCATGCGTAATCTGTAAGATAAATGTGCGACAACACCTTTGATACCGAAGAAAAACCACTCTGAATTTCCTTATGATAAATGTCCTGTGGTAGTTCTTTTAAACGATCAATTATCACTCCATTTGCCCATACGTGGTATTTGTACATTATTAATGCGGGGTGTGTCATATTAAAGTCCCTCATTTCTAATAGTTTTTTCGTATTAAAACAATTGATGCCTAGATAAATAATTTATCTATAAATTCTGTTGTTCAATTTATTTATTATTCCATTTCATTTATAATATTCCTTCCTAAACTAATCTGACCTGTTACCATAAGTACATTCCTTCACACCCCCTATTTATTCACATGGATATCCAAATTAATCACAAATTGTTATTCAAGGATATGGCCCAATTGTGGAATAGAATGAATCACATTTTTTCAAACAACTTTTTGTCACTTTACACATAAGCAAAAATATATCAGCGATCTCCCGAAACAAAATGACAAAAAAGAAGAGGCAGTTTCAAAAACAGCCTCTTCCATCTATTTCGGAAGTTCCACCTGAACAGTAGTCCCTTCCCCTTTCGTACTATACACTGAAACGTTTCCATTATGCAGTTCAACAATCTTCTGCACGATTGATAATCCTAAGCCACTACCTTCAACGTTTCTTGCCCTTGCCGTATCTACTTTATAAAAACGATCAAATATACGATCCATTTCTTCTTTTTCCATACCGATTCCGTTATCAGATATCGAGATTATAACGCTAGATTCTAACTCTTCGACAAAAAACTCAATAGTCCCACCATCGTTTGAAAACTTAATACTATTCGTGAAAACATTACTCCATACTTGATGAAGTAGGTTTTCATCACCTTTTATAGTGATATCCGGCACATCAAATTCAACGGCGATATCTTTTTCCCGCCATTTCCACTCGAGCATAAAAATGACGTCTTTAATTTGTTTCTGCAAATTAAATTCTTTTATTTGCAACACTTTCTCTTCTTTATCTAATGAAGCAAGCGTAAGTAACTGTTTACATAAACTAGACATTCGCTTACTTTCGCCCTCAATAATTTGTAAGTAATGATTTCTTTCTTCTTCACTCATCTTTTCTGTTTGCAACGTCTTCGAAAAACCTTGTATAGAAGAAAGCGGCGACTGGAATTCATGTGAAACGTTTGAAACGAATTCTTGTCTCATTTCATCTAGTTCTTTTATACTTTTCGTCATCTTTTGGAAGCTTGTAGATAACGTTCCTATTTCATCTTTTCGTTTTACGTCTAATTCAATTTCATATTCACCACTCGCAATTTTTTGCGTAGCCTTCGTAAATTTACGAATTGGGCGAACGATATAACCTGCTGCAATCGCTATAAAAATAATACTTAATAACACGATAAACCCAAGTAAAACCGCTAAGAAAATTCGCATCTCGCCAAATTGGTTCTGAATGTCAGGACGAATAAATAATGCGTACTGTTTATCACCGTGTTTTACCGGTACACCGACACTATTAATTAATTCGTTATCGAAAAATCCTGTAATAAAGAGACGCGTTGGATACGTAGAAACACCATTAAACGTTTCCCCTTGCAACACTTTACGGACGGTATCATCACTTATCGTCGTCTTACGAAACGCATTACCGATACGCTTTCCATTCTTTTGATCATCGACAATATAAATTTCATATCCTAACTTTGCGATAGAATGTAAATACGCCTCTTGATTTTCTTCGCTTTGCTTTTCATATAACGATTTTACTTCTTCAGCATACTTTAAAATCTTTTCGCTGTTATACGGTTTTAACTTCACTTGATAATATACGTTCGTTAATAAAAAACCGATAATACTACTAAGCAACATAATACCGACTGTCATAAAAACAAATCTAGAATATAGTGATTTCATTTTATTTCAACTCCAACTTATACCCGAGTCCGCGCACTGTCGTAATTTGAAAATCATCCGTTCGTTTTGAAAAACGATCTCTTAGTCTCTTTACATGAACGTCAACCGTTCGTTCGTCCCCTTCAAAATCCATTCCCCATACTAGCTCAATTAATTCTTCTCTTGAAAATGTTCTTCCAGGATAACTAGCAAGTTGTGATAATAACTCAAATTCCTTTAAAGGAAGCAAAATTGTTTGACCGCTACACTTTACCTCGACACCTTTACGATCAATTGTCGTTCCGTGGAGTGTAATAATGTCAGCACTCAGCATTTGATAACGACGTAATAAGGCTTTCATACGGAAAATGACTTCAGCTGGCTCAAATGGTTTTACAATATAATCATCCGTACCAGAAATAAATCCTTTTTCTTTATCGACTAACTGATCTTTCGCCGTTAATAAAATAACTGGTATATCATGGTACTTCCGTATTTCTTCACATAGCGTATAGCCATCAACGAACGGCATCATAATGTCTACTATCGCAAGATGAATGTTTTCCTTCTCTAATACTTCTTGCGCTACCTTTCCATCTTCCGCCTCAAAAACTTTAAACCCCTCTTTTTGTAAATGGTAATGCAACAATTCTCTAATATGTTTATCATCATCAGCTAATAAAATATGTATCATCTTCGTTAAACCCTCTCTTGTTCATCCTTCTACATTTCTTACATTAAGAAACAATTGGATTTTTTGCAAGAAAAAGAAAAAGAATCTATTTTGAAAAAAGATGATTCAAAATAGATTCTTACGTTTTAGTATTAAGATTATTTTAATGTAAAGTAATTTCTATGCTTTAGAAATATCAACGAATCCTTCTCCAAATACGTCACGAACATCGTGTATAGCGATGAACGCAGCCGGATCTGTAGTTTGAACAATCCTCTTTAGCTTCACTACTTCTTGCTTATTAATAACAACATAAAGAATTTCCTTCGGCGTTTTCGTGTAATAACCATGACCTGAGTACACCGTAACCCCTCTGCCCATTAAGGTAGTCACCTTCCCAGCAATTTCATTTGGGTTATCAGAAATAATCGTAATAGCCTTCTTCGGATTTAAACCTTCAATTACAAACTCCATCACTTTCGTTGCTACATATAGCATAATAATTGTTATCATCAGTTTTTCTGCACCAATGATGAAATAAGATGAAAACGCAACAATTAAATCGAAGAACAGTAAACCATAGCTAATGCTCCATCCTAAATATTTATGCGTCATCCTTGCTAAGATGGTAGTACCTGCTGTTGTTCCGCCAACGCGAATAATAAGACCAATCCCGCACCCAATAAATATTCCTCCGAAAATGGCATTTACAAGCATTTCATCCGAAGCAATCGTCCAGCCTTCTGTTAAATGAAGAAATAGCGAGTTCGTAACTACAGCGATAATCGTATAAATTGTTGTAATCTTATTTAAAAATTTATAACCAGCTATTAACAAAATCGCATTTAAAATTAAGTTAACTAAGCCTGGTGACCATTCAAATAAATAATACGTAATAATCGTGATACCAGTTACTCCACCCTCACCAAACTCGTTCGGGATAACAAACAAATTGACACCTAACGCAAAAAGAAATGCACCAATAATAATAAAAATAATGTCTGTCGTTCTTTTTTTCATACAGTACCTCACTTCTTATGTAAATATTTATTCTGTCATAAACTCTCACCATTATATCGTGGAATATTCAAATCGAACAGTGGTTTATTTTTATTTTAATATAGGGTAATAAATCAACTTTATCCTATATCCACATGTAATTAAAAAAAGATAACAACTGTATTTATTATGTACTGCAAATAAAGTTTTGATTTCACATGCAATTCACGCTAAAAAATGAATAGGAACACTCTCACTCGCACAAACTTCGAATACAAAACAAATAGGCGAAGCTATAGAATAAACTTCGCAGCAAGCATTTGATTACAGAGATTTATATGAAATTTTATACCTCCGTATGTTGTCGATTTTCTTTCGTTGATCATTTCACTTTATTTCTCCCGGGGGAATGAAAAAAACTCCATTAAATTTGCATACTTAGTATGCAAATTCAGGAGTTTTTTCATATACCGCTATTCGAATTCACTTCAAATGCATTCAACTCATTTTGTATACCTTACTTTACTCATTCAAAATTAGCTCGAGGTTCCTCTAGCCTCTTTTTACTTCTCCAGTTAAATAAGCTTTCAGTCTTCGTTTGCTGTCCTGGTTTCACAAACAACATTGCCCCCATTGCAATAGCGGCCAAAATGGCAGCTACGATAAACATAGAAGGATAGCCATAACTTACAACTAAGTATCCAGTTAATGTTGGGGCTAAGATTGTCGCAATATTAGCGATGAAATGCATAATTCCACTATATGTTCCTGCGTAAGCAGGAGCAGCTGTATCGACAATAATTGCCCAAAATAATGAACTTGGTAAAAAAGCACACGCATTTCCAAGCGACATAAGCGCTAATACAGCTACATAATTGTTCATCGCTGGAATGAAACTAAAACAAATCGCTGTAAGTAATAAAGCAATAATTGGTAACCCTGTTCTAGCTAAACGAAGATTCCCTGTTTTATGTAAAATACGATCAGATAGCTTCGCACCTAGTGGTAATGTGATACAAGCTCCAAGCCAAGGAATCATTCCAAGATACCAAAGGGAAGATAATTGAAAATGGAATACATCTTGCAAATATTTCGGTGTCCAAGTTAATATTAAAAAATTGATATATTGGAAGCAAAAATATGCTATCGTAACCATAACGAATGTCGGAACTTTAAAAAAGGAGTACCATGGCTCTTTTTGAATTTCTTTCTCTGCTTTTACTGATTGAAGCACACCTTCCGTACTTCGTATTTCAGCTAGTTCTTCTTTTGTCACTCGCGGATGATCCTCAGGCATATTCGTAAAAGTAAAATACCAAATAATCGCCCATACAATCCCTATTGTACCAAGGATAAAAAACATGATTTTCCAACTTGTAAAAGATAGTAAGAAGACTGCTACAGGTGCAGTTAATACTGCCCCTAACGGAACACCGACAAAACCAAGGGATGTTAGAAAAGCTCTTTCTTTTGGAGCTGCCCAGTTTGCTGCTGTCTTATTCGAAACCGCGAAAGATGGCCCTTCTGTTAATCCAAATAAAACGCGGAAGATAGCAAATCCTATTAAAGCAGACCCTCCAAAAACAGCAATCCCTATTTCTCCAGCAAAAGCAGTCGCAATTTCAAAAATAGACCAAGCGGTTGCTGCTACGATCCATACAAATTTCGGTCCTTTTTTATCTGAAAAAATACCTCCTAATAAAGAACCGATCATGTAACCGTAACCAAAATACCCTAATATAGCTCCCCACTCCTTCGGGTCAAAGCCATATTCTTTTATAATGAAGGACTGCGCATAAGCGATGGCCCCTCGATCAATATAATTCACCATCGTAATAAATGTGAGCATCGTAAAGACATAATAACGAAATTTATTCTTCATCAAAATCCCCACTCCCCCTCGTATTCTTTTGTTTTTCTCTCTAATCCTTTAATAGAATGACATGGACCTTTCCAGGACCATGAACTCCAAAAGCTAATTCCATCTCAATATCACCTGTCCGGCTAGGCCCAGTGATAAAATTGATACAGGCAGGTAATCCGTTCGAAACTTGTTCGTGAATTCTAGTTACTCCTTCTGTTAAACGTCTACAAATTGTATGTTCTGAGAGAACCGCTACATAAACTGCTGGCAAAACGCTAACTAAACGTCCGCGTCCGCCACCATTCCATAAAACAACGGTTCCAGTCTCAGCGAGTCCCATTTCGGCATATGTAATTCCCATATCTACTTGCGCTGCGTAATCCCGTAGTTCTCTTTCCCCTTCTTTACTTTGCCAAATTCGATGAGAAACGAAATTTCCTATTAAATGCTTTCCTATTTCAAGTTGATGTAATCTATCATCATCCCAATACACCGCAGATTGAACATTAAATTTATGTACAACATACTGAAGTGCACTCCCTATTTCTGAACGGTGTATATGACTTACTTCTGTATGTAACGTATACAAGTTTGCAATAAACTGCTCTATTAAACTTTCGTGATCTATCTCATTAGAAAAGTGCCTAAGCGGATTGTTTTTCCACCTGGGAGGAGTGACTCCCGAGCGACGTTCTCGGTTTAATTTCCGTGCGATATTGTTTAAAAAAGACTCTTGTACATCCGTATTCATATTATGAATCCCTCTTTTCTTTTTTCCACCAATCACGGAATGATTGTTTCGCAGGTTTTGGAAAATCTCTACTTTCTGTCCACCCTTTTAATGGGCCTGGTCCATTCGCAATATAGCCATCTTTTGCAAATATCGATAAGCCTGTATGTGCCAGTTTAATTGCTTTCTCATAAACGAATGGATGACTAGCCATAAACGTAAAACCTTTAAAGGCCAGTTGCTCAAATTTCGTTATAAACCCTTGTTCCACCACATCTTTACGATGCTCAATGAGAAGATCATGTAATGGAATTTTCACGGGGCAAACATCTGTACACGCTCCGCACAAACTTGATGCAAAAGGTAATTCTTTTAAATCTTCATATCCTTCTAATAAAGGCGCTAGTACTGCCCCAATTGGCCCGCTATAAACACTTCCATAAGCATGGCCCCCAATATTACGATACACAGGACAAACATTTACACAAGCTCCGCACCTTATGCACTTTAATACTTCTTCATAAGCAGTTCCTAAAATATCAGAACGGCCATTATCTAGAATAATTAAATGAAATTCTTCAGGTCCATCCATATCTTCATGTAAACGTGCCCCATTAATTCCAGTTACATAAGATGTAATCTTTTGGCCTGTAGCACTTCTTGTTAACATTGAAACGACTACATCAAGATCTTTCCACGTGGGAACAAGGCGTTCCATCCCCATAATAACAATATGAACTTTTGGCAATGTCGTAGTAAGGCGAGCATTTCCTTCATTACTTATAAGAACAACTGATCCAGATTCCGCTACCGCAAAGTTACAACCAGAAATACCAATATCAGCTTCTAAAAACTCTTTACGCAATTTCTCCCTTCCAAATTGTAGCAATTGATTCGTATCAACTGGTATCTTTCTTCCTGCTTCCTTAGAAAAAAGCTCTGCTACTTGTTCCTTCGTCTTATGAATAGCCGGGGCGATTAAATGGGATGGAGCTTCTCCAGCTAGTTGAATAATATACTCTCCAAGATCAGACTCTACTACTTTCACCCCTATCTCTTCTAAGCTTTTATTAAGGTGTATTTCTTCTGAAACCATGGACTTTGACTTAATTACTGATTTCGCTCCTTTTTTTCTTGCGATTTCAGAAACGTACGATACGGCACCTTCTGCTTTGAAAGCGAAATGAACATGTCCCCCATTTTTTCGAACATTTGTAGCTAATTGTTCCAAATAACTATCTAAATTTTCAATTGTATGCATTCGAATTTCAGATGCTGCCTCACGCCATTCTTCCATATTCCCTAATTCCTGTGTAGCTTGTTCTCGTCCCATCCGAAGCCGATCTTGTGTAAACGGAACCGCGCTTCTCATCTGCGGATCGTGCAACGCTTTATCTACTCTGTTCAAAAAAGCTTGTTCCCTCGCCACACTCATTTATTCAGCCCCTTCGCCAGTACTTCTGCCACATGTAACACTTGAATATTTTTATTTTTTCTACGCAATCTTCCTCCAATATTCATAAGACATCCCATATCTGCTCCGATTAAGAGATTTGCTTCTGTCGCCTCAATATGTTTTATTTTTTCATCGACCATCGTTTCAGAAATCGAGCTCATTTTTACTGCAAAAGTACCCCCAAACCCGCAGCAATCTTGGCAATATGGTAATTCTTTTACGTCTAGACCTTTTACTTGCGATAATAACTGAAGTGGTTCCTCTATGATCCCGAACGCACGACTCATATGACAAGATTGATGGAAAACAGCTTTCTCAACAAACTTAGATTTCAAATCACTTTTTCCAAGTACATTTACTAAAAAATCCGTCAACTCATACGTTCTATCTGCTAAATGAACCGCTTTTTCATACCATTCACTATCATCTTTAAACATCTCTTTATAATAATGATGGACCATACTAGCACAAGAACCTGAAGGAGTCACAATATATTCACTATGTTCAAATGCTTTGATCATTTGCTTTGCTGCTAGTTTTGCTTCTTCTTGATATCCGCTATTGTAAGCTGGTTGCCCACAACAAGTCTGTCCTTCAGGAAAATCTAGTTCCACTCCACATTGCTTCATAATTTCTACGACACTCTTACCTACTTGAGGAAAAAACACATCTGATAAACAAGTAATGAATAACGAAACTTTCATAAAAATCCCCCCTCAAAGCGATACAATCTATTTTCAAGTTATTACTTTGCTAAATTAAATTTTAAATTTTTAGAATTTTCTATTTTTAAAACTTTTTGTTTATGATATCATGTTGAATATTATATGAAAACTATCTATAAGGTTGTTTTTGTATACAAAAATGGTATAGAAAGGGACTTTGACATGGATATAAGAAAACTTCGTTACTTTATTGTAATTGCTGAGGAAAAACAACTAACTCGTGCTGCCCACCGACTTCATATGGCACAGCCACCTCTAAGTAGACAACTATCGCTACTAGAACAAGAATTATCAGTAAGCTTATTTGAAAGAAACGGTCGAAATATGCATTTGACTGAAGAAGGAAAAATTTTATATACGAAAGCCAAAAACATTATTCAACAATTAGAAGAAACCATTACGGAGATTAAAGATACCGGTGAAGGGCTAAGAGGCAATCTATCTATTGGAGCATTTCATTCTTGCATTCCTTTTCTCTCTGAAAAAATCCGCTATTTTCAAGATAACTATCCAAATGTGAACTTAAAAATATGGGAAGGTGGCCCTTTATACTTAAGTGAGCAATTAGAAAATCGGTATATCGAACTTGCTATCTTGCGTACACCTTTTAATAAAGATGTTTTTTCTAGTATATGTTTATCAAAAGAACCTTTCGTATTAGTCATGCCTGCTAAATGGGAACTATATCATTCTCACCTCCCAATCCCTCTAACCGAATTAAGCCATATTCCCCTTTTACTTTTACATAAAGATAAAGAAAATAGCTATCATCAGCTCGTCATCGATGAATGCAAGCACCTTGGTATAACATTAAATATAGCATGTGAATGTCCTGATTCAGCATTTATTCTTATGCTTATCATGACTGGAATCGGCGCCTCAATCTTGCCGAAAAGTGCTGTATCTCATATCCCGCAAGAATTTATAAAAATAGTAGATTTAATAGATTTCCCTTATGAGTCTGAATCATCAATTATATGGCTGAAAGATCGGAAACTTTCAAAAAGAGCTCAACGATTTATAGCATGTACATGAATAAAACTTAGAAGTGTAGCGATAGATCTCTTCGCTTCTCCATCGCTATTACCTCGTTTATAAAATTATTTCTTCTATTATTATCAGTGAGCATGTTATATTAGCCGCTTATGTGAATACGGGAATGGCTCATTAATCCTTCTAAACAAAAAAACAAAGACGCGAAGTCATAGAAGAGGCTTCGCATCTTTGTTTTTTTAAAGAGATTTATATGAATGGAAATCCTCCGTCAGGTCTTTACCACGAGCGTCACACCTTACTGCTTTGTATCCCATTTTTCTAAACAGACGTAGAACAATACCCCATCCTCAGTATTATTTTGAAAATCGAATGATCAAAATAGATTTACTTATCTTTCTCCATATATTCTTTAATCTTTCGTTCTTCCCACTCTTTTCCGAATATCCCGAATGGAAAAGTTGTCAAACCATGTATAACGATACCGATCCCCCAACCTCCAAGTGGATATAAAAACCATAATTTACTTGAATCAGAGCTTATATTTATAAAAAAAAGCATTAAGTTAACTAGTATATATACCGCTAAATGAATATAAAACGCTTTTAAATTCTCCACTCTTTTTTTAGCTCGTAAATAATTCTCATCTCGCTCCATATATAAACACCTCTTTCATTATTGTATTTTTTAAATTCGCTCCGATCTAAACATCATATTCTAATCGGAAATCCCTTATTCTCAAAAATTCACACAATAAAAAAGATCGTCTTCATTGCAGAAAGATTGCAGATGCCAGTGGATACCCTCTTTTGTTCGTGGTACGATACCTTGTGAAAAAAATTGAAAAATCAAATTTCATAATAGAAATAAAACCTTTAAATCTGTATAATAAAATTAATAGTGACATTTTAATACAGAAAGGTTTTGGTAACATGCTAGGTATCGATGTCAAAAAAACAGATGAAGAATTAATTATTTCATGGCAACTAGCTAAGGTTCAAATCCCATTAAGTGAAATTATTGAAGTTACAGAAGATGAAACCTATGCTGGTGTAGAAGAAAAAAACGTAATCCGCATTGGAACAGCATACGCTACAACAGATCGGATTTTAATCAAAACAGTAAAACAAAATTTTTTATTATTTACAACGAATAGAGTCGCAATTTTGAATAAAATCAATGCATAAGCAGTACGATAAAACACTTGTCTGAATAGTTTTATCTAATTCAACTGTATACCCGAATTTTTAAAATTATTATAGATACAATGATGTACTTTAATCCCGAATATAAAATAAACAAAAAAGTACCCATCAAATAATCATACACATGATCATTTGATGGGTACTGCATGATACATTTGTTATTTACAGAAGTCTAATTAAGACCAAATCCAAACATCATCATTATTTTCAACGTCGCTCTTTACCTTATGAACTTTTTCAATGTTGTCCGTTGTGTTCCAGTTAATAGAACTTCCGCCCCATCCTACATACTTCATATCAATTTTTACTTTCTCACCCGTATGAAATACTTGTCCCTTCGTTAAGAAAACATCAATAATATCTTTTTTCCCGTTTAGCGATGGATACTCAACTACGACATATTTAGTAGAACCGTCTCCCCCATATTCCATCGTTCCTATTTTTGATACTTCCCCAATTACATAATCAGGTGAGCCATCTTCGTTCATGTGCATGCCCAACTTATTTGTTGTATTTTCAACTGCAGTTGCAACCATATATTCTGTAAAATTACGCATCATAGATCCAGTTGCTTTAACTTCATCTCCTACTTTCACATTTGAAAATGAATCCATATATATACTAACAGGTTCTTCGTATTGCTTAGATTTTACGACAATTACACCGTTATCTACTTCTACTACTCGTCCTTCTAATGTTGAGAAATTCGATTCTATAGAAGCAGCACTCGCTTTTGTTAGTTCTAACCCTGGTAAATTCGTTCCTGATAATGCTGCGATCCCTAAAGCACCTGCTAAAATTAATTTTTTCATACCCATTATGAAACATCTCCATTCATGATGATTTTATTTTTGATTGGATACGACCAACCTGTAATCATTATAGTTACAGGTTATAAAAAATAGCAACCATCTTTCTTATGTAATGTTGCATACTGTGATTTTTAAATATACAGCAAGAGGACTACATTCTCGAATTATAATAGTTAATTTATTTCAAAGCTAAAATAACCTTATAAGCACGGTATAAAAAAATTAAGAGTTGCTTTCAGTCCTAAAGTTAGCGAATAGCTTTATAAAAACTCACTCAAAATCTATTCAACGAATTGAAAAATGAACCATGTCGAATTTTATTTTTATAAAATTCAAATTTCAAGGAGGTTTTACAAAATATTACACAGAATTATTCGTATATCGTAATATAATTGGAAATTTTTTACGATTAATTTCATTTTATCTACCACGTTTAGACAAAATGAAAAACATAACAAAAGGAGAGATATAGATTGAAAAGAAAAATTAGTACAGCTGTTGTAGGTTTATCGGTACTTAGCTTTGGTCTTTTTGGTGTAAATATTGGGGATGGCGGCGTTGTAAAAGCTGAGCACGGTGAAACTTTTGCTCCGAAATTAGAAAGCCATGGGGACCACGGTGGCGCTCCTGCTTTCAATGTTGGCGATACTCCTGCTCCGAAATCAGTAAGCATTGGGGATGGCGGCGGCGCTCCTGCTTATGATCATGGCAGACCTCCTATTTCATCATATAATAAAGGGGATACTCCTGCTCCGAAATTAGATTCACATGGAGATTCATGGGCTCCTGCTTATAATAGAGGCGACGGTGGGGGGGCTCCTGCCTACACGAATACTCATGGAGAAGGAATGGCTCCTAAAAAAGAGAGTCACGCTGACTTCTTTGCTCCTACGTTAGAAACGCATGGTCATACTGGTGCCCCTGCTTTAAATGGTGGGGATACTCCTGCTCCGAATTTAGATTCACGTGGCGATACTGGCGGCGCTCCTAAACTTGAAGGGCACGAACATTTCCCTACTCCTAAACAAGAAGGGCATACACATTTCCCTGCTCCAAAAGTTGAATCTCATGGCAATACTGGCGGCGCTCCTGCTAATTCTGAGCATGGTACAGGTATTTAAGTTACCAAAATTGAAATCTATTTTGTTTACCATTTTCATATATTTACAAGGAAACCATTTGATGTAACGAATATTATGTATATACATGATTTCTACCGTGATACACTCTACCCGAGAGAAATTTCCAATACATATGTGGTTTTCAATTCTAAAAAATACACCTAGTAATTAGGTGTATTTTTATTTTACCTCTCTATCTAATAATTAAAGAATACTCCCCTAAAAATCCCAACAAAAAAACCGAAGAAACTACCTATACTTCAGACACTTAAAGTACCACGAACGTTGCGATTTTTAGTGACACTCCGCATCCAATCTCACTTTCATCCCAAGTGCCTAAAGGCGATAGCTTTCTTGTTCAGGAAAAGCTGTAACCTTTCCATTCATGATGATGTTATTTTTCGGATTGAATACGACCAACTTATAATCATTACAGTTACAGATTGCAGAAAATAGCAACCCTCTTTCTCATGCAATTCAACACTAAGACTGAATTCTTGAATACCAGCAGGTAAACGGATTGATGATGAAGAAAATAATGTGATGCATCATATTTTTCAAAGCTACAGTTTGTATAGTCGTAGTCCATTACATTATGTAGGAGCGGAGTTAACATGTTAATAAAACCAAACAGGTTACAAGCAGGAGATATCGTGGCGACAGTAAGTCCTTCATGGGGCGGTGCAGGTGATTCTGAAATAAGATGGCGATATGAGCAAGGAGTAAAAAGATTAGAAGAAGTTTTTGGTCTTACGGTTATTCCCATGCCAAATAGCTTAAAAGGTAGCGAATACCTTTATAACAACCCAGAGGCTCGTGCGGAAGATTTAATGACAGCATTTAAAGATACGCGCGTGAAAGCAATTATTGCGAATATTGGCGGTGAAGATAGCATTCGCTTACTTCCCTATATAGATTTTAATGTAATACGTGAAAACCCGAAAATTTTTATGGGATACTCTGACGTTACCGTTTCACATTTGTTTTGTCATAAAGCAGGAATTTCCTCTTTTTACGGTCCAGCAATTTTAACTGATTTTGCTGAAAATGTAGAGATGAATCCTTATACAATTGAAATGGTAAATCGGACTCTCTTTTCAAATGAGACAATTGGCGAGATTCAACCAGCTCATGAATGGACGAGTGAGCGTTTAGAATGGATAGAGGTAAATAAAGATACAAGGCGTACGATGAAACAAAACAATGGCTATGAGGTACTTCAAGGCTCTACTACCGTGCAAGGACGCTTAATTGGTGGTTGTATAGAAGTATTGGAATTTGCAAAAGGAACGGAACTTTGGCCTGAGAAAAAACATTGGGAGGATAGCATTCTCTTCTTTGAAACTTCTGAAGATCATCCAGAACCAAGCTATATAAAGTATTGGTTACGAAATTATGCAGCGCAAGGCATTCTTCAAAAAGCAAAGGGTATCATCTTTGGTAAACCAAAAGACGAAATGTATTATGAAGAATATAAACATGAAATATTGCAAGTTATGAAAGAACATAACTTAGAAGATTTGCCGATTCTTTATAATTTAAATTTTGGTCATACCGAGCCGAAGTTTATTTTACCTTACGGTGCGATGGCAGAAATTGATTGTGAAAATGGGTCTTTCTCTATTTTAGAGAGTGGCGTGGAATAAAGGAAAACTTTAAATAAGTATCTAATTGGAGGGAGATTACGTGTATGGAAGTAACATTTACAGTAAGTAAATGGGATGAAAAACTAATTGATGATACTAGAAAAGATTTCCCTATTAATATTGCTCATGTTGAATATGATATTGATGGTGAATTAAAAGGAAAAGCTTTTGTTGAATACTTATTATATTATTTAGACTCAAATATAAATGATGGTCATTTAGCTACTGCTAAAATTTCTGGATTTTTACACTTTGAAGGAATTTATAAGGGGCAACAAGGGACATTTACAGCTATAGAGCAAGGAATATTTGATAAAGGAAATTTAGATTCCCCAGGAACAATTATTAAAGCTACCGGTAACTTAGAAAATCTGCGAGGGTCCTATCATTATCAGTTTACAGGTCAAACCAGTAAACTAATTTTAGAATTTGAATTTTAGCAAAATACCTTATAATGTAGTTGAAAGGACATTTCTTGTAATACTAGGAATGTCCTTTTTTGTTGACGAGCTTATTCAACTATTCTTCTATTAGTTAAGAAAAGAACAGAGTATATTACATAACGTCTTATTATCAGTATTCAACGATGCATAAAATTTTCGTTATTGTGGAATTAAAAATCTAAGCTCGAGAGGCATGTGGCTCCCACCTATTCATTACTTTTCCTACTAACTAAAGAATAATCCCAGAAAAACTCCCCTTCATAACTTCTTTTTCAAGTTGATTCCTACATATAAACATCGCAATAATTTTTGTGCGATTTTTTTCATCGGGTTCAAATTGTTCAATGGTTACGTCACAACGAATCGTATCACCACTAAAGACAGGACGTATAAATTCAAAATCCATCTTGCGAGCTAGTACGTTATAATCACCGCCAATTTTTGTAGGCAATGTTGATGTTAACAGTCCTTGTACAACAAATCTCCCCTGCTCATCTGGTGTCACATGATGAACGCCTTCATCTTTCGATACTTCTGTAAATAACGCAACATCTTCTTTTGTAAACGTTCGTTCAAAGGTGATTTTTTCGCCTACTTGCAATTTCATCCATCCCCCTCCTCAAAAACACTTTTAAAATAAGAAAAACCGAAACTAAAAGTCATTTCGGTTTTTCAAACTAATGAAGTCTATATTTACTTTAAAGAATGTACAAACAACCCACTGCGCAGTTTTGGTTCAAACCACGTTGATTTTGGCGGCATAACTTCTCCAGCGTCTGCGATTGATAATAAAGCTTCCATTGATGTCGGATATAATGAAAACGCTGCTTTATATTCACCGCTCTTTACAAGGCGTTCTAGTTCTTCTAATCCGCGAATTCCTCCTACAAAATCGATACGTGAATCAGATCGCGGATCATGTATTTCAAGCACTTGGCTTAATAAATGATCTTGCAGAATAGATACATCTAAACCTTTAACGAGATCATTCGCATCAAACGTTTCCTCTTTCACTGTAAGCTTATACCACTTCTCGTTTACATACATTCCAAATGTTTTCGGCTCATTTGGTTTATACGGAGACACAGATGCTTCTTCTACATAAAAGTATTGTGCAATTTGCTTTAAAAACTGTTCTTCTGATAAGCCGTTTAAGTCTTTTACAACTCGGTTATAGTCCCAAATGGATAATTCATCGTGAGGGAATAATACAGATAGGAAGAAATTAAACTCTTCTTCTCCTGTGTAATTCGGATATTGTTCTCTTCGCATTAGTCCTACTTTTGCCGCTGATGCAGAGCGGTGATGCCCATCTGCAATGTACAAGTTAGGAATATCTTCAAATGCGTTTACTAAAGTAGCCATTACTTCTTCATCAACTATTTTCCAGGCAACATGCTCCACGCCATCTTCTGCTGTAAATGTATAGATTGGTGCATGTTCTTCTTTCCAGCTAGCAATGAAACGCTTTATCTCTTCTTTTGTACGATACGTTAAAAAGATAGGACCTGTATTTGCGTCACACACATCTACGTGACGAATGCGATCTAGTTCTTTTTCATGACGCGTTCTTTCATGTTTTTTAATTGTATCATCTTCATACTCATCAATCGATGTACAAACGACAAGGCCTGACTGCGTTCTTCCTTGCATAGTCAGTTCATAAATGTATAACGCTGGCTCTTCGTCTTGAATGAACACTTCTTCTCGTATAAATCGATTTAAATTTTCACCCGCTTTTTCATATACACGATCATCATACGGTGAAAGTGCCGGGTCTAAATCAATTTCTGCTTTATCAACGTGTAAGAAAGAATGCGGATTCCCTTTTACAACCTCTCTTGCTTCTTCACTATTTAATACGTCATACGGTAAAGCTGCAACTTCCGCTGCTTTTTCTTCTACTGGACGAATGGCCCGAAACGGTCGGATTTTTGCCAAGTTTTCCTCACTCCTTTACACAATCATTCGAACGGCTACAACACCTGTAATTTTGCTTATATTTTCCACTATATTCTCTTTTATTATATCATCAATTCCGTTATCAATATCAATCATTGTGTATGCCCAAGAATGTTTACTACGATTAATCATATCCGCAATATTAATATGATGTTCTGCTAAACATCCTGTAATTTGTCCTACCATGTTCGGAACGTTTTGATGCATGATTGTAATACGTTTCTTTCCGATATACGGCAGTTCTACGTTTGGATAGTTTACTGAATTACGAATATTTCCCGTCTCTAAATATTCACGTAATTGACGTGCTGCCATGACCGCACAATTTTCTTCTGATTCAGACGTAGATGCACCAAGGTGAGGCGTCGCTGTTACATTTTTCATCTTTATAACATTCTCATTCGGGAAGTCTGTTACGTAATGCGCAATAACCTCTTCTTCTAACGCTTTTTGAAGAACTTTTTCATCTACAAGTTCTCCTCTAGAGAAATTGAATAAACGCATACCTTTTTTCATTTTCTCTACAGCGTGTTCACCAATAATCCCCTTCGTTTGATTCGTAAGAGGAATATGAAGTGTAATATAATCACATGTTGCGAAAATTTCATCTAAACTAAATGCTCTTTGCACTTGCGTAGAAAGACGCCATGCTGTTTCAACTGAAATGTAAGGATCATATCCGATGACGTCCATCCCTAAAGCTAACGCATCGTTCGCAACTAAAGCACCGATTGCGCCAAGGCCAATTACACCTAAACGTTTCCCTGCAATTTCTGATCCGACAAATTGTTTCTTCCCTGATTCAACAAGCTGCGGTACTTCTTCACCTTCTAAATTTTTCGTCCAGCTTACACCGTTAATAATGTTACGTGAAGACATAATAAGGCTGGCGATAATAAGTTCCTTTACTGCATTGGCATTCGCTCCTGGTGTATTAAATACTACAATCCCTTTTTCTGTACATCGCTCGACAGGAATATTATTTACACCAGCACCAGCTCTTGCAATCGCCTTTAAGTCTTTTGAAAAATCCTCTTGTTGTAAAGAATAGCTGCGAAGTAAAATACCATCTGGGTGATCCATTCTATCCCCTACTTCATAACGCTCTCCATCAAGTACTTGCAAACCCTTTTCCGCAATTTGATTTAACGTTTGAACACGAAACATAACCCCATCTCCCTATCTATTCTCAAGTTCAAATTCCTTCATATAATTTACTAATTGCTGTACACCGTGTACTGGCATCGCATTGTAAATACTAGCGCGCATACCGCCGACTGAGCGATGTCCTTTTAACGTAACAAGGCCGCGTTCTTTCGTTTTTTGTAAAAACTCATTGTTCAGCTCTTCTGATGGTGTTGTAAACGGAATGTTCATAAGTGATCGATACGTAGGATCAACTGGTGAAGTAAACAATTTTGATTCATCTAAGAAATTGTAAAGAAGTGAAGATTTCATTCTATTCTGTTCTTCAATCGCAGATACCCCGCCTTGCTCTTTCAACCACTCTAGTACAAGTTTCGTTACGTAAATACTAAAGGATGGCGGTGTATTATATAAGGAGTTATTTTTGCTGTAAGTTTCATAGTTTAACATCGTAGGACAAGAGCGATCTGCTCCCCCAATTAAATCTCTTTTTATAATAGCAATCGTTAAGCCCGCTGGCCCTAAATTCTTTTGCGCTCCCGCATATATAAGGCCAAACTTCGAAACATCATATTGTTCTGATAAAATATTTGAGGACATATCCGCAACGAGCGGTACTTTATCTAAATGTGGAATGTCCACATATTTCGTACCCTCAATTGTATTATTCGTTGTAATATGTATATAATCTAGTTTTTCATCATTTGGTAAACCATCCAGTTTAGGAATCGTAGTAAACTTCTCTTTTTCAGAAGAAGCAAGCACTTGTACTTCCCCTACTTTTTCAGCTTCTTGCATCGCCTTTTTAGACCATGAGCCAGTTAATACGTACCCTGCTTTTTTATACGTATTCATTACATTTAACGGTATCATAGAGAATTGTAATGACGCACCGCCTTGTAAAAACAGTACTTCATACTCATCAGGAATGTTCATTAATTCACGAAGTAGGTTACTCGCTTCATCTATAATACTTTGAAAATAAGAAGATCGATGACTCATTTCCATAATAGACATGCCTGTCCCGTTATAATTTACAAGCTCCTTTTGCACTTTCTCTAAAACCGGCAAAGGGAGTATTGATGGTCCAGCTGAAAAATTATATACTCTCTCCATCACCCTGAAAACCTCCCTATTTCTTATTTTTATTAATTTTTAAACTTTCTGAATTATAACCCGAAATATAATACGTGGTCAATTTGTTTTCTATTATTACGGCGCAAGTCGCAATGGAATCGCTTGCATGTGCAAACTTTTTTTTATAAACATACAAAAAAGTGTTAAGTACATAATCGTACTTAACACTCTAGTAGTAAAAGAATGATAGCTAATTGTTCGTAAAGAACCGATCAAAAATTTGATAAATAGCAGAAAGACCAAAGAGCCAATAAATAGTGTCCACAAGCGCCGGCATAGAACCAAACCATTTCTCAACTACATTGTAATCTAACGCTACAAATAACCAATTCAAACCGCCAAGAATCACCAAAATTACTGTAAGGTAAGACAAAAATTTCATTCTGATTGCCCCCTAGGTGATAAGATGGTGAAAGGCCTTTCACTAGAAATATATGTGGTAAAATTCAAAACTTACCTATTTAATAAAAATTATTTTCGGTACCAGCCGTTAATAACTGCCTCTGCTTCTTTACTATGTATTTGATACGCATGCGTACTATTATGGGAGCCAATAAACCAAATAGAAAAACCTTTAAAATACGGTTTCGTTTCTAATACTTCTCGGTAAGCACGCCATCCGTTTCGTTGTACATCTTTTGAAAACACATTTGAAATATCTGGATTCCACGGATTTTGTAATCCAAGTTCACGCGCCGGAACGTTAAATCCACCAAAATAAACGGGCTTTCCTGTTGCTTTATGTAATTGCTCCAACTGCTGCACAACATTTTGCCCACGATTATACACTGTCGTCGCAAATAAACTTTTCTTTACTTCTTCATATGTTGGATTTCTTTTTCCTGAAACTTCAAACCAACTATCGATACTTACAATATCCACCTTTTTTAAATACGGACGATTGATTTTCTCTTTAAACTTCGCTTCATACGAAGGATCAAAGCTTGCTGTTAACCACCAATTCATTTGATACAAAACATTTCCTTTATACTGCTTACGAACAAAATCAATCGTATCGCTCCAGTATCCTTCTGCATATTCCATATTCACGAAATTAGAGGCAATCTTGAGTCCATACACATTGTATTTACTTGTAATCGAATGAAAGATGTCTTGTAGAATAACCGTTTTCCAATTCCAAAAGAAATCATTAATATTACTCGGATTCCATTCCGTTTCCCCAACATTTCCTTGCTGAATATACGGGAACGGTTCCACGATAACTTGAATATTACGCTTTAATAATTCTTGAATTAAAATAATAGCCTGTTTCTTTTGTGCTTGATTAATTACCATGTTCGTAGAAGTCACGTTCGGAATATCAACTTGAATCGGTACATTTACTGTATTTAAATTTAAGCGATTCACATCTGCTAATACTTTCGATACATTTCCAACTTCCCATACCGTTACGTTTCCTGACTTTATCTTTCCTGATTGAACAGTATTCACATCTGCCTGTATATTTCCTTGGAAACAAAAAGAAAACAACATCATACACACTCCTAAAAAACTTACTAAACTCTTATTTTTCCTCACAACTTTCCTCCTATAATTTTTGGCATTCTTGCTTATTCTATACAACGTTTCACATATATTCCATAAAAAGAAGAGTGGGATTTTCATCCATAAAAATGCTATTCATCCTTTATTCACACCTTATTCATACTAACCTCCTAAAAATAGTAAGTTAAATAAAAAAGGAGCGTATTTCCGCTCCTTTTTTATCTTTTCACAATTGAAGTTATTGAATTTTTTCTGATAACCTAACCAAATCTATTTTTTCGTATAAATAAATTTTTATACTCATAAATGTATCAAAAATTTTTATCTATACTCGTTTTTTGTTTGTATTACTTTTATATTTACTTCATTTGTATTACTTTCATGTCTTTGAACACTCATGATCGCACCCCCATTATATTTGTATATAACATCCGTCTAATTATGATATTTGGTAAAATTCACTATTCGAGACGTAATTATTGCAGTAATTAAGATAATAATAGCGGTTATCAAGCCAGATTCTCCAATCCAAATCTCAGTTTGATATCCTGTACTTGCACGTGCGAAAGGTCCTTGTATAATGGCATTCCAAGTGGTATGGATGATAACCGAAGGCCAAACGCTACCTGTGATAAGTCGTAAATAAGCTGTAATATAACTGAATGGCACAATACAAAAATAGATGCCAAGCACTGAAAGTAGGACAGATGATCCCTCTACATATAGACCAGCAATAACAATTGGAACATGCCACGTTGCCCAAATCAATCCACTAATAAGGATGGGCCGCGAAAACTCTGCATCGACTAACCTTGTGAGCATATAACCTCGCCAACCCATTTCTTCTCCCAAAACTGGGATTAAGTTAAGCAAACTTCCTAAAATGCCGCTCAATACTACTAGATAAATGAAACTGAATGGTTCCAGTAGATACTGAAGTCCAAGTATTTTGTAGATTGGTTCTAACATACCACCTTCGGGATGCTGAAACCTCGCAATTCCGCTCAACCAGGCGATAGAATAAGTAATTCCACATATTATCATAGGTATTAACAGAGCAAGACCAATCCCCTTCCATATCTTTAAGTTACCGAGACTAAAAGATACATCTTTAAATCCTTCTTTCAATATTATGCGAGTCAAAATAGAAGAAATTGCTGGGGTAAACATATATACCACAATAAGCGGCATACTTTTAGTAACCATTACTACTACATTTAGGATAATAGAAGTAATTGTTAAGATACTTAGAAAGAGTTGAAGTCCTATTTTAGCACGTTGGATTTTATCTTTATTGTGGAACGATTTTGCGTGTAATATCATTGTAATCCGCCCTTCCCCTTTAATTCACTTGTTTATCGAATTTACTTCTTGTCATTTCCACGGACACAACTTAGAATAAAAATATTTTGGCATACAGATCATTCATCTTTAAAATCCCTCCCAAACTCATAATCTAGTCTTACTTGCGACTCATCAATGTAATTATTATTTATAAGTTGTCATAGCCGATAGTACAAAAGTGTAATGATTAACCTATGACTTGTGTCAATTTAACCTCATGACAATATGTAACTAGAAAATATGATATGGAATAGATAACAATTGAATTAAGGCAATTGATTCGTGCAAGTACATGAATCAATCTTGCTTTTAAAAATAATTCAATTGAGGTGGCAAAGATGAATAAGAAAAGAATGATTGCAATGGTTAGTACAGCTTTATTAGTCACAGGATGTGTGGAGGTAGGAAACGCTCAAACAGTAGCAGTCGAAAATTCAGGTCAATCAGTCCAAAAAAATATAATTAAATCAATACAATCACAGGCTTACCCATTAAAAACGATAGAGCCATCAAAAACATTTGAGGATTTAAAACCACTTAAGAAAATGATTGGGAGCGCACAATATGTAGCATTAGGAGAGAATACTCATGGAAGCTCTGAAATTTTCACTATGAAGTTTCGCCTTGTGAAATATTTGGTTACTGAGATGGGTTTTACAAATTTCACAATGGAAGAAGATTGGGGAAATGGCTTAAAGCTAAATGAATATATCCAAACAGGAAAAGGAAACCCTAGGGATTTTTTAAACTTGTTATATCCTACTGATGAAATTATAGCCATGATTGAGTGGATGAAAGATTATAATGCTGATCCATCCAATAAAAAAAAGATCCAATTTATTGGGCTCGACTTAAAGGAATTGGACCAAGGTTGCTTTAATAAAGTAATTGATTATGTAAGGCTGCATCGACCAGATTTGCTGGCAGAAGTAGAAGAAAATTATAAAGAATTGTCGGCTTTTAATGGAAGTACACAGGAATATATGGACCTTACTCCTGAAATAAAAGAAAAGTTCAAAGCAAACGCTGAGAGAGTAGCTCGATTACTAAAAGATGAGAATAAGCAAGCCAACACAGAAATAGTTTCACCCGAGTACATCTGGGCGAAAGCAACGGCAAGTGCAATAGAGAAATTTACTACAATGCTAATTCCTAACGACTATCCAAGTATGTTAAAGCTACATGAGCAATACTTGGCCGATCATGCAATGTGGGCACAAGAGACATTGGGTGGTAAAACGATGGTATGGGGACACAATATTCATATAGCTAAAGGAATTATCGATGAGAAATTATACCCTTATGTTGCGGGGCAATTTTTGAAGGAACGTTTAGACAATAATTATGTCACAATTGGCAGTACAACTACGGAGGGGAATTTCACCTTATACAGCGAATATGATCCTTCCACTGGAGGTAAGATTACAACTCGCGCAATCCCACAAAATGTAAATAGCTTTAATTATACTCTCGGGAAAGTACCATATAACATGTTTTTATTGGATAACCGTCACCTTAAAGGACAAGCAGAGAAATGGGTTAAATCAAAAAGACCATTACTAAGTATAGGGGGACAAATCTTCCCGAACGAATCGGCATACTTTGATAAGTCATTGCTTGAGCAATTTGATATTATTTTTCATATTCGAAAAACAAGTCCATCTCATATTAAATAAAAGTACAAAACAATCCCGTTCTTGCAGATGCAAAAACGGGATTGTTTTGTGGAGGATTAATAAAAGCATCTTTTTTAACCAGAAGTAGGCTGCTCTCCCCTTTTTAACATCATTTAGAACTGTCATATGACACTTTTACACTAGTGAGAATGACAAAAAAAGCAGTATGATTCGGTTATTACATAGATAGGAGCGATGAACTTTATGAAATCAAGATTCATACAGAATGGTTATTTTTTATTGCTAACTTTCGTTACAGGATTGTTTTATTTTTGTTTTTATCTAATAGCTCTGCTATTTAGTTTAACCCTTTCATTTACTGTTGTTGGAATTCCATTAATTATGCGTGTACTACAGACTACCACACCCTTTATCCAATTCGAGCGCATACAGACGAAAATCTATACAGATATTTCGACCGACTCTTACGATAGAAGTATAACAATGGATACATCGAACTGGGCTCAGGCGAAATTAGTGCTTACAGATCGTCGCACTTGGTCTGCTGTCTATTGGTTAATGCAGAAATTTGCGATTGGCATTATTAGTCTCATTAGTGCAACCATTTTTTATGTAATGCCACTTATGTTGCTGTTGGCACCACTACTATATCGATACATCGAAATGAACATTATATTCATACAGATAGATACTTTTTCCAAGTCACTCTTTGTAATGTTTATAGGTATAGTATTTACCGCCATAAGTATTAGAATAGTAGATGGTTTGACAAAGAAAATTGGAGGCTATACACGTAGTATGATTCGGCAACTAAATCAATAGAAATTTGCAGTCTGTGAGTAGTATCGCAGTTTAAAAATAAAAAGTATAATAAGGCAGGAAGGATTAAATTATAATATAGGAAGTAAAACGGTAGGCTATTTAGGGGGTAAATGACTTGTTTGATATGGTTAAATATTGGTTTTGGTATGATTGGATTATGTTAGGAATCCGTCTACTTGCTAGTGTGTCTATCATTCTAGCTACATTAAATTTTCAGGATGGTTTAACATTACCACTTTGGATTATTATTCTTTGGGAAATTATTGCCTTCTCTGTTCCATGGGTAGCCTTACTATTCAATTATAAATATTATTTATTCACAGAAATATTGCTTTATGGTGGACTATGTATATATTTAACCTCTTTATTTCCAGAGGCTTACAATATTTTTCTTATATCAGTGTTTCTTATTGCAGCAAATAGTAAGCATTTGTCCTATTATTGGACAGCTCCAATAACAGTTTTTATAACAACTGGAATTTTCTATGCGGTTGCGCCAAGTAATAGCTATTGGGTTATGGTCATCTATTATGGATTCGCTTATGTAATGGGGTTCGCCTTTCATTTATTAATCGTCAATCATAAGCAAAATGAAGCAATTCGTAAACAAAACGCAGTACTTGAGCAGTATATGTCTCAGATTGAACGCATTACACTGGCAGAGGAACGAAACAGACTGTCGAATGAGCTTCATGATACAGTTGGTCACGCTTATACTTCTATTATTATGGGGATGGAAACGTTGCGCACCGAACTTGCTACTGAAATGGGTATACAAAGGCTAGATTCTCTGCTTGAAATGGGACGTACTACAAGCATCGAAGACGTGAGAGGTTACCTACATCAAATGGATTCTCCGTGTCAATCGCCTTCCTTGATTCAATCTCTACAAAATCTTGGAGCCGAATTTCAGGAGCATGCTCAGGTAAATGTAAGTTTTCGGGCATACGGAGAGGAATATGAATTATCTCGGCAAGCGAAGATAGCGTTCATTCGCTGCTTACAAGAATCTCTTACAAATGCAGTACGTCATGGTCAAGGGACTGAAATTATAGTTACATTGCAGTTTGAACAACAATATACGAGATTAGAAGTTCAAGATAATGGAAAAGGAAATGTAGAATGGCAAGAAGGCTTTGGAATGAATGCGATGAAAGAGCGGGCAATGAATTTGCAAGGTCAATTGTCTGTATATACAAAGCCAGATGAAGGAATGCTTGTTACATGTACCATACCACGACAAACTGAAATAAAAGATGGACTTATTCGTTTGTTAATTGTAGACGACCAGCCATTTGTTCGGGAAACTTTGAGGACACTACTCGATAGATATGAAGATTTAAATGTAGTCGGTTTGGCTGAGGATGGCAATCAAGCCATCGATTTGTGTGGGCGCCTTCAACCCCATGTTATACTTATGGATTTAGATATGCAACACATGGATGGAGTCGAAGCAACCAAAAAGATTAAGCAACAATGGCCACATATCCGCGTATTGATTTTTACAACGTTTCAGGATACCGAACAGGCATTGGAATCACTTCGCAACGGTGCGGATGGTTTTTTACTCAAATCTATTGAAACGTTGGAACTAGCTAATACGATTCGACTTATTCACAAAGGTGGGACACTGATTGATCAGGGAATGTCTCACAAAATATTTGAGAAGTTTGATGAGAAAAAAGAGACACCTCAATCAAAAGCAACTGCTTATGAGCTAACAGCTAGGGAGATAGAAATATTGCAGCTAGTAGCAAAAGGACTTCGATACACTACCATAGCATCAAGGTTATATTTATCGAATGGTACGGTCAGAAATTATGCTTCCACGGCTTATACAAAGCTAGGAGTCCGTAACAAAGAAGAAGCTGTTCAAAAGGCTCTAGAAATTGGAATTATTGAATAACAAAATATTTTGCGGTGTATAAAAAGGAGTAACAAAGAAACAGAATGCTTTGTGTAATTTCTTTTGTAACAGAGTAAATAAGGCCCGTTATCGTATAAGTAAATGTTAAAACACTTACTGTTTTGTAATAATAAAATCATTTAATCTTATTCTCTAAAACACAAAAGCCTACTATCCACTTAACTAATAGTAGGCTTTTAAAATTATTTAAGGATTGGTTTATGTTCTAATTTATAAGTTTTCATCAGTAGAAATATTATCACTTCGGCTGTAAAGTTAACACTTTCCCCTCTATTCCATCCATATTCAGTGAAGTCGTATGATACGTTCCATTTACCCAATCATCTATTTGATCATGATACCAATCGCTTCTAAAATGTCCTGATTGTCCTGGCCCTACGATATGATAACCGTTCGACATATCTTTCGTATCAATGACGAATCGCCAAGAAGCTCCGTGATTTACAATACCGTTATCTCCGTAACTCGCTGCTTGAACGGTAACTTGGCTTCCGCCGATTGGAATTGGTTTTTCACGATTAAATGCAAGTAGTGCTAGCATACTAGACGATTTTGAAATTGGATGTGTGAACGCCAGTTGATGGTAATCGCCCCACTTCCACTCCGCAACATCAGGGCCATATTCCTTCTGTAGTTTCTTCATTACATTTTCGTACGATGTATGCACAACTTTCGTGAAGCCTCCGTACTTCGTAAACCAAGCGCTATTTTCTCCCGCTACTTCTTTTCGAATCAATTCATCAACAACTTGTGACTTCCCTTCAAATAACTCCATCACATCTTTCGGTATTTCTTTTGAAAATAACGTATTCGAAATCTCTTTCATTAACAAATGGAATATTAATGGTGCCGCTTCATCTTTACTATCGTAAAAATTCCACTTCGTTAATTGTTTTACGCCTTTTTTTTCTACTTCATTTAAAGATGCTTTATTTAACTCTTTTAACAATATAGGAGTAAATTCTTTCCCGTATAAATTTTTTTGATCCATCTGTAACTCTTCTAAATCTTTCACCGTATACTTTTCTTTCTCTTGTAAAAATTCTTGAATACGCATTTGCCTATATGGCTGTGCCCACGTATTACTAATATGGTACGGATAATTATCATCCACAATTTTATTATTTGCAGTTGAAATAAACCCTTGTTTTGGATTTATTACTTTTGGAAGTTGATCATATGGGATATACCCTTCCCATTCATATTCATCTGTCCACCCTGGCACTGGCAAACTCCCATCACCTTTTTTACGCACTGGTATATTTCCATTCGCTTTATAAGCAATTGTGCCGTCGTTTGATGCAAACACAAAGTTTTGAGTTGGTGTATGAAAATCTTGAAGTGCCGTTTCAAACTCATTCCAGTCCTTTGCTTTATTCATATTTAATACAGCCTTTAGCTCAGCTGACGGTTCCAATGCAGTCCATTTCAAAGCAAATACTGTTTTCGTTTTCTCTTTCCCTTTATCCGCAAACTCTGAAATAACTGGACCATGCCTCGTAACTGTAACGTTATACGGTATTGTTTTCCCGCCTTTTACTTTAATAGACTCGTCCACAACAGTAGCTTTTTCCCACTTATCGTTATACAGAAATTCATTTTCATTATTAGGATTTCTCTTTTCAATATATAGATCTTGTACATCAGGACCTGTATTCGTAACGCCCCATGCTATTTTGTCATTGTGACCTAATATAACACCTGGCACTCCCGCGAAAATAACGCCACTCACATGTAAATCTTTCGTTTCAAGTTTCGATTGATACCAAATAGAAGGCGTCGCAAGAGATAAATGAGGATCATCCGCTAAAATCGGCTTACCAGACGCACTCTTCTCACCACTTATAACCCAGTTATTACTACCATTAAACTCTGGTCGAATGATCGCTTTTGCAAAACTTTGTGCTACATTCACATTTGTATTTTCCAATTCAGCTAGCAATCTAGGCGCATCTTTCGGATATGTAGGAAATAGTTCATTTGCTTGCTCTTTCGGTAGATTTTTCAGCGCCCAATAACGAAATGCCTGACCGTGCCAATGTCCGCCTAAATCAAACGCCATATACTTGCCAATTGTTAAAGAATCTACAATTGACCACTCAGCCGGCTCATAACCTAATATAGTAAACTCGACCGGCAATTTCTTTTCCTCTTTTGCCTCACGTATAAAAGCATTCACCCCATTAGCAAATGATTGCAGGGCATATTTCGCTTCTCCATCATATTGACTAACAGACGCTTCGGCTGCTCGCCGTAAACCAAGCGTTCGAAACAACTTATCTCGATCAACAGCTGCTTCCCCTACAACTTCACTCAGCATACCAGAAGCTTGCCTTCTACTTAAATCCATTTGGAACAAACGATCTTGCGCTTGTACATACCCTTGCGAAAAATATAAATCATGTGCATTTTCCGCTTTAATATGCGGTACCCCTTTACTATCTCGCTTCACCATAACAGCATGTTGTAAATCCTCTAGCTTTATCGCCCCATCTATCTTTGGCACAGAACTAAGCGTATATATGTTCAAAAAAATCACTGTACAAATAACTAACAAAAGAACGCTACTACTAGACCAAATAAAAATTCTTTTTCCCCTATTTCGTTTCTTTTTTATGACGACTTCCATACAATCCCTCCTCTCTCAATCTATTCGCTTCTATTGTGAAAGAACCTTTTAGAAAAGAAGAAATCATTACTTGCTCATGCTATGGATCATACAAACTGAATACTTCTCTCTTACGCACTATTTCCTTTCCCTTATTGAAGCTTACTCGTCCTTTCTTACACCAATTCTTCAAAATCCCCTTTACATAAGCAAGTGTCCCCTTATTATTTTCAAACGCAATTTTAAGTGCCTCTAGTACTTTATCTCCTGAAACTCTTGGCATCCATTCCTTTAATTCCTTCGTGATATATGGAGATAGACTACTAATGTTTTGTTCGTAAAATTTATAAACTTCACTATGCGGAGTGGCATCCTCTACTCTTTCTACCTCTTCCTTCTCTTGAATAATTACTTGTTGTGAATTACTACTAACCTCTTCCTCTGGCATACCAAAATACTGAAGTAATAATGGAATCTTGCATTCTTCTTCAAGACATTTACGCAAAAACTTATGTAGGAACTCTTTACTTTTCACCATTTTCAGCTCACGTAATACACATTTCTCTATGTTCGTATTAAAAATAGGATTATAGTGTAACCAATTTATAATGAATAACTCTTTCGTTTCCGCATCATATAAAATCTTCCCGTATTCCACAAACCGGTTCAATAACTTCTCAACAGTCTCCATACTGTAACCAGTTTCAAGCTCTGCCAAACGCTTCGGTAATATGTAAATACCACATTGCTTCGTTTTCGTACCAGTTAACAAATATATATAAAAATAACGCTCCTCTGGGGTTAAATCTAATATGAATTCATCTTGCCAAAAGTTCACCTGCACATTACGGTACACCGCCATTTATTTACCTCCTCCTTTTATTCATAAATAGACAGAATTCAATCCTTCAATATACATATAGGAATGAGGGCTTTGTTTTTGCATTTGAATTCAAATTTTTTTAACTACTACAACGACGGTTTTATGTTTTCGCGCTTTTTTGTTCTTGTAGTTGTTTTTGTTTTTGTTTTTGTTTTTGTTTTTGTTTTTTCTTAGTGATTTATTACTTGGTAGGTGCTTATGAGGGGCTTGGAAGGGGCTTAATAGGGGCTAAAATAAAGAGGAGCTATTCCCAAATTTTCATTTTGGATAGCTCCTTTACCATTCTTTCTATTTTTGACTTGCATCTAACATCTTCACTAAAAAGGCAGCTGCCTCACCACGAGTTGTTGTACCTTTAGGATTAAACTCATTATTTCCAACACCAGTAACTACCTGTAAGCTGTATAATCGTTGAACAGGCTGTTTGTATGTGATTAAATGTTGATCAGTAAATGGTAATGCGACTAATTCACCTGTAACACCTTTATACTGTAATGCTCTGTCAATCATGATAGATGCTTCTTCACGAGTAATTGATGCGTTAGGATCAAAAACCCCTCCACCACGACCGCTAATAATTCCTGCACTTGCACTACGTTTAATACCGCTATGAAGTGATGGATGCGCTTCGTTAATATCTACAAATGACTTATTTCCTTCTGGTAGTTTAAGAGCATTTGAGATTAATGTCGCAAACTCAGCTCTCGTTACATTACGATAAGGCGCAAATACACCATTTCCTTCACCATGCATAATACCTAGGCTGTTCAGTTTACGAATATGCCCTTCAAACCATTTACCTGTAATGTCATCTTTTGGTTTTGGCACTTCTTTATTTGGCACATTGTAGTTTATCTTAATCCAGCTTGGGTTATAGAAAATCCATTCATCGTTACCTACTTTATACCAACCGTTTTTAACTGCTAACACTTTGTAACGGTCTCCTTTTGAAGCTTTACGAACAATACGATGCTCAAGGTCCGCACCACTACGTACGTTTATGCCGTCACCATTTACTACAAGCTCCATGTTAGGTTCAGCTGGATTATATTCATTTGAATCAAATAGCTCATTTCTTTCTTGTAAAGGCGAATCGATTTGTGCGTTAACATTTGCATACCATTGAATACCTTGTACGAAGCCAGTCCAATTGCCACGAGAAATTAAAATGTCAGGACAGTTTTTTCCGCTCCATTGTTGATGCCTATAAATGTGATCCGCGCTAATTCCTTCTTTGTTCATTAAATAGCCTGCAAGCCGCTTTGCATTCTCTAACGCTTTATTGTAATCACCATCTTGGTTAACTGAAATTTCAATACCGATAGATTCTCTATTTCCTGAACCATCACCATCTCCTGCATGCCAGCCATTTTCGTTTGTTGGTAAGTGCTGATAAATTTGTTTATCATCTACAGTAAAATGCCATGAAGCTGTTCGGAACGTACCTTCCGTTGCTTGTTTATACAAATATTTCGCATGATTTTCAGCATTCGCACCACGAGCTGTGTTTGCAGTCTCATGAATTGTAATATAACGTGCTTTCATCGGATTGGCAGGGCGAATATCAGGATTTCCCGCTGGAACAATCCATTCTACAAACGGGACACCTGCAAGTGTTCCATATTTCTTTGTAGTCATCGACGCACTATATTGAATAGCTCTTGGCTTTTCAACCGGCTTCATTTCGCGAGTAGAACCATCATTTCGACCGTCTACATGTTCAAAAGCCCTTTCAATGTTTGAAATAGCTTCATTTTCCGCTACTTGACCTCTTTTAGCTTCTTTCATTTTATGTAACTCTTCTGTTTCATCATATTTATGTTTATATTCTTCTAGAAGAATTTTCTCATTCTCTGATACTTCCGCTTCATTAATTTGCATGTAATCTGGAGTTTCTAGATTGAAATTAGAATAACTTAACCCGCTCGTTCCACGCTCCCCTTGCGCGATACGAAGTTGATCAGTTTGAGGGTTTTTTAACTCTTCTGCTGATATTGCTAAAGGGGCGCTCCCTAACATTACTAAACTTGTTGATAGTGCGATTACCTGTTTTTTAATATTCATTGTTGTATGAAATACCTACACAGTTCGTGTAAGTATCCTAACCTCCCTTTATTTTCTCATGAGTAATACTATGAATCTACTATGTATGTATAAAACTATGTTTATTCCACCCTTTTATAAATACTTTCACTTTATCCCCAGCAGGTGAATTATAGTTTCTATAAAATCCCTTAACAGACATTATTTTATAACCAATTGCAATTGCCGTCAAAAGCACTTATCCTCCTTACACACTACTACTTTTTAAAATAAATCAACTGCATTTTCATATAAAAAATGCAGTTGATTCCAAGCTTTTATGTATGCAATTCATCATTTTATAATAATAGATCCTATACTATCGAAATACATCAATTACAAATTCCCTTTAACGTTTTCGACAATCTCACTTATCGTATTCCGATCAAACTTATCACTAATTTCGTATGGCTCACGATCTCCTACAAATTGTACGCCTACGATATCGCTGCGGTCCTTACCATACTGCACTTCAATAATAGATCCACGCTCTATTTGTTTCCAAACGAGACCTGCTTCATCCTTATTATCTAAAACAATACAATCCTCAATATTTTCGTCAATCCCAATTAACTTGTTATCATCCATATATCCAACCTCGTACTGTTGACGTTCTTTCGCTTTTCCGCTTACTACTATACCTTTGCTTCCATATGAGTAATCCGTATAGTCCTTTTTCTCCGATTGTACCGCTTTCGGCTCTTGTGCTTTAGTTTTTTCATCGTTCCCACAACCCATAATTAAACTGATTGGCATCACCGTAGTTAGTAACACTCTAGTAAATTTCTTTATCATTTAGAATCGACCTCACATATTTAATATAAAACCCCATTTATTACCTTATTAAAGGATAACATGATACTACAGCAAACGCGTCAAAGAGAAAGCATTATTTACATCCCCTCACTATGCGGAGAGTCATACATCCATATTGTTTCTCCCCCCTTTTATCTTCATGTTGTATCTTCACAACAATAAATAACTAACTGATTTATCGATGAATTACACAAAGTAGACATCCTACTCACATAAGACTTAAAATTGAGAAGGATGGAAGACATGATAAAAAATATAGGCTAGATGTTCGCAGGTAAAATGGTCTTTATATTAAGGAAGGAAGTGCACAGCAATGGATTTTAAAACAGTTATGCAAGAGCTTGAGGCCTTAGGCAAAGAAAGAACGAAAAAAATATACATATCTAACGGTGCGCACGAGCCAGTTTTCGGCGTAGCCACAGGTGCTATGAAACCAATCGCTAAAAAAATAAAATTAAATCAAGAGTTAGCTGAAGAACTTTATGCGACAGGCAACTACGATGCTATGTACTTTGCAGGCATTATTGCGGATCCAAAAGCTATGAGTGAATCGGATTTTAATCGTTGGATGGATGGGGCGTATTTTTATATGCTATCTGATTATGTAGTAGCAGTAACGTTATCAGAATCAAATATTGCACAAGATGTTGCTGATACATGGATTGCAAGTGGGGACGAGCTTAGAATGTCTGCAGGCTGGAGTTGCTACTGCTGGCTTTTAGGAAATCGCAAAGACAATGAGTTTTCTGAAAGTAAAATTTCCGATATGCTTAAAATGTTGAAAACGACAATCCATGATTCGCCAGAACGAACTAAATCCGCTATGAATAATTTCCTAAACACTGTAGCAATTTCATATGTGCCACTACACGAAAAGGCAGTCGAGATTGCAAAAGAAGTTGGTATAGTAGAAATTAAACGTGACAACAAAAAAAGCAGTTTGTTAAATGCTACAGAGAGTATTCAGAAAGAACTTGATAGAGGAAGACTTGGTTTCAAACGTAAGTATGTTAGATGTTAGATTATCAAAAAAGGTGTCAATCTAAGTAAGATTGACACCTTTTTGATAAGAAAAATGAATGAACTCCCCCTGTACACCTTATCCGTTAAAAACTTCTTCTTTCAATTTATAAACCCTATCTCTTTTCTCATCACTTTTGACAAAGATAAGCTTTCCTTCCTTAACAAAACCTTCTAATAGTAAGCATACTTGTCCATATGCTTTCGGCTTATTCGTTGTGAATCTTTCATCTGATATTTTGCCAGATCGTATTAATTGTTCACATAGCTCAAACGCACTTATTTCTTCAGAATCCACTAATTCCAATATATCTTTTTGTAATGGCGATAAAGGTTCTGGTATATCAGCTACCTCCACCTTTTCTGGTTTGTTTTCTTCTTCAAATAAATCTTCGAATGAAATTTGATTCATACTTCTTTTCCTTTCTAACGATTGATTTGTATAACATGAACTGAACACTATAGCGTAGTTATTATTATGTATTACTTACCTTTTTTCATAAATCTCAAACTCATGTACATCGTTTCATATAGTATATTTTGATTATACCAAATATACGTTCTGTTTTCTATCACAGATTTGAAAAATAGAACGTTTTACTGTATCTACCATTATTAAATAAAGATGAATTTTTATCCACATTACGGAAATTAATGTAAAATATTCACTATTTATATGTTACAATTACGATGTATATGTGTAATACGTATATTTAATAAAGTTAAATTAAACTGGGGAGGCTTTCTCAAATGAGCAAGAAAACAAGCAAAGCTAAAAAATTTTTCGGATTCGTAATCACCGCAGCACTAGCAACTACAACTATGGTAGGTACAGTAAATGCACAAACAACTACGAATAGCTATAAGGTAGCTAGCAATGCGAACACTGTATTTACAGATGTACCAAAGGACCACTGGTCAAAAGATGCTATCGATTACTTAGCGTCAGCAGGAATTTATAAGGGATACGGAAATGGGAAATTTGGTTTTGGAGACAATGTTACTAGAGGACAGGTAGCTTCTTTAGTCAATCGACATTTAGGCTTAATAGCAGACGATAAACAGGCGAATATGTTTAGTGACATTACAAATCATATGTTTGAAAAGGATATTAAAGCCATTGCGCAAGCTGGAATTATGACAGGTGATGGATCAGGTACATTTCGTCCGGATGATGTATTAACTCGATATGAAATGGCAGTAATACTACAAAAAGCATTTCATTTAGAATCAAAAGGACAAGAGAAATTTAAAGATGTACCAAAAGTTCATTGGGCCTATGAAGCTGTAAATGCAGTGCGTAGTAATCGTATAGCACAAGGTGACGAGTCAGGTAATTTTAATGGAAACATGATTGTGAAGCGTGAGCAGTATGCACAATTTTTCTATAATGCAATAGCAAAGAACAGATCTTATAATTTCAACATTAATTCAAAAGAAGAACTGAAACAAATGTTAACAACAGCTTTACAGAATGGGACGTTTGGTCCATTTAAATTAAATGCGCTGGGTAAAGATATATCTGAGGTAAAAAAAGAATATGGAGCGCCTGATGTTTTAAAGCAAGCACCATGTACAGAATGTGATGCACCTAATACAGCAGTATACGGAGATTATAATATTGACATGTACCCTTCGGACGCTAGATATATATGGGTAAAAATGGACATCACTATCAATGAATTAAAAGAGTGGTTTGGTGAACCAGATGAAATTGGAGCGGATATGACTAGTGAAGGCTTTATATATAATCGAGGAAGCTATTCTCTTTATTTCAGCTTCTCTGATGGTTATATTCAACGCGCTGAAATATCTAAAACTGAAGATCGTTAATACGTTACAAGCCATATAAAATATGTAAAGCATACTAAAATCCTTCAAGAACACTCTTATTCTTGAGGGATTTTATTTTGTTCCTATCTATTTTGCATAATATAAATCTATTAAACTCCCACTGATTAAACTTTATTTCTCTTGGTGTTCTGCATCCCATTCACTTAAATACGTTGCATATTCTAATTCATCTGGGTCATCATATAACATAGAAATAAACTCTAATTTATTCCCATCACAATCTAGAAAGTATATGCTTGCAGCTGGCATCCACCTTTGGACAATTGGTTCTCGATTTCCTTTCCCCTGACTCCCTACTACCTCTATTCCTCGCTCCTCTAACCACAATTTAGAAGTCTTCAAAAACTCTACATCTACACGAAAAGCGAAGTGTTTCGTCTCAAAATTTTCATTACTATGTACTTCCCATAACCCGAGCATTTGCTCTTTACTTTCTCCTACCCAAAAGAATGCAACTCGTCTTTTCGATAATTTTTTTGCTACTGTTAAGCCTAACTTATTTTGATAGAAATCTATTGCCTTTTCTAAATTTCTTACATGTAAATGAGTTTCATATATGCTTTGTATCATTATGTATTCCTCCCTCCCGTACATTACGATTTTTTCAAATATATTTTGTTTTTATCATACAAATAAATACATTTGAAATCATCCTACTTTTGTATCATTGTTCTTTCCTACAAAGGTATACATAGTCCAGCTTTCTCATTCATGTCCCGGCGCCGAAATTCAATAAAGTAAAACTTCATTGTTAGCTCTCACCTACTTTCCTCCCATTAGAAGTTTTACTGCCCACAAATAGCAGGATAAAAACGCTATTTACATTTACAAATTTTTATAATGTAATAAGATTAATATCTTAATAATAGAGGAGGAACCATTCTGGATAAAACCAAAGTTATGGCTTATTTTAGTGTAACGGGTGATACATTCCCTGTTGAAGCAATTACCGACACCCTAAGTATCGAGCCTACAAGAACTTATAAAAAAGGGGATGTTGTTGCAAGACGTGATAATCCGAATCTTGTATCCACCAAAACCATATATAGAAAAGAGACGGATTGGACTTTCAGCACTGGATACCAAGAATCCTACGATATAAATAATCAGTTGCATATTATTCTAAAATCCCTTGAAGGAAAAACAGAACAATTAAAACATCTCAAGAAAAAATATAGTTTAGAGTTTCTTTTTATGATAGTGATTCAAGTGGAGAATAACGAATCACCCGCGATGTATTTACAAAAAAACATTATTGATTTTGCTAGTTCCATTCAAGCAGAAATTCATTTTGATCTATATATTTAATATAAATAAAAACGCTATTGATATTGAAATCAACAGCGTTTTTTTATGTGACTCTATGTTTTATCTTGCTTGTACCCAAAAGCAAATTCTTTTTATATAACTTCTTACTTCAATTTTCCCTCAAAAACAATTTTCCTACCGCACGGTTCCACTTCTGTTTTGCCGTCTTTCTTCACTTCATGAAAGATTGGTTCTTCCATGCGACGAGATGGTGCATAGCCTTCTTGTTCCATACGTGCTAAGCAGTCTGTAATTGTTTCGTTTTCGAGTACTTCAAATTTTTTCTTATTAGGTTGTTTTGTCATGCCCTAACCTACTTTCTATTTTTCTTGATGCGAATTGATTCTTCATGTAGATCATATATACCATTGCGAGAATTCCTATTATAATCATAACCGCAATAAAAAAGCTTGTATACTGTATTTTTTCTATAAATACGCCTCCTAATACAGGTCCCAGTATACTTCCTAAACTAAAGGCGATTCCAGATAATATATTACCTGCTGGCAATAAATGTCTCGGTAATAAATCTGTCATAAATCCAAGACCTAATGAGAAGCACGATCCAATGACCATACCCGCTAACAACATACAGGCAAAGACGATCCAGTAATATTGATCAAATACGGCTGCCAGCAAGAAAATGCCCGTACTTATGCTGAACGTCCACGTTAAAATACGGTCCCTTCCGTATTTATCACTCAATATCCCGAGCGGAATTTGTGTAATAATGCCCCCAACTGCAAATGCTGGTAATAAGAAGGATACTTCTGAAACAGACCATCCTTTACGAAGCGCGTATACTGGTAAGTTACTGTTTAACATTGCTTCCAGTACGCCATATGCAAGTGGTCCCAGTAGCGCAATCCATCCTAATCCAACAACTTGTTTATAACGAGAAAATGATGATTCGCTCTTCACTTCTCTTTCATCTTGCGCTGGGAATGCATTTTTCGTTGGAAGTAATAGGAGCCAACCTATTAAACAAAGTATAGTAGATATAATAAACGGCGTTGCAAGACCATACTGCACAGTGCTTGCTAAATACGGACCAACAGCAAAACCAATTCCGAAGAATACACCGTATATCGATACTTGTCTACCTATTTTACTTGGGTCTGATGTTGTCGTAATCCATGTTTGTGTTCCGACATGAAGCATATGATCTCCGACTCCAACTAGAAATCTAAGTACGAACCATACCCAAAATGAAAAGGTTTGTGTAAAAAAGAATAATGAAATAATAACGAGAAACCCACCAATAACGATAATTGGCTTCATTCCAAACTTTTGCATCGGTTTTTCAAGAAACGGTGAAATAACTAATATCCCAATGTATAATGCCGTTGCATGAATACCGTTAATACTTGAACTAACCCCTTCTTGTTCAAAAATCATTGCAATGGCCGGTAAGAGCATCCCTTGTGACAAACCCGAGATTGCTACAATCCCAACCATAATCCAAAAAGTAAAACGCATTGACATCCCTTTCCCTCTCCTTCTCACGCTGTCCACCTTTCATTATAAACTGTTTCTTCAAATGCGTGTACGAATATTCGCAATAAGAAGAAGCTAAAAGAATAAATCTTTTAGCTTCTTATCCTTCCCAAACTTGTGCTTTCACATTGTAATGAAAGTGCTTGAAATATGGATTTTCATAAAATGATGGTCCATATAAGTAGTGGTGTGCATGAGCTATTGGTGGCTGCTGTAGTTGTAATGGAACTATAGCTGGTGAAACTTGCATATACATCGGATCTATCATTATTTTTGTATATATATGATGATCATATGGTGAATAAGCGATTAAGGATGGTTTATGCATTGACTCTCTCCCCTTATACATACAAATGTTATAGTATATGCAACACTTCTCATTTCGGGGATTCTTTTTATTCTAACCAATCTTCTACATGTTTTATAAATACATCTAAACAATCAATAAACGGCGAATGACCGCAATCCTCTAACACTTTTAACTCTGCATTCGGCAAATGTTTTGCTAATTCCTCACCGACTACTTGCGGTACGACGTAATCTCTGTCACCTTGTATGACAAGTGTTGGAGCTTTAATATGATGAATTTGCTTATTTCCCTCTACAACTCCGTTATGTTCATCCGAAATATTAAATGTAATGAGCGCATAATTCACATCTACGAAATTACGCTGCGTCAACATATCGTCTAAATACTTTTCATAACGATCCGGTTCCGGTTGATTATGTGTATATATTAATAGATTCCATACTGTACGGTAATATAATTTATTCATATTTTTTATCGCATCTAGCACTGGAGCAATTTGTACGGGATCTTGCGCGATTTCTTCTTTCGTCTTTACTAAATTTGATACGATTGGTTGCCCGTTAATATCTTTTTTAAAAATTGGATATCCCTTCATGCCTACTGATTCTACTAAAATCAACTTTTCGACTAACGTTGGATGATTCGCTGTAAATTGCATCGCAACACCACCGCCCATTGACCAACCCATTAATGAAAATTTCTCTAGTTTTAATTGATTGATAAATAGTTTTACATCTCCTGCAAAGTCTTGTAATGAATCTATCGATTTATTATATGTTGATTGTCCAAATCCTCTTAAATCAAGAGCGTAAATATGGTATTGATCTTGCAACTTTTCAATAACTAAATCCCAGTGTTGTGACGATGTCATGTTCCCGTGAATGAGTACAAGAATTTCTGTATTTTGCCTTCCAACTTCCTGATACGCAATCGTTTCTCCGTTTGATAGTGAAACAAACTCCATTGTTGCAGGCTTAATCATCACAAGTTCCCCCATTCAATTTAATAGAAAGAAAATTCTTTACTTACTTAAAGAATAACATACAGAATATACGTTCTCAACATAAAGCCTATCCAAAATTATTACATAAATCAACATGTCTATTACTAGACAATTATAATAAAAAAGTATATAGTTAGCTAGGTAACTAATTTGAAAGGATCTAACTATATGGACGAAAAACAACATTTTTTTCACATTGTCAGCCAGACTTCTCGAAAATTCACAAAGAAATTTAATGAACGCGTATCTCCAACTGGGTTATTTAGTGCGCAATGGGCTGTTATTTTCCGCATTAATCAAACCGGTTCTTGTACGCAAACAGAATTGTGCCAGTACTTAAATGTTGAATCACCAACGATGACTCGTACGTTAACACGTATGGAAACGATGGGCTGGATTATTCGTACAGAAGGAAAAGATCGTCGTGAGAAGCTCATTTCTTTATCAGAAACAGCGATAAAAATGATTCCGGTATGGCAAGAAGAAGTTGATACTTTCGAAGAAAAAACACTAGAAGATATTAACGAAGATGATTTACATCAAGCATTTGAAGTGTTACAAAAAATCATTAAAAATTTAGATTAAATTGGAGGGATGACGATGCAAAGTGAGAAACTTTGGACGAAGGATTTCCTCGGAACTTGTTTTAGTAGTCTATTTCTCTTCTTAACATTCTATATGCTTATGACTACTCTACCTGTCTATGTAATAGACGGCCTAAAAGGGAAACCTGAGGAAATTGGTTTAGTTGCAACTGTTTTTCTTATTTCATCTGTTTTATGTAGACCATTTACAGGAAAATGGCTCGATGAATTAGGAAGAAAGAAAATTTTATTTATTTCACTTTCATTATTTTTAGCTGCTACTGTTATGTATTTCGGTGCGCAAAGTTTATTTTTATTACTTGCCCTTCGCTTCTTACATGGTATTGGATTCGGAATGGCAACAACAGCAACTGGTACGATTGTAACCGATGTTGCGCCAGCTCATAGACGAGGCGAAGCACTTGCATATTTCGGCGTATTCATGAGTTTGCCGATGGTAATTGGTCCTTTTTTAGGTTTAACAATTATTTCTCATTTTTCATTTACTGTACTATTTATCGTTTGTTCCGTATTTTCATTGCTTGCATTTTTATTAGGATTACTTGTAAATATTCCACATGAAGTACCAGTGAGCAAACAAAAACGAGAAAAAATGAAGTGGAAGGACTTACTTGAACCGTCCTCTATTCCGATTGCTCTGACAGGATTTGTTTTAGCCTTTTCTTATAGTGGCATTTTATCCTTTATTCCTATTTATGCAAAAGAGCTCGGCTTAGGAGAAGTTGCTAGTTACTTCTTTGTTTTATACGCACTTGTCGTTGTAATTTCTCGTCCATTTACAGGAAAGATTTTTGATCGCTTCGGTGAAAATGTACTTGTTTACCCAGCTATCATTATTTTCACAATTGGTATGTTCATTTTAAGCCAAGCGCAAACTCCATTTTGGTTCCTTGGCGCAGGTATGTTAATCGGTTTAGGTTACGGAACATTAATTCCAAGCTTTCAAACGATTGCGATCTCTGCCGCTGCAAACCATCGACGTGGTTCTGCGACAGCTACGTACTTCTCATTCTTTGATAGTGGTCTCGGTTTTGGTTCTTTCATTTTAGGTATCATCGCAGCGAAATCGAGTTACCATAATATGTATTTTATCGCAGCTATTATCGTTGCTTTCACTTTACTACTCTATTATGGATTACACGGACGAAAACAAAAATTCAAGAAACAACATACAGACGGAAAAGTTTCCGCTTAACATGAATAAGGAAAGTAAACTTCCCCGTTTACTTTCCTTATTTTGTATTTCTTTCAATAGACGCGTATACTAATAGTAGAAATAAAAAGGAGGGACCGATATGAAACTTAAAAAATCTCCCCTACTCTTACTCATAATCACATTTATATTTGTAATTACAGGGCTCGGTTTTACATACTTCAAACATAATAAAACAATCCCATCAAAAAATAACGTGACGAAGAAAAATTGGTTAGATGATCCTTACTTACGTTGGTCGTATACACATATGAAAGAATTCACTTTAATTAACGAGGTGAAAAATAACCCGGATCAAGTATCCCACTTCTCTACCGCATTGCAAAACTTAGACGATTTTGCTGTGGAGCGTAGATTTGGAAATACAACTCCTCTAAAAAAACTTTTAGACGATAACAAAACGGATGCTTTTGTCGTGGTACACAATGGACAACTTGTATATGAACGATATTTCAATGAATATAACGAGAGTGAACCTCATGGCATGGCGTCATTAGCAAAGGTCTTTACCGGGGCAATTATACAATCTCTCGCTGAAGAAAATCGTATTGACTTAGAAAAAACAGCTGACGCATATATAAAAGAATTAAAAAATACACCGTTCGGTAATGCCACACTTCAACAATTATTGGACATGCAAGTTTCTGTAGAATATCCTACTCACGGATATGAACATCCAGCGTTAGAAAATCAAGATGCACAACTATATTTAGCTAGCAATATTTTACCACGCGGTAAAAACTACGACGGCCCGATGAAAATTTATGATATGTTACGAGAAGCAGAAGAAACTGTACCGCCTGGTTCCGATTTTTCTTACGATAACGGATCAGCCGAAACACTCGCTTGGGTTATTCGAACGATCACTGGTAAATCATTAGCTGAAAATGTTAGCGAAAGAATTTGGTCTCAAATTGGTATGGAAGAAAATGCTTATTACGTCACCGATGAAACAAAAGTTGAACAAGCAAGCGCTGGGTTAAATGCAACTGCTAGAGATATGGCTAGATTTGGGCAATTACTATTAAACAACGGGGAATATAACGGAAAACAAATTCTCCCTTCTTCTATTACTGAAGATATAAAAAATGTCCAAGAAGGTGAACTTGCAGTTGGCCCTGGAGCTTCCATTTCTTATCATAATCAATGGTGGATTCCGCACAATGAACAAGATGCTTTTGAAGTGTTAGGTAGTTACGGACAAACACTTTACATCGACCCGAAAGCAAATATGGTCATTGTCCACTTCTCTTCTAACGCTACACCAAGTAATGAAATACATTCAGTTTACTCCAATATGTATATTGATATTGCACATCATTTAGAGAAGCTTCCACAGTAGTGGAAGCTTCTTCTTATTGCGGTGTTTTATTTGAAACCATTACCCTCATCAAGATTATTCATAATGCAACTTTTTATTAGCAATCCAATAATACGTTACGAAAAGTATTAATAAAATCCAAACTATAGTTAGTAATCCATTGATTATTGCGTTTAAATTTACTACCCCTGTGACTAACGTTTCCATCGCATACTTACTCATACTGGCTGGATTAAGCTGATCCATTATTGGATTCAAACCGACGATTACTCTACAGGCTAAAAGGAAAACAATTGAAATTAATGCAATCATACCTTGACTGTGAAAAATAGCACTTATCATTGTTGTGAAAGATACGATAAAAAGAACCCAAATTAGATAAAATAGTAATCCAGTAATTAGGTGTGCAAATGGAACGGCAGTAAAAAGAAAATTTACATATAGATAAGAAGTAACATATCCAATTGTTACACTACACGCTACCATTAAATAGTTTGACACTATTTTCCCACCTACATATGAAGTAACAGTAACCGGCCTTGTCAAAATAAAAGCCAACATACCATTGGCTTTATCTGTTTGAATTGCACCCATCATAGAAATCACTAGAATCATAAGTCCAAGCTGATCAAACTGAGATCCTAAAGTACTCGCTAATACTTCGCCTCCTTTTTGTGCTGTCATACTTGGATCAATGGTAATTCCCTGTCCTCCACCTAACGCTTCTATAATTGATGGTAAATAATGAGTTACTATCGGCTGTGTTGCGCCTAAAAATATAAAAACAATTGGTAGCCAAATGATCTTAAAATCACGTAACATTTGAACACATTCTTTTTTTATCAATACCATTGAATTATTCATTTTTGCACCACCAATTTCAAGAAAATTTCTTCTAAAGTATCGTTGCTCATTTCAAATTTAACGATGTCCACTTTATGTTCGAGTGCATTTTGTAATAACATATTTTTATTTATTTCGATACTTTGAACCTTCACTTTGATTTTAAGCCCAACCACTTCTACGTCCTTCACATACGGTAATTTTTTTACAACTTCAATCCACTTTTGATCTTTAGTTGTGATTTCAATAATTAATTTATTTTCACTATTACGATGTAAAAGTTCCGTAATCGTTGTATCTTCTATTTTTGTTCCATCTTTTATAATGACAAATCGTTCACAGATTTCTTCTGCATCGCTTAATATGTGGGTTGATAATAAAATGGTCGTATCTTTTTTTATCTCTTCAATCAGATTCAATACTTCTCGCCGGCCGATCGGATCTAATGCGGATACCGGTTCATCCATGACAATAAGCGAAGGTTTATGCAATAATGCTTGTGCAATACCAAGTCTTTGTTTCATTCCCCCAGAAAAGGTACTAATCTTTTCATTTTCTTCGCCCCTTAGTCCAACTTTCTCCAACATTTTTGGAATCGACTTTGACAATTCTTCTTTTTTCAATCCCGAAAGTTGGCCCATAAACGTAAGCGTTTCTCTCGCTGTCATCCAATGAAAAAAATTAGGATATTGAGGTAGATAACCAATTTCTCTTTTCATTTTTGATATTTTTATCCCATTCAATAAAACTTCACCAGCAGTTGGATTAGTAATATCCGAAATTACTTTTATTAATGTGGATTTCCCTGCTCCGTTTGGTCCAATTAATCCGACGCATTCCCCCGCTTGCAGTTCCATCGAGAAATTATTGACAGCAATTTTTCCTTTAAATGATTTTGTTACATTTTTAATCTCTAATTTCATAATTTCTCACTGTCCTTTCTTCCTATAACAAAGTACAAAATAGGTCCCAATATATTAACGAAAAGAATAATTAACGTCCATACAAGTACATTTTTTCTTGTTTTTCTATTTCGATATAAATCAATGAATGCAATGAAAACTAAAAGTGCTCCCACTGCAATAACTGGCAATATAATGGGTAGAAAAGCCATAATATCAATGTCTTTAAGATCATTCCATCCATAATGTAGTTGCATTATTGTCATTCCTCCCTAATTTCATTCTCATTATTGATAATGATAAAACATAAGCGAATGAATTGCAATCCTTATTCTCATTATTTATAATGAAAATAAATAATGAATAAGGTGATATATAGTGAGTAATAAAGTTGAAATTTTAATGCATCCCGTAAGAATGAAAATTTGCCAAGTGTTAATGAGAAATAAGGAAGATGGGCTAACACCATTAGAAATGGTAAAAATCATTAAAAATGTACCACAAGCAACACTATATAGACAGCTACAAACTATGGTTGATTCTGGTATCGTCCATGTAATTAAAGAAAAAAAGGTAAAATCTGTTTCTGAAAAATATTACGCAATAAATGAAGAAGATGCAAAAATTGAAGGAAGTGAATGGAAAGGCTTATCTGATGATGAAAAGTTAAACTACATTTCCTATTACCAGTTATCACTTATGACACAATATCAAAGTTACCTTAAGAAATTAGAGGAACAAAACAGTCAAGAAGATAAGGCTACTTTTTCTGTAGTAGAATTAAAGCTAGATAAGGAACACTTTGGAAAGTTTCAAAATGAACTTAACGAATTAATGATTAAATACTACAATAGCCAAAGTAAAGAAGACGAAATAGAGGCTCCGGTTCGGACTGTCGCTATTACAATTATTCCAGAAACGTGAACTACATACCCCCATTTTGCCTGTCTAACTTAGTGCATTCTTCTAAATAAAAGTGAGCTATTTAACACTAACATGTTAAATAGCTCACTTTTTCAATCTAAATTAATACTTTTAATAAAATCAAAATGATTTTCATCAGCTAATTTATCGATATAACCCGTTATATACAAATTCGCTTTAGTCACTTCTGTATTCTTAAATTCAGAATAAAAATCAGGAGAAAATGATACTTCCAAAACAACACTATCCCCAGGTTTAATATTTAAAGTATTACCTTTAGCTAACACTTTAAATGGATTAGTTGTTTGACCAGATTTTGTTGGGGATTTAGGAAATGAAAACATAACATTATTTTGCGCAATAACATAATCGGTATTATTCGTCATTTTTATTTTATAAGATATTTCAGTGTTCGTATTTGTATTTTTAGAAAGTAATTCATACACTATTCCCTTTTCAATATCTGCTTGTTTAAAAGTATTATTATTTTTACTAGAACAAGCACTCAAAACAACTAACAAAACGAATATGAGGATTCCACACTTTTTTTTTCATTGATCTATTCCCCCCTTAGTACACACTAAATTCTCTTTATATTGTCTTGTGATTTGTAACTAAAGAATTCGGAAAAGATGAAATACTTAACATAGCAATCGTTAAAGAAGATCCAATAAACAATTTCGTTTTGTTCATTACAACACCCCTTTTATTTTTGCTAAAACTAAGAATGTTAACCATTATTTTACAAGGCGTATTATGTGAAGGCAATATTTATTTTGAATCTCCCTTTTATTTTTGGATGTAAAAGTTCGATGTTGACGTATCATAGTAGCATGCTCGCTTAATTTAACAGTAAAAGTTTACAGGCTCTTATTTTCTCTATCAAACTTATTATAATAGCCTATCTATAAATGAAAACCACCTTAAATATCTGAATTTTCTATATATTAAAGGATATTACTTAAACAACCTCGAATAATTGTAATAAATATGCATAAGGAGGTTGATCTATTTTGTTTCGTTCTTTTACAAATGGTTGCGTCGCCTTAGTGCAACGTTTCTTGCCAGAGCCATTTATTTTATCATGTTTATTAACTGTTTTTGTTATCTTCTTCGGCATGTTTGCAACGCACCAAACGCCTGTCCAAATGATCACTCATTGGGGTAATGGAATTTGGGGACTCCTCGCCTTTTCTATGCAAATGGCTCTTGTACTTGTGACAGGATCTGCTTTAGCAAACGCGCCTCTTATTAAAAAAGGATTAACGAAAGCTGCAAAACTACCGAAAACGAATGGACAAGGTATTATTGCTATTTCAATCGTAAGTTTACTAGGAGCATACATAAATTGGGGATTTGGTATTGTTGTATCTGTTTTATATGCAAAAGAAGTGGCAAGGCAGCTTGAAGGATTAGATTATAGACTAGCCATTGCTTCTTCTTACTCTGGATTTCTCATTTGGCATGCGGGGCTTTCTGCTTCTATTCCTCTTACGTTAGCAACTGGCGGTGAAACGTTAATTAAAACGACAGCTGGAAGTATTAAAGAAGCGATTCCAATAACAGAAACGCTATTCTCACCATACGCACTTGTACCAGTTATTATTTTTCTCGTTACGATGCCTCTCATTAATAAAGCGATGCATCCAGATGAAAAACATACGATAACGGTAGATCCTAGCGTATTTCATGAAGAAGCTGCCGCTCAAGAAGTAGGGAACAATACGTTCGCTGAAAAAATGGAAAATAGTATCATTATTACACTTTGCGTTGGATTGTTAGGTCTCATTTATATTTTCAATTACTTTTATACGAAAGGTTTTAACCTTACGCTAGACATCGTTATTTTTATGTTATTAATTGCTGGACTTATTTTTCACCGTACTCCGATTCAATATATTCGCGCTTTTTCGGACTCTACGAAAAGTGCTTCTGGTATTTTACTTCAATTTCCGTTTTACGCAGGAATTATGGGGATGATGATTGGAGCAAATAGTGAAGGTCTTTCACTTGGAGGAGCTATTTCGAATTTCTTTATTAGCATTTCAAACGAAACGACTTTCCCGCTCTTTACTTTTTTAAGTGCTGGCATCGTTAATATTTTCGTTCCATCTGGTGGCGGTCAATGGGCTGTGCAAGCACCCATTATGATTCCAGCTGGCGCTGAACTTGGTGTACCTGCCGCAAAAACAGCAATGGCAATTGCGTGGGGCGATGCTTGGACGAATTTGATTCAACCATTCTGGGCATTACCGGCATTAGCGATAGCTGGTTTAGGCGCCCGTGATATTATGGGATTTTGCGTTGTTAACTTATTATATGCAGGATTTATCATTAGTCTATGTTTCTTATTTATCTAAACGAAAAGCTAGTTTTATACTAGCTTTTTTACACAATAAATCTTTTATTTCCCACGCAATTTATAACCATTTCCCACTCTATCTCCGTAAGATGTAACGCCTCAAATGCAAAAAAATCTTCACATACTTTTTCAATTAAATGTGGATTTTTCTTAAGGAAATTCCACTGTAACGCTTTAGGAAGAAAATATGTTTCATATTCTTTACTTCCTCTTACTACCTCATCAACTTCTCTTTCACAAATCCCTCTTATTAAATAATCATTTCTTAATTGAATCGTCATTTGTTGAAACGTTTCACTGCATTTCTTCAATTGAACTAAGTGATTAATATATGTACGAAAAAGTTCGTTATCATACTGGCAACAATTTATAATACGTTCCATTTCATTCATAACGTACGAGCCTTTTCTTCTATTTGTAATAACCACTTTTCCCGCTTCTCTACTTTACTCGTTTTCACAGATTGAAAAACAGACCGTTTTATATCGCGAATGCCGCAAAAACGTAACACACCTCGCTTCATCATAATCCAATCTGCTGATCGATATAATAACGCGACGTACCATAATGGCGAGTCTAACGTATTAATTACCCATGCCTTCTTACCTTTCAATAAGCCTTTCGGCAAGGCTCCTTCATATTTATAAGCAAATCCAGCTACGAAAATGCGATCAATAAACCCTTTTAAAATAGCAGGCATCCCCCACCACCATATCGGATATATAAAGAGAAGCGTATCCGCTTCTTCCACTAACGTTCTGTACCGAGCTGTTTCTTCTTCATTTACTAAATCACGTCTTTTCTTCTCTTCATTAAATACAAGGACTGGATCAAATTGTTCCTTATATAAATCAAGTACCGTAACCGAATGATTAGTTTCTTGTAATCCTTTTTGCACATGCTTTAATATCGCTGCGTTAAAACTGGAAGGACTAGGATGAGCGTATACAATTAGTACATTCATTACAAAACAACTCCCTCTATAAGTTAAAGTTTCCCCTTCTTTAACATCTTCTCTACAATTTGCACGTTTTTCGAACTTTGCAATAAACGATTTAATACTGTAAGTAACTCTTCCTTTTCTAAATCTTTCAGTTTCTCTTTAACCGTACTTTCACCAGCACCTTGAATATCATAAACGACCGCCGCCATATGCTTGCAATAATTTTCATATGGACACTCGCAGCTACTTTCTGTAAAATTTTCAAGATCAATAACTACTTCATAGTTTCCTGCATTTCCAGTAACAAAAGCAAATATTTTCTTTTCTTGTATTTCAACATCTTCTACATGTCCTTCTTCATAATATTCATAACCTTTATCCATAATGTACTTAGGAATCCATTTCGTTATATCATTTAGTAAGTAAGCGTACATAACAACACCTCTTCCTTTAATTCCCTTTTGACTTCCAAAACCCTGCATGTTATTCTAATAACTGTCAAATAGCAAGTCTATATGACAAAACGACTGACACCTATTCGGCGGAGGTGTCTCTTTTCATTTGCAGCCGATATGAAGTGCCTCTTTCAGGCACATTCAATCTTTGACACTACACACTCAACACCATTCCCTTGTATCAGGCTGCTTAAGCAGTCTTTTACTCTACATACTTCAAAAAAAGAGAGCTTAGCTCCCTTTTCCCGCCTTATAAAATACCCCTTTTTCAGTATAGAGATATTCATCAGCTAATGTAATTTTCCCATCCAGTTTCAGTTCATCTAATAGTCTTGATAAATAAAATTGATGTAACATCTTTTTCGTGAATTTTCCTTCATGATGCGAAACGATATGTTCTTGAATATCTAACAATGATATTGGCTTATCTTGCTCTATCATATATTCATAAACTGTACTACGCAGTTTTACGTATTTTTCGAGTGTCACAGTACTTCGCAACCCCTTTCTTCTTAATATAAATTTTCGTAATCGGTTTTTTTGCAACAAAAAAACCTCTCCGATAAGAAGAAGTTACGTATATATCTTCGTCTTATCTCCCAGAACAAATATGTTCTGCTGGAATTAGCACCTGCATCGCGGTTGCTGGGTTTCATCGGGCCAGTCCCTCCACCTCTCTGGATAAGAAAATATTCACTTAAATCCTACTATACGTAATTTCGTTTTAATTGTCAAATAAATATAACAAATTATATTTTGTTCCTTACTGTTCATACTATACATATATGAATATGCAAGGAGGATTATGAAATGCACGAAAATGCTCGCGGATATGTCCAAAATTCTTTTCAATCATTACAAGAAGCAAAACATTGTTTAGAAGAAGCGCTACAGACTGTTGAAAAAGATTTTAATCGCGCTCGTATTGAACAATCACTTTATGCGATCGAACAAGCTATTCAACGCTGTGATTACACAGTTCATATTTTAGAACAAGATTGAAAAAGCTTCCCATCATAAGGTGGGAAGCTTTTTCAAATGGCATACTTCATAATTATTACCGTTATGATTAAAAAATATACAGAATTAGCAATTTCTAAAACCCCTACTTTTATAATAGAAATTTTTTTGCCATACAACATAATTGCTCGAATGACACTCGGTATAAAAATAAGAGAACACCACGGATTCATAGAAAATACAATGATTGTTAATAGGATATGATACCCCCATGATATAAGACGATACTTCGGGTTATTTTTCTCGCGAATCATCGTTTTTACATAAAATGTACTTCCTAAAAAATATAAAAATGAAATAAGCGCAATAAATAATGCTGTTTTATCTATAAGTTTCATTGAAAAATAATAACTAACTAAACCACCAATACAAAAAATAATAATCGCACTTATGTCATTTAGTAATGCTCTTTCATTTTTTTGACGAGCGTAATACATATTTACTATAAATAATGGAATTATTACTACTACGAATAAAAGAATGCGCCATTCATATAATAGAGAAATCATTCCAAATACGAACGCGATGATAAAATATACAATTGCTGCATGTAAAAACTCTTTTTTTCGTCTTTGCTTTATGTACGTAAGAAATGGATACGTAGCTAAATAGATAAAGAACCAAGCTAAAAACAATGGAATATGATAAATAGTAGGTTTCCCAAGTATGACACTTAATAGAAATGGTATAACGAGCATGGCCCATGCACCATGTTGCTTCGGAATAACTAACTTCATTAACTATACACCTCCCTTTTGAAAATAGTTCTCACCTACTATTATACAAATAATTTTATATAATAACGGATATATATTGAATCTATTTTTTGACAATAAAAAATGCTCCTTACAATATGTAAGAAGCATGAAAGAGGCAAACGAATATGTAAGTCGCGACCCTACCTTATATGAGTATGCTTTTCTATGCCATGTTATGCTTATCTAATATGCCATATTTCTTTTTAAATCTTGTAAGAATCGTAATCCAAGACGTACTAAATAATAGTAAGAAAACAACATTCGAAATCGCATGGCTCAAATCGAAATAAAAACTTGCGATATAATACGAAATGACAGCTTCCCACGTTGCCTCACGTATGAAACCGAGAAGCCCCCAAAAGTTCATAATCCAGCCAAATAAAAATCCAACAAATAATCCGTATAGGAGTCTTCCCCATAGCTTTTTCATTAAAAATGTATTACGTAATAATCCAGCTATAAAACCAATCATACCCCACGAAAACATTTGCCACGGCGTCCACGGACCTTGTCCTAAAAAGATATTAGATACGATAGCCGCTGTTGCACCAATCATAAAACCAGTTTCACTCCCAAACACAATTGCAGAAACGATAATGACAAATGAAGTCGGTTGTACACTTGGTAAAATAGAAAATGGTACACGGCTAACTGCTGCAATTGCCGCTAACACAGCAACGAGAACAATTTCACGTGAAACAAACGCCTTTCTTTCAAAGCGGATATAGAACGGTAACATAATAACAACTAATAAAAACAAACTACTTAACATGTAATAACCGTCCATGATAAGTGTAGTAAAGAGTAATGTGCCTATTATTACTGCAAAAATACATATTATGAATGCAACATATCGTTTGGACACGCTTCGTACACATCCTCCCACGTTAATGCATATGGCAACTCTTTTCGAATGAATCGATTAATAGATGTTGTATAAAAGAAGTTTCCACTAAAAAATTCCTTCGGTGCATCATTCATAATAACTGCTCCGTCAAATAACATCATGCATTGATCAACGTATTTCGCTGCAAACTCAATATCATGCGTTGCCATTACAATTGTTGTACCTTCTTTTTGTAGCTTTCTAAATAGCTCTCCTACTCTTTCTTTTTTCCACGGATCTAATCCCTTTGTCGGTTCATCGAGTAATAATAACGTCGGCTTTGATAATAACGTTGTACATAACGCAAGTAGTTGTTGCTCTCCTCCGCTACAATCGTGCGGATGGCGTTCTTTAAGCGAATGTAACCAAAACTGTTTTAGCATATCTTCTGCTATTTTTTTTCCTTGTTCTCCGTATAATTCACGTGCACGTTCATACACTTCTTCCCACACTGTATCAAATGTAAAATGATAATACGGATGTTGTGATACATACCCGATCCTTTTAAATCGTTCTTTCGAATCAATTTTATGTATCACTTTCCCATTCCACTTTACTTTCCCTCTTCTTGCTTTTTGCAATCCCGCTAAAATCGTTAACAGTGTAGATTTACCTGTACCATTTTTCCCAACGAGTGCTACCCATTTTCCTTTTTCAATCGATACTGTTAAATCTCGTAAAATAAGTGGACTATTTTTTTCATATTGAAAAGATATATACTCTGCATTTAAAATGACTTCTCGCCTTTCACTTTGTGCTATTGGCTCATTCACATATGATATATCTGAAAAGTTATTCAGTTTCATTTGTGCTTCTCGCACTGTAAACGGAATATCTTCTGCGTTCCATTCTAAAAACAATCTTGGAATTTGCGGAATAAATGGACGGAACTTTTCAACTTCCCACATGTTCGCTATAACCGTTTTAGGACTGCCATCATAAACGATTTGGCCATTATTCATACAAATAACGCGCGTAGCAAGTGGTATCACCTCATCTAAACGATGTTCACTTAAAACGATCGTAATGCCAAGTTCTTCGTTAATACGTTTTAACAATCCTAAAAATTCTTTCGCAGCAATTGGATCTAATTGCGCCGTCGGTTCATCTAATAATAATAATTTCGGCTGCATAACTAATACCGCAGCTAAATTGACGAGCTGCTTTTGCCCGCCAGATAACGTATGAACAGATTGATGCAATAAATCTTGAAATCCTAAGAAGCTAATAAGCTCTGCTATTCGTTTTTGAATAATCTGTGATGGTAACCCGATATTTTCTAAAGAAAATGCTAATTCTTGAATTACCGTATCCATTACGAGCTGATTTTCTGGATTTTGAAATACCATACCAATTTCTTGTGCAGATAATAAATCAGGTACTTCCTCTAATAAAACGTCATCATAAAAAATTTCTCCTGAACGTGTCCCAATTGGAAGTAATTCCTTTTTAAAATGTTTTAATAAAGTCGTCTTCCCAGAGCCTGATCCGCCGGCAAGTGCAATAAACTCTCCTTTTTGAATAGAAAGAGAAATATGCTGTAACGCATATTCGTTTTCATCAGCATATACAAATGATAAATTGTTTATTTCTGCATGCGCCACCATATCCATTCCCTTCCTTCCATTATAATTGGTAAACTAATAAACATCGTAAGTACGACAAACATCACTCCATCGTATTGCTGAAATAGAATAGATTCGACTTTCGGATAAATGATTAACTTTCCCCCGCCATACGTACTACATATAATAGCAATGATAAGTAGAATACTTAAATAACTGAGCGTATACCAATCTCGTCTTTCCATTCTATACCGAATATATGTCGTACGCTTCGTTACACCAAATCCACGAGCTTGCATAGAATCTGCTGTTTGCAGCGCATCTTCTAACGAACAAATTAATAATACTTGCAGCAATTTCATACCATTTTTCACCCGTTCTACAATTGAACCTGCATCTACTTGTACACCTTTCGTTTTTTGGACGAGTGTTATTTTCTGTAATCGCCTCATAAATAAAGGAACAAACCGCACTGTAATCATCGTTAACAATGCTACTTTCGGTGAAATTCTAGAAAACAAATATAAAAATTTATGACTTGAAATAATATCATTATACGAAGCAAACGTAAACATAATCGCAACTAGTAATAGCCCCATTACTACTCCAAACATAATCGCCTCAAGCTTAATACGGCTATCACCTAACCAAAATAATGTAGTTCGCCCTCTATGCGTTAATAACGAATTAAATAAAATGACCATAAAAAAGAAAACGATTGTGCTCGGTAACATCTTTCTAATCTTTTCGCTATTCCCTTGCATCACATTGATTATAACGATTAATAGAATTGCTCCAATTAAAAAAAGAGGATGAAGACACATCATACATAGTATCATCACCCCGATATAATAGAAAAAATTCACAAAAGGATGTAAAGAAGAAAAACTTATTTTCATAGTCCTTTACCGAATGCCTTTCTTATTTTAATACATACACCCACTCGATTGTATCTCCTGGTTTAACTGTTACTACACCTGCACTATGGTTTGGAAACGCACCGTTCACACGATATTTCCATCCACTAGTAGCTGTAATATCTTTTTCATATAAATCATTAATCCCTTTTACATAAATATCGCCTTTAGATCCATTCGCATCCACATCTAATCCTGTACTCGTTAGCACACTATAAACAGTATCGCCTTCTTGTACATCAACCTTTTTCGCACCTAATAAGTATCCTTCATTACCTTTTACTGAGATAGTGACTTGTTTTGCTTGCGGTTTAGGTATTACTGGGTCTGGTTTTGGTGGGTCTGGTTTTGGAACGGTCGGAGTCGGTATCGTTTTCTCCTCTTTATTCGGATCAACCTTCTGCTCCTGCTTCGGTGTTTCTTTCGGCTGATTCACAACCTTCGCTTCTTCTTTTACTTCCTGCGCTTTTGGCTGTTTCTTTTCTTCTTGTGCTTTTTGTTGTTCTGGTTGTTTATTAACAGCAGGCTGTTCCTGAGGTTTTTCTTCTTTCTTTACTTCCTGTTGTGCCTGTGGCTTTTCTTCTTTCGGCTTCTCTTCTACTTTTTGTTCTTGTTTCTCTTTCTGCTCTTCTTGCTGCTTTTGCTCTTGTTCAGCTGGTTTTTCTTCCGGTTTCGCTTCATCTTTTTTCTCTTCTTGTTTTGCTACCTCTTCTTGCTTTGGTTCTACTTTCTTCTCAGGCTTTACAGCTGCCTCTTCACACCCGGCAAGTAGCCCAAGTGAAAGCATGAAAGAAATAAACCACTTCATCTTATTCATGTTGTCTCTCACCTTTCATATTAAAAATTAGGAGCAAATGATTGCTCCTAATTTTTGTTAAGCTGCTTTACGTCTCCATAATACATATGCAGCAGCAATACATAATACACCCATACCTACTTCTGTAGCTGCACTATGAGAAGATGCTCCTGTTTTTGGTAACGTGCTACCGTTTCCAGATTTTTTATTTTTAACTGTTTCGTTATCGACAACAACTTTTAGCGTGTCATCTTTCGTTTCCTGTTGTACTTGTTTTTGTTCTTGTGGTTGTTCAATAACTTCTTTTTCTACTACAACATTTTCTGAATCCACATTTGGTTTCTTATCGATTTCAGGAACAGATACATTTGACCAATCATAAATCGATTTTCCAACATTTTCAAACTGAAGTAAAGCTAAGAATGCTTGCTCTGTAGCCATTCCGCTACCGTTTTGATCGCTTGGTAACCATTTGAATTCACCATTTGGAAGTTGGTATGATAGTAGATTTTGCATTGCCTTATGTAGACGATTTTGATCTACATCTTTCACAAGTGATAATCCAATAATTGCTTGCGCAACACTATTAGAATTTTCTTGTCCATCAGCAGAGAAACCACCATTTTCTAACTGTTCTTTATATAAATAAGCAACAGCTTTCTCTACAGCTGGCTTCACATCTGGTCGATCTTGATAAGGAGCTAATGCCGATAAAACCATACCTGTTACATCAACGCTACTAGCACTGTCTTTACTGCTTGCACTATCGTAAGTCCAGCCGCCATCTGTATGCTGTGCGTTTAAAAGTGCATCTACTAAAGCAACTCGATTCCATTTTGAATTCACTGGAACTTCATATTTCTTCGTATCAAATGCAAGTAAAGCAAATGTATAACCTGTAACAGAATTCACTTTATCTGATTCGTACAATTTTTGAACTAAATTATGTTCGCCTACCTTTGTAGGGTCTGCATGCATTGCATTCATCATAATAATTGTTCTAGCTAAATCTGTCGCTGAAAAACGATTAATGCGCTTTTCTACTTTTTCAGTTACAGACTTAATATAATTTAATTTCGCCTCAATTGGTATGTTCTTTCCAGAACGAGAAAGTCCTAAAGCTACCCAATCACTTTCAATTCCATCTTGTAACATCTTTTCAGACGTCTTAGAGATCGCTTCATTTACTTGCGCTGCTGGAATTTGAATGTTCTCTTGCTTTGGTTGTTCTACCTTTTCATCATTTGTTTTTGGTTCTTCTGGTTTTTCTTGTTTTGGATCATCTGTTTTTGGTTCTTCTGGTTTTTCTTGTTTTGAATCATCCGTTTTTGGTTCTTCTGGTTTTTCTTGTTTTGGATCATCCGTTTTTGGTTCTTCTGGTTTTTCTTGTTTTGGATCATCTGTCTTTGGTTCTTCTACAGTTTTACAAGTACCAAATTTATCTAATGTTTGCTGTAATGTTTCCTGGCTCATATTGCTCCAGTCTGCAACAAAACGAAAGACAACAACATCTCCAGCATTTAATTTATAACTATCTGCTCCAACTTCTGCAGATTTATCATTTACATCATACAACCAGCCACTTGTGTCCCCAGCCATTAAACCGTCAATGCCTTTAACATACGTTCCAAAAGACATCGTCTCTGCTGTTACTTTGTCCCCCATGACTTTTTGCAACAAACTTAAAGCTGTTTCCCCATCTGTAATTTGCTCTTCTTTCGGACATAACATAATGCCCTTTTGTGATTCACCAATAATTGCAAGTTTTGCTGTATTTCCTTCAGCAAACGTAATATGTACTGTATTCGCAAAAGAAACAAATACAAGTGTAACTGCCATTAACGACGTAAGCAGCCATTTTTTCAACATTGCCATCCCAAAATTTCCTCCCTTACTACTATTTACACAAAAAAAGGCCCTTCAAGGGCGTGCAATTGACACTCTTTTTTTGTAAGTGTCGAACAAACTGCGCAACACCTCCGACCCGCATCATTCGCGGCTATATTTGTATAGGAAAAATAATTTTGTTTATGAACGTATCATTGTGATACCATTCACTTTTCTAGGCACAACTTACTTCCATTTCAGTTATCGTAAAACGATAAACCTATACATTCTGTTAATTATAAATTTCTGTATTATTTTACTATTGACAAAGAATTTTGTCCATGCTTTATCGGATTTATTTTCTAAGAATAGTAACTTATTAACTCTTAACTATGTAAACTCTTTTTACTAATAATGACGCCATCTTCATCCACATACACATATTCATTCGGATTCCATTCTACTTGTCCAAATTGCAATGAAATATCCCGCTCTCCTTTTCCTTCCTTTACACTTCTATTTGGCATCGTTCCTAACGCTAAAATACCAATATTAATATTCTTTAGTTCACTAGAATCACGAACATATCCATATACAATAATTCCTGCCAGCTTTCTCTCCTCAGCAATAGCTGCCAAATTATCACCAAGTAACGCACAATTCGTAGACGCTCCTCCATCAACAACTAATACCGTTCCTTCTGGTAATGTTTGCAATCCCTCTTTCACTAGTACATTATCATCCTTTACTTTTACCGTTGCAATTTTCCCGTGGAATTGTTCTTTCTTCCCAAAAGACCGAAAAGACTGACGACATATTTGTAATTCATTCTCAAACTCATCACATAGATCCGTAGTTTTCCACATCTTTTTCCCCTCTTTTCCTTATTCTTTCTATATAACATATTCTTTGATTATTTTCGTTTCCCTGTCTAACGTTGCAAGAATTTGTATGTGCAGGAAAAGCATAGAAAAACTATTGCCTTAAGAAGCCACCTTTATTATAATCTATTTCACAGATAAAATTCAGAATATTTAAAATTAACAAAGTGAAAAAGGAGGGTTTTTATGCAATTACATACCGAGGTAAAAAAGCAGCCGAGTAAACGAAAGTTTAAAATGCCTGACGCGTACGTACTACTATTTTTTATTGCCTTACTTTGTGCCATTGCTACATACTTCGTTCCTGCTGGAGAATTTAAAAGAGTTACAAACGGTACTGTTACAACGACAATACCAGGAAGCTATCATTCTGTTCCACAATCGCCGGTAGGGTTTGTTTCTTTTTTTACCGCTATTGAAAAAGGGATGACACTTGCTGCTCCTATCATCTTCTTAATTTTATTTACAGGTGGAGCCATTGCAATTCTTGAAAAAACAGGTGCTCTTGACGGTTTAATCTATCATGTGATTAACAAATTTCGAAATCAGCAATTCCTTTTCATTTGCATTGTCGCTGCGCTCTTTTCTATTCTCGGCACGACTGGCATTATCGTTAACTCAGTTATCGGCTTTATCCCCATCGGCATCATCGTTGCACGCACATTAAAATGGGACGCTATCGTCGGCGTAGCAATTATTTATTTAGGCACTTATGCTGGTTTTAATGCTACTATATTATCTCCCTCACCTTTAGGCATTTCACAAAAGATCGCAGAACTTCCAATGTTTTCAGGGATTGGTTTACGTACGGCAATCTATATCTCTTTTTTAATTGCCACCATTTTATATATTAATTGGTATATAAAACGCTTAAAAAAATCGAATAAAGGCAGCATACTCGGAGATAACTGGTTTCCAAGTAACGCTCTTTCAAGTGAGAAAGATACAGAGAAAACAGAAGTTCCTTGGACAATACGTCATAAATTAATTTTACTCGTTTCAGCTTTATCCTTAATTGTATTTTTAATAGGCGCTTTCCGTCTACATTGGACAGACGCCGAAATGACCGCTACTTTTATTTTCATAGCAATTACAGCTGGAATAATAGGTGGCATGAAAGCGAACGATATCGCTTCTACTTTTCTAGCAGGCTGCCAAAATCTCATATATGGTGCTTTAATCGTCGGAATGGCTCGGTGTATTTCAGTCATTTTAGAACAAGGGAAATTACTTGATACAATCGTTAATCAACTCGCACAGTCTCTCGAAGGACATAGCCCTGTATTTGGCGTTCTCGGCATGTATGTAAGTAGTGCCGCATTACATTTCCTCATTTCATCCGGGACAGGTGAATCTGTTATTTTCATTCCGATATTGGCTCCATTAGCCGATTTCATGCACATTACACGCCAAGTCACAGTACAGGCTGTTATGCTTGGAGAAGGTGTAGTGAACTGCCTCAACCCAACTTCCGGTGTTTTAATGGGTGTTCTCGCAGCGAGCGGCATTTCTTACGGAAAATGGATTCGATTTATGGCTCCACTTGCATTCATTTGGTTTATCATTGGACTTATTTTTCTTATTATTGGCGTGAATATTGAATGGGGACCTTATTAAAAGACTCATATTATACTTAACTTGATAAAATAGCTATTCTATTATCCAATCCTATAAAAATTATTTATTCTAGTATAGATATAAATAGGGATTGATCATAGTGATCAATCCCTTCTCTCAAAGTAAAATACCTTTAAGTATTTTAGTTCCAAATTTTATTTACCCATTCCGGATGATCAATAAAAGGATTACGATTATGTTGATATTTCGTAAAAATCACTTCATTACGCTTTCGCTCTAAATCATCTACCGGGTCTTGTTCATTCCATTTTAGTAAAACGGATAGTTTGCCCATGTATGGATCTTTATTGTTATTCACCTTTTCATTTAATTCTAAGTCTATTTCCCCATTGTCTCCTTCATAACGAACAGCCATATAAAATAGCATTCTAGCGATATCTCCTTTTACACTATCACGAGGTTCCCAAGAATCACTATCATATTTACATTCTGTCGCTTCCGAATGATTCACACCACCATTATCAAAATCCAGATTTCCACGTGAGCTATTTACAGATACATCCGTCGCTCTTAAATGATGCAAATCAGTTCCAGCTCCTGCAGTCGTTCCAAAATTACCGTGAGATTTTGCCCAAACATGCTCTCGGTTCCAATTATCAACTCCTGAACCATTCGTAAGTTTCCCTTGCGAACGCCCAGTATATAAGAGTATCACATTGTTTTTATTATTTGGATCTTCATCAGTATCTCTTAGTGCTTCCCAAACCGCACTGTATGATAACTTTGTATGATCATCAATAATATTATGAAGTTCCTTCTTTAATTCTAAACCCGTTTTTCCTATTGCATTATTATAATATGTATCATCATAGCTTTTTACAGTAATCTCTTGTGGTGATGCAGAAGCTACTTCACCGTGTATGATATTTGTGAATGATAGAGATGCAGTACCTAAAATAAAAAATGAAGATAGTGTAACCATAGCAAGCTTTGTATTTCGAAACTTCATATACCCATTTCCCCTTTAACATATAATTTGAAGCTATTAACTAAAAAGTGCTTTCTAACCCCAAAAAACTTTTAGAAAGCCATACCCACCCTTTTCTTTTTATTTAATACAAAAACTCTATTGAGTCTGTATCATTTCCACACTTTTGGTTTATCTACTTTTCAAGGAATATCCTTCTCTAGTAAAAATTATTAAAATATTCCTTACAATTAAAAAGTAGTTTAATGTTAACTCATAAATTCCAATTTTTTTATGCAATTATGCATATTTGATAAATCGACTTTTCCTTTTTCTATAACTGTCTTTATTTTTTGTGTAAAACCCTTCTTCCTCTGAAGAATAAGTACAAAAATAGATTGGATACCATGTAGGCACCAATCTATTTTAATTAAAGAAACTGTGTCAATTCTGAGTTCACAACACGTTGTGCAGTAATGATAACACTTTCAGCTGTTAGTCCATAAACACTATATAGTCCACCAGGTTGATTAGGAACAATTTGAACTTCATATTCAAATGCTTGTCCAAAAGCAGGATGAACTAAACTTAGAGTTGCAAAAGTAGAAGCATTAGAATTCACATTGAAGTTTATCTGTTCAATTAATGCTAATGAACCGTCAAGTCTAAAAACTCTAGCTACTCCAGTAAGTGGGCCCGCAGTACGGTTAAGGATCTTCACCCTAACTCTATTTGCATTAGCAGGTTGATTTCCTACGTTTTCAATTGGTCCTGTAGTAAGAGCCATATAACATCACCTCCATTATATTATTATGATATTCAACAATACACATTGATGTTATAGTTTAATTACCCAATTTATTTTAAATAAAAAAGCTTGTTTCTTATATTTTTTATAAGAAACAAGCTTTTCTTTTTCAACTACCATTCCTAAGACAAGTTTATCCGTCTCAAAAACATTTACAGTTACTTGACGTTTATGCTGGGACAGAACTACTACTATTTACTTTGCATTGAATCTATATATTTTTTAACTACTTCATATACATATTCTTGATTTGCCGCTGCTGTATTTGGATTGTATTTTCCGCCGTTTGTTTTATTGTTAGATAATACTCGAATCCCTAAAAATGGTACGTCATAAGCTTTAGCAATTTGCGCTGCTGCAGCACCTTCCATTTCTTCTACAGATGTACCGTATTTTGTATGGAACCACTTAATTCTATCTACTTCATTATTCCAAAGGTCTGCTGAACCAATCGTACCTTCAACTACTTTACCTTTTGTATATGTATCTTTTACCGCATTCGCTGCTGCCAGTAACCCCTTATCTCCTTCATAGTATCTGATTTTCTCAGCATTTGGATCTTCTCCTGCACTTCCTTCAGAAGCCATTAAGTCCATAGAAATCCATTTTGTCGGCTCAATTCCTTGATTCTCATCCATATTTGTTGTTTTTAATGAACCTATGTTTGCTACTTGTTTTCCTAAAACAATATCAAATACGTTTAAATTTGGATCGTGTCCACCCGATGTTCCTTGGTTAATAATCGCCTTAGGCTTATATTTTTCAATAGCCACTGCTGTAGCGGCTGCTGTATTTTCCATTCCTTTACCTGTTTTCGCAACGATTACAGGATAATTGTCGACAGTTCCTTTATAAAATGTAAAAGTTCCAGACTTTTCTTCTTTCACATTTTTTAACCTTTTTGCAAACTTCTCAGCCTCTATCGGCATTGGCCCTTGAATTAAAATAGGTTGTTGATTACTTTTTGCCTCAACTTGTTTTGGACCCGCATTACATCCCGCAAGTATTGAGGATGATAATGCAATAGTAGTTACTAGGGCAGCACATTTTTTCAACATATTCTTCTTCATAAATAATCTCTCCTCTTTCTCTTGTTGTTTTCTATACTCGATGCTTTTAGTCCAAACAAAAAAGTTCTAGAAATTGTAGAAGAATCTCTACTTTCTAGAACTACGGTAGTCAAAGTTAATTAAGCACATGCAAAATTATAGATCGGTAGCGCACATTACATAGAGCGACCGAATACTTTAACCCGTAGTCCAGTTCTTTCATTGGGAACTAGGTAGAAACGCTCGGACCATATTACCGAGTATATACGAGTGGTGATGTGTAAAATTATTATATTGGTAATATATCAAACCTTTAGTGTACACGCAATCTAAATATGAACATTTTTAACAAAAATCATTTTTAATGTTCGTTTTTAAAAGGTTAATCAATCTAATTAACCTTTACAAAATGAAAAACACCATAAAAAAACTTATAATCCGAATACCAAACTAAATCCACCTACAACAACCGAGCTTTTACAAGCAATTAAGCTTTCTCACATCCGCCTTATATTGAGCTGGAAGTCTTTTCCCCCTCGTATTGCGAGATAAAACGCGCATCCATCCAATTCACAATTATTTCTTCCAACTCTGGATGAAGTGGCTTATCCGCACTTTCCACATAAATCTTTTTAAATTCTAACGCTTTAAAATCACCTTCAAAATATTTTAAGGTATGATCCATATTTTTTATTGCATACACTTCAGAGTCACCTTGCACATAATCACCAATTCTCTTCGCTTTTTCAGGATTTGCCTGAAAGTCTTTATCACCAGCAATCGCTAACACTGGGCACGTTACTTTCATTAAATCTTTATAAATGTCATGCTGAAAATGCTCTCTAAACCATTTTGCGTTCATTGGCTTAAAACCAATTTTTACAATATCTTTTTTTGAGTTTATCATTTTCTCTGTTGCTTTTTGCGCCTGCTTTTCTCCTCGTTTCTCAATATTGAGCAGACGCATTAACTTTCCTTTTATTCCTTTTTGCTCTTTTAACTCCTTATAAATAATCTCTCTTTGTCTTTTCGTAGCCTCTTCTAATGATTCCGCAGCTCCTGTAAGAAGTATGAGTCCATTAACTGGTGTTCTTGCGTTTACTACAGTCGCTAACATACACCCTTCACTATGACCAACTAAAATGATATTTTCCGGATCAACAAATGGTTGTTCTTTTAAATACGTAATAACAGCTTCTACATCGGATACTAAATCCCACATCCCAACTTTCATAAATTCACCCCTACTTGCTCCAACACCACGTTTATCAAAACGTAATGTAACTACTCCGAGATTTGTAATTAGATGTGCCAAGTCTTTATACATATTCCCTTTCATATTCAGTGGCATTATCGTTCCATCACGATCAACTTCCCCAGATCCAGCAATAATGACAACAGCCGCATACTTCCCGTCGGATTTCGGTTTAGTAATTGTTCCTTGCAAAGTAAATTCACTATTTATCGCTACTTCATATTCATCAAAGATCATCCTTTTGCCCTCCCTCTATTCTTTTATACCCAATTTAAATTTCAAACTCGCTATAATATTTTTATACTCTAGTAAATCTTTCATCGATGCGAAAATCGGGTTCTCTGCAATGCCTTGTAACATACTCCGCTTTATAATCTCTTCATTTCTAACCGTTTTAGCGCCGAGCGGAAATTCTGCAAACCATCCATCAATCGCATCAAAATAGGAATCGCCGTGTAAATGTAAACTATTTACTGTGAAACTAGCCGCACAAACTGTTGCGTATTTCTGCAACATTTCTAATGCTCTTTCAAAATTTCCTTGCATGCAATATACTTGTGCAGCAGCATAGTATACTTTTAAAGTCATATTGGGATGTAATGTTTCTATTTCATATATATCTATTAACATAAAAGCTCTATTTAAAATTAACTCTACCTTTTCAGCGTTTGAAGCATTTACTACTACATAATTCGGTATTGTCGCAACGAATTGTATTAAATGTTGGTACATACTAATTTGCATAATTTCATTCGCCTTTTCAGTATTTCCGAGCATTTGATACGCCTGTGCGATTAGATCTTCCTCTGGAAAGTTAGGACGAATCGTTTCACCAAGTAATTGAAGCACCTCATTTGGTTTATTGAGTATAAGATAGCAAGTTGCTTGAAACGTTACCGCCTCTTTCACAAGAGAAACATCATCACTTTCTTCCTGCACCCTGCTAAAAAGAGACATTGCCTCTTCTAAAATTTCAATTCTTTTATCCGTATCCTCTGTTAACATATGGTGGTTTATAAAAAGTAGTCCCACTTGAAGTAATAACGGAAAACAAGAATAATATTTTTTGATTATTTCTCTGCACTCTATCATTACTTCATCAAACGGTTCTTCACTAAAAGCTTCCGCTAGTCTATGATATAAATTTTTAATATCTTCCTGTTCCATTTGCGGTGTATAACAGATTAGTTCATCTATACTTATATTAAAGTACGATGCTAACAGTGGTAAAAATGTAATATCCGGATAACTCTGCCCCGTCTCCCATTTGGAAACAGATGCCTTTGTAATACCTATATACGCCGCTAACTCTTCCTGCGTAATCCCCTTTTCTTTTCTCTTATCCGCAATTATTTTATGAATATTTATCTCCTTCACATCATCACCTCATACTTTTATTATATGCTTTTATTTCACACAACATATGGATTTGAAGTCGACTTTCGTTAACAAAATCAACTGTTAGGAAACATGTCTCTAAAATCAAAGGCAGGAACATATTTGATATGTTCCTGCCTTTTTATTGTGGGTTACCAATACATAGCCATCTAGCTAAGATTTTGAAGTACTGCAAAATCAAAAATTTCATCTCACCACAGTTTTCTATGGGAATCCAGTGAACAGTTTATTTACATAATTCTCGTTCTCAGAAGTACAGTTTTAAAAGTAATTTATCCATAGTGATATTAAAATTACTACTAACAGGGGTAGCACCACATCGCTATCAAGCTAAGAAAAGCAAATACCCCCAAAACGAAAAAACAAGCTGTTTTCTGTCATAAACACACGGAATTTTCAACCTAGGGGTGCTATAAAATTCTTAACTTGTTAGGCAGGTGGCGATATCTCAAAGATAAATTAGTAGGTGTGAGTCTCTAAGTAGCCATTTGTTTTTTTAAAAAACTAATAAATGATTTCTTTAGTAGATTATCTTTTTGATTAGCCAACATAAAAACTCGAATCGGTCGGTGTATTGGCATCCCTTTTACATTCAATATTTTAATTTTTTCGGATTTAGGGTCGTTATCAATGATGAATTTAGACATAACTGCAACGCCTAAATTGTTTGATACTGCAATTTTAATTGCTTCTGATTGATTCATTTCAATGATATATTTAGGTTGAAAATTGTATGTTTCACACCATTTTTCAAAATGATTGCTTGTGTTAGCCCCTTCTTCTCGGATAATGAATCGATGTTTTTTTAATTCATGAAAATCAATAAAATTACTTATTTTAGCTAATGGATGGTTTGTACTTACAATTAAAACTAGCGTATCATGACCAATGATTTCAGAATTTAATTTATCGTTTTGTATGTATAGTGATAATAAAGTTATTGAATTTTGATTAAAAAAGATAAGAGCCTTACTACATTCTATATGCAGCAAGGCTCTTTAAAGTTGTTTCAAATTATATCCATCTGCTTATGTAATGCTTAAAAAATGGATAATAAAGTTGTTTACTTCTTATTGAACTAACGCCCCCGTTAGTTCAAGTGTAACTCTTCACAATTATTTGATATTATATAGATAAATAGAAAGATAAATTAGAATTTGGTTTATAGTTATAAAAATAAGTTATTTACACCCTTATAATTCTTCAAAAAGGAGAGTGTATGAAAAAAACTATTGTTTTTGTATTAACGATATTTATATTATTCTCAGGATTTGCAACACAAAGTTATGCGTTGTCAGATTCGAAATCTGTGGCAATACAAGCATTGCTAGATGATGCCTGTCGTACGTCAGGTGTGCCTGGAATGTCACTCTCAATACTTGCTGATGGTGAAGTGTTCTACTTTTCTTCTGGGTATGCAGATCTTGAAAAGGGACTGTCTGCAAGTGAAAATACACTCTATGAGTTGGCCTCGGTGAGTAAAGCTTTTACTGGTATGGGGATTTTGCTATTGGAAGAGCAAGGGCTGCTATCAATGACTGACCCTATCCAAAAATATTTACCTTGGTTTACGTTAAAGTATCAAGGTAAACCTGTTGATATGCAAAACCTTACACTAAATAACTTTCTTCACCATACCAGCGGCCTAACAAATATTAGACATCTTCAAAATATTCCACAAGGTAATACGCCTGATATGTTGCTAAAGACTGTGGAAACGCTGGTAGATGTAGAACTGGCGTTCTCTCCCGGTGAACAATATAACTATGGAACCGTTAATTATGACGTATTGGGTTTGGTTATTGAGATTGTATCACGACAAAGCTATGAAAATTTTATGAAGGAACAGGTATTTCTACCCTTAGGTCTTCACCAGACGTATGTTTATAAAGAAGATGCTCAAGCCACTGGACAGTTAGCGCAGGGCTACCGTTCTTCCTTTTTTATAACAACTCCATTTAACGCTCCGGATTATGCTGGGAATAAACCTGCCGGCTATATCATTTCTAATACAAAAGATATGGCGCGTTGGATGGGCATACAGATGGGTATCGTGCAGGGCATACCCGAAATATTTCACAGGGCCATCGAAAAATCACATAGGGGTGATATGTCTGTTTCGGCTGTCAATGATATGTATTATGCGGCAGGTTGGTCGGTAAACGCCGAACAAACGTTTATAGCACACACTGGGGGTAATCCAAATTTTAGTACCGAAGTAGCCATACTGCCAAATGAAAGAACAGCCATCTGCTTACTGAGCAACGGCGCAAATACCAATATAAACCTGGTACTAAAAGTTAAAAATATATTAAACGGCAATCTAACTCAGTCATATGAGATAAGCGGCACACAGCTTTTGGACATCATTTTGTCGTCTACCACAATTATTCTTTGCCTATTAGCCGTTCTGTTATTTTTCTTAGGATTAAGAAAAAGGAAAACGAATGAGCAGCAGCCAATGACAAAAAAGAGAACAATCGTAACAATTATTTGCCTAATCGCTACGATTGCCCAGTGTATAATGTTTTTTGCCTTCGATTGGTCAACGATACTTATTTGGCAAACATATAGTGTTCTTACAGCTTTAATTTCGTCAACATTATTAACAGCAAGCATTACTTGGTTTGTATATACTCACCGATTAGATGCCTCGGTCCGAAAATAAGTATAATGTTAAGTAAATAAATCTTAATTTATCGATATCCTAGTTAAACCCATTTGCTATTTCTTCCACTAACCTGCCTCGTTAGTAGAAGAAGGATTTTTTAACAACTATATTATTTGTTTAATGACTTTATTGTAAATTAAACAACTTTATTATCATTACATTGGAAGAAGAAAAAATAACAAAAAACAATAGTCTTCTAGATCCTGTTTCTCAACATTCTAGTAAAAGAGCTACTTTATTAGCTCTTTTTTATTGTAGAAAGATTGTATACCGTATTCACGTTTGGTTAACATAACATCTTATTATTGGTAGAAAAAAAGGCTGATTTCTACTTTTACAAGGAATCCGCCTTTTTCTTATTCTATGACTCTATTCATTTCTTATACATTCCTATCCTGGCGTGAGTTTCAGGGTTCTTGTTTGTTACTGGATTAGCCGAAAAACTGTATAAAATCGTGCATACTCTTAGTATGGGGTTTTTCAAAAATACTGGCCCCCCCCAATATGTGCTTTCTTATGGGTATTTCTTGAACCCTCATTCCCCCCTCCCATCCTTTGTCTATCTTTAAGAGTAACTCAGCGTGTTTATTTACAGTTCTTGCAACGAGGCATTGTACTCCTCCTATAGCCAAACAAACGATTCAAATTACACATCCATATTTTTTTGATCAAACTACAAATGCAATCTTTTTTCATTTCATTCATTATGTAAATAAAACAGGATAATCCGCCATCATAATGGACTAATTATCCTATAAATCTTTATCTAAGTTTAATAAAACTAGAACTTCTTTCCCTATGTATCATTACTTCGTTACCTCACCAAACTGCGCTCTCGTTACTTTCGCTAAGTCATCCACTTTCAGCTCAATTTGGATACCGATTTTCCCGCCGCTTACAATGATCGTTTCAAGCGATTGAGCACTCTCATCAATACATGTAGAAAATAACTTCTTCATTCCGACTGGTGAACAACCGCCGCGAATGTATCCTGACACTTTCGTAATATCTTTTACAGGAATCATTTCAATTTTCTTTTCACCAACTGATTTTGCCGCAGCTTTTAAATTCAGTTCCTCATCTACCGGGATAATAAACACATGATAATTTTTACTATTCCCTTGAGCGATTAACGTTTTATATACTTCTCTCACTTCTCGTCCAATTTTCTCAGCTACTGATACGCCATCAATTTTCCCATCGTCTGGATCATATGACATCATCGAATATTCAATTTTTTCTTTATCTAATATTCGCATCGCATTAGTCTTATCTTTTTTCATAGTGGTCTCCTTAAACGGTTATTTCATATTATTAAGTTTTATTATACACCCTTTTCCATTTCTCCTACATAACTTCACGTATATTTCAAAACTAAAAATATTGATAATTCAAAAATCATCTGATATAATTTGGAAAAACTTATGTTAAGGAGAGATTTGTCATGCGAAATATTAATACTTCTTTCCAACTTCATCATCATACGTAACGCCGTGTATCCGAAGAAAATTTTTCTTCGTGGGTACAGGGCTTTTCCTGTTGACCCACGAAGCGTTCATAAAGCTATGTGGGTATTTTTATACCTGCATAGCTTTTTTTAATTTAAAAAAGGAGTGATTATGATGGAAATGAAAAACGTAAAAGGAACGAAAGATTATTTACCAGAGGAACAAGTGCTGCGAAATACAATTAAAAGAGCGTGTGAAGATACGTTTGAACGATACGGATGTAAACCGTTAGAAACACCAACGTTAAATATGTATGAGCTTATGTCTTACAAGTACGGCGGTGGCGATGAAATTTTAAAAGAAATATATACGCTTCAAGATCAAGGAAAACGTGACCTTTCCTTACGCTACGATTTAACAATTCCATTCGCAAAAGTCGTGGCAATGAATCCGAACATCCGCCTCCCTTTTAAACGGTATGAAATTGGAAAAGTATTTCGAGATGGACCAATTAAACAAGGGAGATTTCGTGAGTTCATTCAATGTGACGTTGATATTGTCGGTGTAGAATCAGTCATGGCAGAAGCGGAACTTATGAGTATGGCGTTTGAACTGTTCCGAACGTTAAACTTAGAAGTAACGATCCAATATAATAACCGAAAATTATTAAACGGTATACTCGAGTCCATTAACATCCCTACTGAACGAACGAGTGACGTCATTTTATCATTAGACAAAATCGAAAAGATTGGGATTGATGGTGTACGAAAAGATGTATTAGAGCGCGGAATTTCTGAAGAAATGGCTGATACGATATGTAATACCGTTTTATCTTGTCTAGAGCTTACAATTGCTGACTTTAAAGAAGCTTTCAATACTCCACTCGTTGCCGAAGGAGTAAACGAATTACAACAATTACAACAATATTTAATCGCCCTTGGAATAAATGAGAATGCTATATTCAATCCATTTTTAGCACGAGGACTTACAATGTACACAGGCACCGTATATGAAATCTTTCTAAAAGACGGCTCAATTACATCTAGCATCGGTAGCGGCGGTCGATACGATAATATTATTGGAGCATTCCGTGGTGATAATATGAACTATCCAACTGTCGGTATTTCATTCGGTTTAGACGTTATTTATACAGCACTATCACAGAATGAAACGATATCATCTACAGCGGATGTATTTATCATCCCACTCGGGACAGAATTACAATGCTTACAAATTGCCCAGCAATTACGTTCTACCACTTCCTTAAAAGTCGAACTTGAACTAGCAGGACGCAAATTAAAACGCGCCCTTAATTATGCAAATAAAGAGAATATCCCTTATGTGCTTATTATTGGGGAAGAAGAACTTAGTACAGAAACCGCTATGCTGCGGAATATGAAAGAAGGTAGTGAGATGAAAGTCTCCCTTTCTTCTTTAAGTAGTTATTTATAATACGAACCACCCTCGTTTGGGTGGTTTTTCTATTTTATAGATAACGAAACAATTAGTTTACATAAAATAATTATATTCTACTAAAAACCACAAGTATTCAATATCCAATTATCTATTATTTTTGGTAATATATAGATACGAATTATTTTAGGAGGATTTACTTTGAAAACTTACATACAAGCACTAAAGTGGGCCACAGGGATCTATCATCTTTTATTGATTCCTTTTTGTTATTTATTTCTAAATCATGCTAACCTATATGGGATACCTTTACTAGTGATTGCTTTACATATCACTACCATTTTATTGGCTAAAAAAGAAGGCATGAATACGTACCCTCATTATATCGGTATTATCGTTACTCTAGTTGCCTTCTTTCCTTATATAGAAATCGTTCTACATATTATAGCGGCCGTTTTCCTTTTATTAGATGCAATTTCCACTACTAAAAAGAAAGTTTTTGATTCATAGCAAAATCAATAGCACATCCCAAGAATAGATTCACATGCATTTTAATGACAACCAAAATTTTAGAAAGTAAAAAATAAAAGGTGTCTTCACCTATGGAAAACACCTTTTATTTCTCCAACTCTTAACTATTATTTTTCGTATTCCTACTCTCCAAAACTTTCTCCATATTATGAGTTGCCCACTCCATCATTAATAGAATCATTGGACGTAGTGATTCACCAAGCTCAGTTAATGAATATTCTACTTTTGGCGGCACTTCACGGTATACTTCACGATGTATAATGCCATCTGCTTCAAGTTCTCTAAGCTGAAGCGTTAACATTCTTTGTGTGATATTAGGTTTTAATCTTTTTAATTCATTAAATCTCTTTGTACCATCTAATAAATGATACAAAATAACCCCTTTCCATTTTCCGCCAATAACCTCAACCATAGCTTCCACTGGACAAGAATATTTATTTAAAAATGGGTAATTTATATTATTTTCGTTTGAACAATCCATAATAAATCCCTTCCCTTATCAATAGTATCTTTTTTGATACTATAACACATAAATGTGCGTACTTGTATCTATGTTACTTTAAAAATATAATTTACTTACAAAAATAAATTAACGAAAAGAGGAACTTTTATGACAAATACAAAACAAATTACAAAAGAGAAAATTATGGAGGCCTTTCATTTCAGACATGCATGTAAAGAGTTCGATCCTATGCACAAAATTTCAGAAGAGGATTTTAATTTCATTTTAGAAACAGGCAGATTTTCTCCTTCTTCTTTTGGTTATGAACCTTGGAAATTTATTGTCGTGCAAAATAAAGAATTAAGAGAAAAACTACAACCGTATTCATGGGGCGCTGGTGGGCAACTTGCAACAGCAAGTCACTTTGTCATTGTTCTTTCAAGAAACATTAAAGATATGCATTATGATGCAGAGTATATTAAATATATGATGAACGATATTATTGGATTGCCTGAAGACACTCAAAAAATTAGATATGAATTCTTCAAAAAGTTCCAGGAAACAGATTTTAACTTATTACAATCCGATCGTGCTGTATTTGATTGGGCATCTAAGCAATCTTATATTGCTTTAGGTAATATGATGACGAGTGCAGCTCAAATTGGCATTGATTCTTGTCCAATAGAAGGATTTGATAAAGAGAAAGTAGATTCTTTACTTCGTCAAGAAGACATTATAAAAGACGATAATCTTGAAGTGTCTGTTATGGTTGCCTTTGGTTACCGTAAAGAAGATCCAAAGCGTGATAAAACAAGACAAACTATGGATACAATTGTTGAATGGATTAAGTAATATAACACTCACAAATGAAACTCCTTCTAGCTAAATACTTATTCTATTGAAAAATCAGTTGTTTTTCTAATGTATGAAATTGATTTTTCATGGAAAGATATGTTAGTATGTATACAGTTTGAGCGCTCTATTTTTTAGAGTCGAACAGGAGGAGAATGGATATGTCTGATATTGAAGTTGGCGAAGTGTTTACTCTCAGTGATGAGAATAATGAGGATCAGGAAGTAGAAGTACTTGGAGCGATGGATGTCGAAGGCGCAGAATATATTGCAGTTGCCTTCGTAGAAGACATTCAAACAGAATCTGAGGAAGACATTGATATTTTCTTTTTAAAAGTAGAAGAAGATAATGAGTTTTCATACATTGAAAATGATGAAGAGTTTGATAAAGTATCTGCTGCTTTTGATAAAATTTTGGACGAGCAAGAGCAAGAATAATATGAATGAAAAACACGAGGGTGGATGCATATCCGCCCTCTTTTTATTTATCACTCATCCAAAGACTTATGCAGCAATTCCAGTACATCTTTCATTACAAAAGGACCGTCTTTTTTCACATGCTCAGCGAATTCAGAAACGAGACGTAATGTTTGTACACTTTCAATCGGATGCTCGCCTGATGCACTTTCAGCGGAAAGCATAACAGCATTCGTTCCGTCCAGTACAGCTTGAAACACATCAGTTACCTCAGCCCTTGTTGGAATAGAATGATCTACCATTGATTGAAGCATTTGTGTCGCTGTAATAACATATGTATTCGTTCGATTACATTCCTGAATCATCATTTTCTGCAAGAGCGGAATAAATTGATACGGCAACTCTACTCCTAAATCGCCCCTTGCAATCATAATTCCGTCTGCTTCTTTACATATATCTTGAAAATTCTCGATTGCTTCCATCGTTTCTATTTTGGCAATTACATTAGGTGAAGTTTCTTTGTACTGTTGTATAAAATCTCGTATTTCTTTTATATGACTAGGTTTTCTTACGAAAGAACATGCGATAAAATCAACATCCTCTTCTAGAAGAAACTGAATGTCTTTTTTATCTTTCTCTGTAATAGCTGGTAAACTAACGATTGCCCCTGGTAAGTTCACCCCTTTATGAGATGAGATATTACCACCTGTTTTCACCTTTGTTTCTATTTTTTCCGTACTTACCTTTTCAACGATTAACTCAACTTCGCCATCATTAATTAAAATTCTACTGCCAACTTTCACATCATTCGCGATTCCTTCATAATCCACACTTGCTTCCTTATTACTCCCTGTAACTGGCTGCGTATGCAAAGTAAAAGAATCTCCAACCTGAAGTGTAATTTGTTCTCCTTTTATTTCACCTAACCTTATTTTAGGACCTTGTACATCGCCTAAAATTTTAATAGAATCATCTAACGATTTTACTAAACGAATAATATCTTTATGACTTTCATGCGTGCCATGTGATAAATTCAACCGCACTATTTTCATACCATTGTTTATTAACTGCGCTAACGTTTCTTTATTATTACTTGCTGGCCCAATTGTACAAACTCGATCGATTGTCATTTTTATCACTATCCTTTTTAGATAAGTTTCCCACATAACCTTAAAAATAACAGAGATCATGAAATGAATAGATTTAAATTTACACGAATTTCATAAAGTTAAACCTGTTTCCCTTGCTGTCTAAGCATTAGAAGAGATATTCGATTTTTTACAAATGAAGAAATGTTGAATCAAAAGTAAAAGGTAAGTTAAGTATGGGACAAGTTATTGAGAGTTTCAAAATTTTCATATATTGTATGAATTGAGTTCGAACTCAAAAATTTAAAAAGGTGGGAAAATTAGTGAATATGAAAAAATCTTTAGCGGTGACAACTTTAGGGTTAGCGGTTTTAGGTTTTGGTTTTACTAATAACGCAAGTGCCTCAGAGGTGGGTGCTGCAGACAAGCAGCCTGTTTTAGTTGACTATGATACAGTTCAATCAGCAAAAACATCTACTGTTCCTAGTTTGGTTGTTGCAGCTGCACCTAAGAATGACTCTAACATTAGCGTGTATACTCCCTTTTTCGGTAACCCATATGCAGTTGCTAAATCGAAATCAACTACGACCGAAGACTATATTTATGCAAAAGCAAGAACTTTCAATGGCGATGGCTCAATAGTGAATACGAAAAGTAATAGTGCGAAAAAATCAACTTATGTAAGTGCTACAGCGACCAACACAAGTGTTTATTATGGAGATGATTATGCTATTGGTAATCATACCTATAAATTAAATGGTTATAATGATGTGAATCACGAAACAAAAGCTTCCTGGTAAGAAAGAGAAAAAAGATATGCATCTTGCATATCTTTTTTCTCTTATATTTTAAATATATTGAGGTGCTATTTATGAAACAAATGTATATTATTATCAGTGTTATACTTATTTCATTAATTATCATTTATGTTTTATTCCCTACTTCAATCATACAACCACATACATCTCCTAAAGAAAATAAGCGAGAGCAACAAACCAATACTATTTCTTACGGATTGAAGAATACTAAAGGTGAACATATTAACAATGGTAGTGAAATTACTATGGAGAATAATAAAATAAATGTATCGTTATCATTCATACATAATGTTGATGAAGACCGAAAATATGGATTAATTGTCCTAGAAGATTACGAACAAAAACCTTTTAAAATAGAAGAAGCTGCTAATGAAATATTACACTATTCTTTTGATATGAAACCAAATAGTTCAATTACTACGAGAATCACTTTACACACTTCTCCTAATGCAAGTGAATTAACCTTTTTAATAATTAAAAAACCTGAATATAAATTAAAAGATAATGACTTAAATAAAGCGGTTATATTAGAAGAGATTTTAAGTATGCGATACTCCATAAATTCCTCTCAGGAGAGACGCAAAAAAATAAAACTCACCTTTATACAACCAAATACTATTTTAAAAGATGGTCTTTATGAACCATTATTTGTTACGAACAATGAAGAAAAATTACAAACTGTCTTCTCTGAAAAAGAAGGCAGACAATTAACCTTATCAAACGGTAATGAAACAAAAGATGAAATGACTTACGCAATCGTGGCATTTAAAGATTGGGAACAAGTTGAAATATGTAATGATAAAAAAATCGTTTATACTGCGGTCGCACCTGAAACGAGACAAATTTTCAATTTCACATTGCCTTCAGTGGATCAGGAAAGTAATTTTCAGCTCGTCGCTTTTCCATTTCCTTATAAAACTAGCGAAGAAGATTATGTCAGTCAACAAGCATTCGGTTCATTTCGTATCGTAATTGAAAATAAATAGACTTTTACAAAAAATACAAAAAAGCCTACTTCCACAGTAGGCTTTTGAAACTACGAAAGTTTCGTTATTAGCTGATTTAAATCTTTTTTCGTTTTCGTCGTTAATGATTTCATTTTATTAATATCTATCTTTTCTTTCTCCGCTCCTACAATTAACGGATACATACTTTGTCCAATTGTTTTATATTCAGCTGGGTGAGATGCTTCTAACTCTTTCTCGATTACATCCCACTTTTCATTAATTTGTTTTCCAAGTTTATTTACTGTTTCTAATTTAGGATTTGCAGCTAATTGCTTGTCTAAACTTTCAATTAATGCAGCAACTTCTTTAACATTTGTTTTCACAGCTACGCTTTTCTTCGGATCTTTCGTTGTTTTTCCGTTTGAGTTTGTACTTGTACTTTGATCTGTCGTTTTTCCGCTAGTCGTTTCGTCATTCGTTTTTCCTGTCGTCTCTTTTTCTTTTGTTTTCACATTCTCATTTTGAGATGATGTTTTACCGTTACTTTCTGTTCCTGATGATTCTTTCGTATTTTTTGCATCTTTATCTGTTTTTTCATTTGAAGAAGTATTTGTATCTTTTTCAGTATCTTTCGTTGTTTTTGACGTCTCATCTACACTTGTCGTTTTTGCTTCTCCTTCATTTTGCGCTGTTACTTGTTCTTTCTTTTCTGTCTCTTTCTCTGCTGAAGGACTACAAGCTGCCATAGTAAGCATTGTACCAATTGTTATCGATGCGATAGCGACCTTTTTCATTTTCATATAAATCCCCCTATGTTTACTTTATTTATCCTCCCCTTTACGATTCGATTTCCCCTTAAAAAATCCCTTTTCATACGAATTACCATCTTTCCGACAGTAATCTTCATAATAATACGTACAAAAACTGATAAACGAATTTGAATATTCGAGTTTCTTCTACTTCATTTTTCTTCTCTCTAGCAAAAGAAAAAGAGTATATTGTCACATGAAGAATTACTATCTTCATATGACGATATACTCTCCTATCAAATTTTTATCTTTCTTGACATTTTATTTACACAAAAAAATAAAATTTTCTTTTATTTTTTTGTTTCTCAACAATTGTTAACATAATATATTTATGAGTAACCACCGTTCGAATGAATGACTTGCCCAGTAATCCATTTTGCTTCTTCACTTACTAAAAAAGAAATTAAGCGCGCTGCATCCGCTGGTTCTCCTACTTTAACTTGTGGGAACTTCCATACTAAATGATGCTTCAGCTCCTCTGTTATCCACCCTGTATTCGTCGGCCCTGGATCAACAGCATTTACTGTAATCCCCTTCTCCATCGCAACTGGTGCTACTGATTTTGTAAATGCTTCAATTGCTCCTTTCGTCGCTACGTATGCTAGTTCATCAGGCATCGGCCCTAATGACTGCCCTGAAGTAAGATTAATAATACTGCCACTCGTTTTCAGTGCATAATGTTTTATAAATAATGAGCTTAATAACATAGTAGCGCGAACATTCACTGTATAATGTTTATCTAACTGTTCTACATTTAATTCTTCAATTCTCGTATGAGTTGCATACGCTGCATTATTAATTAAAATAGATGGATCACCTAAACGTTCTGAGACCATATAAAACAAACGATTTGGCGAATACGACTGCGATAAATTGATTTCTGCCATTTCACATCGAACACCTAAACTTTCAATCTCCTCTTTCAACAAAAAGGGTTCTTTGTCATGCATTCCCCAAGGCATCGCTTTATCATACTGAGACCAGTACGTGAAAAAAATGTCTATCCCTTCTTGAGCAAGCACCTTGCATACAGCTGCACCAATTCCATTCAGACGAGTTGCCCCTGTTACAATTGCTATTTTCTTCACCTTTTCTCCTCCATCTATGGATAAATCCCCTGCACGAATACAGAGGATCTATCTTTTTATTCAATATTTGCCAATATGCGTTCTGCACCTAATTTCAAAATTTTAATGAAGATATAATTTACGATCGTAAACATTACAAATAAAACGATAAACATAACCCATAGTCCTACTTGAAGGAAGAAGTATAATAGACTTACTCCCGCTACAATAACTAAAGCTATAAAAATATTAGCTAAAAAATTCCACAAAGTTGTATATCGGCTCTTAAATAATTTCTGCTCTGTATCCCAATGTATATCTGCAGTTTGTGCATCCCAGCGTGTACCGATTAAATTAATTAACAATAACCCGTTCGCACTTAGTAAAAACCAAAGTATCATGAAAACAGGAGAAATTCCCGCTACAACTGCCATCGTAATACCGAATACTGCTAAAATAATTACATTAATTAACCAAGCAGTGATCGCTTTCGCAAAAAAGATGTCTGAAGCTTTTACTGGTAAATATCGATTCACAAACCAAGAGCTTCCATCACGTGAAAATGATGTTGTTGCGATAACGTTACTTCCCATTAAAAATAACGATGCACAAAGCCCTACACCAATCGCCAATCCTGCTGATTCTGGGTTATCAATATACCCTGTAATCCACTTTAAATTCCCATCTTGCACGAATAAAACAAAGAATAACATAATCGGCATAACAAAAGTTTGTACGATACAATTTAAGAAAAATTGTGGTGTACGGAATAACGTTTTAAATTCTTTTTTCACATACGCTTTTAAATGTGAACTTTGAACCGTTGATTTTTGTAAACCTTCTGCTGAAATGACCTCTTTTTTTGCTGTACTCGTTGAAAGTCCAATAACCCCTTTTAAATATGTACGCTCTGCAATGTAATAAAACAACACAAAAAATACAAATGAAATAAGTGCAAAGATGATTACGTATAAAGGACCCTTCCAATTTGCATTTTCTACTAATGCCACTGCTCCAAAATATGTAGTTGGAAAATAATTTGTCATTTGTACTAGAAGTGAAGATTCGTTGTTCGCAAGATAATTCGTAAGTGCATCTTCAGAAAACGAACTTTTATTTTTCCACTGTAAAAATACATTAATTCCTACAATAAATAGTATACTTACGATTCCAATAAATATATTGCCTCGATCTTTATTTTTCGCTATATTTGTATACCTCATAATAACTGTCATCAGTAACGAAGCTAACACTAACGGCACAATCGGGAAAAGTAAGTAAATAAAAATCATGTATATGTAATATGTAATAAATGCGCCACTTTTTAACCCGTACGTAATAAAGATTGGTAGTAAAATAAATGAACTCATTACGTATTGTGTAATTAATACCGTTAAAAATTTTGCCGAAATAATCTGCGCTGGTTTCAATGGTAACGGCAATAACATTTCAATGTCATTACTATAGTAAAATACAGTTAAAATGTTCGTTATACTCATTAAAAATACCCATATACTCGCAATCGCAAGTCCCATTGCGATAATCATTCCTGGATCTTGCCCCAAATGTTTCATACCTTCATACATTCCGTGCGTCATCGAACCAAATATTAAAAAGCCGACAAATAGAATGGCTGCAAATGAAAAGACATACGCCCATCGCTTCTTCTTATCTGTTATGAAATCTGCATAATTTAATTTCAATAATACTTTCGTTAACGTCCAAATTTTACTCATTGCCCGTCATCTCCAAGAACATTTTTTCAAGTGATTCATTGGATTTAAAATGATCTCTCATTTCACCTAAATTCCCTTTAAACTGAAGATTTCCCTTATTAATAATCGCGACGCGGTCACATATTTTTTCTGCTACCTCTAATACGTGTGTAGAGAAAAATACAATCTTTCCTTTATCCGCATGTTCTCTCATCATTTCTTTTAAAATATATGCGGATTTCGGATCAAGCCCCGTTAACGGTTCATCTAAAATCCATACATCTGGCTCATGCACGAGCACACCAATAATAACGATTTTTTGTCTCATACCGTGCGAGTAACTTTGAATTTGATCAGATAATGCGTTATAAAGATCAAATTTCTTCGCTAAAGACTCGATTCGTTCTTGGCGTACTTCTTTCGGCACTTCATACATATCTGCCATAAAGTTTAAATATTCAATTCCCTTTAACCGCAAAAACATATCTGGGCTATCTGGAACATAACCAAACGTCTTTTTCGCTTCCATCGGATTTTTCATAATATCTTTACCGTTAATCGTAATCGTCCCTTTGTCCACTCCATGAATACCAGTAATCATCTTAATTGTCGTTGATTTACCCGCACCATTCGGTCCTAAAAATCCAAAAATTTCTCCGCTAGGCACAGATAAACTTAAATCTTTTACTGCATAAGTAGACCCATTATAACTTTTTGACACATTCGTAATTTCAATCATTCCATCCAATCCTTTCCTTAATTACCAAATAACTATATCAATATTATAGCATACTTCTATTTTTAGATTTTTATATTTTTTCAGTTTTTTTATCCCTTAAAATAAATATACACGCCTAATCCAACGATTAAAACGACAGCTAGTAAAATATAGATCATCGTCAGCCGTTTAATATTCCCTTTTGTCGCTTTACTATAATTCGCATCACCATTCCGCCCAATTAACACCGTTGCCACTACAGTAATCACTACAAGTAATACAACGATCATGATCCAAGTTAGCATTCCTTCCTCCCCCTTCTTACAACCATTTTACAATATTATCCTCCTTATTTCGCATTATATTTCCTCTTTTTACTATTATTATGAAAAGAATTGGAAAACTATTATTACTATACATTTCTATATGTGATATATTTATAACATAACGTGATTTATTTCTAACATCGAAAGGAGAATCTATCGTGAAAACAACTTGGATAAAATATTTAGGATTTCTCGGTTTCTTCGGTTTCCTCGGCTTTTTTTATGAAAAAGGGTTGTTTACTATGTTCTGTTTCTTCTCCTTTTTCACAACGTATAGAACGGTTCAACATGATGAACTATTTGAACAAATCGTCAATAAATCGTGCCGTAACGCCTTTATCGTTACATTACTAACTACCGCTGTCATTATGTTTATTGAAATGTTATTTCCAAACCCTACACTACAAGAGATTGATATCGCTCTTATTTTCAGCACACTCATTCTTACGTTCGGCTTCTCTATGTTCTTTTACGATAAACCAGTTGATGAATTGGAAGATGCACCATGGCGTTCGTAACGAAAATAAAAGAATACCGCGCCAAATCGAACATGACACAAGAAGATTTAGCGAAAACTGTTGGTGTACGCCGTGAAACAATTAGCCATCTCGAAAAAGGAAAATATAACCCTTCCTTACAGCTTGCTCACGATATTGCGAAGGCACTTCATAGTACAATTGATGAGATTTTTATTTTCGAGGATTAATTGAAGACAAAAAATCATATAAAAATACCGGCATTCTTTCCATGAAGAATACCGGTACTTCTCATTTATCACCCATACAAAACAGCATGAAATACGCCTAACAGTAAGTATTGATCCTCTATATAATCTTCATCATATACATCCATCTCGATATAATACATATCTTCCTCAAGACGAATATTCCAGTCTGCGATTACATAGCCGTTTCGTAATAACTTTCCAAGCCCAATTGAAGTTTTGTGAACAACATATTCTTCTGTCTTATATGTAAAAGTAAATAAGAAATTTGCATCTAATAACTTCCCATCACATACAAGTATTTCATGCTCTGCATCATTATGATCGATGTACGTTACTAAAATCCTTCTTTGACGCTGCCTACTTACATCCTTTGCAATGACGCGAATATTGTCCTTACTATCCTTTATTTCATAAATGATATTACTACCGACTTTCGGAATAAAGTCTAGCACTTTCATCAACGTATTTTTATAATAGCCCCGTACTGCGCCTACTCCTTCGCTTCCATTGTAAACCTCTATTGAAGTCGTATCCGCTTTACTATCACACAGTCGTTTGTAAGAAAGCTGCATCATTCGCTCTCCTCTTAAGTACTGATCAAACGTCACAGGATATTCTATCGCGCGCAGCTCCTTATTGAGTTCATTCAAATAACGTTGAACGCTCTCAACTAATGCCGCAGTGGATATACGTTCCTGAAGTTCAAATAGCTGCCAACTGGAAGAAACTCTCCACTGATCTTCCTCTTCATAGAAGAATCCGAGAATTACCTCCTCACGGTCACTCGTTTCATAATTCAATTTTTCTTTCTGCCCATGTTGCACTTGTTCCATCCACTGTCCTAAATAAATACCAAGCTCTGCAACCTTCATGCATGACTTCTGAAAAAGTACGCGGTCACTCACACGAATCGTTAAATCCCCTTCAATAAATCCATTTGCATAAGCGGCATACCGTGGCTCATCCTTCTGTGGAATAGCCTTGTCTAACTCAAATAAAAACGTTAACATCTTTCACTCACCTCTAGTTATTACAGCGATCGTACCTATAAATTGAACGCAACTCAAATTATAGGTACGATTTTTCCAATATATCTACCGTAACTCAAAATACATTAACTATTCGACAAAGAATATCGACTTATCGAAAAATATCAACACGATTAAAATGAAACTACCTTTTCTTCCGCCACTTCCACAATTTCTAAAATTTGTAGCAGGCTCTCCACTTCATAAGTCGGCTTAACATCTGTCTTATTTTCTTTCAAACTTGGATTATACCAACACGTATCAATGCCGTAATCTTCTCCGCCTTTCATATCAGAAGTTAAGGAATCTCCAACCATTAGTACGCTTGATTTATCCGTAATCCCAAACTTTTCAAACGCATAATCAAAAATCTCACGTGCTGGTTTTTGATGGCCGACTTCTTCTGAAATAATAATATGTTCAAAGAAGTTACTTAAAGGTGAATTTCCGATTCTAGATTGTTGCACCTTCGTATATCCATTCGTAATAATACCTAGCTTGCAATCTTGTAGATTTTCACATAATTGCACTGCACCTTCTATAAGATGTACTTCTTTTCCTAAGTTTTCAAGGTATCTATCACTAAATTGCTGCGCATCTACTTCTATATGATGAAGGGCAAATAATTGTCTAAATCGATCTACTGCTAATTCACTTAGCGTAATCATTTTATTTTCTAAATCTCTCCATAATCCATTACTAATCTTTTTATAACTTGCAAGATAATCATCATACCCAGTAGGCATCCCGAACTGTACAAACGCGTTATGTAATGCGTTTCTTTCCGTTTCAGGAAAATCTAATAATGTATCATCTACGTCGAATAATATAACTTTATATTTCATAATGCTCTCCTCAACTAGTACGTTATTTACAACTTGTATTTTCTCATTAATCGTCTCTTAAGTCGAACTTTTTCCCTTTACGAATCGTAGATGTACAGCAATCTTAAAGTTGTTTAAGGTACACGAGTCATGTTATTCAAAAATAATTAATTGTGAAAATACTATAAATTTGAGATAATTTAGATAATGAATCCGATTTTTCAAAAAGGTAATACAGGAATAGAAAGGGGCGGAAAGACATAGTAAATTCATGGGGAAGGCCCAAAATACAAATCCCAAAAACAAAAAGTGAATGGGCTGGAGATATCATTGGATATTCATTGTTCTTTGGATCAATCATTTTTTTGATTATCATTTGGGGAAGATTACCCGAGGAAGTACCCACACATTATAACGCATATGGGGCTGTAGATCGCTGGGGATCAAAGTGGCAACTTTTGCTTCTACCAGGAATTGGGTCATTTATACTCCTATTAATGCAAACTTTAGAAAAGTTTCCAGAAGTTCATAACTACCCACAAAGACTGAATGAATCAAATGCTAAAGAGTTTTATTTAAATAGTAGAAAAATGCTTAATCAATTAAAAAATGTCTGTTTACTTATTTTTGCTTTCATCCAATTTGAAACCATTTCAATCGCTTTAAATTGGAGCGGCGGTTTTGGAAAATTATTTTTACCGATATTGTTAATTGGTACAGTTATTCCAATTGTAATAGGAATCATTAGGCAACGAAAAATTTCATAATAGAAACAGGAGGCTAATCCAATTAGCCTCCCTCCTCATTATTTATCTTCTAGCAATAACACTTTCATTTCCTCTAACGACTCTTTCGTAAAGCCAAGTGCTTTTTCAGCATACGATTCAACTGAACCGTATTGCTTTTTCACTTCATCAATCGCAGCTTGTAAATATTCAGCACGCGCTTCAAACATTGCACCTAATATTGCTCTACTTTCATCGTTTTGAAGTTTTGCACCTAAAAAGGCCATCATTTTTTCATTTAACTTTTCACGGAAACCGTTACTTAGTAAATAGTCTTCCATTACTGTTTTTTCCGGTACACCTAGTAAAAGTAATAATAGTGCTGATCCGAATCCAGTACGGTCTTTTCCAGCTGTACAGTGGTTTACTAACGGTAAGTTTTCTGGGTTTTGCGCTAGTTTTAAGAAGCTCACGAATGCTTCATTACCACTTACGAAATCTTGATTCATTTTCACAAGATACTCGCCTGGTTTCCCTAACATAGAAAGGTCACCAACTTGGAAAAATTCATTTATGTTCAAGTCTTTCGCCAAGTCTTGCATAACTGGTAAGCACACTTGACGAGCACCCGTAATCTCTGGATTCGGCTTATGCTTCACTTCAAAGTCTGTACGGTAGTCACAAATTAACTTTAAGCCAGACTTTTGTAAATAGTCTATATCCCACTCTGTTAGTCCTGCTAATTCTTCAGAACGGTACAACTTGCCCCATTTTACTTTACGGCCTTCAGTCGTTTCATATCCTCCCATATCACGGAAGTTAAACGCGCCTTGTAATGGCAATCTACGCTCAGCTACTGTCACTGCTTGTCCATTACTTCCTACTAGTCTAAAATATGGACGCTCATTTTCACTCGGGTTTTGAACTGTACATGATGATTCTCCATTTACAGTTGTAAGTAATTCTCCCGTTTCTTCAATATGATCTGGTGAAGTACTCCAGTAAATGCGAACTTCTTCTATATTATTTTCCCACTTTATATATAACGTATTGTCTTCATTTCTTTCTACAGTTGCTTGTAACCAATTTCTTTGCTGCTCCATTCTTTCACCAACGCTTTCTTATATAATCGGATCTTTCTTTATTGTATTATAGAAATATCTATTTTGTCGTTCTCATTTTACTTTTTATCTTACAAATAGGCAAAAAGTTCTTTTACTTGTTCAAAATTTGTACACGGATTCCCGTTAAACAAGTTCAAGGACCTTTTTCCTCCTTCTAAACCTTCCTCACATATCGCTCAGTACAACTAAGCAGCTGACATCCATTTTTTTCAAAAACATCCTTCATCCACTCATTTTGTACATTTGTCTCGCCAATATAATAAGATGCGCCTATTTCTTTTAAGACAAACATTGCCCCTGTAAAGAACGCTGCTTCATACCCTTTATTTCGCATATTTGGAGCAACTGCGAAATACATTAGTTTTCCTTCTTCTAACGTACCTCTTTCAATATGCGGGATTACAATTCCTATCGGCTCTTCATCGACACTCGCTGTTAAACAATGCTCTTTCCATTGCTCACCAATTTCTTGTAACATCATATGTACAAAGTGATCATAATCGATTTGTTCTCCCGTCACTTCATTCCACAGTGAATAAAAAGCGTCTTCGTCTATCTCTTCAATCAACTTAAAATCAATGTCACTTTCTACATCTTCTACTTCGTATATATCTTTAAACACAATCATGTTTTCAGAAGCATATTCAAATGAATACGTTTCGAAACATTTCTTATACACATCATAATTTGGGCTTTTTGAAGAAATTTCAAAATGTAAGTTTTCTATTCCCTCTTTTTCAGCCTCAGCAACGCAATATTGTATTATTCCCTTTAATTTCTCTTCTGTAAAAGGCTCTGCATTATTTTCTTTTATTATTATAGAAGAAGCATTTCTTCTTATTTTAAAATGTTTTTCTAACTGTTCTATAGTCATCATATACTTCCCTCATCTATGTCATACTCGAATTTCTACTTGTTCTCCTTGCATGAGCAGGATTGTCCTTGAATATATAGAATACTAGAAAACATTGCATCTTTAAAGTGCGGAGGAGGTTCTCCATTGGATATTACAGCATTGCAACAACAGTTAGAGCTTATACAACAAAATGACTATACGCAACTGCAACATATAAATTTGAATGAGTTAACGCTCAATATGCTTCAGTATATCGGAACAACTGATAGTTACGTTCGTTACCAACTTATATATAAATGTTTTGCACATTTCATTCACCATGAATTCCTTATGGATGATCAACTGAAATTACTTCTACAAACTTGTTTAAGTGATGCGTATTTATATTATGACATTTACTCCCCACATACAGATGGGGTTTTCACACGTTCTTACACTGTTTCGTTACTTGCATTAATACTCCAATTCGCTAACTCGCACTACTTTTTTACAGAAGAGGATATCGAAGAAATAAAAAACAAACTCATTACATACACAAACTTAGAAACAGATTTTCGAGGCTATATTGAAAATAAAGGATGGGCTCATTGTCTTGCCCACGTATCTGATGCCTTTACTGAAATTGTTCACAATTCCTATACGACCTTTGAGTGGTATGAAGAATTAATTCATTGTTTATTAAATAAAATTTTTATCCCATCGGATCTATTTCATAATAATGAAGATGAACGAATTGTTACACCGTTACTATCGATGCTATATCATGATTTTCCGCAAGATGAGTTAATTTCAATTATTTATAAAAAAATAAAAAGGCTTCCTCAAATTAGAAAACGCCTTTCGCTTAATGAGTATTGTATATTATGTGCCAACATTAAAACCTTTTTACGCACATTATTTTTCAGAACGAAAGATGATCATAACTTAGCCTATACAGCACGTAAAACAGAAAGAATGTTAAAAGAACTTCCTAACTATTATTAAAAGCAAGGAGAAATAACATGGGTTATATTGAAGACATGAGAAATTTAGTAGGAAATCATCCACTTATTTTAATCGGTTCACACGCCATTATATTAAATGAGAACAATGAAATATTACTGCAGCTCCGTACAGATTTTAACCGTTGGGGTATTATTGGCGGAGCCTTAGAATATAACGAAACGTTAGAAGACGCTTTAAAGCGAGAAGTATATGAGGAAACTGGACTTTTCATCAAAAATCCAGAACTATTCCGTACATACTCAGGACCAGATTTCTTTCAAATCTATCCAAACGGCGATCAAGTACACGGTGTACTCGTTGTTTATATTTGCCGCGAATTCCATGGTGAACTTATATGTGATCAAACTGAGTCAAAAGAATTACGCTTCTTTCCGCTTGATGAGTTACCTATTACTCTTCATCCAGTTATTGAACGTATTATTAGGGAGTTTCAGCACTCCAATTCATACGTGAAATAGAATGGCTCTTCCTTTCATTTTAAATAGAAATAAAACAACCTCATTTCCCGCCATGATAACGCGAAATGAGGTTGTTATCTTTCACCGTAAATCCCTATTTCCCCCAAAAATAATTTGATGATTTAACGTTCTCTTCCTACAACTTTATATCCCTTTACAAAAAGTATAGTTATATAAGAAATAATGAATGAAAAAATAGTATACATACCAACCCAAAAGAAAAATGCTGGATTATACACTGTAATATTTAACATAAGAAAAATAAGAAATGTTACCATTGGCATCACATAAAATGCACCTAATTTATATGTCCCAGCTATTGAAAAAATACAAATAAGCAATGGATATATACAGAAAATAAAAATGAATTCACTCACTGTTATGTCCCCCTTTCTGAAGAAATAATAGGTTTCTCGTAAACATTGGGGGGAACAACAAAGTTTTATTTTTTATCAGTTATTAATAAATATAATGTTAGATTGTTATCTCAATCTGGTTTCCTTCAAGGTCACTTACTACACTTTCATAGTAACCATCCCCTGTAGTACGCGGGCCGTTTAACACAGGATATCCTGCTTCTCTTAATGTATTGGTTAATTCATTCACTTTTTCTTTACTACCTACAGAAAAAGCAATATGCGCATATCCCATTGTTTGTGTTTGTGTATTATCGTCTATCCCTACTTGCCTCATAAGTTCTAGACGTGCTCCACCTTCAAAAGTTATAAAATAAGATTCAAACTGCTTTTTCGGATTGTGATATAAGCTATTTTCTTCACCACCAAAGTACTGTTTATAAAAGTCACGCATACCTTCTAAATCATTCACCCAAATTGCTACATGTTCAATTTTCATAATCGACACCTTTTCTTTTATGTTATTCAACTGACAATTGGATGCTTCATTGCCAGTACATTTAATTTTCTTTATTTGTTCTCGTGATCATAAGATCAAGTCCAAGGCTTTTTAACCCAAATAAATAATCTTCTTTCCAATTACTCACTGTTATTTTCGGAATATGTTCTGCTGGAATGTACTGCGGACAACTTTTTACAATTTGCTCTATTACGAATTGATTCACTTCATCATCGCAGAAGATAAAGGCATGAGGGTTAATAATTGCTATACATGTAGCTATTAAACGAGTAATAGCATCTATATTATATTCCTCTGGATTATTCGAATCTCCACTTCTCAAAGCTTGTAAGAAATTTTTATTATCGTATTGCGGAACGAAAGATATCTCTCCTGAGAAAAAGGTGCTTCCTCGTACTACATCTCCATTTATCATAATACCTGCACCTGGACCATTTTGACCTGAATACAAATATACAAGAGAGGAATTGTCATAGTTTCCAGTGCTTTTATAATAACCAAGCACTGCGGCATTCATATCGTTTTCTATTACTACAGGTATTGAAAACAGATCCTCCAAATGACTTTTCAAATTGAAATTTTGGAACTTTTCATAACCAGGTATATAAAAAATACGACCATTATCAACCGAACCGGGCACACCAATTGATATAGAGTTTATTTTCGGGAATGTAGCGATAAGACTTTCAATATGTTTAGATAATAGATTTATGCCAGTATCTATTAATACACTTGAAGTACTTCCTTGTTCTTTTACTTCCCCTAAACAATTAAAAATGGTATAGTTTGTTTCATTTTTCTCTAAGAATATCGCTAATCCTAACATATATTCCGGATTATACGCATATCGTTTCGCTCTTCTTCCGCCACTTGAATCATCTAAACCAACTAAAGTGACTTCACCATCTTGTTTCATATTTTCTATAAATTTACTTATCGTTGGAAAACTAATTTCTAATGTATTACTAAGCTCAACTTTCGTCGCACTGCCTTGCTCTAGAAGAGCTGTACGAATGCCGCGCAGGATCGTCTCTTTAATCGATTTTTGAGTAACAAATTGTTCACTCAAATCGCTCACCACCTTAATCAACATACTTATTAAACCCTTTTAATAAGTTGCGTTGACAATATATCATACATCATTTTCTAAAGCAATAGAGATGATATATTTCCGCTGGCATGCACACTTTACTTAGCTCGATTTATTCTCTCTCGTAACAGACGATACAATTCCAGACAAAAGAACAAATAATAAAACCGCTAGCAAGGCATTGCGTATTCCGAATACTTCTCCAAGTATCCCTAAAAATGGTGGTCCGACTAAAAAGGTTGTATAACCAATGATAGAAACTGCAGCAACATTAGAAGTCGCATTTTCACGGTCATCTCCAGCAGCTGACAGACCAATTGGGAAACCTATCGCTGCACCAATCCCCCACAGTACTACACCAAATGCTAGAAAATACGAATTACTCCCAAATATTACGATTGAAATTCCTAGAATCGCTATCATAATAGTAGCACGTACGACAGCGACACGACCGAATCGATCAAGGAAATAGCTGCTACACATACGAGCTAATGTCATTGCTAATACAAAAATTGTGTACATAATAGAACCTGCCACTATACTTTGCTCATGTCCATCTACCATCACGATAGGTAGCCAATCATTTGCACTACCTTCTGCAAATGCCATCCCGAGTACAAAAAGACCAATTAAAAGCACCTTTTTTTCCATACGTAAGGTCGTATGCTTCTCTCTCCTTTTGTTCCGCGATTTCTCCTTCTTTCCTGTTCCATGCGGAAGAAAACGATACACCATACATACAAGTAATACAAACACGAACGAAATCGCAAGAAACTGATACAGAATCGGGATGTGAAGCGACGCTGCGACAGAACCACTGAGCGCGCCTACTAAAGTTCCTACACTAAAAAAGCCATGGAATTTCGGAAGAAGAGTTGTTCCTAATTTCTGCTCAATGGAAGAACCTTCTACATTCAATGCGACTTCCGCCAATCCGTAGCCTATCCCAAATACTAGTAAGCTACTAAAAGCCCCCATACTAGAAACAAAATAAATATTTATACCTAAACAAATCAATCCAACAATCATAAAAAACATACTGCCTATAATAACGTCTCTAGCTCCCTTACAGTCAATGAAGCGGCTTGCACTCAGTAAACCAATTATTGAACCGACAGATAGTCCGAACAAAATCCAGCCCATTTCTGCATTTGACACTGCTAAAATATCTCGCATTGCTGCTGTTCTTGAAATCCATGTAGCAAACGCGACACCTGGCAAAGCAAATAAGAGAAAAAGAGCGTTTCGAGAGGCCAGTAATGTCTTTGTATCATTCTCCGCACTATATTTCTCCATATGAAACACCTTTCACATTGTCTATACCATACGACACCAGTTTATTCATGTATCCGTAAAAAACGATTTCTATAAGTCTATCGTTTTAATAACTTTGGCTGGATTACCTCCAACTACTACATTATTAGGTACATCTTTTGTCACAACTGCTCCTGATGCAATCACAGCGTTGTCTCCAATTGAAATACCAGGGTTAATAATAGCTCCACCGCCAACCCAAACATTGTTACCAATCTTTACAGGCTTCCCATATTCTTTGCCCGAATTCCGCTCTATCGGATGCAACGGATGCGTAGCAGTGTAAATGTGAACACCAGGTGCAAACATACAATTATCACCGATTCGCACTTCACAAACGTCTAAAATCACACAATTGAAATTTGCGAAAAAGCTCTTTCCAACATGGATATTGTAGCCGTAATCACAACGAAAATCAGGATTAATTTGGGATTTCCCATCAGCTGAAGAACCTAAAAGCTGATTTAACAAAGTAAAACGTTGTTCATCTCCTGTCTCCATCGCCTCGTTATAAAGACGTGTTAAACGTTTTGCCTTCACCCTATCAGCCACCAATTCTTCGTCATCCGCAATATACATTTCTCCTGCCACCATCTTTTCTTTCTCCGTTTTCATACAATCCTCTCCTTTATTATCGATTGAGCCCTACTTATTAAACGTCTTTAATAAGTGACTTGAATTATACTTATTAAACACATTTAATAAGTACCCCTATATTAGCATACTTTTTCATATATGCAACTCATAAGTTTCGAAAGGACATGTAAACTCCTTATTTTACGTATCGATATGACGAATAATTTATATAGAAAAAACGAGAGAACGCTCAGCGTCCCCTCTCAAATCCAATCCGTTTTTTTATTTCCGCTAAATTTACCTTCGCGATTTCTCTTGCCCGCTCAGCACCTTTTTCTAATGCTTCATATAATAAATTTGGCTCATTCATATACATAGCATATTTCTCCCGAGGTGCAGCTAACTTACGATTTACAACGCGGAATAACTCTTTTTTCACATCGCCCCATCCAATGCCAGTTTCATACTTTTCACGCATCGACTGTATTTCATCTTCCTTCGCAAATTCTTTATATATCATAAATAATGTTTCTAATTCTTTCGGTTCATTTGGAAGTGAAGAATCTGTTTTGATTTTAAATATTAACTTTCGTAGTTTTTCTTGCTCCGCAAATAACGGAATCACATTCCCGTAACTTTTACTCATCTTTCTTCCATCAAGTCCTGGTAATATTGCTCCTTCTTCTTGTATGACATACTCCGGAAGCGTAAATGTCATGCCGAATGTATGATTAAAATACGTCGCAATATCACGCGCAATTTCGATATGCTGAATTTGGTCTTTTCCAACGGGCACATGAGTAGCTTGAAATAATAATATGTCAGCTGCCATTAAAATCGGATACGTATATAATCCCATATTCACTCCCGTGTCGACCTCTAACCCCGCTTCTTTATTTTGCTCTACCTTCGCTTTATACGCATGGGCACGGTTCATAAGCCCTTTCGGAGTTAGGCAAGCTAATATCCAAGCTAATTCTAGAATCTCCGGCACTTCTGTTTGTCGGTAAAAAATAACATCTTCTCCAAGTCCGAGTGCTAACCAAGTAGCTGCTACCTCTTTCGTATAACTACTAAACTGAATTGGATCATGTACAGCATTTAATGCATGATAATCTGCTATAAAGTACAATGCTTTTCCTTCATCCTTCTTTGACATTTGCAATGCAGGTTTAATCGCACCAATATAATTTCCTAAATGAGGATAACCTGTCGGCTTAATTCCTGTTAACATTATTTTTTCGCTCACCCTAACTCCTCCTTCCTTAAAATAAAAAGAGCCCCTCATCCTATAAAAAGGACGAGAGACTCCCGCGGTACCACCTTAATTAGCTATCATTAATAGCTCACTTCAACTTCTTAACGTGAAGTAACCGTCTTTACCTACTCATTTCAGTTAGAAGCTCCAGAGCCCATTCCATATTCATCCCTTACTGATTTCCACCACATATCAGCTCTCTGAAAAGTTTTGAATATGTACTCTTCTCTTTCATTGCTTTTCGTTATTTTTTACAGTTTATCACATTTCTCGTTCTCTCAAAACTGAATTTTCTATTTTTATTAAGTTTTAACAATAGTTATTACCAATTTATTCCGAAAGATATATAATCTATATATATAGAATCGATTTTTAATACAAAAACGAGGTGATGTCATGGGTTGGTTTACTAAAAAGAATGATACGTTTAAGATTGATGTATTTAAGAACGATGATAATAGTCACGATGATACTTTAGGGGTAATTATACATTTCACACCTATCGCTATATATTTATACACCTGCGATGAGTACATAGAAACATTTGACGGTGCGCTCACTTTTGAAAATGAGAACGGAAATCAAGTAGAAATCGGGGGTACTTTCATTTCTCTTGAAGTAGATGCTAATTTTCGCATGGACGATTTAATATTTGATTACAAACTAAAGGAAAGCAATCTACCTATCATTGAATTAAAAGCCTACGCATAAGGTTTATTTGTTTACTGCAACAAGAATATAAATAAAAAAGAGCTAAAACAGTTTTATCTGTTTTAGCTCTTTTTTACGTATTCAACTTAACAAATCTATAACTATGCGTTACTAACACTTTTAATATTGCATATCCTGGAATTGCTAAAATAATCCCCATAATTCCAAATAAATTTCCGGCAGTTAAAATAATAAAAATGATAGTAATTGGGTGAATGTCTAGCTTTTTTCCCATAACTTGCGGAGAAATAAATTTACCTTCTGCTAATTGTACGACCATCATTACGATAATTACTTTTAACACCATTGATGGCGAGTCAATAAATGCGATAATTAATGCTGGTGTAATTGCAATGATTGGTCCTACGTACGGAACGATATTTACAATCATTGCTAAAATAGCGAGTAATACCGCATATTTAATACCAATAATAAGGTAACCGATTAATAACATAATACCGATAAACAAGCTAACGATAATTTGCCCTCTAATATACGAGCTAATCGCATAATGCATATCATCTAGTATTCTCATCGCTGCTGGGTGTCTTTGTTCTGAAATAAACTTTAAAAAGTGGTTCGGTAATTGTTCACCATCTTTTAAAAGATAGAACAATATAAATGGAACCATTACAAACGTTAAAACGACCTCTGTAACAGTACTTAAAAATCCAGTTACATTTCCAGTTACTGACGATAACGACTTCGTGAAATCAACTGTGTAGTCTTTTACCATACTCGCTACATCAATATTTAAATTCTCCTGAATTTTCCCTAGTAAATTACTTTCCCCGAATCTACGTGCCGCTCGCTCAATTTCATGACCGAAATACGGTAAGTTATCTATTAATGCATCAATTTGATCTTTAATAATCGGGATTACTGTTACAACTAAAAACACAAATAATCCTAGTACTATTATATATATAGAAGCGATTGATACGATTCTTGAAACACCTTTCTTTTCTAAAAGTGAAACGAATGGATGCAATATATAAAATAGCACACCCGCTAATAATACCGGGAAGAAAATTGTTTTTAAAAAGACGATAAACGGAGTAAAAACAAAAGAAATTTTCGTTAGCAGTAATATGTTAATGAACAATAACGCAAATCCAAGTAACACCGCTAAATAATTTTGTTCTCTAAAAAACTTTTTCAACTTATCTCTTTTTCTTATATTTACTTTTTCCAATGAAACCACCTCTTCGAATGATGAAAAGCCCTTATTCAGGGCTTTTCGTCATAATCTATATCTTTATTTTCTTGCAGCTTTCACTACAAATGATACAATAAGAATTAACACGATTGCTCCTAATAATGCTGGCACGACATGAATCCCACCAAATGATGGCCCGAAAGATCCAAATAATCTACCACCTAACGAAGCACCTAATAAACCTGCGATAATATTTCCGAACATACCACCTGGAAAATTTTTACCCGTTATAGAACCTGCAATTGCACCTATAATAGCACCAACTATTAATGTGATAATCCATCCCATCTTTAGTCCTCCATTTCTATTATAGTGTATTTCTTTTTAATACTAAATTATTATGTAACTATTATAATTATTATATCCAATAAAGAAAAATCTTGTCAAATCTATGAAAATAAAGCCTACAAGGAGGTTTTTACCCAGTGATTCAAAAATTAATAACAACTTCTCACAAAACCGCTACTTCTATTTTAAGTATTCAAATACCTGCTTATGAAATTGAAGCACAATACATAAATAGTACAGCTATCCCTCGCCTTTATGATACTATAGCCGATATTCGATTATGTGATGAAATTTTCTACGGCTATTTTTATGAAGATACACTTGCTGGGTTTATTTCTTTTAAATTGGATGAAGAGGAAGTTGATATTCATCGTCTAGTAGTATCCCCCGATCATTTTCATAAAGGAATCGCCACAAAACTACTACTTTATGTATTTGACATGTTCTCCCCTTCACAAACATATATTGTACAAACAGGGAAAGAAAATACACCTGCTCTGTCTTTATATAAAAAGCATGGCTTTATTAAAATAAATGATATTATATTACCCGATGGAGTGGTTTTAACCTCACTTGAAAAATCAGAAAAAATTAAATAGTTTGACTCATCAATTTATTTATGTTATCTTTTACTTTATAATACCTTTTGCTGAGTCCAATTTTTGGAGCGGGGGAACCATTTTTGTAGCTATGCTACTTGGGGCGAATCTTTTTTAAGTAGGGAAACTCTCACTTCCCGAGTCCGACAGCTAACCTCGTAAGCGTAATGGGAGAGGAAGGTGCTTTTTGCCTATGTTACACAGTGTACCTCCTTAATTATAAATATGGGATCGATACCAATAGACACCTATATTTATAGAAAAGGAGACATGTATAATGTTACGTTTATCTGATCACGCAATAAAAATGATGGAGCAAAGACTTCGACTCGAACAACACCGCACATATCAAGCAAATAAAGTTGTAGATAACTTACATCACAAATACTTCTTTCAGCATATTTTTCAACCGAAAAGATAAAGAGAAAAACACAAGGTGTGTCTATACAGACATTCCTTGTGTTTTTTATATTCCTTATAATATTCTCACTACATTTAAACTTGCCGTAATCGCGCCTGCTATAGTGGTTACATGCCCTACACCTAACGGACCATTTTGTAGTACTAATGTTGAATTAGCACTCGTTACATTCACAAGAAGTGTATTTGAAATGGCTGGCTCGATTACTACAGTTGCTGTCGTTACGTTTTGTATAAAACTCCCTGTTAGTTGAGCTCCATTTAATAGTAATCTGACAGATACTGTCTCATTCCCAGCATTTGCATCCCCTTGGAAATAGTAGCTTACTAAATATATTCCTGGCGTGGATACTGTAACAGTTGTAGCACTAGTTAAAGATACACCAGTTCCATATACAGTGGATCCCGAATTAATTGGAATGTTGGCATTTGCTGCAATTGTACTTGTTGAGGTAGAGAAGAAATAGCCGCCACCTGTTGATATTGCAGATGATCCAGTTGCACCTGTTAAGCCGGTTGGACCCGTGGCACCGGTTGGGCCTGTTACTCCCGTTCCCCCTGTTGCTCCAGTTATTCCTTGTATGCCTTGTATTCCTGTCGGTCCTGTTGCACCAGTCGCTCCAGTTGCTCCGGTTGCTCCAGTTGCTCCAGTCACACCTTGTGGACCTTGAATTCCTTGGATTCCTTGTGGGCCTGTTATTCCAGTAACTCCAGTTGCTCCCGTCGGACCCGTTATCCCCTGTGGACCTTGGATTCCTTGGATTCCTTGTGGACCTGTTACTCCCGTAGGGCCGGTCGCCCCTGTTAGACCGGTTGCCCCTTGCGGACCCTGAATTCCTTGGATTCCTTGTGGACCTGTTACTCCCGTAGGGCCGGTTGCCCCTGTTAGACCGGTTGCCCCTGTTGATCCGGTTATTCCTTGGATTCCTTGAGGTCCAGTTGGGCCCGCCTGCCCAATCGGACCTTGAATTCCTTGCAGACCTTGAATTCCCTGTGGACCTGTTGGACCTTGTATCCCTTGTATTCCCTGAATTCCTTGCGGGCCTGTCGCACCGGTTGGACCTGTTGGACCCCCTGGACCTTGCACTCCTTGTATTCCAGTCGCACCGGTTGGACCTATACCTCCTTGTGGTCCCTGAATTCCTTGGATTCCTTGAGGGCCAGTTGGACCTGTTATACCACTTATCCCTTGCACTCCTTGTAAACCTTGAGGGCCGGTTGGACCGAGTGGACCTTGGATTCCTTGCAGACCTTGTAAGCCTGTTGGTCCAATTGCTCCCATTACTCCTTGCTCACCTTGTATTCCTTGTATTCCTTGCGGGCCTGCCTGCCCAATTGGACCTTGTGCCCCTTGCACTCCTTGTTGACCTGCCTGACCAGTTGCTCCTATCAGTCCTTGTACTCCTTGTAACCCCTGTAATCCGGTTGGACCGGTTACTCCCATTACTCCTTGCGGACCTTGAATACCTTGGTCACCCGTTGGACCAGTTGCCCCCATTGGTCCCTGTACTCCTTGCAAACCTGTTAAACCAGTTACCCCTGTCGGTCCCTGTATTCCTTGCACTCCTTGGATTCCAGTCGCTCCTGTTGCTCCGGTCGATCCAGTTGCCCCTGTTGCTCCAGTCGGACCCGTTGGACCTCCCGGTGATCCTGCTGGACCGGTTGGACCGGTTGGACCTCCTGGCGGACCGGTTGGACCCGTTGCTCCGGTTGGACCCGTTGCAGATCCAGTTGGACCTGTTACTCCCGCCTGACCTGTCGAGCCTGTTGGACCTGGATCTCCTTGCAAGCCAGTTGCCCCTGTTGGTCCTATTACACCTTGCACTCCTTGAATTCCTTGAGAGCCGGTTGGACCGGTTAGCCCCATCTCACCCTGTGGACCTTGTAAACCTTGAACACCAGTTGCCCCGGTTGGTCCCATTGGCCCTTGTTCCCCTTGTATCCCTTGAGAACCTGTTGGACCGGTTGGACCGATTTCACCTTGAATGCCTTGTATTCCCGTTACACCTTGTAAACCACTACTCCCTAAATTCCCTTGAACACCTTGTATACCCGTATTTCCTGTCGGGCCGGTCGGACCTATTTCACCTTGCACTCCTTGTATACCTTGTATTCCGGTTGGACCGGTTGGACCGATTTCACCTTGCATACCTTGTATTCCTTGTATTCCGGTTGGACCGATTTCTCCCATTGGCCCAGGTATACCTTGTATCCCTTGAATTCCAGTTGGGCCAGTCGGACCTCGTTCGCCTTGAATACCTTGAACACCTTGTATTCCTTGCGGACCTTGTTCTCCCATCGGTCCTTGACTACCTTGAGACCCTTGCGGTCCTGTTAAACCGGTTGGACCGGTTGGACCAATTTCTCCCTGTACCCCTTGCACTCCTTGAATTCCTGTTGGACCCGTTGGACCGATTGGACCTTGTACGCCCTGTATTCCTTGCGGGCCAGTCGGTCCACCTAAAGAACCTGTCGGACCCGTTGGACCAGTCGGTCCCGTAATACCTGACGCCGGAAAAGGAATAGGTGCTTGAAACTTACTACACTTATCTTGATCCCTCACAAGCATCTCCCCCCGTTATAACTAACGTATCAAACTATTTTTAATACATTTAAACTAGCTGTTATCACACCAGATAATGTCGTTACATGCCCAATAGCTAATGGGCCATTTTGTAAAGATAAAGTAGCATTTGAAGAAGCAACATTAATGACCATCGTATTAGAAATTGCTGGTTCTAATACAAAAGTACCTCCTGTAACATAAAAAATAAAACTCCCTGTGACTTGTGTTCCATTTAACGTCAGCCTCACTGAAATCGTTTCATTCCCCCCATTCGGATCACCTTGAAAATAATAGCTGACTAAATATATTCCCGGCGTACTTAACGTTACAGTTGTTGCATTTGTTAAACTGACATCAGAACCAAAAACTGTAGACCCGGAATTAATTGGTATTAATGCATTCGCTGCAATTGCACTCGTTGAAGTAGAAAAGAAATAACCGCCACCGCTAGGTAAACCAGTCGCTCCTGTTGCACCTATTATTCCTAAGGAACCTATAGCCCCTATACTACCAGTTGCGCCTGTTGGTCCCACAACTCCAATCGACCCTTGACTACCTTGCGCTCCGGCTGGCCCTACACTACCGCTAACCCCTGTCATTCCACTTACTCCAGTTGGACCTTGCAAACCTTGAACTCCTTGTATGCCTTGTATTCCTTGTGGACCCGTTGCACCTGTATTGCCTGTCGTTCCCGTTATTCCCTGTATTCCCGTAATCCCTTGAACACCTTGCAAACCTTGTGGTCCAGTTCCCCCGGTTGCTCCAGTAGCTCCAGTTTCACCCGTTGCACCAGTAATTCCAACATTTCCTTGTGGGCCTTGGGGTCCTTGACTACCTTGTGCCCCTTGGACTCCTTGAGGGCCAGTTATACCGACTTCCCCTGTATTCCCTTGGGGACCTCTAATTCCTTGTGCACCTGTCGGACCTGTTATTCCTTGTATTCCTTGCATACCTTGAGAGCCTTGCGCTCCTGTTGGACCTACTATACCTTGTATTCCTTGAGGGCCTTGCAAACCAATAGCTCCAGTCGGCCCTATTATTCCTTGCACTCCTTGAGGACCTTGTGCACCTTGCGGACCTGTCAATCCCGTTGTCCCTTGTATCCCTTGAACTCCTTGTATTCCTTGTACTCCAGCTGCCCCTGTTTCTCCTCGGATTCCTTGTGCACCTTGTATGCCTTGTGCTCCTGCTGGACCGGTTGCTCCTTGGATTCCTTGTGCACCTTGAACTCCTGCCGCTCCTGTTGTGCCTGTGGGACCTAGTATCCCTTGTAACCCTTGTATGCCTTGTGCTCCTGTTGGCCCCGTTATCCCTTGTATTCCTTGCACACCTTTAGAACCTTCTGCACCAGTTGGACCGATTTCCCCCTGCGGACCTTGTATTCCTTGAGGACCTTCTACACCGGTTGCTCCTGTTATTCCTTGGTTACCTTGAGAACCTTGTGCTCCTTGTACGCCAGCTACACCAACTACACCTTGAGAACCTTGTGCTCCCCTTACACCTTGAGCACCAGTGGGACCAGTTATACCTTGTAACCCTTGCGCTCCTATTGCACCAGTTCCCCCGGTTACACCCTGTGCACCAGTTGCGCCCGTTGGACCTGTTGGCCCCCCAGGCGGACCGGGTGGACCCGATGGACCAGTCACTCCACTAGATGGACCAATTGGACCGGTTGTTCCCGTCGGAGCACCCGGAGGTCCTTCTGGTCCTTGCATACCAACACTTCCAGTTGCTCCTGTTATCCCTCGTACTCCTTTTGCTCCTTGAAAACCTGTGGATCCGTTTGTTCCTTGTATTCCTTGAACACCTTGTGGACCTTGAGGACCTATTACACCTGTTATCCCCTTTATTCCACTTATACCTTGAGGTCCTTGTATTCCAGGAGAACCAGTTGGGCCAGTTACACCTTGTATCCCTTGATCGCCTTGGTGTCCTTGTTCTCCAGTAATTCCTTGTATTCCTGGTTGGCCTTCTTCTCCTTGTATACCTGTAGTTCCATTCTCTCCTTGTATTCCTTGCGCTCCTTGGAGACCTTGAGGGCCTGTTACACCTGTAATACCAGCTTCACCTACCACGCCTTGCATTCCTTGGGCTCCCGTTTGTCCTCGTTCGCCTATTTCTCCTTGTATTCCTTGGGCGCCTTGTATACCTTGACTACCGGCAGGACCAATTACTCCTTGTATCCCTTCTAATCCTTGTACTCCAATATCACCTGTTGGACCTTGGTTTCCAATTAACCCTTGAGGACCTTGTAAGCCAACTGGACCAGTTACACCTCGCTCTCCAGTATCACCAATGACACCTTGTATTCCTTGAGCTCCTGTTGTCCCTCGTGGACCTTGTATTCCCTCGATACCTTGAGGACCTTGTGGACCAGTTGCTCCTCTAGGTCCAGTGATTCCCGGAGGCCCGACCGGACCTTCATGCCCTCCAGTTGGACCAGTTGGGCCACTATTACCAGTAGGGCCAGTTGCTCCTATAAGTGGAAGAGGCAGTGCCACTCCAAATTTTTTGCACTTTCTATGATGACGCACAACAATCCCCCTTCCCCAAAATAATTACATCTTTTATATGAAATGCATTTTTATAAGAAAAGTACACACCTGACCTCATTTTTTAAAAAATAAAGAAGCCTATCATTTCATTCATTTGAAATGATAGGCTTCTTTTTATAAAATAATTTACTTCCTCGCCTTAATAATAAAAGTAGTTGGCACCATTCTAGCTTTATATAAAGAATAATATTTCGTAGACGGCTCAGCTGTTTCTTCATCAAATATACGAGACGGTTCAGGCTCTTCAATCCTCTCAATTGTAAAACCAACTCTATTTAACTCATTTATGTATGTACTCATTTTTCGTTTATACAATGTCGCTTGTACATCCTCCCCTTTAAATGTTTCAAACGTAATAGGAGTTTCTTCATGATAAGAGGACTTTAAAAGGATTTCTTCTGTACCATACTGTAAGTTTGCATATACGGGATGCTCCCAGCTAAAAATAAAACTTCCTCCTGGCTTTACATATGAATAAATCAGTTCCAACGTTTTTCTTAAATTCGAAGTCCAACCTAATGCATAAATGGAGTATACAATATCAAAATACCCTTTCGGAATATCTCCTTCCTCTTCCATTGCTCCGCATACTAACTTTGGATTCCAACACTTTAACGTTTCATTCGCTGTTTTAATTTGTTCACTTGAAAGATCAAGCCCCCATACGTCCTCTGCCCCATGTTCCGCCATATATCGCAACGAATGCCCACTTCCACATCCAATATCAAGAACCTTTTTATCTCTAATTGAATCAAACAAATGAATCTCATCTTCAGACGCTGTATACGGACCATATTTCGGTAAACAATCCACTTGAAAGAAGTATGGTGCAACTGTATCCCAGCACTTTTTATTTAAAGCTAACATTTGTGTACTTTCCATACGCTTCATTCCCCCATCCTATTTTCTTCCCCTAATATTAATTACACATCATAACCCGATCTCCCTTTTCTCTTCGCTCGGTAGTTTTTTACTTTTGCAATTGTACCGCACGCTCTTCCTCCTTCTTCTCCAGCGTACATACCGCACCATCTTTTACTTCCATTTCGCGAATGATCATAAAATACCCAGCGGCAATCTGGACATGCTTTTAACCTTCCCCACAAATTTTCTTGAATCGCCATTAACACAATGCTTAATACTTTTGTATATACATTCTCTTCATGCACAGGCCCATATGTAATACCTTTCATATCTTCCTTTATCTGTACATGAAAAGGGTATTTCTCTAACCACTTTTGCAATGATTTTCCACCTTCAATTGCCACCCGAATATCTTCTCGAAAACTTTTTAATTCCTCTATCGTATGAAATGGAAGCTCTTCATGAAAATATTCTTTCACAAAAAGCTTTATATCCTCTTCTGTTTGCAGCATATCAATTGGCTCTCTCGTATCGTTTGGTATTTTCCATGTATTTAAAAATTCCCGAATATATTCTAGTTCATTTGGTGCATTTTGATTCAATTCCATCCACCTTCTTCTCAAAATTTACTTTTTTCTGACTTTATGTATAATTATAATATAAAATAGTTAACCATCAATTAATTTTACTGGTTACATAATTAGGAGGAGTTCTATGAAAAGTTTCTCAATACCGATACGTTTCATGCTTATTTCTTCATTTTTTATGTCTTTTGGGTATTTTGCAGTATACGCATTTTTAGCTATTTATCTATTAACCTTTCTCCATTTTTCAGCTGTTCAAGTAGGAACGGTGTTGACGGTTATGACAATCACATCACGAGTTATCCCATTATTTTCAGGATTAATTGCTGAAAAAATCGGCTATATCATTATGATGGTAGCCGGATTATTTTTAAGAGGAATCGGATTTATCGCTTTAGGAATATGCTCTGATTTCCATACAATTTCCATTTCTTCTGCACTTATCGGTTTTGGAACTGCATTTTACGAACCTGCTGCTCGCGCCATATTCGGCTCACAACCAGCTCATATGAGAAAAAATTTATTTACATATTTAAACCTTAGTTTTAATTGTGGTGCAATAATCGGACCAATTGCAGGAGGTTTTTTACTCTTACTCAATCCAATCTATGCTTTCTCCCTAACAGGATCTCTTATGCTGTTATTCGCTTTTATCTTTTACTTACTTAAAAATCACTTCCAAGTCAATACTGAAAACACGTCTATTACATTAGGAATACAGGCCATCTTACAAAACAAGTCTTTTCTTCTGTTTTCATTTATCATGATTTTCTTCTATATTATGTTTACTCAGCTTACTGTCGCACTTCCACTTCATATGAAAAACATTAGTAATAGCAACCAGCTCGCTGCATTAGTTATTACGATAAATGCAATAACTGGCGTTATATTTATGGTACTATTCCGAAAAATTTTTCACAAATACAACACACTTTCGATTATTAAATACGGTGTTTTATTAATGAGTATTTCCTTTTTACTCATTCCTTTATTTCAACACCCATATTGGCTATTTATTTGTGTAATTTTATTTACAATCGGTGAAACACTCGTATTACCTAACGCTGATATCGCTATTTCAAATTACAGTAGCGAATCATATACAGCTACTTACTTCGGATTTTATCAACTATCACTCGCATTTGGTTTTATCATCGGTAATTATACCGGTACATCTTTTACATCCAACTTGAATGGAATGTATACACCATGGCTTATTTTCGGCGGAATGGGACTTATTGGTTTTATTTCTCTTCATATCTTAAATATTAAACAAGGGGGCTCTAAAGAAGATATATATCTATGTAATGATACGAAACATCTTTAACACATTACAATTGAGATGGTACCTTTAGAAAAGCAACCTATAATAAAAAGATTCGACCATCATATTTGACAGTCAAATCTTTTTATTTTTCATATTCAAGATGATTATGTCTTTTACAACCAAATAAATAGCAACCCCCTAAATGATAAGTTTCAAATTCTAACCCTGGAACATATCCAGATTTGATACGTTCTATCATTGTTTTATAACAATTATTCTCTTCTGTATATTCCTCAATTAACTCTGTCTTATCTTTTTCTGTCCAGTTTTCTTCTACTTCTTCATTTTGAACATCTTCTATTTCTGCTGTTTTCGCTTCGATAGATTCCCGTATAACTTCATTTATACGCGTGAAATTATTAGCTTTATATAGTGCATAAACAAACCTACCAATCCAATTGGGACTTTTCCAAACTTCTTTGTATCCCTTTTCGAAACATTGAATGGCTTCGTTATAGCAATTCAACTCAACATATAAATCTGCTACATGAATTTCTCCTACAAAATCATCAGCTTTCCTGTTAAAAGCATCTAACTTCTCTTTCGCTTCTGTCGTTCGCCCTAAATCAATTAAACATTTTACATAGCTATACATTATATAGTCCGAATCCCTTGCAACTCGCAAGAAAAATTCCGAAGCTTTTTCTAACTCTCCAAGGTTATAATGCGCTACAGCTACATTGTGAAATGCTTCACCCGATGGTTGCATCGAAATAGACTTTTGTAATACTTCTTTCGCTTCTTCCCACTTTTTTTGTTTTATGTAAATGTCCCCTAAGATGTTATAAGGAAAGTACGAGGAAGGATTCAACTTAATAACTTCTTTTATTAATTCAAGAGCTTTATCATCATTCTCTTCCTCATAAAAGTACATCCAAGCAAGATTATTGAGAGATTGTACACCTCTAGATTCATGTACTGCTTGTTGAAACAGTGCCATTGCTTCCTCATATTCATTTTGTTCAAACATTTCAATTGCCTTCTCGTTAATATTCAAGTAACTACCTCCGAAGCGAATGAATTCATTTATCTCCTATCATCATTTTAATATGCAAAAATTGTAATTTCCATAAAAAAATTTCTTTCACCTGGCTACATTTCGATTGAAATAGAAGCTAAAATACACGAATTTACAACAATAAGTAAACTTTTCAGTCTCCCTTAAACTGGATATACAGCCTGTTTTATTTTACATATTATGGTACAATCAAAATGAGTATTAGCTAAATATTTACGCTCCACACTAGCAGTCTAACAATGCCAAAATCAAAAATCACTTGAAAACGGGGGATGTTATGAAAAAGAAGTTACTTACTCTTCTATTCACCGGAATCATATTATCAGGATGTTCAACTATAGCAGAAAACTCTTTAGAAACCGGAAACGGCAGTATGAAATTATTAACACCAACGATTACAACAAAAGATAATGAATTAGAAATTAAGACTGAAGGTATTGATGAAAATAAACTAACTTTTATTTATGTTGCCAATAAAAAAGTATTGGAACAAAAAATAAAGAATGGTGAACCTTACAAACTTAACATTAAAGATATTGAACACGCTCATAGGACAGATTACAAACCAAGAGTTCAACTTTTGCAAACGAAAGATGATACTCAAGATGGAGACATGGTAACCTTTAAACAAGTTAGATATACAGTTAAAAAAAATTAATTTTATAGGTATTTCATTATAAATGTACCGAACGAAAATTCACTTTTAACAAAGGGTAAATGTAAGGGTGCTAGCATGAAAAGAAGATGGATTTATTGGTGGATTGGTAACATATTTTGGATTATAGCTTTCGGGATATTGGCAGCTATCATTTGGCTAAGAGAGGTTGATGGGACCGGTGTTACTCAAACACCTGAGCTGAAATTAATAGCCTTTATCGTTTTATTAATTGCATTTATATTACCAATAATTATTCAAGTTGTATGGTTACTTGTTAATCTGAGAAATAGCAGAAAAAAATAATACATAAAAAAGAGAGGAATCTTTTTCAAACTAGATTCCTCTCTTTTTATTTTGGGATTATGCCGTGCTTTTAAAGCTGCACTACTCCCTTTTCTTTATGATGCATGTTCATCTTTCTTCTTCATTAACGCTCTTTTCTTCATCGCCTTCGTTAAATATCCGCCTTTAAATGAACGGATTTCATAAGAAGACATAAACGCTTTTGGTGCAATTTCATTAATAATTTCTAACAGTTCTTTTTCTCTAGAACGCTTTGCAACGATATCTAAGCGATAACGTATTGAATTAATTCCTTCGCCTTCAAATACTGTAACACCAAATCCTGAGTGACGTAGTTCATCTACTAATTCATTACAACGGTCTAGCAAACTAACTTGATACGTAATATATCCAATTGCTAATTTATTCTCTATATAACCGCCTAATAATAGTCCCGTACTAAAGCCAATGACATAGGCAACGATGTTCATCCAATTTGATAAATCTTGAAACACAATACCTAAACTGACAATGTAAATAGCTCCTTCTAACAATCCAACACCAGCAGCGGATCTTGTTTGATTCTTTACAAGCAAAATCGTACGGATTGTCAAAATTGGAACGTAAATAATTTGAAGCACAAAAATAAGTAACGCTTGTAACATTGGTATCCACCTCTTTCAAAAAGTCTTTTGTCATAATAACATACATAACCTTTAGAAATCGATGGGTTTTTAAATTTTTTTACATTATTTTTCATACTATTGAAAAACGTAAAAAAGAAGCGTATTATATTTGTCGCAAATTTGATTCCTTCCATTAGCTCGCTTAAATACAAAAAAGGAACCCCATTAGGCCCCTTTCATCATAGCTCTATGTTTTTCGAAGCATGTTCCCTTTGCTTCTCTTCCTCTTTCACTAACTGCATATTTGCATAAGCTAAATTTGCAATCATTAAAAAGTGACCACCTAAAATGCCTGTACCAAATGCCCACATTTCCATTTCATGCTCGATTTCATACATGATGATAGCTCCTAAAATGGCTGCTGCAAATCGGTTTAGAACTCCTAATCCAGGAGCCTTTTCTTTCATTACGATACTTTTCCCAAGTTTCTCCACTCTGCGAGCTAATAACCAAAGGCAATATGCACTTACAGCTAATCCGATACCAAACCCTGTTACTTGTTTTCCAAACGGAGTAATCGTCCACATTAGTAGTAAACCACTAAAGATCGCATACAATTGTAATCGATATACACGTAAGGCTGCTTGAATCAAAATATCCGCTCCTAATTTCGCATTTTTTATACTTTAGAAAAAAAGCAGCAACTTACACAGTTGCTGCTTTCTCTTCTTCTTGCTCTTGTTCCATTTTACGAATTTCAACACGTTTAATTTGGTAAGCGTCTTTTTCTAACACTTTAAATTCATAACCTTCCGCCTCAACATGTTGTCCTTCTTCAATTTCATGATTTTGCATCATAATCCAGCCACCGATTGTATCCACATCATCTTCTTCAATGTGTAATCCAAACAAATCTTTTACCTCTGAGATAAGCACTTTTCCATCAACGATTTTATGGTGCTCATTCACATGCTGAATTGGTGGTGCTTCATCTTCATCATATTCGTCACGAATTTCGCCGACGATTTCCTCCAAGATATCTTCAAGCGTTACAATTCCTGCTGTTCCCCCGTACTCATCATATAAAACAGCCATCGGAATTCGCTTCTTCTGCATTTGAAGTAGTAAATCGTGAATTGGAGTCGTTTCCATCACTTCAATAATCGGACGCATATACGAGCGAATGGATGATAAATCTTTTTGATCTTCGGTCATATATCGAATAAAGAAATCTTTTACGTTGACCATACCGATAATATCATCTTTATCTTCTCCAAAAATCGGATAACGTGTGTATCGCTCATTTTGGATTACTTTCATATGTTCTTCTACTGAATCTTCCAGGTAGAAACCAATGATTTCTGTTCGCGGTACCATAATTTCTTTTGCAATACGATTATCAAATTCAAAAATGTTATTTACATACTTGTATTCAGCTTGATTAATTTCGCCACTTTCATAGCTATCTGAAAGGATAAGACGTAATTCTTCTTCTGTATGAGCTACTTCATGTTCTGAGGCTGGTTTTAAACCGAATAAACCAGTTATCACACGCGCTGAACCGTTCAATACCCAAATAAATGGATACATGATTTTATAGAACATCATTAACGGAGTTGCCAATAATAGCGTTACTTTTTCAGCCTTTTGAATTGCCAGCGTTTTCGGAGCTAATTCTCCTACTACAACGTGTAAATACGTCATTAGCATAAAAGCAAGACCAAATGTTAACACTGATGAGATAGAAGGGTTTAAGTTCCATTTCTCAAATAACGGGTGTAGTAACTTTTCAATTGTCGGTTCACCTAACCAACCTAATCCCATAGCTGTAACTGTAATACCTAATTGACAAGCAGATAAATATTCATCTAAATTTGTTGTTACTTTTTTCGCTGCTAAAGCACCGCGTTTTCCTTCCGCAACAAGCTGATCGATACGACTTGAACGTACTTTTACAATCGCAAACTCTGCTGCTACGAAAAATCCAGTAAATGCGATTAAAATCGCAACCATGACTAAATTAAATATTTCCAATGAATCCCCCTAGTTTAAAAAACTAAGGTGTCCACCTCCTGTATACTATAATGTTTTCTTATTTGTTCATTAGAAAACATAGCCCGATACAAAAATTAAAGAGGTCGGATTTCACTTTTTCTATAATAATAGAGCAAGTGTCTGTATTAAAGCTGTCGTTTGACCAGATAAAGATTTCGATATTTTTTCACGTTGTGAATCAGTCAATCCATCTAAAAGCGGCTTTAACTCCGTTAATTCTGCTTCTAATCGATGAATATGGTCTGTCACTTCATTCACATGTTTCGAAACGTGTTCATTGATACCGAGCAGCTTCTTCTTCTCCTCGATTTTCTCTTTAATCTCACAAAGCGGCATATGCATTTCTTTGCACTTCTCAATAAATTGTAATGTCTCAAATGCTGTTTCATCGTAATATCGATAATTAGATTGAGATCGCTCCGCTTTTAAGATTCCTAGATTCGTATAATAATCAATCGTGCGTTTCGACACGTGAGCCATGAGAGCCAACTGTCCGATTCGATACACCTTCCCAACGATCTTCCCCCCTTGTTTATATTAATACCATCATACAATACATAAACTGTACAGTCAAACGTGACGGTTTATTATTCATAATTTATACAAAATTCCAAGATCCACCCTATTATTATTCCATACAAGTAATCTACACTTATACAATAAAATTATTAAACTATTACTTAATCACTACATTGTCTGCACCTTTTAACCTTTCTTATTTAAAAACATATCCTACTAATAATGATTGCTTGTATAGGAGATGATTAACATGAGAAAGACACTCATTTCTCATTTTTATAACGAAGAATACTTACTTCCATGGTGGCTTATGCATCACACAAAAATATTCGATCACGGTATTTTAATTAATAGAGGTTCTACAGATCGTTCAGTTGAAATTTGCAAATTATTTGCTCCCCACTGGGAAGTACGAGATTCAAGATTCCTTGAATTCGATCCCACTAATACTGACATTGAAGTAATGGAAATTGAAAGAGAAGTTTCAGGTTGGAAGATGGTATTAAATACTACAGAATTTCTTTGTTGTAATAATGTAGAAGAATTTTTCTCATCACTTCATACGTTAGGGCAAAATATGTATGCAATTAGAATGATTGTTATGATTGATAAGCATGATTACAATTATTCAAAACTAAGATATTCCATTCCTTTAGTAGAACAACGATATCACGGGCTCTTTCCTTATAAACCAGAAATCGGATGTGCCTGGAGATTTATACACAACCATATTGATGGCGCATATTTACCAGGCAGACATTTTACACGTTACCAACCTATCGTTTATAACTCCCCTTCATTCATTTTAAAATTTTATTTTAGCCCTTGGAACGAACATACAAGGGCAAGAAAATTACAAATTACACCCACCCTCTCAAAAAAGGGCGTTCGATCGGGACTTCAAATACAATATGGTCGGTCCTCTGAAGAACTCGAAGCTCGATTTTTAATGTTAACTAATTCAACACAGGATCTACGTAATCATCCTGAATATCAACAATTATTCCCTAAATTCAAACCTTAATATTTCTCATCCTATCATGCTCCACACATTTTTACGCACTTAGTCAAAAACAAAACCATTTGCATACAATATGAATACTGTATATATTATATTTTTTATTTTAGGAGGAAAAAATGAAAGCTGTTATTCTTGCTGGTGGATACGGGACTCGGATTGGGGAAGAAACACATTTAAAACCGAAACCTATGATTGAAATTGGAACGAAACCTATTCTATGGCACATTATGAGTTTGTATAGCCATTACGGAATTACTGAGTTTATTATTTGCTTAGGCTATAAAGGATATGCCATTAAAGAATTCTTTCTAAATTACAACTTACACATGTCCGATTTCACGATAAATTTAAGCGACAATACGATTACTAACCATTCTCATCGTATAGAACCGTGGAAAGTGACACTGATCGATACCGGTCTAAATACCGAAACAGGTGGACGAGTTAAAAAAATACAAAATTACATCGGGGACGAACCTTTCTGCCTCACTTATGGCGATGGATTAAGTAATGTAAATATAAACGAACTCATTGCATTTCATAAAAACCACGGCAAAACAGCTACTGTTACTGCCGTACAGCCTCCGGGTAGATTCGGTTCTCTCGTATTAGATAAACAGTCTGTCACATCTTTTCAAGAGAAGCCATTAGGTGATGGTGGGTGGGTTAACGGTGGATTTTCCGTTTTAAATCCTGATATTTTTAATTACATTAGTGGAGATAAATCTGTTTTTGAAACAAACACTTTAGTTCAGTTAGTAAACAAAAACGAATTGGCAGCATTTCAACATACTGGTTTTTGGCATCCAATGGATACATTGCGCGATAAAAATAAATTAGTCGAGCTATGGGAAAGTAATAATGCTCCGTGGAAGGTTTGGTAATATGGCTTCATCATCTTTTTGGAATAAGAAAAAAGTATTTATTACAGGACATACCGGCTTTAAAGGCTCGTGGTTCACCCTTTTTTTAACTTCATTAGGTGCAGAAGTAATCGGGTACTCCTCTCAACTCCCCTCAAATCCTAGCCTTTTTGAACAAGGTAACGTAGCAAAAGAGTGCACATCAATTAACGGCGACATTACAGATTACGATTCTTTATTCCGTGCCCTGAAACAACATACCCCGGACATACTATTTCATTTAGCAGCCCAGCCGATCGTCACCATTTCATACAAAAATCCTATCGAAACATTTAAAACGAATGTTTTAGGTACTGTTCACGTATTAGAAGCCGCAAAACATATAGAAAGTATACGTAGTATCATTAATGTTACAAGTGATAAATGCTATGAAAATGACGGGAGCGGTAACCGAGCATTCGTGGAAAGTGACCGGTTAGGAGGTTTCGATCCTTATAGTGCTAGTAAAGCTTGCGCTGAACTAGTTGCAACATCCTATCAAAAATCATTCTTCCGCACTAATACTCAGAAACTTGCCTCAGTAAGAGCAGGTAACGTCATCGGCGGTGGTGATTGGGCAGAAGACCGATTATTCCCGGATATAATCCGTGCATATTTAAAAGACGGTACATTAAATATTAGAAACAAAAACGCTATTCGTCCGTGGCAACACGTATTAGATCCTTTACACGGCTATATTCTTTTAGCTGAGAAGCTTTGGAAAGATGCCGAATATGCAGCAGCGTGGAATTTCGGTCCGGTGAATGAACCTAACAGAACCGTTCATGATGTCATTCAATCTATAATGAAATTATGGAATCAACCACTAACAATCCTTTCTCCTCATACAAACACTCCTTATGAATCATCTATTTTAACACTTGATAGTACAAAAGCAGTAAATAAACTCAGTTGGACACCTAAGTTATCAACAGATCATTCTATCGCTTGGACTGTTGATTGGTACAAAAAATATACATCTGGTGAAAATATGGAATCTTTCACGCGACAACAAATCGATGCATTCAAAAATTTATAAGGGGGCTATAAAATGGAACAGAAAAAATGCCGTTTTTGCCACTCATTACTAACAAATACTTTTTTAGATTTAGGAGTTTCCCCTCTCGCTAACTCATTTGTAGCTCCTGAAAACTCATATAAAATGGAACCATTTTATCCGCTGCACACATTTGTTTGTAACTCTTGTTTACTTGTACAATTAGATGAGTTTGAATCTCCGCACAATATTTTTCATGACTATTTATACTTCAGTTCTTACTCATCAAGCTGGCTACTACACGCTAAGCAATATGTAGAAATGGCGATTAAGCGTTTTAACTTAACAAACCATTCGAAAGTGATTGAAATCGCGAGTAACGACGGGTACTTATTACAATACTTTCAAAAAGAAAATATCGAAACGTTAGGAATTGAACCAGCAAAAAATGTAGCAGAAATCGCTATCGAAAAAGGAATTCCTACTGAAGTGAATTTTTTCAGCAATGACTTAGCAAAAAAATTACCGCAAGCAGATTTAATCGTCGCAAATAACGTATTGGCACACGTCCCGAACTTGCATGATTTTGTTGCTGGTTTAAAAACGTTATTAAAACAAGATGGCACGATAACAATTGAATTTCCTCACTTATTAAACCTCATATCCTTTAAACAGTTTGATACTATATACCATGAGCACTTCTCCTATTTCTCACTTATAAGTCTTCAAAAAATTTTAGCTCATCATCATTTACAAATTGTCGATGCAGAAGAACTTGCAACGCACGGTGGTTCCTTGCGTATTTTTGTAAACCATCACAGTGACTCCTCCACTATCCCTGCCAGTGTTACAAATATAATCCAAGAAGAAATAGATCACGGGCTAGATACATTAGATTGCTATCTCCTTTTTTCTAAACGCATCGAACAATTGAAAATAAATATTTTAAATTTTTTTATCGAAGTAAAAGCTTTAAACAAACAAATTATCGGTTACGGTGCTCCTGCTAAAGGAAACACCCTTTTAAATTATTGCGGGATAGGAAAAGAATTTCTAGCTTATACAGTAGATAAAAACCCTCACAAGCAAAATCTCCTTCTACCAGGCACCCGCATTCCAATAAAATCTCCAGAAGAAATTAAACGTACAAAACCCGATTACATCCTCATACTTCCTTGGAATTTAAAAGATGAAATTATGAAAGAATGCTCTTTCATTCGTGAATGGGGCGGCAAATTTTTAGTAACGATTCCAGAAATTGAGGTGATTGAGCCATGAAAAAAATCCTTGTAACAGGAGGTAGTGGATGGATTGGTAAATATATTGTAAATTCTCTTATACAAAGGGGCTATGAAATACACGCCACTTACAATACAAATAAGCCTTCTCACCTTTCTTGCCATTGGCATAAAGTAAATTTACTTTGCGATGAAGAAGTAAAAAAACTCATTTACGACATGAAGCCTAGTCATCTCATTCATTTAGCTTGGGAAGCCGTACCACCAGCTTGTTATGTATCTAATAATAATTACTATTGGCTTACATCCAGCATCTCATTAATTCAACACTTCACAACATGCGGCGGAAAGCGCGTCGTTGTTGCAGGTACTGGCGCAGAATATGAATGGTTTAACGGCGTACTATTTGAAGATTCACCACTTCTTTCCTATAAAAACCCATATTCATTATGTAAAAATGCACTACACTCCTGGCTACAAACGTACGCTGAGCAAACAGGCCTCAGCATGTGTTGGAGCCGCATTTTTCACATGTATGGCCCTCACGAACAAGGGAATCGGCTCGTTTCTAACATTATCACTTCCTTATTACAAAATGAGGAAGCACTATGTACACATGGAAAACAATCAAGAGATTTCCTCCATGTGAGCGATGTCGCTGATGCTCTCGTAACAGTATTAGAACATGGCGTTACAGGCACAATCAATATCGCTTCTGGTCAATCTGTACAAATTAAAGAATTAGCTTCTATCATTGCTAAAAAGATAGGAAAAGAACATTTAATAAAACTAGGTGCGATTCCTTTCTCTACAGATGAACCTTTATTCGTCGGCGTTAATGTAGAGCGTTTAAAAACTGAAGTAAACTGGAAACCAACATACAATCTTAATACCGGAATCGAAGAAACAATTTTATGGTGGGAATCATTTATAAAAAAGCATAACGATACGCATCACTAAAACGTAAATCCTTCGTCCCACTTGCTAAATCCTTATACCATTCTTCTAATTTTTCAGGTGTAATAATATGATGCGTACCCATTCCCCCTTGCTTACTAGCTTCAGAAAGAGTCGGACCAATTTGTAATTTCCTCTTTCTCATCGCATCGTTCCAAGGGCTAAAACCAAACCATGCAATACACGCAAGTGGCGGATAAACCATAGATTCATGTGCAGATAAATGCCTTCCAACCGTATAACTTCCATGCTCATGATTATGAATAAATCTACCTCTTCTCCATAACGCCCAATCTTCTGGTAAATAACCGTGAAATCGCTGTTTTAATAAAGAAGTTCCGTATTTAAGCTTCGGATAATTGTAGTTAGGATGATCAACCATAATTAACCCTTCCAGCCAATACATCCTCCCCCCCAATTCATTCAGTGATTTCCAAAACTGATTTTTATCTTGTACACAAAGAAACTCAGTCGTATTTAAAATCATTTTCCATCCTTTTACTTCTTGTTCCACCCTCATCACTTCATGATCTGTCGCAAATGCATCAAACTCTGGATTTACAGAATCTCGCACTTCCCAATGCGGTGCGAATTTTTTACAAATTTCAACCGAACGATCTGTTGATCCTTTATTAATTAAAATGCCATGATCAAACAGTTTCGTATGATGCATAAGCCACCATGGCAATAAATACTCTTCGTTATAAAAATGAGAAATAACGGTTGTAGTTATAACAATCTCCTCCTCTTTCTCTATTAATCTACTTTTTCATCCTACTTTTACTATACTTATCAGTTATGTAATTGGTTTCTGTTATTTTAAAAATATGTTTTTCTACCATATACTATGCTTTCTTAAACAACCACCATTTCCATTTTCTAAAGAAACATCCCAATAAACTGAAAATTAAGTTATAATATCATTATAAAATATGAAGGAGGAATGCACGCATGTACTACAACACTTCATTCGAAAACGATCAACCTGTAGGCCGTCTATAAACTAAGGCGGGCATTCAAATAACACTTAACACTATGCCTCGTCTTAGGGAACTCATAATACCCTAAAAATAGACGGAGGTACTTTACATGAAACAAACAATTTTAGGAGCTATATGTTTATCACTAGCAGCTAGTATATGGGGCGGTATGTATGTTGTTAGCAAATACGTACTCGACTTTATCCCACCATTGACACTCGTTTGGCTACGCTTTATTATCGCTTTCGTTGTTTTATATTTCATTTTGAAAATAACTGAGAAAAAGCAAAAGAAAAAAGTAACCATTCACAAAAAAGATTGGCTATTATTCGCTTGGATTGGATTTATCGGCTATTTCATTTCGATTACTTGTCAATTTATCGGGACAAAATTATCCGACGCTCATACAGGCTCTTTAGTAACATCAGCTACACCTGCATTTATGGTTATATTTGCAGCGATCATTTTAAAAGAAAAACTAACCGCTCGTAGACTGTTATCTACTATCATAGCGACAATTGGTGTCATTATCGTAATCGGATGGGATATTGAAATTGGCTCCTATTTTATCGGAACAATCATATTAGTCGGAGCCGCTATTACGTGGGCTTTACTATCCATTTATGTGAAGATTGCTTCAGCTCGATTTTCATCCTTAGTTATCACAACGTATGCCATATTCTTTTCACTCTTTTTTATTACACCTTTTATGATATGGGAACTACAAACAGCCTCTATCGGAACCGCAAATACGTACGTAATACTAGGCGTATTATATTTAGGAATCGTCTCAACGGCAGGTGCCTTTTTCCTTTGGAATAAAGGATTAGAACTAATGGATGCAAGTATCGGATCATTATTTTTCTTCTTCCAACCTATCGTTGGATCATTGCTCGGTTGGCTCTTATTAAATGAGACATTAAATAGTAACTTTTTTATTGGTGGTATTCTTATTATATGTAGTGTTTTCATTACTACTTTTGAAAAGAAATGAAAAACAGGCAGAGATTAAGAATCTCTGCCTGTTCGTATACACTCTTTATGCACTCCAATGCGATGGACGGGACAACATTTTCGGCAATTTCGTATGTGTATCCCCTTTCGCCGCGTTAACTTGAACTTGCGTCAGAAAAATACTATTTGTAAAATCTGCTCCTCGAATATCTGCATCTCGCAAATCTGCTCCGATAAGATCTGCTCCTCTTAAGTTTGCTCCATTTAAATTAGCCGCAATTAAGTAAGCCCCTCTTAAATTCGCTCCTTGCAAATCTTTCTTCTTCAAATTTGCCCCCATAAGGTCTGCTCCGCGATGACTAATTCGTTTCTTACGCGTTGCATTCATTTCCTTCCAAACTAATTCGCTCGTTTCTAAAAGAAGAATGTTTACTTCCGCTCTGTGTAATGGAACATTTATTTTCATTAACTCATCTGAACTTAAATTTGATAGGCGCTCCGTCTCTTCAATCGCTTTACTTAACTCTTTATGAATCGATTGTGTCGCCTGTAAAAGAATAGCCTCATTCAAATACCACAGTATTTCATGAAGCTGATGCATAATCGGAAAAGCATCATACATTTTTCTCGCATGCTTAGCATCTTTCCGCCAATCAATCCCGTTAAACGTAACTTGCGAAATCTTCTGCCCAGCACCGAAACACTCAAATACTGTACAACCTTTATAACCTTTTCCTCTAAGATTTTTATGTATGCTGCATTTATAATCCGACTGCAAATTAGAACATGGCTTCCCACCATCTTTATTCACCGCAAAATCTACCGATGCTGCGAATGGTAACGCCACGCAACATAGACCGAAACATTTTTCGCAGTTTGCTTTTAAATGATCATTATGATTAGTCAAAATGTATACCCCCTGTTGTCTTTTGACTATTTCATAATATTCCAACTGCACTAAATAATCAATTTTAAAATAAAATAGCATCTTTCATTTCAATTCATAACTTTATCCTGCAATTTCCTTTCAATTGAAAAAGACAGTCTCTATCTAATGAATTATAATTAAATTATAAATATTCAAATTAAAAGGAGACTTACTATGGCACTACAAATGAAAACAAACTGTCAAATTTGCGATCAATCTCTCGAACCAAATTCTGAAGCTTACATTTGCGTATATGAATGTACATTTTGTGCACCATGTACAGAAGAGAGAGAAAACGTTTGTCCAAACTGTGGCGGCGAACTAGTACGTAGACCGAAGAAGAAATAGAAAAAAGCAAAGCGATATCGCTTTGCTTTTTTACTGTTTTTAGGATATATAGAAATTCTACCAATCACAAATTAAACGTTTAAAAACTTCACACAAACAGGCTCTGGCACAACAACATCAGATTGTAACAGAGTTACCTTTCCTGTAGATTCATTTCTTGAAAATAACACAAGATTATGCGACTTTTCATTTGTAGCAACAAGGAACTTTTCAGTAGGATCTAATACAAAGTCTCTTGGCCAATTCCCTTCTGTAGATGTATGTTCAACAAATGTAAGCTCACCTGAGTTTTGATCCACACTGAAAACAGCAATACTATTATGACCGCGATTACCTGCATATACAAAGCGGCCGTCAGAAGAAATATGAATAGCACTTCCTTGACTATTGTCATCAAATTCTTTCGGAACGGTAGAAATATACTGCAACTCTGTAAAGGATCCTTCTTCCGAATTATATGATAATACAATAACTTCCGAGCTAAGTTCAGTCATGACATAAGCATGTTTTCCGTTCGGGTGAAAAGCAATATGTCTCGGACCACTTCCTGGATTTACAGATAAACTATTCACTTCTTTTAATACACTATCTTTTATTTCATACGTAATTAATTTATCTATCCCTAAATCAACACCCACCACATATTTTTCATCAGGAGTATATCCCGCGTAATGTGCATGTGGTTTTTCTTGTCTTTCTTTATTCGGACCTGAACCTTCATGCATCATAATAGATGCGGCAGGATTTACAGTTCCATTTTCTTCATTTACTACGAAAGACTCAATCGTTCCTTTATGATAATTCGCTGTAACTACCGTATGATTTCCACTATCAACACTCACATGACAAGGAGAAGCACCTTCTACTACCTGTCTGTTTTCTGCTTTTAGCTCTCCAGTTTTACTATCAATCGAATAAGCAGCTACACCACCAGATTCGCCTTCCTTAACAACAGAATAGAGATATTCATTATTTTTGCTTATCGTTACATATGTAGGGTTATCCAGCTTGGCCGCAAGTGTTACATTACTAATTTTCTTTGCTTCCGTGTCTAACGTAAACTTATATATTCCTTCACTATTTTCTTTCGTGTACGTTCCAACATATCCAATAAACTCTTTGTTATCCGCCATTTTCATAACCCTTTCCCTATAGTTTTTGTTCATCATATTTTTTACAGAACAACCGTGAACTATTTTTTGAAAGAACATCTTAAAAAACTTGAGTACCTCTTTATAAGTTACCATATTTTCCTGCCAAATAGCCTCTAAATCCACTTTTTTTGAAAAGCGGCTATACTCTCATATTCTTCTTCCAGATGACGGGCCAAACGAATATAGATTGGTGTTAAATCTTTATATTTTTCTACACTTTCCATGTTTGGCTCATGATGAAAATCTGCACCTACCATTTCAGAAACTACGCATAATGTATCTATTTCACCTAAACTATATAAACCGAGGATTGCAGCTCCTAAGCAAGAGCTTTCAAAACTTTCCGGAACATATACATCTTGATGAAAAATATCTGCCATCATCTGTCTCCAAAGTTCCGACCTTGCAAAACCACCTGTCGCTTGAATTTTTTTCGGTTCGCCAATTAGTTCTTTTAACGCAAGAAGAACTGTATACAAGTTATAAATGATTCCCTCTAAAACAGCACGTATCAGATGCTCTTTCTTATGATGTAGCCCAAGCCCAAAGAAAGATCCCCGCGCATTCGCATTCCATAAAGGTGCTCTTTCACCGGCTAAATACGGATGAAATAATAAACCATCAGATCCAGGATTCACTTTTGCTGCTATTTCCGTAAGCACTTCATATGGATCTTTTCCTAAACGCTGCGCATGCTCAACTTCTAACGTACATAATTGATCGCGAACCCACCTAAAAATCATACCACCATTATTAACCGGTCCTCCAATTACCCAAAGATCCTCAGTTAAGGCATAACAAAAAATTCTACCTTTTGGATCTGTTACAGGACGATTTATTACAGCACGTATCGCACCGCTTGTACCAATTGTAACAGCCACAACACCAGGATCAATTGCATTTACACCTAAATTGGATAGTACTCCGTCACTCGCTCCTACTATAAAAGGAGTAGAAACAAGTACATTCATCTCATTTGCAAGTTCTTTATCTAATCCTATTAAGCTGTGCGTCGTTGGAACAAGTTTAGAAAGCTTTTCATCTGTAATTCCCGCAACATGTAAAGCTTCTTCATCCCATTTTAAAGACTTCAAATTAAACATTCCTGTTGCTGATGCTATAGAATAATCAATTACATATTCCTTAAATAACTTATAGAAAACATACTCTTTAATAGAGATGAATTTATAGCTCTTTGCAAACAACTCAGCATGTTCATTCTTAAGCCAAACTAATTTCGAAAGTGGTGACATAGGGTGGATTGGTGTTCCAGTACGAAGGTAAATTTCATGACCATTCATATCATTCTTTATTTTTTCTGCCCAGCTTGCGCTTCTATTATCTGCCCAAGTGATACATCTCGTTAACGGCTTCCCTGCTTCGTCTACAGCAATGACACTATGCATTGCCGAACTAAAAGAAACACAAAGAATATCAACTGGCTGCACATTACTTGATTGTATAGTTTCTTTAATCGTATGTATGACCGCTTGAAAAATCTCTTCTGGATCTTGTTCTGCTGTTTCTGGTGCGGGAGAATATAAAGGGTATTCAATCCCATGACTTGTAATAACTGATCCATCAATCGAAAACAAAACTGATTTTGTACTAGTTGTTCCAATATCTACACCGATCATATATTTCGAGTTCACCATGTAACCCCTTTCAAATTATTCCTATAACAAAAGAGCACTCTGATTTTGATTTATACAAAAAAGACTCTCCCTTATGAGAGCTACGTTTTAATAAACTATACTCTCATAAGGAGGTCCTTCTCATAACCATTGTGCTATTCTGAGTTCCTTTTCATATTGCTGCTTTCACGTAATAAGATGCCAAACTCGAGATTAAGTTTATAGGATGAAGTTACATAGAGATTGGCCCTCTCATGAAAAAGAAATCGATGAAACTTTACTTCATTATAACTTAGGCGCTTTCGCCCAATCCGCAGCAAACTTTTCAATACCTTGATCTGTTAATGGATGCATAGCAAGTTGCTCAATTACTTTATAAGGAATTGTTGCAATGTGAGCACCTGCCATCGCTACACGCGTTACATGATCTGGGTGTCTGACAGAAGCCGCAATAATTTGTGTATCTAATTGATGAATATCGAATAGTTCAGCAATTTTAGCAACTAATAATACGCCATCTTCAGAAATATCATCTAAACGTCCTAAAAATGGAGAAACATACGTTGCACCTGCTCGAGCAGCTAATAGAGCTTGGTTCACAGTGAAAATAAGTGTAACGTTCGTTTTCACACCTTTTTCAGTAAGATAGCGACAAGCTTCTAATCCCGCTAGCGTCATCGGAAGTTTTATTGTAACTTTTTCATCGCCACCGTTAATTTTAATCAGTTCCTCTGCTTGAGAAATCATTTCTTCAGCTGTAACAGCATCTGGCGTTACTTCTGCCGAAACAGATTCAACTTTAGGCACTGCCTGACAAATTTCTGCAATACGGTCTTCAAACTTAATGCCCTCTTTTGCTACTAAAGAAGGATTCGTTGTAACACCAGCTAAAACTCCAAGTTTATATGCTTTTTTTATGTCCTCAAGATTTGCAGTATCAATAAAAAACTTCATGATTTATTCCCTCCATTTTTTAAACGTCAATGAGTTAAATTTTTAAGATGTTTATTTCTTTTCTACAGCATGTCCGCCAAATTCATTGCGCAGAGCTGCTACTACTTTTCCTGTAAATGTATCATTGTCTAATGAGCGATAGCGCATTAATAACGACATTGCGATAACAGGAGTTGCTGCTTGAAGATCTAATGCTGTTTCTACTGTCCATTTCCCTTCACCAGAAGAATGCATAACGCCCTTAATTTCATCCAGTTTGGCATCTTTAGAAAATGCATTTTCAGTTAATTCCATTAACCAAGAGCGAATTACTGAACCGTTGTTCCATACTTTTGATACTTTTTCATAATCGTAGTCAAATTCACTTTTCTCTAAAATCTCAAATCCTTCACCAATAGCAGCCATCATACCGTATTCAATTCCGTTATGAACCATTTTTAAGAAGTGACCACTACCAGCTTTTCCAGCATATAAGTACCCATTTTCTACAGCAGTATCACGGAAGATAGGTTCAACGATGTCCCAAGCTTCTTGATCTCCTCCGATCATGTAACAAGCACCATTACGAGCACCTTCCATTCCGCCAGAAGTTCCTGCATCCATAAAGTGAATACCATCTTTCTTTAATTGCTCATATCGGCGAATAGACTCTTTATAATGTGAATTACCCGCTTCAATTAAAATATCTCCTTTTGATAAAAGTGGTGTAACCTCATCAATAACAGAATCAACAACAGCGTGCGGAACCATTACCCAAAGAATTCTTGGTGATTGTAATGATTGAACAAGTTCGTTTAAACTAGATGTACCTGTAGCACCGTACTCTTTCATCTCTTCCACCGCACTCGTATTTAAATCAAATGCAGCTACTTCATGTTTATGATCCATTAAATTTTTCCCTAAATTTAATCCCATTTTACCTAAACCAATTAATCCTACTTGCATAATATAATTCCTCCTCAAATCATCTTTTATTAAAAATTCATATCACTACAATCTGGAATACCTTTCAGCACTGATAAATTGATATGTACAGAAAGGCATTCACAGTCATAGCTTAAGAATTCAATACATTTTTTGTAATTTGAACAACATTTTCTGTCGTAAATCCAAATAGATTCATGACTTCAGCCCCAGTTCCTGAAGCTCCAAATGTTTCAATCGATAATATTTTTCCTTCTTGTCCTACATAACGTTCCCAACCGAGAGATACACCCATCTCAAGAGATACTCGCTTCGTTACAGAAGACGCAAGAACTGATTCTTTATATTCTTTCGATTGGCGATCGAATAGCTCCCAGCTTGGCATTGCAACAATACGAACAGAGACATTGTCTTCTTCTAGTTTCGCTTTTGCACTAGCAGCTAAAGAAACTTCAGAACCTGTCGCAATTAAAATTACATCCGGATTTTCATTCGTTTGTGTTAATACGTAAGCTCCTTTAGAAAGATTCTCTATGTTCGCTTTCGTTTCATGAAACACCGGTAAATTTTGACGACTAAGTACTAAAACGACTGGACCATCCGTTTGCTGTAAAGCATACGCCCAAGCACTCGCTGTTTCATTTGCATCTGATGGGCGGATAACTGTTAAACCAGGAATTGCCCGAAGAGCTGCCAATTGTTCAATTGGTTCATGCGTTGGACCATCTTCTCCTACAGCGATCGAATCATGTGTAAATACGTAAGTAACAGGTAACTTTTGCAATGCAGCCAGTCGAATAGATGGACGAAGGTAATCGTTAAATACAAAGAATGTACTTACGAAAGGTTTTACTCCTCCATGAAGTGCTAGTCCATTCGCTGCCGCGCCCATTGCATGTTCACGTACACCGAAGTATATATTTCGGCCAGCATACGATTCTACCGCATACACTGCTTCACCTTTTATATCTGTCATCGTAGAATGTGAAAGATCTGCACTTCCACCGAAAATAGAAGGAATCGATTTCACATAATGGTTAATAGCTTCCCCACTTGCAACGCGAGTGGAAATCGTTTTATCAGTATCGAAGGATAAAATGTCTTTCGCTTCGATTAAAACCTCACCAGTAATCGCTTTTTCTAATTCATCTGCTAGTGCAGGGTTCGACTCTCTGTATAAGTTGAACTGCTCATTCCATTCGTTCTCTTTTTCAATACCTTTTTGTTTCAAATCATTAAAATGAGCGGTTACTTCTTCGGGCACAAAGAAGTCTTCCTCATAATGCCAACCATACACTTGTTTTGTCGCTGTCGCTTCTTCTACTCCAAGCGGATTACCATGTGCTTTGTTCGTTCCAGCAACTTTTGGACTTCCATAACCTATAATGGTTCTAATTTCTATAAGAGTAGGTTGATCCGTATTGTCTTTCGCTAATTGAATAGCTTTAGTAATAGCCTCAACATCATTTCCATCCTCAACTCTTACATATTGCCAATGTGCTGATTCTACCCTTTTCTGAATATCTTCAGAAAAAGCAATGTTTAATTCTCCATCAAGTGAAATTTCATTTGAATCATACAGTACAATTAATTTGCCAAGTTTCATATGCCCTGCCATTGACATCGCTTCATAAGCGACACCCTCCATTAAGTCACCGTCTCCAACTAAAGCGTACGTATTGTGATCTATAATAGAGTGACCATCCTTATTAAACTTCGCTGCTAAATGCGCTTCTGCCATTGCCATTCCGACAGCATTTGCAATCCCTTGTCCTAACGGTCCTGTAGTCGCTTCAACTCCAGAAGTGTGACCAAACTCAGGATGTCCTGGTGTTTTGCTATTTAACTTTCTGAAGCTTTTCAAGTCATCAATCGAAACGTCATATCCAGCTAAATGAAGTAAGCTATATAGTAGGCTCGATCCATGTCCCGCCGATAAAACGAATCGATCACGGTTAAACCATTTTGGATGATTAGGATTGTGATTCAAATGATTCGCCCATAATGCATAAGCCATCGGTGCTGCTCCCATCGGAAGACCTGGATGACCTGAATTTGCCGCATTAATAGCATCAATTGATAACGTACGAAGTGTATTCACTGCTAATTGATTTATGTTTTGTGTCATAGTAATCGTCCCCCTAAATACCTTCATTAAAAAAAGTACTTATTTTTCCGTTTCTTGATCTAACCACCATTTAAATCCACTCTCTTGCAATAATTCATTAGACGCATCTGGACCATATGAACCAGACTCATATTCATGAAGTGGTAATAAGTTCTCCTCAAATGCTTCAAGAATTGGTTGTACCCATTCCCATGAAAGTTCAACTTCTCTCCAATGTGCAAAGAATGTAGCATCTCCACTCACAGCATCATGAATGAGTCTTTCATACGCTTCAGGTACTCCCACATCCGCTTGCTCGCAAGTAAAGTTAATACGCATCGGTTCAATCTCTCCATTTTTCAATGGATTTTTACTATTTAACTGTAATGAAACATTTTCACCTGGGCTAATTTCAATTATTAATAAGTTAGGTTCTGCATTTGGGTTATTATCTTGATATTGCTGTTTTAACGTATTTTTAAATTCGATTACAATACGAGTAGACTTTTCTTTCATTCTTTTACCTGTTCGTATATAGAAGGGAACATCAGTCCAAAATGGATTATCGATCCACAAGCGAGCAGTAACAAATGTGTCTATGTTAGAAGCAGGATTTACTCCAGGCTCCTCTTTATACGCTACAACTTGCCCACCTTTTATCTCTCCTGAAGAGTATTGGCCGCGAATGATATGCTTCTGAACGTCTTCTTTTTTCACTTTACGAAGCGTCTCCATTACCTTTCGCTTTTCCTCTCGAATTTCACATGCGTTAATTTTTTCCGGCAGATTCATAGCAGTCATCATTAATATTTGTAACATGTGATTTTGAACCATATCACGAATGGCTCCGGCGTGATCATAATATCCGGCTCTTTCTTCAACCCCAACCGTTTCACTTGCTGTAATTTGTACATTTGCTATATGTTCTTTGTTCCAAATCGATTGGAGAACAGGATTTGCAAATTCTAGTGCTTCAAGGTTTTGAATCATCGGTTTACCTAAATAATGATCAATACGGTATATCTCGTCTTCTTCAAACGTGCGACTAAGCTTATCATTAAGCTCACGAGCAGATGTAAGGTCGTGCCCAAACGGTTTCTCAATCATTAGGCGTTTCCATCCATCCGTTTTATCAAGTCCGCTTTCCTTAATATTTAAAGCAATGGTCTCGAAAAATTCAGGTGCAACGGAAAGATAGAACATTCTATTACCTTTTATATGTAGTTCCTCTTCCCTTTCACGAACGACTTGTAATAATCTCTCATAGTCTTCCGGCTTACTCACATCTAATGGACAATAACGAAAATTATCTAAAAAACCTTCGAGTTCTGTAGTACCTTCTTCTCTATGACGGGAAAACGTCTCTATTGATTCTTTTATTCTTTTTTGAAAATCTATATGAGATACTTCACGTCTTCCAAGCCCAATAACGGATATTTGCTTTGGAAGCTTTTGATCTCTATATAAGTTATATAGTGCGGGGTAAATTTTACGTTTCGCTAAGTCCCCTGTCGCTCCAAATAAAACAAAGGTCATTGATTCCAATTTTAGTCCCCCTCTTGTTGTATAATCCTGGTCAATATATTAGAAATGAATTGTACAGAAGCCCATGTTTTATAAAAAACAAAGAGTTATCAAATTCCAATTCTTTTTTATACCTTTCGCTTTCTAATTGTCCCCAATATTAATAGTGCCAATTCAAAGCATTTCTACCACAACTTACTTATTTATCGAACTTAACAAACTAATATATATCCAATTACTTTTAGTAATCAAATAACCTTACGTCTAGTATATTAACTATATAAATTACTATCGTCAATAAAAATGTCTCGAAATAAAGATTCTTTATTTCACAATATTTTTTTGTGTATTCCTAGTTACCATTCATTTTCAAAGATAATGATCAATACAATAAATATCAGCTTTATAAAAACTTTTAATTACCTTCGTATTTAACTCACGAGCAGATTTTACATTATGACCAAAAGGCTTTTCTATAATGAGACGGTTTAATCCTTTTGTAGCCCACAATCCACTCTCTTTAATATTTAAAGCAATCACATCAAATACTTCTGGTACAACAGATAGATAAAACATACGGTTTTCAGGAATGTTTAATTCTGTTTCACGCTTTTTTACTAGGCTCAGTAAATCTTGATAGCCCACTATATTCGCTGTATCTAATTGACAATAACGAAATGTGCTAATAAATTCTTCTACTCCTGATTCGTCATCAGTAGATATTCTAGAAAATGTAGCAAGGGATTGTTCTACCTTTGTTTGAAATTCCACATCTGACATTACCTTTCTGCCAATACCGATAATCGAAATAGATTGTGGTATATTTTGATTACTAAATAGTTTATATAAAGCAGGATAAATTTTGCGTTTCGCTAAATCTCCTGTCGCTCCGAATAAAAGAAATGTCATTGAATCCATTTGTTCTCTCCCTTTTAAAACAATTGCTAGAATAGAATATATAAGCTCATTCGCTACTTAGCATAATACTGTCTCTACAACCTCATACTTTACCAATGTTTCTTCAATACAATTTTGCCAAGAGCACGTTCTGACTCACTTATGTGGTGCGCTTTTTTTACACCTTCTACATGTAAAGGCAACACATGCGTTACAACAGGTTTAATCTTCCCGCCCTCAATTAATTCTGTAATAAGAGAAAGTTCATATCCGTTAGGTTCAGTAAATATATGTTCACTCTCAATATTTTTCTCTCTTGATATTTCAGTTTGCGAAATTTCCATACCTTTCGGACCATAAATAGACGCTAACTTTCCATTTGGTGCAAGCACTTTATAACTATCCTTTAGTACATCCTCGCCTAACACATCAAATACAATATTGTAATTATGCAGAAGTAAAGAAAAGTCTTCTGTTTTGTAATCAATGACAGTATCAGCGCCTAGATCCTTTACAAACTGCATGTTTTTCGTACTAGTTGTAGTTGCAACATGTGCGCCGAAACTTTTCGCTAATTGAATAGCAAACGTACCAATCCCGCCAGATCCAGCATGAATTAAAACCTTATTACCTTTTTGAACATTTGCGAACTTCACTAAACTTTGCCAACTTGTCAAACCTACTAGAGGGATTGATGCAGCTTCTTCAAAAGATAGATTTCTCGGTTTTTTCGCCACATACTTCTCATTTACAGCCACGTACTCTGCATAAGTGCCGTTTCGTTCAATATCCGGACGACTATATACTTCATCCCCCACTTTACATGCTGTTACGTTTGGCCCTATACCAGCAACTACACCTGCAACATCCCATCCTAAAACGAGCGGGAAGTTATAAGTAATTACGTCTTGAAGTAAACCTTCACGTATTTTCCAATCTACAGGATTTACACCAGCTGCATAAACTTCAATCAGTACATCGTTGTCTCCCAATAGCGGTGTCTGCATTTCAATCTCTTGTAGTACACTTGTATCTCCATATTGCATAAGTCCTATCGCTTTCATTCTTTCCACTCCTTTACAATGCTGGGAAATGAGGTAGTACTTCTTCTCCTAGCTCATCCAATACTTCGTCAGCTGGACGTTGACCATCAAATAGAGCAAGGAATAAATGATTCACACCAATACTTTTATATATATCAAGTAATTCAATTAGTGCCTTACGCCCTGTACGGTAACCTAAACGTATCGGTGTAGGACGTTCATTTGGATCTTCAGATAAGTCTAAATGCATCGGTTGTATAAATGGTTTGAATACATCTGGATGATAATCCTCTACTCGTTCTCTCCATTGTCCAATTGCTGCAGCCTGATGTACCGGACTACGTGGATAATACATCCATCCATCTCCATGTTCAGCGAACCAGTCCATATTTTGCTGACTAAAACCTGTGATAAAGGTTGGAACACGTTTAGACGGTTTTGGAACTAAATTTGCACCATGCACTTCTCCTAATGTCGACTCAATTGTTGGGAAGTTTTTATACAAAATCTCTTCCAGGTAAGCAAACGCTTCTCTAAACTTTTCACCTCTTGTTTCATGACTAACACCTAACGCTTTAAAATCAGCACGTCGGTCACCGGATGAAACGCCGAGCATAATTCTTTCTGGAAACAGTTGATCTAATGTCGCAATTTCTTTCGCCACACGCAATGGATGGCGAAGTGACAATACGGTTGCCGACGTTCCAAATGCGATTTTCTCTGTTTTACTTGCTAAATACGTTAAATAAATCATCATATCGTAAATTTGACCTGTTGCAGGATCGCCAAAATCAGGGTCTTGCAGCAATACATCGCGAAGCCATACACCTGTAAAACCATATTGTTCTGCTTTTTGCACTAACTCTACTTGTTTTTCCATCGTTGGAGCATGAAACTGATAATTTTCAATCGGAATGTGAACTCCTAATGTAAGTTGATCTTTCGCAAACATACGATTATATCCAAAATGGTTCGCAAACTTTTCCATGTGTTTCACTCACTCTCCTTCATTCATATAAATCTATAGTTTTCTTTACTTTTTATATTTCTTCTCAAAATTCATGAGCAGTACTGTAACACCACATTGTTGCCGATTGTAATCGTTATAACTTTCTTTGTGCTACGAGTGTTATTATAAATCGGTCATAACATGAATAACAGTACGTACTTTAAAGTGATGTAGGCACTTTTAAGTACCTATACTAAGTGAGTAATAATAAAGTGAAACTTTAATCAGCCCTTACTAACCAAATTCAAAATATTATACTTATTTTCCGTACTTTGCTATGCTATAACCACAAACAGGAGGTATACACAATGAAAGCACAAATTATCCATTCTTTTGGGGATTCATCTGTATTTCAATTAGAAGAAGTTTCAAAACCGAAACTTTTACCAGGTCATGTTCTAATCCATGTAAAAGCAACAAGTGTAAATCCAATCGATACAAAAATGCGTAGTGGTGCCGTTTCAGCAGTCGCTCCTGAGTTTCCAGCTATATTACACGGAGATGTAGCTGGTATTGTCATTGAAGTAGGAGAAGGTGTTTCGAAATTCAAATCTGGGGATGAAGTATACGGATGTGCCGGAGGTTTTAAAGAAACTGGAGGTGCACTTGCAGAATTTATGCTTGCTGATGCACGACTGATTGCTCACAAACCTAACAATTTAACAATGGAAGAAGCAGCTGTCTTGCCATTAGTTGCAATTACAGCTTGGGAATCTTTATTTGATCGTGCAAATATTAAACCTGGTCAAAATGTACTCATTCACGGAGCTACTGGTGGTGTAGGTCACGTAGCCATCCAATTAGCTAAATGGGCAGGTGCTAAAGTTTTTACAACAACTTCTCAGCAAAACAAAATGGAAATAGCCCATCGTCTAGGAGCCGATATAGCTATTAATTATAAAGAAAAATCTGTTCAAGAATATGTGCAAAAACATACGAATGGAAACGGATTTGAAGTTATATTTGATACGGTAGGTGGCCAAAATCTCGATCATTCTTTTGAAGCTGCTGCAGTCAATGGAACTGTCGTAACAATTGCAGCTCGTTCAACCCATGACCTCTCTCCTTTACACGCAAAAGGACTTACTCTGCACGTTACTTTTATGGCGTTAAAAATATTACATACAGATAAACGTGGCGCTTGCGGGGAAATTTTAACTAAACTAACTCAAATAGTAGAAGAAGGAAAACTTCGTCCATTGCTAGATTCGAAAACTTTTACTTTTGATGAAGTTACACAAGCACATGAGTATTTGGAGTCGAATAAAGCAATAGGTAAAATAGTGTTAAAAAACGCTTGGTAACTATAACTCGATACTAAAAATAATGATTCATTCGTGCTGTTTAGCTTAATGCGTAGATTAATTGTACAAATGTTAAACAAGGCGATCAAAAATGATCGCCTTGTTCTTTTTAAAAATATAATAGTGTTTTTCCGAATTTCATCAATAGCATATCCCTAACCCTAGAGCGATAACTCTACTATAGCTAGACCGTATTATTACATTTGAATATTACTTATGAAATTTCACACGCTCTTCAAGCGGTTGGAATTCTTTTTCACCTGGTGCAGCTGTTGGATTACCAAATGGCATTTGTGCAATTAGTTTCCAATTAGCAGGGGCATTCCATTCTTGTTTTACCTCATCGTCAATTAGTGGATTATAATGTTGTAAAGATGCCCCTAATCCCTCTGCTTCTAGACCTGCCCACACGACTAATTGGTGCATACCTGATGCTTGGTGTGACCAAATTGGGAAGTTTTCAGCATATGCAGCAAATTTTTCTTGAAGCGATTTAACGATAGCCTCATCTTCAAAGAATAGTACTGTTCCATAACCAGCTTTAAAAGAATCCATTTTTTGTTGCGTTCCTGAAAAATCTCCATCTCCAACTACTTTTCTTAATGTTTCAGTTGTAATATCCCATAATTTATTATGAGCTTCACCAAATAATACAACTAATCGCGCAGTTTGAGAATTGAAAGCGGATGGAGTATATTTCACAGCAAACTCCACGATTTCTTTAATTTTTTCATCCGATACTTGTACCTCTTTATTAATCCCATAGTAAGTACGTCTTTCTTTTAGTGCAGTATAGAAATCTTTTGTCATAATTCAATTCCTCCTGAGTTTTAATATTCTTCAAAATGATATATCTCGAAGATAATATGCGTTTAAATGAGTCCATTTTTGAATCATTGAACTTCATAACACCCATTGCCAATCACTCTGAATCTATACACACCGCTTCCTTCAGTTGCCCTAAAAAAGCCTTATAACACTATTGATAAAATCTAGTGATCATTCGGTACTATTTTACCCATTCTCTATTCATGTATCCTGCTTGTTTCATATTTACACAAATATAACTTTAACCGACAAAAAGCCAGGTAGCATGAATAACGCATCACCTGGATTTTTACATTTTAAATTTAAATTCAACTAAATATTACTAATGAACTGTAGTAGAAACTATACTCGTCACTTATTTAATAATTAACATCTCATAAGGATGTTGTTCCATAAATCTATTCTCCCAAGGAATCTCTAATGATGTCCAATTTGAACCACCGTCTACTGACTGATAAACTCCTTTATTGCTAAATAGATAGAACGTTCCATCACCTGTTGCCTTTAATACTGGTATGATTGTTCCTTTAGGAGTTGGTAAACCTGCACTCATTTCTGCCCAAGGCTGATCTTTTTCTTTCTTATAAATAAATGATTCACAATTTCCATTACTGTAATCATGCGCTACGTGTGGATTTGAAGATGTCGCGATAATAATATTTTCTGGATCATTTGGGTTAACTGCCATTTGATATGCGTAATGATGCTTTAGCCCACTACACATATAGTTCCAAGTCTTACCTCCATTATTGCTCTCCGCATATTCTTGACCTGGTTCTTTCAAGAATGAATCACCTAACACCCCGTATAAACGATTTGGAGCATTGCGATGTGATTTAAGAATGTGAATATCTTGAGGATAGTTCCCCTCTTTTTCCTCAGTCCACGTCATACCGCCATCTACACTTTTAATTAATCCCCCAACCTCAATCGTTGTATAAATAGTTTCTGGATTATTAGCATCAATTTCAATGTGTTTTACATGGTGTGTATATGTTCGTTGAGGAAAGAACCATGATGAATACGATGGCATTTGTCGATAATCAGTTAGCAGCTCAAAACTGTCTCCCCCATTTTTAGATACAAACATTGCGCTCGGTTCAGTTCCTACATATACGATTCCGTTACCGTCATCACCCTTCGCTGGAGATACAGAAACTGCTGTAACAGCTTTCATATGAATAGCATTGGCTGGGAACACTTCACCAAAAGAAGGCAACGTACCAATCGCTTCCCATGAACTTCCTCCATCTTCGCTTCTCCATAATCCCCTATCAAAAGTACCACAATACATTCTTTCTTGGTCGTATGGATCAGAAGCTAACGCAACTGGATTAGCACCTACAAACTGCGATTGGACGCTCCATGTTGAGTCTTTTTTTTCTGCAATTACAAGTTCTCTATCAAACGCTAATACGAATTTTTCCATAACTAAAATCTCCTCGTTTCATAAATTCCCTACTATATTATTTAAATTTTGAACATTACCAGTTAAGAAATAGTTTTTATATGCTATAGCATATAAAGGATAAATTATATAATAAATATGTGATAATAACTTACCTTATATAATTTGTTAACTTCACATCAGTACGATGAACAGGATGTCCTGTTAAATCATATAAGTCTATATGCCACCTCCAAATAAATTACAATATACATGCTATAGCATACATAATATAGAATGCATTATTTTATGTCAAACTTTATACTATTTTAAAATCAGTTTTCCACATAGCCTAAAACAATCCAAAAATCATAAACAGAAACACTTTATTGAATAGAAACTATAAAAAAAGAGCGCAATTTTTTGCACTCTTTTACTCATTTCTATTAGAAATCAAAGTTATCAGGATCTGGACCAACGCGATGATTTTGATTTAACGCATCGATTTTTTCCATATCTTCTTTCGTTAATTCAAAGTTAAACACATCAGCGTTTGCAATAATACGGTGTTCTTTCGTTGATTTTGGAATTGTGATTACTCCATTTTGAAGATCCCAACGTAAAATAACTTGCGCTGTTGTTTTACCGTATTTCTCAGCAATTGCTTGTAATGTTTCGTTATCTAATAACTGACCTTGCATAAGTGGTGACCATGCTTCCATTTGAATACCTTGTTCTTTACAGAAAGCTTGTAATTCTTTTTGCGTTAAACGAGGGTGGTATTCTACTTGGTTAATCATTGGTTTAATTTCTGCATCTTTCATTACATCTTGTAAGTGATGAATTTGGAAGTTACTTACGCCAATTGCACGTACACGCTTTTCTTTATAAAGTGTTTCTAACGCTCTCCACGTATCTTTATATTTCCCTTCTACAGGCCAGTGAACAAGATACAAGTCTAAATAATCTAGTTTTAATTTTTTTAAACTCTCTTCATATGCAGCGATTGTTTCTTCATATCCTTGATCTGCGTTCCATACTTTTGAAGTGATAAATAATTCTTCTCTTGAAATCCCAGTCGCTTCAATACCTGCACGGATTCCTTCACCTACAGCTGTTTCATTTCCGTAAATCGCCGCTGTATCGATGCTACGGTATCCTGCTTTAATTGCTACTTTAATCGCTTCTACAAGTTCTGGTCCTTCTTCTACCTTAAATACACCTAAACCAAACCAAGGCATTTCTAAACCGTTATGCAATTTTGTTTTACTTTGTAAGTTTTTCATTTTATTTTCTCTCCTTTATTTTGCTTGATCTCTTTTTTCTAATGTCATACTCCATGCTGTTAAAACAACAGCACCTACTACCATAATGCCGCCTACCCAAGCCGTATGAATTAACCCTAACGAATTCGTTACAATACCACCTAAATAAGCACCAAGAGCAATCCCAGCATTAAACGCCGCAATATTAATTGCCGATGCAACATCGACAGCACTCGGTACAAATCGTTCAGCTAACATTACGACATATACTTGTAACCCTGGGACATTCATAAATGCGAATAGTCCCATGAAAATAATTGTGATTAACCCAGCTACCTTAAATGGTGCTGTAAATGTTAAAACAAATAATATAATCGCTTGAATAAAGAACATGTAAAATAGCGCTCGAATTGGATTATGATTCGATAATTTTCCGCCAATCACATTCCCTATCGCAATGGCGATTCCATACACTAATAAAATGATAGTAACCGTATTAGCTTTAAATCCTGTTACTTCTTGTAATAACGGAGATAAATACGTAAATGTTACGAATGTTCCCCCATATCCTAATGCAGTAATGACGAAAACTAGTAACAGTCTTCCGTTCGTAATCAATTTAAACTGATCACGGAATGATACAGACGTACCTTTTTTCATATTAGATGGAATGAGAATACTATTTGCGATTAAGGCAATAATTCCAATTACCACAATTGCTAAAAATGATGTTCTCCAGCCAAATTGTTGACCAATAAATGTTCCAATTGGTGCCCCTGTAATAGTTGCAACTGTTACACCAGTAAACATAATGGCAATCGCGCTAGCACGCTTATTTTCTGGTACGAGTGCCGCAGCAATCGTTGAACCAATTGACATAAACACGCCATGCGAAAGTGCAGAAACAATTCGCGCAATAAGTAATACAGTGAAGCTTGTTGCTACCGCTGCGATTCCGTTACCAATAATGAAAATAATCATAATCCACATTAATAACGTTTTTCGTGACATATTAGCTGTTAATGACGTTAATACTGGAGCACCAAACGCTACGCCTAACGCATATAAAGAAACTGTTAAACCAGCTGTTGTAACCGACACATGTAAGTCTTCTGAAATAGATGGTAATAAACCGACACTAACAAATTCAGTTGTCCCAATCCCGAACGCACTAATTGCTAGCGCTAATAACGCAAATATACTTCTTCGATTCGTCCGAACTTCTGAAGACGACACTGTATATGAATTCAATTGAGTTTCCCCTCTTCCCTATAATTCCTATCATAATAGTGCGATAAAAAGGCCCTTTTATCTTTCAAAAAATATATTTAATCTCTACAAACGCTATTATGAGCGGTTTCATTCTCTTTTTAGTACCGTAAAACTTGTCTCTCTCTTACATGTACTATTATGAAATATATTTAACATAATGAATAGTACGCACTTTAAAGTGCTGTAGGTACTAAAAAGTAACATAGTTAATTACTAGTACCATAAAGCTTGTTTCCCTCTCACATGTGCTATTATGAATGATATTTAACATATTAAAAAGTACGTACTTTAAAGTACTATAGGTACTAAAAAGTAACATTTATATAACCTAGCTTATTTTGCTCAAAAGTTGAAATCTACATTCCATGAAGAAGGCTTTCAAATGAAGGAATACCCTTTTCCCGTAGAGGCAACTTTAGAGGACATTGCTTAAAAATGTAAAGGACCATGTTCATTACCGCAGACAAATAATAAAAAGGCAAAAACGAACAGAAATATGTTCATTTTTGCCTTTTTTATTTAATAATTAAAATGTACGACTTTTGGAAAGGAAATCTGCATTAACTCCCGTTACACCACTTTGCCCACTAAAGTTAATTATTTATTCACTACAACTATTGGTTTAAATGATTTTTAACTGCCCTTATTACCAATTCGTGATCTTCTTCTGGTGGTAATCCTGAAACTGTTATCATTCCAATAACCCCTACATCTTTTATTTGAACAGGAACGCAGCCACCAAACGCAGCATAATCCGACCTATTTAAAAGATATTTTTCATTATATGGAACACCCGTTATTTCACTTTGTATTTGCATATAATACGAGCTATGATTATGCAAAGAAACAACTCGTTTTTTACGCTCAATCCATTGCGTATTTTCCGCAGTTGTCCCTGTCATCTTGAAATGAAATAGTTGCACACCATTTTTCGCTATATCAACAGCAATCAATTTCCCTTCCTTTTTCGCTGTTTCAACGATAAATAAACCTATTTGCAGTGCATCTTCATTTGTAAACGAGGAAAATTGAAGTGTTTCCTCCTCTATTAAAATTTGTTTACTGATTTCATTCAAATTTGAAGTACTCATATGTTTATCCATCCCCCTTACTCACTTTATGCCACATTGATATTTTTGAATTTCTGTGACTCTATCGTACGAGCTTTCTACTGTAAAGCGTATACTCTTCTTCCTGGTGCTATTATGAATTATATTTAACGCATTAAAAATGTATGTCCTCTAATGCTAAACATTTCGTATAGAAGTTTTCTTCCGGATACTACTTACAAGCATAAAAAACCAGTTGCTTAAGCAACTGGTTCACTAAAAGTTTTATATAGGATATCCATTCAACCAAAGGAATGCTTCTTCATAATCATCGAAAAATTTTACAGATTCTTTTGTATTGGACTGTTGTAAATAATTCAGTATCTCCCCTTCTTCAAGGAGAAAAGCAATTGCCTTACTGTGATTCAAAATCGTTTCATTGAAAAACTTCTCTTTCCATGCTTTTTGAACAGAAAAATGATCTGGTATGTATCCTTTTCTATCGACCAGCAATTTGTATTTCCGTCCCTCGGAAATGAATTGCTGACAAACCTGCTCGAAGCCATTAAACCATTCATAAACATCATCTGTTTTAATCTTGCCTATAAGACGAGTAACAATTATATCTCCGGAAAAATTTGTACTAATATTCAGTTTACTCATTCTAAAATCATCTCCCTTAGTTACAATTATGTGTGAATCCCTCATAAAATCAATAAGATCAAACTGTAACGCATTAAAAAGGGACAGACTCTCCAAACGGAGAAGTCTGTCCCAAAATCGTTCTATTTTATTTTACATTAGAACTAACAATCGTGAATTAGAATAATGACTTAATACTTGCTAAAACAGTAAGTACACCTACAATAATAACAAATACGTTACTCATTTTCCCTTTGTACTTAGCTAATACCGGTACTTTTTGAATCGCATACATCGGTAATAAACATAAGATAGCAGCAACTAATGGACCGCTAAGTGAATCAATAATTCCAAGAATACTTGGATTTGCATAAGCAACATACCAGCATGTTAATACGACAAAAGTAAGGATTATTGTCTTAATTGTTTTTTCTTCTATATCTTTTCCACGTGTTTTACCAAACTTCATAATCACGTCACGCATTACCTCATATGCTCCGATATAGTGGCCAAGGAAAGACTTTGTAATAGCCACAAAAGCAATGATAGGAGCTGCAATAGTGATTACAGGCGAATTAAGCTCATTAGCAAGATATGAAAGGATTGATAAGTTCTGCTCTTTTGCCATTTTTAAATCCTCTGGAGTTAAGCTTAATGTACTACTCCAAACGAAGAACATAACTACAGCGAATGTCATGATATAACAAACTTTTTGTATTTGCGCACATTTAGCATCAGTAGCTTCTATTCCATACGTAGCTCTCTGTTTCACAACAAATGATGAAATCATAGGTGAATGATTAAATGAGAATACGATGATTGGTAGAATCAACAGTATCGTTCCAAAATATCCTGTTCCTGTTGAAGTATTAGAAACAGCTGAAAAGCTAAGCATTGACGTATTCCACTGTGGAATTAAAGATATTGCGATAAAAAGTAGAGAAGCTATGAAAGGATACACTAGCATACTCATGATCTTTACAGTAATATCTTGACCAAAATTCAGTATAGCGATAAGACCAAGAACTAATACAAGTGATAAAATAGCCCTTGGAGGCTCTGGCATGTGCAATTGATGCACGATAAAACTACTTGCAGTATTTGTAAGCGCAACCGAATACATTAGTACGATTGTATAAATTGAACCGAAATATACGATGTTAAAAATGATACTTGCTTTATTTCCGAAATACTCTCTAATTGTACCTGTGATCCCCTCATCAGCAGAATTAGAAGCGTATATCATTTTAGCAAGTGCCCTATGTGAGTAATACATAACTGGATATGCAAGCAATGTAATTAGTAGTAATGATAATAAACCACCTGAACCTGCATTAATCGGTAAAAAGAGCACCCCTGCTCCAATTGCAGTTCCAAATAGGCTCAATGCCCATGTAGTATCCTGCTTATGCCACTTTTTCGGATCTGCATATTGCTCATTTTTTAGTGCGATATTTTCAGCTTGAACTTCTATTTTCTTTGCAGTATTCCCGTTCATATAATAACTCCCCCTTGTATCTATTCCTGTGTCTCTCTTTATAACCAACAAATATTTCCTTTTTCGGAAAATGAATTCCTTACAAGTTGCCCCACATTGTATGTCCTTCATCATAATGAATCCAAATTGAAACATTCGCTAGTTAGCGTCCTAACATAAATGTTAGCGTTCACAAAAAAGTTTACTCGTACTACCCGCTCTTTATATAAAGACCGCTTAAGAGAACAATATTGAATAGACTTCATAAATACGTTGCAACATTTCTAATAACAATGTATTACTTTAATGGTTTCTCTTACTTACTTGTAACAGTAATTTTAGATAAACCGGCCTCTCTTCATTTATGAGGCATTTCTTTCTCAATTCTAAACATCACTTTCATAACTTCGGCAGCATTTATGGTATTGATTACACAAGCCACTGAAGCACTTTACATACATTTCGCCTCTAATCACACACCTTTCTTACTAGTAATCGCATTTTTATATTTTCTCCAGAGATAATAAAATTTCTCTCGACGCACTCATTATAACGTGTATATTTATAAAATTAATATTTTTATATTTTCAGAAATATTAATTGGATATAATTTTACATGGATAATATTTTACAGTTAGCATGTAACCCTTGTTCCTATCACTTATAACGGAATTAATCAGCATAAAATACAGTAAAATATTGTTTATTTAAGCTACTCATTTTAAAAATATTTATATTTTTCTTTATCGAAAAATTTTATTTCAATTTAAAAAAGATATTCTACTAAATAATTAACGTGGTTAAAAAGAAATATCTTTTTAAATGTATAAACCAATTTTTAGGATATATATTATAGACAGTGCATTCATATACATTTCTTCAACTTGATAGCAACGAAAGAACCTCTAACATTTTGCTAAATGAAAAAAACAAAATAAGCTGGCCCATATGGACAGCTTATCTACAAAATGATTGTTATTAGGATGTGCAAACAACTCACTTCCATGTCATCTTAATTCAAGTTTTTTTAACTCTTCTTCAGAAATATCCCTATGTTTGTAATGAATCGTTTTTATATCATTTCCTTTATTTTCTTTTTTTACAATTGCTTGAGCGGAAATACAGGGTAATAAAAAACTCAGAAAACATATGATGCTAATTATTTTTATTTTCATACCATCAATCACCTCTTTTATTAAAATGCAACAAAAGAGATGATATTATTGCACAATCCAACCTATTAAAAGTAACTAATGTATGCTTTAAAATCCCCCATTAACTAACTCTTTTATCGAGTTCAGTTTTGCAGAAAGCTCAATAAACCATTCTTCATCCCCTGTTAATAATGCAAGATCTATAAGATAAAGGATTTGCTCCTTATTGATTACCTTTGATTCAGGGAGTTTGTTAACGTGTTTACTAAAGAGTAAAATCGCTTCGTTTACTGTGTACTTGTCGTCACGTTTCACAATGCTAACTGTAACTACATCTTCCACTTCATCAAGTGATACAATGTAACCAACTATGAATTCACCTTCATTTGATATTCCACGAACCCAATCTCCCTCTTTTAAAACATGATTATTATTTGACACCATACTTTTTCACCTTCTTATAAATATTTTTTGTAACGATAAAAAATATATAAAAACGAAATTAAACTGTAATATTTTTCATTACACTTATTTTTTAAGAACTCACGGCTACATAATAATTAAGCCGCTTAACGTTCTTGATTGATAAGATCAACAACTTCTTTCATTGTATAATTCTTTAAATATTCACCTAGATGTTCTTCCGCACCTAAGAAAATAGCAAAAAGAACTTTTCGCATATTCGAGCCTACAATACACTGGTCATTTGACTCTGGACATTTAGGTTGCAGAGCACCTTCTGAAGTTATTTGATAAATATTCCAAAGATTAATTTCACTTAAATCTCGGGCAAAAATAAAACCTCCACCAGTTCCCTCTTTTGATTGTATAAACTTATGTTTTTTTAACAAACTTAGCACTTTGCGAATACGTACTGGATGAACACCTGCACTTTCTGAAATGGCACTACTTGTTGACATCCGGTCTGGCTGTAAAGCTAAATAAGTTAAACTGTGAATGGCCAAGGTAAAGTCACTGTTCATTGTTTTCCTCCTACGATAAAAAATATGATTTCTCGCTTAGTAACATACTGTAGCCATAAATATTACAGATAGGTTAGTCAAACGTTAAAATATATAAGAATCATGCTTAGCATGAAAAATTAAATCCCTTTATATTCTATCAGAACTCCCCTATATCTCCTAACTTCATTTCGCTTTTTAAGTTGCAAATAAATTTAAACAGTCCACTGTTTTTTAACTTGTTCTTCTGCCAATTGTTTAATTTTTGTCCACACCGTATCTTTGCTTACAATAACATTTGTTTGATAATTTCTATCGTTATAATTAACTGTTACGCATACTTCTATCATTTTCTGTTTCCTCCTTTCAAAAAATTTCTCTTTCATACTATTACTTATTAATTAGCCAACTTTTGCAGTTCAATATTTAAGAATGTTCGAACGCTACGTGGTAAAAATTTACGAATTTCTTCATCATTAAAACCAATCTGTAATCTTTTCTCGTCCAGCATAATTGGGCGACGCAACATTAGCGGATGCTCAATTATTAATTTATAAAATTCATTCAGCGAAAGCTCATCTATATTTATATTTAAGTCTTGAAAAGTTTTGGATCTAGTTGAAATTATTTCAGTAGCACCCTCTTCAGTTAAACGAAGAATGGATTTAAGTTCATCCACTGTCATAGAATTGGATACGATATTTTTTTCAGTATAATCAATTTGATTCTCCTCCAGCCATGCTTTCGCTTTTCGGCATGAACTACAGCTTGCTGTTGTATATAAAACCACCATATTTCACTCACTCCTTTAATGTTCTTTGTGAAACTTCTATTTTAAATATCGGTCATTTAAATGTATTAAAAAAAATTACAGTTCAGAATCAAATTCACGTAATGTTAGTTATTCAGCAATGTTTCATTTATCTCTATTATTCATGCTACATTTTACAGACGATAACAACTCACTTTTAAAAATCTTACTGTAATTTTAAACTTTACAGTTCAATTAATCAACTGTTAAGTCTTGGATTAATTTTATTAACACACCAAATCGTTCTCATGTAAAATTCCCCATAGCATAAAGGCTCCTTTAAAGCACATTTCACTCATTTCTTGCTTACAAGTGCTATTATGGATTATATTCAACCTAATAAAAAGTACGCACTTTAAAGTATTATAGGTACTAAAAAGTAACGTATAAACTTTCTAGTGCAGTTCTGCTTATTTCTCTCTTACATCGGTTAGTATGAACGATATTTAGCACAATAAATAGTACACCCTTTAAAGTATTATAAGCACTAAAAAGAAATAATTTTAGTATGTGAATCCAAAACTATAATCTAAATTTATCAAAGGAGTTTTTTATGAAAACATACAATATTCCTGTCGAAGCGACTTTAGAAGTTATTGGTGGAAAGTGGAAAGTTGTTATCCTTTGTCATTTAAAAAAAGGAACAAAAAGAACGAGCGAATTAAAACGTTTAATGCCTGGTATTACACAAAAAATGTTAACACAGCAATTACGTGAACTGGAAGAAGATGATGTAATCCAAAGAAAAGTATATGACCAAGTGCCACCGAAAGTAGAGTATTCTTTAACTAATTACGGTTCGTCTTTAGGAGCCATACTCGATTCCCTCTGCAGTTGGGGGGAAGTTCATCTTGAAAAAAACGGGAACACATCCATGCTTATTACAGCTGATGAATAATAACTGTTCCTACTATATTGAAAACAGAAAATAGGTTGAGGCAATACTTGCCCCAACCTATTTTTTATGTCTCTTTATAATTTTTTGCCGTAATGACTGTTTCAAATTCAAAGGTTTCCGGCAGATGATCAGCGTAAGAGTACTCGAAGGTGCGTCCGTCCGTTAAATAGGCTACCTGTTCGACTCGCATTAGGAAATCCTGATGTGTTAAGTTCATAAACTGTTTTTCCCTACCATCTGGACGAACTCCTTTGACCCTGACAACGGATGTCCCTACTTCAAGACCTAGTTTATTTTGAATGTGTGAATATATCGACTCCTCTAAAACAGAAACCTCAACACCCGGTATGACCGAAATAGGCATCCATGTATGCTCCATAATCGTCGGGATACTGTGAATGATGCGGAGGCGAATGATTTTATATACAAAATCCCCTACTGAAATGCCCAATTTTTCAGCAATGATTTCCTCGGCTCCGACAATCGTAAACTCGATAATTTTACTTTCTACCTCGCTGCCATAAACAGCTTTTGTACCTGTTAAAGTTTGAATCATCCGTGCCTTTTCCTGCTGACGCCAATCTTGAACGACTGTTCCACTTCCGCGCCGACGGATGATGTATCCGTCTCTAACTAACAAATCCAGCGCTTTTTTAATAGTAAGGGCTGAAACGCCAAATTCTTCAGCAAGGATGGGACTGCTTGGAATTTTTTCGTTAATTTTATATTCACCGTCTAAAATTTGCTGTTTAATTTTTTGGTAAATGCCGAGGTATTTTACTTGTGTTGATCCGCTTGCCATTTCCATACCTCCTTTATACTGTATTCCCTCTTCTATTCATTCAAGTTTAAAGCCTCAAGTTTGTAAACTGAAGGTGATGGAGCAGCAAATCCGTTTTCTAAGATTTCAATATTCGTTACCGCTTCTTCGTCTTTCACAAGTTTTGGTGCACCATTTACAATTGTTTCATACGCTGCATCATAGAAACGACCGTAATCACCAAGCGGCGTTTTAATTTGTTTTTCAATCCAATCACCGTTTGCATTTCGATATTTAGCAATTCCATAGTACATCGGAGAATCTTCACCAAATCCTGAACTCTCAGGCATGATACCCGCTTTCAAATCATTCTCTTGCTGATCTTCACCGTATTTAATAAACGATCCATTTGTTCCATGAACGATAAAGCGTGGATAATCTTTCGCTACAATATGGTTCGTTTTTAGTTTAATTTTCAGCTGATTTCCGTAATGTAGACCAACATCGAAATAGTTATCAACCGCACCTTCCACTTCATTATTACGAATATCATATGTCAACGTATCAGGACGGCCAAATAGTGAAATCATACGGTCCATCGTATGAATACCTAAACTATAAAATGAACCTTCTTCTTTTGGACCTTCGTGAGTGATTGAACCAGGACGGAAGTAATCAATATGTGATTCAACCTCAACGATATCACCAAGGAATCCTTGTTCCACAACTTGCTTAACTGCTAAGAAATCACCATCAAAACGACGGTTTTGATAAGGCATAACTACTACACCTTTCTCTCGTCCTAAAGCTAATAATTCTTTCGCATGTTCTACTGTATCGCAAAATGGTTTTTCAACGATAACCGATTTCCCAGCAAGTATAACTTTTTTTGCTAATTCGTAATGCGTATGTGCTGGCGTACAGACCGTCACCACTTGAATTTCTTTATCATTCAACAATTCATTCAAATCAGTAGTGAAACTAACACCTTTTTCCTCATATGGAGCCGCTAATTCTTCATTAATTTGGCGAGCAAAAATCGTTTTTACTTTTATATTTTCACGTGTATTTACATAAGGTAAATGATAGCGGTTAGCTGATTTTCCAAATCCAATAAAGCCCATTGTTAATGTCATATTCTTCAACTTCCTTACTCATAAAATTCTGTTTCTATTTTATTATATATTTTTATTATTAAAAGTATATAGTTTTTAATTTGAAATTATATATTAAAAAAGTCGAGATAGAAATCATTTTCTGGTTCCCATCTCGACTTTAAATTATAGACTTTTGTCCTACCATCATTTTATTTACACTCGATGAATAGTAGAGAGCTACTTGGCTACACGCTCTTATTCATACATATAAGAACGTGTCATCGGAATTGCATCGTTAATGCCTTTTGTAAATACAAATTGATGTAAATCAATATTACCTGTAAAGAACGAAGCTGCACATGCATTTAAATATAAGCGCCACATACGAATGAATCTCTCATCTTTCGTTTTGCGAACTTCCTCCAGTACGTTTTCAAAATTTTGAGCCCAATGTTGTAATGTTTTCCCGTAATGTCTACGTAAGCTTTCCACATCAACAATGAAAAATTGTTCGTTTGTCATGTTCGTGATTAATTCGTTAACAGCAGGAACATATCCACCAGGGAATATATACTTTTCAATCCAACCATTCGTAGCACCACCATTGGCTGGAGAAGTAATACAATGAAGTAGAGAAATCCCACCGTCATTTAGTAGTGTATTCACTGTTTCAAAGTATTGCGTAACGTTGTCTTTTCCTACATGTTCAATCATACCTACACTAACAATTTTATCAAATTTACGATTCTTAATATCGCGGTAATCAAGTAAAGATACTTCAACTAAATCCGTAAGTCCCTCTTGTTTAATTCGCTCAGAAGTCTTAGTATATTGTTCCTCACTTAACGTTACGCCCATAGCCTTCACACCGTACCGCTTAGCGGCAGCTGTAATGAGCTCACCCCACCCGCAACCAATGTCTAATAACGTATCACCTTTTTGAAGGTTCAACTTTTTCAAAATATGATTCACTTTATTATGCTGGGCTGTCATTAAAGAATCTTGCTCATTTTGGAAATATGCACAAGAATATGTCATTGTTTCATCAAGCCACAATTTATAGAAATCGTTCCCAATATCGTAATGGTGAGCAATATCATCTTTATTTTTTTGTTTCGAGAAATTCCATTTACTTTTGAAATATTGCAACTTACTATCACCTAAAAAGCTATCCTGCCTTCTATAAATAGATTGAATTGCTTTTTCAAGATTCCCCTCTATTTCAAGGTCCCCATTCATATATGCTTCACCGAAGGCAATAGAAGGATCCTTAGCTATCTCTTTTTTTGAAAGCGGCTTATGGAATGTTACATGAAATTGAGGTTCCCCTTCGCCATATTGTATTGTTTCTCCATTCCAAAGTGTAATTTGAACTGGATCTGAAAAAAGATTTTTAAGTATTTTTTTATAAAAAAGTTCTTCAACCATATAGACATCTCCTACTAAAGAAATTGAACAAAAAACTATACTAGTTAATAAGTCTTTTTGAACATAGCTTAAAATCATTACGACTTCTTGCTACGAGTGTCATTATAAAACGGTTATATTATGAAGCATAGTACGTACTTTAAAGTGATGAAGGCACTTTTAAGTACCTATTAAAGTTTTAATCAATTATTCATCACGGCTAAAACAGCTGCTGATATGGTATAAATCCTTACTTTTCACCGTAGTAACTTTCTATAGTTTTATACTGAAAAAACACCACCTCTTCATTGGGTGGTGTTTTCAATATTACATATAGAGATTTCACTTAACTTTACTATTTTTTCTATCTATGCATCGTTCTCCCCATACGGTCAATTGATTTAATACATTTTGCAAAGACCACCCATAATCAGTTAAGGAGTATTCTACTCGGGGTGGAATTTCTTTATAGATTTCACGTGTAATCACACCATCATCTTCCAGCTCACGTAATTGTTGCGTTAACATTCTAACAGAAATTTCAGGAATTAGACGCTGCAACTCACTCGTTCGCTTCGTTCCTTTCGTTAAGTGACATAAAATGACGACCTTCCACTTTCCCCCGATAATTTCTAAAGTTGCTTCTATCGGTATATTATACTGTTTCACTTAATCTCCCTCCTTTTTTCTAAATTTCTTCTCTATTGTTACGTAAAAACAACTAATTTTCTATACGGCACATTTTAGTTCCTACAGCACAAAAAAGTACCTATATTACCAAAAAGTAATTATGCCGCTTCCCCCCTCTATATACATGACAAATCAAAAGAAAAAACGAGCGTATTATCGCTCGTTTTTTCTTCTTTATTCAGCTGCTGTTATAAGCATAGACGTGTTACCATTCTTTTCAAGATGATTTTCTCCCCAGTTACAAAGAGAATCAAGTATAGCATCTAAAGAATGACCGTAATCCGTTAAAGAATACTCTACTTTTGGCGGCACTTGATTATACACTTTTCTCTCGATTACACCATCTTCTTCTAATTCACGTAATTGCTGCGTTAACATCTTTTGTGTAATACCAGACATTAATTGTTTTAATTCGCACGTTCTCTTTTTGTCTTTCTTTAAATGACAAAGGATAACGACTTTCCACTTTCCACCGATAACCTCTAAAGTCGCCTCTACAGGAATATTGTATGTTTTCATATAAAAATCTCCTTTAATAAAGTGAAACTTTAATCAGTGGGGGGTGATCCTCCACTGATTATTAGCCCGCACCAATCGGGCCTTTACGGGCAGTTGATCCCCACCTAACTTCTTTGCTTTCACTGAATTTTGAGGTGGGGATCTTACGGCCCGTTAATGCGGGATAATGTTATAAGGTAATTAAGCTAAAGATTGAAATATTACTTTTAAGTATCTATAGCACCTTAAAGTACGTACTTTTTATTGTATTAAACATGTTTCATAATAGCATACGTAAACAGCAAATGAGTAGTACGGCACCAAGAAGTACCTGTATTACTTTTTAGTATCTATATCACTTTAAAGTACGTACTTTTCAATATGTAAAATACATTTCATAATAGCATTTGTAAGAGTTGAGGGAGTCATGCAGTATTAGAAATTACATTTTAGTACCCGTACTTTAAAGTGAGTATTTTTATCATGCATTTTGTCAGACAACGAAATGCTATATATTGATTTTCAAAATCACTAATCAATTTTCAAATACATTTTAGGAGGATATCTTTAATGAATAAATTACTAAAAGAAAAAATCGGTTTTGGTACAGCACCACTAGGAAATATGTACCGTAATATCCCAGAAGAAGAAGCAATCGCTACAGTGGATGCTGCTTGGGAGAATGGCGTTCGTTACTTTGATACAGCTCCACTTTACGGTTCTGGTTTAGCAGAAATTCGTCTTGGTGAAGCACTATCAAAAAGAAATCGTGATGATTACTTTTTAAGCACAAAAGTAGGTCGAACGATTTCCGATGAACTGGAAGATCCATCTGCACGTGATTTAGGTGAAAAAGGCGGCCTTTTCGAATTTGGTCGTAAAAATAAAATGATCAATGACTATAGCGCAGATGCAACTCTTCGTTCTATCGAGCAAAGTTTGAAACGTTTAAAAACAGATCGTCTAGACTTTGTTTTCATTCATGATTTAGCACAAGACTTTTATGGTGATGAGTGGATTTCACAATTTGAAACTGCTCGAACAGGAGCATTCCGTGCGCTCACACGTTTACGTGAAGAAGGAGTCATTAAAGGCTGGGGGCTTGGAGTAAACAAAGTAGAATCAATTGAACTTATGCTTGATTTAGAAGAAGCGAAACCAAATATATCCTTACTAGCTGGTCGTTATTCATTATTAGATCACGAGCGCGCATTGCAACGAGTAATGCCTGCTGCTGTAAAGCATAATATGGATATTGTTGTTGGTGGCCCATATAGCTCAGGTATTCTTGCTGGAGGCGCTCACTTCGAATATCAAAAAGCATCACCAGAAATCATTTCAAAAGTTGAGAAAATCAAAGCTCTTGCAAATCGTCACGAAATCAGCATTAAAGCTGCTGCATTACAATTTTCACTAGCGAATCCAGCAGTTGCTGCCGTTGTTCCTGGTGCAAGTAAACCGGAACGCATTGTAGAAGACCAAAATGCCTTAAACACAGTAATTCCAGCAGCATTTTGGGAAGAAATGCGCGAACAAAAACTAGTAGCCCCTAATGCACCACTACCTATCAAAGTAAAATAATTTGAAACCTTAATCAGTGGGGTCATCCCCCACTGATTATTTGCTCGCAAATATCGAGATAAAAAGGAGCGTAATGAACATGGCACATACTACTACATCGATGGAAATTTTCGGTTCACCTGAACAAGTATGGCAATTAATCGGAGGTTTCAACTCCCTTCCAGACTGGTTACCTTATATACCTAGCAGTAAATTAACTGAAGGTGGTCGTGTACGTCACCTAGCTAATCCAGATGGTGATACGATTATAGAACGCTTAGAAGTATTCAATGAGAAAGAACGCTACTACACGTATTCAATCATGAATGCACCATTCCCAGTCACTAATTATTTATCTACAATCCAGGTGAAAGAAGGTACTGAAAGTAGCACATCGTTAGTAGAGTGGTCTGGTACGTTCACTCCTGTTGAGGTTAGTGATGAAGAGGCAATTAATCTGTTTCATGGCATCTACAGCGATGGACTGAAAGCATTGCAACAAGCATTTCTAGACTGACTACTAAAAACAATGAAAAGCAAAGTGATATCGCTTTGCTTTTTTCTATCTGCTCTTTTTGGGGGCATGAAATTATATCGATGATTTTTCAAATATATCGATCACAACTTGAAATATTTCAAGGATTTTTTCATTATATCGACGTTATTTCAATACTATAAAAACAGCAAAGCATCCAGTGCTTTGCTGCTTATCAAATTACTTTTCACGTACGAAATAACTTTCCTTCTACCGCCTTAATATATCTTTCAGCAGAACGTTCCACTGCCTCATTTGCATTCTCTTTCACTACTCCGTGAAACGCATTATATAAACGATTAAATTGTAATGGCTTCACTCGATTCGCCATTTCCTCCACTTTTCTCGCCGGTAATGGAATTAAGTTCGGATAGCTGTACATGAAACTCACCCACTGCTGATCCGCTACAACTTGAATAATATCACCTGTTAATAAAATACCTTTCCCAACATTTCCTTCTTCCCAATGTAAGACAGAACCGCCGCTAAAATGGCCTCCGAGACGATGAATAGTAATTCCGTCCGCTAATTGTAAAGACTCGCCAGACCAATAAATAATACGACTACTCGGGCGTACTACCCACTCTTTATCGTCTTCATGTATATAAATTGGTACATCAAACGTTTCTGCCCATTCTACTTGCGTTGAATAATAATGAGGATGAGACAGTGCAATCGCATCTAACCCGCCCCACTCTTTTATCTTCTTAATTATCGTTTCATCTAAATAAGTAATACAATCCCATAATAAACAATAGGAATCCGTTTTTATAACAAATGCGGTTTGACCGATCGCAAATTTAGGTTTTGTCGTAATGCTATAAAGTCCATGCTCTTCTTCTATTATTTCATTTTTATATGTATCACTCGTTCGCAAGTTTTCTAAAGTCGTCCAAGACTGCCCTTTCGGATTCACATATTGTCTCTCCTCATCACAAATAACACAACTTATCGGTTCTTCCACACTCGCTGCATACTGTACGCCGCACGTTGTACAAACGAAATTTTTCATAATAATTCCCCCTATCTCTATATCTTTATTAAGCTGATTTTTGTTGATAATAATCTACTTTTTTATTTTCAATTAATAAACTTATAAAAGTAAGTAAATAGACAACTGTAACTGACAACGGAATTACAGTAAATCCTTTTTCTGCAAAAAGAATCCCGCAAACTGACGTTACGAATACAGTCCCTACTGACAATAAACCATAACTTTTGCTTTCATAAATCCATACGTACGGGATAAAATGAACACCTATTAACATCGCTACTACAAAAGGTAACCACTCTGGAATTTGAAAATACGCAAATAATACAAGCGGAATATTCAATACATTTATTCCGCCAATTAATCCTGCCAAAACCCCTAACGGATTTCCTTTCGCAAACATATCAATTTTCAATATAGCAGCTATCATTAAACCGAAAGGAAACACACAGCCCATACCAATTATATACACCCACACAACTTGTTTTTCAGAAAGAACAAAGCCCGTTATACTCATAACTACCCAAAATAAAATGCCAGCTAATATAATTGGTAAGCCTCTCTTCGTTTTTCTTGCTAAATCCTTTTTCGCTTCTGAAACATTCATCTCACTCTCTCCCCAAAAATATTTGTACTATAGAGTCATCTCAGCCTCGCTCATCCAATAACGCCAAGCTGTTAAGTAATCTTCTAAATCTTTCGGGTGGTGTCTTAAACATGTATCTATACGCAAATATAATCCTATGACTATTTCTTCATATAAATCACGGTCTTTTTTATGAAATACACACTGTTTCATCACATAATCAATTACTTCTTTCGTTAAATCTTCTGGAGTTGAACAGAACGCATAAATTAAGTCATATAAGGGATCTCCTAAAACCGGTAAAGGATCAATTACACCGTGCAGCTTATTTTCTTGAAATATAAAATTATGAAATCCAAGATCACCATGCAATAAAAATGGCTGATTTATTCCAGTCCCCCTATTTGGATTATTTGCTAACTTAAGAACTGTTCTATACTCTTCTTCACTTATGTAACATCTTACATTTTCATAAGCTTCCATCACATTTGTAGTTAAAAATTCCTTCCAAGATTGGACCGGACTTTCTTTCCATCCCCAGCCATTCGCCTTTGGAATTATCTCATACTTATTGATAACTTCCTTCACAAGTTTGCAAAGTACATCCCGTTTATGACCAGGTTTACACGAAGTTGTGCCCTCAAGGAATGAGTAAACAATATATCGATTAAAAGAATCCTTATATAAAAGCTTTGGAAACGAATCGTTACCTTTATAAACCTGAAGGAAATAAGATTCTTCACGTATCACTTCCGCTTCATTCAGCTTTACAACATATGCTTCGCCCAACAAATATACTGTACTTGTCGTTCCTCCGTTCAACACTTTTATGCTATTTGGATAATGTGAAATCACGTTCTCCTTAACTAGTTGTGCAGCAATTATTGAAATGTCCATTCCCTCACCCTTCAATTCCGAAGATTCCCTCAATTCAAAAGACAACTTTACTATCATTTGACAAACAAATGGCAAATCCCTTCCAAAATCTTAATATAACAAAAATTCATTTACTTTTATATTTCAAAAATAAGGAAATACTAACAACAACGTTACATACATATAGGAGGACAATATGAAACCTGAATTTTTAAAAGCTGTACATGATGCCATCGGAAATTTCGAACATATTCATATAGAAGAAAGTGGTGCAGATAGTTTAATTATTCATCATGATGATGCCCAGCAATTAAAACAAGTTGCTGAAACGTTAGAAAATAATAATTTCCGCTCTGCTTTAAGAACAACGGGAAATGCTTCTTATATTGAAGTGTTGAATAGATAAGAAGAAGTCTTGGCAAAATGCCAGGCTTTTTCTAATTTTTTGTAAAGTTTTTACAATAAAGCTCTAGCTCCGTTTTCAACGAACAATTATTTCTCCAAAATATTCTCTGCATCTTTTCATTTGAAGTATGTGTGCCTCCGATATAATAAGTAGCCCCCATTTCCTTTAACATATGTAAAGATTGAAGATGCAGTTGGGAAGCAATTCCTTTCCCGCGATAATCAGACATTACCCCGAAATAAAATAACCGTCCTTCACTTTCTGTTCCAGTTTCTATATGCGGTATGGACATACCAATCGGCTCATTTTTATCATAAAAAACAATACATGACTTTTCCCAGCCCTTACCTAACTCTGTTTGCACGGAATAAAAATGCTCATCGATAGTTAAAATTGAAGTTTGATTCCCTGAACCCGACATACATTGTTCCCAAATATATTTAAATTCTTTTTCCGATAACGTTCCTTCTGCTATTGATCGATATGTATATTGTCTTTCAAGCTCCTCTATATTGTTCAATTCTCTACATACTTCTATCTTTGCGGCATATAAAGAAAAACCTGCATGAAGTAACACTCTCACACTTGAGTTATAACTACTAAACCTTTTGTTTAATACAATACTCGCTCTTTTTAATTCCCAGTTAAAACAAACTTCTTCAAATCTACTTATCTTTTCTTTATACGCTTGTACGTTATACAAAACATCTTCTTCTGTTTCTTCAATTGTTACTGCATTTGGTAAGCCATTTAATACTTTTTTGGAAGGGCCGAATAAGTTTTTGATGACTGTAAGATCGTACTTCACCACTGCACCTCCAATCTACAATTTCTATCCGTAATAACCACTCTCATATATCCATCTCCTTATTTTTAAAATAAATAAGAAAATCCATCCACTTACCATTCTCTAATGAAAACGCCTCTCTCTTGCATTCAAAAGAAAAACCTGCTCTTTCCGCAAGACGAACGGATGGCTCATTATCAACACGTATATGTAATTCAATTCTATGAAAATGAAGACTGTTAAAGAATAACGATAGCGCAGCTTTCACACTTTCCATGCCATATCCATTTTTCCAGTATTGATTATGTATGGAATACCCCATCATCGCCCATTGATAATCCATACGTAAAATTTTTATCAGCTCTAGCTTTCCAATATTAGCTCCGTCTTCTTTACGAAAAATACCTAATACATACATCTCATCTCGATGTGCTGCTTCATCAAATCCTCTAATCCATTCCGTGAACCATTCTTTTGTTGATAATGCCATAACTTGATAACCATCGTCATATTTATACTGCGATGGTAACCTCTTATGAAATCCATCGAACCAACTTTCATAATCATCATTTTGGAACGGACGAATCATAAGTCTCTCTGTCTCTATTTGTAATAGCGGCAGCTTCATTTATATCTCTTCCTTTAATTAATGATTGAATATTCTTTATTATCTTACAAGAAATACAAAATCTAGTAAATTATTATGTTCTTTACAAGCAAAAATCCAGTCATGCTCACTGCATAACTGGATTCCTCATCATCTAATCGCTTATTATTTTACAAGTACATCTTCCCTTAATTCCCTCTTCAACACTTTCCCTAAAGCATTTTTCGGTAATTTGTCCATAAATACAACTTCCGGTATTTTATAACTTGCTAGTTTTTCTTTACAATGCTGTATAATTTCTTCTTCTGTTAAAGACGTTTGCATATCTTTTACAATGTACGCTGTCGGAACCTCGCCCCAAAAGTCATCCGGAACCCCAACTACTGCAACTTCTAAAACACCATGTATTTCATGAATAACATCTTCTACTTGATCTGGATATACGTTGTCACCACCGCGTATGATAACGTCTTTATATCTTCCCATAATATGTAGGAATCCGTCGTCATCTATCATGCCAGCATCGCCCATGTTAAACCAGTTATCTTTCACTACCTTCTTTGTCGCCTTTTCATTATTCCAATAACCTTTAAACATGTATGGGCTTCTTACATGAATCTCGCCAACTTCATTTATTCTTAGTTCATCACCTGTTTCTGGATGAACAATTTTCAGCTCTACATGTTTCAAAGTTTTCCCTACAGAAGACATTTTTTCTTTTCCCATCATTGGATGCCATGAAGTTACAACCCAACCTTCTGTACTCCCATATCCTTGCACCATATATATTCCTTTTTCCATATATTTTTGAATGAGTGTTTCTGGCACTTTTGTACCACCACTCTGTGCTACTTTAAAAGTTGAAATGTTACGTTCTTTTTTATTTAGCTCATCAAGCATGTAGCTATAAACAGCTGGGAACGCCAGCATCGTAGTAATCTTCTCTTCTTCAACCTTATCCCAAATAAGGGTAGGGTTTGAATCAGCTAAAAAGATCATCGTAACACCATGATAAATGCAATTTAAAATAGAAAGCACCCCACTCATATGAAATAATGGATGCACGGATAAAAAGCGTTCACCCGCTGGAAATTCTCTTTGTCCTGCAATCTCAGCAAAATAATGATGTAAGTTTTTATGTCCAATCACACATGCTTTTGCCTGTCCAGTCGTTCCTGAAGTAAATAAGTAAATCGCATCATCATCTTCATGAACTTCTACGTTCGGTTCTGTACTTGGCTGTTCTTGTAATGTTAATTCAAATGAACCAAAACCTTCTTCTGTCGTTTCAATTACATAAGGAATTTCTTTAATAGCATCAATCTTTAATAAAACTTCATGAAATTCTTCATCAATAACTAACACTTTTAATTTTGCTTCTTTTACAATCGTTTCTAATTCATAAGCAGTAAGCTGATGATTTAGCGGAATACATACAGCTCCAATTTTCAAACTCGCCATCATAACACTTGGAAACGGATGATTATTTTTGCATAGTATTCCAATCCGATCCCCTCTTTGTACACCGTTATGTAACAAATTGTGTGCAAGCTGATTTACTCGTTCGTTATACTGCTGAAACGAATACCTTTTCTCTCCCCCTACAAGCGCTTCCAAATTTGGTGATTGCATTGCTCTTTTTTGTAATAATTTTTGCATCGTTCTCAAGTAAAACTCCCCTTTATATATGTTAGATTTTTTATTTTACCAGATTAACTATTAATTTACTAAAGATTACACTTAGTGAATATAAATCCAATAAAAATAGCCATTTACTTAACAAGTAAATGGCTATTTCCTCTTATATATTAGAATACTCCTTATTCATCACATATCGGACATACTCAGGTGCACTTTTATCAATCTCTTCATCACTTAATTTATATTCGGCACCGTATAAATAAAATGAAGGTATAAATTTCATGTCTGTATATAAGCATGTAGCTTGAAATGGTTTCGTTAACTCATCCATCGTAATTCCGCTATTGTTATAGTCTTTTTCTAATCCACCTATAGAAATTGCCAAACCAAATTCTTTCCCCTTCACTTTATCCCCGTTTGATCCGTAAGCAAATCCATATGTTAATACATCGTCAAACCATTTTTTCAATAATGGTGGTGAGCTGTACCAGTAGAGGGGGAATTGAAATATATATCGGTCGTGTTCTACTAACAGCCTTTGTTCCTCTTCCACATTAAACTCCCAATTCGGTGCCACTTTATATAATTCATGCACCGTAATTTCATCTGAATATTTCTCAAGTTCTTCAATCCATCTTTTATTAATTTTTGATTTTTCAATATCAGGATGTGCTACAATTACAAGTGTTTTCATCCGTTTCCATCCCCTTTATAAATTAATCAATCCTTTACGTATTAGTATGAATGAGTCACATATAATTGAAAAGTACGTACTTTAAAGTACTATAGGAACCTTAAAGTACCTGTGGAGGTGTTATATGAATCAAAATGAAGACTGCCCAATTGCAACGACACTCGATGTAATCGGCGGGAAATGGAAAGTTCATATTTTATGTGTTTTGATGGATGGAAAAATGCGAACAAATGAAATCCGACGAGAAATCCCAAACATTACGCAAAAAGTTCTTACACAACAACTTCGGCAACTTGAAGCTGATGGGATTATCCATCGTACTGTATATCAAGAAGTACCACCAAAGGTTGAGTACACAATAAGCGAATACGGGAAATCTTTAATGCAAATTATGGATGAACTATGCGAATGGGGAAAAGATCATCAAATCAAAAGATTACATGACTAAAAAAATCACCAAATTCTTTACATACTAGTGGGAACGGCACATCACTATCAAGCTAACAAAGAGACCCTAATAAGAAAACTTTCAATTTTATAGTCCCTTTAAAATTTAGCTTGATAGTGATACGGCAAGACCCAAATAAAGAAGTGTATGAAACAAATTAAAAACAACTACAGATACAACTAATGTTAATAAGAAAATTATAGTCTCTGAATGGCTTACTTCATTTTGAAGTCTAAACAGTCACCCTTTAAGCCAAGCTTAATAATATCGCTTTTGTACGATTATCCGTTACTTCATAATAAATTTCTAACCCTTTCCGAGTACCTGTAACAACCTTTGTAGCTTTTAGTTTAGATAAATGTTGACTAATTGTACTTTGAGGCATTTGTAATGTTTCATACATTGTCGTTACGTTAATAGGGCCTTTTGCAAGCATTATTTTTACTAATGATAAACGGACAGGATGTGCTAATACCTTTAATACTTCAGTGATTTCTTCATACATTTTCATATTTTTTCTCTCCTTTTATATAACTATTAATGATATCCATATATATAATTCGAAAGGATATACGATTTTATGTCCGTCATTTTAAAAAAATATTAAAAAATCTCTTCCGACAGAGGGAATCCTCCCAATTCTATAGATTTTTCTTTCACTCTATATTATGTGATAGGAACTTTCCTTACTGAGACCCTCTTCCGTTGTTCCCTTGATCATTTCCATTATTCCCTTGCGATCCTCTTCCGTTGTTTCCTTGACCATTCCCATTATTTCCTTGCGATTCTCTTCCGTTGTTCCCTTGCTGATTTCCACTATTCCCCTGCGATCCTCTTCCGTTGTTTCCTTGACCATTCCCGTTATTCCCTTGCGATCCTCTTCCATTGTTCCCTTGACCATTTCCATTATTCCCTTGCGATTCTCTTCCGTTGTTTCCTTGCTGATTTCCATTATTCCCTTGAGACCCTCTGCCGTTGTTCTCTTGCTGGTGCCCATTATTCCCTTGCGATTCTCTTCCGTTGTTTCCTTGCTGATTTCCACTATTCCCTTGCGATTCTCTTCCGTTGTTTCCTTGCTGATTTCCACTATTCCCTTGCGATCCTCTTCCGTTGTTCTCTTGCTGGTGCCCATTATTCCCTTGTGATCCTCTTCCGTTGTTCTCTTGCTGGTGCCCATTATTCCCTTGAGACCCTCTGCCGTTGTTCTCCTGCTGATTCCTATTATTTTCCTTTATTTGCTTCGGTTGTTGTTCCTTAGATTGCTCTTGTTCTATATACTCTTTCTTCTCGTTGCTTTCTTCTTTTACAGGAGATACGTCCGATGATGCATCAGAAGACGACTTTTGTTGTTCTTGATTAGACGGCGTTTCAGATGGAACAAGCAATTTTTTCTTCTCATTCTCTTGTTTTATATAAACGCCCGTTCCAACTCCTGCTTTCTCAGCATCTTCCCGCATTTGCATCGTACTGCTTTGATATTCGACTGTAACATGTTTTATCTCATATTCTTTCTTTAATTCCTGCATAGCCTTTTCCAACTGTGGTTCTAGCGACTTGTCCTTTGCAATAGCCGTTAGCATGACTTGCTTATCATTGGTTAAGTACTTATCCTCTTGACTCTGCTTTATAATAATACGTATTACGTCTTGCAGATGTTTATTTTCCCACCTGTTCATTTCTTGTAAAATACGCCTTCCATCATCATTACAAGCCCGCAAATCTATAACACGAAGATCCTCCGTTACGCTCGCCTCTATACTTGGATTTATATCAACTGAGACATAAGCAAATACTTTTTCTTCTGGTTGATTATAGAAAAACAGCAATACGCATAGAAAACCAGCAACAATTACTGTTGTAGGCTTTAAGAAAGGTGGTATGGAAAAACGCGGCGCTCTTTGTTCTTGTTTGTTAAACGAGATTTCCTCTCCTATCATGTATGGGTGCGCTTTTCTTTTAAATGTAATAAACTCTCCATTTGGAGTTAAAACAACTACGTTATGCTTTTTTATATCCATCACAATTCCTTTATTCATCATGCTTTTCCCCTCTTATATAATCAAGAATGTATGTATAGTTGTTTGCAAAAATAATACACATTGCAATAATGTATTTTCTATGTCGTTCCAACGTTTTACGACTTACCCTAACAAGTGGTTCAATATGTTTTAGGGGTAATTTTTTCTTTCGGAACAACTCTTCCATCATTTCCTCTTCTTTTATAATAATCTTCACAATTTCTATTAGATGTTCACGCGTATCACGATGCTTAGGAGATTCTTTAGCAAGCTCTGAAAATGTGATTTTAAACTCAGCTAACACACTTTGAAAATGAAGAATTTCCTCCTTGCGGTTACTATTTTCCATCTCTTTCATATACTCCGTAAGCGACACTTGCATTTCTAACATTTCCTCTTGCTCATCTTCTTTTAAAAAGACAAAGTTATGCTTAGACTCCTTGCGTATATAGTCAATTACATCTCTTTTTATAAGAAGGTCAGCAAACGCTAGAAAAGATTTCCCTTTTTTATATGAATACTGTTCAATTGCTTCGTTAAACGCAAACAGTCCAATACTATATTCATCATCCTGTTCTGTAATATATCGGCGACAGACAGACGATATTGATTTTTTAATAAAAGGCTGATACTGTACGATAAATGCTTCCTTATCTCCTCCATTGTTTTGTATGTCACATACGATATCTTCTATTTTCGGTTTTCTTAGGATCTTCATTACTAAACTCAACACTAGTAATCTCCCAGCCTCCTTCAAATAGCAAAAAGGCCACTAAACAAGTGACCATTCAACCACATTTTGTTAGTACTTTTCTTTTGGTTTGTCCTCTTGCTGTTGCTCATATTTTTCGAGGCCGATTTTTTTATATGACTATTTTTTCCACTTGTACTAAAGTGACGTCTGTATTTTGTACTGCTTTCTTGTTTTCTTTTGCAATGCCACTTGCTCTTTTCTATTTTAGCTGCAATCTTTGAATAACTCTTCGCTATATTTTTGGTAATTTTAGCTTTTTCTTTCATTTATTCTCTTCTACTTATATATATTCGAAAGAACAAATAATTTTATGGGGGTCAAAAAATTTTTTTTATAAAATAGTTATTTTTTCAAAAATAAAAACCATCAATTGGAAGAAACTCGTTATAACTCCTCCTTATGGTAATTCCTTTGTAAACCTTTTTATTTAAATGTATAATTGTATCAAAAGTCTAAAATTTCAGAATCGGAGGACGGCGTCATGAAAAGTTTTGGTACGTTAGTAATCTCTACCGTCATTTCAGCAGGCTTAGTGTATTATAATATCGATTCCTTTTATAATAAATTTACATCCGGGAATACATATTACTGGGTAAACGGTATTCTAGCTGCTGGATTCCTTATATCCTTAATTATCAACATAAAAGATATCATCAAGAAAAACTACACAACTTCTGAATCAAATTAAGGAGCCTATTATGGTTCCTTTTTCTATGCAAAATAAAAAAACAGCTGTTAAGCTACTTTGAATTCTTCTTATCCCCAAATGAAATGATATATATTCTCCCGTTACACGTTCATTAATTCCAGCGATCATAGCGAATCTCATTAAGTCCGCCCCTTGAAGAAAATACACCGAGATCGTAACTGGTACTTGTGACCACATGAATTGATAAAGCTCATTCACTCTCTGATTCGTCGAAACGATTAAATCATTTACAGGTCCATGATTCCATGCAGAGGTTTGAACCGAAGTGAACGGAAGGTCTTTCCCATTAACCACTATTCTTACCACACTTTGAGTTATGTCCATAACAATCCCATCCACCATTACAGAATTTAGACCTGTTTCTATACTCATATTCTTGATTAATAATAAATGTTTAAGGCAAACCCCTATTTTCATTTCTACTCAAGAACAATTTATTTAATAAAATAAAAAAGCAGCGCATTCGCTACTTTAAAATGTCCATTTTGTTCAAATTCACGTTTAATGTGTACTAATTTATGTTTTTTCTTCTAAATAGACCAACGATATATTATAATCCTCTATATACCCAAGGAGGTTTACCATGCTTAATTTTCATAAAACATTCCCCATCTTAGGATTCTTTTGGTTTTTATACGGTTTCATTGGCCTCATCTTTTTATTACTATTCCTTAGCGTGTCGTAACAGCGCTTATAAATATATGTTTAATGTATAATTTCTATATAACAAAGAAAAAAGCATCCATGTCCCATTGTTATTCCTCGCTTTCTATTAAAAGGATTATTTTGTTAAAAAATTGATTCTTCTTTATAACCTCTATCTTTTTCTTTTATTTCCCATTAAAATTGAGTAAAACTATTTTGAAAACATAGGAGAAAGCTATGAAGCATAACCTCAATCTATGGTCCTTTATATGCTCTTTGATTTGCGTTGGACTATTCCGTTTATATTTTGAAATTCCACTTGAATTATTCAATTTTTTCACGGATTCATTACACATTCACCCTTTATTTATATTACTAGTTTTAACAATAGGAACTTTTTTTTCTGGCATTATAGGATTTTCTAAGATGAATAATTGGATTGCGATGCTTAGGAGTGTAGCAACAGTCTTACTAACATTGTTATTATCAGTGTTTTTAACACTAACTTTGATTGTGGGTTATGCATTAAGTTAAACGTAGTTTTTTATGAGTAAAACTCAATATTCCGTCAATAATATAGATGACATTAGATTTTTCTCCTTGTTCCCCCTTGGAGATGAGCAGTTAGTTTTTGCTAACTGCTCTTATATTTATAACAAAGATAAGATTCTTTAGAATGATTCTTCTTTATTTTTCAATATAAGGAGCCTTGGATTTTCATTAAAACTCCTGTAGTATATGAACAAAGAGTAAGGTAAGAGTTACTCTTTGCCATTTTAGGAAAGGTTCTGTTGGAAACAGCGGAACCTTTTTTCGTGATTTAAAGGTACTAAGACAAAAATGAAATATTTACCATGAAGGTAGTTGTTAAATATTTTACGCTTATACAGTATAATGGGATAGTTATTGTGTATTGGCATTAAGAGGAGCATCCTGATTAAGCGCTTCTCTTTTTTTATAAAATAGCTCCAAATTACTTGGACACATTTACCAGTTTATTCAACACAAATATCATGTTAAAATCCCTTGTGAATACGACATAACTCAACTTGGTGAAGCTCTGTAATATTTTCTGTAGGGCTTCTTTTTTTACAAGCAGTTATTTCATTAAGCTGACTACCTTGTTGTGCAAAATAACGATTTTGTTCACTTTTTTGATACATTTATAAAACATTCATATGTTATCTTCAGTAAGTTCTATTTCCTTTATAATATTGTGTGAAGTATACCAACGAACGAAGCCTAAAAAACTCTAATGAAGTGATGAAAAAAACCTAATTTCTCTACAAAACATTGAGAAATTAGGTTTTTTAATAGAAAAAGTAGCATTCACAAACAATGAATACAGTTTAACTCTTCAATTCTATTTTCACAGATTCATATATTCTTCTAAAGTCAGTTTTTCCTTATATATATTTTCAGCAATATCTCCTACATAGCGAATATGCCAAGGTTCATATGCATAACCCGTAATACTTTCTTTCCCCTTAGGATAACGAATGATAAACCCTGCACGATGCGCGTTTTCTTTCAGCCATTTTCCCTCCTTCGTATTCGCAAAGGATAGCTCTAGTTCATTGTTCGCACTTTTAGAAGAAACATCCATCGTTAACCCTGTTTGATGTTCGCTATGCCCCGGCTTTGCAGAGAAGCGATCCGTATGCTCTTGCCCTTTCTTTTTAACATTGTTGGCATACAGACCTTTTTGATACTCATAGGAACGAAATCCTGAAACAGCATTCAACTGGATCCCATCTTGCTTAGCTAAAAGGAATAGTTTTTCTAATGCTTCCGCTGCTTCTTTACGAAGATGACTCTTTTCTACCGTTCCACTAAATGAGAACGGTACATTTGGTACAACTAAATCCTCTGGTATATAGTCTTCGGGTAAACCATATTCCTTATTTACTACAGCCTGTACACTAGCAAAAGAACTTGCTATCTTATTTGAGGTCCCATTTTGCTTACTATTTTTTTCTTTATTTATGGAGTTTTCACTAGTTTCATGGTTTGTCTTATATGGTTCTTTACCAATAGATATATTGGTGTAAATGATAAAGGTACCTAACATTACTACTATACAAGTTAAGGTTCCTACTAATTTAAGTCTCATCATTCATTTCCTTCCTGCAACTCCTACTGTTACTCATTCATCATACTTCAACCATATCAAATCCATATTAATTCCCTGTGAACTTTTCTTCATAACGTATTCCTTAATAGATTGATAGTATATCTTCCCTTTCTTTTAGCACCCTTAAAATATCAGCTCTATTCATACATGTAGAAAAATAATCTAAAAATTTATATAATAAGATAAAAAGTGTATTATTCAATTATAGAAAGGTCTTGGTATAATGCTAGGTATTGATGTCAAAAAAACAAAAGAAGAGTTAATTATTTCATGGCAATTTGCCGAGATCACGATTCCATTACGTGATGTGATTGAGGTTACCGAAGATGCTACCTATGCGGGTGTTGAAGAACCAAGTGCAATCCGTATCGGAACAGCATATGGGACAACTGATCGTATATTAATTAGAACTGTAAAACAAAATTATGTATTATTTACTACAAACAAAGTGTCGATTTTAAAAACTATTCTTGCTTAAATATGGTCATATAAATCGACTCAAACAAAGTTCGAATAAAGCAAAGGAGAGAAGTCATAGAAATTTCCTTATTTTATTAAATTCATTAATATAGCTGATAACACTTTTGAATTCTGCAAAACGAAAATCATTATCTTGGTCACTTTTTTCTATATTTGAGGGTAACATGTAATTGATGCTGCAGAAATTGGGATGCAAAATTGCATCTTTAATTCAGATATATTGATGTATAATGAAGGTGAACTGTTCAACATTTTTCTTTTAAGTTAGTATGTCAAAACCTAACTACCTAAAGAACTCAGGTAAACGTATGTTATGTCATTTTAAGAAATACAAAAGGCGCCCTTGTAAGGGCGCCTTTTGTATTTCTTAAAATATATTCTAATATTTTATGTTTTAGAGTTCCTCTATTTGAATCGTAAAATGTGGTTTAAATTTCACTTCAATTGTTTTGTCTCCTACGCCACCTTGGACATACAATGAATCATTGCAGGTATAGATTCGTTTAGCCGAATCCATATTGGCTTTAAATATACAATTATTTTCATAAAATATTTTTAATTCAACAGTTTCCTCGTAATAACACATAATCATTACTAATTCAAATCCCAGTTTGTCTATTTTATTATATCTATATGCACCTGCACCAGGAATAAAATAATCTTCTGGTTCACTCTCGAAAATTTCCAATAATTCGTATTCATCATATTTAATATTCAACTTGAGTATTCCTAACTTATTTTATAGGTAGCGTATTTATAGTTTCCTATATGAAGCAGTGACTATTATTCTGGACATAAATCAAGCACATCATGAAACATAGCATATTCTACAGTCACCTGAGGGCCAAAAATTGTTACCCCCTCTGGGAATTTGAAATCTATTAAAACCTCATTTACTTCTGCATAGGATAGTTGTTTGTAATTCTTCGATGTTAAAGATTGAATAACTTGTTGGTCAAATTCCAATTGTTGACTCGTATAGGGCTGTGTGTCATATCCATCTAAAGTGGACATGAGTGACGTATCGCCAGGGCAGTCAACTGTAAATTCATATTGTAAGTAAAATACAGGTGCCAATTTTGAAATTAATAAAGTACTGCTGTAGTCAATATTTAAATTCTCTTTTTTATATGCTTTAAAATCGAATACATATTTTTCTGCTGGCCAAATATCATCAATGTTGACAGGTGTTGTTTGAATGTGTGCATTATGAGTAAATACAGTTAATTCTTTAGGTAATTCAATTTTATTTTCACATCTAAGTAAATATTCATTTACAGCTCCATTTACATAAAAATGTTGTATTGCTTTTCTTACTAATTCATTCATAAATGAATCCTTTCTTAACCCATTTTCAAATCATGTCCCCCAGATTTGTCCGCAGGTTTTGTTGAGTTTAAATTAAAGTCTACTTCTCCCTGATGTTTCCCTTTTTTATTAAGTACTTCAAATCTACCATGTTGTGTATCTAAAGCATAAAGATTATTTGATTTTGAATCAACATATACGTCCCTTTTATTAACTCTGCTCAGCTTAGAGTCTTTTTTCCAACCATTTTGCTCTGCAATACCTTTTGAGGCTATTTTTATTTCAGCAGCTTTTTCATTTATATTTAGTTTTGCGATTTTTTTATCAAAGGCTGCTACATCGAAAGTACCATTCGCTCCTGTTTTTGTTACATTACCGAGATTCTTAGCATTTTTCTCAAGATCGGACAGTTTACCAAATGTACGGCCAATTACTTTTGTTGTACCAGCAGTAACTCCAGATAGAGTTCCCCATACAAATTCGCTTGGACCATATTTTTCATGAGTAAACATATCTTCGCCCGTAAAGAGTTGGATACCTTGTTTTACTTCTCCGATTCCAGGAGAAATATCAAGCATGAATGAAGTTTGTTCAGCTGAACGTTTTTGTTCTTCCAAATACTCCTGCATCTTTTCAGGTGGCACACCAAAATCACGTAAAGTGTCTTTTAGTCCATCCATATTCCCCATTTTTTTTGCGGCTGCTGGTATATCAATTTTGTAACTTGCAATTTTATTAGCAGTACCTAAAAGATTATTCGTCGCGTCGATACCTGACATAATATCTGTGTGAAGCGTTGGGAAAGCTTGTTGTGCTTCTTTAATATGCGTAGAAACACTTCTTGTTAAATCTTCGGCCATTAATGCTTGCTTATGTAGCGACTTAGCTGCCGTATCAACTGACTTAGCAAATTTATCTACACTTTTATTAAAAGTGTGTAAATCTTTAGCCATTGATTTGTATGCAGGTATTCTACCCTTAAAATCTTCACGCCAATCTTTAATCTCTGTTGCAGTATCTTTTAATCCGTCAGCTTGTTTTCGGAGCTCTTCTTGTGGTAAGGAATTTATGAATTTTTCTATGGGTTCAATATATGCTTCTCCTACTTCTACTGGAAAACCATTATACATGTTAAGTGACGCTGCAATTACATCCATGTATTCTGCACTGTATTCTGCTAATTGTTTTTTTGTTTCTGGTAACAGATTTTTAGCAGCCTGTACATTGTTAATAATATCGCCAGAATCCTTATTAGCTTTATCTAAAACCATAATACTATCTTTTAATAGCATGAATTTATGGATTTTACTAAAATCATTTTCCATCATTTGCAGATTCGTGAGGATTGACTGATATTTTACTTGAACATTTGGATCAGCTTCCTTTGCGTTTATGTTATCAACAAAGCTCTTAATGTGTGATCCTTTTAATGTTGTTAGGAATTGATTCATGCTGTGTGCCAATTCACTTGATTCGAGAACAGCCGTATCAATATTTTTCGCTTGATTGGCATCAGCTAATCGTTTTGAGTGTATTTGAATTAATTCTAGACCGAATTTTAAATCGTCTACACCTTGACTAATCTCGTCCATTTTATCCGATAAAGATTGGTCAAAAACAACTACAAATAGTTTCTTTACAACGTATGTCTTACCGTTATAATTTACTCTAAACCATAAGGGACCATCTTCCCCCACTACTTCAAGAGTTTCATCGTCTCCAATTTGAATAGGATTATATCCTCTTAAAACTGTTCTTGAACCGTATATGTTATGATCAAAAGATTTTATTTTCACCCATCCTTTGACCATTTTTCCTGTTCTGTCGAATTGAAACTTTTTACCTTTGTAGGTTACATCACCTTTTTGAATTGCCCCTTCGTCATTTGCGAAGTACCAATGCGTTGCCTGCGGAAACCATCCTTTTTGGGCGGCACCAGTTGTTCTATCAAAGTAATAGTCCTTCCCGTCAATGGTATTCCATCCCACTGATAGATTTCCATTTTTATCGAAGAGATACGTTTCATCTCCCAATCGTAATAGCCCAGTACGTTTCACGCCTGGTTTATCATAATAATATTTCTTTTCTCCTTCTACAACCCAGCCAGTCGTATTACCTGTCTCGGCAAATGCATATGAGGGTGCAACTGCAGAAATTAGTAAAAATAATGATAAGAGCAATGTTGCAAGCTTCTTCATATATATCAACTCCTCTTCTATTAATCACAAAGAATTATTATATTCCTATAAAAAAATATTAATAGCGTATATGCAAAATTGCATATGTGGATAAGTATCGATTTTATTTTCATGAAGGCATTGATGGCTATTGACATAAAAATAAGAGCCATTCTCTTAAGGAAGGCTCTTATCTCTCATATAAATGGATTCAATTTTATAAATTGAATCTCACTTGTCATACTCCTACAACTTTATAGACAACTTATTTGATATAGATTGAAGTTCGCATTGTATTAAATGGAGCGTTAATAGATGTTTTTTGGTATTCAAATGTTCCTTGCTGATGCCCAGAAGCATCCCACTTATAATACCAACCAACAATTGGTTTTCCACCAATTATAGTAGAGCCAATACTTTTCACATTAAAACCATCCATTCTCGCAAATGGATTTTGACCATATCCCATTTCCTTTGTAGTAATATATAAGTATTTCCCCCCGTGATCACGTGTTGTGCTAAAACTGTTTGGATTGATCGTTTCTACTCCACCTTGCTCAGACTCTACTTGTACGACATTTAGTGAAGTAAGTGGTGCTGCAGGTCCGGCAGAAGCTTCTGTTGCCATTCCTAATCCGAAAAACGCAGTGATTGCTAAAGATGAAATACCAAGTGCTGCTTTTTTAAACATAAAAACATTCCCTTCCATCTATTGTTTTCTCTTTCACTGCAAATATAATCCTATTACCTTTATATGTATATAGTTTGAAACTGTAGAAAAATTAATAAGAATATTCTATCTTATATTTCTGCAGTTATTCGACATCAAATTACTTATTTACATGGTAAAACAAAATCTCTATTAAAAACCCCTTAATTATCGCTATCATTAACTTCTCAACTAAAAATAGCCCTTTAACTTAGACTATCTGTGAATTGTAAACCTAAAAATCTAATAAGCTTCCACTTTAGTAGAGATAAATTATTGATAGTTTAAGTATTGGAAAAGATAGTTTTGATAAGGTTGAATCATTAGAGGTGCCTGCAGATCAGTTTTTATCGTACTACTACCATTTCTTTAAAGCTATTCATTCAAATATTACAGGTAATTTTACAAGTGCAAAAGAACATTACAACAAAGCTGAGGAACTATTAAACCATATTCCGGATGAAGTTGAACATGCAGAATTTTATTTCAAACTATCCACTTTCCATTATCATATCTACAAGCCATTGGCGGCTATCAAAGAAGCTACTAAGGCAAAAGAGATTTTTAAAAAACATGCAGGATATGACACTACTATTGCGTTATGTGATAATTTAATTGGTTTGGCTTGTACGCACTTAAAACAATTTGAGGAAGCTGAAGAACACTTTATTACAGCTATTAATACATTTAAAAAATCAGGTGAAGAAAAATTTATTACGTTTGTTCGTCACAACTTAGGATTAATGTATGCTGGCCAAAATTTATCTGAATTAGCAATACGCTACTTATCTGAAGTAATACATGAACTCCCTAAAGATTATAAAGCAATCTTTATTAAGGCTAGAGAGCATATGAAAATAGGAGATTTAGAGGAAACTTCTAACCTTATAGATAAAGGATTAGAAGTTTGTAGAGAACTTAAAAATGAAGAGTACGAACACCACTTTTTAATTTTAGAAAAATTAAATCAAAAAGTAACTGCTGACGAATTAGAAAAGACAATTAAAACAGGAATCTCTTATTTTGAGAGAGAAAACCTACATGAGTACGTACAAGAATACGCTAAAAAATTAGCGGTTTTATTCCATCAAGAAAATAACAGTTCAAAAGCAAGTGACTATTTTTATCTTAGCCATCAAGCCGAAGAAAAAAACTTTGAGAAGGAGGCTTTAAAATGAGAAAAGTAATTTTTAGCTTAATTGGGATTACAGCTGCATTCACATTTATATTAAATTCTAGCCACGTAACGGATACACAAAAGGCGCTTAGCGAGGATAAAATTGTACAATATGCTCACGGTCATACTGGCGGATGATAAATAAACAAAGGTCTTCACTTCATTGTGAGGACTTTTATTTTTTATAAGAATCCCTATATGCTTCTTTGTGAAAAAACGCATTAAGCATCATTGTTTCGTTCTTACTATATTTTATCTTTCATTTCTTCTATTACTCCTTATTACCGAAGAATTACTCTTCTTTGTTTCCCTATGTTCCTATGGAATCCATTTAATGATGGGGTTATACACGAAAGAAAAGATAATCTTTTTTATTATTAATAATTATAAGAGAGTAATAGTTAACAAAAAAATATATCCTTTCCAAAACTGAATAAACCAATGTTTTCCATCACATCATAATATTCCACTTACAGGAAAAATATTCCAAAAATTATTAATAGATTGTATTATGTAATAGAACCTATTACTACTTTAAAAGGAGATGGAGAAATTATGAAAAATGTATTAAGAAAATTAAGAGTATCCTCACTTGCTCTAACATTAGGCGTTGTTTCGTTTGGTGTAATATCACCAAATGCGAGTGCGGAAGAGTTAGTGTATCGTGTTGGAGACACTATCTATGATAACCGTGAGGTAGAAGACAAAACAACGATACAAGAGAGTTTGAATCCTTTAGAGAATGCTCCAGGTCTAGCGGCAAAACCTACTGTTAATTCAAAAGTATCAAGATATTTAGTCCCACCACTTATAAGTGCAACAGCAACATCCTCGGCTACATTGAAACAAAATAAAATTGTAGCTAAAGCAAGAGCATATAACGATCTAGGTGGGCTTATGGGGACAAAAACAGATTCTACTAATAATTCAACTTATGCAGGTGCAACAGTAAGTACAGGTATTAAATATATTTCTAGAGCTATTGGTAATCATACGTATGAAAAATCCGGATATGTAACTGTTAACCATGAAACAAAAACTTCATAAAACAACTAACTTATGTGACATAAAAATATAATATTAATTCATAAATAAAAAAAGGTTGATCTAATATTCAAGTGTACAATGATTATTAGATTAATCTTTTTATACTGATGAATAGTAAGGAGCGATTATGAAAAAGAGTTGGATTCTATTTATTTTAGTTTTTATATGTATTATTTCTATTATTGTTTTTGCTGTTCTTAATAATAAAGAAAATTCAAATTCAAATGAAACATCTACTGAAGAGCAACTCACAAAAGGATCTAATCGCTTGGGGTATGGAATGATGGGGAAAGAAAATAAAATAATAGATAACGGGAGTGTATTAAAAGATATATCCGACGGGAAAATTGACTCAAAGATTACTTTTAAAAATTATATTGACAAAGATCGGAAATATAAAATCCTTGTAATGAATAATTTTCAACAAGTTCCATTTGAAGCAAATAAAAACAAAGATGAAAGTCATACTTTTCTTGCTAAAGCTAATACAACTGTAGATACAAACATTTCCAACAAAGTAGATGACAATATAAATGAAGTGGCATATTTAATCATTAAAGATCCAGATCTCTTGGTAGAAAAATTAGATTTAGATAAAGCAGGAGCAGTGCAGCAAGTATTACCTTTGCGGTATAGTTTAGAAAATAAAACACCTCCTTATTATCAGTACGAGAGTATTGCACCCTTAAAAACAAGCGATAAACAACCAATTGATAATGTTTTTATTAGCGAAACAGAAGATGAATTAATTGCTTTGATGTCTGCAAAAAGTGGGCAAGAGGTTTATTTAACTGTAGGAAATCCCACTGATGAGGCTATGGATTATGCCTTAGTATCCTTTTTAGATTGGGAACAAGTACCACTGATTAATGAAGAATTAGTGCTGTATGTAACTGTTAACCCTAATGAGAAAAAAGTATTTCAATTAAAATTACCAGAGTCAGACAAAAAGAAAAATTATCAAGTGCTAGCATTTCCGTTTCCATATAAAACAAGTTATGAAAATTTTGAATCACATTCAGTTGAAGGGACTTTTAGAACTGTAATTCAACCAAAATGAAATAGGGGTACTTGGCATAGCTACCCCTATTTCATATATTTTTTATTTTCCATTATCATTTTCATCATCTATAGAAATTGTCAAAGAATTCAATGTCGTAGTATTTTCTGGATTTATAATTATTGTCTCCCTACCTATTAATTCAACCATTTTACGATAATCTTTTTCCATTTTATATTTTCTCTCCCATCCTTGGATCGTATCAATTCTGTATTTTTCATTTTTAAAACAATAGAAGAAAAAATTTTGAGAAGAAGACTTTAAAATGAAAAAAGTAATTTTTAGCATAATTGGGATTACAGCTGCATTTACATTCATATTTTAATTTAGCATGTAACCGATACTCAAAAAGTACTTAGCAAGGATACAATTGTACAATATGTTCACGATCATACTGGTGGCTGATAAATAAACAAAAGCCCTCACGTTAATTAATGTAAGGACTTTTGTTTATTTATCTAGTGCTCTATAGACCTATCGAACCAAAAGAACCAGTTATTATAAAAAATATTTTATGATCTATAAGGTACTTTCCGTTACTCTTTCCATTATTTTTGCTAATTCATTGTTTTTACTTATCGCAAAATTCATTCCACTAATTCTAATTTTATAAGATTGAAGATCATTAATTGAGTTTTTGTTTAGATTTTCATAACTGGAATCCACATTAATATTAAATGAAATTGGAAAAACATTTAAACTGGATTCCATGTTATCTATTACAAAAATAACATGATAGCTATAGCTAGTTTTGTAAGATAATTTTTCATGATAAAAAACATACGAATTTTTTTCTTGATTAGCAAGATTTAAAAATACGTTTGAAATTACACTTTCTAGCTTAGATTGTAATAAAAAATCATCTTCAAACATCTCACAATTACTTTTAACGATATCCACGATATTATTTATTGCACAGGTAGTATTAATCTCATTATATTCTACCCTTTGGTTAATCGTATTTAAAATATTTCCTCCCGGAATTTCAGTAATTAAATCCTTTAATTGGTCGAACTCAAGATTAAGCGTTTGCAGGCTTAATGATTTTTGTAGATGTTGAGTTATATTAAGAGCCTGATTCAAATGAACTTGTGGTAATCTGTATATTTCTAAGAAATTTATAGCATTATACGAAGGAATTTCCAAATTAATAATTCTTTTATTATACATTTTTATATCTCCTCAACTTTCATTTGAAGTGACTAATATTTCAGTCTTTTCTCTTTTCAAAATTTGTATTTCTTTTTTCAAATCTTCTATTTCCATCTTTAAAGATTTATTAGAATCTAAAATTTCTTCCAACAATTTTTGAGGTTGTAAATTATTTGTTCTTTTGCCATTATGAATAACAATCTGTCCTGGCACTCCTACAACTGTCGAATTGCTAGGAACATCTTTCAAAACGACCGCACCGGCCCCTACTTTAGAATATTCACCTATATTGATAGCACCTAATACTTTCGCCCCGCTAGAAATAATGCAATTGTCTCCGATATTCGGATGTCTTTTACCACTTTCTTTGCCTGTACCACCTAGAGTCACGCCTTGAAATAATGTCACATCATTTCCAATTTCACATGTTTCCCCAACAACGACACCAACTCCATGGTCAATAAACAATCTCCTTCCAATTTTAGCACCTGGATGGATTTCTATACCAGTTAAGAATTTAGATAGCTGTGAAATGATTCTAGCTGTTAATAAAAAATTTTTCATCCAAAAAAAATGGCTAATCCGATATAGCCAAATTGCATGTACTCCTGAATAACAAAGGAGTACTTCTATTTTATTTTTCACTGCAGGATCAGAATTTAACACACACATAATGTCTTCATTAATTTTTTTAAACATATATCCCCTTCCTTTAAGAGCACTTTTGGAAGTATGTAATAATCATAATATGAAAACTACTTAGATTATCCATTAAGTAGTTTTCACATTAAACAAATTCAATCAGTAAAATTAAATTATTTATTCTTATTCCCTTTGTAATTGCATATAAGTAATGAAATTACCTTTAGAATAATCAGCAGTTAATTTCATTCTCCTTTTCTGAAGCTATAACATTTTTATTTTGTTCATACTTTATTCCAAATAATAAAAATGCCGCCATTAAAAAAGCTAATATAAATGGGCTCAACCATGTATAAGAAATATTTATTCTTGAAATAAACAATACACACGCTAGAATAGGCAAAGCACAAGCATTTGCTCTAGAAACCATCTGCCCTACCTCTGCACTTGTGTAGTTATTCGCCATAACACTTCTAGTAATGATCCTTAATCCACCAAAACCAAAACCTAAAAATGCTAAAGCAATGCCAAAACCTATAATTCCTAAATTAATGAAATTCCAAATTAATAAACCAATCACTATACTAATACATGACAGTATAATTTTATACATATCTGATGCTATTTTAATAGTTGATAAAAAGATTCCTATTAAAACCATTCCCACACTAATAAAAGCGTCCAAAATTCCAACATCCATCATTTTTCCATTTTGAATACTAACCTGAACCGGAAGCATAAAATTTATTCCACCCAAGACTGGCCAAATTAATGCTAAAGATAAAAAAAGTAAAGGGTTAAACGTTTTTAATTTTACAGTATCAGACTTTACAATCTCTTCCACGGTTCCTTTTTGCAAAAATGCGATGAAACCAAAAACAAAAAATATTACTGAAACCACAACGTAAAAATTACTATACCCTAGTTTATTTATTACAAAAGGAGCACAAATTGGTCCAATCATTAACGCAACCTGATTAACTGTCATAGAAATAGAACTAAACCTAGTTACTTGTAATTCATTATATTTTTTTGCTAAATTAGCAAACCACATTTCCCAACTTGACTCTAGTAGAAAGAAAAAAATCCAAGCAACGAAATTTATCATAACTACACTAGAATTAATTTGATAATAATTCGACAATAATAAACAACAGAAAACGACTCCGATTAATCCTACACCTGTTATTTTTGATCCAGCATACTTATTTAAAGCTTTTTTTGCAAATATAGGTACAAATATTGCGGGTACAAAAGAAACTATCGTAGCCATTGCTAATGATGCGAAATTATCATTACCATCAGTCGCTAGTTTCCAGTTTATCGCTAATAAAAGAGCACCGCATATGAATCTATATAAACCTGATAATATAACGTATAAATACATACTAACATTCCTCTACTTCAAAAATTTCTTCAGATAATACTTTTGTCATCTCTAATGGTTTATCAGTTTTTGTTTCGAATAAATTTTGCCATGTATACTCCACGGTTCCTTCTCTTGAAAGACAGAAGATAGGGTCAGCTGATACTTTTCCAACATGGGCTTGTATTTCCAATGAATGTACTTCTTCAGGTAAATTATCAGTATTTTTAATTTCTTTAATAATACCTGATGGTGCCTTTAAGAATGCTATAGCTGCACTTTGAGTTGGCTCCAATTTTTCAATATGCATAAATGGATTTTCGTTTAAATAGCAACTAACATGTAGACTGTATGGATTAATTCCGTATGCTCTTTCAATTTGATCCATAATCCCATCGCCCCCTGGTCTTGCAGCAGCTTCAATTACCCAAAATTCATTATCCTTTATTTTAATTTCTACATGGGCTAATCCAAATTCAATATCTAAAGCCCTACAAGCTTCACATGCTAGCTCACGTAATTCCTCATCATTTACTCTATGACTAGGAACCAAATGGGCCATTTCTGAGAACCAAGGCTCTGGTGATAAATACTTTTCGGTGACAGTTAATACCTGGTACTGTTTATCAAAACAAACTACCTCTACAGAAACTTCATCTCTACTATCTATATATTTTTCAACTAAATATTTATCTCCTTCTACCCCAAATATTTCACCATATTCCTCTAAAACTTTTTGTGATTCTTTAAATGCCTGAATTGCTTCATTCTCAGTACGCGCTAAATACACCCCTGCACTTCCTCCAAAATCATAAGGTTTAATGACAACAGGAAGTCCTAAATCATTTACAGCCAATTGCAACTCACTTTCATCTTGAATTAAGTGGAAAGGAGCGGTATTTACGCTATGCTCGAAAAACGACTTTTTCATCGCGAATTTATTCCTTGCTAAATTTACTGTATTTGAATTTAAATGTCTTAAACCCAATTGCTGATTCACTTCGTTAGCTGCCTTCAAAGTCCAATCATTCAAAGGAACAATTACTCTAGGTGTCCAGCCTTTTTCTTTATATTCATTTATAACCTTTAACAATTTCATAGAATCTTGCGGATCTGCTTCAATACAATTATCAAAATATCTATTATATTTAGTCTTAGCATTTGAATCAGCTGTCCAAACGGGTAAATGACTTATAGACTTAGCCCCAGCTAGTGAACGTTCTCTTAAAAATTGGTCTGCTCCTAATAATAAAATATACTCTTTCATCATTAACACCCCTATTATTTAAGTAATTTTTTCGTCATTACTCATACATGGTTTATTATCTTTACAAATAAAATCCTTTACTAAATAAGAAAAGGATTTTATTTGTAAAGTTTATATCATTTTAAAATTCTAAATTTAAAATACATTCTTTTATACTAGACTCTAAAATTGAAATACCTTCTGTAATGCCTTCAATATCAATAATTAAAGGCGGTAATAATTTTATAACTTCATCACTTGGTCCAGATGTCTCAATTATTAAACCTTTTTCAAACGCCTTTTTTGATATTTCTTTTGCTAAATTAGGAGTTAAGCAAGCTATTCCTTGCATTAAGCCTCTTCCCTTTAACACACCATTAATTTCAGGATATTCTGAAATTATACGAGATAAATGTTTTTCAATGTAATCAGCTTTATCTCTTAGTTCTAGTGCGAATTTTTGATCTTTCCAGTATTCTAACCCTTCCATTGCAGCAACAAAGGCAAGGTTGTTTCCTCTAAAAGTTCCATTATGTTCGCCTGGGCTCCATCTATCATGTTCTGGCTTAATTAATGTTAAAGCCATTGGTAGCCCAAAGCCACCTATAGACTTAGATAAGCAAATGACATCTGGGCTTATTTCAGCTGGTTCAAAACTAAAAAATGTACCTGTTCTTCCACACCCCGCCTGGATATCATCTACTATTAAAAGAATTCCGTATTCTTTACAAAGACGCTCAATTTCTTTTAGCCAAGAAAAACTCGCCACGTTCAGTCCGCCTTCTCCTTGCACGGTTTCCAAAATAATTGCAGCAGGTAAATCCACTCCACTTCCGGTATCTTCAAGAAATTTTTCTAAATAACGGATGGATTCTTGCCCTTGAATATACTGATCATAAGGCATTATAGTAACATTATTTAAAGGAACCCCTGCACCTTTACGTTTTGATGCATTACCTGTAAGGGAAAGCGAGCCAAGTGTCATTCCATGAAAAGCATTACTAAAACTAATAACATTGGTTCTCCCAGTAACTTTACGTGCAATCTTCAATGCGCTTTCTACTGAGTTCGTTCCAGTTGGTCCAGGGAACATAATCTTGTATTCATAATTTCTTGGGCTGAGAATTATATCATTAAATTTCTCTAAAAATAGCCCTCTTGCCATTGTTCCCATGTCAAGGCTATGTACTATACCATCACTATTTAAATAATCAATAATAGCATTTTTCATACGAGGGTTATTATGACCGTAATTTAGCGTTCCAGCACCTGAGAAAAAGTCAATATACTCCCGATCTTCTATATCTCTTAGTTTATATCCTTTGGAACTTTTGAAAACTGTAGGAAAGTTCCTACTATAACTTCTGACTTGAGATTCTAACTCGTCAAAAGTTTTTATGGATATATTTTTTACACCTTCCATGATTAACACCCTTTCAAATATATTGGTACATTTTAGATCCATCCATTAAAACGACAGTTTAAGTATGCATGGAAGTTTGCTACACTTCCTTCTAATAAAACATGATTAATCCATGCATTCTTTTCAAACCATAATACTTGTAATTCCCACACACACATTCCGCCACCTTTTGGAGATAAATACTCTAATAAGCCATAATTATCTTTAGGGCAAGAATATATATGAGAACTCAACATATTTTCGTTAAACCACCAGTTTATTAATAAAAATTCTGCTTCACGCGCTTCATGTACAATGATAATACCGATTTTATAAACCGTATTTTCTAAAGTGACTCCATCAATTTTTTTTATAGTCTCTTGCTTAGCTATATTAACTAAAGAAGGAGAGATTTTAGAATCATCAAGAGCAATTGTATACACCTTAAAATACCAGCCATCATGTTCCCAAACTTCAGAAAACTTAACGCATCTTTTTTTATATTTCTCACTAAATTTGATCATTTTCTGCATTCCAGAAATTATTTGTTCTGCGAATATTCTTGTTTTAGTGAAAACGTATACTCATAAACATCTTCGGTTTTCTTATATCCTATAGATTCATACAGTGACTGTGCCGGATAGTTATTTACAGCTGTCTGTAAAACTAATTCTTTTGCCTTTGTTTTTACAGAATAATTTTTAGCCTTCTCCATTAGAGCTTTGGCAACACCATTTTTTCTATATTTTGAATCCACGTATAAATCATTTAAGATCCACAGCCTTTGCATCGATACAGAAGAAAATGAAGGGTATAACTGTACAAATCCAGCACCCGTATATTTACCATTTTCGTCTTTAAATATAGCTACAAAAATAACGGAATCTTCTTTTTCAAATCGCTCTTTTAAAAAATCACGACTCTGTTCTACGTTCGAAAGTTGCTTATAAAAAACTCTATATTTATCAAAAAGATCTGTTACTGTTTCTAAATCATTAAGTGTGGCTTGAAAAACTTCGATATTAATATTTTTTTCCATAAGATCCTCTCCTTACTTTACATATATGTGTATGTTTTTTGTGGAACGATGAGATTATCTTCTTCAAATCGATGTAATCTAAGCTTGCTTAGACAAGCATCCTCGGTTCCTTCCAATATTTCTTTTGCTACCGATTTCCCAATAGCAGGAGCGATTTTAAATCCCCCTCCGCTAAATCCAGTAGCAATATAAATACCGTCTATTCCCTGGATATCTCCAATAACAGGATGTTTATCAGGCGTATATGCATCAAATCCATACCTACCGCCTAAAGGCTTAAATTCATTGTTAAATATACGTTTATTAATTGTCTCATAGGCTAATTGAACATCATCTATATCCAACATATTTTTCTCAGCACTATACATTTGCTTTCCATTATTCGATGAAACACCTACCAAGATTTCTTTTGAGTTAAGTGGTCGGAAATAACAACCATAAACATCATCAATATAGGTCATTAAAGAAGTGGTGGATAAATTATTTTCACACCTAAAAAAATTTATGCCTATATTTTTCCATTCTATAGGAGAGGGTACATTGATTAAATCTAAAAATCTTGATGTCCAAGCACCACTGCAAATAATAACTTTCTCTGCATTTATATTCCCAATATTAGTCGTGACACCACATATTTTGGAGTTTTTCATTTTAAAACCTGTTACTTTAGTACCTTCCATTACTTTTAACCCATTATTTTTTGCTTTATTAATAAATCCTAAAGTCGCTAAATTTGGATTACCATATCCACTAAGGGGTTCATGTGCTACTATGGAAACCCCTTCCATGGATACATTGGGCTGCATTTTTTGAAGTTCTTGCGGCTTTATTAAATTTATTGGTATACCTATTTTGTTTAATTCATTTGTATTTTCCACTAAGTTATTTTTTCGTTCTTCCCCAACCAATAAAGCAAAACCTGTTTTATTAAAACCACAGCTTCCGCCTATAGTCTCTTCCCAATTTGAAAAAGTTTCATAACTTTCCCATGCCAGTTTTGCTTGAATACTGTGTGTATGGCTCATCCTAATTAGTCCACCAGACATTTTAGTTGCCCCAATGCCTGGTGGTCGATCTTGTTCACACAAAACGACATCTTTTTGACCGGATACAGTAAGGTAGTGAGCTATACTAGCTCCAATTATTCCCCCACCAATTATCACTATTTCTGTATTAATTTCCATCTGTTCACCTCAAATTGTATGAGTAACTTATACATGTAATAATTCTTGATTAGCTTTTTTAGATTCTTGCACATGATCAAAAATATGTTTTGCTTTTAATGCCATCATGCTAAATGATGTAGCATCACTAATACCGTGAGTACGTTCTGTGATTCCATTTGCATATACCCCAACGTTAAACTGATTTGTTGTGGCAATTTCATAATCCCTTGAAATATCAATATCTCCATCCTTATGTAATTCAAGGTAATTTAAAATGCTATCTAGTGGTCTAGGAATTTTTTCTTCTGTAAACCCTGTGCAAACGACAATACCATCGACATTGATAGACAACTCTTCTTTTGTATAGTTATCCTTTAAATGTAATTCGTAACCATTCTCTACATCTTTTACATCGAGAATTTCTTGGCATCTCATCACATGTATTTTGTTAATACCTTCGATACTTTGCTCATACACTTTCCAATATAAATCTGTACTTACATGAGGACCTACAGCTGAATAATTAGTTGCTTTCATTTGTTCATCAAATAATTTTTGGCGTTCTTCTTTTGTAAGACCATAAAAATAATCTACAAATTCTGGATGATAGACTTCATTACTGAATTGCCCTAAATCATATGTCTTAAAACCTAAATTTCTATTAATAGAATATACATCCGCTTCCGGGAATTTATTTGAGATACTTAAAATAACTTCAATAGCATTTTGGCCTGAACCAATAACTGCAAAATTTGGTTTGTCTTCTGCTTTAAAGTTTTCAATTTTCTTTTTGAAAAAGTGTGGGTGGAATACTTTTTCCCCCATAAATGGTTTGTATTGTTCTGGAATATATGGAGTTCTACCTGTATTTACTGTGATGTTTTTAGCCTTAAACTTTTTAACCTCGTTAGAAACAACATCTTTTGTAATTACTTCCACCAAATCAATATTTCCTTCAGCATCTTTTATAGGGTTGATTTCAATTACGTTTTGTTGATATATAACGTATTGATTTAATTGTTGTGCAACCCAAGAAATATAATCATTCCATTCAATGCGTCCAGGTGTTAAACCTAGTAAACCAAATTGAAATAAACGTCCTTTCTCTTTCAAATAATTGGCAAAAGTATATTTACTTCTAGGATTATATGGAGTTACAAGATCGCGAAAGAAATGATGCTGTATATGAGCTCTAGGTAAAAGCATATTTCCCTGCCATGTTGAATCATTTGCTTTTTCTAAAAATAATGCTTTTATTGATTTTTCTTCATTTAAGCCTTCATTGTGATCATCAATTGCCACTCCAAGTGCAATTCCTGCTGGTCCAAACCCAATTCCAATTAGATCGTAAATTTCTTCTGAATAATTTATCATTTTTCTTACCTCCAACATAATTTTTTATTTAATTGGTACAAAAATTTCATTTTTTAAATTCCATAATGATATCGGTTGATTTTTTAGTTCATGGTTTGAATCGAATTTTACATTCCCAATTATGGTTTCAAACTCGTTTTCAGCTATTACATCCAGTAAGTCTACGTTCTCCAATCTATTTTTCATAATAGATTGTAAAAGTAATTGAACAGATGCATAAGTAGACGCTGCATAGAATCCAGGCTTCGATCCTACAATAGATTCATATTCATCTATAAATTGGATAGATGTATCGTTTAAAGGAATTGGTGATGGCCCAACAGCCCAAATATTCCCTTCTGTACTATTCACATTATCAGTAAATTCTTTTACTATGACATCATCTCCAAAAACAAATGACATTTCTCTCATATTTTTTCTAAACGAATTCATAAAATGCACTGCATCGTGGCATCTTCCTGAAAATATTATTAAATTAGGATTAAATCCCAATATTTGTTCAACTAAAGTTATCACGTCATTATGTTCTTTCCAGTGCATAACCATGGCATCAATTTTTTTAATTTTTATCGTTTCTTTATATATTGATTCAATGTGGTTCATACCATAAAAGCTGCTATCACTTATAAAAGCTATTCGATTAGCTTTTATAATGTTTATAGATACGTTTGCAATTAATTTACTAGATTCGTCATCAGTTGCGCACATTCTAAAAACATTTTTTTGCTTTGTAAGCATCGAATTTGTAGCAGCTGGAAGAATTAATGGAACATTTTTTTCCATATAAATTGTCGATGCCTTTAATGCGCAAATACTACTAAAATGACCCACTACGCCTTCTACTTTTTGAGATAGGAAATCACGTGCTACTTCAGGAGCGATTTCTGCTTTTGCTTGATCATCACCCCAAACCACTTCTGCTTTGACTGAATTGTTTAAATTCCAGTGGTCCACCGCGATTTTTACACCGTTGTAGAATTGTGGAGTTTGCGCAGTTCTTATGCCACTTAATGCACCCGCTGCACCAAATTTAATTGCATCTACTACCACTATTTAACAACTCCCTTTTTGTATGCTGATAATTTCTCAAACACACCTTGTGGTACTTTTGCAAAGAATGGTTCTAAGGGTTTTTTCGGTAATATCTGAGTTTTATTCTTTAAATCTGTCCAAAGGTAGATTTTTCTTTCCTCAATATTTTTCTCTCCAAGAATATCCATTATTTTAACTGAAAACTCTGTCATTATAGGCGATGCAATAACAGCCAACAATCTAACTACCTTCAAATTTTCTTTAATCATTGCTAAATTAGATTCATGAACAGTTCTATCAAAGCGCCAGTAGCTATCCATAGCTTCTCTAGCTAGTTCTAAAATTAAGCTAGTAATTTTTTGTAACGAGAAATTTTCTGCGTCATAATAAACTGATATTTGCTCAAGGCAATTGATTGCCTTTTTTTCTAAATTAGTAGCAGGATTATCGAAGATTGAATCTATTGATGTAATTCCTAAACTTGCCGCCTCATTAAATAAACTTTGTAACCAATTATTCCACGCATCAGCTAAATCCTTATTTACGAATTGTTTGAAATCATCCAAATTAAAATTCATCTCTGTGCTTTCTGGTGCAGTTGAAGCAAGATATAATCGTACCGCATCAGAGTTTACTAAATTAAAAATATCATTACCCCAAATAGCATGATTGCGACTAGTTGAAATTTTTTCACCATCTAAACCATAAAATTTATTTGTCACAACTGTATCAGGAGCATTATATTTCCCATGTGCTTTTAGCATAGCTGGATAAAAAACTCCATGTGAAAAAGTACAATCATACCCTACAAAAGCAATCCATTTTGTATCTTCAGATTGCCAATATTCCTTCCATTTATCTTTATAGGGTTGCAATGAAGACCAGTCCATCGTGGCACTAATGTATCCAGCAGGACCGCCATACCAAGTGTCTAATATATGATTTTCTCTATTTTCTAAAGGTACTTTTATGCCCCATTTTGATTTTCGAGTAACAGGTGCATCAATTTTTTTATCTAAAATCTTTTCGCAAAGTTCTTTTGCGTCAGGGCGCCAATTTTTGTGTTCATAATATTTTTCTAAGGCCTCTTTATGTTGTGATAGAGGAAAATATGCTCTATCTTCTATGTATAAGTTCAATTCATTTTTACAAGTGTGACATTTCGCATCCAATAACATACCTGCCTCTTGAGGTTGTCCGCAACTTTCGCAATAGTTTGCGTCCGAAGGACTACCACAATAATGACAATTTCCTCTTGCATAAGCCTCGTATTCGAATTTTTCGCACTTTTCACAATAAAAAGTAGTGACATTCATAAATTCAATTTGATTATTTTTATATAAATCTAAAAAGATTTCCTGCATTACTTGAGGATGCATTGGGATATCTTTTGATCCTGGAAAATGATCTGGTAACATATGAGCTATCCTAAGCGTTTCTTTCATCTCGTTCGTATAAAATGTAGAAATATCTTCTGGTGTTTTATTAGTTTCTAAAGCCTTTCTTTCAACATAATCTTGATAATCATCACCGTAGGATATATAAAGAACATCATTTTCTAACATGCGTTGAATTCTTGAGAAAACATCTGCCCCTAAAAATGGACCAGCTAAATGGCCAATATGCAAGTTACCATTTGAAGTTGGAGGGGCTGCTGTTACTAAATATTTTTTTTTATCCATTTACTTCTCTCCTCATTATTCAAATTTGATATTCCATTTCATTTTCATTATTTTCCGGTTGCCCATCCCACCAAAGACTGACAAACTCTAACGGTTCTTCACCAATATTTGTAATACAGTGTTCTGTAAATGGAGTGAAATATATAACATCTCCCGTAATTACTTCTCTAGTTTTTTCATCTCCTCGCGCTAACCCTTTTCCTTTTACAATAATAAAAACTTCTTTTTCGTCATGATTATGTGGGGCTGAAGTTTGTCCTGGTTGCAATACACACCATGCTCCGCCAAAAGGTGGATCTACAACATCTTTCCATGGAAAATTTCTTTGTGCATAAAGATCGTACTCAAACTTTAGATTTTCTCTATCTAATGTTTTTACATGCATAACAATTACCTCCTTTTTACTTATATTCTATTTATTAACATATCTTTCATTTTTAATTTATCACTGCAAAACTATAAAAACTATGTAATCATCGTGTATTGTGCGTGTATTTTTAGTAGAAGCTCTTCTTTTAAAAAAATTAACCTCATTAAATTTTATTAGTTTTCAAATAATATCCAGCACCATTTTCATGTATTAATAACTTAGGATTTTTTCCATCATCCCCAATTTTTTTTCTGATTTTACTTATATACTGTCTAACCCGTTCTTTTTCTGTTCTTTCATCCCAAACATTATTTAATAACTCTTCAGTTGTAAAAATCCTTTCTTTGTTCTCTGCAAATAGAGAAAATAATCTATATTCTTTTTCTGGAAGAGAAATCGACTTTCCATTTTTCATAATTTTCCACCCTTTCACATCAAAAATAATTCCATTATCAATAATAATTTTTTCATGTTTCATTTCTTTAGAGGTTCCTATTAATTCGCTAAAAGTCGATAATTTTTCTATATATACTGATGGAGGGTCTACCACGAAAACATCACAGCCAGATTTTATAAGAGAAGCTTTCATATTTTGTGATATTTCTAGCACCAAAATCATTATTTTAGTCTTAGGTGTTTTACTTTTATACTTTACACAAAAATCCATTTCCTCATTTGTAGGATAAGGTAGATCAAAGATTACACCATCTAAAAATTTTCTCCCACAATATAATTCAGCATCTCTTGCTTCTCTTCCATATAAAATCTCATTTTCATGAACATTAAGTAATTTGTGTGCACTTTTGAAATTCTCATTATTTTTACTGATTATTAATAGGTTCATTTTTAAAATCCTTTCCAGTTATAAAATTAAATTATTATTAATAGATTTGGATATTTTTTTTTATGTGTTATGATAATTGAACGAAATTGGTTTTTAAATTATTACTCAGCATATTTTAGTGAGGGGTTGGTTCAAATTGGATAAAATAGACAGAAAAATAATTGAATTTTTACAAATTGATGGTCGTATGACCGTACTACAGCTTTCTAAAGAATTAAATTTAAGTAGACCAGCAATAAATGAAAGAATCAAAAAATTACAAGAAAACAATGTAATTCAGGGTTTTACTACAAAAATATCACCGGAAGCAATAGGTAAAGAAATTATCGTGATGATTGAAGTAAATAATGTTAAAGTAGAATGCCATAAATTTGAAGAATTGATACAAGATGAGTACGACATTGTTGAGTGTCATAGAATAACAGGTCAAAGTAGTTATATCATGAAAGCTATTGTCCCTAATATGAAACGTGTCAGAGAATTAATTGATCGTCTAATACCTTTCGCTCAACTAAATACTTCAGTTGTTTTATCCTCCCCAATTCAAGATAGATTATTGCTCCCCGATGAAACAACAAACTAAATATTTCAATTCTAAAAGGATTTCATATAAAAATGAAGTCCTTTTTCCATATTCACATTACATATTGTACCATTTTAAACTGAATAACCTTCTTTACGACTGTGTGTTTTTGGTAATTAAAAGTTGAAAAACATTAATCTGTCTTTTCTGAAAATAAACTAAAGTAATTATTTTTTACGTTTCGCCTACTAAAATAATACAATATAACTTATATACTTTCAATAATGAATAGATTTTTTAACAAACACATACTATAATGTAACAAAGAGGAGGGAGTAATATGAAAAATGGAGGAAATCAAACAATATCAACTTCAAAAGGCATTTCATTGTATGTCGGAGCTGTGCTAGGATCTGGCATATTAATATTACCTGGTATTACGGGAGGAATAGCAGGACCGAATGCGATTATACCTTGGATTATTATGGTGATACTGAGTATCCCCCTTGCTTGTACTTTCGCCTTTTTATCCATTCAATACCCAAGTGCTGGAGGGATTTCAACCTTTGCCACAAACGCTTTCGGTCGATACGTCGGTGTAATTTCTGGTTGGTTTTTCTTTGTTGCCGGAAGTTTTGGGCAGATTATAGTTTCATTAACTGGTGGAGTTTATATATCTTACGCCTTTAATTTACCCTATTTTTCCTCCTATTTAATCGCGCTGTTATTATTAATTATCGCTATTTTAGGGAATTATTTCGGATTACATACTAGTAGTAAACTTCAACTGATAATTGCAAGTCTCACATTTTTTATATTAGTAATTACAATCATACTTTCCATTCCTTATATTAAGCTTGAGTCGTTAACCTGGTCTTTAAGTAAAGAAAGCATTGTTCCTATTGGTAAATCTATGATGTTAATATTTTGGTCATTTTTTGGCTGGGAAGCAATATCTAGTCTTGCTCCGGAGTTTAAAAGCCCTCAAAAAAGAAATATATTAATGTCAACATGGGGAGCTATTATTATAACTGGAATTATTTACATTGGGATTGCTTTATCAGTAATTGGTACTCAGTCTTATATTCTCGGAACAAGTGAGGCTGCTCAATCTATCAATAATGCATCTTTAGCTGCAGTTATAAAAAAGGTAATGGGTACTAATGGGGCATGGATCATAGGAATTTTAGCCTTTACTATCTGTCTAGGCACCATTAACGCTTTTATAGCGAGTATAAGCCGCTTAGGGTATTCTTTAGCTCATAACAAAACTGCTCCACAATGGTTAGATAACTATGATGAAGAACGCTCAACTCCAAAACGCGCTGTAATACTTGTTGGAGGGATTGCGATTGCAGGGTTAGCTTTTAGTTATTTTTTCAATATAAGTTTAGAAAAATTGGTGTTCATTCCTAATTCATTAGCAATTGCAACTTATGTTATAGGAACTGCTTCTGGTATCAAATTAATTTCATCAAAACTAGGGAAAATCTCAGCAGCTATCTCTTGCTTCTTATGTATGATCGCATATCCTTTTATAGGCACTTCAATTACACTACCTATTTTATTATTGATTACATGCATTATTTATATATCCTGGAGAGATAAAAAAGAAATGCAAATTTCAGCAGAAAAATATGATTTTTAAATTATTTTAATGGAGGGACATTTATGAATAACAGGAAAAATTCAGTAATTAAATCTCATAAAACATGGAAATATTACTTCCACGAAATAGTTAGAGCAATAATTTTTTATAAATGAGTACTACCACTATAGCCTTATAAGTTTCATGCTTTTAATTAATTTACCGTTTAAGTTATTTTTCTAAAAATTTCCCTATTTCAATAAATTTAATGATCTTAAAAAGTAAAAAACTAATTAAATTTATATTTTAATTTTTAAAAAGAAGTGTTATTTAATTTCTAATGCGCAAACAAGCATAAACCTGTTCTAAATTTAGAACAGGTTTATGCTTGTTTAATTTTAAAAAAATATAACAATAAAATCTTGTAAAACTCTAAACTTTATTTAAAATAACAATCTTTAATGGAAATCAAGCCAACGATTTGATGGACATCCACGATATTTTCATTAATTCAATAATTCGGTTTTTATAATGTGTAACATATAGTAATTTTATTAATTGTGTTTCATTACGGATATTATGAATTCCTAGTTTTTTCACGCTTTTAATCCAGTGGATGAGCTAACTATTATCTGTTTATTCTCTTATTCTATAAACCTAGCACACTAACAATCTGACATGCTTTAGAATTTGCAACATGATAGTACATCTCTAATCCTCTTCTTTCAGAACGCAAGATTTTCCCGCGCATTTTAGATAAAGATTGAGGGACATCTAATAACTCTGTTAATTGTGTTACATTACAAATTTTACGGTGTTCTAGCTCCTTCACAATTTGTAACCTAACTGGATGGGCCATAATCTTTAATAATTCTACATTCGCCTCTGGGATTTTGTACATTTCATTACTTGCTTGAATAGTTTTCATTTAAATATCTCCTTTTATAATTTCGTTTTATTTTAATTATCTATTTTAAGTATGTTGTGTTTACTTGATTACATTCATAACCACTATATTGTTTGTTCTTTTGTCTCTCTATCAGATTCAATATATAGAAGTATTATGATGGCTAAAAATCCAATAAAAGATAGCATAGGTATTGAGATGAAACCGAATAAATTCAAGTAATCCTCTGTACAAGAAACTCCTACTGAACAAGTCTTCATCTCACTAATAGGAAACGCTTGAATTGTAATTTGATATACAGATAACATTAAACCCATACACGCAAATGGAAATGCATACGTGCTGACATGCGGATCTCTTCTATACATTCCTATCCCCAATATTAATACTAATGGATACATGGCCATTCTTTGGTACCAGCACAAATCACATGGCGGCAGCTTCATCCATTCACTAAAAAACAAACTAATTAACATTGCACTAGTAGCTATCGTCCAAGCAAATGCAATGTGGTACTTACGAATCCATTCCATTTTATGTTGTCCTCACACGAGTTTAGTTGCATTGAAGGTTTTATAATAAGGATGTGATATTATCTCAATTATCTATTTAGAATGTCACTAACTTATTTCCGTATTTGGAATAACCGGTTTCAATGGATAGTATCCAATCATTTAGATCTTCCCAGTCATACCCCTTATCTTTCAACTCTGGTGGAAAGCAATTCTCAAAATCGTCACGCATTCCATACATGGTTTCTAATGCTTTTTCTAGTGGACCGAATCTATATACAATATGTGTTTTCACTCGTTTGTTTTTCTTTTCTGCTACAGCCAAATATACATATCGTCTTTCCTTTGCTAAAACAAACTTCAAGAACCCTGGCATTTGACTCATCTAAAACATTCCCCTTTCGGTTTTCCTTACCCTTTTCTTATGTATACGAGTAAGGAAAACAAGCGCTTTTGCCGTATTAATTTAAGAGATGTTTCATTTTTTTGTTTTGAAAATATAAGAACACACTCATCATGACAATATTTATTGCACCAGCTGCAGCTCCAATTTTTGATATAACATATACATATTCATTACCGCTAAATGGAAATAGACTCAAAAAAATAAAGAAAGTAGAAATAAAAAAAGATAAGAGCATGTTTCTCTGGTTCCCATTCATTCATGAAACCTCCTTTTAGAATAAGTATTGATATTAAGCTGCATCATTACGGTTATAATGCCGATTCTTTTCATCTACAAATCCTTTAATGCTCCACACACCAGCCTTTAATTCTCTTGCTTCTTTTTCTGCTTCTAGCATTTCAGGTAGAAATGTAGTATTAGGTCTAGAAATATAGGCTATTATCCCATAACCAGACTTGACCATTAATTCATTAATATGTATTCCGTTACAAAATACGTAAGCCAATTTCCTACCGTATTTGTCTTCTTTTTGTCCCCGATCATAAACCAAAGTTACACTTTTCCCTTCTAGCTGTTTCTTTAAAAAGGAAGAGGCTTCTTTTCCCATCTTTTGTGGTGGGATTTTTTGAGATACAGACTCAGGGGTATCCAATAACAGTAACCTTACCGTCTGTTTCTGCCCCTTTACGTTCACGTCTATCGTATCTCCGTCCTTTATATGTAATACCTTCCCTTTAACAGTCTCTAAGCCTTTTATTTTCCCCTTATAAGCTTCTGAAATATCAACAATACCTTTCCCTTCCACGTGCTGTTGTATCCCGTTTTGTACTGCTTGGGCAGGTCTTGAATCATTTTTTGTTTGCGTCGAATTGCTACATGCTGCCATTTGAAATACGAATGATGTTATACAAATAGCCTTAATCCATATTTTCATATCGAAATTTCTTCCTCCTAATCAAAATACGTAAATAGCTGTATCTAATAAACAAATGGGCTCTCTATTGTATTTACTTCTCGATTATTACAACATAGGCAAAACTGTATCCATTTTGGATAATCATTATAAAGTGCTCTAAATGAGCGTTTCTTACAATTCGGACATATTGACACTATGTTTTTTTCATTCTCTTCCTGACTTTTCAATTTTTCAAAAGAAACATTAGTAGATACTATACTAGTGGTACACAATATATATCCCCCTTTTGAGCCTTGAAATCTCAAAACAAATAAAAAAGGACACACCTATGGCATATGTATGCGTAGGTGTGTCCTTTTGCAATATGATTTTTTAGTATTAGATTACTTATATCATATCATCTATTGTGTTTACACTCCACTTCTGCATTATTTAATATAATAATCTTAGCATTAATTAATACAATCTAATATGATTCCTATGTTACAATCTAGTGAGATTATACAGTGGAAATTAATCACTGTTTGGGTTTGTTCAGCTATAAAAGAAAAATAGAATGAAGTAATGGAGGTATCTATATGTTTAAACATGAAACTATTAACAATAAAGATATTTATATCGTCGATGATCATCATCATGCACTTGAACCATGGGCTATTTATCGAAAAGAATCTCACGAAGCACCTATATTAGTAACTCTTGACCATCACACAGATCGCCTTAATGCATTCCTTAAATATTGTTATTGGCAATATAAAGGGGAAAATGATGAGAATGATCGCAAAAGAGAAGAATGTAGAGAAATACAAGTGCAGCATATTGATTATAATGACATGCATACGGTTAAATCTGCAATAAATAACTTAAGATTTGACGAACATATAGATACAGCAATAAAATCAAATATTATAAAAAACGCCTTTATAATAAATTATCAAGAATCCAATGATATCCCAAGCACTTTTAAAGATCAAAAGAGAGTCGAATCAATACAATCTTATGAAGCTATGTTAGCTCATATCAAAGGGATAGAATTTGAAGTCGAGGCTGAAGAGGGTTACCCTATTCCTGAGGATGGAATGTACATTATTGGTGCTAAATGTTGGGTCGGGGAAACAGAAAATCATCCAGCTCCTCATAATAATGATTGTATTAAACCACACTACGATCAAGCGATTGAATCAATATATTTAGAGGATAAACTAGATACAATTAATAAAATGATGCCAGATTTTGTGATGGATCATCAATTCACAAAAGATTATATTCTTGATATAGATTTAGACTATTTTCATACCTTGAAGTCAATTCAACCTGAAAGCTATGATATTTTTTATAATCTAATTAGAAATGCTAAGATAATAACGATTGCAACAGAGGCAGATTGTGTTGCAATGGGTAAATATGAGGGTGAAAAAATCGATAGCAAATTATTATTGACTAAATTACTAGATCATATCACAAAAGCATTGAGCTAAATAAATTTTAATACATATTTATTAAAAACTATAGAAAGGCTTCCATACACGGAAGCCTTTCTTGTTATTTATGTTTCCTAATTACAAGGTCTGTTTGTAAATCTAACTCCCTGTCTCCAATTAATCTATATTGTAACATTTCACATTAAGAATGTGGCCTTTTTTACACTGTCTACTTAATGGGGATAAAACCAGATTTGGGCTCTTTTATAATAAAGTTAAAATACATTTAAATCATAAAAATAAGCACATCCTGTAAAAACAGATGTGCTTATTTTTTAATTTTTATGCATTTTTACGTTTTAGGAAAATCACTCCACCAACAATTAACAATAATGCACCTGCAGCCATAGAGATCCAACTTGTAAGGTCAGCGCCTGTTTGCGGTAACCATCCAATTTTAGATTGAATTTCTTTCTTAGGTTGTGGTTGCTCTTTTACTTGCTCTTTAGGTTGCTCTGATGTTGAAGTATTTTTATCTGGATTCGGCTGTTCTGGTTTTGGTTGTTCCGGTTTTACTTCTTTAAATTTCACCGTTTGACCCTTATCTTCGATGTCAACGTGAATAGCAACCAAGACATTATCTTGATACAATTCTTCAAACACTACCACTTCTTTACCTTGTAATGCAGATGCATTAAATGTGAAATCGATTGTGATAGAACCATTTTTTTCTTTTGCAGTAAACTTAGATTCTGCTGTTACTTCTTTACCATCAACTAATAATGGTTTGTTTGTTGCTTTATCCATTAGTTTACCTTTTACAACGTACTCTTTACCCACGATTAAGTCTTTGTATTCCACTTTATCTTGGATTGTTACAGATTTAGAAGCATCTAACTCTTTAGAACCATCAGCTTTGTTTGTAGCTGTTGTTTTAATGGAAGGCTCTACAAATCGAACTGTTTGACCTACATCGTTAATATCAGCGTGAGTTGCAATTACTTGACCTTCATGCAATAAGTCTTCAAACACAACTACTTCTCTTCCTTGCTGTTCAGCACCAACGAAAGTAAAGTCTAATGTTACAAAACCATTCTTTTCTTTTGCAATGAACTTAGTCTCTGCTGTTATTTCTTTACCATCAATTAATAATGGTTTGTTAATAGCTTTGTTCATTAATTTACCTTTTACAGTGTACTCTTTACCTACAACTAAGTTAGTATACTCTACTTTATCTTGAATAGTGATAGAATCCTTTGAATGAATCTCTTTTCCACCATCAGCTTTGTTTGTAGCAGTTGTTTTTACTGATGGCTTAACGAACTTAACTGTTTGACCTTTATCATTGATATCAGCATGTGTAGTAACAACTTTTCCGTCTTTCAGTAACTCTTCGAATACTACTATTTCTTTTTCTTCTAAACCAGTTGCATCAAAAGTGAAATCTAGTGTAATAGAACCATTTGCTTCTTTTGGTGTAAACTTAGTTTCAGCAGTTACTTCTTTACCATTTACAACTAATAGTTTATTAGTCTCTTTATCCATTAATTTACCTTTTAAAGTGTACTCTTTACCTACTTGTAGGTCTTTGTATTCCACTTTATCTTGGATTGTTACAGACTTAGAAGTGTGCATTTCTTTTGTACCATCGGTTTTATCAGTAGCTGTTGTTTTTACTGATGGAATCTTTTCATCTTTGACAATATGTTTAATGATTTGACCATTCTCTTTGATCTCAAAAGAGAATATTTCTTCATTCAATACATAACCTTTTGGTGCAACAGTTTCTTTATATGTGTATTTTCCAAATGGTAACTTTTCAAACTTCGCGATACCTTTATCGTCTGTTTTCCCTTTAACTACTTCTTTTCCTGCTTCATTATAAATAGTAAACTCTGCATTCGGAAGCTTATTGTTTCCATCAGCTACATCAACTTTTGTAATTTCCAGATCACCTTTGATAAGATGATTAACTGCTAATAGCTCAATAATTTTTCCGTGTTCCTTTATTTCGAACACAATTGGTTCTGTAATAAGAACGTAACCATTTGGAGAAGCCTTTTCTACAAATGAATATTTACCATACGCTAAATCTTTGACGTTAACTTCACCATTTTTATCTGTCTTATATTCCCCAATTACTTTCCCGCTTGCATCTTTTAGCTCGAATACTGCACCTTCTAATTTTTTACTGATATCTTCATTATCTACTTTTAGTAATTTCACACTACCTTTCACTTCTGTATTTTCCACTGTAAAAGTAAGTGTTTTATTGTGCTCTTTAATTTCAAAAGGATACTTTGTTTTATTTCCAATATATCCATTAGGTGTTTTTGTCTCTAAGAAATAATATTTACCATACGTAAGACCATCAACATTTGCAATTCCATTTTCTTTTGTTACTACTTTTTTCACTTCTTTTCCATCTTCAGTAAAGACCGTGAATGCAACATTAGGTAACATCTTACCTGAATCACTAAGTTTTTTTATTTCGATGTTACCTTTTACTTTGTTGTTTACTACTTGAACAGCTCCTATTTCCCCTGTCTTAACTTCAATAGTTTGTGGTTTATCACCTGAAACATAACCTGTTGGTGCTTTAATTTCTTTTACTGTGTAGGTACCAATTGGTAGGTTATTTAATTCTGCAGTACCATCAGCACCCGTCGTGATTTTTCCAACTGATTCATTATTTGCATTAAAGACTTCAAATACTGCACCAGCTAATATTTCTCCATCTTCCCCAACCTTTTTAATTTTTAAAGAACCAGAAGCTTCCCAATTTACTGCAAGGTCACTACTAAGCTTTTCCTCATTTCTTTCTAGTAGCACTGTAGCATTCTGAACAGTATCAGTACCGCGATAAGTAATTGCTTGAACTTTAGTTAAATTTGCAGCAACACTTAGATTAAATTCACCTGTTTTTGTATCTTTAGGAATTTGGATACGGAATTTTTCCCCAAGTAAAAGCTGATCTTTCACTTCTCCATTTTCACTAACAATTTTAACTCCATTAGGTGCATTTTTCGCTACTACTTTATAAGAACCACTCTTAGCATTTGTTTGTACTGTGTATAGGTTTGTTTCAAAAAACTCACCCTTTAATTCTGCCTTTTGCTTTTCAGCAGGAATCACATTCATAAAAATATCTTGAGTATCTTCACTTGTATTTGCAGCATTAATAATTGTCTTAGCCGCTTTTTCAACATTTTTATTTTCATGCTTTAATTCATTTACATCAAGTTGACCTAATGCATTCCAAACCGCAAGCTGAGTTGCATAATGTGCTTCATTCTTATTAGCTACTCCCAGTTGTTCTATACTTTTTTGTGGGAAACCATTTAATAGAACCCTATATACTACATTATCTGTTTTCCCCATTTCAGGAAGATCTTCACCATTTGGTGATTTTAAACCTAGAGTTAAACAATAAGCAATTTGACCGCTTGAATTTTTGATAATTTCAGTTCGGATATTCTTTCCTAAACTGTTGCTATAACTCCAGTTCATTGAATACTTTTCATGCGTCATAACCTCCGCATTTGCCTTCGGTAGAAACACATTAAAGAATAATGCTAGTACTGATAATAATGCAAAAACTCTTTTAACAACTCTTCTCCCCAATTTTAAAACCTCCCTAGATAAAATGAATCTGATGTATTATTCAAATATTTAAAATAATCACAACAAAGATATTTCATATTATAAGACATAAAGTTACAAATATTATATTATTTTTACAAATTATTTATTTTCTCAACATCCCCTATAAATTATGATATTAAAACATTTCAATTCACAAAAGTAACAATATTAGGATACCTTAACAAAATAAGAAACTTGGTAAGATACTAGACTAACGGTAGTTGGAGTACGGAAACGATTCTTGGCATGAAGGACCACTACAAAGACATTTTAATATGTAAACAGATATTTTCAGATTGAATATATGTATTAATAATGAATTTTTATTGCATTTACACCTGCAATGTTTATATAAAAGATAGTAAATTATGTTTTTATAGGATTTTTTCTATTAGTTTACTGGAAATTTGCATTATTATGTGACAATAAATATCATTGTATTTAATATAAAATGATAAAAAAAAAGATACGTAGATAATTATTTGAATTTTAAATTAATTAATTAGTTATACTAAAATTAGTATTTAAAATATTAGTAAAAAAGTAACAACGTTATTACGAAGTTCGAATATTGGTCTAAGTACCCTAGCATCTCAATGATAACCTCTGGAATACTTTTACGTTTTTAAATAAATTAAAATAACAAAAAAATAATAATTTTTAATTTTTTCTTTGTAATTTAATAAGTTACATGTTAATATGGCGAAGGTTATAAAATGAATTTCGCCATACACAATGTTTTTTCGGAATATTCACTCCAGAGAAACGTAACTATTTCTGTAATTTGCTTCATCTTTTACCTATACAAGGGCTACTTTCAATTTTTTTATTCATAAGTAAAAGTAACTTTTTATTTCTATCTTCCTCATCGATTTTAATATAAATGGTAAAAAAGCACTTTTTCAAGTGCCCTTCCTTTTCTTTTTTAAAGATAGAAAATCTAATAAAACCAAACACCTAGATTAAACACATACATAATCCTACTTACAAACTCGCAGAGAGGCATAAACTATGGGAATTCCTACACTATTATTAAATACATTTATTATTATTATTTGTATCCTTAGTTACCAAGTATTTTGGCTAGAACATAAAGAAAAAATGGCATGTAATAATATATTAATTTCTGTACTTTCCTCCATTGCAATTATTTTTTGTATGACTTTTCCTTTTCATTTACACGCTGGGTTCATTTATGATTTACGTTTTATTCCCATTATATTAGTTTTTCTATATGGAAATACAAAGAGCATTATTTGTATTGGAGTTTTATATCTTTCTTATAGATTTTACTTAGGTGGAAGCGGAGTCTTCCCATCATTTATTATCTTTACTATTATTTCTGTTATTACAATCATGTTTCGTTACTTGTCACCTACTTATTTCAAGGAAAAGAAGATATTATTAAGTATTCTACTTATTTTGATATGTACAACTTCCCTTTCTATCTGCGGTATTGTAACACAAATAAATACAGGTGGTAAAATTGACTCTACTCTCATCGAATTTTTATTCAATTATATAATCATAAATGTTTTAACAGTATTATTATCAGTTTATTTAATAGAAGGAATGATCGAGAAATATAAAATAAAAGAAAGAATGCAAAGAGCAGAAAAATTTTATATAGCTAGCGAACTAGCTGCATCGATCGCGCATGAAATTCATAATCCACTGACCACGGTACATGGATTCACTCAATTACTAAATGAAGATGAGAGTGCTAAGATGTCTCAAGATAAGTACTTAGAAATTATGTTACTTGAAATGCAGCAAATACAATCTACTATTAATAACTATTTATCTTTAACCAAACCACAAAACATTATAAAAGAAGAACTAGATATTAATTACATATTAAATCAAGTGAAAGATAATATTTCACCACTCGCTCTTTCATATAATGTTGAAATAAAACAGCATATTACAACAGATTCCCTTTACATAAATGCTAATCCTGAAAAATTAAAAATATGTCTAACCAACATCATACAAAATGGAATTGAGGCTATGAAAAATGGTGGCGTATTACAAATAAATATACAAAAAATAAAAGATAATATTGTAATTGATATTATTGATACAGGAATAGGAATGTCTTCCCAACAAATAAAACGTATTGCCTTGCCATTTTATTCAACAAAAGAAAAAGGTACTGGGCTTGGTACTATGATTGCGTACAGTATTATTAAAGAATTAAACGGAGATATAGAGATAGAAAGTGAACTAGGAAAAGGAACACACTTTTCTATCACTATCCCCTGCTAATATAGTAGAAGATTTATTTAAATGATATTATTTTGTAGCTAATATAACCATATAAAAAGAAGACGTAACTATTCGTCCTCTTTTTATATGGTTCTGGTGCAAAAATGTTAGTTAGAAACATAGAGTAGCAATTTCCTTTTCATTTCTATTTTATGAAGCTAAGCCAAACAATTTATGAATAAATTCTTTCTCGCTTTGTACAGATTTGTCCGGTAAAACAAGTGGTTCTGGTGCAAAAATAAAATACATATGAAAATGAAACCCAATGGCTTTCAGGCGAAAGTATAATCTTGGTTTGGAAATATACAACTGTTTGGACATAAAAAAGACCATCGAAATGATGGTCTTGCAGACTGTAGACAAATGCATAAAATAACGAATGAACCTTTCTCTGAACACTTACTTTACTTCTTTCATAAATAGTCTAACGTTTTCAGCGATTTCTTTGAATTTGGTATGGTGTAAATAATGTGATCCATCCATGGTTACTACTTTTCCATGCAACGAGTCTTTGATCTGCCCTTCATGCAGAGGTATCCATCCTGCTACATCTTCATTATTCGCTTGTACAAAGAGAAGAAGTGGAAGATATTTAGGGAAGATTAAACCTTGAGCCCCTTTAAAATTAGACGAAATGTGGTCCATCTCATTCAAGGTTGTGTCATTATACATGTTTTTATTCGAAATCATTTTCATTTGCTCTACGGTTTTTTCATCAAATGCCAGTCCAGCATAGGGGTCAGCACTGATTTTCATAGCCAATCTTAAGAGGCCTGATTTTTTGAGATATGCAAACGTTTTTAATGGGAAATTGATATCCATACCCGGTTGTGTTGCAACACTGCTATCGATTCCGACAAATGCAGTCACCTCGTTTGGATATTTGTTCACATAATCAATTCCATAAATACCTGTAATGGAGTGGCCCATGAGCATGTATTTGTTAATATTAAGCTGCTGTAGAGCTTCATGAACTTCACTTACCATATTCTCCGTGGTTCGCTCTTTTACAGTTTCATCACTTAATCCATAACCGAAAGGCTCTACCGCAACAACTTTGTAAAATGGAGATAATTCATCGATAAGAAGCTTAAAATCAAGCCCTGGAGTAGCTGTTCCATAACCAGGCAGGAGCACGATCGTTTCCTCGCCCTCGCCTTGAATTAACACATTCATGTTTTTCCCGTCTACAGATACGTGCTGCCCGTAGGGCACTATTCGTTTTTGCTCCGAATGACTACTCATCACATTTACGATATAAACAATACCTAAAAAAAGTACAATGGCTAGAACGATTGCTCCTATGATTTTAAGTAAGATGTTTCGCACTTTCTTTATTTTCATTCCACTCAGCCTTTTCTTTTCCTCTTGTTGTGTCACTGTCATCTTCTCCTGTCCTGATCTGTTTGCCTTCCTTCATGTGCCTGTAATGAAAACTTAACCAATGAAGATGTACTCACCATGACGACAATATGAACTGAATATGAACTGCAAAAAAAATGCTACGATTCATATGCAAGTAAGCTTGCATATGAATCGTAGCATAGAGAATGAATCTAACTAATCTGTTGGTGTAGTGATTGGCAAGGTGACAATGAAGGTCGTTCCTTGACCAAGTTCACTTTTCACTCGGATGTCACCTTGATGAAGCGACACGATTTGTTTAACGATAGCGAGTCCCATACCACTTCCGTCATACTTACGACTGTGGGAACGATCGGCCTTAAAAAAACGCTCGAATATACGCTTCTGGTCGTCAAGGTGAATACCAATACCAGTGTCGGATATTAGGATTGTCACGTTTTTGATATCTTGTTTGATGCTTACGTTAATCACGCCGGCATCCTCGGAAAATTTGATGCTATTTCTGAGGATATTCGTCCATACCTGATTTAACAGATCATGATCAGCCGTTACTTTAACTGTCTGTAAATCAAGCTCGAAATGTATATCGCGAGCAGACCATTGTGGCTGGAGCGCCACAATTATCCGTCGGATTTGTTCATCGAGGCTGAGCGTGACGAGCCGCAGTTGCTTTGACTGCGATTCAAGAAAACTCAGCTTTAGCAGGTTATCGCTCATTTTGGACATCCTTTTCGCTTCAGCGATGATAATATCAAGATAACGGCTTCGTTCGTATTCTGAGAGGTCAACTTGCTTAAGCACTAGAGCATAACCGGATATCGAAGTGAGCGGAGACTGAACCTCGTGCGACACGTTCGTTACGAATTCCCTGCGCATCTGCTCAAGTTGCTGCAGATCGTGCATCATTTCTTCGAAGCTGCGAGCCAAAGTACCCAGCTCACTCGTTTGCTTAATATTCAACTTGACGTTGAAATCTCCAGATGCTATCCGCCTGGTCGCTTTTGTCAGCTTTTTTATCGGTCTTACCAGGAATACAGAGGCAACTAGAATCAATAAGCTTCCTGCAATCAACGAACATGTTGCAAAGACCAATGCCCACTTTGTGACAAAAGAGGCTGAAGGAGGGGCGAGCGCTTCCAAAAATATCGCTTTCGTTCCCATCTCCGTTTTCAACGGCAACCCTAAGAGGACCGTGGCAATACCATTAGGAGTGTCCTGAACAACACCTCCATCTAATACTTTCTTTAGTTGCTCCATCGTCACAGGCGCAGGTTTGTGTCCGTGAAGTTTACCGTAAGACTTGAACTGACCCGTTGCTTCGTAAATTCGAATATAATAAGAATCGAGCTGCTTCATTTCACTTACGAACAAGTCCGCTTCACGTAACGGAAAGGTCTTGTAAATCCGGACGATGTCTTGGCCAAAGTTACGTGAGTTGATTTGAGCGTTTTCGTTCAATTTATCTTCGAATATCCAAGTTGACACAAAAAAAGAAATGGTCGTGCCCCCGATGATGGAGACTAAAAATGTCAGGACAACACGTATATATAAGGATCTGATCATTCATAAACCTCAAGCCGATACCCAAGCCCGCGCACCGTTTCGATCCGAAAATCGGGTGTTGTCGCGAACCGTTCACGCAGCCGTTTAATATGTACGTCTACCGTTCGATCATCTCCGGCGTAATCGATACCCCAAATCTGATCGATCAACTGCACGCGCGTATAGACTTGTCCGGGTGTTCCAGCGAGCTTATACAGCAATTCGAACTCCTTTAGCGGCAACGTAAGCGACTCCGTCCCTTTCATCACCTTATAGGTCTGTCGATCAAGGATGACGTTCCCTAAATGAATCGTCTGCGTGGAGCCAATCTTGTATCGTTTGAGTAGTGCCCTAACACGAACCGTCAACTCTAACGGATCGAATGGTTTGGTTAAATAATCGTCCGTCCCAAGTTCGAAACCTTTCACTTTCTCCCATGTTTCTCCTCTCGCAGTCAGCATAAGTAAAGGTAGATCAGGATTGGCTCTTCGGAGCTCCTTACTTAACGTCCAACCATCCATAATCGGCATCATAATGTCAAGTACGACAAGATCGACATTCGTTGAGATGTAGACGGCCAGTGCTTCCTTGCCATCCGCTGCTTCAGCTGTTGCGAATCCGTCGTTGCGTAGAAATAAACAGACGAGTTCGCGAATGTTCGCATCGTCGTCAGCAACTAGTATAGTAGGCATCGGTTCCCTCTTTTCCCTGTTTTCCACCGCATTATTTCAAGCAATCATTATACTATAAATTAACACGTATGTTGATTAGCCAAAGTAATACAGTTTCTTGATTTATCGACCTGTAGAATTCAAGTGTTTCTTTCAAACTAATTTGCCACTCAATTGACAAGGCTTCACAAAGAAACAGGCGTGTGAAACCTGCAAATGACAAGCATTTATTTTGTCTTTTGGCCTTGTGCACGAAGAAATTTCAGCAAAGCATAGGCAATTATAGCTGTGAATAACTGATTGAACAACGCATTGGATGTTGTGCCAAACAATACGGAAACGTTCAAATTCAGCTAAATCCAGCGGAAAAATGATTCAATTGCCCAGCGCTATTTGTACATGGCGGCGATTCCTTCGGACAGATAGATTGGTAGAACACATATTCCCCAAACTACTCCAGTAATTACAGCATCTAAAATAACACGTCCCATATCCACTAATTATTTTTCATCAAATGCGTAAATGGCGTATCAATTTTGATTGCACATTCGTTCCAAATCATTACTTGTTAATTTAAGTGAATTCCACCATAAAGATTCATATAGGTTTAGTAATTAGTCAAAGTTATTAGGGTGTTCCGTCGTGTAATTTATATATTACTATATAATTACCTCTTGATTTTTTTATATTATAGTTCTACATTAACACATAATATATAACTTTTTCTCATTGCTTCTTGAACTAATCTGCTCCGTTCAAGAAGAACCCTATCAGTTTAAATAACTCAGATTTCGGAAAAATTAAATCAATTCAAATGATACCCACCTTTTAGTAATCTCAGAAAATTTCTTAGTCGCGAATGAGGTTGGTTTTCTTATAGCTAATCCAATAGTTCGATAGCTATCACTTTCAAGTGGAATGGCTGCAAAAGAAATTTTTGATGTCGGTATAATCATTTCTGGCAATATACTAATTCCTAGATTATTCTCCACCATGGAGATCACTGAGTATTCATTCATATTTTCGAATCGAATATTGGGGCTAACTTTATTCTCCCTAAATATTTTTTGAATATCACCATAACACTGATATGTTGGCATAATAAAAGGTATATTTTCTATTTGTTGCATTGATACTTGGTTTTCCTTACATAATGGGGATTGGTTAGATACAACACATAAAAGTCGATCCCTCTTCAATTGTACGATTTCAAAGGATTTTTCAAATGATTCAAAGTAAGTATCATTATTAATAAATCCACAATCTAATCTCCCGTTTTGTAACCAATTCTCAACTTCAGCATAGTTTCCTTCCAGTAATTCGATTTCAATATTTGGAAACTTTTCCTCCATTTTTTTAAGAATACCAGGAATCTAATTTTTAGAAATACTCGAAAAAACCCCCACTCTTACTGTTCCTTTTTGGAACCCATTGATAGCGGCTACTTCCTGCTTCATCATGTTGTTATAGTATAAAATTTTCCGAACGGTAATTAAAAGCTCCTCTGCATTTTTGGTCAATGTTAAAGTAGAGTGATTACGAATAAATAAAGGAAAGGAAAACTCTTTTTCCAAACTGCTAATTGCATGACTTACAGCAGATTGGGTGAAACCTAACACTTCTGCAGCTTTTGTAAAACTATTGAGTTCTGCCACTTTGTTAAATATTTCATATTTTGTTAAAGTCACTATGGTCCTCCTCATGAATTTTATTCATGTCTCCATTATATTTCTTCGTTTTATTTAATGCCATTACCAACATACAATAAGTGCATGCTCTATTATATGACCTTTGACAAGGGATGTATTTTTTATGGAAGGATGAAGTGAAATGCAAAAAATTTTAAGTTACAGGTGCTGCAGGTAAGATTGGCCAAGACGTTACAAGGTTCCTAGATAAGCAAGGGAATTACCAGTTACGGCTAGCAGATATTAACTTATCTGCTTTAGAAACTTTTAAAGATATAAATCATGAAATCATATATTTAGATGTTTCTGATTTAGCTGCTTGTCAAGAATTTACGAAAGGTATAGATATAGTTATACACTTGGCAGGTAATCCTTCGCCAAATGCTGATTTTTATGGCTCCTTATTAGAAAATCATATAAAGGGAACCTATAATATTTTTAGAGCTGCTAATGATAATAATGTATCCAAAGTAATTGTTGCTTCCAGTGCTCAAACAATTGAAAGCTATCCTTTGGATTATCAACCACATGCTTATTCACCCACGAGACCTAAAAATATGTACGGGGTAAGTAAGTGTTTTGCAGAGGCTGTTGCTTCTTATTTTGCTTATGAAGAAGGGTTACAAAGTCTTGCTATTCGTATAGGTGCATATGATGATTATAATCCATATGGTAAACCACTAACAGCTAGAGATATGAGTGCATACTTAAGCCCAGAAGATTTTATGGACCTTCTCTTAAAGTCGATGACGGCAAAGAACTTACCTCCATTTTCAATTTTACATGGTGTATCTAACAACAGGTTTAAACGAATTGATATTGAAGGAACAAGAAAGTTAGTTGGTTATAGCCCAAGTTCTGATGCTTTTGTACTAAGTGGTATTAAGTTCTTTGATTCTTGATAAAGGCATATCTAGAAAAGAGATTATATTATTGTTATTTAGCTTTTATTTGTTCTATTTTCAATAGATACAGTTTATACAATCGCAATATTAAAATCCCCTTAGATAAGGCACACTATTCTTCTGTCTCATTTGTGGAACAACTCTATTGTCACCACTAGTTCCACAGATGTTCTTTTCCTTTTCAGCATAATGGGGTAGCACCATCAAAATGCGAATTTCGTACGCTAAGCAAAATTTCATAAGAACAAGCCGATTTCCGGTACTCTAAGAGAATAATTAGCTTTTTACTGTTAAGTTGTTTGTAGTGATTTTAGGGAGTCTAATGATGCAATTTCTTTTATACTAAATCGGTATTTTCCTAGAATATTAATGTGTTCCCATTCTAATGGAGAAATATATTTCAATAATTCTTCATTAAGACGGGAATTAAATAACTCAACTTTCGCACCTATAAAATAAGCAGGGAGATTTAGCTATATTGAATTTAGAGTCTATCAATTGTGTACTGTACAACTTGAGTAAAATGAAAAACACCTCGATCCTTGGTATAGTGAGATTACCTAGAAATCACTACCACAGAAGAGGTGCCTTAACTACGATAGCTCAAAACAACCATTATCATCAACTACCAAAAGAACTTAATTCTATTTTTTCCGAGCTTGAAATGAAGATCCAGCTAAGGATGCAGTCTATCGCTTCTTATAAACGGTGCCAATGTTCAATTGGCGCCCTTTCCTGCTGCTGTTTAGTATGAATGCGATTAAAAAAGTAACTCGACTTATGAAAAAAAACGCTCCAAAGTGTTGATTGTGCTTATCATCGTAACTGCAGTAAAAAAGTTGAATTGCTAGCACACTATTTTGAAACCTTGGTTAACTATTCCACCTTTGAAATATTTCCTGTTTTTAATCAATGAGTAAGGGGCAAAATTTAAAGTATATGGTGGCACTATTTGTACTTCTTTCTGTAATCTCTACTCATCGAATAAATTTAGAGCTATCACTCATGCCTTCAGTTGAACACCCCGATGAATGAACTAAGATAAGTTATGGATGAAGCGCCCGTGCCATCGCATCAAAATAATTCTGACTGGCACGCTGACTCACTTCGGCTTCAGGCACAAGTACTTCAAAGCAATGGAAGCAGCCGGGGTAGAGATGAAATTCAACATCTACTCCTGCTTGTGCAAGTCGTGTTACATATTCAATAATTTCATCTCGGAATAAATCGAGTTGACCTACACATGTATAAGTTGGCGGTAGTCCTGCTAAGTTGTCTGCTCTCGAAGGTACGGCATAGGGAGATGGTTCGTTAGTATCGTTCTTCTTTCCCAAGTACATATTCCAAGCCGTTAAATTGTTTGATCTATTCCATGTTGCATTGTCTTCTATAATCTCATAGCTTGATGGTGTTATGTTGTGGCTATCAAGCATCGGATACAGCGGCATCTGAAAAATAATAGATGGACCTCCTTTATCACGAGTCATTAATGCAAGCGCTGCTGTTAGTCCACCGCCTCCACTTGCACCGGCAATCGCAACTCGATTCACATCAATTCCAAGCGAGTCTGCCTCATTTGTCATCCAAACCAAGCCTGCATAACAATCTTCAATAGCCGCTGGATAAGGATGTTCGGGCGCAAGTCGATAATCGACAGACACAACAACGCATTCAGCAGTCTGAACAAAGCGTTCACACAAAACATCGTCCATATCAGGGTGGCCCATTACGTATCCACCACCGTGAATCCACAGCATAGCTGGAAGTTTATCAAGATTCTTCTCAACGGGTTCGTAAATTTTAACTAACATCTCGCCGGCTGCGCCAGGAATCATTCGCTTGGTCATGTGTACAAGCTCTGATTTTTCCAAATGTGGATTCGACAAGAGACTTCGACTCGCCTCTAAATCCCCCTCTAATTGAAAGCCTGGAAATTGTGAGAAAGCCTGTTTTAATTCTGGTAATACTCGACTGTCAATTTTCATATAAATTCCTCCAGTTAAATAATGAGACTTGATGCAATCCTTATGGAATAATTAACGGAATAGATGTGTCTCCTGTTCTCCTTCAGCTTCCCATTTGGCAATTTCCTCTCTTACACGAGGGGCAACTTCTGTTCCAAGCAATTCTATGGCACGCATGACTTGATCATGTGGCATGGTACTTAATGGTACATACATCATAAAGCGTGTAATCCCTACATGCTTACGAAGATGGATGATTTTTTCGGCGACTGTATCTGGATCACCGACATACAATGCCCCTTCAAAACTTCGTGCAGCATCAAAGCTGGAACGATCATAATAAGGCCAACCCCGCTCTTTACCAAGTTTATTCATGCCTGCCTGAGTGGACGGGAAAAATGTATCTGCTGCCAATTCCGTATTCTCTCCAACAAATCCAATCGAATGAGATCCCACCTGAAGTTTTGATACATCATGACCAGCGTGAGCCGCCGCTTTCTTATATAGCTGTACAATTCGTGCAAAGTGCATTGGGCTACCACCAATAATCGCCAGCATAAGTGGTAATCCCAGAAAACCGGCACGGATAGCAGACTCCTGATTTCCACCGCTACCAACCCATATCGGTAAAGGATTTTGAACAGGTCTTGGATACACACCTAAATTATTGATTGCTGGTCGATGTCCGCCTTCCCAAGTCACTTTTTCGGACTGACGTATTTTGAGAAGTAGGTCCAAATGTTCTTCAAACAGTTCATCATAGTCCTTCAATTCATAACCAAACAGTGGAAAAGATTCGATAAAGGAACCACGCCCCGCCATAATCTCTGCACGTCCATTTGAAATGCCATCCAGTGTGGAGAAATCCTGAAAAACACGCACAGGATCAGCTGAAGAAAGCACGGTTACTGCACTCGCAAGCCGTATCTTTTTCGTTTGTGGTGCCGCCGCTGATAGAACCATCGCTGGAGAGGATGCTGCATAATCCTCCCTATGGTGCTCACCAACACCAAACACATCAAGTCCTACTTGATCAGCAAGAACGATTTCTTCAACAACCTCACGCAATCGCTGTGCGTGACTTATCACTTCACCACTATGAACATCTGGTTTCGTTTCTACAAAAGACGTAATACCTATTTCCATTTGTCATCTCTCCTAGTCTAATTAGATTTTAAGTCAAAAAAATTAATCATTTCCTTTATGGAAGTAACATGTTTCTCATATTGGCTAACACACGTTTATTTCATAAAATCTTAACTCGTCTGGTCATAGCCCAAAAAAGAAGAGCGAAAGCACTGACAGAGGACCCGAGTAAGGAAACCCCTCCCCAACCAAAGTGTGCGTATATTTGAGTCGAAGCAATTGAACCACCAGCACTGCCGATAGAATAAAAAACCATATATCCAGCAGTAAGTCGACTCCGTGCTTCTGTATGCAATGGAAGAATCATGGTTTGATTCGTGACATGTATTGCTTGTACGGCCAAATCAAGTAGAATTATCCCTATCACTAATGCGATTAATGACTGCTCCATATAGCTGATGAACAACCATGAAATCAATAATAGAGCTAAAGCAATGCCTGTCGTTCGTTGTCCGTAACCTTGATCGGCCAATTTCCCTGCCCGTGCCGCAGCTAAGGCTCCAGCCACACCTACAAGACCGAATGCACCAATTGCACTATGAGATAGAGCAATTGGCGGTGTACTAAGTGGCAGTACTAGTGAAGTCCACAAAATGCTGAAATCAGCAAAAATCAGCATGGCTAGAACGGAGCGAACGCGTAACGTTCGTTCTTGAATAAACAAAGCAAGCATCGATCTAATCAACTGAGGGTAGGATAGCGATTTTACCTCGCGTTCAACATTGGGCAACATCTTTATAAACATAAAAACCATCAAAAGCATGAGCGCTGCAGAAAATAGATATACAGAACGCCATCCCGTAACATCTGTTAATATACCAGCAAAAGTGCGTGCGAGAAGTATGCCAATAACTATCCCACTTGTTACAATGCCAACGACACGTCCTCTTTCTGTAGGGGAGGCGATGGTCGCTGCAAACGCCACGAGAGTCTGTGTCACAACTGCAAGCAGACCCACCAAAGCCATACCTGCGAAAAGTACCATGCTAGAGGAAGCAGTACCAACTATAACCAGAGCTGTTGTAGATAATAGCATCTGGCCGACAATTAGACGTCGCTGGTTTAACAAATCTCCAAGCGGTACGAGTAGTAGTAAGCCCAATCCATAAAAAATTTGTGTAATGGTAATAACAACACCAATAATGGAATGGTTAATACTAAACTCATAAGATAGTTGATCAAGCAACGGCTGTGCAAAATAAATATTGGCAACAGACATTCCACAGGCAGTCGCAAACAATAATACCAAAGCGTGAGACATGGATGGCTGTTGATTCAAACTAGGTTTTGTTATGGAAGATTTATGACTTATCTTAGTGTAGAATGGCTCATCTTCTATATTTGTCTCTGTATTGCACATACCTTAACCTCCAATCACATTAGATTTTTAATAATAACATACCGTTCAGTACGATATGTTATTGGTAAATATAACTTAGCCTTATTCATGATGTCAACGATTTTTTTGCACTAAAGTTAATATTGCATTAAATGAATGGAGCTTGATTTGACAGGAAGAATGGCTAATTATATAATAATTACATACTGTTTGGTAATAAAAACAACAATTGTAATTACCTACACAACTATCCTAAAACAATTAATAAAATCAAAGTTTGAGGAGGAGAATTCTTAATGGCAAGAACCCGTGAATTTGATGAGGATCAAGTTTTAGATGCAGCAATGCAGTTATTTTGGGAGAAGGGATATGAGGCTACCTCATTAAGTGATCTTACTTCTAGAATGGGCATTCAACGCCCTAGTATTTATTCGACTTTTGGAGATAAGAAAGAATTGTTTGAAGCCGCACTTCGCAGGTATACAATGTCTCGGGCCTCTGATATACGAAATAGACTTCAAAGTCACTCCTCTGTAAAAGAGGCATTTTCTATTTTCTTTGCCGATGTCGTCAATGAAGAATACGCAGGGGATCTTAGTAAAGGTTGTTTTTGTATCAATACAATGGTTGAATTAGCACCTCATGATGAGAGATTTGAAATTTTGACCAGAGAACATCAAATGTACCTCGCCGTCATTTTTCAGGAGACGATCGAACGAGGTATCCAATCAGGTGAGCTGGAAGTCAACACAGATGCAAAGTCTTTGGCACAGGCACTGATTGTAGCGTTAATCGGTCTAACGGTTATGATGAAATCTCGTCCCCAACGTTCATTTGTCGACAATGTAATAGCAGCGACGCTCACATTACTTAAGTGATATGAAAGTACGAAAACTATACCTTAAACATCTGGACTTTAATATCTAATTAAAAAAATGCAAACAAAACGACCTTTAATCAGTCGTTTTGTTTGCATTTCCTTTTTCTAAAACCACAGAAAAGATAAGTACTATAGTTAACAGCATAATAAACCTTACTTCACTTCCATCACTTACAAAAAATGAATACAAAGTATAAATTAAAATTAATATTCCATAAATAACTTTGTGCAATGAACTCCCCCCTTTTCATCCTACCCCTAAAATAAAAAATTTTAATTTTTTAGATAACATTACTGTCGACGTTCAAAAGCAAGACGTATAGCAAGACCCGTTAAGACACTTGCCATAAGCCAACGTTGCACTCGTAACCACGTTGGGCGTGCGCCAAACCATGTAGCAATTTTACTTGCTGTAAACACAATTAGAAGGTTGACTATAAAACTAACAGTGATTTGCGTAAGGCCTAAAATTGCACCTTGTAGAAGCAACGATCCCTTTTCAGGATTTTCAAATTGAGGTAAAAGTGACACATACAAAATAGCAATCTTTGGATTTAGAAGATTAGTCATAAGTCCCATCAGAAATAATTTTCGTGGTGGCTCATTAGACATAGTACGAGGTTCCATAATAGATGTAGCACCAGGTTTTATCGAATTCCAGGCGAGCCAAAGCAAGTAAGCAGCACCTGCCCACTTGACTGCTTCGTAGACAGCGGGTACTGCAAGGAATAAAACTGTAAGTCCGAACATTGTTGCGATTATATAAATTACAAATCCGAGCATAATGCCCAAGAGAGAAATAAATCCTGCCATACGCCCTTGCGTAATGGAACGAGAAATGAGATAAATCATATTAGGCCCTGGTGAACAAACCATGCTAAGCGAAACAATTGCAAAAGCTAACAAAGTACTAAAGCTAACCATAACCCTTCCCCCTTTATGTTACATAAAATTTCCTATTGTACATTTTATCATGATTAAGGAGAGATTTAAAAATAACCTATCCATAGCGATACTAAAGCAACTACTAACAAAGCAAAACAAATTGTGATATTTCGAACCCACTTTTGTATATCATCAAAATACCTTTCTATAAATATAGCGTTAATATAAACGATAAGAAATAGAACAACGAAAGTAAAGGAACCCAATTTATCGTTAAATTTTTCATTGGTATATGTGCTTACATGAAGGAATAGAAAAACAAACGCTACTATAAATAGCTCAAATATCCTTTTTTTATTCACCCTGCCACCCCTTACAAAAATTACCTTTTATTCCATTTTACCAGAACATAATGTGTAGCAGCTTATGAATAATTTATTTATGTCAAAAAGGCTAACAATTTAATATTGTTAGCCTCTACTTTCCATATTCGTACCTTTTATCACTTTACTTCCTAACAACTGGAATCCACATTTCACCAAATACTAAGCCGTCTCTCTTTCCCATCTTAACCGTTGTATTCGGCCCACCAACATAAGCAAAATCCGTTGCTTCTCGTAAAGCTTGACCGAAGGCGATGCCAGTAAGCTTATTACTTAGCTCTTCAGCCGTTTTGTCTTCCCCTTTCACTACTAAGTATTCTCCCTTCGGAAACTGAATCACTCTAGATTCTTCTTCTATTTGTACTTCTGTCATGACACCAGCATAATACATCATCTTATTATTCACCGCTTCGCTCACAGAAAAAATATATTCATTTGTAGCCAAAGCTTTTAAAGTAGCCAGCCTTCCATCTTGTTTAACAGCCGCCCAAAAGTCTTCTTTTTCTTTATTTATTCCAACAAAGTCTGTATAGTCACTCTTAATTTCAGTTCCAATTCCTAACACAATAAAGCTATCTTTTTCTTCAATCGTATAATTTTTCATATTCAAAACCTTCCTTTTTTTAAAATGAATCAAATGATTTATCTTTTCATCTGATGAGTTTATAATATCTTTAAATCATGTCAAAAATTGATACTGTTTAGGAGACTCCAATGAAAAAAGTTGAACGGATTAATACAATTATGCGGTATATCAACAATCGCTCCCACTTTACAATTACTGAAATCATACGAGAGTTTAACATATCACGATCGACAGCTATTAGAGACATTAGAGAAATTGAAGCTATGGGCATGCCACTTGTCGCTGAAGTTGGAAGAACTGGTGGATATTTTGTCATGCACAATTCTATCCTGCCCGTTGTTCGCTTTACTGATAATGAAGTCAAAGCTCTTTTTATTGCCTTTATGGCTACAAGAAATCAACAACTTCCCTATCTAAAGAGTCGCCAATCTTTAGCCGAAAAACTACTAGGACTCATCTCAGAAACCCAGCAAGATGACCTCGTTCTTTTAAATCAACTCTTGCTTTTTGAAGGGACTAACCCACATAATCCCGATCTACTTGAGCTTTCTGACCTACCCCACCCTATGTTAGAAAAACTCATCCAAAGCCTTCTTTTGGATAGACATTTATTGATTACTGTCAAAGAAGAAGAAATCAAGTCTTATCCAATATATCTATTACACCTTTATCAAGAAAAAAGCCATTGGATCATTGAAGGGTTTGACTTAATAGAAGAACAGAAGATGATGTTTCCTGTCGATGACCTCATCAATATCAAACCGTACACGACGAAAAAAATGCTAAACAAGAAAAAGATTTTAGAAAAATTAAGTAAGAAAGACGAAATGATCAATCTTGTACTTGAATTTGGTCCGAAAGCAATTTTTCAGTTCAAAAAATACCACCCTTTCAAAGTTTCAATATCTTATACAAATCCTTACCAATCCACAGCCATTTTAAAAACTTTTATCGATGTTAACAATCCCGATGAAGTGACAGAGATAACAAATTGGCTACTTTTCCTAGGGAAAGATATTATAATTAGAGAAATGCCTGAAGAAGTATTAAACGATTTACAAGAGCGGTTATGTTTATATTCTCCATAAGCAATGATCAATTAAACCCAAAAATATTGAGTTTAATTCGTTACCAGTTGTCCATATTTTTTACCATGAGAGCACAATAAATAATAAAAGCACGGAAAACCTCCCGTGCTTTTTCAAATATATATAATTTCGGATGACTTAATTCACTTACCCTAACTGACGTTTAAATGCTTTGCTAGCGAAAAAGTAAGAGATGATCATGATACCTACGCACCAAGCGAGTGCAGCCCAAATATCGTTGCCAACAGTCCCTTCATATAATAGGGCGCGAATCGCATTCACGATTGAAGTTACAGGCTGATTCTCAGCGAACGCACGAACAATTTTAGGCATCGTTTCAGTAGGTACGAAGGCTGAGCTAATAAATGGAAGAAAAATTAGCGGGTACGAGTAAGCTGTCGCCCCTTCCATAGACTTCGCTTTCAGCCCTGGAATGATAGCTAGCCATGTTAGCGCTAACGTAAACATACCCAGTATTCCCGCTACCGCAAGCCAATCTAGCATATTTGCACTAGAACGAAAGCCCATTAAGAGCGCGACAAGAATAACCACCACGATAGTAAGTACATTAGCAACAAGAGAAGTTAAAACGTGAGCCCACAATATCGATGAGCGCTTAATAGGCATCGTAATGAAACGTGCCATCAGCCCACTCTTTACATCCGTAAATAATCGTACAGAAGTGTAAGCCACACCGGATGCGATAGCCATTAACAAAATTCCCGGCAATAAATAATTAACGTAGTTATCCGTTCCAGTCTTTATAGCCCCGCCAAATACGTAAACAAACAATAACATCATCATAATCGGTGTAATTGCTACTGTAATAATTGTATCCGGACTACGCATAATATTACGCATTAAACGCCCTAGTAATACCCCTGTTTTGTTTTTCATTTACATCTCCTCCTTTTTACCGATAATCGCAAGAAAAATTTCTTCCAACGTCGGCTGCTTCTCGATATACTCTACTTTTGCTGGCGGGAACATCTCTTTCAGTTCTGTAAGAGTACCTGTCGTAATGATTTTTCCGCCATGCAAAATAGCGATACGGTCCGCCAGTTGTTCTGCTTCCTCCAAGTACTGAGTCGTGAGCAAGATCGTTGTGCCGCTGCCGGCAAGTTCCTTGACAGTATCCCACACTTCGATCCGCGCTTCCGGATCAAGTCCAGTCGTTGGTTCGTCTAGAAAAATAACTGCTGGCGCCCCGATCAAACTCATCGCGATATCAAGTCGGCGCTTCATCCCGCCTGAATACTGGTCTGCCCTCTGGTTGGCCGCATCAGTCAGGCTAAATCTTGCAAGTAGATTATCAGCAACTTGAGTGGGATTGGAAACACCACGTAACTTAGCAATCATTATCAAGTTTTCCCTTCCAGTAAGCATGCCGTCTAAAGCTGCGAACTGTCCTGTCAAACTGATGCTTTGACGAACATGATCTGATTGACGCTGAATATCAAATCCGCAAATACTTACTTCACCATCATCTTGTTTCATTAGCGTTGAAAGGATGTTGACCGTTGTCGTCTTTCCCGCTCCATTCGATCCTAGCAGCGCAAAAATTTCGCCACGCTGCACATCAAAATCCACTCCCTTTAAGACTTCTTTATCTTTAAAAGATTTTTTTAACCCTTTTATAGAAATCGCTGCATTGCTCATACTTTTTCCCCCTTATTAAAATAGGTTACCTATAACCTCTATTTAGTATCACTGATAATCTGTATTACTTAGTACTGGTTTAAAAATATAACTGAATAGCGATGGCGGCAATTCACATTTGTAACCAGCTAATCAGTCGGTATTACGTATTGCATTTATTTTTTTCTCAATTTCTTCATAATACTTTCATTCAAATCTTCACGATACTTAGAGACATACGTTTTAGCGTTTGCCACTAGTTCATCAGCAAAGGATGCTACGTCTTCCCCAGTAATGTCAAGCACTTGTCTGCCTTCCGCTGCACCAGCTTCAAACAAATCGATTAATTCATACTGTATGTGCAGCATATCCATCCCATTACCCGCTGAGAAATTCCACATGTAGTTTTGAATTTTCTTAAACACAAACTGATAATCCTCTGGCAGTGCTCCAACACGTGCCATCATCATTTTGTACTCTTTTTTATCACCGATTAATTTTTTAAACATTTCCAACATCTTATTTTCCTCCTTTTTTATAAAGCAGAACAAAAAACTCTGCAAATATGAGCCGGAACATTTTATATTATGAGGCTAGTTTGACTTCAAGACGTTAATTTTTGAAGATACAAAATCCCATTTTTTCCAAAACAGTTCAAGCTCCTGACGACCATCCTCATTTAATGAATAAAACTTACGAGGCGGCCCCATATCTGATGGCTTCTTTTCAATATTTACAAGCTTTTTCTTTTCTAATCGTACGAGGATAGTATAAACCGTCCCTTCCACAACTTCGGTAAACCCTAGATCATTCAGGTGGCGGGTAATCTCATAGCCATACGTTTCACGGCGACTAATGATTTCCAGCACACACCCTTCCAGTGAACCTTTTAGCATTTCAGTTAAATTTTCCATGTCCTGATCCTCCTTTACCCCCTATTCTGTCTGACTTATATTCAGTATCACAGAGTACTAAGGCGAATTTTTACTGAATAGCTTTTGAGTAAAACCACACTATTCAGTATTACTTATTACAACTACATTGTATGACTAAGTAGCTATAGATGTCAACTGATTTTCAAATTTTTTCTAAAATCCGCTATTACCTCTTGTTTACTGAAAACATTTTGAAAACAACACTACTCAGTATCACCTATTACCTCTACATTGTATGACTGAGTAGTTGTAAATGTCAACACGATTTTTATATTTTTCTAAAATCAACTATTACCTATCAGTTACAGCCCATTTTCTTTTTAAAGAAATTTCGCCACATACCTATACCTATCCGGCCAAGAAAAGAAAATACCCCAAAATAAATATTCTACATTTTTGTTTTGGGGTGCTATAGGTTAGCTCTTCTTCTTAATAAGACAAATCATCCTTTTGTTACGATAACATCATTTCCATATCTTCCGCTGCAGTTGTAATTAGTTTTAAACCGAATGTTTCTTGTAATACATCAAGCACGCCAGGTGAAATAAATTCAGGCGCCTTTGGACCGATGCGAATATCTTGAATACCAAGACTAAATAGCCCAAGTAAAATGGCAACCGCTTTTTGTTCAAACCATGATAGAACAATACTAACTGGTAATTCGTTCACTTCACATTGGAAAGCATCTGCTAAAGCAACTGCTATTTTCACTGTAGAAATTGAATTATTGCATTGTCCTAAGTCAATGTAACGCGGAATCTCTGTACCAGGCACAACACCATAACTCACATCATTAAAGCGGAATTTCCCGCAAGAAGTTGTTAAAATAACTGTTTCTGGCGGAAGCGACGTTGCTAATTCACGATAATATTCTCCACCTTTTCCCGGAGCATCACAACCTGCGATGATAAAGAAACGCTTAATCTTTCCTTCCTTTACTGCATTAATAATTTCCGGAGCTAATGATAATACTGTATTATGATGAAACCCTGTTACTAACTGTTCATCCGACTCCATATGTACTTCTGGAAGTTCTAGCGCTTTTTGAATCAACGGTGCAAAATCATCATTTTCAATTTTTTGTACACCCTCTAAACCTGCAATATCATATGAAAAAAATCGATCAGAGTATGATCCTTTAATTGGCATAACACAGTTCGTTGTCGCTAATATAGCACCTGTAAATTTTTCAAAAAGACGTCGTTGATCATACCATGCCTTACCAATATTTCCTTTTAAATGTTTATATTTTTTCAGCTGCGGATAACCGTGTGCTGGTAACATTTCAGAATGCGTATAAATATTAATTTCTTTTCCTTCTGTTTGCTTTAATAACTCTTCTAACGCAAATAAATTATGACCAGTAACTACAATTGCTTTACCTTCTACATGGTTTTGTGTAATTTGAACAGGCTCTGGAACACCAAAGTGATTCGTATGCGCCTCATCTAACAACTCCATTACTCGTAAAGCCGATTTCCCTACTTTCATAGCCATATCAATATGTTCTTGTTCATTAAAGTTGGAATTTGTTAATGTCATATACAGTGCTTCTTGCGTCGTAGCATCTACAAATGCATCAGTATACCCTAGCTGAGCAGCATGCGTACGATAAGCAGCAATTCCTTTTAAGCCAAACACAATTGTATCTTGTAAACTTGCAATTGTTTCATTTTTACCGCAAACACCCATCACTTTACATCCACCTGTTGGCGTTTGTTCACATTGATAACAAAACATTATCATCCCACCCTCTCCCAATCATTCCTTACAAATCAAGCATAATACCCATTAGGAAAAAAGGATGTGATATCAATCACAATACTAAGTATAAATTTGTGACAGTTCATATTGTTGACATAATATTTTTATTGACACCAAAAAACATTACATAATCATATTGTTCAGGTTTTCAAATATCTAAACTATTGCTGAATCACATATTTAACTGAAAGAATAGCGTTTTTTCATTTTGAAGAACTATCAATTTTTTGATTAAGGATTTTATGAAAAATCACTTTATTTACAATACATTTACACTATCTTTACAATGTTTACATTATTTATATGATATATTTATATAGAATCTACTTAAGAAATTTCATGTACATTGTTATCTTTATAATCTCTGATCTGATTGATAAGAGATTATGTTATATTTTCATACCAGGGGTGAATTAGGATGACTGAAACTTTAAAAACACTTATAATGCTTGATGTTACTTACGTTGTTATAGCAATTATGACGGTACTGGTATTTGTATACTTGGAATTAAAATCTCAGTAACGTATGCAGGCATAATTGATAGCTTCGTATTTAAATATAGTTAGAAGAAAGCGAGGAGAAAATTGTTTCTCCTCGCTTTTATATTCCCATAATTTTTTATTTCAACAAATCCAATGTATGTAAAAGTAATCCTCTGTCCCCTACTTCTCCATGACCAGGCACTACTGTATTTATGTTTCCATATCGCTTCAGCATATTCTCAATCGATGTAGACCATTCATTTACATAAGCATCAGCGACGTTTCCTAAATCTTTAGCGGACGCAGATTTCACTAAACAGCCTCCAGCTAAAATGTTATATTGCGGTAACCATACGACGATATTATCTTCTGTATGTCCTTTCCCTGGATAGAACGTTTCTACTTTCATATTTCCAAACTTCAAATTTGTGATACTTTGTAAATCTCCAAGTGGTTCTTCATATCCATTTTTCTTTGCTAGTTCTGCAGTTAGTGCTGTACTATGCGCTTTAATGCCTCTTTCTTTCAACGTTTTTATTCCGCCAATTCGATCAGCGTGCGCATGTGTAATAATGACATCCGTTACGCGCTTCTTAAATTTCTTTTCTACCATCTCTATTAATTCCTTCGTTAACTTATCATCCCAAGAAGAATCGACAAGCACTAACCCTTTAGAAGTAGTAAGAACTAGACCATTCGAAGGAACTGCTTCTCCGTTAAAATAACCTAATTCCGTATGAACCCACACATGCTTGTTTAACTGAGAAATTGAAATAGTTCCTGTCTCATTTTTTATTACTTTTTTCTCTAACTTTTGTTCCGCTTTCACAGAAGAAATTGCACTAACAAATTGAGTTGTTCCTAGTAAACTAACACATACCCCTAATTTTAATAATGTATTTTTCATTTTCTCCACCCTTTCTTTCAAACGAAATAGTTATTACCTATAATAGACAATTCCTCTCAAATGTTTGTTCCATCTTTTCTTACATACTTTTCATACCATTAATAAAAAGTGCACAAAATTTTGTGCGCTTTAATTTTGTTAAACGTTAACATTCATACTATAATTTATTTATAGCCCTTTAACGGAGGTGTTTTCAATGACTCTCTTCGCTTCCCCATCATTATTCATACTAGCAATCATTTCATTTGCACTAGCTTATTTCATCGGAGTTAAGCAATACACTTGGCTCTTATCAGGATTCAACGAACGCCGTGTGCCAGATAAAATGAAGTTATCAAAAATAGTGGGTCTTTATAATTTAATTGCCGGTGTTATCGCCACAAGTGGTAGTGTCTTCATTACTCCTAATGCAAAAATTGTATTTCCTATCATTATAGTTGGCCACGTTATAATCGCTGCTTATGTAAATACACGCATGGTGCAATGAAAAAAGATCACCCAATGGATGATCTTTTTTATAATTTATCGACATATTGCTTTGCTTCTAGTATGGAAAACCCAAAAGCCTCTCTTACTCTCTTAATTGCTGTAACTGTTTTTCCTTCTTCTAAGAGCTGACGCAATTCTTTATTAATTTCAGGTTCTCTATCTACAATTCCCATTTCTTTCGAAATTAACTGTAATCTATCTTCCATCCTCTTTAAACGTGCATCCGTTTTCTTTTCAATTTTATTTAATTTTTCAGCAATATAAATAAATCCAAAGATTGCTATCGGTATGATCATCCAAAATTCCATGACTATTCCTCCTCATTAGCTTTCATTTGTTTTATTTCACTAACTTATGTAAATTTTACCACAGGACACATTTAATGTATAATAGTAATATACAACACTGTTGATAAAACCTTTTATTTTAGGGGGACACTTTATGAATAGATTTTTTAAGACGTTACTACTATTTGTAGTTCTTTCAATTGCACTACATTTATTATTTGATATCGTTGGCTGGCTTGTTTTCAATGCGCCAATTAAAAACAAAGTAAGCATTATTTCCTTTATAACAGCCTCATGGCTAATGTACATGTACCGAGATAAATTTTTTAAAGCATTCACTTCGAATTAACTAAAAGAACTTCATCGATAAAGTGAAACTTTAATCAGTGGGGTTTTCTTCATCCCCCACTGATTATTAGTTGAACCAATCGGACTTTTATGGGCAGTTGATCCCCCACCTAAATTCTTTGCTTTCGCTGAATTTTGAGGTGGGGGTCTTACTGCCCATTAAAGCGGGATAAAAGATGAAGTTTTTTCTTTTTCTCTCATTCTCTCTATTAACTACCGTATAATAGAACTAACATTCTGTCTTTTATAAGAAAGGAGTCACTATGAACTTAAAAAGTCACATTATATACGAGAAAATGAACCAATATTCCGTTGCAGGTTTAAGCCTTGCCGTTATACGTGATGGCAAACTAGACGAAACGATTGCTTTCGGAACACTTGAATCTGGAACAACTAGAACTGTCACTACGAATTCCATATTCAATTCTTGTTCTATCAGCAAGTTCATCACTGCAATGCTCGTACTAACGCTATCAGATCAGGAAATCGTGCATTTAGATGAAGACGTAAATGATAGACTCACATCTTGGAACATACCTACCAATCTATTTACCTCACAGAACAAAGTCACGTTGCGAAATTTATTAAGCCACCAATCTGGAATTATTGACCCTCCTAATAGTTTTGAACATTATACACTTGCACAAGGACGACCAAACATGTCTGAAATCCTTGCCGGTAAAACATCATATTGTCCAGTACCGATAGAAATAACTTATAAACCAGAAAGCGAATTTCACTACTCTGATGCAAACTTTTGTATTATTGAACTACTACTTGAAGATATAACTGGAAAACCATTCAATCTTTTACTTGAAGAATATATCTTTCAGCCGCTACAACTGAAAAATAGCATGCTATTCTCTACTAAAGATATAAATAAAATGGAGGCCTTTGCTTGTGGGCATAATAAAGATGGCACCATTACAAATGAGAAGTATCCATTTTATCCATTCGCAGCTTCTTCAGGTATTTGGACAACACCAACTGACTTATCAACTTTAGTTATTGAAATCATTCATTCCTTGCAAGGACAGAGCAAACTAAAACTTTCTCAAAAATTAGTACAAGACATGATTTCTCCTCAAGGTTGCTCAAAATGGACTGGGTTAGGTGTGTTTCTAGATGATTCGAATAAAGACTTACAAATGGATTCACTTGGATGGGGCGTTGGGTTTCAATGTATGATGGTATGCTATCCATACCAAGGTAATGGTGCTGTTATTATGACGAATGCTGACTTAGGTGTTCATCAAATGGAAGGGATTATTGGTGACGTTTTAAAAACGTTATCCTTATAATGAAAAGAAAGAAGCTGTTCCTTCCAGCTTCTTTCTTTATATTACATTTTTCGCAACAATTTTTATATGTTCTGGTGCGATAATCTCCGTTATACTTTCTTGGAAATCTTCCTGCAACATTTCTTCAATATGTTCTAGCTGCACTTCAACATGTGTGCATTCTAAATTATGTATATTTAATAATGCATAATGATCTTTTTTCTTTACTACTAAATATTGATTTTCCTCTGTTACAAGTATAGAACCTAATCGTACTCCTAGTAGGCGTTGATCATCAAACTTCACAATCATTTCCTCCTTCATTAATCAAAAACGTGATTACTATGTAATAAAATAACATTTTAGGTAATCTATTATTTATAAACTATATCACAATTTATTAAAATATAAATATCATATTTCCTTTTACTAAAAGTCCCTATTCTTTTATATATTTCGATACAAAAAACTTTCTCAACATAAAATTAGAATTTTCAGTTTTTATTCTCATGAAAATCTATTATAATAAAGTTAATAAATGTTTGACCTCTCCTAATTCATGTACATATGGATGATCAGTAGTTGTTGCTACTGATCTATTTTTTAAATTTCAGAAAGTATATACGCTGCATCCTTTCCTACACCACAAATAAGTGCAGATCCCCTTTGAGATTGCCACGGCAAACCGATATAATATAATCCTTTTACTGGACTTATTCCTCTTACATGATTAGGAAATCCATTCTCATTCACTGCCTTTTCTAGTTCAATCCAGTTATAGTTCTGAATAAAACCAGTTGACCATATAATGCTTTCTGCACTATACGTGCCACCATTTTGAAACATAATATTATTTTCTGATGCACTAACCACTTTTTCCTCTAGTTTAATTGCACCATTACGAATAAGTTCTTTCCCTTCAAAACCAAAAATAGGATCCTTTCTCTTCTGAAACCATTTTCCCCTCTTAGTATTTACTTCGGCGTACAATAAACCCAATTTTTCTAGCCAATTAAAAATGCTTTTCCTAAAAAGATGTAACGGTAAAAATGTTAAAGGATGACCGATAGACATTGTAACTTCATGAGTTTTTGCAAGTTCTACTGCGATTTGCATTCCTGAATTCCCGCCACCTACTACTAGTACTTTTCTCTTAGGAATTTGTGATGGTGATTTATATTGTGATGAATGTATTTGAAAGATATGTGATGAAAGATGTTGTGAAAATGAGGGGATGTACGGTTGCTGAAAACCACCTGTTGCGATAACAACCTTTTTTGCTTGTAAAGTTTCTGTAGGAGTATGTAATTCGAATATCTCTTTTTCTTTCTTTATTTTTAAAACTTCGGTTTGCAATTGGATCGGTAATTTAAAGTACCTTGCATATTCTTCTAAATACGTTGCCATTTCATCTTTACATGGAAATCCCTTTCCTTCTCCTTTTACTATCATACCTGGTAAGTTACTATATTCCCTCGGTGTGAAGAGCTGTAAAGAATCATATCTGTTTCTCCATGAATCACCAACTCTGTTTCCTGCCTCAAGTAATAAAAAATTATAACCTTTTTGCTTCAAGTAATATCCCATTGCTAATCCAGCTTGACCCGCCCCGACGATAATTGCATCTAACATCCTTTTCCTCCTTCTCATTTCACATGAATATATGATCATTTGTTCATATGTTTTATCATACGATTTATTTTTCAATAATTCAATCTGTTTAACAAAATGAAAAAGAGCAGTTCACTACTTTATGAACTACTCTTCATTCCATTCATTCAACACGTAATTACACTACTCAATTTAGGAAAACTTGTATATGAATCCCTTCCATTTCTACAATTTTTCCTCATAAAATATAATTCTATTTGAAAACGGATCAATCACAGTTAATTCCATTGTATCCCACGGTGTGCTCTCTATATCAGGTTTTGAATAAGCATAATCCTTACTTGATAAAATAGCATAATAACTTTTTAAATCCTCCATTTTCACACGAATCGCACCGCCTGGCGAAGAATCCCCATGGTGTTCTGATAAATGTATGGCAGCATCATGTAACGAAATTTGTATATATAATGGCATATGTTCCTCATACCGATGTTCCCAATCCATTTTAAACCCTAAAAAATCTATGTAAAATAGCTTTGCTTTTTCAACATCAAAAATTCTAAATATAGGTGTAATCATTATAATCTCCTCCTATTTATAAACATCTGCCGCCAATTCCCTCAAAACATCCACATTTACTACTTCGAAGCAACCATTGTTCTTTTTTATTATCTCTTTATCACAAAAAATATTTAATGTACGTAATAGATGACGATAACTCGTTCCTAACAATTCCGCTGTTTCCGTTAAATTTCCACTAAATACAATTCGATTTCCGTGCTGCACCGCTCGTTCCCCTGCTGCTAACATGTAGCTCGCAAGTCGATTTTCAAGTGGGTACAGTAAATTAATGGTACTATTTTTAGAAAGTCGATTTAATTTATGTGCTAACGAACCGCAAATACATCGTAAAAATTTCGCATCATGAAATAGCTGGTTTCTCACTTTCCCTAATGGCAAACCAACACAATATGAATCTGCCATTACTTGTACGTTTGAAGCAGTCTTTTGAGAATGAATTAACTCCACATCTCCTAACAGCTGCAAACTATCATAAAAACATAGCAATACAGATTTCCCGTTACTTAATGTATTAAACGCTTTCGCTTTTCCTTCAACGAAGAAAAATAAATAATCTATCTCTTCATTTTCTCTACAAATAAACTCATTCTTTTTAAAAAATATGAGTTCCATATATGGTTTCATATCATTACTAAAAAAGGAGTCAATATTATTTTGTTTCATATACGCTGCTAATTTAATAGAATTACATATTTTCTTCATAGTTCCCCCGCCTTTACAACTACTCCCCATTGTAATTAAAATTTTCTTTCTCCACTATGACATATGTCATAGTAATACACAATTTCAGCATGATACAGTCATTACAAATATGAAATACAAAGGGGATATTACATTGTATAACTTTCTTTCTGTCTTTATTGGTGTGCTCATCGCCGTTATGCTTCCATTGAATGGAATTTTATCTGAGTTAATTGGCAAGTATACAGCGAGCGTTGTCATTCACCTTGTCGGTTTAATTGCAGTTATCTTCATTTTAATCATAAACAAAAATAAAATTCATTTTGATAAAAGCATTCCACTTTTTTTATATAGCGCTGGTGCGATTGGAGTATTCACTGTTCTTTTTAATAATATAAGTTTCTCCGTCCTTGGTGCCTCTATTACGATCGCATTAAGTTTACTCGGTCAATCTATCGCTTCCATCGTTATTGACCATTTCGGCTTATTAGGAATGAAAGTTGCAAAGTTTGAAAAGAAAAAACTAATTGGATTATGTTTTATCTCTTCCGGAATTATAATCATGACAATTTATTAATGGGGGCAAGAAAATGTTATATATTACGATCGCTATTTTAGCTGGTGTTTCTATCGTTGTTGCTAGAATTATTAACGCGAATTTAGCAGCGAAAATTGGAAATTGGGAAGGTACGTTTTTTAATTATATTACTGGATTATTTTTCTCTATGTTATTTTTAATTTTCAGTTCAGATTCAATGTACATTCCTAGTCATACGTTGCAATCTATTCCTATCGCTGTTTACTTAGGCGGATTAGTAGGCGTTATCGTCATCTCATTATCGAACTATATTACGCCTAAAATATCAGCATTTTATTTAACGTTACTCATCTTTATCGGACAATTATTTGCGGGGACTATCATTGATTTCATCTTGTCACACGAACTCTCTATGGGAAAGGTTGTCGGTGGCATTTTCGTACTAATCGGACTCACTTACAATTTACTCGTAGATCGCCCTGTTAAAACTGTGCAGAATAACCAAGTCCAACTATAATACTTTACGCTTCCCTATCATATATTAATAGAAAAGCTCTTCATACGAAGTGATAGAGAGGAGAATATTCTATTAAAAAAATCATTTTACTGCTAGGTAGTGCATTGATTATTTTTGGAATCGCATGGTTTTTCAACTCTGGGAAATCTATTCAAGATTTCTATACAGCAAATAAACCAAAGAAAAAAGCTACTATCATTTCAACTCAAAGAGACCCAAATGAGCCCCCTATCTTTTTAGGAAAACAGAAAATAAAAGATATACATGTCGAGTCAATTAAAACAAAAAAGGATATCTTTCTCACAAAAACAGATGAATTAAAAACGTTCATTAACAGTATGGATACCGCAAAAAAAGGAAAATTAACATTAGATGAAGAAGGATCAGATTTAATAGACTGTGATATGTGGATTACTTTTGAGGATGGAACTTATAAAAAATATTTCATTTGGGTAGTTGATCATCACAGTAGTGAAGTAATGATCGCTCAGCAAGATACTCCTGATGATGTAAACCTTACGTACTATCAATTAAATAAAGATAGTTCTAAAAAAGTTTATAACTTATTTAAAAAAATCATTTAAACGAAAAAGTCATGAGCAAGTGAGCTCATGACTTTTTGCACTATATATATTCAGGGAACACTTTACATCCCTTTTCCTGCTCTATATCATGCCCAAAGAAAACAATTGGCTTCTCTTTTATCACAACTTCTTTTAAACGTTTAATTGAAGATAACGCTACTTCTGGATCAAATCCAGAAAATGGCACTTCATTTTCAAAATTCTCTTTCGTATACGCTGCATCAATCGTTAATAATACAGGTCCGGATTTTTCTGTCTCAATTAATAGCGATTGATGCCCTGGAGTATGGCCTGGTGTATGCAATAATTGAACTCCTGGTACGACTTCATAATCGCCTTCAATAATTTTATAATTTAAATTCGGCAATATACATTCTTTCAAATATTCTTCGCTATGCTGCGCCGCCTCATATTCAGCACGCTGTACAATGATTGGTGTATTTATAAAAGCGCCATTTCCTCCTGCATGATCAAAATGCAAGTGAGAACTAATAATATAAAGAAGGTCTTCCAGCTCATAACCAACCCGTTTTAAAATATTCACGATTCTATCTTCTTCAGTCATTTTCGGTAAAACCTGCCCTTCGACAAATGTACCGTTAAAAAGACCTTCATTATTAACTGCACTTTCTGGCATACCTGTATCTACTAAAATAGGTCCTTCTTCAGTCTCCAAAAGATAACACCAAACTGGTAAGTCTAATAATTCTCCTGGTGTTAATGTACTATTAACAGAAGAACGATCTAACATACAACGACCTGCTGGGACGAAATAAAGCTTCTTTACTGTCATTATGTATCCACCTTTACATTTAATTTTGGATAAAGTTCACAGTAAAAAATTCCTCCTGTTAGAAATAAACTCCTTCTCTTCTTTCAATGTTTCAACTATTATTTTTGAGTCATTCACAAATTCTCCTTACATTATTAATTTCTATTCGTTATTTTCCTAAAAATCGAGAGCAAGAAAACAACTGTTTGTATTTTAAAATATGAAAAGGATACCCCCTTAAACGAATGTTACATATAAAAGAACCGACTACCTATATATCGAGAAAAGGAGTCGGTTCTTTTATTATTTATTATTACTCTTTATGTGCGGCGAGCTGAGATTATAAAAGGTAATATGCTATTGGTTTTTCACTGTAATATTTCCGTTATGTGTGTTTAATTTAATTACATTTTCTCCCTTTCCAATAACCGTATTCCCGTTATATTTATTCAGGATATTCGCGCTGCCGTTGTCGACAGAAACATTAAATTGAACATTAGTTGGTTCTTTTTCGGTTTCAATATTAATTTTTCCATTGTGAGTCGTAAAATTGAGATTTCGATCCAGTTCATTCGTTTTTAGAGTAAGACTTCCATTTTTAGTTTGCCCTTCTATTTCACCTTCTACATGGTCTAGCATTATTCGTCCGTTGTTCGATTTCACATGAATATTTTGTGCCAATACATCTTTGAAATCCATAATTCCATTGTTTGTTTCTGCGATAATTTTTGGCGAATTGATTTCTCTTAATTCAACACGTCCATTGCTTGTATTGATATTAAAATGTGTTGCGTTTAGTTTTTTAGCAGCAACGTAGCCATTATTATTGGAAACTTTTAATGAATCATACTGTTTTTCGGGTAGATATACATTTAATGTTAATGGTGCCAATACTTCAGAAATATTAAAGTTGAACCAACTCTGTTGCTTTTCTTTGTAAGAAATGAGAAGCGTTGAATCTTTCTCATCCGTTGCTAATGTTCTTTTTACGTTAGGATTAATCCCGCCATCTAATTTCACTTTCACGTTACTATCTGTCGTAGGATTGATGTTAACACGAACGTTATTCGTATCGATAATGATGCTTGACACATTATTATTGTTAATGACCTTTTCTTCTGAAATTGGTACTGCAGCAATTGAACGATATGTGAATAAACTTCCGATAATACCAATAATAAAAATAATACCTGCAATGATTGAAAGACTCTTTTTATTTATCATGCTTCAAACCACCTTTTACTAATGCTATATTGAACTTTAAATAACGAACAAATCCATTCTTTGCTAGCTTCGTTAAAAATAACATAGCAATAACAATGAAATATCCAAGTCCACAAAGTGCTAAAGAAACGAAAAGATTAAATAACAAGAATGTATTTGGATGTATAATAGTATCAACTAAAACAAGTAATGGTGTGCCTAAAAATGAAATACCTAGAACCCATCCTGAAAAAATCAATGCCGCTAATGTAATTGCAGGTCCAAGCACGATTAACAAATTGAAAAAACCTAATCCAATTACTGCCCAAATTGCCCGGAAAACATTTCCTGTTGTCGCACTTGTTGTTACTTTCTCAATATGATAATCTGCTAATAATTCTTTGGCGATTTGAGATGGAGAACCTAATGAGGCTGCAATTTCTTCTTCGCTTTTCCCTTCCTCTAATCCGAAAGTAAAATGTTCTTCATAATCTTTTAAAATATCTTCACGCTCTTTATCAGATAACCTTTTTAGAGATACATTTAATTGTTGTAAAAATTTATCTTTCGTCATTACGTACACCTTCTTTAATTAATTGATTGACACCTTGTGAAAACTCATTCCATTCCTCCAAAAGTTGATACAAATACGTTCTACCTTTATCCGTCAGTGTATAGTACTTTCTTGAAGGCCCTTCTGAAGACTCCTGTAAATACGTTGTAAAATATTCTTCCTTAGTTAGCCTTCGAAGAAGAGGATAAACAGATCCTTCTGATATTTCAATTTGATTGGATATACTTCGAACTAATTCATATCCATAACGGTCTTGCTTATCAAGTAAGACAAGAACACAAAGTTCTAAAACTCCTTTTTTAAATTGTACATTCAATATTCATTCACCCTATTCTAATTGAAATCCACTACTGTTTATTGTTCAGTACTGTTTTATAATAAGTAACTACAAGTATAATATAACAGTTAGTATTGTTCAATGCAAGGTACACTGGAAAAATAAGTATACCTTTCATCCGACGCTTATAAAATCAAAACGGTGGATGGTCCTCTCCAGTTGCAAAGTTCAAAATAAAGCTGAAACAAGTCTTTTACAAAATGGAAAGAACTCAACTTTTTTACATAATGACACTTTACCTACTATAATAAAGGAGAATGACTCTTACTTTAATGGAGGGAATAGAAATGAAAGCAATTGGTTTATATGAATACTTACCTATTGAAGAAGAAAACAGTTTAATTGATATTGAAGTTGAAAGACCTGTTGCTACAGGAAGAGATATACTCGTTAAAATTAACGCTATTTCCGTTAATCCAGTTGATACAAAAGTTCGCTCTCCGAAAGATAAAAAAGAAGATGTAGCGAAAATACTTGGCTGGGATGCTAGTGGTGTTGTCGTGCAAACAGGCGAAGGTTGTACGTTATTTAAAGAAGGCGACGAAGTGTTTTACGCTGGGAGCATTACGAGACAAGGTACATATAGTGAATATCATTTAGTTGATGAAAGAATCGTCGGTAAGAAACCAAAAACGTTAAGTGATGCTGAATCTGCAGCACTTCCGTTAACAGCTATTACAGCTTGGGAAGGTTTATTCGAACGTTTGGGAATTGATTATAATAAGAAAGATACAAATACATTTAAAAACATTTTAATTATCGGTGGAGCTGGTGGTGTAGGTTCAATTGCAATTCAACTTGCGAAATGGGCTGGACTGAATGTAATCACAACTGCATCTCGTAATGAAACGATACACTGGGTTGAAAAATTCGGTGCCGATTATATCGTTAACCATCACCAACCTTTACAAGATCAAATATTAGAATTCGGGATAAAAGATGTAGATTATATTTTCTGCTTAAACAATACAGATCAACATTGGCAAGCAATATGTGACCTCATTAAACCACAAGGAAAAATTTGCTCTATCGTAGAAAATGAGCACCCTCTTGAAATGGGTATTTTAAAAAGTAAAAGTGCTACACTCGTTTGGGAGTTTATGTTCACAAAAGCGATGTATGAAACTGGCGATATGATTACACAGCACGAACTATTAAATAAAGTAAGCGAACTATTAGATGAAGGCATTTTAAAGACTACTTTAAATGAAACATTCACACCAATTAATGCTGAAAACGTAAAAAAAGTACATGCACTACTTGAAAGTGGGCGTACAATTGGAAAAATCGTTTTAGAGAAATTTTAATAACAAAAAGTCCGATTTCTAAATAAGAAATCGGACTTTTTTCACCTTTATTTACTTGAAATCTCTTGATCATTTTGAACGTCTAACGGAGGTCGTTTCCCTATTCCGAAAGCATAGAAACTAATTGTTACGATAGCTAAGAAAACAATACCTACAACTAGTGAAATGCGCGTATCATCGTTAAACCACATTCCGATTAATACCATAATTAAAAAGGCAATTGTTAAATAGTTTGTAACAGGAGCAAATGGCATTTTGAACGGATGATCTTTCATCTCTGCCCCTTTTGCTTTTCTAAAATTAATTTGACTAATTAAAATGACGAACCATGGTACCATACCAGGAAGTACACTCGCACTATATACATATACGAATAAGTTTTTCGGTGCAATATAACTTAATACCACACCAACCGCTAAACCGATAATTACGCCAACTGTACCGAATAAAGGTACACCATTTCCAGAAAGTTTTGTGAAATATTTCGGTGCTTGTCCATTTACACCTAACGTATAAAGCATACGACCCGCACTATAAATACCACTATTACAACCAGACATTGCCGCTGTAATAACAACGAAGTTAATAAGTCCAGCTGCTGCCGTAATACCAACCTTCGCAAAAGTTGCTACGAACGGACTACCAATTGTACTTAATTGATCCCATGGATACACAGTTACAATAACGAAAATAGCACCGATATAGAATATTAAAATACGCCAAATTGTACTTTGAATCGCTCTTGTAAGTGTCTTCTTCGGATTTTTCGCTTCACCAGCAGTAATACCGATTAATTCCACACCTTGGTATGCACCAACTACAAGTGATAATGCAAAGAAGAATCCTGAAAAACCACCTGTAAAGAAACCGCCATTTGACCAAAGATTAGATATTCCAATCGCTTCTCCGCCGTTACCAATTCCAAAGAAAATAAGTCCAAATCCTGCAATAATCATTAATAGAATCGTAACGATTTTAATCATCGCAAACCAAAATTCAAATTCACCAAATGACTTAACAGAAATTAAGTTAGCTGCGCCAAGAATAACCATTGCGATTACACCTGGTATCCAAGCTGGTAATTCCGGGAACCAATATTTCATATATGCTCCAACCGCAATAATTTCTGACATCCCAACGATAACCCACTGGAACCAGTTACTCCACGCTGTCATATAACCAGCTAGCGGATGAATATACTTATGACCGAACGTCGCAAATGAACCTGTACTCGGCTCCATATACAACATTTCACCCATCGCACGCATAATGAAGAAGATAAAAATACCTGCAATTGCATAAGCAAGCATTACTGACGGACCTGTCCATTTAATCGTGCTGGCCGACCCCATAAACAAACCAACACCAATCGTTCCGCCTAAAGCGATCATTTGAATATGACGTGCTTCTAAGCCCCTTTTCAATTCCTTGTTTGCCACTTCACTTCCCCCTCTTAGATGATTCATAGCCGCATTTTAATACAAGATGCTTTCCCCTAATTCCTTTCGGCCCTGAAAATGATGAAGCAAACGTCATTTTAGACTAACTTTAAAGCTATCCTAAAATCGTTTTTGGCCTCTTACAAAATTCTCAAAACCTTTCATCTTCCAATATTCTATAAATCTTAAAATTACTTACCTTATATTAATTCATTTATCTGAAAAGTTCAATTATTTTTTCGGTAAATCATTATACATAGTCTGATTAATTTTTAACTAAATTAACAATAAAATACATCTATTCAATATGATTCCGGCATGAATATTATTACAATATAAATAACCGAGGAGAGTATTTCTTCCTCGGTTTCATACTGTATATACTTCACTAATTATAGTTTGTACTGTAATTGCTTACACATGCAATTAACGCACCACGCAGAAATTTAATATATTAATAGAACTACAAAGTCACTAACCTCTACATCTCTTATTTATTTCATTACCACAGCTAAAAATTTTCTATCCCATCTCCTACTTTAAGAAAAATATAACTACACTTAAAACAATCAACAATACACCAGAAAACGGAGAACTTTCCTCTTCAGCTTTTACTTTTTCCTTAATAATATCTTTCATTTTTGTCTTTATATCATCTGGGCATTTTCTAAATAAAATATTAGTTGTATGTAATGGTCTATTCAATATTCGAATTTTAACAGGTGTTCCTAATAAATATATATTATTTTTATACATTAAGTATTTTCATAAAACATAAAAGAGTCTCATTAAAAAATGAGACTCTTTTACCATTTCATATTTAAATCATTTTTGAAGTTTGTTTACCTAAAATAAACACTTTAGTAAACACCATCATGATAACTACTATAACCAGAAAATAAAGTGGCATCACGAGTAACGAGCCCGTATGCAGCTGGCTCATCCCCCAAATTGTCATCGTTACGATTACATAGTAGCCTAAGCTAAACAATGCTCCTGCTGTACCAATAACATCTTGAAAATCTACTAACGCTAAACTTAAACAGTTAGGCAACGCTATCCCAATTCCTAATAGCAATATAAACATCGCTACTAAAAATACAATCATATATATTATATTCGGATTTAATCCAACAAACGTAATAACTGATAAAAGGATAGCTCCCCCCGTCATTACGAGACAACCGATATATATAATCTTCTCTGGTTTATACGTGGCAAGCAATCGTTTCGAAACTTTTGCTCCAATAATAGAAGCAGAAGCAACAACAATGCCTAAAAATCCATACATACTAGGCGATAACTGAAAGTATTCAATAAAGATAAACGGCGCTTCTGCATAATAGCTAAATAAAACACCATTCGCTCCTCCAATTAATAACCCATATGTTACTACTTTCGGATTTGTAATTAACCTCTTCAAGACTGAAAGCACATTTATTTTATTCGTTACTGAGTCCGTTTTTGTTTCCGGAAGAGAAACAAACGTATACAGAAAAATCCCGATACTCATAACTACTAAACTTAAAAATACTGTTTTAAATCCAAACATTTGATCAAGAACGCCACCAATTAATGGTCCTATCGCTGGTGTAAAAGCAATGACTGCCGAAATTTGAGCAAACATAACATGGCGTTTATGCCCTTCTACACTTTCACGTAGAATCGTTTGTGTAACAACAGAGCCAGCACTTGCTCCAAACGCTTGAATAAAACGACTTAACAATAAAACTTCAATGGAACTTGAAATAAAGCATAAGAAACTCCCAACGCCATATACGACAATTCCAAGTAACATCGCACGGCGACGACCAATTATATCTGATAACCATCCAATAAAAAATACACCTAAAGCAAATCCAGCGAAATACACACTAAGAGTTAACTGTACCTCATTATTACTTACATGTAGCGCCTGTGAAATGTCAGGTAAAGACGGTGTGTAAATCGTTTCACTAATTTGCGGAAATGCGACAAGAATGATCATTAACAAAAGTGATGGTACTGAGACTTTTTTCATTTTTCATACCCTCCTATAACTTTGAAAATCTCAGAAATAAAAAGACTTTCCTAAGCTACGGAACAGGAGGGGCCATTATAGAAATTCGATCATAAAACAACAAAGAAAACACCTCAATTACGTATGTTAATACTTATAGGAGGGTAATATTAACATTGATTTTTTAAATATACTTTTTCAATTATATTACATATTGCGTTTCTTTTTCTAGTGTTGGGCCTTAGAGTATTTGTTAAAAAGATAACTTGATGCCACCACCTTTTTATGGAATAATTAGGAATAGTTTGAATTGATAGTTCTAATTATTAAACGATAGACTAGCATATTTCTAATTTCACAAAGCTTACAAACAGGAGGCCTTTCGTAATGATTGAAATTTTAAAGACAGTAATAAATTTCCTGATTGCTCTTTTCTCAGGAGAATTACCAATTGTATATTATGTGTGGATTATTACCCTATTCCTAATTCAAATAAGCCAATCTACTCTGAATTATAAACTCTTTAACAAGAAAGATAATTTCAGCACTTATACATCGGAAGGATTACTTGCTTTTATTATTTTATTATTTGGAGGTATGTTAGTATCTAAGTTACTTGCTTACATAATAGACGATCCTACTATTAGTATGACACATGTAACACATTATTTTATTTCTCTTATTATATTAACTATATTTGTCGTCATAAGCTGTCTTAAAGATTTTATAGAAACATCTATCAAAAATAAAAATGTGTCTCTTTTTAGCTTTTTCGTAGTTTCCTTAATAACAAGTATACTTTCATTCAAGTTTTTATCACCTTTAATCGAAGGTTCTTTTTCTCTTTCTAAACCTTTTATAACCACTTTAATCATTCTTGTAACTATATCAATTCCTCTATTAATTGCCTTAGAGGAAAAGTATGCAGATGAAAAGTAATTCTTGCATTTATAGTTTGAAATTGAGTGTCTATTCTTTTTTAACGGTATTACTAAAAAAATAACAGTCATTGAATCGAAAATTAAGCAGAAATGAGGACATACAATTGAGCATTGAACAACAATTATATGATGAAGTGAAAAGTTTAATTGACCAAAGATATCCACATAATTGGGGCGGAGCTGCAGCAATCCGTGTAGAAGATGGATCCATTTATACAAGTGTGGCCCCTGACGTAATAAACGCTTCAACAGAACTTTGTATGGAAACAGGTGCAATTTTAGAAGCGCATAAATTTCATAAGAAAGTTACACATTCTATTTGTCTTGCAAGGGAAAATGAGCATTCTGAATTAAAAGTGTTATCTCCTTGTGGTGTATGCCAAGAACGTTTATTTTATTGGGGACCCGAAGTACTATGCGCCATTACAAATTCTAAACAAGATATCATTTTTAAACCGTTAAAAGAGTTACAACCATACCATTGGAGCGAAGCATATCATGATGAATTCGCAAAAGAATGGAGTACGAGGTAAAGTAAAGGTTGCTCGCAATTAGCGGAGAATAAAAACTATTCACTAAAAAAGCACCGTCACAAATGACGGTGCTTTTTCTATGTAAGAGCTACTAGAAGTTTCCTTCTAGCCTACTCCCATTTATAAATCCAAAATTGTTCAAGTTGCAGCCATTTTAACGTTGCTGCATCTTTATTTTTGATTTTTGCATGTGTTTCTTCTAGCATCGCTTCTGTTTGGGAACGATGCGCTCCTAGTGCAGCTAATTTATGCTCGAATACTTCACTAATATTATTTACAACATCCGGCTCACCTAATACAGCTTCGCGATTTCTCGTAATCGCAACTGCATGAATGACTGGACGTTCTTCTTTTGATATACGTGATACAGCGCGAACGACAGCGCGGCCAAATGCATCATGATCTGGATGTACGCCGTGCTCTGGATAAAATGTAATAATTCGAGATGGATTTACTTCTTGAATGATTGCTTCAATTTTATCTGCAACGAAATCAACATCTTCAAATTCTAACGTTTTATCATGGAAACCAAGCATTCTTAAATCTTGAATTCCCATCGCTTCACATGCATCTTTTAATTCTTTTTCACGGATATTTGGAATCGTTTCACGGTTAGCGAATACATTTTTCCCCATGTTACGTCCCATTTGTCCTAAAGTACCACATGCATACGTTACAGGTACTCCTTGATCTGTTAATAAGCGAATTGTTCCTCCCGCCGCAAATGCTTCGTCATCTGGATGCGGAAATACAACAAGTACATGTCTCTCCATAAGTTTCCCTCCTTCTTACTTAAATGGTGTTAAGCTTAACTCAAGTGCAACTGCTAAGCGGCCTTGATTATCATGTCCTGCTAGTAATAAACGCTCTTTATCGTCTACTTCCCAGTGCGTAATACCTTCTGCATATACCCAGCCGTGATCCATTTTTAAACCAACTCGGTATGGATTCGTTCCAGTAATCTTCCCGCGTTCAAAGCGAATAATTGCATTTCGAATGAATGCCCCAACTGTCATCATCTTTTCGTTAAAGTGTGACGCATACGCTCCGTTCGTTGTTTCTAAATGAATATATACATCTTTATTTACAAAGCGTTCAATTTCATTTTGAATAAGAGAACTATCTTTTACTATTTCCATCGGAATTCACCTCTTTAAACCATTTTACGCAAAAATAATGTAAATTGCTATCTCTATATTAGAGGACAACGCTCACTTTTCCTAATAATTTGCACTATGTTTTTTATATTTTTTATATGATATGTAAAAATCATATTTCTTCCTTCACTTTGTTAAATAGTTTTCTTTCTTTTTTGAATTTGCTACAATATATTTTATCCCGTATTTATGCAGCGAGATACATTTCGACAATTGAATACATACTTTAAAGAAGGTGACATGATTGGAACAATCAGCACATGAAGTAGCAAATTGGCAATATTATTTTGCAATTGCCGTATTTTTAATCACGTACGGATTTATTATTTCTGAGAAATTGAATCGTGCTGTAATCGCACTATTCGGCGCTGCTATTATGATTATTTTTGGAGTTGTAGATTTACATACCGCTTTCACATCACATATTCAGTGGGAAACGATTACCCTTTTAATTGGGATGATGATTCTCGTACATATTACGAGTCAATCGGGCGTATTTGAATTTGTGGCCATTAAAGCAGCGAAAGCAGCTGGTGGAAAACCAATCCGCATTTTATTATTACTATCCTTATTAACCGCAGTTGGTTCTGCATTTTTGGACAACGTAACAACCGTCTTATTAATCGTACCTGTTACACTATCCATTACACGTATTTTAAAAGTAAACCCTGTTCCTTATTTGATTTCAGAAGTACTATTTTCAAATATAGGCGGAACAGCAACATTAATTGGTGACCCACCGAACATTATGATTGGATCAGCAAATAAACATTTAGATTTTAATGCCTTTTTACTGAACTTAGCTCCAATCGTAATCATTATCTCTATCGTTACACTTGGCATTATTTACTTTATGTATCGCAACAAACTAAAAACAACACCTGAGCAAATCGAAAAACTTATGGTATTAAACGAAAAAGATTATATTAAAGATCAAAGCCTCCTTTTAAAATCGATCACGATTTTGGGACTAACTATTTTAGGCTTTATACTTCATTCTGTTATTCATGTAGACGCTGCGGTTGTCGCGATGACAGGCGCTACACTTCTTATGCTAATTGGAGTAAAAGAACATGATATTGAAGATGTATTTGCCCACGTTGAATGGGTAACCATTTTCTTCTTCGCTGGATTATTCGTTCTCGTTGGCGGGTTAATTGATATCGGGCTTATTTCTTCACTCGCAAAAGAAGTGCTCGACGTAACGAACGGTGATATCGGTTTCGCTGCGATACTTATTTTATGGGTATCAGGCATCGCATCTGCGACGATTGACAATATCCCATTTGTCGCAACGATGATCCCGCTTATTCAAGACTTAGCTACAGGACTCGGACTATCTGTCGACTCTCCGCAAATCGAAGTACTATGGTGGGCGTTATCACTTGGGGCTTGCTTAGGAGGAAACGGAACATTAATCGGAGCATCCGCAAACGTAGTCGTTGCTGGTATTGCAAAACGTGAAGGACATGCTTTCTCTTATATGGACTTCTTAAAAATTGGTTTACCGTTAACAATTATTGCGCTATTGTTATCACATGCTTACATATATTTACGTTATTTAATGTAGAAGTTGTATTGCATGAAATTATATCGTCAAATAAAAAAGGTTTGCAGCACTATGCTGCAAACCTTTTTTCATCACCAAAATATACCAATAATTGCTAACCCACCTAAAATCATACCGCCAATTTGTCCGACGATTGTTGGTGATAATTGAACACCTTTTCTCACCTCAACGACCGGTCTTTCGTGCCTTAGTTGCTGCACTTCACTTTGAAGCTGATGTACACTTCCATGTAATTCTTTAATTAGTTCCTTTAATTCAGCGACTTCTTCATTTACTGGTTTTGCTTTTTCTAAATTCATTTTGCATAACTCCTTATAAATTCAATGAACACACTGTAAATTTTCGCCAATTATCATTATATCTCCTGCATACTACATATATAATTTCGAATCTACTTTCTAACCTTGCAGCTCCATCCATTCATCCCGCAATATCCCCATAATAATACGATCAAAACACTTCCCATCTCTTTGAACCGCTTCTCTCATACAGCCTTCCATCTGAAAACCCATCTTTTTATACAGCTCAATAGCAGCTTTGTTATAAGAAATAACATCAAGACCGATGCGGTGCAAATTCAATTCATAGAAAGCATATTTTAAGATAAGATGGATTGCTTCTCTTCCATATCCCTTACCTCTATCATTTGCATCTCCTATACCAATTGCTAATAAACCCGTTCTGTTATTCCACTCTATACCATGAATCGCCACAAAACCAATTAATCGATTATCTTTAACTGTTCTTACCATGAAAGAAATGCTATTTGATCTCCGTCCCTTTAATAGCCCATCACTTGCTATTTCATGTAACGATTGCGGGAATGCTATATCTGTATCGAGATTTCTTACATACTCACTATCTTCTTGCCACATAGCCATTACTGCAGCGTCTGCTTCTCTCATAACTGATAATTTAATCGATTTATTTTGAAAAAGATTCATTGTCATTTCAGGCTCCCCCTTTTTTAATAACGGGGATACTTATTTTAGCTTATTTATCCCCTTGTTCCATAAACTGTTTCTTAAACGGGATACTTACAATAAGCGCTGACATTGGCACATCTCCTCTACATTAAATTACATTCATTGTATAATTTTTCATTTATTCTAACAATAAAAAAAGACCCTCAAAATTTAGAGGATCTTCCTAACAACGAATCGATATTATTTCGTAAACATTTTCTCCGCTTCATCCATTGCCATTTTGTTACCTAAAGCAGAATAGTCAAGCCATGGTTGGTCATTAATGATGTATACGTGCTTACCTTTAACTGCTTTTAAGTCTTTCCAAATTGGTGTTTCTTGAAGTTGTTTAAATGCAGCTTTTGCCTTATCGTCTCTATTTACAACAACGAAAATAGCATCTGCATCAAAGTCAGGTAATACTTCTTGTGAAATGACTTCGAAAGGACGGTTTCCATCAATTTTCTCTACACCGTTTGCAGGTTGTAATCCTAAGTCTTGGAATAAAATTGGTCCCATCGGTCTTTTCGTACTAAATACACGTAATTCTTTTGCAGTAACACGAATTGCCATTACTTTTTCGTTATTACCTAATTCTTTATCTATTAAACTTTTTACTCGTTTTGATTGCTCTTCGTAATCTTGAATATATGTATCCGCTTCTTTCTCACGGTTTACAAGTTTACCAACTTGTTTTAACTGATTTCTCCACGTACCTTCATCTAAATTGAAAGAATGTGTTTTTGCAATTTTTTCGTATTTCGCTAAATCTTTGCCCGCGTATTTTTCATCCACATAAATGTCAGTTGGCTTCAATTGAAGTAATGCTTCCATATTCGGATCTGTTACAACACCAAGTTTCTTCGTATCTTTCAACCGCTCTTTTGCATGCGGTAAGAAATCTTTTAAATCTCCACCAATAACAGAGCCTACAGGTGTAATTCCTAATGCCAGTAAATTATTCGTTAAGTGAATAGACATAGAGGCGATTTTCGGATCATTACTTTTTTCAGTTTTTTTCGTTGCCTCTTCATTAGATTTCGTTTGACCACATGCTGCTAATACTAAAATACACATCATGCTAAATAAAATAGTAAGTTTCTTTTTCATATGTTCTCCTCTTTGAAGTATTTATTTTGTTTTTGTAAGTAAATAAAGAAAATACGGTGCTCCTAAAGCTGCCACTACTACACCAGCTGGAATAGAATTTGGCTCGAATATAGAACGACCTATCGTATCTGCTAGTACTAAAATAATCATTCCGATAATGCCAGCAAGCGGGAGGAAATGTTGATAGGTAGTACCTACTAACTTTCTTGCAATATGCGGAGCAACTAAACCGATAAAACCAATTCCTCCTGCCATCGATACACTTGCGCAAGATAATCCAACCGCTGTAGCTAAAAGTAGTAACCGTTCTTTTTGAACAGAAACACCAAGCCCTGCTGCCACACTATCACCTAGTGACAATGCATTTAACGTTTTAGATTTTAGCCATGCATACGGGGTTAGTATGAAAATCCAAGGTAATAATGCTAAGACATGAATCCAATCCCTTCCCCACACGTTACCAACTAACCATCTAGAAGCGAATGTATACGTCTCATCATTTAACTTGAGGGAGAAAAATAACGAAATCGCACTAAATCCAGCCGAAATAGCAATACCAACGAGAATAAGTCTAATAGGAAGTAAACCTTTTGACCGATCATGCGCAAGTATAATAATTAAAAACGCAGCTAGTACTCCCCCGCCAAATGTAAATAACGGTATTAAAATCGATGCATTCTCATTAATAGAATGAAAGAAAGTAACGAATATAATTAGCCCGAAAGATGCACCTGAATGTAATCCTAAAATACCAGGGTCTGCAAGTGCATTACGTGATAGCCCTTGCAAAATCGCACCGGAAATCCCAAGGCCAATACCGGCTAACATTGTAATTATAATTCTTGGCATACGATAATCGTATAGCACTGTTGCGCTCTCAAAATCACCATAACCGAAAAGCGTTTGAATTACTTTGAGCGGTGCAATGCTCAGTGTCCCTGCATTTAAACTAATTAAAATGACAGCGATACTAATACAACCAAAAATTGTAGTTACAGTAATGGCTCTCTTTTTATCTGTGTTCAAAAGATCCTTCACTTATAGCTCCCTCCCAACTTTACGTGCTATATAGAGGAAGAACGGAACTCCAACAAGAGCTACCATAATTCCTATTGCAAGTTCTTTAGGAGGGTTTACTGTTCTTGCCCCTAAGTCAGCTAAAACTAATAACATAGCTCCTAAAAATGCTGACATAGGAATAATGAGTCGATAATTCACACCAACTAATTTTCTAGCAATATGCGGGATAACTAGTCCTACAAACCCAATAGAGCCAACAGCTGAAACAGATACACCTGCAAGAATGACTACTATAATCATCCCTAGTATTCTCGTTCGGTTCGTTTTTACTCCTAAATTCGTAGCGACATCATCCCCCATTGATATGAGTGAAATAGACCGCCCTAACACTGTCGCAAAAACAATTGTTATGAGAATAATAGGAACTAAAAATTTCAAGTGTTCCCACTTAACCCCTGCAACACCACCAGCGTACCAAAACGCTAAATCTTGACTTAAGTCATAATAAATCGCGACACCTGAACTTAACGAATGTAAAAGCGCAGCCATAACTGCCCCAGCGATCGTTAATCTCATCGGTGTTAATCCGCCTGATGTTGCTGATCCGATAATAAAAATGAGTACTGTACTTAAGACCGCTCCAATAAAGGAGACAATCATTAAATAGGCATACGGCATATGCGGGAAAAAGGCAAAACTAAGTGCTACTACAAACATCGCACCTGCATTTATGCCAAGCACACCTGCATCCGCTAAAGGATTTCGTGTTACTCCTTGCATAACAGCTCCAGCCACCGCAAAAGCAGCTCCTACAACTGCTGCACCAATTACCCTTGGGAGTCTTAATTCATAAATAATTTGGTGCTGCGTTAATTTCGGATTATAATCAAAAACCGCTGTCCATACGGTTTGCAAATGGATATCCTTTGCACCAAATGCAACAGCTAAAAATATAGAGCCGATTAAACATAAAATTGTTAAGCTCATGAAACATATGAACTTAATATGTAGCCAGCGATTATTGCCAGCATATACAGCAGGCTTATGTAACATGTTTCATTTCATCCTTTATATTCAGTTGTTTTTTATAATTATTTTTTATTTGTAATTATTATTGATAATAATTATCATTTTCATTTAGATATTATATCGCCACTTTTTTTAAATAGCAAACTATTTTTTCACTTCGCTAAATATTAAAATACTTATTACAATTCCCTTCCAAAACTTACAAATACACGCAAAATAGACTACTAGCTTATTTTTAAAAGTGTAGTATACTTAATCATTATTTTGAGTTTTCAAATAAAAATATCCAAGGTGATGCAATGTTATATATAAAACAACTACTCTATTTTACTTATGAACAAGCATTATCCTGTTTATTCCCTGTCGTTATTTTTTTAACACTAGCCCTTTCAAAAATCGTTTTTATCCCAGGATTATACCGATATGATTTCATACTCATCGTATGTCTTCTTATGCAGTGGATTATGTACAAGACTGGGCTTGAGACGAAAGACGAATTAAAAGTAATTACTGTCTTCCATCTCATCGGCCTTCTACTAGAAATATATAAAGTACATTTCGGTTCATGGGGTTATCCGGAAGAGGCATATTCAAAAGTTTTTGGAGTTCCGCTTTACAGTGGCTTTATGTACGCAAGCGTTGCAAGTTACATATGCCAAGCGTGGAGAAGATTGCACTTACAAATGCACCATTGGCCGAGGGCTATTTTTGCCATACCGCTAGGCGCTATGATTTACTTTAATTTTTTCACACATCATTTTTTATATGACTTTAGATGGGTATTAACTGTTCTTTTATTCATCGTTTTCTTTCGAACATTTGTAGAATTTTCATTACGAGGTGTTACATATAAAATGCCACTCGTTCTCTCCTTTTTCCTTATTGGTTTCTTTATTTGGATTGCAGAGAACATCGCAACTTTTTTCGGAGCATGGCAATATCCAAATCAACGGGAAGCGTGGAATCTCGTTCACTTAAGCAAAATTAGCTCATGGTTTTTACTCGTTGTTATTAGCATTATGATTGTTACACAACTCAAACGTTTGAAGGAGTCCAAAAAATAACGCTGATTATGTAAAAACAGGTAGCCCATCACTCATTAAAGAGTGATGGGCTTTTTTAATAATATTTTTTTAAACTGCTCGTTATAAATTCATCATAATTTACAAGAGCATAAATTATGAACTACTACTAGCAGAAGATGTTGTAGCAGATGAAGCAGCAATCGTTGCCATCATAGCTGCCTGTTGTGCTTGTATGAGGACTTCTATCATTGTTTGTAAACCTGTGTTGGTAGTTTTACTTTCCTCACCTTTCTGACTTACGAACAGTTGAATAGCAATAAGAATATTTGTATCTGTATGCCAACGGAACAATTTCTCTCCCTGCAATTTTTCAATAAATGCTTTAATAGAATGAATCTCTTTTTCTCCATCCTCAAGTAACGCTAGTAGCCCGATAGCTGGATAATGCATCTGTTTCACTTTTACCTTTTCTTGTTTTAACAAATTCCATATGTTTGTACATGTTGCAACTAACATTTCTTCACGGACATCCTTCTTTAGTGAAAGAATGTGACTTAAAAATTGAAGATCGTTCCCCTTACGCAAACCCGCTTTCGCTAGTTTCTGATACAGACGTTCTACACGGTCCATAAGTGTTTCTACATTCTCTGATTGTCCTGCTAATAAAACCGCGAGCGGATAATCATTAGTACCTGTAAGAAAAAGATGATCCTCTTTCATGCGTTTATATACTTGCATCGAACGCTGAACGTGCGTGCCATGCTGTTCATTTTCTTCTGTTAAAAGCACAGCTGCTGCGAGATAAGTAAATATACTTCGGCTAAAACCACCAGCGACCAATTGTTCATATAAATCTAAAAACCTCCGAAAAGCTTCCTTGTAATCTGTAAAGTGAATATCTAAAGTTGCGGCCACCACAAAGCGATGATAAGACTTTAAGTATGAAAACATCCCTACCTGATTCTTAATATAACTACTAATTTCTAAAAAACGGGCGAGATCAAACAATTTATCACTACTTGCATACATAGCAGCAATCATCATACCTGTTCGAGAATCACTCGTTTTCCATTTTAGTTCTCCCTTTAATTGTGCATATGTATGTGTGTATTGCTCCAACTTTTGTTCTAATGTAATCATAGTATTCACCCCTATTTCTAGTCTTCTCTATTATTATACGCATATTCCATATTTAGGAATACTATAATTAATAATCACACCATAAAAATCAGTAGATTTATTTATACTAATAATTTTGTTTCCTGTCCTTCTTCATCAGCATCACGATGATAATCCCTAATCCTTCAAAAAGTTATACAAAAAAGGTAGATAATAATTTATCTACCTTTTTTGTATATATTATTTAACATTATACCTTTATTGTGAAAAATAAGGTTGCAACTACCTACACCCCAATTTTGACAAAGCATCCGTGGTTTCGTTTTTTAACTAAAGAACTTTTATAATACGTTCCATCGCCTTCATTTGCCCAATATGATCAGCTTCATGATAAAGCATCATACCGTATAGCTCCCCTACTGTTTCCAATCCTAGGAATGGCTCTGGCAGTTTATTTTCAAATGCTTCTGCTGGAATTTCATTAATACGTTTTGCTTGTTCTTTTAATTGAGCCGTTAACACTTCTAACGATGGTCCTTCTGTTTTCCATTTAGACGGTCTTGATCCATATCCAAACATACCTGGATATTCAGTTGGTAATTGTTTAAATTCTTTTCCAAACATGAAAACTTCTGCTGCCGTTAACACATGACCGATATGCCAACGAATTGTATTGTTAAAACCCTCTGGCTGCGTATCCGCAGTTTTATCATCTAACGTTTCAATAAATTTAACTAATGCCCCACGCGTTATTTCAAATTGTTTTAAACCAATTATTCTATTCATTTTATCGTTCCCTTTCTTCATGCACAATTTATTATGAACTAAGAATGTTCAACTTATTAAAGTTTCACTTTGTTTAATTTATCAGAAACAATGAAGAAATACATCTAATTTGCTTAGTAAAAATAATAAAAAGGTTCACCTCTCGTAAATATAGAATTACTTACTACACAAATAGTTTAGTAAATAAAAGAGGAGTGTTAATTTCATGTTACATGTTTTAAAACAGCAATATAATCTTATTAGCGCTACAAGAGAAACTCTATTTTCGTTTTTGGAAGAAATCCCACTAGAAAAATTACATAGTACTGTTCCTAATTTCGGGAACGGTAGCATTATAAAGACGCATATTCATGTAGCCGATTGCTATCGATACTGGCTTGGATCATTCGCATTCAAGCAAAAACGGGCAGATTTTTCATTTGCTAGTGATTATGAAATTGAGCATGCAGATGTCGCGAAAGTCCGTGCTAGATTTAAGTTAGTAGATGAGGTTGTAATACGTTTTTTAGATGAATACAATGACCGTTGGCTCGAAAATATAGCCAATGAAGTGAAATGGCAAAAAGAACCTTGGAGTTCAACACCGCTATGGCTTTTAACTCATACAGAAACACATGAGTTTCATCATAAAGGACAAATCGTATCAATGGCTCGTCACCTTGGATATACTCCTCCTGATACAGACCTTAGTTGATTCGTTTTTTCAATTATTATGGCCATACTTAAAAGTGATTATAAAAATATACTATAAAGAACCGATACTTGTTACATGCAAGCATCGGTTCTCTCTATACAAAAGTGACATTTATCTGTCACATAAAATCAAATATTTCTCCACTTAATCCCTTGCAAAAAACTCCCTCGTTACATCAATAAATTGCTGTAACGGCGATGTCATCCATTTATCTTTATGCCAAGCAATTTGTGTATAGATCGGAGAGATTGTATTCTTTAAAACTAACTCCTTTATCGTTCCTTCTCGTATATCTTTTTCAACTACTATCGCTGGCAAAACGGCTATACCTAAATCCGCAATGACACATTGTTTAATTGCCTCGACACTAACAAACTCAATCTTATTTGCTGGATATACATCCTCTGTACGAAATAACTCTTCAAATAAAGTCCGATACGAGCAACCGAGTTCTGTTAGTAAAAGTGTTTCACTCTCTAAATCTTTTGTAGAAACGGAAGGTTGCTCAAGTAAACGATGCGTAGGAGCAGCTACTACTTTTAATTCTTCTTTCATAAGTGGCTCCACATGTAAAACATCTTCTGTTTTGCATTCGTCTAAAATAAATGCAAGATCTACTTTCCCTTCCATTAATTGTTCTTTCGCATCTTTATTGGATTGCGCTGGTTTAAATATAAGCTTGATTTTGGGGAATTGTGCTTTAAACCTCTTTAATATAGAAGGAAGCCTGTATGTACATTGACTTTCTTGCGCACCAATTATTAACGTACCTGCTAGTTCCTCATCATCTTTCACAGCCATTTTCGCTTCGTTACTGAGTGCGATCATCTTGTCTGCATATAGTTGAAACTTCCTTCCTGCTTCAGTTAAGAAAAGACGTTTTCCTAACCTTTCAAATAACGGCGTACCTAACTCAGCTTCTAACGTTTTAATTTGCGCCGTTACGCTCGATTGAGCAAAGTTTAATTTCTTCGCAGTTTGTGTAAAATTCAAAGTATCTGCCGCTACTTTAAATGTAATTAATTGTTTTATCTCCATTTACCATACCTCTTTTCAATCGATATTTCCGATTGATTCCATCGAAATAATCTTCTTTGTCTATCGATATTTGTATTGTATGATAAAGAGCATCGACAAACAATAAAAATGGAGGTATTCCATATGAAAGCACTTTGTTTCGAACAGTTTGGAAATCCAGATGTACTACAATATAAAGAAATACATGATCCAATCATAAATCCAAATGAAATTCTTATCCGCATGAAAGCAATCGGTTTAAATTTTGCTGATATTTATAGACGCCGCGGCGATTATCATCTCGCTGGCAATCCACCATATATATTAGGTTATGAAGGCGCTGGTATTGTTGAAGAAGTAGGAGCTAACGTTACGAATATCACTCCTGGAGACCGTATTGCATTTGCTGATGTTCCATTTGCAAACGCAGAATTAGTAGCTGTTCCATCAGAGAAAGCAATCCCACTTCCTAAATCTATTTCTTTTGAAACAGCCGCTTCTGTATTATTACAAGGATTAACTGCACACTATTTAACGAAAGATAGCTATCAAATAAAACAAGGTGATATAGCTTTAGTACACGCTGCGGCTGGTGGCGTTGGGCAACTTCTTATTCAAATGATTAAACTACAAGGCGGAGCAGTAATCGGCCTTACGTCATCAAACGAAAAAGCAAAAGTAGCCACGTTAGCTGGTGCTGATCACGTATTTTTGTATACTGAAGCATGGCCTTCAAAAGTACTTCAAATAACAAATGGTACTGGAGTAAATGTTGTATATGAATCAGTAGGCTCTACATTAGAGGAAAGTTTTAACGCTACTAAAATTGGTGGTACTGTCGTATTTTACGGAATGGCTGGTGGTAATCCTGCGCCCGTTGATCCGCGTATGCTTATGGATACTTCAAAAACTTTAACTGGCGGAGACCTTTGGAACGTGCTTACTACTTTTGAAGAACGTAAGCAGCGCTCTACTCAATTATTTGATTGGATCGCTAGTGGAAAATTAAACATTGCTAGTCCTACTACATTCTCTTTACAAGACGGTGCCCGTGCCCATGAATTATTAGAGAGCAGAAAAAGTACTGGGAAGATTTTATTAATCCCATAATTCACAAAATGAAAAGGAAGCTAGATTTCTCTACCTTCCTTTTCTTATTTCTATTTGAGATTTAATTATATTTCCACACTTTCTTTCCCTTTTGCAACATAGCTCATATCTCCAACTGATTCGACTGTATATGTTCCACCTTGATATACAATCTTCGTCACACTAGCGTTTTCCACTCCAAGTTTTGTTTTGCTACTGTCTAACATTTCTATTAAGGTAGTAATCAAAAGCCCATGAACGACAACTAATACGTTACCGCCGCCATTTTTAGCAGCTTCTTCACTAATTTTATCAATCTCTGTTTTTATACGAGTAGAAAACAACTCCCAATCTTCCGCTTGTTTCGTAGGGTCTGCTGCTCTAATAAGATCAATAACTTCTTGAATAGAAAACTTCATGAGTTCTTCTGGTGATGAAACGCCCGCAGCTTTTCCAACCACATCCCACATAATTTCAAGTTTTTCACCTTCAAAAATACCGAAATTCAATTCTCGTAAATCTTTTATTTGCTCAAGTTTCAATTTTGACTGCTCACTATATTTTAATACTAAATTAGCAGTTTCAATTGCGCGGCCGCTGTCACTACTATACGCATTCGTAAAATGAATATCTTTTAATCCTGCTCCTAAATTTGTAGCAACTTCCACACCTTTTTCTACTAACGGAGAGTCTGCCCAACCTTGCGCGCGATGATTCGTATTTAATATTGTTTTACCGTGTCTTGTAACATATAACGTAACTGCATTCTCATTTCTCTCTGTTTCTCGCTTATTCATTCTCTTCGCTCCCTTTACATTGCTAAATCAATTTTACCATCTTAATTATTCATAGAGCAAAATATACGTCAGTAATATTCTTACTAAAAAAACGCTATCTTTCTGTATATCCCTACAAAAAGATAGCGTCTTTTATAATTACATTTCTTAACCGATTTTCCTACTCAGCAAAAGCACTCGAATATTGCACCCTTCCTTCTACACCTTCAAGAGCATTCTCCCTTAGTTCCATCGCCATAAACACTTCATCTGGCACTTCAAATGGTGCCTTTATATTCCACTCACTTGCTTTCTTAAAACCAAATTTCGGATAGTACTCTGGATGCCCTAACACTACAACTGATCCATATCCAAGTTCTTTCGCCTTTTCTAAAGCAGCTACAATAAGCTTTCCACCAATTCCTTTCTTCTGATGGCCCCTAGCAACTGAAACTGGCGCAAGCGCTAATGATTCTACAGAAGCCCCATCTTGTTCTATTGTAATTTTTGATAACAGAATATGACCAACTATTTCCTCATCTACCGCAACGATTGATAACGCTGGAACAAACGCGTCACATTCTCTAATACGTTTTACAAGTTCATGTTCTGTTTTATCACTAAATTCTTCCTTTAAAAATGCTTCTTTTACGACTTCTTCTGTTTTTCTATAATCGTTTTTTTGTTCTTGTCTAATCGTTACCATTTTAACTTATCCTCTATTCTTTCTTATTTCTTTTTGGATTTTACGAAGCGCTTTTTTCGATCCGCGCTCAATATCATGCTGCATTTTTCTTTCTTTATAATCGACAAATAGTGTATTTAAATCGTATCCCTCTGGGTATAATTCTTTTGCTGCTACCTCTAACGTAATACGTTTTACATTCACTTCAACAAATTCACCGTTATAATATACAACGACGTTATAGAAATTATCTATTTCCTTATAGATAATACCAAAATCATCATAATCTAATACATTTACACGATCCCCGATTTTATACTCGTAATGGTTTTCTCTTTTTTCTTGCACGAATTTCGGTTTTCTAATTTTACTTTCATTTACTTTTTCTAGAGCGTACTCTTTATTCCCCATATACTCTTTCGCTCTTTTCAGTACATGTTCTCTTACATTCATTTTATTCGCAATCCAAAGTGCATTACTTTCACCTGATTTACCGATTACTAATTTATAAAGCGGTTCTAGTGTCTCACTATTAAATTGCATCGCTGCATTCATAAAATCATCATGCATTTCTGAGAAGCGCTTAATTTCACCGTAATGCGTACTCGCAATTGTAATACATCCTGCAAGGTACAACTCTTCTAAAATAGAAATTGCAAGTGCTGCTCCTTCATTCGGTTCAGTCCCGCTTCCTATTTCATCAAATAATAGCAACGTATTATTATTTGCCATCCTCATAATCTCGGATAGATTTTTCATATGAGATGAAAATGTACTTAGTGCGTTTTCAATACTTTGATTATCACCAATATCTACAAATACATTTTCAAAAATAGCAATTTCTGTTTCTTTATCTCCAGCGATATGAAGGCCTGACATTGTCGCTAATGTTAACAAACCGATTGTTTTTAATACAATTGTTTTCCCGCCCGCATTCGGTCCTGTAATAATTAAACTTCGGTAGTTTTGACCGATTTCAAAGTTTAATGGTACTACTTTCCCACTTAAAAGCGGATGCTTACAATTCACTAAATGAATATAGCCATGATCGTTTAACTTCGGTTCTATTCCATCAATCGATTTACTAAACTTCGCTTTTGCAAATACCATATCATACTGACTAATTAGCTCCATGTTAATCTTTATACTATAAATGTTTTCTAACACCATTCCTGATAACGTTGCTAAAATTTGATATTCTTCCATCGCTTCTTCTGCTTTCAAACTTGCGAGTTCTACATTTAACTTTGTAACGGTATGTGGTTCTATAAATACAGTAGAACCTTTTGCAGATGCTTCAACAATACTTCCCGCAACTTGATTTTTATAGGTGGATTTGATTGGAATCGTATAGCGATCATCCTTTTTACTAATAAAGAATTCCTGAATATACTTCTTATTTGTACTATTATTTAAAAACTTCGTTAAACGTTCTTTTATTTTTCCATCTACAGCATCGATATTATTTCGAATTCGTTTTAACTCTTTACTCGCCGCTGTATCAATGCTACTTCCTTTAATTGAAAAGTTAATTTCCTCTTCAATACTTTTAAATTCAGTCATTGAATTTGCATATGAAGCTAATACTGGCGCAAAAAATTCTTTATCTATCATAAACTTTTTAATCTTTCTACAGCCACGTAAAAAGTCAGAAACACTTACTAACTCTTCAGGATCTAAAATCATCCCTTTTTCTAATTTTTGAATTGTACTAGCAATATTAGAAATGCCGAAGAAAGGAACATGCCCTTCTGCATCTAATATAGCCCTTGCTTCTGTCGTTTCATTTAAACGATTTCTCACTACTTTTATACTTGTACTCGGCTCTAATTTATTTAATAATTCCTTACCTAACCCACTTACACAATAAGATTTCACTATTTCCTTTAATTCGTTATATTGTAACTTTTCAAAAGTCATCGTATTCATTTTGTTTCTCCTCACTATGATTGATGTTTATCATAAATGAAGATACCTACTCATTAGATCCCAATGAGTTTTACATTATTCAATTACCATTTTTATACATTAAAAACATATACAAAAAAGCTGCGGGGATACCGCAGCTTTTACATTTACAAGGCATGTGTAATAACATATGAGGAAATAAGCCATCTAAAAGGTATATGGCATTCCTCTTATTACACGCTTTATAAAGTATTGTAGGTATCTTCATAGGTTTCGAAATAAATGCATGACAAAATTAGGGGTATGATATACATAAAATTCCCCTGGTCTTATCCGATTTATTTCATTAAATTTTTCCTATTTAGTACCTACCGCACTCACAAAAAGCACCTCTCATTAATTTATATTATAGTCATTGAAATCTAATTTACTGAAATCATCATACTATATGTTTTGTAAGAAGTAAAGGTGTCATACTTTTATAACTATACAGAATGTAAAAAGAAGAGGAAACTTATATTTCAGTCTACCTCTTCTTTTTCAACACCAATTTACTGCTGAACATATATAGAAACTGAGCCTCCACTTACATGGAATTGCCCCCATCCATCCTTATTAATTGTTACAGTATTTGTTTGATTACCTGTAATATCGTACCATACTTCCCCTGCGTTATTCTTTCCAACATCCATCCACTTTGCCCCTCCTGGTCCATCAGAGATTAATGTTGCTAAACCAGAATTAGCATGTACACTATCACCTTCTCTTGTCCAGCCAATCACATCTGGATGATCAAAATAATCACGCTGCGTACCATATGCAAAGTTTTTTCGTGCCGTTAAAATCGGATCAATTTTGTCCTTTAACGCTGGAATTTCATAGTTACTATTTCCTTTTGTACCATAGTAATCACCATAGAAAACAGAAGGATATCCCTCTGCACGCGTTAAAATAAATGCATATGCCAACGGTTTGAACCAAGGGCTCACTACAGATTCCAATGACTGACCAGGCTGTGAATCATGATTTTCAACTAGCGTAACTGCAAGTGTAGGATGATTCGCAACTACTGTTCCTTTTAAAATATTTCTCATATCATAATTCCCATTTCCTTTTGAAGCATAATGAAAATTGTAATGAAGTGGTGCATCGAACACAGATTGATTATAATTGACCTTCGCTAAATAATTATTTAAAGTCTGGATATCATTTTGCCAATATTCAGCTACTGCAAACATTTCTTTCCCCGTTTGCTGTCTGACATGATTTACCCAATCGCGTAAATATTCATGATCAATATGTTTAACAGCATCTAAACGAAATCCATCTAAATTTAATTCATTCGCATACCACGTTCCCCATTTTTTCATTTCATTCGCAACATCTGGATGATCAAAATCAAGATCCGCATACATCAAATAATCATAATTTCCATTCTCGCTAGACACTTCCCAGTCCCACGCTTTACCTATGCCCCTAAATTTATAAATTCGGTTTAATTTCCTTCCTTCATCCCAATCCGTTCCGTCAAAATGATACCATTTCCATTTGAAATTAGAATAAGAATCTCCGCGCCCCGGAAAGTTAAATCCCGTCCACGCACTAATTTCATAATCACCTGATACTTCAACATTTCGATTGCTCGGATCTACCTCAACTGCTGTGACAGTTTCCGTATAATCAGCCCCACCTTTATGATTCATAACTACATCACCGTATACATCGATGTTTTTCTTATGTAAAGCGTCAATTGCAGATTTCAATTGTTCTTTCGTCCCATATTTCGTCCGCACTGTTCCCTTTTGATTGAATTCACCTAAATCATATAAATCATATGCTCCATATCCTACGTCATTTTGCGTAGTTCCTTTATATGCAGGTGGTATCCAAACAGATGTAATTCCTTTTTGCGCTAAATTTTCAGCATCTGAATGCAAGCGATTCCAATGATTCCCATCATTCGGAGCATACCACTCAAAATACTGCATTAACGTTCCATTGTTAACCGTATCTGCATACACTTTACTTCCCCCATGTATACTAAGTAAAAACAAAACAACCGACAAGCCGACTACTGTTATTTTTTTTAACATATTTACAACATCCCCTTCTAAGAAAACGTTTGCATAGTTTATCGGAATTATTATAATATTCGTTCTAGAATTAGTAAAGTAGCAATCTCTCACTCTCCCACATTATTTTTTAATCTAACATCAAATATTCACCAAATACTGCACCGTAGTTTTTATTTCACATCTTATTCAAGATTGTTTACAATTTATCTATAAACGCATAACGGAGGGATTTCTATGACGGACTTTCAAAAACAATTTTTTTCAAGATTACATATAGAAGAAAAACACAAAGTTTCATTTGAAGATTTACCTAACATTATGTGCGCAATGGCACAAACTGTCCCTTTTGAAAACTTAAATATTCTCGAAAACAGCTTTACACAAATATCAAAAGAAAATCTAAAAGAAAAAATTTTAGTAAACAACCGTGGCGGTCTTTGTTATGAACTCAATCCTATTATGTATTACTTCCTTAAAGACGCTGGATTTGATGTTCATCTCGTTTCAGGAACAGTGTACAATGCTGCAAATTCTATATGGGCTGTTGATTCTGGCCATATCGCAACTGTTTTAACACATCATAATGAACTTTATTTAATTGAAGTAGGATTCGGATCATACTTACCTCTTGCACCTGTCCCTTTCTCAAGTGAAGTCATTCACTCCGTTACAGGAGATTATCGTATTCGTAAAGAAATGACTGAAAAGGGAAACTACATTTTAGAGATGCGTAAAAATAATGAGTTTTTGGATCAATCTTCTGCTGATGATTGGACGTTAGGCTATGCATTTTATATAGAAGAAGTAGATGAAGAAAAAGCAAATGCAGCACAAAAAATTATCGTTGAACATGAGGGCTCACCATTCAACAAAGTACCTCTTATTGTAAAATTAACTGAAGATGGGCATGCATCTTTAACAAAGGATAGTCTGACACTAGCGAAAAACGGTAAAAAAACGAAAGAAAACGTTACAGATGTGCAATATAAAAAGCTTTTACATTCAAAATTCGGAATTACATTATAATTTTTTAAGCCTTGCCATTTTAGCAAGGCTTTTCATTTTCCAGCAGGGATTTTTTGCAATTTGTTGTATTTCATAGTTATATAGGAATATAACTACATATTTAGAAAGGAAATGATTATGACTGAACTTAAAGATCGACTACAAGTAGCTGATAAGGAGAAATGGGATTTAACGGATATATACCATAGCATTGAAGATTGGGAAAGCGATTTTCATAAAATTGAAGTATTAACGAAAGACTTACATGAGTTTAATGGCACTATTCACGACGGCAATAGCTTATTAGCTTATTTAACAAAGAGTGAAGAAATTTCTAGCATAATATCTTTAATGTTCGCTTATGCACGATTACAATCTGACCTTGATACGCGCGATACTGACGCCCAATCTCTTGTCGATAAAGTATCACAATTACACGTGAAAGTAAGTGCGGCTAAATCTTTCTTTTCCCCATTCTTACTTAGCGTAGATGAAAACACATTACATTCTTACATAGAAGAAGCAGAAGGCTTACAATATTATAAAGAAAATTTATTTGAATTATACCGTTATAAAAAACACGTATTGAATAAAGACCAAGAAGAGATTTTATCACAAATGGGTGAAGCACTTTCCTCTCCGCAGCATACATATGGCATGTTAAATAATGCGGATATACTATTTGGTGAAGTGACTACTGATGATGGAGAAAAAGTTACTTTAACGCGCGGAATGTATGCAAAGTTAATAGAAGATGAGAATCGCGAGAAACGTAAAGAAGCCTATAAAGCTTATTACAAGCCATACGTTCAATTAAAGAATTCTATCGCTTCTACTTTATCTGCTGCTATTAAAAATAATGTTACTGTTTCAAAGCTAAGAAAATATCCATCAGCTTTAGAAAAGTCATTATTTGGCGACATGGTTCCGAAAGAAGTATATGAAAATTTAATTGAGACGACGAAAAAAAATATTCAATCACTACATACCTATAATGAACTTCGAAAAGAAAAATTACATGTAGATGAACTACGTCAATACGACTTGGGCGTTGATTTAGTAGCGGGTGTAAAACAAGACATTCCATATGACAAAGCATTTGACATGATGATCGAATCACTAGCTCCATTAGGTGAAGAATATATTGAAACATTAAAAAGCTTTAAAGATAAACGCTATATCGACGTAAGAGAAACACCTGGAAAACGTTCCGGCGCTTATAACTTTGGTGTATACGGTGTTCATCCTTTCATTCTTTTAAATCATCACGATGATTTAAATAGCCTTTTCACTCTTACTCATGAATGTGGACACGGCATGCATACACATTACTCACACGGATACCAACCAAGAATTTCTGCACACTATACTATTTTTGTCGCAGAAGTTGCTTCTACAGTAAATGAAGTGCTATTAATTCATCATTTATTAAAAGAAGCCAAAGATGCTAATGTACGTAACCATTTAGTAAACCATTTCATCGAGAAATTTAAAGGCACTTTCTTTACACAAATCATGTTCGCTGAGTTTGAAAAAATCACACATGAAATGGTGCAGCAAGGTAAACCATTAAATGCCCAAGTCTTTAGCGAAGTTTATGAAAACTTGTTTAGAGAGTATAATGGCGACTCTCTCGTATTTGACGAAGAAGTAAAATACGGCTGGGCTAGAATACCGCATTTCTATCGTCCATTTTACGTGTACAAATATGCAACTGGATTCGCTTCTGCAATCCAAATTGCTGATAAGTTATTGAGCGGCGACCCAAATGCTCAAAAACATTATATTGAATTCCTTAAAGGCGGAAGTTCTGACTATCCATTAAACTTACTGAAAAAAGCTGGTGTTGATTTAACTACGCCAGAACCGATTGAAAGTGCATTAAACCGTTTTAGCTCACTTGTTGAAGAATTTTCAGCATTATAAAAAAGCATGCAGAGTATATACTCTGCATGCTTTTTTCATTTCGGTTACTTTATGCTAAATGTTGCTGCGTCACACAGTGAATCATGCCACCATACGCAAACAGTTTATTTACATAAATACCGACAATTCTTCTTCCCGGAAACTGCCCTTCAATGATTTGAAGCCCTAACTTGTCATGCTCATCCCCATATATAGGAACTAATACAACTTCATTTCCAATATAAAAATTCAAATATGAGCCCTTACAGTCTGCTTCTTTTACCATTTTTCTTGTCACCGGTACCGGTATGAGCTGAAATGGTTTTCCATCTATATTTCTTGCTTGTCGCAATTCTTGATAATGCTTTTCGTATGCTTCCAAAAGGTATGATTCACTTTCCCCGAAAGGATCATATTCATAAAGAATTGTATTTTCATTTACAAAACGCGCTGCCCCATCAATATGGTAATCTGTATCTTCATCATAATTATCCTCTCCGCGAATACCAGTTATCCATATAAAATTCGTTACTCCCAGATACTTCGTTAACTCTATTTCAATCTCTTCCTGACTTAGTGTAGGATTTCGATTTTCGTTTATAATAGAAGTTTTTGCCGCCATTAAGGTGCCATTTCCGTTTATCTCTATTCCCCCGCCCTCCAAACAGACACTAGATTTAACTTTTGGAATGCTAAACATTTCACTTATTTCCGCCGGAATACCCGCATCATTTTCATACGGATATTTCTCACCCCACCCATTAAAAATCCAGTGTGTTAAGCAGAGATTGCCTTCCTTATCTTTTACAAAAATCGGCCCATTATCTCTTACCCACACATCATCCGTCTCTTGAACTAAGAAATCAATTTTATCCATATCCACTTTCGCTTCCATTAACTTCGATTGGACATGTATTTTTTCTTCTTCATCATATACAACAATATGCACAATTTCTCCGTAATGAAGCTCCTTTGCCATCGTTACCCAAATATCATCTAGCTTAGCTCTGTAACCTTCACCTCTATGAGCTTTATCATGAGGCCATTGGAGCCATGTCCCCTCATGCTTTTCCCACTCAGCTGGCATATAAAACAAACTATTTTCCATATTTCTCATACATGTTCACCCCTTCTTCGAATGTAAGTTCAGTCTAAACTTTGACATCGTGTTAAGGTCAACAGGAATATATTCATTTCCTTGTAACTACTTTATAAGGTGTCTCTTTATTTCTCCTTGTGATACACTACTTCTCCTTGTAAAACCGTCACTAAAACTTTCGCATTCGGAATCTTATCGGCACTCATTTTAGTAATATCTTCATTTAGTAATACCATATCGGCTGATTTACCTACTTCAATTGAACCAGTAATATTATCAAGACCTAATGCTTTGGCGGGCTTAATTGTATATGCATCAATAGCTGCGTATACATCAGACAAGCCCTTTTCATCAATACTTAGTGCATTCGAAATCGTCACAAGTGGATTTAGTTCATTTACATCCCAATCACTGCTAAGTGATACGTTTGCTCCTGTTTTCCAAATGCGTCCTAACGGCATAATTCGTTTCATCTGTTGATCTGAGAAATACGTACTTGCCCAGCTTTGTTTTGGATCTTCCGCAAAATCATGACCTACTTGGAAATCAGCGCTAATACCTAATTTAGCAAAACGATTTATATCACTATCTTCTACCATCTCAACATGCGTAAGTGTATAAGGCTGATTCGCCCCTTCTTTTTTCGCTGCTTCAATTGCATTTAAACTCTCTCTTACCCCGCCATCTCCAATTGTGTGGATGAGTGCACCGTAACCAATTTTATTGAGTTCACTCAACCACCACTTCATTTTTTCTTCTGGAATATAGTTCAAACCGTACGGTGTTCCTTTAAACCACTCAAATTTATATTTTTCTAGTATTTTAGCTGTGCTGTTAATGCTAATTCCATCACTATACATTTTCACTTGATTAATAAGCATTCGAGATGAAACATCATCGCGCTTAATTTTTTTGAAATACTCCATTTGTTCTGCTTCATTTAAGTTCGGATATACCCACGGACGAAGTACTACTCGCGATGTTAACTTTTTCTCATCATTTACTTTATTCCAAACATCTAACCAACCTCGTTTCCAATAGAGACGTCCATCGCCAACTGTAGTAATACCATTCTTCGCAACCTCATCTAAACCGTCTAACAAACCTTCATAATTTTTTTCAAACAGATTAGGTTGGGAGTTCCATGCTTTTTCCATCACAATGTCTCCAGCTGTATCATAAAGAATTCCAAACGGCTCTCCTGTCTCTGGATCCCGAATAATTCTTCCGCCTTGCGGATCTTTCGTATCTTTATTTATTCCCGCTAATTCCAATGCTTTTGAGTTAACCCATACAGAATGAGAAGTTCTTTCCATAATTAATACGGGATTATTAGGAAATAACTCATCAAGAACTTGTAATGGCGTTTGTTGTTCTGACTTTTCGTCCATATCTTTTAATAGCTCTTCCAAACTAAATCCCGTTCCACTGATCCATTCGCCATCTTTCACATCTTTTTTACAAGCCTTTAAATACGAGCGTTGTTTTTGCAGGGAAGCATCTGATGAGACACTACAATTCCCTGCTGCTGGTGATTTCGCTTCAAATATGTGATTATGATTGTCCACAAAACCAGGGAGGATAAATCGCCCTTGTAAATCCACCACTTTCGTATCTTCCTTTATAAATCCCTCTACATCCTTGTTTGAACCAACAAATGTAATTTCCCCTTCTTTAACGGCTACAGCCTCTACAATGTCTTGCTTTCCATTTGAAGTATAGATTGTACCATTTTTAAACACTACATTTTTAGGCAACTGATTAGGTAGAACGAAGCTACCATTCTCACCTTCTCCAGGAGTACACGCTGAAACCCATGTCATACTTAGAATTAGACAAATAATCATGATTGTTCTTTTCATATTCTTTCTCCTTTTTATTATGATGAATTACTTACATAAATAGAATAAGGATTGACATAATGTTAATGTCAATCCTTATTCTCAGTCTATTTTTATAACTAAAAAACAAATTTGTGTCACATACTCCTCTACTAAACAATCACATTCAGGTCCCTTTATGTAGACCTCATATGGTGAATCATCTATTACATAACCATTTCTTTCAATCCATTTTTCTAACGCAATATAAGCGTAACCTATATAGTCATAACTTCCATAATGCATAGTAGTAACGATTTGATGTGGATTTAATTTTTTCATTCCATATTCTTGTACTACATCTTTATTGTTCCCATGCATGACCGGAATCCTTAATTCAACATCACTTTCATTTGGAATATACTCTTCATCATAAAAGACCGTAGAGGGCGAACCAACTATTTGTAAGTTATGCTTTTGTACTTTTTCATATAAGTCATAAAAATAATCATCCATATCATCTATATTTATTTGCAGTCTTTGAGCAATTACTGTTATTTCATTTCTCATTCCAATAAATATATCGTAATTTCTATGGCGAGCAATATTCAGACCATTGTTCACATTTACCATTTCATTCATTTCTGAAATAACCTGTAAATTTTGCTTCACTTCATGAGACAACTCTATAATTTGCGCTTGCATATGGTGAATAAATGAATCTTGATCTGATGACTGCAGAATTACTTTAATTTTCGGCAAAGGAAACTTGTACTCCCTCAGCTTTTTAATTTTCAAGGCTATCTCTAGCTGCCCTTGCTCATAATACCTATATCCATTCACTGGATTTACATATGCCGGTTTCAATATTTCCTCTTTATCATAATGTCTTAACATCCGTGTACTCATTTTACAAATCCGCGAAAATTCAGTAATTGTATACATATACATACCCCTTGAACACATTTTCCTTTATAAACTTTATTATTAAAACCAATCAAAAAACTTTCTAATTGAAGAACCTTCATTCTGATTGTTTAATCTTTTCATTTTTGAAGGTAACAAATGACTCGGACAATACCACGTTAAACAATTCATTGCGCCTCCCATAGTTGATATTTCTCCAACATGAATTTGAATAACTTGTTTCTCCGTATATTGTTGAATATATCGTAAAACTTCCCCATCTTTAGCTAGTCCAAACTTAGGGACATAAAGAGCATCACATGTTTCTAACATATTTATATATAAACCTTTTGCCGATGCTATTTCTTGATCATATTGTCCTTTCTCTGTATATGAGGAAGGAACAACGATAAATTCAGCTTCTGGCATTTGCTCTTGAATAATCTCTTGAACATGATATCTAAATTCATCATCCCCTAAAAAATCACTAATAAACATCGTATGTTCATCAATAAATTTAACCATTCCGTCTGCATGTGCAAGTACGTCCCCTTCTTCAGCAGGAATAATAATAACGCGGCTCACATCCAAATCCCATTCCAGTTGCTCTATAATTTCCTCTTCCGTCCAATCATCATTATCATCAAATATGCGTTCCGTTAATATAACGGTATCTTTTTTATTCCAAATAAGATTACCACCATCTAATATTAACGGGGATTTCACATATTCAAAGTCGTTCTTTTTCAGCCATTTATTAAACTGTTGATCTAAATATCGCCCTTGATCATCTGGCAAATAATTTGGTCGATATTTAAATTTAACAAGATGATTCGTTACAACTGGTGCAACATCTCTTAGCCAAATATCATCATACTCAAAAAGGCTTGTATGAAAGTCTTGTTCTTCAACAGATAAAGAAATAAATTGATCTGTAACTCCCTTTTTTTCATTTAAATTTTCATTAAAATAAATAAGTTCTTCATAAAACGGTTCATAATATTCATTTGATTCATCTGGTATCGCAGTAAAAATAATTCCCTTTTGTTTTTGTTCCATCTTCTTTACCTCGCTTTTTTATAATAATTGGGTTGCCCGCTCTTCCTCAATACCCTTCACTTTTCATTACAACTTTTGAAACGTGCACATTTCTTGAATGGATTATAGCACGGGGAAATATTATATATTTATATAAAAAATATAAAGCCGTCATTAAGCCTTAAATTAACTATTGACAGGATTTTTAAATACCCTATTTAAAAATCAACAATACATGATTAGATGATTTTTTTATCACGATTCAAATCCATTACGTCTAATAGATCATTTTGATTATATAAATTCACTAACTGCGCTTCTATTCCTATACACATTCCTTCTAACGGAAGATCGTTTGGATCCTGACCAAATGGATCCTCAATTTCAACTCCTATTGCTTCAATACCTATAAATGCAAAACTTATAAACGTAGTTGCAAGTACTGTAGACCATCCCAGGCTATCAACAAGACCAATTGGCAAAGTTGCGCAAAATATAATCAATAAAATTTTTATATGAGCAAAATACGCAAAAGGAATAGGTGTTGTTTTAATACGATCACATCCACCCACAGACGTAAGTAAAGTATTCAAATCAGTCTCCATATTAATTATTGCATTTGGATGAATTTGACCTGTTTTTAAACCTTTTGATAGTATAGTTTTTAACATATAAACTATACTAATTGGTAAATGAATAGATTTAGCCAAAATTTCTCTTTCCTTCTCAGAACAAATATCAAGCAATGATTTTATTTCAGATAAATCTTTTTCGTCTCTCAAATGTCCTTTCGCTATCTTTGGAAAAGCAATTAATAAATGTAAAAATTTTAGTTTTTCCTGATCCACCTTTTTCCCCTCGGACTCCCAATAACACAAAAAACTAACTGCTAAATTTCTAGTACAAGCACCAATCGTGCCAAATAACTTCCTACCTTCCCAGTACCGATCATAAGCAGTGTTAGTACGAAATACTAATAGTAATCCTAAAGCTCCTCCGACGATTACCCAGGGAGTCTGATTTATATTTATTTCTGCATAGTAATAATTAATCACAGCTACTATCGTTGAAACACACGTATAAAATACGATTTGCGGGAAAATATCTCTTATAATTGTTCCTTTTAATGTAAATATTTGATGTAAACTATTTTGATTATCGTAATGAACCATATTTACAAAAACCTCTTTCCTTATTAACCTTTAATTCTTTTAAATTATGAAAGGATACAATTAAATAGTAGGATCATAAACCCTATCATTATAAGGCTGGTTAAGATTATTTCTTTCAATACTGTTACTCCTTTTTCCAAAAAGATAAAATACCTTATTTAATTTCAATAACAAATATCTACTCTTCTAAATCACGACGCATTATTTTAAAGTTCGCAATGAATAAAGCACTAATTAATACAAAAATCGCACAGGCATATAACAATAAATCGACCGGACTATCGTGATTTATAATAATGAGACGAACGATAGCTGTTATACCTATATATATAAAATATCGTAATGGAAAATGAAAATTCATTTGGAAATACTTTATAATCATTACGATGAATTCGAAGTATAAAAAAAATACGACGATACTATCAATTAAATGATAACTAGATTCTTCACCATTTAATTTCAGTTCTTGTATAAATTGAATGACTTCTTTCATAAGAAACACACTTAATACAATCCCTAAACAAATCAAAGCTACATTTAAAATGTACTGTAGAACGATAGGGAAAAACGAAATTACTATTTTTAAGTTCTTTAACACAAATATTTTTCTCCTTTTCCATATAAAACAAAAAGTGAATACACACTAACATTCCTTTATCGTTATATTAAATAATCTTTACAAAATAATAAAGAATGACAAAATAGGCAAAGATACTATTTCACCTATTTTGTCTATATAGCAGCACACCGAAATTTCAATCCATTACTTCAATGCAATCGGTTGTTGCTGTGTAACACAATGAATCATGCCTCCATTTTTATAAAGCTCTCTTACATCAATACCAACCACTTTACGATCTGGGTATAATTTCTGAATCGTATCATTTGCGATTTTATCATTTGGATCATTATAATTAGGCACCAATACAACTGTATTCCCAATATAATAATTAATATATGACCCCTTATAATCGAGAGTTTTTCCATTTTCTAATACAACTTTTTCTTTACTAAGCGGTAAGTATTCATACTTATATTTCTTTCCTGAAGCATTTTTTGCATCTAACAATGTATCCATATCTTTATTAGATAAACCCCATTCGGCTAGGTCATCTTCTTTCATCGTTACAATGGTAGATTTATTATGGAATTTAGCAAATCCATCAATATGAAAGTCCGTAATATCTAAATTAGGCACTCCGTCTAACCAAATAAAGTTTGTCACACCCAGATCACTTATATATTTTTCAATTTCCTTTTCTGATAAATCAGGATTTCTATTTTTATTTGTTACTGCACTTCTAGTTAATAAAGCAGTCCCATTGCTGTCTAATTCAATTGCGCCGCCTTCAAGGACAAATTTCCCCCAATCAATTCTTTCAATCCCTGTTTGTTTACTAACATTTTCACGTACACGAGCATCATTTTTATAAGGTGTTTTCTTTCCCCATCCATTAAATGCCGGATCCAATATTTTTAAATTTTTATTATTGTCATAAACAAAAATCGGTCCACTATCTCGTGCCCATACATCATCAGTAGGAGCGATAAAGAAATCAATTTTATCCATATTCAATCCTTTATCTATTAAAAGCTTATTGATTCGCTCTTCCTCCTTCTCATCGTATGCAACAATGTGGACTTTCTCACCTTCAGTTAAAGCACTTGCCATCTTAACCCAAATCGGTTCAACTTCCTGCTTATACTCTTCACCATATGTAAATTCATGAGGCCATTGTAGCCATGTACCTTCATGTTTATCTTTTTCATCTGGCATCGTATATTTCCCAGCATTTTTCTGTACCTCTACTTTTTCACTCTCTTTCCCTTTAGCATTTTCATTATTCCCCTCAAAAGAGCATCCACTAATAATCGTTGTAGATAATGTAACCATTAAGCAAAACTTTACTATTTTTTTCATTTTGTAAACCTCCTGTTCTTGTCTCCAATAATGTAAAGCTTCACATAGTGTGAAGCTCAAGCTTTTTTGTAGATGTAAAATTTAACAATTAATCTTACGCATAAATTCAATACGAACAGATGAACTTCACGCAGCAACTTTCCTATATTTAACATACATATCATTTAACTTCCTATATAAAATTATTCTAATAATCCCTCTTCATAGTTACTTCTTCATTGAAATTTCCCAAATAAAAAATCGGTATTGATAATTACATATCAATACCGATTTACAAATTATTATTTTCCTTCTATTAAATCATTCGCCATTTTCCTAAACTCCTGATTAAACGTATCATTCATACCATTTTGTACGTTAGAGAATAATATTACAAACGTTCGTTTATCCCGGTTAAAATTATTAAATGTATTCCAACCAGCTAATACACCATGATTATGATAATAATCTGGATTAGTATAGAAACTAAATCCATATTTTCTTACTGGTGATGCAGTAAACATATCTGATACACTTTGTTTAGAAATCAACTTTCCATCCATAATAGCCTCATCTAATCTTTTCATATCTTCAACAGTCGTATACATTTCACCACACCCATATAGCCAATTCATTTTTAAGCGGGGTGCAGCTATTAACTCATTATCTTTTTTCGTATAACCTTCTGCTAAGAAAATATCTTCAGGAAGGGTAGCCCCCATTCCTGATTCATGCATTTCAACAGGCGTAAAAATATTTTCTTTCACATATTCAGCGAGCGGTTTATTCGATATCTTTTCTACAATATACGCAAGCACCATATAATTATAATCTGTATATTTCCACCCAGTCCCTGCAGGAAATTGCAATTTTTGTGCACCAATCCACGTTACTAACTTTAATCGTGACGCCGCATCAACCCTACCTTGTCCCTGATCTGGCAACCCAGACGTATGTGTTAACAAATTTCGTAACGCAATGTTTTTATCTGCCGGAAATGAAGAAATATACTTATTTACATTGTCTTCAATGTTTAATTTCCCTTTTTCTTTTAGTTGCATAATAGATATTGCAACTACTGTTTTCGTAATAGAACCAATACGATATTTCGTTCTTGGCGTCGTGACTACTTTATCTTTCACATTCGCATACCCATAACCTTTTCGTAAAATCACATGATCTTTACTAGCTACAAGAACACTCCCATTAAATCCTTTTTCTTTTAAATATTGATCTAGTTTTCCAGCTACAACTTCATAGCGCTTTTTTTCATTTGCATCAACTTCTTGCATACCGTCCTTTTGCTTACTATTTAAATTAGAAAATGCCTTTATATCATATTTCTTACCTTTATTTACATGTATTAGTGCAACGACACTCCCACAAAAAATAGCAAAAATAAAGAAAACAATTAACCATTTCTTTAGCATAATAGGAACCCTCTTTTATCTAGTTTCACTTAACGCGCATCCATTCTATTCTATATCTTTTAATTTTCAAATATTTCATAATATTATCTATCTATTATTCACCTATTTAAACTAGATTCCTTTTTCTCATATTCAGTTTTTGGCTACTCTCTATTGTATTTCTTTCTTGCAAAATTTCCACCTTACAATCGGATACACCCTACTATAATTTCAACAGCTTATGTAACATTTGTTACACATAATAAGAAATGGAGTTGTTACGATGAAAAATACCGATAAACACAATCGTTTAAATGATATGATGTTCCATTACAGAGTAACAAAAAATAACATAGTTTTAATTGAATATTACGGAAAACAAATTAAAATATTAAAAGGAAATGATGCTGAAAAATTTTTAAACAAAATAAATCATGCACATAACGATACAGAAAAACAACTCATTATGGCTAAAGTAACAGGTAATTTCAAAAGAGGCAATGAACGTCATTGAAAACGAATCTCATTTATTTTTTGATTATACAACATATAAAAAAGAAATGTCGCACATTCGGCATTTCTTTAGATTTTCTTCATATAAAATTTACATTACTAACTTTCTTTTATTTTTTGTTTTTACTATATAAACTCACTGCCGAGATACATAGTAATACCACTATACATAACCACGCATACGTATAGCCTTTTTCATCTACAATATAACCAAATAAAACAGGTGCAACAATAATCGCAATTTGATTGAATGTCAGTGCCAAACTAACTGTTATTCCAACACGTTCTTCACTTGCCAATTCAGCAACTTCGACGATAAAAAGACTAAACCATCCAATTGAAAAGAAGCCTAACAATGCACTTATACCATATAATACTCCACTCGTTACTGTATGTATGCACATTACTAACAATAGAATCAAACCGATAGAAGCGCAGACAGCTATAAATAAAGGTATGTGCCGATTCCCCTTATAAAATAAATCACTAATAGCTGCTAATATAACACGGCCAATCATTCCAGAAAAAAACATAACCGAAAATATTGTTCCGGCTACAATAGATGGAATTGATTGTTCCCTTACTAGAAATTTCATAAAGTGCCCAACTAACACCATTTGCAATGAAATCATGCAAATCCCCGTTATATAAATTGGATACAACTCTTTTTTGCATATCACTACTTTTAGCTGCGTCCAAAAAGAAATTTTAATATGTTCTTTCCTTACTTCCTCCTGAGCATATGGCTCTTTATAAAACATAAAAAATAATAAACCTCCAATTATACAAATGCATGCCATACTATTTATCGCGTAAGTCACATTATATTGTATCGTAAGAAAAGGGATTAACACTCCCGCTAACGCACCACCAATCGGTATACCAGCTTGCCTTATTCCCATCGCTAATCCACGATTTTCTTTTGAGAACCATTTTAAAATCACTTTACTTCCTCCTGGCTGGGAAACACTATAAAACATTCCTACTAATAAAAGTACAAATAACAGTCCATTAAATCCACTTACTATATTGGTTAGTAAAAGCGAACCTCCTAACAAAAATGAACTGATAGAAATTAATAATTTTTCATTATATTGATCAAGTAGCCGACCGACGAACAGCATACAAAATAGCGGTCCAACATTTACAACACTTACTAACAATCCACTCTCCGTATTCGTAAGCGCATATTCTTCTTTCCAAAATAACGCCAAAACTCCAACACCATACGTTATAAGTGTCGCTGTTGTTTGAGCAATCGTCGCAGCAATTAACATCATCCACTTATAATTTCTATTCATCCTTTCTTCGATTAACAAAATAATCCCTCCATCCACTTCCATTGTATGAAAGTTCTGATATCATATAAAATAAAGATTCATCATGTAATCCATCAAAAAAAATGATACCTTTTTGGAGGGATAATACGTGGATATAAAAGATTTAACTGTATTTTACGAAGTTGCGAAGGAAAGTAATATTTCTCACGCAGCTAAAAATTTGAACTATGTACAATCAGGCGTAACAATGCGTATGAAACAACTAGAAAATGAATTAGGTGTGCCTTTATTTTACCGTAACGGAAAAGGTGTAACTTTAACTTCTAACGGTGAGATTTTATTAACATACGCTAAACAAATTATCCACTTAATGGATCAATCTATAAAAGCGGTTCAAAGTAATGGAACTGAGCCAAAGGGCACGTTGAAAATTGGATGTACAGAATCTACAACTGCGGTAAGGCTTCCCTCTATATTAACGGCCTACTATGAAAAACACCCAAAAGTCGAATTGATTTTAGAAACAAATACGACCGAACAACTAATTAGGCTAGTGTTAGAACGAAAACTAGACGGAGCGTTTATAGCTGGCTCTACTCAGCACGCTGAACTTCATACAAGTGTATTTCGTGAAGAAGAATTAGTTCTCATTAGTAAAAAACCTTTATCCTCTCTTAAAGACATAGAAGATATGAATTTACTCGCTTTTAGTCACGGTTGCTATTATAGAAGTTTATTAGAAGACTGGCTTCAAGAAGTAGGAATCTCCCCTAAACGATTATTAGAGTTTGGAACAATTGAAGCGATACTCGCATGTGTAAAATCAGGTATGGGCGTAGCGATTATGATGAAATCTATTTTAAATGGTCATGCACATAACTTATCATTCAACCCTTTACCAAATAGATTCAAAAAAGTTCCTACTACTTTTATTACTAGAAAAGATATATATCACTCAGCTGCATTACAAAAATTTATGGAGATGATTTAACAATGCGTGAAAAGAAAATACGTGGTATGAAGCGTAAAATTAACACTATGATAAAGCGAATTGAAGAAAATACAAAAACGTTCCCTTCTGCTTTCTGTGACGATGAATATTGGTATATGCCCTTACCAGTTTCCCAAGCTTTTATCAATTCATGTAAAACACCTAGAAAAGTAAAACGTTTGTGTATACAAACCTTATTAAATCAAGCAAAGCATTTAATAAAAATGAAACCGATCGATACATATACATATCGAGTTGTTGTTTTAATTTCTATAGAAAATTTGCGGGATTCCCAAATCATTGTATTTAAAAAAGAGGGGTACTTTCATAATTTCTTTAATAGAAATAGTGAATTTCAAAAATGGATTCCTCTTTCAAATGAGTCTGATTTTTGGGAGACATGGGGAATTTCAATTTGTTCTACTGTCCACATGCTACACTTTCAAGAAGTCATTTATGATGAGGATGCAATCGATGAAAAAGAGATTTGGTTTGTTGGAGAATTATCTTAAAAGGGGAACTTTACTTCTATCACCTGGCATAATAAAAAGGTATACCTAAAACAACGATATACCTTTTCACCTATTTATTTTTCCTTTAGCACACTATGTAATCGATCAGGATAATTTGTAAACATTCCTGTAGCACCCCATTTAATTAACAATCTCATATCTGGTTTCTCATTAATTGTATACGGGTGAATTAACAGTCCATTTTTCCTAGCCATTTTCATATATGACTCGTCAATAATTAGTTCTCCGTTATCATTACGTAAGTTTGGTCCAATACCAGCTGCATATTTTTTAATTTCCTGAAAATCATCATTCGTTACACTTTTCGGTTCATGTGTAATGCCAGACCATTCAACAATCTCATTGTTTTCATTTGGATAATACCAAAGCAGTTGAACTAACGGAATATTTTCATTCATACTATGAATCTTTTTTAAACTGTCTTTACTAAATGATTGAATCATAACACGGCTAGAAGACATGTTTTGACCTACTAAATTATATTTATTTAACAACGCTAACAATTTCTCTTCCATTCCTGGGTACACATCTGGTGATTTTGTTTCAATGTAATACTTCATGCTTCTTCCGTACTTTTGGAAGATTTCTTCAAGAGTCGGAACTTTTTGCCCAACATACTCTTGCTTAGCCTTTTCTGGATAAGATTTATTGAACCAAGATCCCGCATCTAAGCTCTTTATTTCACTTAATGTTTTATTTCGTACTTCACCTGTACCATTTGTAGTGCGGTCAACTGCTGTATCATGCATTGCAATCAACTGGCCGTCCTTAGTTAACTGAATATCTAATTCCAAATAATCCGCTTTCATTTTTTTCACAAGATCATAAGAAGCAAAAGTATGCTCCGGTGCATGTCCACTTGCTCCACGATGTGCAATATTTAAAAATTTATTCGTATTCCATTCATGCTTCTCTTCTGCTTTTGCATGAACAGCTCCCCCAGCAAAGATACTTCCCATCATAAAGAAAATAACTAACACGCTAATAATTTTTCTCATCCTTCTAACCCTTCCTACGTTGCAAATTTCAACAAGTTAATGAGATTTACACGAAATAGAAGATATACTCTCATTATTTTTATAAGCTTATATTAAAATTCCAATCTTACAAATATAATTCCCCTATGTTATTACTATAGAAAAATGTTACTATACTATTTATTTTTTTATATCCCTCCTTTTCACATGTAACTCCCTATTGCTTACAGTTCATTCAATAAAAAAAGCCATAAATTATTTAGAGGAAACTTCTGTATCCCTAAATAAATTTATGGCTTGTCTCAAATATCTCCGGCCTCGATTAACTTGTCGAAATTAATCATACCAAACCTATTAAAATTTGTGAATATTATTTTTTCAGTACAGTGAAGCATTTAAGACAATTCTCCCATAGTTACTTAAAAATCATATAATAAATTACCCATTACCTCTTCTAGCAATAAATATGGATTTACTACCTCTTTTTCCGAACGCCACCCAATAAAGCCATCTGGTCTAATTAATACAGCTCCTTCATCACCTAAACCATATAATTCGCTAAAAACATTTTCTTGAGCAATAAAGTCTCCATTTAGACCAACGCGATATATTTTTATATTTACTCCTAACCTAGATGAAACATCCTGTACACAATCGGCCCAAGTACAATTTTCTGCTCCAGTAAGTAGCACAAAATCGTTACCTAATAAATCAAGGACAGAAACATCATTTCCACCATACGTCCCCAAAAAATGTGGTGCTCGCGTTCCAGGTCTTCCGTTCAACTGTACTATATCCATTCTATGTGGCGTGGCTGAATCATCTATAATCGCCTTTGAACTATACTGATACCCAACCGTTACAGCTAAACCATCCATATTATTCATACTGCCTTCCTCCCTATTTGCAGCACGGAACAGTAAACTACTTGCATAATCCGTCGTTAATTTTGCAACAGGATATCTCTCTTCATGATATGTTTCTAACAATTTCGGCTTTGCTTTCCCTTTTATAACAGTCGCTAATTTCCAAGCTAAGTTATGCGCATCTTGTATACCTGTATTTGAACCAAATCCTCCTGTTGGCGGCATAATATGCGCAGAATCGCCAACTAAAAAAATACGATTATCTTGAAATTTTGTAGCAGTACTTTCAGTTGCTTCCCACGGTAAAACACTTACTATTTCTGCCTTAATATTTGTGCTTCCAATTGCGGTTTGAATAATTTGTTTACAGCGTTCTATAGTAAAATCCTCTGACCTCTCTCCTTTTAATGGATCGTAGGATACATGGTAAATCCATCTTCTTTCGTTATCAACTGGAATAAGTGCACCAAGAACTTCTGGATGAAGTACCATAGTAAAACCAAATGCATCTCCTTGTATAAACTCACTTAAATCCGCTTCAAAATAAATATTCATATAATAGCCACCGATCGTACCTCGTCCCTCGGTACGTATCCCTAGCTGCTCACGTATTTTACTTTTTGCCCCATCTGCTACAATTACATAGTCACAATGAATAATACTTTCTTCTTCCGTTTCACGATTCCGAATCGTTGCTATTACTCCGTGCTCATTTTGTTTATAAGAAACTAATTCATGATAAAAAGATAATTCTCCGCCTAATGTTCTCGCTTCTTGTAACATCATCTCTTCTAAAGTAATTTGATAACAAGCCGTTTGTTTTGATGGACTAATCTCTTCTATTTTTTGAAGTAACTTTTCATCGTTTCCATACTGAGCGGTCCTCATTTTTGCCAATTCTTCCTTATTCGCCTCAGCTATTGTATGAACTGCTATTCTTCCTCGACAATTTTCTAACGCTTTACCCGCCGATCTAATTCTTTGTTCTAAACCCAATTCTCGAAATAACTCCATCGTACGAAAAGTGATTCCACCTGCTTTTGGATGAATTGCAGTAGACGGGTGCCTTTCAACCAGTAAATAATTAATGTTATGTTTTGCAAGGAATAACGCAGATGCTAATCCTGATAATCCTCCTCCAACAATTAAAACTGGTACATCATTCGATTTCATATATTTACCCTCCACATCATTGTTCTGAGCTCAGTGACATAAATATAATCAAAAAAAACAATAAAATATAGACTTATATTTCATTTTCAATTATCATATAGATAGATTACGCCCCAAATTACTTTTACTTTTTCATACATCTATAATCTGTTTGAATTATGCGTGTATGAAAGAGTAAAACGAAACAACTCACTTTAATAGACACCAAAATAATAAAAACATGATAAGCGGTCGTAACCCTATAAATTATACAGGGTTGCGACCGCTTAATTTGTTGGTTAATGGCTTAAGCTATCTCATCTGTAAACAACGTATTATTCAAGCCTTTTCTATCCCCTACCATTTTCAACACATAAAATTTCATTCGTCTCGATTTTCTTTCCCAATATTGCAGCTCATTCAAGAATCTTGTAGCATTACCTTATCGACGGAATGGTTCATCATCTTAAACTTTTCGACTAATTACCAGGAGGTAAAGTGATTGAAATGAATAAACAAGAACAATTAAATGTTATAAAAAAAGATTTTATTGATTCTCAAAAAGTATTATTGGCAATTGGCGATGAAACACGTCAAGCTATTTTGTTTGTTCTCATGGAAACGGAATGTCAAACCGGATTACGTGTAGGAGAAATTACGAAACAAACACACCTTTCTCGACCAGCGGTATCACATCACCTTAGAATTTTACGAGAAGCCGGTATTATTTTAATGCGAAAAGAAGGTACAAAAAACTTTTATTATATTGATATACGTACAAAATTAGGCTTATTAAAAAATCTTGTATTAGATATTGAAAAGCTATTGCACAACTTTTATTGAAGTTTGGAGGTATAAGAAATGAAAGCAATGATAATTGAAAAGTACGGAAAAGTCCCAATGCGTATGACAGAGGTACCTACTCCTGAAATAAATGAGCATGAAGTGCTCGCAGAAATTCATGCAGCTAGTATTAACCCGATTGATTTTAAAATACGCGATGGAAAAGTGAAGATGTTACTTAAATATGAAATGCCTCTAATCCTTGGAAATGACTTTTCTGGTGTCATCGTAAAGGTTGGATCAAAAGTAACTCACTTTAAAGTCGGTGATGAAATATATGCACGCCCAAGAAAAAATAAAATCGGTACTTTCGCGGAATATATAGCCATTCACGAGGATGATGTAGCCTTAAAACCGAAAAATTTAAGTTTTGAGGAAGCGGCTTCGATTCCACTCGTTGGCTTAACATCATATCAAGCACTACATGACATCATGCACTTACAAAAAGGACAAAAGATTTTAATTCACGCTGGATCTGGTGGTGTTGGTACTTTCGCAATTCAGTTAGCAAAAATAATGGGGGCCACTGTTGCAACGACCGCTAGTGAAGCTGGTGCAAATTTAGTAAAGTCTCTTGGTGCAGATGAAATTATTAATTACAAAACAGAAAAATTTGAAGATATACTAACAAATTATGATGCGGTATTTGATACAATCGGCGGAACAACACTTGAAAAATCATTCAATATTATAAAAAGCGGTGGCAACATTGTTTCCGTTTCAGGAATGCCAAATGCTCGATTCGGTAAAGAATTTGGTTCAGGATTTTTTAAAACACTCTTATTTTCATTAGCAAGTAAAAAACTTACTGCACTTGAAAAAAAACATAATGCTCCATATTCATTTTTATTTATGAAGCCAAGCGGAGATCAATTACGTACTATTGCAAACTATATTGAAGCCGGCAAAATCAAACCGGTAATCGATCGAGTTTTCCCTTTTGAAGATGCTCAAAAAGCAATGGAATATTCAGAGGCTGGAAGAGCAAAAGGAAAAATAATTGTAAAAATTAAGTAGTAATAAACCTCCATTTTTTTTAAATGGAGGTTTATTACTTGCTGTTAAATAGACATAGGGCAATGAAGTCCTTACAATAGATTTCAAGGGGAAATATCATATTATACTTTTAGCTAATTTTACAAAGAATACATACGTACAAATACATAATAAAAAAATAAACAAGGAGGAGATAAAATGACTAAAAAAAATGAAACTGGTTGGAATTTAGATAATAGTTATACGACTTTACCACAATCATTTTATACAGAAATCCCCCTTACTCCAGTAAGTTCACCGGAGCTAGTTAAACTAAATCATTCACTAGCAATATCTCTTGGCTTTAATCCTGAAGAATTGAAAAAAGAAGTTGAAATTGCTATTTTCGCTGGTAATGCACTGCCAGAAGGAGCTCATCCGTTAGCACAAGCGTATGCCGGTCATCAGTTCGGACATTTTAATATGTTAGGCGACGGTCGTGCCCTTTTAATTGGCGAACAAATTACTCCTTCAGGTAAACGTTTTGACATTCAACTGAAAGGTTCTGGCCCTACTCCGTATTCACGCCGCGGTGATGGTCGTGCGGCACTCGGTCCAATGCTACGTGAGTATATTATTAGTGAAGCAATGTATGCACTTGATATTCCAACTACGCGCAGTTTAGCAGTTGTCACAACTGGCGAACCAACATATCGTGAAACAAAGTTACCTGGAGCAATTTTAACTAGAGTAGCTAGCAGTCATATACGCGTCGGCACATTCCAATATGCTGCAGCTCGTGGTTCTATCGAGGATCTTCAATCACTAGCTGACTATACGATAAAAAGGCATTATCCAGAAATTGAGGCTCATGAAAACCGATATACTGCATTACTACAAGAAGTCATAAAAAAACAAGCAAGTCTCATCGCTAAATGGCAACTTGTTGGATTTATCCATGGCGTAATGAACACTGACAATATAACAATTAGTGGAGAAACGATTGATTACGGCCCTTGTGCATTTATGGACAATTACGACCAAGGAACTGTATTTAGCTCTATTGATACACAAGGTCGCTACGCATATGGGAATCAGCCATATATGGCCGCATGGGACCTCGCTCGACTAGCTGAATCTTTAATACCGATCCTACATGAAGATGAAGAAGAATCATTAAAAATTGCTCAAGACGAAATTTCAAAATTTAGCATACAGTATGAAAACCAGTGGTTCATTGGAATGAAAAAGAAATTAGGACTATTTAGCAACGAAGAACAAGATCAATCACTTATTGAGCAACTTTTAAAAATGATGGAGAAACATAACGCAGATTACACAAATACATTCCGTTCATTAACTCTTGATACGATCGAAAATACAGCTCTATTTGAAAGTCCTGAATTTAAAGAATGGTACAAACTATGGCAATCTCGATTAGAAAGACAAGAAGAATCGAAAGAAAACGCCTACGAAATGATGAAAAATAATAACCCATCCATCATCCCAAGAAACCATCGCGTAGAAGAAGCACTAGAAGCAGCTGTTACAAATAGCGACTATAGCGTAATGGAGAAACTTCTTGAAGCGCTATCTAATCCTTATGCGTATGCTACAGATCAAGAAGAATACTGCGTTCCACCTGTACCGACGAATCGTCCTTATCGTACTTTTTGTGGGACTTGATTGTTTAATACATTAAAAAAGATGTGTTTATGCAATTTGTATGAACACATCTTTTTAATCCATTTCAAGTCCCTAACTATATAGCTCTCCTCTTTCTTTAACTCAAAACCAAAACCTATCTCTTCCAATGAGCTTAATAATGAAAATACGAAACAAATATTGAGAAATATAAAACCTCATTTCTAAATATTGTTATTTTTGATAATATATTTTATAAGAATATTCAAAAAGTGAGGGGATTTCATGAACGTTCAACTACAAGGTAATGAACAAATTACAAAATTATTTAATGACTGGTATTTAGCTATGCTAAAACAAGATGTGTCCCAGGCGACAAACTTAAAGCATGAAATTGAGGAAAAGGAACTAAACTTTGAAGAAGATGAAAAATTAGCATTATACTATTCTCTACTAAATTTTCGTTTCAAAGTTTTAACTGATGGTTTAAGCATCACAAAAGACAGCTTTAATAAGATAGATTCTTACGCGATTTCACCTAATCACCAACTTTCTTACTACTATCATTTATTTAAAGCAATTCATGCTACTTTAACAACAAATTACAACTTAGCTAGCGAACATTACGAAAATGCTGAAAAGCTACTAGGAAATGTTTCAGATAAACTAGAGGAAGCAGAATTTAATTACCGATTCGCTATCTTTAATCAACATTTTTATAAACCTATTGAAGCAATTCAGCAAGCAACAAAAGCCAGAAATATTTTCATGACTGAAAACGGGTTCGAGATAAAATTAGCACTTTGCGACAATATAATTGGTTCCTCATGTGTATTTTTAAAGCAATATGAACAAGCAGAGGAAAAGTTCAATTCTGCTCTTTCCATTTTACAAAAACTAAACGAAAATGATTTAGTTTTAAGCGTTCGTAATAATCTAGGTTGGCTCTATGCAAGTCAAAACCTGTCTTCTCTAGCGATTCGACATTTATCAGAGGTGTCAACCAAAATACCTACACACTTTAAAGCGCTCTTTTTACAAGCCAGAGAGCATTCTAAACTTGGTGAAATAAACATTGCTGAAAAACTTATCAAAAAAGGTTTGGAAGTTTGTACAGAACTAAACAATGATGAATATATACTTCATTTTAAAATTTTAAATTCTCTTAACAATAATGAGACAACTGAAGATCTAGAAAATATTATTCTTGAAGGAATTACGTATTTCGACAAAGAATCTTTATATAACTACACTCAAGAATATTCAGAAAAATTAGCAATTAAACTTTACGATGAAAATAATCACATAAAAGCAAGTGAGTATTTTCATAAAGCATTACAAGCAAAAGAAAAAACTTTTGAGAAAGGGGCATTAAAATGATAAAAAAAATTAGTTCTATCTTATTAGGATTATCTGTTATTGGAATTGTGTCTATTGGGATAAATAGTTCATTTACATATAAAGCAAGTCACGCTGATCTTCCCGCACCACAAAGACCTGACTTTGTTCAATCTGTTGACGTAAGTAAAGACTACAACTCAACAACAGCTGTAAAAGCGCTTTAAAAAACGAAAGACCTTCAATTCAGAAGGTCTTTTTTTAAATATGCTCATTTAGAATATTTCCCTTTCAAGTAAACTTTATTTTCTCATCAACTCCGCAATCCCCCTACTCCCCTCACTACCAACTTTCTCAAGTTCCTCAACAACTACATTCCGTCTCTCTACAGAATGATTTTGACTTAGCTTCGCTTTTCCTTCTATTTTATTTATCTTTATTTTGAATCCAACTATCACCTTACTTAATCCTCCCATATAATTCGGGTCTACATCATTAAGTGAATAGGTACTCTGTGGATCTTCATATGTATGTACTAAATCTTGAAGAGAGTCTATTAATTCCTGTTCATCCTCAACAATTTCCAATTCTCCATATACATGCACTGCGACGTAATTCCATGTTGGCACTGCATTGTTTGTTTCATACCACGATGGTGATATGTAACTGTGTGGCCCTTGAAATATAGCTAATACTTCTTGATTCCCACTATCTTTCCACTGTTCATTCGGACGTGCGAAATGGCCATGTAAAGTTAGAGTCTCCCTATTTAATAACAACGGCAAATGCGTTGCATATGGTTCCCCGTTATGTTGAGAAAATAATGTCGCAAAGCTATTTTGTTCCATTATTTCGTACTTCATCTCTTCATCTTGTATTGCGAAATATTTTGGTATGTACATAAGCTCCCTCTTTTCCGCTCTTTTCTATTTTATTTCTTATTATATTTAGTAATCGTATCAATTAACAGGGACAGTTTGTCATTATTTTATAGTGGCAGCTTTCAATTTAAAAAGAATAGGCCGCATGTACTCAATGCGACCTTAGTTTATTTCCTTCAATATACTTGTAATAAATGCCGGCTTACCTTCACTATAGCTCGCTCTATTTTTCGATTTTCTTGCTAACACTTTCTTTAAACTTCCATATTCAATAGCTACATCTTCATGTTCACGAAGGTAATCTCGAAACACTATATGTCTTCTTAGCTCTTCACTATTCTTATCACACACATATAAATGATGTTCCATCCAAACTGTACTTTCCCCGTCCCACGGAACAAAAGCGTCCTTTCTGCCAAATGCTTCTCTCCCTTTGAAGCTCCATTCTGCTTGATGATAGTATCCTATCTTTCCAAGCATTTTTGCTACTTCAGGAAAAATCCCGTACTCTTCTATTACTATATCAATATCTAATATCGGCTTCGATGCAAGTCCTTTAACGGATGTACTCCCAACATGCTCAATGGACAAAGCAAGTTCTTTTATTACATTGTTAATGAGCGATTGTAGCTTATTAAATTCACTTTCCCATTTGATGTTATATTCTTCGATAGTAATTCTCTGTTTCAATGTATCCCTCTTTCCAAAACAATTTATAATCTTTGAATATGAGTATCTTTAAAATCCGTCTCATATTTCAATCCATATCCAAATATTCGATCCATCCCAATATGTGCTGTCCATATTAAACCAATCATTATAACGGTATCTACCTTAAAATATACACCTATTATAGCTATTACTATCGATATAATATATGTGTGAAAAATATTATAAATTTTAGCACCTACATGATTATTTATACCGTATGCTAACATTGATAAATCCGGTGCTAAAAGGAATACCCAAAATATAATCCAACTAAATTCATATATCGAATACGTATAAATCGTAGCTAAGAAAACAACCAGTCCTTCAAACTGTACAATACGTTTTTGCATTCTTTATCATTCCTATTTTTCTATATTTATTGATAAATTTTCATCACTAAAATTTCCCTTTGCATTTTTTGACCAGATGGTTGCTAAAATCGGTCCTGCAATGTTATGCCACACTGCTGCTAATACACTTGGGAGTGCAGCTGCTGGTCCAAAATGTGCCGTTGCCAGCGCAACACCTAAGCCTGAATTTTGCATTCCTACTTCTATTGAAATAGCCCTTCTTGTTCCTTCGTCTAGTCCAAGTACGAGCGCTGTTATATATCCGAGTAAAAAGCCAAATGCATTATGAAGCATCACTGCAATAAAGATAAGCAGGCCCGAAGAAGTAATGCTACTTACATTCGCTGAAACAACTGCAGAAACAATAATAATAATTGCTACAACTGATATTAAAGGAATAACAGTCATTCCTTTCGTAACAGTTTTTGGGAAAAACTTCTTCACTACTAATCCTAAAATAATAGGTAGGATAATGACTTGTACGATAGAAAGAAACATAGACATAGCATTCACTGGCATCCATTGTCCTGCAAGTAATAATAAAATAAGAGGTGTAGCAATTGGTGCTAGTAACGTTGATAATGAAGTCATTGCAATAGACAACGCTAAGTTCCCTTTTGCTAAATAAACCATAACATTTGATGCAGTGCCACCCGGTACTGAACCGAGCAACACTAATCCAGCTGCTAACTCAGCTGGCAGATTCATAACGTAGGCTAGTACGTATGCGACAAGTGGCATAATAATAAACTGAGCACATACACCGATAATAACTGGCAATGGTTTTGTAGCAATGATTTTGAAATCAACAGTCTTTAATGTTAATCCCATCCCAAACATAACAACGCCAAGTAAAATTGTTATGTAACTAGTTAACCCAAGAAATGGAGCGGGAATGAAATATGCAATAGCTGCAATACAAATAACCCAAAATGCAAAATACTTTCCAGCTATATTACTTATCGCTTCTAGTACTTTCACCCCATCATCCCCTATCCTTCAACTGAAAAACTTTATTTGGATTCAAAATGTTTTGCGGGTCAAGAGCTTTCTTTATTTTTTCCATTACGAGTAACGCCGCCCCATGTTCTTCTTCTTGATACTTCCGTTTCCCAACCCCAACACCATGTTCTCCCGTACACGTCCCGCCTCGTTTAAGAGCATATAAAACGATACTTTCGTTTATTTCGTCCGCTTTTTCCACTTCTTCTTTATCGTTCGGATCGACCATTAAGAGCACGTGGAAATTTCCGTCTCCTACATGACCAAGAATACCACCGACAAGACCTACTTTATCTAATGTTTCTTTCGCATGTTGGATTGCACCAGCTAATTCTGAAATTGGTACACATACGTCTGTACTCATAAGCTTTTTACCAGGATAGCTATGAACGTAAGAGTACGCTAGATTATGCCGTGCATCCCATAATTTATTTCTCGCTGCAGTTTCCGTTTCAAAAGCAACTTCTTTACATGTATGATCAAAAACAATTTCCTTCGTGAATTCAATATCTTGCTTTAGCCCAGCTTCATTACCGTGAAACTCTAAAAACAGTGTAGGCTCTTCTCTGTAACTTGTTTCATTATAACGATTTACTTGTTTCATAGATAATTCATCTACAAGTTCAATTCTCGCAATTGGAATACCCGCTTGTAGTATATTAATAACAGCTTCTACTGCATCATTTATAGTTGGAAACGATGCTCTCGCTGCCATAACATGTTCTGGTATGCCGTATACTTTTAAAGTTAACTCCGTAAAACATCCGAGCGTCCCTTCTGACCCTACGAAAACACCATTTAAATGGTAACCTGATGATGACTTCGCTGCTAAATTTCCAGTATGTATTACTTCCCCATCAGCAAGAACGACTTCTAAATCACGAACTTGATCACGCATTACCCCATATTTAACTGCTGTCGTTCCGCTCGCATTTGTGGCTGCCATTCCACCTAACGTTGCATCTGCACCTGGGTCTACACTAAAAAACAATCCATACTTTTTCAATTCTTTATTAAGCTGAGAGCGAGTCACTCCCGGCTGTACTCTTACAAGAAAATCTTTCTCTCTTATTTCGAGTATTTTATTCATGAGCGAAAAGTCCATTGTAATTCCTTTTTCATATGGAATGACATGTCCTTCTAAACTAGAACCTACCCCAAAAGGAACGACAGGTTTTTTATGCTCACTCGCTATTTTCATTAATCTACTAACCTCTTCAGTCGTTTTCGGAAAAACTACCACATCAGGTAAACTACTAGTATGATAAGATTCATCTTTACTATGTAACTCTCTTACTGTCGTATTTACAACTACTCGATCTTCGGGAAGTACACCCTTTAATTCATTTACTAAACGCTCTACCGTTATTTCCATCGTACACCCTCCTACTTCCTATAAATTCGAATTACAAAATATGTTAACTGTTTTATACATAATAATTCGAAAAATTAAATAATTCAAGTTTTATACATATGAAATTTGTTTCTTACTGTCGAATAAACAAAAAGAACTTGCAATAAATATTGCAAGTTCTTTTCTATAAAACTATATTTTAAATGACTTCTTTATTAACAACATAAACCAAACTAAAGTAACTGCCATTAACGAATGGGAAAATCCTACAATATAAGTTAACCCTTTAAAGTCCGCTCCATTTAGCTGAAGCAGCCCTCTCGCTGCCAATGAACCTAACATTAAAATTAATGCAATATTATGTAAAACAAACCACTTATTAAAACTTTTCGCTTCATGAAACGCGAATACTTTTGCTAATCCTAAAGCAATTAAAAAGAAGAAAAAGCCGAGTACAAGTGTATGTGTATGCAATAGATTTAACAAAGTAGAGCCTACAATCCCCTTATACTTTCCATACTCCCTAGCGAAAATCCCTGATAATAAACCGATAATCAAATACGTAAACGATGCATTATATAATTTCTTCATTATGTACCTCCTTGAGTAGAATGTGTAGTGTGTCATATTTAGTAATAATGATAGTTATATAGTAAAAACTCCTAGTTACCTAGGAGTCATTGTATAAGTATCTCACTCTTTACAATCAATTCTAATTATAAAATATCCCTTTATACAAAACAAACGAACTTTATGTGAACAAGTAGAGCACAATGAAAATATGTTGCACTTTTGTATTTCGCAATCCATACTAATTGTTATAACTATTAAAGGTGGTGCAATAGATTGATAGTTCTTGAAACTGAACGACTCGTTCTTCGCTGGTTTGATATAAAAGACGCTCCATTTATTCTAGAATTAGTAAACGATCCTGCATGGATTCAGTTTATTGGTGATAAAAGGATTAAAAACTTAGACGATGCAAAAAAATACATCTTAAACGGACCAATTGATATGTATAATAAAATGGGCTTTGGTCTTTACTTAGTAGAGCGAAAAGAAGATTTCACTCCACTTGGTATGTGCGGACTTATTAAAAGAGATTCATTAGAAGATGTTGATATCGGCTTTGCCTTTTTAGAGAAATTCCGTTCAAAGGGATATGGTTTTGAATCCGCTTCTGCTGTAATAGACTACGGTGTACAGAACCTAGGTATGAAACGAATTGTAGCCATTACTACTATTGATAACATCAATTCAGGAAAGCTTTTAGAAAAAGTAGGATTGCAGTTTGAAAAGATAATTTCAGACTCAGGAGAAGATTTAAAATTATTTGGGTATAACATATAATAAATTGTCAGATTTCTCTTTCAATCTAATCAAAAAATGTTTCTTACATATACATTCCTAAAAGTTATTATAATTCAAATACTCATCTATTTTTAACGTTATAACCACACTAATTTAAATCACAACTCTGATTTTCAGTACTGTATTTATTCTTAAAAACCCTCTATCTTGTTCTTAAAGTTGTCAAAACTCTTATGTAGTTACATGAAAAGTTTATGCTAATATGTTACTAATAAACTATGCGTTCCCTTAACCCTGTATCCGGCCCTAGATTTTTTACAGGGCCTTTGTTTATTTAATTTACTTATCACGTGCTTATACACACTAAAAGTCATTTCAAATGTAATAAACGATAAATAATAAAATAACTTTAGATAGTATGACCTGCAACTGTAATACTATTCCTTCAAATTTCTAGACGAGAAGACCAGTCATAAAAAAGGAATCACTTAAGAACAAGATAACAGCTTGAGTAATGATACATCTTGATGCAAAACATTTTGGAAACCTAACTGCTAGTTAACTCAAAAAGAAGTTCTACTTAATATAGGTAGAACTTCTTTTCCCTTTACCCCACATGTACATAGTTCTCACTTATTCCTTGCTTAAAAACTTGAGAAACTCATCTTTCTTTACAGGTTTACTGTAATAATAGCCTTGAATTAAATAGCATGCATTTTGTTGTAACACTGTTAATTGTTTCTTCGTTTCTACTCCTTCCGCAATCACTTTCATATTTAAAGTATGGGCTAGCGAAATAATAGTTTGTATAATTTCATCTCCATCATTTGAAGTTCCAACCCTATTCACAAATTCTCTTGGAATTTTCAAAGTATCAATTGGATATAAAGGTAGATACGCTAATGAAGAATATCCTGTACCAAAATCATCAATTGATAAATGTACACCATATGATTTTAATGCTTTTAACTTCGATAAAGTTTCTTTTTCATCTACCATGGCAATTCGCTCTGTTAATTCCAAATCAATCAAATTAGCTGGTACTCCTATTTCTTCTATGGTAGATATAATTGTTTGAACAAAATCTTTCTGTTCAAACTCTATAGCTGATAAATTTATCCCCATTTTTAGATTTGTATAACCTGCAGAATTCCATTCTTTCAGTTGTAGACACGCTTGCTGTAGCGTCCATTTTCCAATTGAAATAATTTGCGATGTTTCTTCCGCGATAGGTATAAACTCAAAAGGTGAAATTAGCCCCAGCTCTGGATGTTGCCAACGTATTAATGCCTCTGCGCCAATAACCTTACCTGCCATACTATCAATTTGAGGTTGATACAATAAAAACAATTCATTATTCTCAATTGCATTTGGTAAATCCTGCTCTAATCGTAATCGTCTTGTTATTTTTTGAGATAATGTCTCGTCGTACATACAAACAGCATTGCTACCTTTTTCCTTCGCACTATACATGGCGATATCAGCATGTTGTAAAAGTGTTTTGGCATTTGTTCCTCCAAATGGATACAACGCTATTCCTATACTAAGAGATAAGTAAAAGCTATGTTGATTTACTACAAATGGTTTTTCAGTTATACGAAATAGTGTCTCACACAAATCCAATAGCTGTTGCTCTGTTTTGTTATGGACAATGATTGCAAACTCATCTCCCCCTATTCTTGCTAAAGGAATAACTGGTGACAGACATGTCCTAAAACGTTTGGCAACTTCTTTTAAAACACTGTCACCAATTGCATGACCCAGTGTATCATTAATGGTCTTAAAGCGGTTTAAATCTATATACAGAAGTCCAAACTTATCCTGTGTTTTTTGTACACGCTCAATGGATCTGTCTAATTCTTGTTGAAAGAATATTCGATTCCTAATCTCCGTCACCGTATCATGAAATGCTAGATAGTTTATCTCATCCTGTTGTTGCTTCATCCTTGTTATGTCTTTTACCATTACATAACTCCCAAAAGTTTGTCCTTCTATCATAATAGGAACAATGGTGACATACCAAAAATGTATATCCTTCTCATTATTATTTTTCACACGTAACTGTAATGAAGACGAACTACATCGTTTCCCCTTCTTTAGAGCTGCTTCCAATTCAAGTTTATCTTCATCTAAAAAAATAGAGAAGCACTCTTTTCCTATTAATGCACCACTATCTTTTCCTAATAATATACTTCCAGACTGGTTTATATTTAATACGATACCATTTGGATCAATTGTTAATATAGGATCTGGATGATACTCATATAAGGACTTAAACCTCTCTTGATTTTTTACCAAATCATTAGATTTTTTTATTAAATCTGCTGTTCTTTGAGATACTTTTTGCTCTAATTGATTATTAAACACTTTTAATGTTTCGGTTAAATCTTTGTTTTGCATGCGTACAATTGTATGACGAATCAGTACAAATACAAAGGCAATACAATTTCCCGTAATCAGTGTAGATGAAGAAGTTTGCTCTTTCAAAGTAAAACCAATTAAGATTGCAACTGCAAGATAAGGGAATATGACAAGAAGTTTCTTTCCAAATGTCGGATTAATAATAAAATAATTTCTTCTAGAAGTTGCACTCCTTGGGATAGTAGCAACAATGGCAATCAATAATAGAAAAACTCTATACAAACACCTTAATAATATGAGTGAACGATATGATAAATCATCTTGTAAATAGAAATATAAGTAGTCCGTAATGGACAATCCTGTTAATACTAAAATAAAAATAAATAATTTACTTTTCGCATTAAAAATTGCTGGTCGGAAGATAAGGCTAACTCCTAGTAAAAGAAGCAATAGATCTATAATTGGGAAAATAAATGAAAGAAAAACATCTCCAATTGATAAGAATAAGATATTTGCAGAAGGTTTATTAAATAGGTACCACTCTAAGGTAAAAATAGCAGTAACAACAATACATAAATCACAAATTAAATACGCTTTTTCCCACTTGTTACATTCCATAATGATTTTATAAAAGAACGCAAGGAGAAAGAAGAATAAGAAAAACAACAAAAATACATCAGAGATATTAAAGTTTTCTATTGGTAATTCTACATTAAGTACTTGAAAAGCAGATATAAAATTCCCTATCAAGAAACACCCTATTGCAATTGTAATACAAACCCAAAAGACTCCTAGTTTAATTTTTCTTGATGCTATAGAGTAAAGTAATGAGATAAATACTGTAATTTCAACAACTAAGGATGATAGTCGTATATTAAAATCTGATACAAAATAGTGATTCGGAAAAACAAATAAAAATATAAAGCAAAAACTTAAATAAGCTATTAGAGCTAATATCAATACATAAAATTGTACATGTGAATATTTACGCAATGGACCACCTTCTTGATTTTTTCTAGACTTTTATTAAAAATGACTTGATAAGGCACAGCTCGTATTCATTAAAATGAGTGTTACCTATCATTCCATATTATGACCTTTTTTAAAAGATTTCTTTCTACATACCGCAGTCTTATTTACTCATCGTAAATTTGAATGATACAACTTAACTGTTCTTTAAATATGAGATAGAATCTAACCTTCCATTACAACATAGTTAGTCGCTTATTGTCACACTTAGAAAGAAGGGAAATATATTATCGTTAACTTAGAAATTCGAATTAAATTACTAAACTAACTGTAACTATTATAGTTACAACTAGAGGTGATGTCAATTTCAAATACCTCCCCTTTTAATGGACAAAGGATGTGACACTTTGAACGAAAATGCAATGTTTATAAAAAAGATGTAATGTTGTATCTACTTAATAAAAGAATTATAAATGATCTAGAATTAGATGACGCTAATATTGGATCTCCACCAAAAGAATGTTAATTTAAAAATTGAATGATGAAAGGAATGATGGATGAATAATGATTAACTAATTTATATTTTAAGTTGAATTTTATAACTTCAAACTACAAAATATAGGGTTAGTCTATCCATTTTTATAATTCACTTCATACTTTATTTGTCATGATTCAAATGATTAATAAGTACTTATTAGTATAAGCGAGAGACTAATCCTTCCGATTAAAAGTTGGGGGATTTTTTTATTCCCTTTTATGTAAGTTGAAATTTATTAATCGCTAAATTTACCTAACAAATAAAGGAGCGAGAAAAATGGCTAATTCAGACACTATTGTTACACATGTAATGCTCTATATAAGTCGTTAATATCCATCAAACTTATATAGAGCAATTAAAAAATGGATGGATGTTCCGACTTTATATGAAACGTTTCGATATATAAAGGAGGAATTATTATGTCAATGATAAAAGTTCAAAACTTAACTTTTTCATACCCAGGTAGCTTTGATAATATTTTTGAAGGTGTAAACTTTCAAATAGATACGGACTGGAAACTAGGATTTATCGGTAGAAACGGACGAGGTAAAACGACATTCTTTAATTTATTGTTAAGGATTTATGAGTATAGTGGAAAAATCCTTGCTTCGGTAGAATTCAATTACTTCCCCTATCCTGTTGCAGATAAGAACAAATTTACTCATGGAATTCTTGAAGAAATTTGTCCCCAAGCAGAAGATTGGGAATTTCTACGTGAAATATCCTATTTAAATGTTGATGCCGAGGTCACGTACAGAACATTTAAAACTTTATCAAATGGAGAACAAACAAAGGTGTTGCTCGCTGCACTGTTTTTAAATGAGGGCCAATTTCTATTAATTGATGAACCAACAAATCACCTAGACACTGATGCACGAGAAATAGTCTCTGATTATCTAAAGAAGAAAAAAGGGTTTATTTTAATTTCACATGACAGAATCTTTTTAGATGGATGCGTTGACCATATCTTATCTATAAATAGGGCAAATATTGAAGTTCAAAGCGGAAACTATTCTTCTTGGAAATTAAATTTTGATAGACAGCAAGAGCACGAACAGGCTACAAATGATCGTCTACAAAAAGACATAGGAAGATTAAAACAGTCTTCCAAACGTTCAGCAAGTTGGTCTCATGATGTAGAAGCTTCAAAAAATGGAACAAGGAATTCAGGTTCTAAGTTGGATAAGGGATTTGTAGGACATAAAGCAGCCAAGATGATGAAAAGAGCAAAAAACCTAGAATCAAGGCAACAAAAAGCTATTGAAGAAAAGTCAAAATCACTAAAAAATGTGGAGAAAACTGAGTCATTAAAATTAGAAGCATTGAAGTTTAAGTCAAATGAATTGGTTACTTTGGCTGACGTGTCTGTTAAGTACGATGACCAAGTCGTGAATGAGCCAATTAACTTCGTAGTTGAACAAGGTGACCGAATTGTGCTTGATGGCAAGAATGGGAGCGGGAAAAGCAGTATCTTAAAACTAATTCTAGGGCATCCGATACAGCATACAGGTTTAGTTACTTTAGGTACAGGCTCACCATTTCCTATGTCCAACAAGATACTTCTCATTTGAAGGGATCGCTATCAGACTTTATCGAAGAGCACAAGATTGATGAGACGTTATTTAAATCCATCCTACGAAAGATGGATTTTGACCGAATTCAATTTGAGAAAGATATATCTCATTATTCTAGTGGACAAAAGAAAAAACTGCTTATCGCTAAAAGTTTATGTAAAAAAGCCCATATGTATATATGGGATGAACCATTAAACTTTATAGATATTTATTCACGTATGCAGATCGAAGAGCTGATTCAACAATTTAATCCCACAATGATTATTGTTGAGCATGATAAGGCATTTCAACAAACCATCGCAACAAAAACTATATCTATGTAACTCCACTCGAATAATTAATAAATCAAGCCATTGATCTATAAAGTATTTGAATGAAGTGTCGAAAAAAGCCTAATTTCTCTACAATACATTGAGAAATTAGGCTTTTTAATAGGAAAATTAGGATTCATAAACAAAGAATAATTTATATATTAGGCTTATCTGTTAAAGCAGAAATAATCCTGTTCACTAAGTCTTCTGGCATCCATTCATGATTCGTATCATTCGTTTCATTTGGTCCTAAACAATCAATGAACTTTTTAAACTTTGGAAATAAAACAATAGAAGTGATCCAATGTATCGTATGATTTATAGAGAAGAAATGAAATACTCCTTGTTTTTCCCCCTCCTGCAATATTTCCTTTAACTGTTCAAAACTACCTATAAAATATGGTTTAATCTTTTCTAATCTTGCACTTTCCTTAATAATCTCCTCATATGCCAATGTACCAATTTCAGGATTTTCTTTTATATGTGTAGTAAAGACTGTTAAATATTCTCTTAGAGCATTAATAGGATTAAATTGATTTTTCTCAAGAAAATTAGGTAACTCATTAGCAAGGCCATATTTCTTAAACACCTCATAATATAGGTTTTCTTTCCCATTAAAATAGTAAGAAGCCATAGCAACATTCACTTTCGCTTCTTTTGCAATTTCTTGTATGCTCGTACCTTCATAACCACGCTCTCCAAATTTTTTCTTAGCAGCCTTCAAAATATTTTCCATCGTCTGCTCTCGAGATTTCCCCATTTCACACACCTCAGATAATATATATTTCACTTCAAAAATCCAATAAGGACTTTGAATAGAGTATCTTTTTAATGAAATTTAATTATATATTTAAAGTAGTAACTTAACAACTGATGAAGTCTTGATTACTTTAAACAATATCCCCCTGTTTAGCATGAATTGCTCTCAAATACTTCACGCTCTTTTCTACTTGTGTAAAAGAATAAACAAAAAAATAATAAGGACCAAAGTTTATCAATTTTTACAGATAAACTTTGGTCCTTTTATTACATTATACAGATTTAAAACAAACCTTTATACTCATATCTTGATGAAATAATTATCCATCAATTGTAACTCATTTACTGATTAGATTTGTTTAATCTCAATATAAGGTCCTTTGATGTTTAATTTGTTAATGTCATTTGAGATATTACCTACAGTTGTTTTTTCATTAAACGTGTAGACCTTTTCACCATTTACAAAGATGCCCCAATTTTTATCTTCGTAACTGATACCATAACCAGCATTGCTAGATGTAGCTTTAAGTTGATTTCCATGCATTGAAAAAGATAATTTCCCTTTTCCTTTGTTAAGTTGGTTATTCACGTTGTTGATACCAATCAATTGTTCTTCAAGGGCTCTTTGGTTATCAAGAGTAACTTGATGGTTTTTCCAGTCTAATTTATAGTTGTTTGTAAAGAACTCATTATATGTATCCTTATTATTTGTTCCCCACCATTTTGAACTTACCCATTCAATATTGTACTGATCTGAAATTCTACGATTTGTTATTTTTAAATCTGATGTAGATTCTGTTTTATCAGCAGTAATAACCGCTACTACATTAGGAGAAAAACCATATCCTGTTAAAGCTGGTACTGTGTCTTTTGAAACAAAATTATTCGTTCCTTCATTATAACTACGTGATTTCATAAATAGTTGATTACCATAGAAAGTATTGAATGAATCACGATTATAAATTCCCCACTCTGGGAAATTAAACGATTGGAATCCTACTTTCCAATTTAATTTTTTATCAGTGTGAGTCTCTAATACCGTTTTATAGTCTACCTGATCATAAGATACACTTTCTTTCCAAGCAAAGCTACCTGTAATACTTGCATCGGCATTTGGCCCTTTATCATTTACCCCAACTTTAACACTTCCACCAAGTGTATACCCTACCTCAGAAGTAACCTTTGCTGAAGTCATTGTATTAACTGGGGCAGCTTTATGGAATTGAGCGCTATCACCACTAGTTATTTCTGCTTCAGTATGATAAGCCGATGGCCATTTTAAACCTGCGTTGTAGTATCCCCCATTAATTGTATATTTCGCATCTATATTACTACCATCAGTGGTAACAATTGCAATCTTTTTATCTGCGTAAGGATCCTCAATAAAAGAAACCTTTATTGAATTTTTGATATTCTGTTTCATGTCATAAGTAGTTTTAAAACTATTATAGACTTTTCCACCATTTTGAAGATTTTCTACAGTTCCTTTAGAATCTGCAAATGCAGATGTTGCTTGTAAACCAAGTGATCCAGACATAATAACGGACGCTACGGCAACACTTTTAGCTATTCCCTTTGCTTTTTTCATACAGACAGCCACTCCTTCTTAAACATTTAAAAGATATAAACGTATTATTTTTAGCTCTCAATACTAGAGATAGATTTATAACGTTACAATGTAGAAATTTATTAATCTTTATGCCAATAACTATCAACACTTGATTTGCTAATTTCCATCTCTTCTTTACTGATAACTATTATCAATATTATTAAAACACAGAATAACGATTTAAACAAGAATTTTAAATACATATTTAAAATTCTTGTTTAAAAAAATACAAAAAATTATAGAATTCTTCATTTCGAGAATTACTATATTTTCATTTGCTTATTACAACCTATATTCAGATACATTATTTCCTTTCCATTCATAATAATCTAAAATCCCCTCATAAATGGCTTCTGCAGCAATCTGCCTTCCGTTTTCTGTAGATAACTTACTGTAATCGATACCATTATCTATAAAAGCAAGTTCCGTTAACACAGCTGGCATGTCATTTTCTCTTATAACATGAAGATCTCCATGTTTAACACCTCTATCACGTGTTTGAAGTGCGTCTACTAATCGTTCTTGAATTTTTTCAGCTAAAACACGACTTTCTTCCACATGAGGATTTGTTTTTTCAGATTTAGAAGATTTATAGTAGTATGTTTCTGTCCCTTTTGCATTACCGTTAAAAGCATTTGCATGAATGCTTATAAAGATATCACCCTGATTTTGCTTAGCAAATTTAACACGTTCCTGTAAAGAGCTTTTTTGGTCATGTCCAGGTCTAGTATCAGATTCGCGAGTTAATAAGACTGTAAATGGTGTACGCTTTTCAAGTAATTGTTGTAGACGTAAAGAAGTGTCTAATACGATTTTACTTTCGGGCAATCCTTTTGTGGGCTTTCCAGGATCTGCGCCACCATGTCCAGGATCAATAATGATTGTTTTACTTTCTATAGGATTTTTCGGACCAGATTGTAGGGTATCTGTTTTGGCAGTAAGTTGTGCGGCCTCTGCACGTGTTATGAATCTATTTGGTTGCCAACCATTATCAGTACCAACGGAAATCTTTAAATCAATTAAAATATTGGCAAACTTTTCACCCCAATGTCCTTTTAAATCATGAAACTTACTTTGCACATTATTATTTGTTCTATCTTGTAGCTTATATGCATTTACTAACATTGCTGCCATAGCAGCACGGGTAACTTTTCCTGAGGGATTGAATATTCCATTTCCTTCACCGTTAACTATCCCTGCTTTTTCAGCAGCAGCAATATAAGGGGTTGCCCAATGATTTTGAGAATCTGTAAAAGAAGGTTTTGCATTTGTATCAACATGTATACCTAGAACTTTTGTCATAATGGTTGCAGCAGAAGCTCGATCTAATGTATCACTTGAACCAAAAGTGCCATCTGGATACCCACTTAATACTTTTTTATCAACTAAATAATTAACAGATTTGTCAGCCCATGCAGGAACATCTGGGAATTTGTGAGTATTTGCAAATGCACTAGATGAGTAGGATAGAAGACTTCCAGCAAGAATTCCTGTAGCAATTAATTTGTATTTCAAAATGTAACACTCCTAAAAATTATTACAAGTTGGTAAATGAATCATTTACAGTTAAGCGTATAAGAAATATGACTTAGTTTAAAAGATAGATTAAGTTGTTATTATCAATATATTACATATAAGTAATTTTCGATTAAATTAAACTATTATCTCGAAAAGAATCCACAGACATACACTTATAGCTTGGGACTATTCGATATATTTGCCAATCTTGTGTAACTAGTATAGTTACTTATACATACGAGTGTCAATTAAATAAATCTTACATTTCTGTAAGGTAACTATATTAATAATGTAGTGATTAATTATTAAACATGGTGAATGATTATTCATTTTAATTAATATAAGAGTTAATATAAATGTTTCTAACCCTATGAAAGGAAAGGTTACTTTCGTCGTGGACCTGAGAAGCTCCCACTACAAGCTTTGCTAAGTGGGGAGTAGTTCTCTGAAGATTAAAGAGCTATTCTACCTACTTCTTTTAACTAAATTGTATCCTGCCTCTTCTTTAAATATATATGGAATTCATATACTTCATTTACTAACATATGTTGTATCTCATTTTTTCATTGTATATCTACAGTACAAAAAATAGGACACACCTTACCTTTAAATAGATACTGGTGTGTCCTTTATATAATATATTTGATTAGTATTTTTATATCACGGTAAACCTTATATTAAAAAACAATAGTAATTACTTAGGTTCTACTTGTACACGCATTACTTTATCAGATTTTAAATTCATAATTCTCACCCTATAGTCCCCTTTTAAATAGTAGTTATTCATAGTATGTTTCTCTACTGCTTCTTGAATTTCTTGATCTAAATTTAAATCAGGAGCTAATAAGGTAACCCATCTTTTCGTTAGTTCCACAACGGCCTCATTATCATATAAGGATTTCATTTCAAAATCATTTTCAGCTGGTCCTTCAATAAGTAATTGCGCACCAATTGAATCTGTTGGAAGAGACATACCTTCATCTACTAACTTAATGCTTAATCCGATATTACTAAATTTCAAATTAGTATTATATTTTTTATTAATATCACGAACTAAGCTTTGTGCTTGATCTGAAATTGAAATTTGTGAAACTTGTAGCATGTTTAATGCAATTTGATTATACGTAACATCATTTGTCACTAAAGTTTTATCGAGGTATGCTGGTAAATTAATCTCTGATTTTGTTCCCTTCTTCGCCCCAGTTGTTCTTTCTTTCTTTGGTTCTTGCTTCATTTCTGGTTTCACTTCTGGTTTTACTTCTGGTTTCACTTCTAGTTTCACTTCTGGTTTTACTTCTGGTTTCACTTCTGGTTTCACTTCTGGTTTTACTTCTGGTTTCACTTCTGGTTTTACTTCTGGTTTCACTTCTGGTTTTACTTC
>NZ_JAKVPU010000003.1:32489-189317 GCF_022487605.1 Bacillus sp. ES1-5 | reverse complement strand
ACTTCTGGTTTCACTTCTGGTTTTACTTCTGGTTTCACTTCTGGTTTTACTTCTGGTTTCACTTCTGGTTTTACTTCTGGTTTCACTTCTGGTTTTACTTCTGGTTTCTCTACTTTATTAATCACATTATATAAGAACTGCGAATATTGTTCGCGAGTTACAATTACTTTAGGTTCAAATTTACCATTTCCTGTGCCTGCGCTTAATTTATTTTCTTGCAGTGCACTGATTGCTTTCGTTGCCCAATAATTTTTATCTACATCTTTAAAATTAGTTATTGAATTCGCTTTTAATTTAAATGCATTTGTAAGAACTACTGCCATTTGTTCACGAGTTAAGCTATCATTTGGTCCAAATTTACCATTTCCATATCCAGTCATAACTCCTGCTTTTACCATTGCTAAAATGTCTTTTTCAAACATATTACCTTTTATATCTGTAAATGGATTTTTAAAACTTGAGTCTACATCCTGTGGTTTTAGATAATTGTATAACATTCTCGCTACCTGACCACGTGTGACTTTATCTCCAAATCCAAAAGTATCATTTCCATAGCCATATACAATTTTTCTACTTGCTAAATCATTAATTGCTTGTTCAGACCAATGATTGACTGGAACATCATTAAATATTTTCCTCTCAGCCTGTACACTATTCAAAGTCGTTAATGTGGCTGTAGCAATGACAGCACCTGCTAAAATAATTTGTTTAAAATTCATAATTAAATCTCCTTTATTTTTATGAAATGATGCTATATATATCGGTTCATCATAAGAAATCCAAGATACAAACGAGGAGAATACTGGATATACCATAATTTTAATTTATTTTAATATTACGTTTAAAATAAAATCATTCTTTATATTAATTTCAAGTTCTCCAACTATCCATACGAAATTATGACTAATAAGACTGTATCCTATACATATAAAGCTAATAGTTACACGTGTTTTTGTTTTAAAATAGATACACATCTTTTTTAGTTAAAAGTATTAATATACACAGTACTTACAGATGAATCGCTGTTGCGTAATTAGTATAGTTACTTATATATACGAGTGTCAATTAAAGAAATCTTACATTATTGTAAGGTAACTATATTATATAGAATAGTTAAGAAAAATGTTTCTAATTCCATGAAGTAAAGGAATTTTCTTTAGATTAAACAATATCAACGTAAGAATTTTTTATATCTTTCTTATAGTTATTATAATGAGTAATTATTCACCTTATATAATAATTACTAACTTCATTATTAACATGGTTATCTTACAAAAATGTAATTCTTTTTCAATTGACACTCGTACATACGAGTAACTATACTAGTTACACACGCTTGGTGAATATATCAAATAGTCCCTTACTACAAGTGTATGTCTGTGAATTCTTTTCGAAATAATATTTTGAATCAACCATATATTATTTATCTGTAATATAGTGATGATACCAACCCAATCTATTAAACTAGGTCATATTACTTATGAGTTTAACTATAAATGATAGATTTACCAAGCTGTAATAATTTTTAGGAGTGTTACATTTTGAAATACAAATTAATTGCTACAGGAATTCTTGCTGGAAGTCTACTTTCCTACTCAACTAGTGCATTTGCAAATACTCACAAATTCCCAGATGTTCCTGCATGGGCTGACAAATCCGTTAATTATTTAGTTGATAAAAAAGTATTAAGTGGGTATCCTGATGGCACTTTTGGTTCAAGTGATTCATTAGATCGAGCTGCTGCTGCAACCATTATGACAAAAGCACTAGGTATACAAGTTGACTTCGATGCAAAACCATCCTTTACAGATTCTCAAAATCATTGGGCAACCCCTTATATTGCAGCTGCTGAAAAGGCAGGAATCATTAAAGGCGAAGGAAATGGAATATTCAATCCCTCAGGAAAAGTTACACGTGCTGCTATGGCAGCAATGCTAGTAAATGCATATAAGTTACAAGATACTACAAATAGTAATGGACAAATTACGTTTCATGATTTAAAAGGACATTGGGGTGAAAACCATGCAAACATTTTAATACAAACGGAAATTTCTAAGGGCACTGATGATGGAAATAATTGGTCCCCTAATAGACCGATTACTCGTGCAGAGGCTGCACAATTTCTTGCAAAATCTGATCAAATCCACCACCAAACAAAACAAGTAGAAAATACTGTAGTTGGAGTAATAAATGATGCAGACCCTTATTATGTGACTGTTACATATAAAGATGCTAATGGCAATAATCAAGAAGTTACTATAGACTTCCCGAATGGTAGTAACTCTAACTTTAAAAACGGTGACAAAGTTAAAGTTGCTAACAAAAATCAATGGAAACATCAAAAAATCTATGGACAAACTGTATTTTATACTGATGTAAATTCTATTTCTAAAGTAAATGAAGAATCTAATAAACAACAAGAAAACCATGTAGTTGGGGTAATAAATGATTCAGATCCTTATTATGTGATTGTTGCATATAAAGATGCTAATGGCAATAATCAAGAAGTTACTATAGACTTCCCGAATGGTAGTAACTCTAACTTTAAAAACGGTGACAAAGTTAAAGTTGCTAACAAAAATCAATGGAAACATCAAAAAATCTATGGACAAACTGTATTTTACACTGATGTAAATTCTATTTCTAAAGTAAATGAAGAATCTAACAAACAACAAGAAAACCATGTAGTTGGGGTAATAAATGATTCAGATTCTTATTATGTGACTGTTGCATATAAAGATGCTAATGGCAATAGTCAAGAAGTTACTATAGACTTTCCGAATGGTAGCAACTCTAACTTTAAAAACGGTGACAAAGTTAAAGTAACTAACAAAAATCAATGGAAACATCAAAAAATTTATGGACAAACTGTATTTTATACTGATGTAAATTCTATTTCTAAAATAAATGAAGAATCTAACAAACAACAAGAAAAGCAAGTAATGAGTAAAGATAAAGAACAAAAACTCTTAGCACAATTAAAAAAACGTTCTGGTACAGTGACAAAAAAATCCGAAGATAGCCTAGAAATTTCAAGTGAAAATCAAACCATTCGTTCCCATGTTAATCCAAAAGTACTACCAAACATTCAGATAGGTGATACAGTAAATGTTTATGCTCAAGCATTTGAAATGGCCCCTATTCTTCTAAAGGACTTACCTTTCGAGGCAAGAAACGCGATTATTCAAAAAGGAAATGAACAAAATATTTTAGAGAATCAATACAAAAAAATCACAGGAAATGTTACAGGAAAATCTGACAATTCAATCTTAGTTTCAAGTAACAACATAACTTATGAAGTTGAAACTTCTACCGAAGTATTACAAGATATTGTAATCGGTGATACAGTAAACGTTTATGCTGCATCTTTTGAGTTTAGCCCTATTTTACTTGCTGGTGTTCCTGTGAAAGCTATTTCTCCGATTGTTGAAAAAACAAATTAATGTTCAGCATTCTATAAATTTGTTGACTTCATCCGAAAAGAACTCCTAAATAACATAGGAGTTCTTTTTATGAAGTTCTATTTTTTCTATCGTGCTCGTAAGACCTAGTATATTAATCGTGATTTACTATCTGTTCAACAGTAACTATCTTATTTTTATTTCTATAAGTTTTTATCAAGAGACAGAGCTTAATTTACCCTTCTTTCTTTGAACTCCCCCACTCTCACTTCTAAATAAAGCTAACGTGTGGAATTCAACTGTTTTAAAAAAAGCAAATTTTATCATTTTAGCCAAGAAGACTCCTTCCTCAAGGAACTCAAAGTGAGTAGGTGGGAGATGAATTGGCTTCGAACAAGAGATGGCAGGAAGCCATCTTAATTGTTCGACATACAGAAAGTGTTACTTCACTATCAATCAAATATACGTTCTGTGTATATTAGTCATATACTGAAATGGAGGTGAATCAAATGATAATTAATAAAACCTTTAAGTTTCGTATCTATCCAAATCAAGCACAAGCAATTCTAATTAATAAAACGATAGGTTGTTCTCGCTTTGTATTCAATCATTTCCTATCCCTATGGAATCACACATATAAAGAAACTGGAAAAGGTTTAACATATGGTACATGCTCTGCCAAACTTCCTGCCATGAAGAAAGAGTTTGTTTGGCTCAAAGAAGTGGATAGTATTGCGATTCAGTCGACTGTTCGCAACCTTGCGGATGCGTATACACGATTTTTCAAAAAACAAAATAGTGCCCCGCGTTTCAAATCCAAGAAGAATAACGTACAATCTTATATCACAAAACAAACAAATGAAAACATTGCCGTTGTAGGAAACAAAATAAAATTGCCAAAACTAGGTCTTGTTCGATTTGCCAAAAGTCGTGAAATAACGGGACGTATTGTAAATGCTACGGTTAGACGGAACCCTTCTGGCAGATACTTTGTATCATTGTTAGTCGAAACAGAAGTACAAGAACTTCCGAAAACAAGTTCGTACATTGGAATGGATGTAGGACTAAAAGATTTTGCCATTTTGTCAGATGGAACAACCTATAAAAATCCGAAGTTTTCCGGTCATTAGAAGATAAGTTGGCGAAAGCACAGCGTGTTCTTTCTAGAAGAATGAAAGGATCTTCTCGTTGGAATAAACAACGAGTAAAGGTAGCTAGAATTCATGAATACATATCAAATGCTAGAAAAGATTACTTAGACAAAATCTCAACTGAAATCATCAAAAGCCAAGATGTTATCGGTATAGAGGATTTGCAAGTATCAAATATGTTAAAAAATCGTAAGTTAGCAAAAGCAATTAGTGAAGTATCTTGGTCACAGTTTCGAACCATGTTGGAATATAAAGCAAAATGGTATGGCAAACAAGTCATTGTCGTATCGAAAACATTTGCTTCCAGCCAATTATGTTCTTGTTGTGGATATCAAAACAAAGACGTTAAAAATCTAAACCTACGTAAATGGGACTGTCCTTCTTGTCGTACACACTATGATAGGGATATTAACGCAAGTATCAATCTAAAGAATGAAGCAATAAGGCTTCTAACCGCAAGGACTGCGGAGTTAGCCTAATCAATTAGAGTTCAATAGAACTCTTTACTTAGGAATCCCTCACTTCTAAACGAAGTGAAAGTGGGGGTAGTTCAAGTTCTCTACTTAAATAAACGTAGCTGTTTGTTTAAAAATATTCCTTCATGATTAGTATATGAATTGCACTTTGAAAAAGAAAAATTTTGTTCAACCGCCTAACTGAACAAGATAAAACACCTAACTAATATTAGTAATTTTTACTGTTTCTATTGATAAATATAAAAAGACTGCCTATTACACTTAATGAAAGCACAAAATATAACAATAAATCAGGTAGAAATTCTAAAGAAATTATATCTACTGATTGAAAAATAAAAATGGCAATGATACCTACAGATAAGATATTGTACAACACATTATTTGTTTTATATTGAATTTCTCTCCCTCTTTCGTCTTTTGCTTCATCACTGGACTGAAATTGTATTACGTACAACTGACTAATGAATATTACAACTAAAAATGAAATTTTTAACCACAACATATGACTCACTCCTCCTGATAATCGAACACGTCAGTTATTGGCTTTTCAAATGCATTTGCGATTTTAAAGGCAAGAATTAGAGAAGGATTATATTTATTCTTTTCAAGAGTAGCGATAGTTTGTCGACTAACACCAACCCTTTTTGCCAATTCTTCTTGAGTCCAACCTTTTTCTGCTCGACAAACTACAATTTTATTATGTAACAATAGGAACACCTCTCAGGGAAATTGTAATTTATTTCTTACAATTCGTAAAGTATTTTTTACAAATCTTTCAATACTTAAAATAAATTTAGATAAAAAGAACCTAAGTTATAAACCACCAAATTCCCCCCTTAATAAAAATAAAGCTCTTTACTTTAAAGTATATAAAGCAGAAGCATAAACCTACATTTTATGAAAAGTTACGCTTCCTATGATAATTATCAAAAACCTACGCTCCCTCTCGTAAGAAGTCTTTAATAGAAAACCGTTAAAAAATCAAAAAATACATTAACGAAACTTGTACTACCTTACCTATACTTTTCAAATTTAAAAGTATGGACAAATTATATATTCAGAACATTCTGTATATTTATGAAAAAAATCGTGATTAAATTTAATTTATCGAATTCCTGTTATTATCAGAATAAGCCTTTACAGAGAAATGGGGGATATTATGACTGTTCAAGAAAAAAGTAATAAACAATTGATGGAATTATTACATGAATGGTATGAAGAAATTCGTTTATATCATGTAGTAGAAGCGAAACAAACATATCTAAAAGTAAAAGAAAGTTTAAAAGGAATAGAAACAGACCAATATGTATCATTCTATTATTCCCTACTGAATTTTAGATATAAAATTTTGGTAGATGGAATGAGTATTACAAAAGATTCTTTTAATCAAATAGAAAAACTACCTCATATTAAAGATGAATTTTCATTTTTAGCTTACTATTATAATTTCTTTAAGGCAATCCACTCTACAATTATAGCAAATTATACTGAGGCAAAAACACACTATGAAAAGGCGGAAGGACTTTTAAAAGATATACCTGACGAAATTGAAAAAGCTGAGTTTGAGTATAGATTTTCAACATACTGTTATCAATCTTATCAACCATTTGAAGCGATTCAACATGCAGTAAAAGCCAAAGAAATATACTTGAATCATGTAGGCTATAAAATTAATATTGCTTTATGCGACAATGTATATGGACTAGCTTGTATAGATTTAAGAGAATTTGAAAGAGCGGAAGAATGTCTCAATATGGTTATTGATGTTTTTAAGAAGTATGATGAAGAACAATTATTATTACGAGTACGATCCAATTTAGGCTGGTTATATAATATTCAAGATTTATATCCATTGGCGATTAGACAGAGTTCTGAAATTATAAATACCATACCGAACCATTTTAAAGCATTATTTGTCTTAGCAAGAGCATATTATAAGTTAGAAGGCGTTGAAACAGCAAAATCATATATCGAGCAAGGAATGAAATATTCAAATGAGTCAGGAAATGAAGAATATATACACCGTTTCTCAGTTTTAAATGAACTAATCACAGAACTGCCTAGAATTAAACTAGAAAAAGTAGTTACTGATGCCATTTCTTATTTTGAAAAAGAGGAAATGTGGGATTGTGTTAAAGAATATGCAGAGATTTTAGCACTGCAATTTTACGAAGCAAATAATCATGTTAAAGCGAGTAAGTATTTCTATATTAGCAATAATGCTGATAAGAAACATTTAAGAAAAGGAGCGTTAAAGTAATGAAAAAAATAAAAAAATTGTTATTCAGTACGATAATAGTAAGTACATTAGCATGTAGCATGATTAGTTTAAATGTATCACAACACTCTTCATTTAATGGTGGAGATACGCCTGCACCAACAAAACTGAATGTCTCTGGTGGAGTATCTATTAATTAACGTAATCCAGTTTTCTCACTTAAAAAACCAGAAAATTCATACTACAAATACAAAAAAGTTGAATAACGTGGATAAAATATTGAACCCCCAGCCCGAAACAGATTTGTTTCGGGCTATTCACGTTACTATAATTGTGCGTAGGGTGATAGACTAAAAGTAGACAAGATTGTCTTTACATAAAAAAGAGCATCCTTTCGCGATGTATAGGAGTGCTCTTTTTTGCGTATATATTTAATGGCCTTCTTTGTCTCTTCTACTGGATTTTTCACTACCAAACCATCCAAATGACCTGTCCCTTTTTCAGAATCACTAATCATTGGTGTATTCATACCAATAATCCCGACTTTAATTCCACCTTTTTCAACAATTGTATATGCAGGAAGAAAATACTCTCCATTTTCCTTGTAAATATTTCCTGCTAACGTCTTTCCCTTATATTGCTCACTAACTTTTTTCAATGTATCTAATCCAAAGTTAAATTCATGATTTCCAAATGCCCAAGCATCGTATCCCATTGCATTCATCGCTACCATCATTGGCGATTGTGGTTGATCGTTGAATAACTCTACTGAGTTTCCTTGAATTGTATCCCCAGCATCTACTAATATGGTATTGGGATTTTCCTGACGCACCTTCTTTATAACCGTATAAAGCTGCGTTAAACTTCCACTCGTATTTGCACCATCAAGTGCATAATCCCAAGGCATAAATCTACCATGAATATCTGCCGTACCTAACAATGTAATATTAACATCAGATTCCTCAGCTTTAGAAATAGCTGGTTTGGCTGTTACTACTGTTCCAAGAAGTATAAGAATAACAAAATAACATAAATAGTTCTTCCATTTCATTTTTTGCATAATAACAATATTTCTCCCCTTTTGTACTATCATATGGTTGCTTGAACTTTAAAGATGTAACTAATTATTCAGAAAACTTAAACTGCAAAAAGTACTTTTACGGGTGATTCTGTATGAAAAACAAAAAATGATATAGAAAAAGCACTGCCGAATTATTCAGCAATGCTTTTCTGTTACTCGTACTATAACAATGAATGTCTACTTTCTTTTATTCATTTGACTAAAGGTTCATATATTTACTTTAATTTCAAGATACGTTCTATTTCCTCTATACTCAACTTACTTGCTTTTGCAATAGTTTCAAGTGGTACACCTATTTCATGCATCCCTCGAATCATTTGCATCTTACCTTGCTCAATACCTTTTTCCATGCCCTCTTGTTCTGCATGTGCTAACTTGGCTTGTTCATCTAGAAGTAATTTCTCTCGAGCTTCATAAGCTGTTCGGAAAGAAGAATCATGGCTCATATTTTCCCATTTATTAATTGCCTTTTGTAAAATTGGATCTTGATTCATCGCAATCTCCTCCAATGTTTGAGTTAAATGTTCATCTTCATGTGCTGGTAATAATAACATCCAACGAACAAATGTATTTTCCCAAGGGTTTACTTTTTCTTCACGCCATTGTTTTACTAATTTCGGTATCTCTACAAAATGAATTTCAATGTCGTCACTTAATATTTTTTGCATTTTTGTATTCCATAATTGTCCGATGGTATGAAATTCATCTTCCTGAGAAAATAAAATAAAATCTAATAAGTTAATGGTAATTGTTTTCCGAAGTGAACGATATGGCATCCCTTCTTGCATTTGGGATGTATAAAGTTTACTCCAATAATATAAAGATCGCTTCACCATATCATGTGTATTTCGAAGCTGAATTTCGATATTTACCTGCGTCCCATTATCTAAAGTTGCTAATAGGTCTAAAATTGATAATTTATCATCTTCATAAGATTTATGGAGATGCGGATCATCTAGTTGTAGCGATGTAATAGGTGCATCTAAAGACTCCTCTAAAATTGCATTTAAGAAACCCGTTAAAATTTCTTCATTTCCTTTCGTCCCAAATAACTGTTTAAAAGCAAAATCAATTCGTAAATTTACTAATTTAGTGGACATGGATTTCCTCTCCCTGTCTATTTCATCTCTTATTCTTATTGTACATAATAAAAGGTAGAACATGCAAACAGACCCTTATGTTATCTCACATAAGAGCCTTCTTAAATTCAAAAAATTGGTTCTGAGCAAAAAAATTGCAAGGACATCATTTTTATCCCGAACCTTTATTTTCGTCTATTCCTTTTCTGGCCAAATTTTCGCGTTTGGTTCTAATAACCACTTGTGTTCTTCCTCCATGATACGATCATTCCAAGGATTATTCTCAAGGTGTCGAATCATCCAACAAAAATACATGGCATATCCAGGCGCGGTTGCTTGTGGATGGTCTAGCTCACCTGGAATTGTAATAAAGCTATTATGTACAACGCGATAAGCATCCTCACCAACCATTGCACATCCAAAACCCTGTGGCTTGTTAAATCGATAATAATATACCTCCGGTTGATCATGGTGATGTGGTGGATAACTGGACCATCGCCCTGGATAAGAAATAACTTCTCCTACTACCATATTAGAATAAGCTGCATTGTTATAGTCAAAAATCGTACGAATAACACGCTGCGCCGTTCCCTCCCATACTCCATCTCCCGCTACAACACTTTGACACTCATTTGGAGTATATAACTTAGACGCAAATTCTTGATCATTATCTGTTTTTTGAACAAGCACTTCACTATCTGAAAGAGCAGTAATTGTAACCTTCACATTTTTAGATATATGTAAGCACCAAGGGTTCTCTTCAAACACAGACTGTCTTTGAATAACTTGTTTCATTCCTTCCCACTCTAAACGTATTGCCCCTTCCAGTAAAAGAACCGCAGTTTCATTCTTATTATCAAATAGCAACTCTTCTTTTCCATTAGATATCTTATATATGCCTATATCCATTAACATATCACTGCATTGACCGTTCATTTCTGTTAATACATTATACCCCTCATTTAATTCACCTAATTTTCCTAACATGGCTTTCTCCCCCTTTTATTTAATGGCTACTCAATCATTCTCTACTTTTGTCAGCTAACTACATTCCAAGTTTCATCTAACTATTACTGAAGAAAGCTTTTCTATTTATACTCTGTTTTCACTTCCGAATATTTGCATATGACTTTTAACATTTTCGTATGCAGCCTCAATAACATCCTGGTGGTACGTAAAGTAATCTGAATACGGATTATTTAGGACTGTATTGTTAACAGCAGTAATTACATTCTGAAATGTGGCTGTTGCTACATTAACTTTTCGAACACCATGTTGAATACATTGCTTGAAATTCTCTGGACTAATGCCAGAGCCGCCATGTAAAACGAGTGGGATATGTACTACCTCATTAATCTCTTGTAGGCGGTCTAATCGTAAATTAGGATCTCCATTGTACATACCATGCGCATTTCCAATTGCAACAGCTAATGCATCTACGTCTGTTTCTTCTGCAAATCGTTTTGCTTCTGTAGTGCTTGTCAGCAACATTTCAATATCTTCTGATCCGTCCTCACTACCACCAACTCTGCCAATCTCAGCCTCTACCGTCGCACCGTACTGTTTCGCAAGTTCTACAATTTCTTTTGTTTTTTGTATATTTTCTTCTAACGGATAGTGAGAGCCATCAAACATAACCGAACTAAAACCAATTTCTAATGTCTCTTGAATCTTTTCAAATGTCATACCGTGATCAAAGTGAACTGCTACTGGAACAGTCGCTTTTTTCGCAGCAGCTATCATCAAAGGGCCAATCATATGAATTGGCGAATGATTCAAACGAACTTCTGCAATTTGTAGAATAAGCGGCGAACTTAACTCTTCAGCTGCTTTGATAGCCCCTATGACCATTTCCATATTCGCAACACTAAAAGCTCCAACCCCATAATTCTCTTGATTTGCTTTTATTAAAATATCTTTCATTTGAACTAATGGCATTACATACTCCCCTATTTCAATATTATTTATTAAATGTAAAAACAACCGTCGCGCCTTTTTACCCCTTTTGTAAGAAGACATGTTGATTACCATGGCATTTACTTAGGGATACTCTCAAAATACGGAAATTACAGACCTGCTTTTTCTTGTATAAATTTTCGGGCTTTTAATGCGTACTCAAAAGGATTCGCTAAAGCCGGGTCTTGCTCTGCTTCTACCACAAACCACCCTTGATAATCAGAGTTTGCAAGGATAGTAAACACTTCATCAAATCCAATTACGCCATCTCCAGGGACTGTAAATACCCCATTCTTCACTGCCTGTAAGAAGCTCAATTCGTTTTCCTTTACTGCATCTACTACTTCTTGACGAATATCTTTTAAATGTACGTGTTTAATACGAGGTAAATATTTCTTCAAAATATAAAGTGGCTCTTCTCCTGAAAAAACAAGGTGACCTGTATCAAAAAGCAGAGATACAAGCGCTGGATCAGTCATATCCATTAACTTTTCAATTTCTGCCGTTGTTTGAACACCCGTACCCATATGGTGATGGTATACAATATGTAGCCCCTTTTCCTGAGCTAATTTACCGAGGTGATGTAATCCATTCGCAAGCTTATCCCACTCTTCCTCTGTAAAAACAGGCTTATTTTTAAATAGTGGTACATCCATTAAACCTTGAATACTATGCCCTTGCTCTGAAACAACGATGACTTTTGCACCCATGTCATGCAAGAAATCTCTATGGTTAATAAATGCTTCTACCGTCTCTTCAAGCGGCTTCGTTGTTAAAAACGTACTAAACCATGCACTAGCAATCTCTAAGTTTCGTAATTCCAAATATTTTTTTAATACAACTGTATTTCTCGGATATTTATTCCCTACTTCACTTCCATTAAATCCAGCTAGTGCCATCTCACTAATACATTGTTCAAATGTATTTTCTGCTCCTAGCTCTGGCATATCATCATTTGTCCAAGCAATTGGTGCAATTCCAAGCTTAATTGTATTCTCTTTAAACATCCCCTTGTCTCTCCTCTTTACAAAATGTGATAGAATTTCGCCCACTTCTCTTATCTATTCGTTAAAAAGAGAGCTTCCTTAACAATATGCATGTAGATAAAAAGCTCTCATTGTGTCCTAATCTAATAAGACCTTGCCTGTTGCAAATTACTTACTTTACTCTCATACGCAGCTTGTACACTTTGACTTTTAGATACTCCTGCAACACCTACATGCCACCATGACTCGTATCCATTTGTCATTGTTTTTGGTAATACTTTAATATCAATTAATGTGGAAACTGTTTGTTTTTTCGCATCTATAAGCGCTTCCTGTAATTGTTCTAGTGATGTAACATGATATGTTTTCACACCATATCCAGCTGCGCTAGCTGCAAAATCAATTTTCATAATTGCCCCGTCTAATTTACGAGTTTCCTGGTTTCGATAGCGAAATTCTGTTCCAAAGCTCCCCATCCCATTACCCATTTGTAAGTTATTAATGCAACCAAATCCGGAGTTATCAAACAATATGACATTAATTTTTTTGTTTTCTTGAAGACTTGTGACAAGCTCAGAATGAAGCATCTGGTAACTACCATCCCCTACCATTGCATATACTTCCTTTGATGGTTCAGCTAGCTTTGCACCAAGTGCGCCCGCAACCTCATAGCCCATGCAAGAGTATCCATACTCCATGTGATAAGTATTCGGTTTTCTTGATGTCCACATTCTTTGTAAATCACCCGGAAGACTTCCTGCCGCTCCAACGATGATTGCATCTTCATCAAGTAATGTATTGATTTGTCCAATGACTGCGGTCTGTGTTAATTGTGTACCAAGTGCGTCTACATACTCATTTAAATTTTCATCGAAATGACCTTCGACTTCTGGTGTGAAATCTTGACCTGTAAAGCGAATATTATGTAGACGTGATAATTCTGTTTCCCAAGCCTCTTTTGCATCAGCAATTTCTACTGTATAACTAGATCGATAATCAATTTCTTGCAGTTCATCTATTAGAGCAAGAAGCGCTTCTTTCGCATCCGCTATAACCTTTAATGCATCCAGCTTATTCGCATGGAATTCTGAAATGTTAATGTTTAAAAACTCAACTTCCTCATTTTGAAATAATTGTTTTGATGCCGTTGTAAAATCCGTAAACCTCGTCCCGATGCCAATAACAAGATCCGCTTCCTTTGCAATTGTATTAGCTGCTATATTTCCAGTTACCCCAATGCCACCAAGATTATATGGGTGACTACTTTCAATTGCACTTTTTCCAGCCTGTGTTTCTCCAAATGGAATGTGGAATGTTTCAGCAAACTGTTTTAACTCTTCTGCCGCTTCTGCGTACCTTACACCACCACCGCAAATCATTACTGGCTTTTTCTTTCTCTTAATCATTTCCACTGCATCCGCTAAGCTGGCTTTTGTAGGTAGACGACGTTCAATACGGTGAACACGCTTTTGGAAGAAGTAACTTGGAAAATCCCATGCTTCTCCTTGGACATCTTGTGGTAAACAAATGGTTACAGCTCCTGTATCTGCCGGGTTCGTTAAAACACGCATGGCTTGAATCATAGCTGTCATCAATTGTTCAGGACGATTTACCCGGTCCCAATACTTACTTACTGCACGAAAAGCATCATTTGTAGAAATAGATAAATCATGTGTTTGTTCAATTTGTTGAAGAACAGGATCAGGTTGTCTCGTTGCAAATACATCTCCTGGGAGTAGTAAAACGGGAATATTATTTGCAGAAGCTGTTGCTGCAGAGGTAATCATGTTTGCTGATCCAGGACCTACTGAAGAAGTACATGCCATAATTTGTTTTCTATGTTTTTGTTTTGCAAAAGCCATCGCAGCATTTGCCATTCCTTGTTCATTTCTCCCTTGGTAAACTTCTAGTTCCCCTGCGTCTTCTTCTAAAGCTTGACCTAGGCCTACTACATTCCCATGACCAAAAATCGTAAAGATTCCCTTAATAAACTTTTGTTGCTCTCCATCAAACTCTACGTATTGCTGATTCAAAAATTTCACCAATGCTTGCGCCGTCGTCATTCTAACAGTTTGCATATGATTTGCTCCTTTCTATCTCTAACAGTCATTCTATATATGAAAAAGGAGTATTAGGAATTTGATAGACTCCTAATACTTCCTTCTTATGTTTTACTACTTGCGTTACTTTCGCTTCCAAGCACTAGACAGATTCTACTTCTCTCTTATTGATTACTTTTCCCAACGAGATGTAAGCATTTTCTTTCTTGTATAAAACTCAACGCCGTCAGTACCGTTCGCATGGAGATCACCATAGAAAGAGTCTTTCCAGCCAGAGAACGGGAAGAATGCCATTGGTGCCGGAACCCCAACATTCACACCTAACATACCTGATTCAATAGTTTCACGGAATTGACGTACACTTGCCCCGCTATCTGTATAAATACATGCTCCATTTGCAAAACGAGACTCATTGGCAATTTCAATCGCTTCATCCAATGATTTCACACGAACAATAGATAAAACAGGAGCAAAAATCTCATCTTGCCAAATCTCCATTTCTTTTGTAACATGGTCAAAAATTGTTGGACCAACGAAGTAACCAGCTCCTTTAACAGCTGTATCTTCACGTCCATCACGAACTAATGTAGCGCCCTGTTCTACACCTGAATCGATGTAACCAATTGTGCGCTCTTTATGGTTATCACGAATAACTGGCCCTAAAAATACATCTTCATCAAGACCATTTCCGATGATAATTTTGTTCGCTTCTTCTACTAATCTATTAACTAATTGATCTGCAATATCTTCTTCTACTGTTACTACAGAAGCAGCCATACAACGCTCACCAGCTGAACCAAATGCAGCACTAATAATTTGCTTTGTTGCTAGTTCAAGATTCGCATCATTTAATACAATGGAATGGTTTTTCGCACCCGCTAATGCTTGCACGCGTTTTAAGTTTTCTGTTCCTTTTTTGTATACATATTCTGCGACAGGCTGAGAACCTACAAATGAAATTGCCTTCACTAATTTATGTTCCAGAAGACCGTTTACTACATCGTGAGCGCCATTTACGATATTTAATACACCTTTTGGTAAGCCTGCTTCTTCAACTAATTCTGCTAGTCTTCCTGCTAGAAGTGGTGTACGCTCTGAAGGTTTTAATACAAATGTATTACCACAAGCAATTGCAAGTGGGAACATCCAGCATGGAACCATCATCGGGAAATTAAATGGTGTAATGCCGCCTATAACACCAATTGGGTAACGATACATACCAGACTCAATACCTGTTGCAATATCAGGTAGCTGTTTTCCCATCATTAATGTAGGAGCACCCGCTGCAAACTCCACGCACTCAATACCACGAAGAACTTCACCGTAAGCCTCGTTATAGCTTTTTCCGTTTTCAATCGTAATAAGTTTCGCTAACTCTTCCCAGTTATCTACTAGTAATTGTTGATATTTAAATAGAATACGAGCGCGTTTTGGCACAGCCGTTTTAGACCAAGATTTGAATGCTTCATTTGCTGCTAGTACAGCTCGTTCAACATCTTCTTTTGTTGAAAGTGGTACTTGAGCGATTACTTCTCCTGTTGCAGGATTATATACAGCTTCCATCTTAGTTGAAATCGATTCTACCCATTCGCCGCCAATGTAGTTTTTTACAATTTGTGCTGTTTGTACTGTCATATTCATTCTCTCCCTTTTATGTAATGTAGAAGCGTCCAATAAGATACGCCCTTACTTGATTATTGATTTATAAAGTTTCTATACCAATTCCTCAGCCGTTTCCATGAATGCAGAAATCTCTGCCCTTGTTGGCATTGCATCAGAACAGCTATGTTTAGAAATAACCATTGAAGCAGAAGCACCACCTAATCGCATCGCTTGAGGAATCTCAAGCCCTTGCATTAGGCCATAAATAAACGCAGAAGCGTACGAGTCGCCAGCGCCAAACGTCTTTAACACCTTGGTTTTAAAGATACCGCCTCGGTGAGATTGACCGTCCCTCGTATAAGCGATTGAACCATCCCCGCCGTGTTTAATTACAACGATTTTCGCATGATGAGAAAACCATCTTTCAGCCGTAACTTGGTCATTAGATTGTTCGTAGTTTAATAGTTTTTCCATCATATCGAATTCTTCACGCGTTCCAATAATGACATCAGATTTTTCAGCCGCTAGGTTGTAATACACAGCCGTTTCAGCTTCTGACTGCCATGTATAAGGGCGGTAATCTACATCAAAAAATACAACTACATCATGCTTACGCGCATATTCTAATGCTAAAAATACCGCCTCGCGAGAAGGACTTTTCGCTAAAGCTGTTCCTGAAATTAAGAGTGCTTTTGATTGTTTAATATAGTCCTCAGATACCTCTGTTGGATCAAGATTTAAATCTGCAACATTGTCGCGGTACATTAAAATACTGCAATCCTCAGGGCTTTTAATTTCTGTAAATGCTAGACCTGTCACTGCACCTGTACGATCGATACGTATCTGATCTGTATTAATCTTATTGTCCTTTAGGTACCCTGTAATAAAACGGCCCATTTGATCATCAGACACTTTACCAATAAATCCCGTTTGTAAACCAAGACGTGCTGCACCAATCGCAATATTTGCAGGAGATCCTCCCACATATTTAGTAAACGTTCTTGTTTCTTCCATAGGACGTTGTGTTTCATTGGCATTTAAATCAACGCATAAACGTCCAACTGCAATTAGGTCTAATGGACAATCTTCTTTAAAAATAAGTGGATTCATTATTACTACCTCCCATGCTTTATAAACCTATTATTCATTACTCTTTATCTATCCAGAAGTAAGCGCTCTCTTTATTGATTTAATGCAGGCTGTTTATGTTCAATATGTACAGGTTTTCCTGTTAGTAAGGATTCCTTCGCAGCCTTCGCAATTCGCTCTGCTTGTAATCCATCATTACCACTGCAAATAACAGCTTGTCCTTCTATAATTGACTTTGTAAATTGTGTTACTTCCTCAATGTAAGCTTGCGTGTAGCGCTCTAAGAAGAAATAAAGCGGCTTATCTTTTACAATACCTTCTGTTTTTGACACTTGAACTGTTGTCGGGCAGCAATTATCCGCAGCAACCGCGCCTTTTTCACCAAACACTTCCACACGCTGGTCATATCCATAAACAGCTTGTCGGCTATTATCAATTACCCCTAAAGCACCATTCGCAAATTTTAATGTGACAATTGCTGTATCAACATCATTTACCTCCTGAATGGATGGATCAATTAATGTTGTTCCATATGCAAATACTTCAACGACTTCACTATTCATCACATAACGAGCCATATCAAAATCATGAATCATCATATCCATAAACAATCCGCCTGAAGAGCGAACATACTCTATACTTGGTGGTTGTGGATCCCTCGACGTAATTTTTAAAATATGTGGCTGTCCCACTTCTCCTTGTTGAATAAGATCATACACTTTCCTGAAGTTCGGATCAAAACGACGATTAAAACCTACTTGAAGAGATACTCCCTGTTCTTCTACCACTTCTAATGCTTCTAATGTTTCTTCTACCGAGAAACTAACAGGCTTTTCGCAGAAAATATGTTTTTTCGCAAGAGCCGCTTCTTTAATAATTTGCGCATGTGTATTTGTTGGTGAACAAATAAAGACAGCATCAATCTCTGGATCTGCTAATAAATCCTGATAGTTTGTAGTCAGAGTGGAAATCCCTTTATCTTGAGCCCACTTTTCTAAATGACTAATTACTACATCTGAAACCGCTTTAATTTTCACTTGTGGCATAAGCTGCAAATTATCAACATGTAGTTTCCCAATTCGTCCAGCACCAATAATCCCAATTTTTAAAACGTTCATATGATTTCTCCCTCTATATTAAAATTTAAGAAACGAAATGAAAGTCTATAGGGTTTAGCGTATCAAATTAGTTAAGCGCTTTCCCTATTTTTCTTCATTATACACACTTGATACTAAATTGAAAACATTTTTATTTTTTTGAATACTCCTCTTTTCATCCGAATTTTACATTCCCTCAATAAACGTATTACATAAAAATAAATAATAATAATTAGAAATAAATCATCAAAAAAGCTACAAATATAATCTTTTAAAATACTGATATAACAAAGATAACGAAGCCTTTTAAATAGTAATCCTCCATCTATAAGGTATTTCTTTCTTTTCATACTCACTATTATTTTATTGTCCAATAAGTAAATAGAATGACTCTATAAAAGAAAGTTGTAAATTGTCAAAAAATTTGATTGACGACCTCATAATGTAAGCGTATACTTTTTTTATCAAAAAGAATTAAGCGCTTAACCAAAAAATAACTTATCGGTGGTGGGAGAATGAACGCTATTAGTTCAAACAAAACATTTATGGACAAGATTGGGATCCCTTCTAATTTAACTTGGGGATACATAGGGATTATCGTTTTTATGATTGGGGACGGGTTAGAACAGGGATGGTTATCCCCTTATCTCGTTGAAAAAGGACTAACGCTAGAACACGCTGCTTTCCTGTTTACTATTTACGGAATTACTGTATCTGCTTCTTCTTGGTTTTCTGGGGTATTTGTACAAATGTGGGGACCAAGAAAAGTCATGACATTTGGTTTAGTATCATTCATTTTAGGCTCAATCGGGTTCATAGGTATAGGAATTCAACATATGAATTATCCCGTAATATTAATTTGCTATGCCCTACGAGGGTTCGGTTATCCTTTATTTGCTTATTCTTTTCTAGTTTGGGTATCTTACAGTACTCCTCAACAAATGCTTTCAAGAGCAGTTGGCTGGTTCTGGTTCGTATTCCAGCTAGGGCTTAGTGTTATAGGAGCCTTTTATTCTAGCTATATGGTTCCTAAAATCGGAGAAATCGCTACATTATGGAGCGCTTTAATTTTTGTTGTCGTCGGGGGATTATTCTCAATTGTTGTAAATAAGGATAAATTTAAAGCACAAACCGTAAGCGCTAACAAATCAAGCGAATTACTAAAAGGCATTACCATCGCATTTGAAAATCCTAAAGTTGGTATAGGCGGTATTGTAAAAATTATAAACTCGGCCGCTCAGTTTGGATTTGTTGTTTTCCTGCCTACCTATATGATGAAATATAATTTTACGATGACTGAATGGCTTCAAATTTGGGGTACTCTATTCTTTGTAAATATGGTGTTTAATATTATTTTTGGTATTGTTGGAGACAAGTTTGGTTGGGTAAATACAATTAAATGGTTCGGAGGAGTCGGTTGTGGTATTGTAACTCTTGCACTCTATTATGTACCACAAATGGTAGGACATAACTATTGGGCAATATTATTTGTTGCCTGTTGCTACGGAGCAACACTTGCCGGTTATGTACCTCTTACCGCATTAGTCCCATCTTTATCTCCTGAAAATAAAGGAGCTGCAATGTCTGTCTTAAATTTAGGTTCAGGATTATCAGCATTCGTTGGGCCATTAGTAGTAACTGTCTTCATCGGTCCATTAGGTGTTGGCGGCGTGATGTGGATCTTTGCTGGTTTGTATTTCTTTGGTGCATTTTTAACTCATTTCCTTACTATTCCAAAGGAAAATGAGATAGAGCAGGATTTAAATACGAAAAGCGGTGAACAATTCTCTGTATAAATCCTAAATATAAAAGAAGGTCATCCTAACTATACTTAGTTACGATGACCTTCTTTTGTTACATTCAAATAGGCTTATAAAAAATCTATCATGTAATATCCTTTACTGAGGATCGCTCTACTAACTGAGGAATAATTGTAATTTTTTGCTTAGCATGCTCCTTCATTTCCATCGTTTTTAGCAGTTGTTCAAACGTACAGGCTGCCATTTGTTTAATTGGCTGCTCAATTGTTGTTAACCCCGGATCTGCAATCTCAGCATAAATTGTATTATCAAATCCGATTATTGATAAATCTTCCGGAATTGAAAGTCCTTGTTTTCTTGCTTCATTCATAAGGCATATAGCAATTAAATCTGTACAAGCAAAAACGGCTGTAGGCCTGTTAGGCAAATGAAGTAATTCCTTACTTGCACGTTTACTATCTTCCACTGTCGAATAGCAGCTAATGATAGCCTCATCATCTAACGAAATCCCCGAATCCGTAAGAGCTTGTTTGAAACCATTCAATCTCCCTAAGCTACTTTTTCTATCCTTCTCCATCATAATCGTTAAAGATGTATGGCCTTTCTGCGTTAGATAACTTCCAACTAGATAGCCTCCCCTCATATCATCAGTTGTCACAACATGAGTCGTGATAGAAGGATGATCTACAGTGAACAGTACTAGTGGCAAATCTCGATTCACGATTTTTTTTACAAGTTTATAATCATTTAGCTCCGTTGCAATAATAATGCCATCTACTTGCTTTTTAAATAGTAAATCAATGTATTCATGCTCACGTTTTGTTTGATGGTCTGTACTACATAAAATAAGTGTATACCCTGATCCTTGTGCACTATTTTCAAAAGCTCTTGCTACTTCTGCAAAAAAAGGGTTTGAGATATCTGGGACAAGTACCCCAATCGTATATGTTTTTTTACCTGTTAACGCTGCTGCTACACTACTTGGCTGGTAATCTAATTCATCCATTACCTGATTTACTTTGTTTATTGTTTTTTCACTAATACGCCCAGTTTGATTAATTACCTTGGATACAGTCGCTATTGATACACCTGCTTTTTCCGCAACATCATAAATTGTTGGTTTCACTTTAATTATCCCTTCTTAATCATCTTTTTCTATATTTTATCATAAATATATTTTGCTTCTTGGTACACAAAAGGAATTCTTTTAAAATTTGTAAGTATTTCTATCTTTTAGCGTAGTACTTCATATTTACAAATTAATCAGCCTTGATGATACACCAGTAGAAAAATATTTGACTGATTTACTTATTAGACATTTAATGTCCACATGCAAGTCTTATTACAACCAGAGCATGCAGGAACGTTTATGTTTTCCCCCATTTATACCACCTCACGGTAATCTCTAATTTATTATTGTAATTCCTAATATTAAGATGTAAAATAATATTATCTTATATGCGCTTAAGATAGATCGGAATAAGAAAAGGAACCCTACTGGGTTCCTTTTTCTATACAAAATAAAAAGCATTCTATTTAAATGCTCTGTGCTCTTATTTTTTCTATATGACACTAATTCCTATTACCATAAAGATACCTATTAAATACATTATATTTATATATAGTTATAAAAAGTTTCAGTGTACTTATTAAAATAATATATTGCTTTTAGAAAGGAAATGTTATGAAAAGAAAATTAGTTACATTATGTTCTGCACTATCTATTAGTACCTTAACAATACTTGGAATTGGACATTATACCGCCCATGCCGAAGATCGCTTTATTGATGTACCACAAAACCACTGGTCATTTACAGCCATACATGACTTAAAAGAAAAACAGATCCTATCTGGATATGGAAATGGGATATTTGGCTTTGGAGATGATGTAACACGAGAACAAGTTGCCATTCTTATGTACAATTACCTCAAACCAGAAAATAAAGAAGGATTTACTAATCCTTATTCAGATATCAATTCTCTCACAACCCATTACTCAAAGGAGATTTTATCTCTGACAAACTTAGGAATCTTCACTGGAGATGAACATGGTAATTTCCGCCCTAAGGACACTTTAACACGTGCTGAAATGGCTTCTGTATTAACGAAGGCATTCCAATTAAAAGCAACGGGAGCATTTACTTTTAAAGATATACCGTATGGATATTGGGCAAAAGATGCAATTCATGCTATTCATTCCAATCATATTGCGGAAGGTACAGGTAACAATGACTATAGTCCTTATATGAAGGTGTCTAGAGAACAGTACGCACAATTTATCTTTAATGCTATGAATAAAAATAATGAACCAGATAATAATAATTTACCACTTATACCTGTTGAGGGAATTGGAGAAATTGGAGAGTCTCATGTTACTAATGTAGGAACACTATTTAAAGAATAAAATGCTCTAATACAATATTAATAATTAACTTTCTATATCTACTTTCGTTTAATACACCGTAAGTTTGTTAATACTATAAAAACCAAGTCTCCAATTCCCCTGGAGCTGAGCAGTTAGTTCATTCTAACTGCTCTTTTTATTTTTTATCGTCACCCTTTCATAGCATCCCCATATGTTGTATAGAGATATCTCCTTCTAAGTTGTCATTGATGCCTCTTTCAAGTCCTAATGACCATCTTAAAAAGAGCACTTTTAAAAAGTGCTCTTTTTACTTTGCATATCACTCATCCTGCGATAAATTAAGATTTTAACTTATGAATAATTTATCAAATTATTTCCAATACTACAAACAGATTGGTAACAGCCAATCTGTTTCCATAATGAATCTCTAATTTTTTTGAATTCTCCCTGAGGCAAGGCAGCTATTTTTTATAGCTGCCTTTTTGTATGAACTGCAAATATATACACATACTATTAGCGGAATGCTTGAATCATTGTCATTGAAAATGTTCAGCACTTCCGCTCCTTAAGAGAACAGTCTACGCAACTGTTCTCTTTCCTATTTCCTTTTTTCACTCATATAATCTGACAACCATTATTAATTCTAACTCCCCTACAATCAATCGCATTGCAACATTCTCAACATTTCCTCAACAAATTCTCAATATTTTTCATGGACAATAGCACACTTTCTCAACAGTTTTAATATCTTAATATTAGATACTGAAAGGAGGTGTTGAAAAATGACTTGGTTTATTATTTTAGGATTTATGCTTATTTTAATAATAAGCGGTTTTCATGCACATAGTATTCATATCATTTTCAAAATAGGTTCAGATACAAAAGCTGGGCCAAGTTGGTCTTTCGTTAATAAAATAAACTTCCAAACATTAAGAGAATTAATAAAAGGACTAAATAAGGATAAACTTAAAATCCTTACAATAGGAGAACTTGTTATTCCTTTAAGTTTCTTTAATAGGTTATTTAGCAAAACATTAATATTTCTATTCCTATTCTTTTACTCTCAATACTTAAACTAACGTAATATGAGATGAGTTAAAGAATAACAATCACTGAGCGTAGCAAGCCAACAATCGATCGCCTATGATGAGCTGGGCCTGAAGAATTAAACAAAAAATTAAGCGGCTGTCTGAATGTGAGTCCGGTATTGTACTGGACTCATTCTTTTTAGTGTACTTTGATTTTTTTGCGATTGTAATGACCTCTATAATTATCTAATACTATCTTAATATGTTCTATACTTTCGAATTTGGTAAGATAAATTACTCTTACTTTGTCTTGTTCTGTAATTCCATCTCTTTCTGAAGGAAGACCTTTAACTTTTTTAAGTATTCGATTTCCATACATAAACATTCATTTTCATCTTTTAATGCCTCAATAACCTCTTCAATAGCTGCATTATCTAGCTTTGATTTTGTATTTGTATTTCCCATAGCTGGATCCCCTTCCTTCTTTTATATAGGAAATCCATGTCTTATAAATCATATATTTCCTTTCATCTACGAACTATTTCAATGAATTCCTTAAGAAAAACAATTCATTTATTTCCTTTGTTTTTAATCTATTTCTAAATATATCAGATCCACCCATTGAAAAATCTCCCTATATTCATTCCATATTCCTCTCTCCTAAATGGATCGTAGTACATATTATCCTCAATACATTTATAGGTTTTTATAGGATTTTTAACAAAATCTTCTTACATTTAAATAGACATAACACTTTATTCTGTCAACTCCATCTATATTGATAAATATGAAAAATCTAATTCATTTGACATTTCAATGACTTATAACAGGAAAATATATACATTAAATGAAACCTGATATATCTTTAATTTGTAAGTTGTAGTTAGTTGGCCAACTTTCCATACAATTTAATAATTTAAAATATGGGGGATCTAACATGAATCAAGTATTTAGAAAAAGTAAGAAAAAAATGGTGTATCTAGTTGGTTCACTTCTAATTTCTCTATCAATGTTTTCAACTACTAGTTTTGCAGCTACAGAAGGTGCTGTAAAAAGCGTTACAAATAGTACCTATACTGGAATTGCAGCTGATATAAATCTACCAAAATCAGTCGTTGTTAAAGATGGGTATGTGAATTGGTATTTAGGTATTGGAGCATCTAAAGTTGAGGGTGGTATTTCCAAAACACCAAGTGGATATAAAGTATTTCTAAATTCAGGGTATAATGAATCAGGTCAAAACAGTAAGTATTGGAACACACAGTATGATGAATCAATTAAAGATGGTGACCGAGTAAACCTTAAACTCGTTAATAACGGAAATGGTACGGTTACTATGTATGTAAATGGAAACCCTAGATATGCAAATCAGCCTGTATATGGCTCATTTTCTCAATATGAACCAGTAAAAATGGTTCAGGGGGTTGAAGATACTGGACGTAATTCCTTTAGCCAAGCTAGCTTTTCAAACGTACTTCTAAGAACAGATACATCTGGGGCTACCTACAAAAGTTGGAACGGTTCAATTTCTTCCTCATTTTCAAGGCACGGTACTTATGGTAACAATTTCACAGTTTATTCTCAAGTACCATTAAGCGCAAGTTTACGCTAAAGGTGTTATTTGAATCATAATGTTTTTATGAAAAAGTAGTTGCACTTTGAAGTGCACCCCAATTGTTAGACACAGTCTAACAATTGGAGGTGCATTTTTTATATAGAATACATTGTAATAGATATTTGCGCCAACATAAATGATATCTTTCAACTTTTCCAAAAATAAGCTGTTTATTTAAATGTTATGTACAAAAAAACGTAGAAATATTTAATTTCTACGCTTTTTATAGGTTAATCAATTCATTCGTTTACTATTACAATTCCTCAAATTCATCAATTTCAGCTTTACGCTTTAAAAATAGTTCCATATCTTTACTCTCTCTTTCTATTAAACCAAGAGCATGTGTATCATCCAAGGCTAACTCTTTATATCCCCATATATAATCTATAGTTGTATCTTTGACATGTCTGTGTTCTGCACAATACCATTCTATAGGTTGTAACGCATCAGATATTTTAAATAATTCTGCTGGATACCATGATGGCATATTTTCACGTTCTCCTAAGATTAAATATGTTAATTCACCACTGTGTAACTTACATATGCCATAAACAATATATTCCTTCTTAATAACTAAGTTAAATATTTCCTCGGTTGCCTTTGTTAGATAATCTCCAGTGTTGTACAAACAAGCTACTTTCATAATAAACGCTCCTTATTCATTTTTTATCTTTAAATTTAAAATCATCAAATTCACCAGTTTTTGTATTTTTAATATAATGTATTTCCACACCATTTACACCTAGGATTTTTCTTTCCCCATTTCGCACGAAGGTTCTTTTTTGCTCTACGGTAACACTTTCATACATACACATCTTCATTTCCATTTGAATGATAAATTATTAAATCAAGATTTATTATTATGCAAAATTACATTTCAATTGTAGTTGATAATCATTCTTATTGTAACTATAATGATTACATGTTAGGTGATATACGAAAGTTATTTACGAATTAAACCTAACTGCGCATTTAACTACAACCGGAATGGAGATGTTATAAGGTATGAAAAAAATCATTTTAGCTGGTGCATTAGGAATTGCAGCTCTTGCAGGCACAAATCTACCAGGATTAGAAGTAACAAAAGCAAGTGCAGCTTCTATCGAGTCAAATTTATCAACAATTGAAGGGCGTGTAGTTGAGGTTACTGATAATGTTATCTCTGTTGAGTCAACAAAGTATTCAGAACCTATTAGTATCTATTTAAACTCTACACCAAATGTAAAAGTTGGTGATCAAGTAAAAGCTACTGGTGCAATGATGCGTAATTTTACGGACTATATGATTGCAGAGTCAATTGAAAAGGTTCAAGGTACTGATACATTACACCAAGGAAGTTATTTAAAACATGTTTTTGCATACGAATATGAAATAGGACATGTTACAAAAGTAGATAAGTTTAAATCTGGAATAGAAGAATATAATTATGTAATTGTTCAATATACTGGAAATGACGGAAGCAAACGTAATGTTACAGTTTATTTGACACACGGGCAGAAATTTAATGTAGGTGAAAAGGTTAAAGTTCATATGGCGAACGCTGAAAGAAGTAATGAGTGGTCGATAACAGATGAGATTGAAAAAGTTAATGATTCTCAAGCATTAACTGATGATCGATGGATTTGGTCTTAATATAAAATTGTATTTTTTCTCTTATTGAAAAGAATTATTTGTCTTGGTTAATTTCTTCTGTTAGTAATGTGAAGAATTGAAATATTATCCAACCAACTAAATGTATAAACCTTTTAATCGAAAAGAACTTGTAGATAAAACTACAAGTTCTTTTTACTTTTCCAAATAATAAGAGAAAGTAAACAAATATTCAAAACTTCATATTTATAAACCAATCTGTTCAAAATCGATGGTATATTCTATAGCAATATTGGTTCTTTAATGGCTGGTAAAAACTCGATACTCATAGCGTAATGTAATAGCAAATTGATATATTCTTGATTTGGTTCTAAACAATGTACATTCTTCAGATATCCTTGCGTATACGAACAAGATGGTATAGCTACTGATAGTTCTTCTACAGATTCTAATAAAGGCATTATGAGCTCTAAAGCTTTCTGTTCATCAGTAGTTAGATTCGTATTAAAAAACTTCTCTATATACTTCTCTTGTTTCATTAACAGGATATCGTATCCAAAAGCTTGTAAACTATTAATAAATTGGTCCCATTTTAGCTGAGTTGGATTACAAATATGCATAGTTTTATTTACTGCATTGACCTTATAGGATAATTCAGTAATAGCTAAACTTCCATAGTCTACAGGCGTTAAATCTACATACGTATTGATTTCAGGTGCTATGCTAGATAGGCATATCCCTTTTAATAATCTATAAAATGCGTTTTCATTTATATTATATTGAAATTTACCCGTTTTAGAGTTGCCCACTAAATTTCCCACACGGTATATCGTGGCACGAACTCCTTTTTCCATTGCTTCTCTGACCATTTTCTCGCCTTGAATCTTACTTTCTAAGTACACATTATCTAAATTTTGCCCTCGATCAAAATTAGACTCAAAGAATTCGAATTCTTTTGGATCGCTTTCAGCCTGACCTACTACACTTAAAGTCGATATATAATGAAAACGTGCATTTGTATTCTTAGCTAATTCCAATAAGTATTTTGTAGACTGAACATTTACCTTTTGAAAATGCTCACGTTCTCCATAGTGTCTAACTTCTCCACCACAATGTATGATTGACTCTACCTTATTCTTTAAATGGTCCAATTGATTTGAATCTAGACCTAGATTCATCAAAGATAAATCTCCTTCAATTAATTCTACTCTCTCCTTCAACTTTTGGAGGATTTCTTTACCGAAATAAAACTCCATTCTTTCTTTTAACTTTGCATCAATTATTTGATTCTCATTTTTTCTTACTAAACAGTAAATAGTCATAGATGGCAACTGTAATAACCGTTCTAAAATATGTGCCCCTAAATATCCTGTTGCTCCTGTAAGGAAAACTGCCTTTGGATAATTCACCATATCTAACTCACATTCTTCTAATTTAGTTGTTTTATAAACAGGAGTCATTTTCGTTTCATTTTCCATACATGCCACATTCATATTTTTCTCTATCTTGAACGACATATCTTCCATCGTTTCAATATGAGCGGCTAATTTTTCTATTGTTCTATACTTAAAGAAATCTTGAATTTTCAAGTTAGGGTATAACGGTTTTAATTTTCCTAATGCCGGCATAACTTTTAAAGAATGTCCACCCAAATTAAAGAAATCATCTTTTAAACCTATAGATTTAATGTTTAGAACTTCGGACCATACTTTTGCAATATTTTTTTGCACTTTAGTTTGAGGCTTAAGTATACATTCATCGTTTTGCTCATGATCAAACTCTATTTCTGATAGTTTTTCAAAATCAATTTTCCCATTCGCCGTTTTTGGTATTTCTAACACATGAGAGTAATATTTAGGGACCATATATTCTGGCAATACATTTGATAAATGTAAAGCTAACTTATTTTTCTCTATCCCTATACCGTTCACTGTTTTATAATAAGCTTGCAGTAACATTCCATCTTTCGTTTGTGTTACCACAGCCTGACTTATCCCCTCAAGTTGTAACATTGCATCTTCTATTTCTCCTAATTCAATTCTGTGCCCTCTAATTTTAACCTGCTTATCTTTTCTTCCCATAAATTCTATATTTCCATTTGGTAACCATCTTGCTAAATCACCTGTTCGATATAATCTTTTACTATTGTCTTCTGAAAATGGGTTTGAAATAAATGCCTGTTTTGTTTTCTCTTCCTGCTTCCAATACCCTTGGGCCAATCCTACACTTTCAATATATAATTCACCCATGCTCCCTACCGGACAATTTTGCATATATGAATTCAATATATGAACCTTTGTATTAGAAATTGGTATACCAATCGGTACGCTTCCTAAAAGATTATTTTCGCCTTCTAAAACTGGTATGAAATAATACATTGCTGAAACGGTTGCTTCAGTAGGACCATACTCATTTACCAGTTGTATTTGGTTTTTAAAAGTATTTTGCCAACTTCTAATAGCATTTGTTGATACAGCTTCCCCTCCCATTATTATAAATCTTAAAGAACGTATCTTTTCGCTATCCAGTTTAGTTAATGAAGTCGATAATTCATTGAAAAATACTGTTGGTAAGTCAGAAATAGTTGCTTGTGTTTCTTGAATGGCTTGAGCATATGCGACAGTTGAATAGCGCTGTTCATCACTTAATACATACAGTTCTGCCCCATTTAACAAGGTAGAAAAAATTTCCGATACAGAAGAATCAAAACTATGGGAATAAAACTGTGTTACTTTATCATTTGGAGAAATCTGAAATACTTCATTTCTCCATTCAACTAAATTTAATACTCCTTTATGCGTTAATAATGTACCTTTTGGTTTTCCTGTTGATCCTGAAGTATAAATTACATAGGCCAAGTCATCTGGTTTATTTAAAATTTTCACATTATCATTTATAGTCGTACGATATATATCCTCTATTATTGAAACCTTATAATCACTTAAATTCAAATGACTTTTGTATTTGTTACTCGTTATAATTCTACATGCCTCACTGTCACTTACTATATAATTTATTCTATCCTCAGGGTATTTTACATCGATTGGTATATAGGCAGCACCGGCTTTTAATATTCCAATCATAGAAACGATACTATTCATACTTCTATCTAAAAATATGGCTACCTTGTCACCTTTTTTTATACCTTTATCAAGCAAATGTTGAGCTACTTGATTAGAACTCCTATTTAATTGCCTATATGTTAAAGACTCTGTTTCAGTCGCTATAGCAATCCGATTTGAATGTCTTTCTACTTGCTTATAGAATTGCTCCTGTATATTTTGAAAATAAGGATATGGTCTTTCTGTCTGATTTACCTTTTTATATAGAGATTCTTCTTCCTGTGATAGGAATGAAAGATTCTCATATTCCACTGTTCTTTGATGAATAAATGCGTCCAGTATATTAAGTAAATTTTGAGTAAACCTATTAATTGACTCTTCCTTGAAAAGATTAATATTATACTCAAATGAAATCTCTACATAATCCGATCCTTCTTCAACAGCTAGAGAAATGTCAAACTTACTAACATCTTGTTTATTAGGTAACAATTGAAGCTTGCACGCATCATGTTGTTGCAAAATATCTTTCTGGTAACTAAACATAGTAGAAAAGATCGGGTTATTTCCAAAGCTTCTATCAGGATTTATTTGCTCAATTACTTTATCAAATGGGTATGATTGGTTTTGGAAAGAATTCAAACATTTTTCTCTCACTACTTTTAATAGCTGTTTTAAATTTTTCACATCATTTAATTGTGTTCTAATAGCTAAAGTATTTACAAAAAATCCTTGTATTTGTTCAAATTCTTGATAATTCCTTCCAACAACCGGTGTACCTACAATAATGTCTTTTTGATCCGTAAGATAATGTAACAATTGAATATATGCTGCCAAAAATAGCATATACATTGAAACATTCTCTTGTTCACACACTTGTTTCAAAGACTCTTTCATTTTATTATCTAACTTCATTTCAAATACTGTACCTCTATTTGTACTTTGATGATTCTTACTAAAATCTAAAGGAAGATTTAGTATAGGAAGAGGTGCTGCAAGTTCGGCCATCCAATAAGATTTTTCTGTATCCCACCGACCTAATTTTAACTGCTCCTGTTCCCACTCAACATAATCTACATATCGATTAGAAATAGTTGGCAACTCAGGATTTCTTCGTTTAGCAAAGGCACTATATACCTTCATTAATTCATCTAATAAATTCCTTACACTCCACTCATCAGTAATAATGTGATGTAAATTGATATATAAATAGGATTTTTTCTTATCAAGATTAAAAATTCTAATCCGGAAAAGCGGTCCATTTTCCAAATCAAATGGTGTATGATCCGTTTGATTTATTGTTCTACGTATATATTCTTGTTGTTCCTTTTTAGCCATGTGTTCAATCTCATGGTGTATTAGGTCAATCGCTATTGATTTTAATATGACTTGTCTAGGCTCCCCATTTTTTTCAATAAACACTGTTCGGAGCATCTCGTGTCGTTCAACTAAAAACCTTATGGCGTCCTGTAAAATATCTTTTTTCAAACTCGGCTCAATATATATGTGTAGTGGTGTATCGTATACTCTATTAATAGCGTTTGATTTATTTAAAAACCAGATTCTTTTTTGAGCACTTGATAACTGATAACTTTCCTTATCTGCAACTTTTAATATTTGCATCTTCTGTTCTTCCCTATCATGATTTACTTCCATTAATTTATCGATGTAAGCAGATAGACTAGCAATTGTTGTATGCTCAAAAATATCTCTAATTTCTATTTTCAAATGAAACTCTTTTTGAATTTGATTTAATACTTGCACAGCAATTAATGAATGTCCCCCAAGTTTAAAAAAGTCGTCATCTCTACTGATTCTATATTTCCCTAAATTTAAAATCTCTGACCATGTTTTTGCCAACCTTTTTTCTGTGCCACTTATTGGTGGTATATATTGATTTTGCATATTTTCAAGTAAAGATGGGATTTGTGATTCTAATTTTTTTCTATCAATCTTACCACTTGATGATAATGGAAATGTTTTAAGATGAAATATATAATTTGGCATCATAAAATCTGGTAATCTTTCACTTAAGAATGTTTTTAAGTTCTCTTGTTTTATCTCTGTATTGTCTTTTGATACATAAAAGCTAGCAATTTTGTCATTTCGATAAGTTACTACTACTGCATCTTTTACCTCTGAGTGTTTAAATAATGCTCTTTCTATTTCATCAAGCTCAATTCGATACCCACGTAGTTTTACTTGATTATCTTTCCTTCCGATAAATTCTAAGTTTCCATTTGGTAAAAGGCGTACTAAGTCCCCAGTACAATATATTTTTTTATTGCGATTATATGATTTTTCGAAAGAAATAAATGCCTCTTCTGTTTTTTTCTTTTGATTTATATATCCTTTAGCAACCCCATCACCACCAATGAATAACTCACCTACTACTCCTGGCGGACATAGCGTGTTAAACGGACTGGCCACGAAAACTTTACTATTTGCAATTGGTTTACCTATTGGGATATTAGAACTTTCTTCTTTTATCTCATGATTTACTTCATATAGGGTTGTACATACAGTGGCTTCAGTAGGACCATATGCGTTAAGAACCGGAATCTTTAACCCTATTTTACTTTGCCATTTACGAACTGATTCAGCAGGTAATGTTTCCCCTCCTACAAATACACATTTTAAAGAATTTAATTTCAGCAACATTTCTTTTGACATATCAGCTATTAATTTAAAAAATGCGGTTGGTAAAAGAACATATGTAATACCATTCTTGTTAATGACATTTATAAACTCCTCTGCAGAACGTTTTTTCATTTCAGAAATTACATGCATTCTTCCTCCGCATAACAAAATCGGAAACATTTCCATAATAGAGGCATCAAAAATCATCGTTGCGAATTGTAAAAATACATCATTTTTGCCTAAATGAAATTGATTCATTAATGAATATGATAAATTAATTACTCCTCTATGTGGTACAACGACACCTTTTGGTAAACCTGTTGAACCTGATGTGTAGATAATATAGGCTGCATCTTCTATGGTATGTGTAGACGCAATATTTTCTATAAAATCAGTGTAATGAAAATCCTCTAGATAAATTGTATGAATCGCAAAACTTTCAATTAATCCCCTGAATTCTTTCTTTGTAATAATCATTTGACTTTCACTATCTTTTAATATAAATTCTATTCTTTTTTCAGGAAACTTTGGATCGATTGGTACATAAACTCCACCTGATTTTAGTATACCTAGAATGCATACAATTGTATCGATCTCTCTCACCATAGTTATACTTACACGCTGTCCCTTTTTTATATCATTTTCACGTAAATAATTCGCAATTTGATTTGACCTTTGCTGCAATTCATAATAGGTAATCGATTTATCCCCCATTGAAATCGCTATTTGATTTGGCGATTTTAATGCTTGTAGATCAATTAATTGATCTACTGTTTTTAAATTAGGATATGCAAGAGTATTTGAGTTTATATCTTTGTATAAACGATGATCCTTTTTTAAAAGTAAATCCAATGAATGGATAGGTTCGTTCACATTCTTCATTAGTTTTTGCAACAAATATATATATCTTTCAACTAAATCATTCATACTATCTGGATTATATAATGCTGAATTATAGTCAATCTCAATTTTATTCTCTGTTTCCCCTTCATATCTCATTATTCTCCAGGTCATGTTAAAAGGATTTACTCTTTTACAATCTGTTAAAACTGTGGACTCAATATCGGGAATTTTCAATTGAGGTATCCTTACCGTATTAAATGCTGTTGAATAAATCATATTATGATGTCTATTATTATTTAGATTTAAACCTCTTACTATATGTGAATATGGATTATGTTTATACTTAATAGCCAAATGAACAGATTTATTCACCTTGTTAAGTATTCCCTTAAATGTATCACCTTTTTCTATTGTTATACGTATAGGTAATGTATTAACAAAATAACCAAAAGCATTCCCTTCTTCCGTTTGTGGTCTAGTATTAATTGGAATACCTACAATAATTTCTTCAGCATTTGTCATTTGATGAAGCAAGGCACAATAAGTACTTAACATAACCCGATAGACACTTATGTTATTTCTTTTAGCAAAACATTGTATTTGATAAAATAGATCGGCATCAATATTCTTGCTTATATTTTTGTTCGTATATATCGGTTCATTCATTTTATTAATAGTAGCAGGAAACTCTGTAGGAGGTAATTTACCTTGTAAATAATCTTTCCAATAGGATGATCCTTCTCTATATATTGCACTGTCAATAAAACCTTCCTCAAATTCTACAAGGCTCTTATAAGGAGATTCTAATACTAAACCCGTATTTTCTTGAAGTAATTCGCAATACGTATGAGACAATTGTTGGATAAAAATTCCTAAACTACATCCATCATAAATAATGTGATGAAAAATCATATGTAAAATAAATTCATCTTCACAAAATTTAATGATGTGGAATTTAAACAAAGGCCCTTCTTCTAAATTAAATTTCTCATTCACTATAGAGCCTAAGAATTTTTTTAAAATAAATTTTTGTTCTGTGTTTTTAAAAGCAGTTAAATCCTTAATTGGCATATCAAAATCTATACTCTTTTGAATGAATTGTTTAATTTTTTCGTCCCTCTTAATAAATAGTGTACGTAGCGCCGGGTGAGATTGTACCATTAAAGTAAGCGCTTTCTTAAGGGTATCTATTTGAAGATCTCCTTTTAGCTTTATTATGGTAGCTTCATTGTTCATTCCATTTTCTAATTCCATTTGATGAGCTATCCATAATGCTTCTTGCCCTACTGTTGCATCCAATTCTTCTACAATTTCATATTGCTTTTGTATTTCCTTCATATGAATTTCTCCTTTTATAAATATTTCAAAACGGATAATATTTACAGTTACAACTATATGTACATATTCTACAATTTGTAAATGTATATTTTCCGACTTAATTCAACATTTATTTCACTTATTGCATAGTTATTAAAATCATGAATAAAACTCATAATTATGCTGTAATAGTTCATACTTTTATTCAATTTAAGCATAAAAAACCATTTAACTAATAATTCTAATTTATTTTTATACAGTAATCTTACATATATTTATTAAGGTAAATAGCCTAATTTATATCCCGAAAACAAATTCAAGAATATTCCAACTGATCACTATATATATTTCTAATAACATAATTTGAATAGGAGGCGTTCGTTCATAATGGAATATAGATTATTAGGTAACACGGGATTAATAGTTTCAGAGATAGGATTTGGTTCTTGGGCGATTGGTGGCGATGAATGGGGAGTAGTAAAAGATAATGAATCCATTGATGCAATTAATAAAGCAATTGACCTAGGGGTTAATTTTATTGACACTGCTGACGTTTATGGATTAGGTCATAGTGAAACACTCGTTGCAAAAGCTATACATAAACGTAGGCAGGATATCATTCTTTCTACAAAAGGTGGATTAATTGGTCATCATTATGATCCAAATCAACCAGCGGTTTATGGAGACCCTCAAAAGATCATTGATGCGTTTGATGCTAGTTTACAGCGGCTTAAAACGGATTATATAGATGTGTACTTTTGTCATATTTGGTGGGATAAACCTGAAGAAACAGAAGCCTTTCTACAAGCTTTCCAAACCTTAAAAAAATCTGGCAAAGTGAGAGCAGTTGGCGTTTCTACTAATGATTTAGATTATATTAAACATTTTAATCAGAATGATGATTTAGATGTTGTACAATTCGATTATAGTATTTTAAATAAAGAACCTGAAAAAGACATCCTTCCCTATATTGAAAAACATAATTTAGGTGCTGTGATAAGAGGTCCACTTAAGATGGGCATTTTAACTGGGAAATTTAATCATGGAACTCAATTTCCAGACGATGATTTAAGAAAAGATTGGCCAAAAGAAAAGTGGTTTAAAGATAGCTTAAACAAAGTAGAGAAATTAGGTTCACTTGTACGATCAAATCGAAGTCTAGCGCAAATCGCCTTACGTTATGTTTTAAGCCACCCAGCCGTTTCAGTTGCGATTCCTGGTGCAAAAAATTCTACTCAGGTTAAAGAAAATTCTTTACACTTAACTCGTCCATTATTATTAAATAATGAAATTGAATTCATTAAAAAACTTTGATCCATTAATTATTCTTCCATAAAAATTCATGCTAATTTTACTATCAAATCCATACTACTACTTCTTCTCCACTAGAACATATCTTTAACACTTCCACCTTATTTTTTTATCTTTTCCTAACAATATCTACAGTCTATAAGGTAGTTGAGCCCTTATATTCAACTACCTTATAATAGTTCTACATTATATTAAAATATCTACTACACTAGTTAAATATATGTTAGGACAACATATAAATTAAATAAACAATTAATTCAGATATATTTTTAGAAACTTCATTATTTCACAATTACTTTTTTAAAAATAAATCAAAAAATTTTTCTTTACTTTAAATTCCATAGTTCATATAATTTTCTATGGAATTACATTTTTTTCTAAATAGCTCCTCATTTCTAAGTATTCAAAAGGGCAATTACAAATTATTATTCCCTTATGTTTAACCAAGTAAAATAAAAATCCAGTTTTTCACAAGGAGAAGTGACTGCATGCAAGATATTTTAAAATTATTTCCAAGCGTTGACGGAAATGAAGAAAAACAAAAACTTTTATTAGAATCTATGCAGAAAATAATTAAAAATCTTGACCAATTAAAAAATGAAGAGCGAGCTACTTTAGGTAAATGTGAGGAAAAATCAGAAGGATACTACAATAGCTTAATTCAACAAAGTCATATTCCACTAGATGGAATCACTATGTCTGAGGTTATAGAAGAGCTAAACCAATTTATGAATGGACATCCTTATCCAAATAAATATTACTTGTCTAACGCTGTACCACTACCAAGTATACCTTCACTATTAGGTTTACTAACCATGGCCCTTTTAAATGGTAATGGTGTTTGGGATGTCTATGGCCCAGGGGCAGCTGAAGCAGAGGTAAAAGTTGTATCCATGCTTTCAAAACTGATTGGCTATAATCCACATAATAGCGGTGGTTATACAACATGGGGTGGACAAGGTTGTGTATTTTCGAGCTTACGTTTAGCAATTTCTAAACAATTCCCATTAGCAAAAGAACATGGTGCTCCACAAAATGTTTATTGCTTTGCTTCTGAAAATGCACATTATAGTTTATTAAAGTCAGCTGAAGCAACTGGCATAGGATCGAATCACTTAATAAAAGTGAAAACTGATCCCTATACAAGTTCTATGGATATAGATGATTTAGAGGCTAAAATGATACAAGTTATTAAAAATGGAGGTATCCCCCTTTATATTCTAGCTACTATGGGGTCAACAGATACATTTACCATTGATGATATAAAAAAGATTAAAGAGAGTGCTGAAGCAATACAAAAAAAATATAAATTAAAACCTATTTATATCCATGCGGATTCTGCAATGGGCGGATTCTATAGTTTCTTTAATAATTATAGTTTTGAAGAAAATTCACTCTCATTTGAACCTAATGTGAAAAATGCCTTACAATACGTGCAAGATAAAATGCAATATATGTCCCTTGCAGACAGTATATGTTTTGATTTTCATAAATTAGGACAAACACCTTATGCTTCAAGTATTTTAATCGTAAAAAATCATACTGATTTAGAACTGATGGACATTGAACAAGATGATACACCTTATCTTGGTAATAGATCATATGGTAGTTATCATACAGGCTATACCTTAGAATGTTCACGTGCTGGTAGCGCTATTCCCATGTATATCAATCTATTAGCCTTTGGAATTGAAGGATATCAAAAATTATTAGCAAATTATGTCCGTGTAAATCTATTATTTAGAGAGAAGTTGCGTGAGGCTCTACCTCAAGTCGCAATCACTAATGATTTTACATATGGACCAATTACAACCTTCCGTTTCTATATGAATGGAGATGGCCAAGAAAATTGGGAAAAAGAACGAATAGGTCTTGCAACAAAAGAAGAGATTGAGGATACAAACCGATTAAATATAGAACTATTTAATTATCTAGGAAAAAATCGCGATCAAGTATTTTTTGGTGATACAACTCGTTCTTGTGTAGTAGATGTATTAAACAGTAGCGATAGAAATCCGATTTCCACATTAAAATTCTTTTCTATCTCTCCATATACAACTGTTGAATGTTTAGATGATATCGTAGAATTTCTTTATAAAAATATTTCGATTTCTACTAAACAGATTTATTCATATGTTTAATAATCATATTTGTTAGCGCTTTAATAGTTAAATTTAACTAAGTTAAATAAAAATCTTTATTCTTATAATTACTATTAACTATATCAGGAAAAGAGGAAAAACATATGAATATAGAGCTACTAGATACACACCACGTGAAAGATGCAGCACATTTACTTGCACATTCTTTTGTGAATAACGAACCTCTTGTAAGCAGTTTACAAATTCCCTTTGCTCCTTTTCACAAAATGTGTGAAGAAATGATGAAACAAGCTGTATCTCAAGCTATGTCATTTGTAGCAATAGAAAATTTTCAAATTGTCGGTGTTCTTTTAACAAAAAAAGTAACCCAGCCACTAATAGATACAGAGAAAGCAATTGAACTATGCCCGCAAATGGAACCTATTTTTCAACTTTTAGATACATTAGAGACAGAATCTATTGAGTTTTCTCATTTAGATAAAGAAAAATTGGTCTATCTAGATATGGGCGCTTGTCATCCAGATTGGATGGGAAGTGGGATAGTCACCAGCCTTCTTTCACATGCAATTCAAGAAATAAGTAAAAAAGATTTTGATTTTATTGCTGCTTGTACAAATAAGATTTCTCAAAACATCCTAAAAAAACTGTTTACGACCTTGGAAATTAATGAAATAGTGTATAGTAGTTTTCTTTATAAGGAAACATACCCATTTGCTAACACAACAGCTTCCTTAGCAGCTCAATTACTATATATTCCTCAATCCCAATTCGTCATCAAGGCCATATAAATTTGTGTAGAAGACTAGCTGTACTTTTGTGCAGCTGTTTTTTTATATAGAGTAAACTAACAATAGTTATTTTTACATAAGTGACACCTTTTACACTTTAACTTCTTCGAATTCAATAGTCCCCGTCTCAGCATGCCTTTTTTCTCTGCTTAGCTTACCTCAAGATTCCCTTCTATTTATTAAAACATGTTTCATCATGTTTTAATTTCATACGCTCCATTACTTCATCTACACCAGTAACTTAAATACTTTTCCCTATTTTAATGTCTAATCTTTTATTTTTTAAATAACGTGTGATACATAGATTCCCACCCTCAAACACTTTAAAACAAATTACCTAATAACCCCTTAATATTCCCTATAATACTGACGGTTACCATTCTCTTTCATTTCATTTATCTATTCATATTACATACCCTATAGCTATCTAATCTTCCTTAAAGAATCCCATGTAAAATTCATGATAATAGAAAACAAATTTGTCATATTTAGCATTTAAGAAAAAAGAGTGAGAATTACTGGATTCCCCTTTCTTCTCTTCCTTTTAAGAAGCTCTTTTAAGTCTAATTCTATTGTATTCCCGCTAAATAACATGTCCACTAATCATTAACAATTTATATAACTGTATAAAGACTCTACAGATTACTAAAGGAATCTCCTTCCCCCTATCGAATTATTTGTAGAGGAAAGGAGAGGAATACATGGAAATTCTAGGATTAGATCCTCGTGCATTAGCGACTTTAGGTGCACTTGAATACACCAATCGTCGCAATAAATTAATCGAAGACTCAGCGAATGACATATATGAGTGTAAAGAAATAAAAGAAATACTCCAATCACTCCCTAAAGAGAAGCAGATTGAGGTCCTTGAGAATCAAGCTCACTTTGAAGCTGTGGCAAAGATGATTGAACAAAACAATTTAATTCTTTTAGAACAGATGAAAGCTCTACAGCTAATTCAGAAATAATAAACTTATGATTAATTAATTCTACATATGCTTCCATAAATAATGTATCTTTATTTATATCATCTGCCTCTGTTTTTACAGGGGCTTTTGTTATGCGTTGATTCATATTTTGAATTTGAATAGTTTCTTTCACATGTATGAATAGATCTTCTAATAAACCTGGTGTAGACCCTAACTCTTGCTTTTCAATACCCTCTGTTACAGCACTTATAAACTCCCATAGTACTTTTGCTCCCAACAGTTCCGCTAAACGTTTTTCACGCATTTCAAATGTTTTCATATTCATATTTAAACACTTCCCTTATCTAATATTTTCTTAAAAATAATTAATAATTTATTTCGTTTTAGGAAAACAATAAAGAAACATAACTTATCATGTTTCGAATTACACGAATCGTGACATTAATCTTCAAAAAAAAGAATCCAATCAAAATTTAGTACCTTAGCTATATTCTTTGCAACAGGAACACTTGGATTTCTTTCACCACTTTCAATCATCGCATACATACTCCTAGATATTCTTGCCTCATATGCAATATAATCTTGTGTTTTCTCTTTATGTTTACGTTTTTCCAATAACCAAAACCTCATTATTCCCCCTCTTCCATTGTCACGAAATGTGTAACTAATAATTATATTACATAAAAATAAGTATAAATTCAATATTTTTTACACATTTCGTGTACTTTATTAAATGTTACATATTGTGACGTTATAATTGATATAGAAAACACCTAAAAGGAGGTAGCATATGTTTGGCACTAGACTACACAATCTTCGAAAGAACGCAAACTGCGTCAAGAAGACATGGCAAAACAACTAGGGATTGCTCGAACTACATATGCAATGTATGAACAAGGAAATCGAGAACCTGATTATAATACATTGATAAAATTAGCGACTTTCTTTGAAGTATCAATTGATTACCTCCTTGGTACAACTGAAATGAGACAAGTTACAAAAATACAAGATCCTGAGCTTTATCAATGGTTTGAAGATATAAAAAATGCGACTCCTCAAAAACGTGAGGAATTAAAAAAGTTTTGGGAGTTTATAATACAAAGAGAAGACTAGATTATTTAAAAGACCTCCACCTTGACAGGGTGGAGGTCGTGAGTTCGAGCCTCTCCGGGGTCATACAGTTAGAAACCGTGTCAAATTAAAGTTTGATGCGGTTTTTATTTGTTTAAACTCGTATACTATAACACCAGTGGTCACAGAATTGGTCACATTACCTATAAAATCCCTTCTATTTTATTAACTGTATCCTCTTGCATCGTTGGCATTACATGTGAATAAGTATCTAATGTGATTTTGATATTACTGTGTCCTAACCGTTCAGAAATCACCTTCACATTCACACCTTTAGCTAATAGCAAAGTCGCATGTGTATGACGTAAATCATGGAATCGAATCTTTGGAACGGCTCAAGCGTTTAAACTTCGTCTAACGTTAGCAGGATTAATTGGCGTTCCAGAAGGAGTACACATTACCAAGTCGTTGTCATTGTATTCCTCACCTTGACTCAGCTTCTCTTTAAGTACGACTGCTCTATGCTTCTTTAGCTTTGCTACTGTTGATGCAGGAGTAGTATCTTCCTTAAACTTTCCTTCGTCTTACCTCCAAGCAAGAACGTTTTCCCATCATGACTTAGCGTTTGACTAATGACTAAATGTCCCTTTTCTAAATCAACATCTTTCCACCGCAAACCTAGTAATCCCCCCTGTCTCATTCCAGTTACAAGACCTAAATGAAAGACAATAGAATACCTGCTATCCAGTGCAGCTTTCAAGAACAATTGTACTTATTGTTCATTCCACACAGTTAACTCTTCCTTATCACCTTTAGGTAACTTGGTTTTAGCTGCAACATTTTTGGTGATTAACTTCAAATCTATTGCATGTTCAAGAGAGTTCCGAATGATTTTGATTATCTTCTCAATTGTTCTTTGCTTTAAACCTTCGTCTCGCAGTGAATTAACGTAGTTTTGCATATGCAACGATGTTAGCTTAGCTAATTTGATATTGCCTAGAGATGGGATGATAAGACTATTCAAATACCCTTTTAGTACCTTCGCTGTTTGAATAACAACGCTGTGCTTCTTTGTATTAAACCAACTTTCAAGATATTCACCGTAAAGAAGCTTGCTAGGTTCTATATATGTTCAAGTATGAACTTCTGAAAGTAATACGGCTAAAGCATTTTCTGCTTCCTTTTTAGTAATGAATCCCCTCTTCTTCTTTTGCTTCCTTTTACCTGTTAAAGGGTAAATACCGATATCTACAATATAAAAATACTTTCCTGTTTCCTTATCTTTTTTGACGCTTCCTTTCATTGTTAAGAAACTCCTTGGAGTCCTTAACTGTGCTGTATATGGTAATTTTATTATAATTGATAATTGCTGATATTACTGGATAAAATTCTACGTCATACTAGCATAAAGACAAACGAGCATTATTTGCATATGTTTTCTAGCGAGTTAAAAAATAGCAATAGCTTTATCCCTTTGAGCAAGCTATTTTAAGTGATCCATTTAGTGACTTGCTCTCATGACTTAAAAAGTATTGGTAATACTGAATTTATCACTATTTGAGTAAATACGATTGTGAGAAAAAGTTATACCCTTGAAGCTGTAAATCCATTTTCCCTTCGATAACAAAGGTAATACTAGATATCAAAAAATCCTATCTCTCATATAAGGAGATAGGATTTTCAATTCATAATTACATCAATCCGTCCACGTCAGGCATTTTGATCAACAACTACTTCTGTTGTTAAGAACATTGCTGCAACAGATGCAGAAAAACCTTGATATAATCATGTATTACTTATATTCATTTAGCATTAACCATTTCTGGTGATAAAGCTCCATTTACAATTATAAAGTAGTGATAGAATCCAGTAAAACAGTTATGATTCCATGAAACTTTTTTAATAACAAAAATCAACCAATCTTCTAAGAATTGAAAACCCACGTGCTATCCGTTGCACCACGATCGACTCAAAAGAGCTTTGGGCAATATTATATCAATGGTTTATGCTTGCTTGGGTATTTCTATTAATGATGGTACTCAAATAAAATCCTGATGGCAAATAAACGCTATAACATGAAATAAGATGTGACCGAATGGAGTTACGATAACTTCAAGTAAGACTCAATTAATTGGTCGAATTTATCTCTTCGTAATTTGTTTGAGTTATTTACAAAATCTGCTGTATTGCACCAGTTAATCAAAAATTCTTTTTGTGCAGTAGTAATTTCCTTAACATCCGCTTCAACAAAAAGACCAATTAAATAAGTTATAATATCCAGTCGGTCTATTTCTTTTATTGACGGATTGACTTTTAGAAATTTTAAAACGTTATCCAGAGCCTCGAGAGTTTTGTCAATAATTTGTGTAGTTACCGAAATATCTAATTTACCAATTGCTTTTGGTTTTGCATCAGATGGAATGGGACTTGAATTACTGGTTTTAGGATATCCTGTTTTCTTATAATATGCAGAATTTAATGTAGCTAAAGGTATTGAAACCTCTGCTGATTTTCTTGGAAACAAATGCCCATAACCATGTGCTTCTAATCTTTCTGCAAAAGGATAGACATAATAAGTATAAAAATCTAAACCTTTTGTTAATAAGTCTGAAAGATATACCATAACTTCTGTTACTTGACTACCAGCTAAATTCAACACTTCAAACCATGCCATTTGTTCCTTACGAGATAAATCAGTAGCTTGATTTACCACGTATACATAACCAAAATGCTTACGACGAATTTCAGATAGAACATCCTTAATTTCACTTTGATTTAAAAACTCATTCTGTGCTAAATAATCCCTAAAAACAGAATGGTCTTTATTGTATAAAATACCGACTGGTATCTGGTATTCTTCACAATCGCTATCCACTTCATTAACTACAAATTTACCTTTTTTTAGGTCCAATACAATATGCCTGAATTCCGAATTATTAGTATAAGCTTTATAATTCGCTGACAATCTCTGCTGCCCATCAGCTACTGACATTTTGTTCTTTACAGATTCACCATCCAAAATCTCACGTGTAATAAAGTTCATTTGCTCTACTACTTTCTCAGGCTTAGTAATAATGTTTACCGAGATCGGAGCGATTGGAGAAGAACCATGTAATTGGTAATTAAACAGGGCGGCCGCCTTTTCATCTGTCCATCTAATATAAGTCTGAAAAACTGGTAAAACAATATTCCTTTCTTCTATTTCTTCACAAAGCCTACGAATATTTAAATCTCTTCTTTCCTTACTTGCATCGAAAAGCGCACTATCCATTAATTCTTCTAGGCTGTTTGAAATAGTTGTGGTCATGTTACCCATCCCCCTAAATAAAGTTTTATTATTGCTTTCATATTAAATCAAGCAGCCTGAATTATCAAATTATTAAGGCTGCTAATTTCCCCAAAAAATCCCAATGATTAAATGCCATTTTAATAGGTTTTTTACTACAAAACATTTCTAGCTGCTTAATAATATTCGATTAAATATTGCAGGAATAGCAACTTTATTCAATCTAATCATTCATAAAAAATGCTATAGCTAACATATAAGATTTGAGACATTTACTACACACTTACAAAACTCAGGATATACTTGCAGGAAATTCTTTTATCCAAGATTAAGATATTTAATAAAATCGAAATTTCGTTAAATTTCAACGCCTCACTCACCATTTATTAAGTTGAAATTTTAACTAGTCTAAATTCTTACTTTTTGCTAGACTGTCGACTAAGAATGATGTAATGAAAAAAGAACATACCTAAACATTTAATCTTGAAGGAGTGATCTGATGAGAAATAGCAAAGAATTTTGTCCGTATTGCAATTGTCATTTGCAAGGAGATCTAATCCCAAAACAATCACAAAAGGCATATAGTGCAACTCATTTTACAAGAAAAATTGGTATCACAAGCATTGAAGCTGATAAGATACTTAAATGGAAGTGTCCAGATTGTAATAAAGAGTGGGAGAAAGATTAATCATAAGAGTTTACAAATTTTCTGAAGTACGAAGCATTTAGCTTCGTTTGGAAACAACATTTTTTTCTTTGAGAGTGTTTTTACCTACCATGGGCTTGTGCCCAGTGAAAATGCGGAAATATAGAGGATATACGAATGGATGTATAATGTATCTCCATTACGCAAACGCAGTTTCAAAGCTTGGTATTAAGGTCGATTAAAGTCTTTGCCACTTTGCTTATCGATATGTATATCACGTTCATCAATTCCAAGAGCATACATGCTGTTCAATTGTCTTGCTTCGTTTTGGTCTTTACTACTTACTCGTACATATCCGAACTCTTTGTTATCCATGATTTATTCCACCTTGTTATTTGATACTCTTATCTTATCAAATACGTTTCAAAAGTGAATTTGATACCATATGAGACTATCAGAACCCTTATTCGACCGTTTCGTAAAACGTGTTTCAAAAAGTGTACCTTTTTGAACATAAAAAAAGGTGTAACAAAGTTACACCTTTACCTAAAATCGTCTTCACTTAAATCACTCATAGCTCTTTCATGATAAAATTCTTGCATTTCACGTTGGATTTCTTCCCATTCCGCTTGTGTTAGTTCGAAACGCTTATCATCTATTTTCTCCATGATTCCAGGTATATGTTGTTCAAAGAAATCTAGGGTATTATCATATAAGGTCTTTAGAACGGTAATGAGCTTATCCTCATCTGCAGCAGTTAGTTTAATTGAATGATGAGTTAAATCATTTCTATATTCATTAACGACAAATACTGCATTTCTAAAATCTTCTGGAATATCGATATCACACAAAAGCTCCACCCTCTCTAGGGCTTCCCTTAAAGTGACGGTGGTCAATTTCTTATTTCCGATTTTATTTGCTGGTACATCAAATACTGTTGTTTTATTTCTGTCTAGGTGGATACCAAAACCTTTTACCTTTGGAGGCATACCTTTTAAGTGTTTTTTTGCATCCATGTATACTTTCAAATCGGTGAATATAAGTGATTCGTTCCTTTTAGAAAGGATATGCTTTAATAAGATTTCAATCCCATGGTTTAGGAAGATGATAGCATCTTTGAGATGATGATAGCTATGTTCTCTATGTAATGCTTCAAACTGTTCAATTGATTGTTTAGCTTTCTTTAAAGAATCAGTTCCATTGTCTAATAACGTAAATTCCAATTTATGCACTCCTTATCATTTAATTAACCCAGATTTTTTAAACAGCTCTCTTTTTAGTTTGGCTCTATCGGAATCTAATGATTTTTTTATTCCGCCTTTAATATGAAACTCCGTAAAAGAGTATGTTTTGAACATTTCTTCAACTAATTCTAAGTGTTTTTTTGCAAGTTGTTTTTTAATTTCAAGAGATGGTTTTGTAAATTTATTATTTTTAATATCAGCATAAAGACTCATATTTTTCATTTGATTTATAGAATCAAGGTTTTCTTTAAGTTTCTCAACTTTAAAGTATGAATTTTCTTGTCCAGACGCATCTAACCTCATTCTGTAAAAAGCAAAATTTTGTTTATTTTTTAACTCATGACTTCTTAGGCGTTTATAAAAAGTTTTCCAATCATGACCTTCTTTAAAAAATGAGCGGCTAGCTTCTTGATATATAATCGGAAGTTTGGCTAGTTCTTCATGGGCGATTTGTGCCAAAGCATATACACGAGCATAGCGTTTATTCTCAAATAGTAATCTCGATTCTTCTAAAAGTTCTTTGGCGTTTTCGTAGACAAATATATACGCTTCTTCTAATTTTCCAAATGAAAGAGCAGTCAACAACCTCACCCCTTATCTATTCCGTGCCGCTGGCACCTAGTAATTCTCCCTGTCTCATTCCAGTTACAAGAGCCCTATGAAAGACCCTAGAATACCTGCTATCCTGCGCAGCTTTTAAGAACAACTGTACTTCCTGTTCATTCCACACCGTTAATTCTTCCTTATCAGCTTTAGGCAACTTCGTTTTCGCTGCAACATTTTTTAGTAATAAATTCTAAATCAATGTCATGTTCAAGGAAGTTCCGAATGATTTTAATTATCTTCTCGATTGTCCCTCTCTTTAACTCCTCTTCTTGCAGTGAATTAACATAGTTTTGCATATGCAATGATGTTAGCTTAGCTAATTTGATATTACCTAGAAAAGGAATGAAACGACTATTTAAGTATCCTTTCAGTACCTTTGCGATTTGAATACCAACACTATGCTTCTTCGTATTAAACCAACTCTCAAGATATTCACCATAAAGTAGCTTACTAGTTTCTACATATGTTCCGGTATAAACTTCTGAGAGCAGCTTTGTTAAAGCATTTTATGCTTATTTTTTGCTTTCTTTTAGCTGTTAAAGGGTCAATACCAATATCTACAATATAAAAATACTTTCCTGTTTTTTTATCTTTTTTAACGCTTTCTTTCATCATTAAGAGCCTCCTGCGGGTCCTTAACTATGCTATATATGATATTTTTCTTATAATCCTTGTATTATGGACTAGAAATTTACTTACACCTAAAAATAAATAGGAAAATATATTTCTTACCAAAATATTGTAGACATTTTCATAATATCATTTTATGCTCTATTATAGTTATTCATAGGAATTATTTTGAAATTCATAGTAATATACTTGGAGGAATAAAATTTATGAAAAAAGATGATATTGAACATTATTATAGACCTAACGAAAAAAAAGAAAAAAATATATGGACAGATTGTATTTTTATTTTCGATACTTCTGCCCTCTTAGAATTCTACTACTTTCCTAAGAAATTTCAAGAAGACATATTTAATAGTACTTTTGAAAGAATTAAGGAGAGACTATGGATTCCTCATCACGTAAAATATGAATATTTAAAAAACAGGGAAAATACGTTACAGAAACCTATTGAAGAGAAATATAAACGACTTGAGGATGAGCAAATAAAGGTAATTGAAAGTGAAATTAAAAATATTAAAAATAGAATCAATAATTTCATTAACCACACAAAAAAAGAAGATACTCACCCATATATTGATAACACAATCTCACTCAACTTTGAAGAAGCTAGCAAAACTTTCGAAACAGCATTCTCTGATTTTAAGTCAAAGGTTGCAATAGAATTTAAAAAGAGAGAAGAAGAGATCAATGCTTTTGCAACCGAAGATTTTGTTCTTGAATCATTCAGTAACTACTTTAAGATTGGGAGAGAATATAACTTTGAAAAACTAATGGAAATTGTAGAAGAAGGAGAAATTCGTTATAGAAACAAGATTCCCCCAGGATATAAAGATGGACCAAATAAAGAAGGTATGCAAAAATATGGGGATTTAATTGTATGGAAGCAAATTATAGATTTTGCAGAACAAAGCGGAAAACCCATTGTATTTATTACAAATGATGTTAAGGAAGACTGGTGTTATCATTATAAGAGAAGTAATGAAGTTCGAATTATTAGGCCAAAAGAAGATTTAATTACAGAAATTAGAAATAAGGCATCTGTAGATTTTTGCATGTATACATTTTCTCAATTTTTACATACGGCTAAAGAAATTTTAGGTACTAATATCCCTCAAGAGATCATTGATGAAGCTAAGACAGTTAGTGGCTCAAAGAAAACTTCTCAGGTAAGATTTGATGGGTACTATCGAACATTAGAAGACAGCTATGATCCCAAGGATAGTGATGGAGATATCACTGAGTATGAGTACTATTATCAGTTTTATGAAGATGGGAAAGTGGATTTCAAAATGGGTACAGAAAAAGCGTCTACAACTGGAATTTATACACTTAATGGGAATTCTATTAAAATAGAAATTAATTATCCATCTCCAGAAAAACACCTTGTTCTTATTGGAACTATAAATGCAGATTTCATACAGCTAGAATGGAGTAGTGATGCTGGTGTTGAAGTTGGTGATGATAATAATACTGGTTCGGAAAGAGGATTATTTTACTCACACTAAGTTATATAAAACTTTGAATTTGAATTGAACTGTTAAATATCTTTATTACTAAAACCTTGATAGCATCATAACTAAAAATAACTATATATTTAATACCCTCAAGTATGCACTTTATACTTAAGGGTATTCTTGGTTCTAAACATACGAATGAACAATCCTACGTAATAAAATAATCTAAAATAAGCACTCCACATGGTATGGGTACCCAAAGTTTCTACGCCGGCAAATTCTCCGGCTTTTTGTAACTGTCGGTAGGATTGAATTTTACTACTTGGTTTATCCCCTTTTCAAAAAGGAAATAACCAAGTACTTTTTTGATTTGCGGCATATGGAAGTACTTCCTCAAAAATGGATGTAATATTTATGATACGCTCCTTTTTTGTCTTTCCTTCTTTCACTTTAAATTCTTTCCACTTTTGCTTCAGTTTCAAAATTCCACTCGTTTCCATTTTAAATGAATTACTTACACGTAACCCCGTACTAATACCAATTAGAAATAAAATATAATCACAATCTGAAAAATGATGTTTAAGAGACCATTTCATGTCTTCAAGCTGTTCTTTGCTTCGAATCGGCTGTACATCAATTAAATGATTCTTTTTATCCATCTACATCTAAATCCTTGATTTCCAATGATTTAAATGTAGACTTCTTCAATCCAAATTAATTGTTGAACCTGATAATACTTCTGGACGTAACTTATTAACTCTTTTCAGGTAGAAAACATGCATATTTATTATTAAAAGCATTGGCATAAAGAAGATACTTAATAACGCTATGATATAAATATAATTTAGATATTTCAATATTACAGTTATCACTAACATAAAAACAAAAGCAAGAATATTACTACCAATTACAAAGATACTACCCTTAGTAGAAATGTTTCTAATAAACATATAATATTTATTCTTTTTTAACTCATAGTATATCTTAATGTCCTTCTCTTTTACTGATTTTAAATCACGATATATCACTACCCTGTGGCATCCCTCATCTTCTTTACCGTTCCTACTTAACACCACCTGAGATTTACTGATAACCCTCAATATTCTCCATTCTTTATCCCCGTAATTAACAAACATTTTAGATGCAATAGGATTAATTTTTTCAAACAATATAATTATTATATAAACATATAAAGATATAAATAATGCCATTATACTAATTAGTAAAAAAAATAATTTCGTACCATTCTCTTCTCCAAACTCATTATATAAAGGATATGCCATGGAAATACTTCCAAAAACAAAATTTATTAAAATATTAGCTAAGAAGATTTGCAATCTTTGAAAATTAGTTAAAAATTTCTTTTCAATATCTGTAATATTAAAATTATTGATCATAAAATATATAATTGGTATTAAGAATGGAATAAACCCCATTTTCGTTAATATATCTAATAATTCGGTTAAATCACCCAACTAACTCCACACCCTTTTCTCAAACAATTAAAAACTTAAATTATAAAAATAATTAACTCTTATTATAACTCCATTTTCTGATCCCCCTTATAAGCATTATTTTAATTTTCTTATTCTGATTAAATTATACATTAAATACCATAAAAACTTCATTACAAATCTTCGTCTTTAAATTACGTTCATTTGCACGATTAAATCGGCGTTTAGCGCAAATTGCCTTACGTTATGTTTTAAGCCACCCAGCCGTTTCAGTTACTATTTATGGTGCAAAAAATTCGAATTATGTTAAAAAAACTCTTTACACTTAACTCGTCCATTATTATTAGATGATGAAATTGAATTCATTAAAAAGCTTTAACTTTACTATTATCCTTCCATAAAAATCAAACTAAATTAACTACCAATTCATCCCCTATTCATATGTCTATCTACTCTTCATCAAAGAATCCAATACGGATTTACAGTAAAAGGAATCAACCATTCCATATGAAGATTTCTTAAGGACAAAGAATGTAATTTAATGGTTTCTCCTTTCTTCTCACTATTTTCAAGCCGATTTCTACTATATTCCTACTAAATACCATATCAATTAATCATGAACAATTTGTATAGCTAAATATAAAGAATACCCAGTAAAAAAATGTGGGATCAGAATAAGTTTGTTTAATTTTAAATATAATACAATCTTATCACTAGAAATTGAAAACCTAAAGGAATGTTATACATAGAAAATTGAGCAACTCCTTATTAAATCAGACGTGTATAAAATTTTTGGACGAAATCAAAAAATGATTTATGTAGGTGAAGTAGAATCTATTAAGACCAGAATTTCTCAACACTATGATAAAGATGAAAAAGGAAGATATATAAATATAATAACAAGAGATAGAAATAATTCCTGCTGTAAACCTAATATGATACAAGCGATACTTTAATAAAGTAAACTATATTGAATGCGAATCAGCAAAGCGAAAATACTGGATATTTATATAATTAAACAGTTATATAGCGTTTAACTAGAAACACTATATGTACCATAGATAAGAAGTCACCAGGAATACCAACATAATTTACTTTATCTATGCAGTATTAGCATTTGAATTTAGAGAGATTATTAACGAACTTCAATTTTTATATAAATTCATTAGAAAATAGTAACATTTTATTACCTAATAGATTATTATAAAGATATGATGTTATCTTTATAACTAAATCTTATTTCGAGGCCTTATTACATACTAATAAACTGATTATAGAGGAGGATATAAATGGATATAAGCAAAAAGAAGGAATTGTTAAACTTAATATTAAATTATAATAAAGAAAAACATGAAAAACACTTAGAACATAAGAATACTGTAGGTAATTTATTAGTACCAGGCTCCTTTAAAACAATTAATAGTACGCACTGGAGTGATGACTCCTGGTTGTCTCAAAACAGTCTACCACATACAGCAATAACGCATCTCCTTGATTCATATTATCAACTTCCTGAAAGACCAGACTTAGCATTCAATTCACTTTGGGCGAGTATAAACAGTCTATATTCAAAGCTCGCAACAGAACATGCAATCCTTAATAATACCAAAATCCCCGGGGATGCTGAAAGTATTCGCATTGCTTTAAAACTTATTAATGATGTTCTAATTCATAAAATTAATTATAGAGGAAATGAATATGAAATTGGAAGCTTAATTACAAATTATTTAGAGTATCTTCCTCTTCAAACTTTCCGTTTTATTGCAAGTTTTATACTAAAAGGTATTGTAGTCAATGATTTTAATCCCAAGTACATATCAAGCCAGTTTAGAACATTTAAAAGTAAGGAACGTTTCGAATTCATATACAACGATATATATGATTCATTCGGTAAATCATATAAAATATTATATAACGTAAACTTAACTAATTCTGATATAAAACTTACCCTAAATGGAACAACTAAAGAGGAAATTAAAAACAATAAAAGAACGTCTGAAGGTTTAACTTATCAACTGGCTTTATTCTTGCAAGAATTAGCTATAAAACGAGTATCCTATATTGAAAAAGAAGAAATATCAGTTGAATTATCAGATGATGAGAAATATTTAGAATTTATTTTTCAAACAATACTATATTCTATACGCAATAACACTTTACATGGTAATTCCTCAGCTAGACTAAGTAGTATTAATGCTAATTCTGCTTATCTTGCAACAAGTACATTTACTTATCTATACGGACACTTATTCCTGTCATTACTGTTGTATGTTTCCAATGAAGTAAAAACCCAAGACTTAGAATTGAATTTTTTTAATTTAGAACTTTGGAAACATAAATATGAACAATCACTCACCTAAGTATTTTAATTATACTACTAGACCTTTCCTACTCTTGCACACTACTATCTAAATAGGTGTGCAAGATATAATGTTAAGAGGCTAAATTACCATTTTTCACCTCTTAGTTTTTTTAATATTAATGTCGCAAATGCATTAGGCTTTATGAATGGAAATCAAAATCTAATATATTTAACCCAGACCGTAACAAGACGGTCTTTTTATACATAACATACAATTCGCTTGATTAAAGTTTAATTAGTAGCGTTAGAATGATATTTATAAAATACCCTTTAATTCCCTTGCAAACCTTGAGGCAACAATTACTTACCTACATTTATTAAAATACAATATAAGTTCCGTAGTGATCTTATTCTCTCAAATATAACTATATATAACCGACTTCCCAATAAATCCACCAATTAATACCAAACCAGTATATCTAATTATTAATCTGTTATCTTAAAATATTCTTTCTCCTCAATTTATATATATTTTCCTATTGTTTACTTAGAGTGCAGCAAATAGTATGAGAAATTATAGAATGCAAGAATTATTTTACTAACATATTAATATCAACATACTTTCTTAATTTTGATATTAAAGAAGAAATAATAAAGGAAGACATTCCAAATGTAATATGCAATCTAAGGATATTTCTTGTTAAAATGTATGTCTTCATTAAAATATTTCACATTAAATCTAAAAAAAACAAATAAAAGCACCTATTAGGTGCTTTTATTTGTTCTAACAGTTTAGAAAGTTCCGTCCACTTATTAAATGTCTAATTTTAAGGTTTATTTTCATAAGTTTTGAAGACTACAATATTGGACTTTCCCCAAAATTACACTTCCATTTTTCTATCTAAAACCCTGTAACCTATGCCTCCTTACTCTAGCTCACTTTTAAATTCCACTTTATTTCTTGCTATTTCGCCAATCTTTAGTAGTCAGCAACTTATTATTAGATAAAAGGATTACTTTTTTATCTAATAAAATCTTTTGAGTTTCTTTGTTGTACATATCAATAATGTCAATAGCTATAAAGACTTGTTTTGTCATTGAGTTGTAAAACTTAATAATTTGTTCAACAACTTCTATTGAAAAAAGCCAAATTCTAATGCGTGACTATACAATAGAAGAATTCCCAATTGTTCTACTGGAACATATTGAAGAAGTTTGTTATCGCCTTAGAAGACAAAACAAACTTGCTCAAACTATTCATTTTTCTGTCGGTTATAGCAAGAGTTATACAGGTGGTATTAGGAAAACACATACTTTAAACCGTCCAACAAATCTAACGATGGATATTTATCATATATGTACATACTTTTTACATCAACAATATACTGGCGAACCCATTCGCAGCATAAACATTTCCTTAACAAACCTAATTCAAGAAGGGGAAGAACAAATCTCTCTTTTTGATAATGTCTCGAAACGAGAACAAGAAGTGAAGTTAACAAAAGTAATGGATGAAATACGCACAAAATTTGGGAAGAACAGTATTTTACGAGGGATTTCCTACACGCATAGCGCTACAACCAGACACAGAAATACACTAATAGGAGGCCACAGATTATGAATAACGCTAATATGCCAAAAGGAAGAGGAATGGTGAAATTCACTCCGTTTACCGCAATTCCTGAACAGTTTGCTGGGATACGTGAAATCATCAAGGAGAAAAACAAAGTAACTCGGCCGATCTTAACAGATGAAGAAAAAGAACTAATTGAGAACATGTTATTATGTTCCTTATTATCTGAAGAAGAAATACTAATTACATATTATGAGAATGGTTATTTGCTCTCTAGCTATATGACTGTTGTTGATATTGATCCCTCAAATAGTGCTGTTATATGTACCGATTCATTTTATAACAGGATGAAACTGCAATTTTATAATATAATAGATGCAAAATAGAATATATTTACGTAAGCACATTTAAACCATTATAAAGGAGTGTAAACAATGCAAGAGGCTCAAATAAGAAAGAGTGCAGCAGGAGCAATTATTCATAACGATATAAATGACTATCCCTATTTAAATATACCAATGATTATTAATGAAAAAGATGGAATGATTTATGAAGTTCTAGGTGCTGGTTTTCACACTAATGATGCTGTAGCAATAATAACTACGGATGATTTTGCTACAACCAGGGTAACTGCGCCGATTATAACAGTAAAAAACAATGATGGTAGTATTCAATTATATCGCTTACCTTTAGAACTAGAACATTGGGTACTTTCTTGTATGCGTGCTGCTTCAGTAGAAAAAAATCCGTTTCCGTGTAAAGTTGCTTTTGGGATCATTGACACTAAATTTTATGTAGAATTAAAATAATAAAAAAGGTAGAAAGACATTCCTTCTACCTTTTTTCACTCTTTACTTTACTGATAAATAAACAATCCTTCCAATTGATTAAGTAAACATAATTATCAACTATGCTCTTGTTCACATGAGACTTCTACCAAAAATGATTCAAGATCTTTCAATGAAATATTATTTTTTTCAACAATTGATTTAATCACATCAATCCCAATTTTCTTTGAAAATTTGGGATTATCTTCTTTGATAAAGCTATCAGATTCATTCTTATACAATTGTTTTAACCTAAGGATTAAGTAACCATATAAATACAATAACAAAAAAGTGGCTTTATCCATGCTATCCATTATTCTTAATTTTAATGAGGCATTACAACTTATTACAACAGTAGAATTTTCATTAACCATACAAGTAATATCTACATCTGTGTCTCTAACTCTAAGTGTTATCTTTTTTAGTTCTCCACCATTACTTATAAATGCTTTGGTCGCTATTAGTTCTGTTGTCTGATAAGATGCTCCTGTAAAAACATTGGCGTCATCAGTTACATTACCTACAAAACCACTAATATTTTCTAATTTCGTGTCATCGTTTAAAATTCCATCACGTTCCGTATAAACATAAAATAACCAATTAAACATATCAGGTTCAAGAGAGTATTCAGTATTTATGAGGGAAATATTGTGTTCACCAATCAGCGTTTTAAATCTACTAATGTTGTAATCATTTGACGTAATAATAAGTACATATACTTTATTTCCTTTTTCAAAAAACAATGACTCAACATCTAAATCATTTACTCTTTCAGCCTTTGGTAGGAAATCTCCAAAACTATCTTTTCGCTTTTTCTTTGAGTACTCTAAATTAGCGATTGCCTTCTGATAAAAAATAATTTCCTCTGTAGAATTATTTTCACCGTTAATTTTAGGTAATTTCATTTCTTCTAATTGGCCTATCTCTTTCCACGAATAAATGAAATTTTTTTCAGACTCACACATACGAGCAACCTGATCTACATCTTTTTTCACATGAGATAGTAACTCCCTATGTTGTCTTCTGAACACTTCATCCAAAGAAGATAAGCTATTAATATCATTTAGTAAAAAAATATTAGAATATATTTTTGCCATCTAATTACCTCCTTCACATTCAATATTCAACTCTTTCATATTAGAATCACATAATGCACTACTTATTTTGCTTCCTACGACTGACGTGAGTTTAAAATCTATATGCGCAGTATCTCTTTTAACTCGCTTCGGAAGAATAACTATACTCTCTGTCATTATAAAAGGTTTCATAGAAAGTCCACCTAAACGGTAGTTTTCTAAAATACTAATACAAATTGCCTGTTTCTCATTGACTCTAGTACTCGCTTTTTCATTAAGCCATTCTTGGTCATTTACCAAAGTTACATCAATTATCTGCGGATTAAAGAAAATCTCTATCTGCAATCCTAATAGTTTTAATATAAACATTGAAATTTTACCAGCCGGGGCAATTTTTAGTTCAATATCAACTTGTTCTTCTACGTACTCTCCGCCTACTGGTTTAAATTTGATTAATTCTTTATTTCTATTATTGACTTTAAAGTTTATATCCACTGTCAAACGCTCAAAATATCTTTTAATACCCCATAATAAAGTTTTATAAAGCAAACCAAGTAATAATTGTATAACGCCAACAACAGCAGCAATAATAGCGCTCAATATAACCTTTTGTGTTGTAGGATCAGAATATCCATGTCGATTTAGAAAATCATATAAGATATTTGAATTATTTGAAGAAATAATAGCAGTAACAAATGTTATTATAAAAGTTACAATAATTTTTATACCTGATTTTATGAATTCATAGAAAGCTTTTTTCATGTGTCAATTACCTTTAGTCCAAAATTTAGAGTATCAATAAATTTTAGTAATTCGGAATACTCAGACTCCGTTAGCCCGTCGTCTATTCCAATTACTCCATTTTTCTGAAGAACTATTTTTCTTTTACTATCATTTGTAATAAATGTAACTTCTTTTATATTAAATCCGTATCTACAGACTACATCCTCAACGCTTTCCGAGGACAATTCATCATATTCCTCTAAATACAAACTATTATTGTCTTCAACAAATAAGCAGTCTGCCATTTCCATATGAAAAAAATCAATATAGTTTAAAATAGCGAGGAACTTTTGATTTGTAACAAATAATTGTTGGATAGATCTGCTCTGGTACTCCCTGAATGTTACACTATTATTAAGCAACTGGTTAAATGAATCAGGATTATATTTTATTGCAAAAGAGTTTGGGTAATTCCCTTTTACATAATCATAATTTTGCATATCAAGTAAGTTGCAAAAAGATTCTTTCTTCATTTCCCTTTGTCTTAATATCTTGTAGAATTGCATACTATCCCTCCTCACCTTTTAATTTCCTATAATGATTATATACTGTAAACGTTTAGTGCATTTGGATTAAATGATCTAAAACCAAATTTTCCTTACTAATCTTAGTACCTTTAAATTTTTCACTTTTTTTGAGTTTATATACCCACTATATATCGTTCTTGATATAATTACCATTTTTTCTGTTTAAATAACCCAAAAACCCCTAAAAGCAGATCGTATTAAGCTCCTTTACATATTTAAACACATATACTTGTATATAATAATTCTATCATGAAATGATTCATAAAAATTGTAAATTTTCATTTTAAGATTTAAGAAAATAATGAAATCCTTTTCTAACCCTTTATCCATTTTATTATATTATAAGGAATTAATAATGTTATTAACATCCTGAGAAACAGCTAATATACGGATTCCTTTTTCGTCCCAAAAGGTACAACTTTTAAAAATAAGAAAAACGACTAAAAATCACACGTCAAAAGGTATAAAAAATACTTTTGGGATACTTCAAAAACCAAAAGTACCTTTTGGTGTATTATTGTTATAATTTAGGTTAACTAGATTGGACAATATTATAATTCTTACTTTTAAAAGAAGTTGTTATTTTGTGAGTACAAAAAATTAGACTATATTCGAGTTTCCAGTAATGATGAGAACGAAGAAGAAAAATAAAAGAACCATTCATTATTGTGACTTATAACGGTAATGCCACAAATACTGTCATTCAGAGCACTATCCAAAAGGCAACCGCACACACTTTATAATCCTCTACTCAGTTTGATACAGATTAAACTTTTTCTAATTTATCAAAAATGAATTATAACCTCTCTACCTCTGTATAACAGAGCCTACTTTGTATTTAAGATCTTTCGATTCTTCCATTTCTTCAGAATCTACAAGTTCTTATTCTAATTCCTTATTGAACTAATCTACTCCATTATTGGAAGAAGAATTTTTAGACACTACAGAAATGACTTTAATATCCCTGCACAGATACAATACTTTAATGTATTTTAACTATGTTCCTTTCCAAACATGAAATACATAAAACGTGCTCAATAAATAATTATAATTATTAACATGAAAAAGGCGTATCTTATTTATTAGATACGCCTTTTCACTATTTTTCTATACAACTACCAAATAATAATTTTATCTACTTTAAGAGATTTATAATTACATATTATCTATTTTTTATAAGATTTATTAAGCCAATAGTGTTTCCTTCATCTACTTTATGATTAGTAACTCTTTGTAATTCCTGAATCGTTCTTAATTCATCTATTTTTCGTTCATTATGTCTTTCTTGCTCAAATATATTCACGCAATCTTTATAGTTATCTGCTCTATAATTAGAGAGGTAATTCTCAAACCTACTAATTGCATATGGATAACGATAATCTACAGGTATCTTTAATATATCTAATTGTTCTACTAATTGTTTCTCAGCTAGTATTAGATTCGTCAATGTATGATTATTTTTTTCAACTCTTTTCTTTATTTGTATCCTATTTAATCTATAAATTACCTCGGTATACAATCTTGCCCCTAAATATATTGAACCACCAAAACTGATCCATACAAATATAAATCGTATTATTACAAAATACTCTGGAATTATACTAAAAACTAATGCAAAGGGAATAAAAGCTATAAATATAAATACTATACTTAAGATAATATTTAAGAAGTTTGGAAGTTGATCTAGATCAAAATATGGACTACTTAATCTATAGTATTCTTTCCTAACATTATACAAGTTTCCTACTAAAGGTTTCCCCTCACAAATATTATTGAAACATATTTCTCTTTCCATAGATGCACCTCTTATACAATTAATAATTATATATATTATATAATATCAATGTTTTATTACTATTACATACTAAATAGACTACGCTGGGTATCTCCTCTTACATATTAACTGTTTTTATTGATACAAGTCATAAATCGTAAATTTTGACTATACGGTTGAAAAGGAATGCTATAAAATGAATAAAGATGATGATTAAAAATCAAGCAATATTTTCACTTAATTTTCCCATCTCTATTCCCTACATAATTCAAAAACAGTGCCATGTTAGCTCCTATAAATATTGCAGCAAGTCCTATAATAATCAAACCAATAATGTTTATAATAAAAAATAAACATTATGTTATTTTTATATACTTATTATTTATGTTACAATTTAATAGTTGTTAAATTAAGTAAAATCATTGCATTTTACTTTCTAAATAATTTATAATAAAAACCGATAGAGATAAAATTCAGCGGAGTTCTTTTCTGTTTCACCTCCGTAATTACACAAATTAAAAGAACAGGCACGTATTTAGCGAAGTTCTTACCCATTCACCTTCGTAATGATATAAATTTAAAGAATGGCGATTAAATTTTTATGTTCTACTACAGAGCACAAAAAACTGCCTCCCAATTGTTAGATATGTCTAACAATTGGGAGGCAGTTTTTTTCTATTAAGAACTACAAATACTCTTTGTACAAAAAAATCAATGACTAAGAAACTCTTAATGATTCAAGGTTGGCTTATTTAGAGATGTCTTTTCTATTTCCTTATATTGAGATTCACCATGTAATGTCATTCTTGAGTCAATAAAGACTTCCACAAATTGAGTATACCGTGGTAGTTGATGTCTCTTGATCCATAATACATTACTGAGTCTTTTTTTATTAGTACAAGATATAAATCGTCAGTTTGAATTATATAGTTGAGAAGGAATGCTAATAAAAAGGAGGAAGAAAATGATGAACTATCAAGAAATATTTCCCTCATTAAAAAAATCTCTTTTTATCTTCATGTTTTCTCTCAGTATGTTAATTTTCACACTTCCAGTACCAGCCTTTGCACAATCCAATAACAATATAAATTCTGTTACAAATTACTATGTATCTCCAACAGGTAACGACCTCAATCCCGGTACAATAGATCAACCTTTTGCTACCATTCAAAAAGCTGCTAACGTTGCTAAAGAAGGAAGTACAATCTACATACGAGGCGGGATTTATAACCAAAAAGTTCGTGTCACTCATTCTGGAATCTCGGGAGCACCTATTACTTTTCAAAATTACCAGGATGAAAAAGTAATCCTCGATGGTTCCACAGTCAAGTTAGAGGATGATGGGTTATTTACAATAGAGGACAAAAATTATATTCAGGTAAAAGGATTAGAGTTTCGCAATTTAAAATCAGCAAAAGTGAACGAGACCCCTATTGGTATTTATATTACTGGAACAGGGAGTCATATCGAGATTAGAAATAATTATATCCATCACATTGAAGCAAATGTAAAGGATGGAAACGCACACGGCATTGCTGTCTATGGTACTTCATCCAGTGCACAAAATAACCTAAATCATATTGTCATCGATAATAACGAAGTAACAAATTTAAAATTAGGACTGAGTGAAGCAATTGCTGTGAATGGGAATGTAGATTCTTTTGAAGTTACTAATAACAAAGTACATGATAACAACAACATCGGAATTGTTCTGATAGGACATGAAGGTGTATCACAAGTAGCTTCTTTAGATCAAGCACGGAATGGAATTGTACGTAACAATATTGTCCATCATAATTCATCTATCAATAATACCAGTTATAATGAATATTCAGCTGATGGTATTTACGTGGATGGCGGGAAGGAAATTATTATTGAGCAAAATCAAAGCTATGAAAACGACCTTGGTATTGAGGTGGCAAGCGAACATGCAGGAAAAAGCGCAAGCCAAATTACCGTTAGAGACAATACGATATCCAAGAATATCATGAGTGGTATTGCAATTGGTGGATATGACAATCAGCAAGGATATGCTGAAAATAACATGATTACGAACAATGTAATTTATAAAAATGATACAAAACATCAAGAGAGTGGCCAAATAGAATTAAATTATGATACCCGTAATAATGTAATTACCAATAACCAAATCTATGCAAGTAATAGTCGTATCTTTATTAGCAATAATTTTAATAAAAACACTGGAAACAAGCTTGATTACAATCAATACTATGGTGAGTTCGATCAAAATAATGGCTTATGGCAATGGAAAAGAAAAACGTATAAAGGATTTTCACCTTATCAAGTAAGTATGAATCAAGAAGGAAATGAACAACATAGTGTATTTAGCAAATTACCCCCTTCTTTTAAATTAATTCCAAAATAAAACAAATGCACTAAAAATTCTCTATTTTTACCCAGTACCTCTCCCATGTAAAAGTTATACAAAAAACAAAAAGTTGTAGTTTCATTGAAACTACAACTTTTTATTTTCCAAACTCATTTCAATTAAATTATAACAAAGTACTATTAGTGATGATCTCCATCTGCAAATCTTGTAAACTCCGTATTATGTTGTTTTTCTACAAATGTTTGTACGCCCAAAGTTAAAGTTAACACCGTAATCATTCCCATTAAAATAGTCATTGTTTTCTTCATTTCAAGGCCTCCTTATCAACTGCTTTTTTTCTCGCCTGTGTACTTAAATAAAAATACTTACTAGCATTAGAGTGATTTTCTTCTTGATAAAACTTAATCGCTAACTCTTCCATAGACTCTTGCATATACATGTATAACTCTTCTCTCTCAAAATACTTAACTCCTTCTAATACTACTTTTTCAAGCTTTTCAGCAGTAGCATCTCTATTCAGCGCTTCTAAAATCATAAAACGATGCTGATATTCCTCAAGTTTCAATTCATTACAGATTTCCAACCCTTTTTTAATAAGGTCTCTTGCTATTTCATGTTCCTTAAGTTTATAATGCTCCTTTGCTTTAATAAGGATAGCTTTATAATGTTTAGGCTTCTTATCAACCACTTCAGAAAGATAACGAATTGCTAATTCAGAAAGATTTTGACTTGCATATAATAAACCAAAGTTGTGTCTAGCCATTAAAATATAATAGTCTTCATCGATTTTTTGAAATTGATTCATTGCGGCTGCAAAGTGTTCTTCAGCTAGTCCCCACTCCTTTAAATGGGTACAAGCCAAACCTAATAGATTTTCACAAAAAGCAATGTTTGTTTCACATCCATTAAATTTACGGTAAATCTCTTGTGCCTTACTTACATACTTAATCGCTAAAAGTCCTTGAAATATATCATAATAAAACGAACCTAATTTGTAATAGAATTCAGCCTTTTCCAATTCATCAGATATATTCTCCAAAAAAACTTTTGCCTTATCAAAATATTCGCTCGCTTCATTATATTTCCCTGTTACACTCCTATGAATAGCTTTAAAAAAATAATAATAATAAGATAATAGCTCATCCTCTGGCATTTCAAAAGACTCAATCTTTTCAAAGCTTTGTTCAGATAAGCTTACATTATCCACTAAATAACTATATCGAAACTCGAGGAGAGAATAATATAGTAATAACTTCTTAGTTTCTAATGAATCCCATTCATCCTCTTTTAATTCCTGGATCAGGCTATCAATTTGTTCTTTCATACGGTGTGCTTTAGAAATGTTTCTTGAACGAATTTCAACATACCAATTATTCAATAACTTTGTAACTTGTTCGCTACCTATAATTACAGACATATAAATCCCCCTCACCCATATTATGTATATCTATTTAATTCTACCAGAATATTCCGTCTATATGGATACCACCTTCAATTCTGACGTTTCTAAATAAAAGATTGATTATTCTGAATATATATTTAGCAAAATTAGAATAAATAATCCACGATTTAGGACCTCATTGCTAATTTAGTTACATATTTACTATCTATTGCTCGATATCCAAGTAAAAATACTCTAATAGCAGCAGAGTTAAATTTTATTTCAAACTCTTTCACTAATTTTTATATTTCCGCACCCTACCATTTTTCTACGGTACTATATAATGTGCTTTATTATGATACGGATGATTGTGTATTAAAGTTAAAATTCCCCTAAGTAAATCCAGGGATTTATTGGTATAATTAATACTGCACTTCATTTTATGTATTTACCAAGCAATATAGGGCTATGTTTTATTACATATAACACAACTACTTATTTAATATAAAAAATGATTAAACATAGGAGGTAAAATATGAAATATACATACGAATTTTATCGTGATGAACTTGGCGGATTGAGAATACGTTTGCCAAAGGAGATTTCTATAATTTCTCATTTTTTAGAAGATATTTTAGATGATGAAGCAGATGAGTATATACAGATTTTGGATAATGCAGTTGACCAAACAGTTCCGCAATATGAAATAGAAGGGAACGTAGCAGCAGTCTACATTGAACCTAATTATACCAGTGCTATTAACTTCTTTATGAGTGCCCCAAATAACCTATGTAAAATTGAGACCTCTGAATTTAGAAAACTACTTGTATTATGGAGAGATACAGTGGTAGCAGAGGGGAAAGATATAGAAGTATAAAAGAAAACCGCCTGAATAATGTGCACCCCAATTGTTAGACACGAACAACAATTGGAGGTGTACTTTTTTATCATTTTAGCCAAGAAGACTCCTTCCTCAAGGAGCGTGAAGGGTCACAGCCCAGTGAGTAGGTGGGAGATGAATTGGCTTCGAACAAGGGATGGCAGGAAGCCATCTTAATTGTTTGACATACAGAAAGTGTTACTTTACTATTTACCGAATGTATGTTTGGTGTATAATAGTTATATACCGAAATGGAGGTGAATGAAATGATGATTAATAAAGCCTATAAGTTTCGTATCTATCCAAATCAAACACAAGCAATTCTAATCAACAAAACGATTGGTTGTTCCCGCTTTGTATTCAATCATTTCCTATCCTTATGGGATCACACATACAAAGAGACAGGAAAAGGCTTGACTTATGGTACATGCTCTGCCAAACTCCCTGCCATGAAGAAAGAGTTTGTTTGGCTAAAAGAAGTGGATAGTATTGCGATTCAGTCGTCTGTTCGCAACCTTGCGGATGCTTATACGCGCTTTTTCAAAAAACAAAACAGCGCACCGTGCTTTAAATCAAAGAAAAACAACGTACAATCTTACACCACAAAACAAACAAATGAAAACATTGCCGTTGTAGGGAACAAAATAAAGTTGCCGAAACTAGGCCTTGTTCGATTTGCCAAAAGTCGTGAAGTAGAGGGACATATTGTAAATGCGACTGTTAGACGAAACCCTTCTGGCAGATATTTTGTGTCACTATTAGTTGAAACAGAAGTACAAGAACTTCCGAAAACACATTCTTACATTGGAATAGATGTAGGACTAAAAGATTTCGCTATTTTATCAGATGGAACACTCTATAAAAATCCGAAGTTTTTCCGATTATTAGAAGATAAGTTGGCGAAAGCACAGCGTCTTCTTTCTAGAAGAATGAAAGGATCTTCTCGCTGGAATAAACAGCGAGTAAAGGTAGCTAGAATTCATGAATACATATCAAATGCTAAAAAATATTACTTAGACAAAATCTCAACCGAAATCATCAAAAGCCACGATGTTATCGGTATAGAGGATTTGCAAATATCGAATATGTTAAAGAATCATAAGTTAGCAAAAGCAATTAGTGAGGTATCCTGGTCACAGTTTCGAACCATGTTGGAATATAAAGCAAAATGGTATGGCAAACAAGTCATTGTTGTATCGAAAACATTTGCTTCCAGCCAATTATGTTCTTGTTGTGGATATCAAAATAAAGACGTTAAAAATCTAAACTTACGTGAATGGGAATGTCCTTCTTGTCGTACACACCATGATAGGGATATTAACGCAAGTATCAATTTAAAGAATGAAGCGGTAAGGCTTCTAACCGCAAGGACTGCGGGGTTAGCCTAATCAATTAGAGTTCGATAGAACTCTTTACTTAGGAATCCCTCACTTCTAAACGAGGTGAAAGTGGGGGTAGTTCAAGGCTAAATTCTCACCAGAAGAAAAAGTAAAGGCAGTAAAAAATATTTAGATGGCAGTGACGGAGTGAACAGACTTGCGAGATCTATAAAGGTTCATCCGGGTGTACTCCAACAGTGGATTAAACAATATAAAGCGGTAGGGGAAAAAGCTTTTGAAAAACGCTATACAAGATATTCCCTTCAATATAAACTGGATGTATTTAATTATAATGATACAAAATATCAAGAGAGTGGCCAAATAGAATTAAATTACGATACCCGTAATAATGTAATTACCAATAACCAAATCTATGCAAGTAATAGTCGTATCTTTATTAGCAATAATTTTAGTAAAAACACAGGAAACAAGCTTGATTACAATCAATACTATGGTGAGTTCAATCAAAATAATGGCTTATGGCACTGGAAAAGAAAAACGTATAAAGGATTTCCAACTTATCAAGCAAGTATGAGTCAAGAAGGAAATGAACAACATAGTGTATTTTGCAAATTGTCTCCTTCATTCAAACTTATTTTAAAATGAAGCGAGTTTACTAAAATGACTTTATCTTAGCACACTTCAAATCCCCTCCCCTATAATGGCAAGGATGAATTAAAAATTGCAGTTTCAATTGAAACTGCAATTTTTCCCTGCTTATAAAAACTCTGTATTTATTCTTTAAGTACATAGGCCTATCTATAATTATATTAGTAAGCTGTGGCCAATTTCTCTTAATATTAAGTCCTATTACCTCCGGAGAAATTAATCTATTATTAATTCAGTAACAATTATATTAAAAATATAATCCTTTATTATTAGTATTTCTTTTTATATTTAATAGAGATAAATATCATGACTGTTAACCACCATATTTATGATACTATATATAATAATACAATTAATAAAATGGAGGTCTACAACATGAAAAACATAAAGGAATTCCTCAACAAACCATTTATTAAATACCCATTAGCTATCATTTCAGCTATAGCTATAATAAAAACAGGCCATGATTTAGGTTCCTTTATCATAAAATTTAAACATATTTAAATCGTAAAAAGGAAATTGATTTTTTTAACAAATGGTCCATTTCCTTTTTATATTTTATCGCACCTTTTTTCAAAACATATTAAAAAATCATTTACATATTCCTGAATTGACGCTTTAAGGCTTATAATAAGAGATGATATTCTAGACTCCTTTAGAATATCGTCTCTTATTTTTTTATTTTACAGCAACCAGAAAATTGTTCTTACATGCCTTAAAACTTTTGAAAGAAGGAGTTTCTTTAAACAACTAGTATTATAAGAAATTGTCACTAAAGAAGCTGCTGTTTCTTTTATTCCCCTAAAAACTGAATCGCTTTGCTATACTTCTCCAATCGTTTTAGGTCTTTATCTGTTATCCTAGCAAGTCTTGAGCGATCAGAATTATGTTTTAAGTCTGCAAGTTTAACTGTACGGGCGAGAGAATTTTCTTTCACTCTGCTGAGATACTCAAAATAAGGTGTGTATTTCTCTTTTGTCAGTACCTGCACTGCCTCAACTACGTTATGAGGTATATCAGCATTTAATAAATTAGCAGCTGTTATCTCAGTATCTTCAAGAACATCATGCAAATAAGCACCGTATTTACAAAGCTAGCAACTGTCTCAAGGTGTTTGATATAGTCCATACCAGCTGTATCTACTTGTCCAGCATGGGCTTCTTAGCTATCTCATGAGCTATTTTTATAAAAGATGCCATCCTCTCTGTATATTTCTACAAAAAGTATAGCGTTTTTGATTATAGGGGGCACCATACATGCCCATCAACTTAAGGATGGATACAAAACAAAATTTTGTTCATTTGAACTGAAATCTCTCCAAATGGGGGGATTTATTAAAAATAAGCACGCAAAATAAACCCTAACGGGTTTCATTTTTTCACTATGCAGCTTTCTTTTGCTTGCTGCATCCACTATACTCATAGATAACACCCATAATATCAAAGACAGTCTTTTTTTCGTATCTATGAGATTTCCGTCCGTTTTGTTGTAGAAGGTGAAACAGGCGGGTTAGAAGCTTTGTTATCTCTTGGGTGTTTTGTATGGATTGATAGAGGAGAAATAGATGGTCTTGAATCATTCCAATTGCTTTATATTCACTTAATTCTTTTTGCTTCTTCTGTAATAAAAGTTGACGCATTTTAAACATGGTAGAAGAACATAAGAAAATAGCGATCAGTTTTCCGTATAAATGGCACTCTATTCTTTCTTGTTTGACAGTGCGACAATGATCTATATCAAATAATGATTTCCACGTTTTAAAAACAATTTCTATCTGCCAGCGTAATGTATACAATTCATGTACTTGTTCCATCGAAACCCACTCCCAAGGTGCATTTGTCACATATACATTTAATCCCGCTACTAATTTACTTTTCTCTAAATAGGTTCTGTGTTTTGACTTTTCTTTTTCTGCAATTTTCTCTAGGCGTTTTTGTAATTGTGCCGCTGTTAAACGATGAAAAACGAGACGTGAAAATAACTGCTGTTTATCTCCAATATAAGCTTGCTGATATTCTATCGTTTCCCCTGGTTGGAGTTAATTCAAAATCTGTATGACATTGATTTGTATGTATTCTGATTGTTTTTTAATGGAACCATTTTTAAAATATTCCGGATCTGGATTTTTTACATATACGTTTGTATTTAACTTTAACCGCGAAATATAATACGTACCTCGTTGATCCATTTGATCTAAATCCTCTAATGAAAAATATCCTAAATCACGAATACATAAATCGCCTGGCCGTAACGTATCTAAACATTCTGTTCCGAATGTTTTATCATTATTTTTTCCAGGTCCCACTTGAAAATTAAGAAATTGTCCACTATGCAAATCATATTCTAATTGAATTTTGATCCCAGCTGTTTGCGCACAGCCACCTGAACCAGGATATATATGTTCCAAAGTATGGGGTACTTGAAACATAGTGGCATCCATGATGCGAATACGTTTAAAATGCGCAAAAAGTTGGCTAGAAATGTGAGTTTGTTCACAGATTTTTTGTTGTAACAACAAAGAAAAGATATGTTTTAAAAATAACACTGATTTTTCGTTAAATCGTTTATTTAAGCCCTCCGGGCTAAGTACAGTACCTGTAACTGCATGAAGTCTACTACATAATCGTACTAAAGGATCACTGGCCACCCTTTGACTAATTCAAATACAAATGGTAGCTAAATCTGATCCCGAAAATTTGCGTTTTCTCTTTACAAACTTCATCTCTCTTGCTAGTTCTTCCAAAAATTAGGGTGTGATATAGCGCTGTAATTCTTCCGCAAATGGTTGTAACTCCTCTTGAATCGAGAGATTAATAAAAAACGTCACCCTTTCTCATTTATATTATGTAAGAAAGAATAACGTTTTTTTGTACTTGGGGGTAGTAAAAATCCTTAAGTTGATGGGCATGGGTGCCCCCGCATAGGTAATGCTAAATGAAGAAGCGTCATTAATACTTGACCTTGACCTTGTCCGTATCCTGTATCTACCATTGGATTCCATGATATTCAAATTTTTTTATCCACATGCGGACCATTTCGTGATTCGCTCCTAGTGATTTCGCGATGTCTTCTATACTTTCATTTCCATTTTAATAATGTATAACTGCATTCATTTTGTCTTCTGCAATAAATTTAGTCATAAAAAACTGCACCTCCGATTGTTAGACACAGTCTAACAATCGGAGGTGCAGTTCACATTTATCAACCTGTTTATGTTTTTTTCAAACTTTGCAACAAAACCACCCTATTGATCATATATAAAATAAGAAAATTCACATTATTTTCTCGCGGAAATAGGTGGAACCGTAATAACTATGTCATGATTTTTTAACTGTACGCGAAAAATATATACCGGTTGAGAAAAACCTTTTGTATCAGTGACGTGCTCCAAATTATACTCTGTAATGACTAATGTCTCACCTTCAAATTCTTCACCCGCTTCGAAAGTTCCCATAGGATAAATGTCTCCTTGTTTCAGCTTTTGAAATGCTTCTTTTGGAGAAATAATTTCGACGTCTCGCACTATTTCACCTTTAGAATCGTAAACAGGCATTTTTTTACCTTCATTACTTAACTCTAGTGATGTTTTTATAGTGACATGAGACATATCTGTTTTTCTGTAAGGATCAAATGGCATATTACCAAATTCCTTCATTTGATACGAAATAATTATTCCAAGTGCGACGAAGCTTACTGCAGTAGGTAAGATTAAATATTTGACTATTTGTGTGTGTGATTCCTTTTTTTTAATAAAAATAAGAATTATATTTAATATACAATACCCAAGCATCATTCCTATAGTATTATGAAGTAAATCGTCTAGTTCCGCACTTCCACGAAGTGTTATAAATTGAAGAGTTTCAATAAATAAAGATGTTGTAATTGAACTGATTAACATCCATTTTGCTTTTAAAAAAACTTCACTAAATAAAGGTAATAAAATCCCTAACGGCAACAGCATACCTATATTAACAATGATATGAAAAAAAGAATTAAATGAAAATTGATTCCATGCTTGTTGATACTGGCTTAATACATCGAAATCAATTGTTCTTACAAAGATATTCCCAGCTGAACGACCAAATGTGGTAGCCGTTATTAAAAGAGAATAATATCCTATTATTGATATAAATAATATAACTTGTCGTTTTGTAAATTTCTTTTCTAGTTCATTAATAAAATTCATTTTACACCTACTTTAAAAATTCCGCCTAATCCATTGATAAACCTTGCATATCCTGGTATTGCTTTTCTAACAACTTGGGATTCTTATATTTACTAAAGAAATAAGATTCCGCCATGTATTACACTTTTTTTTGAAACTTTGTTGTTCTTTTCTCCTTTCATCCTTACAAAGAGCAAAACCTCTCCTGACCATAATTTGTAGATTTATTTTTCTCCTACCTCTGTCTATTAACAATACTTGATTATAGCTCTGTAACCTTTTTTATTCATCTCGTGTTATTCTACGAATAGTTTAAGGTATAAGCACTTTTTATTTGATATTTAGTTCTGGTTCACTGAAAACATATATTCTTTGTATGTTTTTCGTGTGGATAGAATAAGCCCCATCATTAGCATGTTCGAAAATAAAGAGCTTCCGCCATATGATAAAAATGGAAGTGCAATACCTTTGACAGGCATTAATCCCACAATCATACCGATATTTTGAAAAAATTGTAACATTAGAACGCCTACAATTCCTGCGCATAGTAAGGTGCCGAATAAATTATTTGCGGAATTACCAATTATAAGTATTCGGGAAAGCAGTAAGAAGAATATGCATATTATAAAAGTGGCAACTATAAAACCGCCTTCTTCGGCAATTGTGGCAAAAATGAAATCAGTATGTTTTTCTGGAATATAAACATTTCCAGAACCGAAGCCTTTTCCTTCTATCCCTCCACTACCAACAGCTAAAATTGATTGTTGAGTTTGATATCCCTGATCTGTATGCTGAAATGGATCTAACCAGCCTAAAATTCGCGATTGTTGGTGAGGCTTTAATAAAGTAACTAACTTATTGAAGAAAATATCTGGATATTTTACGTATATAAATATTAAAGCAGACAATACAGTCATCGGAATTCCTGCACATAGTACGATTAACTTTTTTTGAATTCCTGACATAAATATAATACATGCAATGGCTGCTATATATAGGAACACCATTCCCGTATCCGGTTGACTATAAACAAATAACGCTGGTGGAATAGATATCAAAAATATTTTACCAATCAAAAGTAAATCAGTTTGAAATGTCCGTGCCATATACTGTGCATTATGTTTTACGACTAAACTTGCGACCAGAAGAAGTAAGGCAAGCTTAAAAAATTCAGCTGGTTGAGTAGCACCGATAATTGGAAATCTAAACCATCTTTTTGCACCTGATATTTCAGGTGTAAAACTTGATACTGGTAATATCTTTAAGATGATAATTGAGATGAACCCCACAATATAAATCGGCCAAGCTAATTTTTGTAATTGATCTAAATCGAGATTGGCAACAATTAATAATAAAACAAATCCGATGGCGTAATTTACCATTTGTTTCATAGCAAAATTTTGGTTACCATATTGCCCGGTTTGCTGACTACTGTATATTGCAACAATACTGGTGACACATAATATGAATAAAATGAATATTAGTTTCTTATCTAATTTTTTTAAAAAAACTATTTTTTCCACCATTTCAACCCCCTAGCCATTGTGGTATATACTTTTTATAGGAGCTATCCTGTTTTTTATGTGTACATTAACATTTATTAATATAATTTTACAATAATAAGGATACATTGAACATTCTCAAAATTATCCATACTGATTAGACTACTTTAAAAAGGTGTATAATTAGTTTGGTAAGGAAAGTTTATTTAAATAGAGACATTATCAACCTAATATTATTTTGTAGAATGTGAAATGGTACCTACGGTAAAACCTAAATTCTCGTAACTTGGTGGAGTGCTTTTTAAATCCTGCCTACTTTGCATGAGTCACTCCAAACTTATCAGAAACAGACATGTAGTCAGACTATTTTTAGAATACGGGTATCACTATGACCTGATTTAATAGATCTCTCACATGAATCTTAAAGTTCTTACATTAAAAATTTTCTGAAATATATTTTGAATTTTTTCGGAGAAGTTCTTCAATAAGTTTTGCTTTTTCATTCACCTTTGTTGCATATGTGAAATCACCATAACAATATGGATACCTAAAATTTTTTTTATTTCCACCACAAGTGTACATCTCTGGATTTTGATCAACTTTCATCTTAGAAAAATTTTTGGCCGAATCTTCCGAGTGTTGTTTAACTTCTTGACTAGCAATAAAATCAATATACCCTGGTCCCATATTATAGCTTTGAATAATTGTATCCATGCTAACATCTTTTTCCGTTCCATATTTGTACATTTGAGCAAAGTGTTTTACCCCTTGTTTAATGCTCGAGCTTGTCTCTTGAATTTCATTTGGCGTTAATCCAAGTGATTCAGAAGACTGCATAGGATCGTTACCCTCACCTCTACTCTCCTGGTACATAATTCCTAATAAAACTGCTGTTTTCTCTCCTAAATTATATTTTTCTAATTCTCTTTTCAAGGTGGGCTCATATTGCAATAAACGTTTTTCGGCAGCAATCACTTTATTTCTTTGAATATTGGTTTTATGCTTAACATAAAATATTCCAAGCATGGTTCCTAAACCTAAAATACTAATATAGAATAATATAATAAATCGTGTTTTAATCGTATCCTTCATATACTCCTCCTCGTATTAAAAATTCGTACCTTTTCGGACTCAAAATTATTTCTTTTAGGTGCAAAGTTTAATAAAGAAATTTAAAGAAAAACAACCGCCTGAATTGGAGGATTTTTCAAAGGGGGTTATTCTTTGAATCGTTTCCGTACCCCTACAAATGTCACACTTTTTTTGAACTTTGCTGTTCTTTGTTTTGCCCAATTGATACATTTCTTTTCAATTAAATGATACGATAATATAGAACAAAGTATTGTCGTTGTAATACATAAGATAAGAAGGAAAAGGGTGGGTATCTTTGTATACAAAAGTTTAAAGAGTACCATAGTGATTGGAAAATGACATAAATAGATACTATATGAAATTTCCCCTAAATAAACAAATACACCCTTATTTAAAATAGCTTTTACCTTTAGGTTATTCATTGCCATAATGATTATTATACTAACACCAATTACGACACCCCAATCTTTTAATAAGAAAGTAGTAGCATTACTAGAAAGCCCATAAATCATAATGGAATATAGATATAGAAAGACCCCTAATGCGATAAGAAGTTTTCTGTTTAAGTTTTTCATACTTCTATATAATTGAGTAAGTTCTTCCTGATGTTTAAAAAGTAGCATTCCTACCATAAACATAGATGTGAAATGCAGTGTATCGGCATAACCATTATAAAACCCCTCAGCTTTCCCAATATGCAACATATTAAGGAAAATACCAATTAAAGAAAAGCTCATAGCAAACAGTATCGTTTTCTTCCAACTCTGTTTATAAAACAGAAGGAATAACAACGGAAACACAATAGATATACGCATTTCTTGAGCTAATGACCAGATAACCGGATTATAATTATCCGTAAAAAAGTTATTCAGAAGTACAAAGTGATTCATAATATCTAAGTTTGTTATTGGCCCTTGCCACTTATCATAGAACCAATCTCGTAGTCCCGTAACTTCATATGGTGAAAACAAAATAAATAAAGCAAAGGTGATGAATATCCAGAAATAATAAGGGATATAGATTCGTACAAATCGCTTAATTAAATATCCCCAATAATTTGTTTTTGAATGATAGAGTGCCATAGATAGCACAAAACCACTGAGTACATAAAAAACGATTACAGCTTCCCCACCAGCCCATAAAAACCTAAGCGGGGAAAATTTAATAGAATTAGGCAACGATGGTAGCATTAAACAAAAATGTCCAAATACAACTGTAATAGCCGCTAGTCCTCGTATTGAGTCTAATTCGTTTATTCTCTTACTCATAAAGTGTTCTCCTTGTATATTGTAGTTTTTGCTGTTAATAAAGTTCATTTCAACCCTTGATACTACAAAAAAAGTTGTGTATCTTTTAAAGAGAGTTTTCATATTCATGCATAAATTATACAAAGAAAATATAAAATTTATCTAAAGTTTTTTTTAAAGTTTATCTAAAGTTTTTTTAAAAATTCATCTAAAGTTTTTTAAAAATTTAGATATTTTTTAGATGGTATTCCAATTTATTAAAATACATAAACATATTTATGTATTTTAAATGCTAAAGTCTGTGTTTGTTCACAGGTTTTTGTTGTAACAATAAAGAAAAATATATTGTAAAAATAAAACCGCCTTTGTATTTAAGCGTTTATTTAAGCCATCAAGGCTGAGTAAGGTATAAGTGGCTGCATGAAGTTTACTACATAATTGTACTAAGGGAGCATTTGCTACTCGTTGACTGATTCAAATACAAATCGTAGCTAAGTCTAAGGCAGAAAACTTACGTTTTCGCTTTATAAATCCGATTTCTCTTGCAAGTTCTGCTAAAAATACAGGTGTAATATATTGCTTTAATTCTTCAGAAAATAGTTGTAATTCATCTTTAATCGAAAGATTCATAAAAAAACGTCATCCTTTCTATTTAGCTTTTTAGAAAGAATAACGTTTTTTACAATTGGGGATAGTAAAGATTCTTAAGTTGATAGGCATGGGGGCACCATATCATTTTAAGAAAATTGTACGTTTGGATACCATTTGAACGCATTTCAGCCGGTTCCCTGTACGTTACGGAACCGGCTACTTAATTTACTACCTTCTTATGATTATGAATTTAACAAAGATAGAGTAGAAATCATGTATGAAATAAATGTAAGTAACACAAACAAGAATATAAACATGGTATTGGAAACACATCGTGCTATTCTTTTTTTCATTTGAAATTGCTTTATTTTTTTAATTTGGTAGGGTCAATTTGAAGTTGTGCTTTCCAAGATCCAGATACTTTTCCAATTCTGTTTATGTTTACATCTAACGTGAGCGGTTGTTTGAAAGAACCTTTTCCTTTAGGACCTTCGATAAATGTGATTACACCTTCTGGTCTATCCTTAAAACGAATACCAATTTCCTTTAATTCTGCACCTGATGCTTTTAGTTCGAATGGTCCATCACTTCCTCCTTGAATAAATGCTAATTGTCCGAAGTACCCATTTTTCTTATACTCTGGGTTATTTTCTTGTTGACCATTTACTTTGCCGTCATCTTCAAGTTGTAACCCTGTTGTATCAAATTCAAACTGTACTACATTTCCATTTTCTTTTTCAATTTTGTAATGAACGGATATACGTGCATCCGCTACATATAATTCTTTCAGATGTACTGTAACACCTTGATCTGTAATCTTTTCATCAAGAGGAATAAATTGTCCTTTTGTAACGTCTCTTCCTTCATCAATAATCGTATCATTTGAAATTGCATTGGAAAAATAAGAGGCAACATCTGTAGCTGCCACTCGAACTTGTGGAATCATAGCTGTTGCAAAGAGCCCTGCTACCGCTACTGCAGTATACATGAAACGTTTTGATTTTTTATTCATATTTGTAAACAATCCCCTCTTCGGTTCAGTTTTTTCATTGATATAAGAAACATTTTCTAATTTTGTGTGACTTTCAAATACTTTCCACGCTTGGTCAACATCAATCTCAATTTCTTTTGATGAATGTACTGTTGCTTCCTCTAACTTGACATTTTCCCATTGATTTAATTTGGTAATTTCGATTAATAAATCTTGGCATGCGTTACAAGTATCTATGTGTTTTGTGAATTCTTTTCTTGTCCCATCAGATAATTCACCGTCTATATATGCTTGAATAAATCCCATATCATAACAATTCATTTATTACGCCTCCTCTAATTGTTGATAGATTTTACGAAACTTTTGCTTGGCTCGTACTAATAATGTTCCAATAGATGATATGTCGATTTGTAGAACCTCTCCAATTTCTTTATATTGAAAACCAGAAAATTTCATTAATAAAATGGTTCGATCTTTCTCATTCATTTCACTTAGCGCCATTTGCACTTGTGTAATTTCTTCTTTTCTAATCCAATCATCATCTAGGGATGATATGCGCTGTACTTCATGATATTGTATGGTTTTATCTACTCTCGCCTGATGCCGTTTTTCGGATCTTAAATACTTATAAGCTACAAAAGTAGAAGATTTTATTAGCCATCCAGATAAGTTCTCAATCCCCTTCCAATTGTTGCGGTATAACTGTAAAAATACTTCTTGTGCCAATTCTTCAGCAATCGTCTGGTTTTTGACAATCCAAACAATCTGTTTCACAACGTACACATAGTTTTGTTTAAATAAATCTTCAAATGTCACATCTGAAACAGGCCTTTCTTCCCTTTTTATCTTAAACATGTCGGTTAAAACCTCACTCTCATTTGATGCCTGTATTATAAAGAACCCGGAATAGCGATTTTTGTGACAAAAATTTTTATTTTTTTATATGTACAAAAAAACATTCATCTTTCAATCAGATGAATGTAAAAATTAAAATCATTTTGGTTTCTTGGATTATTTGTGTAGTTTAAACCAAAAAACAAATTATAATAATCTAAGACCATTAAGAGACAAAAATCATATCAAAAAGTAATAAAGAAGTATCCAGTTCCTTAACGTACAGGGAACTGGTTCATTTGTGTCTAAACGTACAATTTCTTTTTTTGATATGGTGACCCCTTAAAGGGATTCAAATTCATTTTAATTTGAATTAGGCCCATTTCCCTTAAGAGTATTTACTATATTAATAAGAAAAATTAGTCCGAAGATAAGGAATAATAAAGGGTGTATCCATGTTCTAAAACTAACAAGAATTATAATGCAAAGAATACAACCTATAATATCAATGCTAAAAAATAACTTGCCCTTTATTGTTTTCAGTTATAACTATTACCTTCCAGAAGCCACTTTTAATTTATAATTCTCAATATAATAATAGCATACGTTTTAGTTTTTAACTTTTTTCACATTTAATTAATTTAGTTGATTCTGGTGCAAGTAATACTGTTATTGTGTGCACCCGGGTAGCAAGATAGCAATAACCCCTGAAATTAAAAGTAAATCTGAATAGATTGAAGAATCCACTACAAAAAAGCTTACGAAGCAAAAATAAACAACATATAGATTTAAATTATATTTCTCAACAACCAAAATTAATTAACGTGGTAAAATAATAATTGGATTGGCATCCAATACCATATTACGATGGTTCAAGTCGCAGGAAGGCACCTTAGGGTGTCTTTTCTTTTGTTTGAAACACATTCTGCCAAAATACCTGTATCTTTGTTGAATTACGACTCATATAATCCAACAAACTTCGTATATATAATTTGTTACCCTAAATGGGTTGACAATACGAACAGTTATAGGAGGATTTTGTGAATGGTAAAAACAGCATGTGTAAGTATGATTACTGGTATTCTTTTAATATGTTCAACAGGATGTGCCACTCAAACTGATTCTATTACAGCTAAAACTCAGTCAATTGATGATGGGACATATACAACAAAAGAAATCACAGACGCATTTCCTGTAGGAACACCCATAACTACTTACATTCAAAAAGAAGAAAAACTGAACGTAAAACATCTCACCAGTATTACACTTACAGATGGTGGCGTCGGTAGAGTTCTGGAAGCAACAGATGGTTTTGTTATCGTATGTGGGAATGAAAAAGGAGTTTTTGATGTGTTAATATTTAAAACCATGGAAGATGTAAAGAAATATGAACAGAGTTTAAAGCGATAATTAATATCCTTCTTATGCCTTTTACACAGACATTGTCCTCTTGCTCTTGCTATGGCTTTTTCTAAGTACAGTATAATTGCGTCATGAATACACACACGTTATAATAGTCACCTAATTACATATCAAGAGGTGCAGAAAATGAATAAAACAGAATTAACAAAAATAGTAGCAGAAAAAGCTGAACTTACACAAAAAGATGCTGCTGCAGCAACACAAGCGTTATTAGATACAATAACAAATGCGTTAGCAAATGAGGAGAAAGTACAGATTCTTGGTTTTGGTACATTTGAAGTACGTGAAAGATCTGCACGTACAGGACGTAACCCACAAACAGGTGAAGAAATGCAAATCGCCGCTTCAAAGGCACCTGCTTTTAAAGCTGGAAAAGAATTAAAAGAGGCAGTGAAATAATTATATATAGTCAAAAGGGTTTGATATTTATCTCAAACCCTTTTTTAATAGCCTTTTTTTCATAAAACAAAAAATATCATCCAAAGTTTATATAAATAATATAGATTCCCCAAAGAATGTAACTAACTTGTGTTATGATATACATTGTAAATTCGAAACCAGTGAGCTTTCTTTCTCTTTTTATTTTTCGTAAATACAGATAAAAACAAAAAGTAGATAAAAGCATTAAGAAGACAGAAACATTATATATATTCTCTATACTAGTAATAACCGATCAACTCCTCACCTGAAAATTAGTTAGTATAGAATAAGCATATCATATGAAAGTTTAACTTACTTCAAATCTACTTTTTTTCAACAGAATATACTTAATATTTTCATATTTAACAGAAATACTTGTTTAAAAAGATAAAAGAATCTCTTTTGCATCAATAGATTCACAAAAGAGATTCTAATTTTAGTTCATTTACCTATAAGATATCAGGCTTATTATTCATGAGGGTTAGGTGCAATATAAGCTGGAGCTGGCCCGCAAGTTACTGCAAAAGCAAATAACAACGCAGGCTTATATGGTAGCCCAAGCAACGAAAGCATACCCAATGCTCCCCAGTAATCCTCTTTCTTAAGATACGATTTTATTTGATTAAAATATGATTTACTAATACCTAATGCATCCTGCCAACATCTTTCCCAAACGTTACTAGAGTACATATTAGATGGAATTTCTTCATCATTCATTACATAAACACCAGCTATAATAGCTGCTTTTTCTTCATTGTTATATGAAGATTTCGCTAACTCTTCTTTATTAAGAAGATACTTACCTGTTTCTTCATCTTTTACCATTAATACCGAAAATATATATTCTAATTCTTTAACTTGAGCTTCTAATTCCTCGTGTGTTGCGTTGTATTTTTTCCCATCCTCTATAGTTGCAGCTGAAGCGAGAGTTGGGACAAAAACTAGAGTAAGAGCCATTAACATAAACATCATTTTCTTTAACATAGTGAATTAACCTCCAAAATTTAGTTTTTCTTCTTCTCCCAAAACTATAAACTTACTATAGAAAGTTTCAAATTTCATCTAAATTATTTACATTTATCACCCTCAATTTCCAATATTTATAATAATATTAATACAACTAACTATAAATGTATATATTTTACAATCAATTTACCTATTACAATTATTAGGATTTCAATATATAACTATAAAAAAGACTATTATGTATAACATAATAGTCTTTTGGTTTACCAATCCTACTAACTTAGTTCTAAATATAGAAAAATATAATTTTCCTAATAGTATTTGAGATAAACTCAGTTATATAATATTAATATATAAAGTTTTATTAATGAAACCTCATATTTATGTTATGCTAAGATTAAACAAGAAGCATCCAACAATCTTTGATTAATCAATACATTTTCTTTAGAGCTATATCAACAAGAAAAAACACTATATAGTGTCTTTTCTTATGTTTCATGCCTTTAATCAATAGTAAGAGGATATATATCTATACCCTCTTACTATTAATTGTAGTTAGAACTGCTGCTACTGCAAGGCGAATATCTGAAAGACACTCTGAAATCTTTTTTGATTTTAACGAAAGAAAACATCAGTAAATAATAGAATTAAAAAATAGTCCTCCACTAACCCTTTTTTGATTAGATGGAGGGCTATTTTTTTCATATTTTGGCAAGCGACAGTTAGGTAAGCCTGGATTTGGACAGATTTCAGTCCTCAAAACATTATTATGGGATATGGTGGTAGTTGGGGCGGCGGCTTTGCTTTACTCGTTGTACTCTTTATACTATTAATCATTATCAGATGCAGTTGTTTCTGCTAAAAACTATTGGAAAAGGCACATTCGGGTGTCTTTTCTTTATGGAAAAATCCCCACACATTGTGTAGGGACCTTGTTTTTCTTACCATTTAATTTTTGTTGGATTTAACTTGGAAATATATCCACGTACTAATTGTTTTTCGTTGCTGTCATAGATACCGATATCACCAGAGAAATTTTCCCAATATTCCCCTAAATAGTCTTTTGATGGTGTTTTCAAATCTACATATAATCCCATTGTCCCGAAACTTGCCACCTGGCGCGCTGCTATGTCGCCTACTTGTTGCGCTCGTTCTTTCGATGTTCCAGCTGGAACAATAACAACAATTCGAGTTAGGCTGTCTTTTGCTTCAATATGGACGTCTTGTGCCTGTGCAGCCACCTTTATTCCATCCTTTGCTGTTTGGATTCCTAATTGACTTAACTTCACATCCTTATTACGTGCTCCCTGGCCTTGTGCTGTCTTTGATTGTTCCATTTTTTCTTGTGCTTGTGCTTCTTTTAACCCACTAGCTTTCGGTTGTTCAACAGGCGTTGGCTCTGCTTTTGCTTCTTCTTTAACTGTTTCCTTTTCTACATTTTCATGCTGTTTTGATTTATCCGTCGATTGCTCCACAGTTACTTTCCTATTTTCTTGCTGCTTTTCTACCTGAAATGCTTTAACTTTTTCTATTTGTTCCTCTTTCTTCGCATCTTGCTCTATTTTCGCTTCTTCAGTACCACACGCTACCAATAATAAACCTGCAGCAAGTGTTAAACCTGCTAATTTAATTGCTTTCATAGTAAATTCCACCTTTTCATAATTTAACTCTTCCATATGTATAAACGACCTCAGATAAAAATATTAACTTTGTATCCCATATCTGAATCATTCAAATGATAACATATTAATATTCAAATTCTTTATATTTAAATATTAACTTTATAATCTATTTTCAATCAAAACAAATTAATTTCTTCTTAAAACGTGGAATCATTCTTTTAATTTGATAGTGATGGAGTACCACCACATCGTTATCAACCTAAGAGAAGGAACTATCACAAAAACAAAAAAACGATAAAAAAATAATAAAAAAGCTTATCATTAAGTGCTAAAGGATAAGCTTTTTTGTCTATATTTATTAAATCTTATTGGATCTCTTCCAAGCTATTACTGTAATAAGATATTGAATACCAAATAAGAAAATGAAAAGTATAATGAATTTTGCTATTGCTACTAACCATCCACCGAAATCTTCGGGGAAGTAATATTTGTATGTAGTAGCACCAATTGCGACAAAACAAAAAATAAAGGTATTACTCATTTTTTCTTTTAATTTTTCATTTAATTGTTCTTTATTATTAATATCTGTTTCATAAACGCCAGTCAGAATAGATTTAATAAAAAAGAATATCATATAACAAATTATAATGGCTAATGAAGCAATCCATTCTAGGAATGGGCGGTGTAGATATGCTCCCCTTATTACAACATCTATAAAAGCTAAAAGTAGGACAATAATTCCAGATTGCGCCCAAATTTTCATTTCGATTTGTTGAATTCTTTCATCAGAGTGTGTACTGAGTGAAAACCATTTTTTTAGTTTTTCCATTTTAGAGTTCCTCCCAAAATAATTTAGCTAAACTCTTATCTAATGTTTAGCTATATGCATACAAGCCTTTAAAGAAGGGTTACACTTATTGCTTTCAATAAGGCTACTGGTTTGTCGCGTAACGTTTACAACATCGGCCAACTCCTGTTGAGTTAGACTCTTTTAACTCTTGCAATTTTCTCTTTACTTACAAACATTAAATAAATCTTATATTCTATATATTAAATTATCAACCTAATTAATGCAATATATATTTTACATTAAGACACATATACATTGCTAATCTCTTTATTTTTGTGTCTAAAACTATCCTACAAATATAAAAGTAAAATTTTTGTAGGATCATAGAAAAGGATGATTTTTTTATGTATGTTTCTGTGTATGATGAATTAGAACTATTCGCTCAAAAGATTCAAATTTTTTATCTCCAAATATCTTGCAGTATCTTGCTAGAGATGTTGGTTTTGTGCAACAAAACAGACAGTACCAAGCAAAAGATTTAGTAGATTTATGTATATGAGTTGGCCAAAATATAGCTATAGCTTCTTTTGCCCAATTATCTAGCTGCTTAGAAGTATCAACAAAAGTACTCATCAGCCCGGAGTGACTGAATCAACGGTTTAATAAGGGGACCATACCACTGTTACAACACCTACTTTCTGACAAAGACCGGCTTATTTATTATTTTAAGGATATTTTCTTTTGTTAGCTTAATAGTGTTTGGTTATCTTCAACATTTCAAAGAACACCCATGATAAGAAAAAATAAAATGAGCCCTCCATATGGACAGCTCATTTTATTTTTTCTATTGGGAGCTATTGCAAACTACTTATATTTTGAGTAAGGTCAATCTTTGTTTTGTTTTTCTAAAAGTTGAATAACTTTATCTAACTTTTGCTCAACTGAATCTTGCTTTTTGTAATTACTAGTATGTTGAATTAAACGTATAATCCCCCCAAGCAGTGCACCGATAATCAATAAAATAATAGCAACTCCAATGTAATAAATAGAGTTTTCTAAAGGCATTATACAGGACCTCCTTTTCCCTATTTTACCATTTAAAAGAAGTGATTTATTGTTTATTTTTGGTTGTATACACTATACATGATGTCTAGTATAACGTCTCATAATCGGTACCAAGAGCAAAGAGGCCCCCTATTATCAGAAAGAAATCTCCTTTTTCTTTTAGTTATTTTCGTAACCCTAATGTAACAGCAAGGGATTTATGTATCCGAGTTTTGGCGTACTTTATATTAAATATGCATAATTACATAATTATTCTTTATATAACAATATTGAAATTTACATTTTTAACCTGTAAAATACAGGATGTTAAATAAATACCTAAGGAGTTGTTAATATGAAAAAATTTATGGGCATGTTAGCTATGTGTTTTGCACTTACACTAGCATTTTTACCAACTATTTCAAAGGCGGATTCTTCTCCATTACGAAGTGTTAGTATTAGTGCTGTAGGCGATAATAACAAAATGTATAGTGCAAGTTCTTACTTATCTATTCCTGTTCTTAAAGGCGATTACCTTTATGTGAAAGTTAGTGAAGTAGGTACACCGGATTCATATTCTGAGGCTTTAACTGTTAATGGTGTTAGATATTCAGGAAGTTCTTTAGACGAAGTCAGTTCTTATACTGGTCCATTCGGATCTGAAAAAACATTTAGATTACGTATTAAGGATTCTTACATCTTCTCAAACACACCAAATTCAACAAACACTATAGCTTTTGAAGCTAGAGTTCCTTTCTCAATGCAAGTATTATCTAAAAGTATATCGGTTCATGTAGAATAATTTATAACATTATTATTAATAAAAAATACATCCCTATAAGGATGTATTTTTTATTTGATAGAAACATAATTTGAACTTACCGTTATAGAAAAAGAGGCACCATAAAAATGGTGAACTTAATATTGTTCAAAGTTACTTGTATTTATCCCCCAATTAATTGCGCAATCTAACCTATTTATCAACTTAGGAATAGAATCTAAAAAAGGAAAATCGTCATCAGTTTTTCCCCATATATTTATAGGGAGCTTTACCATTCTCGATAAACTCCTCAATTTTATAACAGTTCTTTTAATTGCACACTATACGTTTAAACATATAGCATTAAAATTATTACACTTACTTTTCTTCACCGCTTGTTTGCATGGAATTAAACGTCCAATTTAATTTCAATGCATCTCCTTGAAATACATTTTGGTCTTCACCGCTATCTACAAATGTGAACATTACATAAAATGTATCATCATCACCAGGAGCAAGTCCATTTCCTTCTCGATCTACAATACCTTTCTTTACAAGGTCAGGAATACTTCCATTTTGCGTAGCTACCTTTAATTCAGATAATGTAGTAGACCATAATGGAACTTCATTTTTATCCAAATTCCACAAGAAATCCACACGGATATGATCACCAAAATCAGCATTTCCATTATCCCCTTTCGCATCGATTACACTGTAATCTGTCAGGAGTTTCACGTCTCCTATTGCTAAGGTTCCTTTGTTCACTAATTGAAAACCGCGCTCCATTTCATCACCTGGTTTCAGATTGTCGACATTAATAACAACTTCAGGATTTACACTCAAATCTAAAGTACCCGCTGCAAACGTGTTTTGTGATACTTCCTTATCACTAAAATACGCAAATGTTCCCCCGCCAATTAATGATAAGCCCAGCGCTGCAGTTATAACACTCATACCAAGTTTTTTCTTCATACTCATTTCACAAGTCCCCTTATTTTTAAAGTTTAAACTACAAACCTAAATTCCATCCCACAAACAATAATCATTAAGCAACTACCTTGTCCCTTAACGAAAATGAATTTACTTTTATCTAGTTACTTCATGTACCCAACGACTATTACTTTTAAAATAACGGGCAATGATACCGTAAATCATTACCCGTTATTTGTTAACCAATCCATTTCATTTACTATTCATTGTCTGATTGCTTTATTTACTCTAGAAGTTTGTCCACTTATTTTTTTGGTTCTAAACCGATAGAGCGTAAAATTTTCTCTAACGTCACTGGCCCTACATTTTCTTTCGGTTTCTGATTTTCTTTAGCATCTGGACCCTTTTTCAAGAAGTTTTTCTCAATAAAACGAATATCAGTTTCGTTCACAACACCGTCTTGATTTATATCTCCATCTTTTACAGATACTTTTCCTTTTCCATATGACAGTGCTGCTATTCTAGCATCTTGAATATCCACCATTTTATCGCCGTTGACATCACCTGCAAGGTTATCATCCATGTCAGCTCTAAAGTTTTGTCCCACTAATTCTCCATCCTGCATTTTTCCTATTTTTGTTGTTAATTTACTATTTAAATGACCTGGCATTTCTACGAAAATATCATATTCTTTATCGCTCACTGGGACACTATGAATTTCAAATTGTCCATTTTCATTAACTGTTCCTGTATATTTCTTTCCATCCTTGCCAACTGCGTACACTTTTGCTCCTAGTTTTGTATAGTCTTTCTTACCTAAATACCCCTCTTCATTCAAGAAAGCTTCCGGACCAATATATCCTGTAACCGTTGAATGTTTCGAAACAATAGCAAAAGATTTATCTTTAAACACAGGAATGTCAATACCTTCTGATGCACCAGCTTTTGTATAAGTGAACTTATCTGCTCCAAATGCAGTTAAATCATTAAAATATTCATCACTCGTCATTTCGAATGTCACATCTAAAAATGGTGTATCACCATCTAATCCTTTAAATTCTTTTCCTTCCAATGACGCGCCAACTTTCACCTTATTTTCCCAAGTTCCTTCTTCATTTATCTTCGGATCCTCTAATTTAAGGTTCAGTCCATGCTGTTTTACATATTCCGTCAGTGCTGGATTTGGTTTCACATCTGCAAATTTAAAGAGCTGCTTATAATAAGGAATTTCAAACGTACCTGACATAAGCTGTTTTACATTATTGAGATTCAAAGTTAACGTAATTTTTTCACCTAATTTTATTTTATCTTTGTCATAACTTGGAACAGCGTATTCTGTCCCTTCTTTTACAAAGACATAATCTTTATATCCAGTTGCCATATTCCCTGCAGTGGCAAGGTCATATCCAAATAATTTTAAATTTAACGGCTCATTTATTTCCTCTGGAAGTAATCCAAATTTAAAATCACCATTTGCTTGAATTGTATTCAACCAACCTGATGGGAAGGCTGAGTTTTGATAATATACAATTTGATTCGCTTTTTGATCATACTGCAACCCTTTTGCCTTTAATGCATCTACTGTAGAATCATAAATATTACCATGCACCCATAACGCACGCTGGCCGTCTTCTTCTTTAAACATGGAATCATTGACCTCATGTATACCAGGTTGTACATCTTTAAATTTCATTTCAGGAATTACATTATCAATAATTATACTATCTCCTTTTGTATACGATTTTCCTTCTTTATCATATCCAACGAAGTCCAATTCGTAATCTCCATCAGGCAACATAACAGGTTTATCCCCAATTGGGTGAGCTGGATCCCCTGTGAATGGAAATACATACCCTCCCATACCAGAAAACATCATATATTCAACATTCGGTATTAGACTACTTGCATTAAGTGTACCAACGACTCCTAATGCCTTCCCTGTCTTTCGGTCCTTCACAACTGCATCAATAATTTCAAGAGGACTATTTAATTTAAATGCCAACGGCGAACTTGGTCTTTCCATAAATGGATGGAATTTAGATGCATCTGTTGCCATTGCATCTCTCAGTAAATCTACAGACGCAATCCCTTTTTCTGTAAATTTAACTGCAAACGGTACTTGATATACTTCTTTTTCATTGTTTTTATTTGAAATATGAATATATCCCTCATATCTACCAAATTCAGCGTTTTCAGGAATGATAATTTCAGGGCTAATTTCCACTGATGTACCAGGAGCTACTTTAATAGAATCGTGTATATTTAGCTTCACACCATTCTTCGCTGCATCTTTCACACCTACACTTGTAGGTGAAAACTCTACTTCTAATTTAAACTCTTTCCCATCTGTTTTACTGCTGTTCTTAATTAAGACTTTTCGACTATCCTTAATAGGCCCATTTTCAAGTTGATTTTTATACCCAAATGCAATAGAACCTGTTTTTTCTTCAATTTCTACTTCTTCATCATCTACAACGTTTGATGTTTTATCGATAACCTCAATAGATGTATCTGCATGAACTGCACGATATGCATCAATTCTTCCCGATCCCACCTCAAATACAGAACGCTCTTCTTTTAAGTCAACTGCAGTATTCATAAGTGCCTCTTTTACTTCAAATGGACTATAGTTTGGATGTTCTTGTAAAATGAGTGCCGCTACTCCTGCAGTATGAGGAGTTGCCATAGAAGTACCTGACATACGTCCATACGCTATCGGATAATTTTCTCCATCCTTTGGATCATTAATATATTCAGGAACAGTTGAGAAAATAGACACACCTGGTGCTACAATATCTGGCTTAATATCATCTGTTTTAGTTGCAGGACCACGGGAACTGAAATCAGCTAAGTGATCTCCCTCTGTTTTTATATTACTAAGTTCCCCAAACGCTAATGATACATCTCCTTGTACAGCCTTTGCTTGTAATTTCTCACCATCTACTTTTGTTAAGCGGAATGATGGAATAGATGAAGTACTTTCCCCAAGATAACTTGTAATTTCACCATCTACATTGTTATATACAAATACTGCCTTTGCGCCTGCTTCCTTAGCATTTTTAATTTTTTCATCAAATGTAATCTCACCGCGTTGGATAAGAGCTAACTTCCCTTTCACATCTTTCCCTGTAAAATCACCTGATTTCCCAAGCCCTGCATATACAACCGATAAGGATTGACCTTTCAAATCTTCAATCTTATCAGTAAAGCTTTTTCCAAGTAGCATCATCTTATCTACATGTACATCACCTGCATCGGCGGAAAACGTTGGAATATTCATTGCAGCATCACTGGCTCCAACTGTAATTGGAAGTGCCGCTGCACTAGGTGATCCAATGGTACCTTCTCCCGGACCACTATTACCTGCTGCTACTACCGTAACAACACCTGCTAACATTGCATTGTTCACTGCGACAGAAGTAGGATATAAAGGATCATTAATAGACGCTCCTAGTGATAAATTGATAACATCCATATCGTCTTTCACTGCTTTATCAATTGCAGCAAGAATACCACTTGTTTGTCCACTTCCATATGGACCTAATACGCGGTAAGAATATAAATCTACATCTGGGGCAACGCCCTTCACTGCATAATCCACACTATTCTGTTTGTCTGCAGCAATTGTCCCAGCTACATGCGTGCCATGGGATGTATAATATGCACTTCCCTCATAAATCTCAGGATATCCTCCAGAATTTTGCCAATCCTTATACGTTGTTTCCATTGGATCAGCATCATTATTAACAAAGTCCCATCCTTTTATGGAGTTCGGATCTATTTTGCTTGGGTCCTCACCTTGTTTTGCACGATATCCTTTATATGCATCTTTTAGATCTGGGTGGTTGTAATCAATACCTGTGTCCAGTACCCCTACCTTAATTCCTTTACCTGTTATTTTTTCATCATGTAGCTTGTCCACACCAATTTGCGGTATACTATCTGCCATTTTAGGTTCAACAGCAGTCTTAGCTGTTTCTTTCGGCAAATCAATTTTAACCTCATGATCTTCCCATACACGCTTAACCAAACCAGTACGAACTAAATCTTCAATCATGTTTGCGGGTAAAGAAATCGCTACACCATTAAAAGCATTCTTATATTCTCTTGTTATCTTTGCAGATTTTACATTGGTCCCTTTCTCTTTATTCTTTTGAAGCTGTTCAAGCTCTGCTTTAAACCCTTTATGTGATGCTTCTACCTTTTGTTCCGCATTTGAAAGAGCTACCTTTTTCCCTTTAGCCGCTTGTTTTAATACTTCAATTTTGCTAGGTGCTTGCTTAAATTCTATAATCACATTCACATTATTAGGACTTGCTGTGTTGATACCTGGTGAAATAACAAAACCTGGTTTTGTATCTAACGTTTTTAAGGCATTACGTTGTTCCTTTGTAAGACCTTTCAAGATAGCGTTCGCATCATCAATTCCAGTTAAAGTAGATGTATTTACCTCTTCCGCTAATACGTTATATGGAATCCCTTGAGACAATAACATTCCAGCTGTTAACGTTCCAATAAGAATCTTTCCAAATTTCCCTCGTTTCATATTGTATCTCCCCATTTTTAATATTATTTTTTGAAACAAATTGATTCTTAAATTCCCATTTAGCATTGGAAACTCTAGTAATCTTAATCTTTTGTATCATGAAAGTTTACCAACACTACTACCATCCCCATACCTCATATAGCTAATCACTCACTCTACTCTTTCTATAAGGGCCCCCCATCATTTATTTTCAACAAATTATTTTTACAAAATGAATTATTAACAAGGTTAAAATGTAATTCTATTTTTATTATTCCACATTTAGATTATTCTGAAAATTAAACGAAAGGAGTATCTTTTCTCTAAGGATTCTATGCCTACATAGTACAAAAGAACTATCTTGTCCTTTATTCTTTGTGATACAGAATAAAGCAACACGATAGTTCTTTGAAAGATTTCTTATTTAATCTAGCGGCACCAATTGATTTCGGACTGCATAAATCACTGCTTGCGATCGACTTTTCACATTTAGCTTTTTAAAAATTTTATTGATGTGAATTTTAACTGTTTTATCACTAATATATAAAACTTCAGCAATCTCTTTATTACTAAGTCCTTTTACTAGTTCAAAGAGAATTTCCTTTTCACGTTCCGTCAGTTCATTTTCATTTGATTCTACTTTCATTTTTTGCTGATGATATGTAATTAATTTTTTAGTCATACGCGGATGAATAACTGAATCGCCTCGATATAACATTCGAATTGCTGCTACTACCTGCTCTGATGAGGAATCCTTCAATAAATAACCATCAGCACCGGCCTGGAGTGCATCCATTAAATGCTCATCATGCTCATACATTGTAAACACAAGTACTCGGCAATTTGGATATTTTTTTTTCACTAAATCGGTAGCTTCAATCCCATTTTTCCCTGGAAGGTTAATATCCATCAAAATACAATCTGGTCCGCATTTTTCTACTTTTCCCAATACTTCATCCCCAGAGCTAGCTTCTCCAACCACTTTCATATCAGATTCATCCTCCAGTATGCTCCGAATTGCATCCCGTAAAAAAGCATGATCATCTACTACTAATATTTTAATCATTTTACGCACCCCTTGTTTGTGAATCTGGAATTAACAGTGTAATTTCTGTCCCTTTCCCTACAGAACTATCAATCTGTAAAGTAGCCCCTAATTGTTCAGCTTGTTCATTCATATGTAATATACCATAATGTGGCTCATTCTTCGTTTTAACCATAGACTCAAACAGTGAAAAACCAACTCCATTATCCTTAACCCTTAAAAGCACGTGCTCACTTTGATAACTGAGTAAAACATCAGCCTTTTTTGCTTGTGCATGTTTTACAATGTTTTGCAAACTCTCTTGTAATGTATCAAATATCACTCTTTCTTTTGAAAAGCTAAGCGCACGCGTATGACCTCTTTCATGATAGATAATGTCTAGTTCATATTCTTGTTTTACAGATTTTATTTTACTTGCTATCGCCTGCTTAAGGCCTAGTTGTTGTGTCGGATATGGTTTTAAAGCATAAATAGAGTAGCGAACTTCTCCTAGGCTTCCTCTTAAGTCTTTTATGCTTTTCTCTACTACCTGCTGCATATCAATTGGTTTATCACGGTATTTTTTCCGCGCGGATTCTAGTTGGAATATCACCCCGGCTAATGTTTGCGCAATACCATCGTGAATTTCACGGGCAATTCTATTCCTTTCTTCTAAGATCATTCTTTTTTCCTGTTCAGAAATCAATAACCTTGTTTTAACTACGTTAGCTAATTGGTTAGAAAATGTAGCTAACGACTGTACATCTTCTGGAAAGAAACCCGCATTTCTACTTTTCCCTGCAACAAACATTCCGACTAGTTCATCATTTACTATAAGAGGAAAATATACAAGTGAGCGTATAACACTATCAAATATTTCATCTCCAGGAGCAGTACCAATTTTCCAATCATTAAATACAAGATTTTTAGAAAGTTCCTCAAACGCCCTGAACTTTTCTGAATCATCAGATATATCAGATCGGACTTTCCCATCTTTTAATAGAATATTCCAGTTCCCATCATCTTTTGTCCATATTACATAAGCTTGTATGCCAAAAAAACCTTTAAGTGCTTGTTTAATATGTTTCAAGTTTCCTCCGGTTAATCCTCGACTAATTTCGGTCGTAATAAGAAATAACTCATATAATCGTTCCTTTTCCATCCTTATCCGTACAGAAAAAGAACTAATTACTGAAGTTGCTACAAGTGGGGAAAAGAAAAACAGTACTGTAATCTCGTTTACTTCCACACTATATGTACTAATTAATACGTGCATCAGTGCCGCATAAGAGAAACCAAAAGTTTCACAAAGAAATACCGTTACAGTTTTTTTGTACCACTGATAAATTGAATATGGTTGCGGAAGAAGTATCATTAACAAATCGTAAAAGCGATTGTTGAAAAAACAAAAAAACACACAAAATAATAATAAAGATATTAAATTTTCATACAGAACCGACATATCTATTTTATTAATTAATAAGTACATACATTTGTTTGAGAGCCATTCGGCCAAGATCAAACTAAGCGCATGCTGAGTACTATTAAACAACATTCTTTGTATCGGTGATCGACGATGCAGGTGAATAATTAGCGTGACGAGTACAATAGCAACAATAGTTATACGGATTCCAAACTGCCAACTCATAGCGTAAATGATCGGAAAGGTAAGCGAGCTAGTTCCTCTCCAAAACCTTACAGGAAAATACTCTGCAATCCCCATAAATAGTAACAACAATATGAGTATTGTTGGATGAGAAGGGATTTTAATTTCAAGTAAAGATATAGTTATAGTAACCAAACCAAGAAAAGAAATAAAATAAAGATAAAAACTAGCAATCTTTTCTCTCATAAAGATAGAATTTACATCTTTCAAAACAACCCCTTCTTTCCTTATAAAAACTTCATTTTCTCTATTATCCAACAAAAAACCGGCACTGGCAAAATGGAAGGACATCCACTAGCCAATCACCGGCTGTGTACTGCACCTAAAAAGGCAAGACACAATACTAGTATATAACAGTTTGTAAAGTTTACCCATTAGTCAAATGGTGTAATTGTACATACTTATAGACTTAGATCTACTAGTACAAAAGATGTATACAGAATTTTAATTTTGATTCACTAAAACAATCCTAAAAAAATAGGAAGGCAATCGTAAATACTTATCTATTAAGTTCATCTAAATCCTTAGATTATGTAGGTGTCAAATACTCCCCATCTAATATTTGCAAATAACCTATGAGATAATCTCCTTATATACTACATATGAAGTTTATCACTTAATATTTATTGAAGAAAAGACGATGCATACAATATTCAAATCTAATTAACATATCATTTGATTATCGGTAGCGAGATTAAAGAGACTCCCTACTCTTAGAAAGGAACCTCCAATTCATATTATTACCCCATGCCCATCAACTTAAGAATTTTATAACACCCCAAAACAAAAAGTCATGACCTAACTTTCGGGGTCACCTCAAACGAGCCCATGACTTTTTATATGCTATCTCACAAATAATCCGGGAACACTTTACAGCCCTTTTCTTGCTCCATATCATGGCCAAAGAAAATAATCGGATTTTCTTTCTTAACAACATCTTTTAAACGTTTTATTGAAGATAAAGCTAAATCCGAATCAAATCCAGCAAACGGTACTTCATCTTCAAAGTTTTCTTTCGTATATGATGCATCAATAGTTAGCAACACTGGACCTGATTTTTCCGTCTCAATTAATAATGACTGATGCCCTGGCGTATGTCCCGGTGTATATATTAATTGCACACCTGGCACTACTTCATAATCTCCTTCAATGATTTTATAGTTTAAATTCGGCAATATACATTCTTTCAAATATTCCTCTCTGTAGAGTGCTACCTCATATTCAGCACGCTGTACAATAATTGGTGTATTTGTAAAAACGCCATTTCCTCCTGCATGATCAAAATGCAAGTGAGAACTAATGATATAAAGAAGATCTTCTGGCTCATATCCGGCACGCTTTAAAATATTTGCGATCCTATCGTTCTCATTCATTTTAGGTAAAACTTGTCCTTCAACAAATGTACCTTTAAAAAGATTCTCATTATTAAGAGCACTTTCTGGCATACCTGTATCTACTAAAATAAGTCCCTCTTTTGTCTCCAAAAGATAACACCAAACAGGTAAGTTTAGTAGTTTACCCGGTGTAAGTGTACTATTAACTGAAGAATGATCCAACATACAACGACCTGCTGGGAGGAAATAAAGCTTCTTTACTGTCATTATGTATCCACCTTTACAAATAATTTAGGATAAAACAATACAATATAATATTTCGCTTATTAGAAATAAACTCCTTTTCACCTTTCATTATTTCAACCATTATTTTTTCAATTGTTCACAACTTTTCATTACAAATTCAGTGATACTGGAAAACCTATGCAGGAATTCAGTCCGCCTTTAGGCATAGGATAAAAGTGTCAGCTTTCCGTAGAAAAGTTAACGTCAAGTAACTCCAAAATATATAATAAAGGTTGATTTTAGAGTTACTTTTCCACATTGGAATATCTTGTCTTATTCCCCTTTTTCGGTGGATGGGCAAAAACACCCTAATTCTAGAAATTCATCAGTTTCCATAAAACCAAACTTCTTATACACTGGTCTACCCATTTTTGAAGCCCCAAGCCATATTTGTGAGATACCTGAAATCTTAACTTCATCAACTAATTTAGTTAACAGCTTTGTTGCGATTCCTTGCCCACGATAATTTTCATTAGTATACATATTTGTGATATAAGCCTTTTTTCCAGTCTTATTGGTGTAACAAGGTGGAAATTCATAAAAAATTACTGCACCACAAGCTATAGTTTCTTCATTATCTTCCACTAGCCATTGAATTAAAGTACCTTCACTTAGTTTATTTTTAAAGAAAGCATATAGTTCTCTACCAATATCTATATTAGGTTCTATCCCCTCATCAACTAATTGCTTTTTTCTTAACTCGACCAATTTATCAATATCATCGATATTTGCTTTGCGATATTTCAACTTTTCACAACTCCTTTATAAAATTACAACTGACCAGCCCCATAGCATAATTAATTCTCATCATTTTACCATTGGTTCTTATTAAACTAAACTGCCATTAAGTTATTTGGGGTATTTGCTCTTCTTTGCTTGATAGCCATATGTGTACTACCACGAATAGAACGATACCTTTTATATATTTTCTTTCGTAATATTAACCCCATATTCCCTATAAAAATCTAAAATTACAGATGCATTCATACCCAAATCTAATAAATTTTCCGGAAAGTAAATTTTAGAATCCGGAACCATAATATCAGATGTTTGTAAAATGTTCTCTGCTTGGACAGCTGCTCCTAAAGCAGTAAGATGTGTCTGTCCTAACGGATCTGATATGTTCACACATCGCCTATGCAATACACCATTAGCATCATAACCTTTAAGATGAATAACTATGTTATGTGCACTTCCACTTCCGGGTTTATAAAGAATATTTTTTCGTAAGTCATTAAATTTTTCTCCACTAATCAGTTTCCAAATTCCTGTATTCACCAGAGAAACCAGTCCATATGTAGATATTTTACTATCAAAAGCAATCCGAAAGTTAGCCGAAACAGCATGAATTGATTCTGGCAGGGTTACGTGATCAGGAGTATCCAAACGATAACATTTGGTTATATAACCGTTGGGAAAGCGGACTTTGATCGGATCAGTCATTGGATAAGCCTGTCGCATTCCCTCTCGAGCTTTGACTTCAAATGGAATCGTTAACCGGTCCATATATGCTGTTGAATTTGGTCCTGCTTTGTCTTGAAGAGAATATAGTGCGTTGATATCAACCGTAACCTCTTGAATATCTTTTGAATACATTTTAGCAAAAAGGGCTGCTGTCCCTCCCATCCACCCTGAAGCTAATACAACAGGGGATTGGACCTCAACATTTTTTAATCGATCAATAGAACTCTTAAAACGTTCAGTCCAACGAGTAATGTCAACCAATGGAATTTTTTTTTGAACTGCAGATAGAAGTAGTCTATCTTGCGGGTCATTAACCGCATTAACAACTAATGTGAAATTATCATCCAAATTTCTTAACGGATCATCTGTTGTGTTGTCTACAGTGACTATTTTTACTCTATCTGATTCAAAAGGTAACGCTTTCCCTAAAGTTCTTCCTCCTAATCTAATTTCCAAATCAGGATGTCGATCATGTAAAATTTGAGCAATTTGACTACCAACAACACCATACCCACCAACAATTAATACTGTTTTCTTATTCATCTGAAACCTCCATTTTAATTAGCGTGAGATCATAAGTTTAAATGATTAAAAACTTAAACCTTTTAACATAATGTCGCTAAAAAAAGGGACAAAGGGTGTCCCTAAACTATAAATGAGTACCTAATTCTTACATTCATCTTCAACTAAAGAAACAAGTTCTTTTAAAAGATTTATTGTTTCATTAAATTCAAGACAATAATACATTTCAGTGCCTTTTTTCTGAACTCGAAGTAACCCTGATTGTTTCAATATTTTCAAATGATGAGATACAGTAGGTCTTGACATGGGAATATGCTCCGCAATTTGCGTCACATTCAAGCTATCTTTATCAATTAAAAGCGATACAATTTGCTGACGAGTTGGATCTCCCAACCCTTGGAAACATGGTCTTAAATTTTCTAAAATATGCATTACTTTATCATTACAGTTCATTTCGCTAACATTACCTTCCGTTTAAGAATTTAATCATTTGAACGTATTATAAATTACATTGCTATCTAATGCAATAAAGAAGTAGCACCAACTTTAATTATAAATATTGAAAGTTTCATAAACAGCCATTTTCAATTTTCCAGATTTGTAAGAATGTCAGTTCTTTTTTCTGTAACAATTGTCAAATTCATTCCAGCTATAACCAGGACAAACCCACGAAATTTACGAAGCTTATATCGGATTGTATCAAGAACTTTCAACTCAAGTAATCCTGCTTCGCCTGTTTATCCTCCTACAGAAAAATGGCGAAAGTTCCACTGTTATGAGAAAAAGAAAGTCTTTAATATTTTAGATGTTGTCTATAATTGTACTCTGTGTCACAAGAAAACAGCATAGCAATAAATAAAATGGCTTAACTTCTCATAAATGACTGTTGTAGTGATATAAAATTTTCGTTATGGGGGTAATTTAAAATATTAACTTAATAGCTATGGGGTATCGCCACACATCCATCAACTTAAAAATTCAAAAATAGGGACTTTGATTTGTCTTGCAATCCCATCCAATGATACTTAGCCTTTTATGAAGGTCATGTTCCTCAGACCGTAGATTTGTCATTGTCTGTCTCAACAATTCGGGTCTGGATCCCTAGAGAATATATGTATGCTAGTTGTGCTCAAGAAAAAATATAGTTTGTCTTCCTACTTTATAAATCCCTTAACATTTCCTGTAACTTTCCTCCGTGTTTTTCAGCAATTCGAAGTCTTCCGAACTTTGAATATCCTCATCAATGTCCATAATTATGAGGAGTCTAAAAATTTGAAGAAAACAACAAAAATAGTGTAAAAAAGCTACATACTATTTTTGTTGTTTTCTTTTTTAATCAGTATAAATTTGTTAATTATTACAAGCGTTTAATTTATTACACTTTTTGCGTGCTTTAATTTCCGCCGGCTGGGCACCAAGCCAATAAGTTGGAAAAGCTGTCCCTTCAGTAACACCCCCATCACGATGCATGTAATAACGCTCATCATGGTTAGCTTTAAAGTTTCCTTCAAGTGCAAGTTCCACCCACTCTGCACCAAAACGAAAAATTTCTGCAGCTACTCCACCAAGCGGGTGAAATTCATTCTCATAGACGCGTATCTCCTTTGGTGCTTCTACAAACTCATAAAGACTTAATGCTTCTTCCAAACGGGTAAGTTCATCAAATTCTCCTATTCCCATGAAGACTGGACAAGTAATCTTTGGTGCCAATTTCCACAGGTTCATCTGGCTACTCAACTCGTTTTCAAAAGCAACTTCATCAGTGTAACCAGACATGTACATAAAATTGGCTTTGAAACTCGGCTGAGCTCTGTTAAAGATGGTATCAAATTCACCATATACACCTTCAAAAGTGGCTATAGCGTTTATACGATTATCACTCGCAGCAGCTCGCATCCCCCAATACCCACTCATACTGATACCAAAAAATCCAATCCGTTTTGGATCAACCTCAGGCCGTTTTAATAGAAAATCGATATAACAACTAACGGCGCGTTCGTAATTAGTCAAATCTACTTTTAGACCTTCAGATACAGATTCACCTTGACCCGGTCCTTCAATTGATAGAGCTACGATACCACGAGACGTATAATAACGTTGCGCAATCTGTATATAGTCTTCCTTAATCATATCCATACCTGGACCTAATATTACTGCTGGTGCATTCTGAACTTCACCTGAGGGCAAATGAAGTAGTGCATATATCTGTTTGCCTTCAAATTCTAGTACTATACGTTGTACTGTTCCTCCTCCAAGTGATGAAATAGCTGCCACACATTCGTTACAACGTTCTCGAAATGCCAATTTTCGTGGATCATCATTAAAATATGAATATTGTGCACGTCCCCACATAACAGCAGCTCGCTGATATAGATCACGAGCAGTAACAGTGAATCCCTTTTGTTCATAATGTTTTGCACGTTCTTGAGCCTGAGAAGCAACCGTCGCCCATGCTTTTGGTATCATTGCTCCACTCTTTACTTGAGAAAAAACTTTATCAAAATCAGTGTGGTCGTGTCCTAACTGTTCCATAGTTGCCTTTGCTTCAGGATGCAAAGCATCAAACCCACCAAGTGCAAGGGCTATATCTAAAGCCCATCCTTGAGATTGTGAACGTTGAGTCATAATAATCATCCTTTACGTTTTTAATTAAGTACTTAATAATTAAGTACTTAATTAAAATAATGAAGTATAATTTGTACTTTTGTCAAGACTACAAACCAAGTCGTCTTATTATTTTATTGATGATTTAAGGTGAGCATATATAATATTGCTTGGAAAATGAATAGCCAGTCTCTACTTAATTTGACTCTACTCTTTTTCATATGTTAATGTTAACACCATATAATTAAGTACTTAGTTAACGGGAAAATGGTGATGTTATGAAAAATTCTTCAAATAAGTTAACTGCGATAGACGAACTTAGTCAGGCTATATATAGTCTGACTGCAGCCGATGGACGTTTAAGAGGGCGAGCTACTCGTACATTAGGGGCAGTTTCAATGGTCCATGCTCGAACCCTTAAAGTATTAGCTGAAGAAGGCGAATTGTCAGTCAAAGAATTAGCTGATCGAGCAGAAACTACCGCCGCTGGTATTACTCAATTAATCAATGGATTACAACAAGCTGGTTACGTTGAGCGTGTTCGTTCAAATAACGACCGGAGAGTTGTCAATGTCCAACTTACGCCTAGTGGTTTAAACTGTCACTTAGAAAGAGAGAAAAAACTAAAACATATTCTTAATGCGAACCTTTCAGATTTTGATCCAGAGCAAATCGAGAAATCCTCTGAAATAATTAGATGTCTAGTTCATGTCCTTGACCAACTATAATAGTATTCTAAAGCTTTCTTGAGTTTTTAGAACTAACACATCGCTATTATGCTAAAAGAACTAGTTACCCCAAAATAATAAAACCGCATCTCCAAGTATTAGATAACTATCTAATACATTGGAGGTGCGGTTCACTTAGGTCATTGATGTTTCAGCTATTCTCTTTATTTGAAAATTACATCTACCATACTAATTTAATATTATATTCCTGAAGCCAACTATTAACTTGAAGTAAATAATCTATTATACTTCGTGCATCATTACCAGAAATTACTTTGTCTTTTCCTTCTGCAATAGCACGAACTCTTTCTACATTTATTAATGATAAAATAGGTGACTGGGGATCGTTCAACACATCTAGCATCCAATCACTAATACCTTGTAGATATGAAGCATCCTTTGTGCTTGGATATGCACTTTTTTTGCGATAAAGTACATCCTCTGGAAGTACATTTTCAAAAGCTCGACGTAAAATACCTTTTTCAATATTGTCTATGCTTTTCATTTCGAATGGAACATTCCATAAGTATTCTACAAGCCGGTAATCGCAAAATGGAACTCGTACTTCAAAGCCATTCATCATACTTGTACGATCTTTTCGTTCAAGCATAAATGGCAAGAAACGTGTAATAAACATGTAAGACATTTGACGTTGCTTCATTTGCAGATCACTTTCACCTTCTAAAAAAGGAACTTCAGCAACCGCATCTTCAAATTTTTGTTTTTGATATTTTTCAGGGCTAATTTTCGCTTTAAGATCCTCTGATAAAATTTCTGTACTATACCATAAATTAACAGCCCAAGGGAATATCTCTGCATCTAAAAACTTCTCTTGATGGAACCATGGATATCCTGAGAACACTTCATCTGCGGATTCGCCTGAAAGTGCAACTGTTGCTTCTTTTTTCATTTCCTTAAATAGCAAATAAAGTGATGTTTCTAGTTCTCCAACTCCAGGTAGATCACGCGCTCGCATTGGAATTAATAAATGCTCTATTAAACTATCTGATCCCAACTCTATAGAGTGATGCTTTGTTCCTACATATTCAGCCACACGTTTCACCCAAGGTTCATCACGATCAAAACGAAGGAAGTCTTGCTCAAAGTCTTTTTCATCATTGATGAAATTCAGGGAATATGTATGAAGGTGTTCCCCTTTATTCCCAAATTCGTTTCCTGCTAAACCTGTTAGACCACTTGAATCCAAACCTCCGGAAAGCATAGATACCACTGGTCTATCAGCAATTAACTGACGTTTAACCGTATCTTGTAAAATGGAGCGGATAGTCTCCACTGTCATATCAATATCATCTATATGGTTTTTACTTTCAAGTTTCCAATACTGTGTCGTATTCGAGCCATTAGAGGTAAACGTCATATAATGGCCAGCACGCACTTCGTGTATATCCTTGAAAATTGCATGACCTGGGGTACGTGTTGGTCCAAGACAAAATATCTCAGAAAGTCCTTCTTTATCTACTTCTGCATCTACAAGTGGGTGCGAAAGTAAAACTTTTAACTCTGAACCAAAGAGAATTGCACTCCCTCTTTGAGCGAAAAATAAAGGCTTCACACCTAGATGATCACGACCAAGCATTAATTTCCCAAATCTTTCATCCCAAATACCAAAAGCAAAAATCCCATTTAAGTGTTGAACACAATCTTCTTGCCATTCTAAATAGGCATGTAGTAATACCTCTGTATCAGACTTTGTCTGAAATTCATGACCTTTCTCCTCAAGTTCTTCACGTAATTCTTGATAGTTATAAATTTCTCCATTGAACGTAAGACCAATCGTATCATTTCCATCTTTATACAGCATAGGTTGAAGGCCACCTTCAGGATCAATGACGATGAGACGTCGATGACCTAATGCCGCTCGTTTTGAAAACCAATGCCCCTCTGCGTCAGGTCCTCGGTGAATGATAGCATCTGTCATTTTTTTTAACGTTTCTTGTTCATTAGTCAAGTCTTTAGTCCAGTCTATCCACCCTGCAATTCCACACATAGTGTCTACCTTCTCTCAAATAGTATAGAAACCGACCAGAATCAAATACCAGTCGGTTTTCCGTAAAAAAATCCGACTAAAAGCATCTTTTAGTCATGTTTATATAATAAAATGAATTGAGTAAAAAATCAAATTATTCAACCGATGAGGAGATCGCCATTTCCTTTCACTTGAATTCTCATCGTCCAATTAATAACTTATGATTTCATACTCTCATTTCTATTCTTAAGATGTAAAATCGTATTCTATTATGGTTATATACTAGATATAGGAATGATGTGTGTTATTCTATAAGAAGCAACTAGAGGACTTTCTATTAGGCGTTAATAAATGACAAATAGACTGATAGAGAATGTAATGAAAGAAAACTTCGCTAAATATTTCAAGGATAGGGTGTAGACGATGATAAAATTAGAAAAAGAAAATAAAAAAATGAAAATCATTCAATCTGCCACAATACTGTTCTCTACGCGTGGTGTCCGTAACACAACGGTTGATGAAATTGCAAAGAAAGCTAAAGTTGGTAAAGGAACTATTTATTATTACTATACAGATAAAACTCAAATATTATGTGACTGCTATATGCGTCATATTCAGCTTAAACGCTCACAGTTATTTAATTTATATAAAGAGGAAAAAGATGTTTTACTTCGAATACAAAAAATCCTTCATTATATCAGCCTAGAATATCATCAAGACCCATTTGTTTCTACACTCTTTCAAGAATATAAAGAGTACCATTCACCTGAAATTATAGCTTGTTTTAAAAAATCTGAAGAAGAAGCAATTAAAATGATAAGTAATTTGCTTGAAAAAGGTTATCAGCAAGGGACTTTTCATAAGGTACCATTACCGCTAACAGCTTTTATGTTAGTGCGAATGATTTTTAACTATGAACAGGATTATATGAAAGATGATAAAAGTGATAAAGAATTTCTGCAGTTGCTAAACCATATGCTTCTTAAAAACTAGTTTTAACCACATACAAAAAAATAATTGTGGTACAAATATATGAAAAAGAAAACCGCCTAAAAGGGTGGTCTTTTTTTGGCTTTAAATCACTTACTTCTTAATTTCTAATTTAAGAGCAAAAGCAAAATTAGAAATTGCTCTGAACTTCCAACGATGATAAATACGTTCAGCCATTCCAATTTCGCTATAGACCATATAATCACATACAGATTCTCCTTCTAAATAACGCTTATTAATAATCTCCCTCTGCATCTTACCAGTACAGCCATGACCTAATCGACTTAAAAACTGATCAATACGGAATGACATTAACTCCAGCCACTCTTCATGCCCGCTTTATTGCAAATTTGCAATTGCTACATCCTCCAAAGGCTTTCCAACAGCATGTATAGGGCCACGTTCTCTCCTTTCATAAGGAGGAGTGACTTTCATTACCTTACGAATCATTCCTAACTGTTTATATAAGAACACCCTCTAACTCCCCTTGCGTTGCTAATCTATCGGTTTTTGGTAAGAAAGATAATCGTTTAATCATGTAAAACCACTGCTTTTTATTTTAAAATCACTTTTGTCTTAACGCTTCGCGTCTACGTTCATAATAAGGACTATGCATCCCCATTCCCCCAACTTCACGAGTACTTAATTTCTCTTTTTGTTTTTTCTTCTTTTTTTTCTTGGATTACTTTTTTACTCACGTAACTGATCTCTTAGTACCTTCATTTTCTCATCTCTCTTTTCATAATAAAAAGAACACCTATTCCTAAAACAGCTTTCATTGCTACTTTAATGAATTGATGTCCTCTAGTTTTCTAGTCGGACTATATAATATTTAATACCCCTTTAAAATCCCTCTTCTAAAAGTTATTAATTTCTTTTGATTAACTATATAACTCATGCATGACAACTATGATTCTCTTTTATCAACATAATATTCAGTTTTATCTATTGTTTGATTTAGCTAATTCTCATTTTAGCTATTTTAATTTTTTTTTTTAAAATTCCCCATTTGATAATTTCAAACTACAAGCGTATGAATATTATTAGTATTTTTAAACAAAATAAAAATTACACAACACATTTTCATTATTTTAAAATTTATCTACATCATGTAACTTCTCAAAAAATCCTCCCGTAAATCTATGTTTTCCACCCCGGCTTAATATTTTTTCTAGACCATCCATATCCTCCGAAGGAAATACAGGAATAGGCACGGTATTTATATTCTCCATGTACTCAGGTAATAACGATCTTAACGCGATATCCATTCTTATTTCGCCCGCACGCATTAAAGTATTAATCTCACTATCATGAAAGCTGTCTAAATCAGTGCGAAGACCAGCTAACAGACTTTCAACATCCTTAGAACGATTTGGTAATTTATAATCAGGTAAAGAAGTTTTATCATTATAAAAAGGATTATTATTTTTTTCGAATAAAGATTGAATAGGTTTACTAAGAATAAGTTGCAATCCTGGGTATATTTGGGGATCTAAGGTTTTTAATAGTCTTCTCCTTAAAACTACAATTTGACTATTAGATGTATCTAAAATCCGTTTCGTTAATTCAAAATGTGAAGGTACTTCATCTTCTTTCCAAAATTTTTCAGATGCAGAAGCGTCTAAAACAAGATAATTTTCATCAATACTTGCGTCTGGATTGGGAATAAATTTCATAGGCTCTTTTCTATGTTTTGTATTTGAAGGAGAACTACTGTTTTTGTTCTCACCATCTGATATTAATATCGGCTCAGTCCCGATATTATCAAATACCCCTCCATCAGAAAACCAAAGTGTGTCAAATTTCAACAAAGGATTCCCCTGCATCCTATTTTCTGGATCACTAAAATTTCTTCCCTCTAATGATAGTGATATAGGTGCAAATAAAACTGGAAAAGCAGCTGAGGTCGCAACAGCATAAGAAACTGTAATATCATCAAAATCATTTGATTTTCCAATAAGTGTTCCATATATTTCTTGATTGGAAAAATAAAACATCCTCATCGTATCTAAACAAGTTGTATTACAGTACCATTTTATAGGGGAATTTTCTAATTCCTTCATTCTTACCCCTTCACATAAATATTTATCTAACATTGTCGGAAAGGCTTTGCTGCATTTTTCACGAATAGACTTGAAAGACAATGCTTGTTTTGTAAACGAATTTGTGAGTAACTTTGTACGAAGGTCTATTTGTCCTAATTTTACCAATGGATTCACTACGCGTTCTTCAAAATCATTTACATTACGGAATGATCCACCTTTATGCAATGCAAGCATAATAGCGGCGGCAGTAATGCTGCCACCTGAAACAGAACTAATGCTATTTACACAATGATCTAGCTTGCATTCAACTAAACGTTTATATCCCCCTAATGCATAAAAAGTCGCTCTAAACCCACCTCCAGAAAACGCTAATTTCAACTCCTTCTTCATCTATGATTCCTCCTTAACTCTTCCACCCATAAAGTTCGAGTAAAGTTATGCAAAACGTTTAAATATAAAATACTTATTAGTAATAAAGTAATTCATGGAATGTATCACTTACATGTGATACATTCCATTCAACAAATTGGAAATTAGTTTTGTTTTTTTCTGATATTTAAATCTCTATCTGTACTCTTTCCCATGATACTTAATAAATCCTACAGGGCGATGAGTAAAGTGTATTACCGCATACCCTGGATTACCTTCGCTTGGAGTCGCAGTAGTTTTATCTAAATACTCACCTTGTAATTCAATTTCTTCTCCCTCTTCTAAATCTGGGATACGATTTGGTATTCCTAAATTATCCCCATAACGAATTGCACAAAAGACTATCGTATCGATGGTTAATGATTCTGGTAACCCATGAGCATCAATAAGTTCTACTTGATCAACTATAATATGTTGATGAGTACCCCCTTGAGGGTTTGTATCATCTTCTTCCACTTGTTTTATAATTCCTTTAACATGAACAATCGGACCGTGATGTGATAATGGATGACGATGATGCTCCATAGGATGGTCAGCTAAAGTGTGACCATAATGAGGATGTCTTTTTAAATTTTCAATCATAATTCTACCTCCAAATTTTATTATAGATACTGCCCTTTCTTGAACAATTTTTTGTATGTTATATCAAGATTATTCATTTTTTATTTATATTAGTATAAATAGAAATTCAAAGAATACCTTTTAAAATAACGTTTTTATTCAATTTTATAGAATAGTGAAACAACTATTGCCATAAATATTACAGTTAATTAAGTATGTAATAATTATCTTGTGACATTTTCTAAAGGGCACTTATACCAGGTGCTCTCTTTCTCTTGTTATGAAATAAAGACTTCACATACATTAAAAATGTACATACAATAATCATGATTATCTCATTATTAATTATGAAGTATCATCTTCGATAAACTCCTTACTCATAGAGCTCCTTCCTCCCATCGACTGCACTCTCTCAAAATGGGGCTCTTTCCTCCGTATCTTCTAGGAACAAGCAGGTAACTTAATTATTTGCACTTTTATCTTAAAATCTCTTGTTCATACTATTTAGAGAAGACATCTCATACCATTGAGATCAAACTCCAGCACATGTTAATTGGACAGCCATCCCCATACAAGGAACGTTTTTTTATCTTCCCTCTCTCTTTTTGTATTCAAATAACAATTATATATTTATATATTTTTATACATTGATATTAAAAAATTATTCGTTTAGGGACTACTTTAAAATCTTAAGTTGATGGGCATGTGGCGGACCCCTACTAATATTCTTGCTTTTAAATTATTTTCAGTATATTATATTCATATGGTAATATAGAAATTAGGTTATACAGAAAGGGATCAAATCTATTAGTAAGATTTAAATCCTTTTCAAAGATAAAAAGATTTTATCAAAACGTAATATAACTTATGCTTGTCTTTTTAAAATGTATCTAGTATAAACACATTTTTTATCAATACAATTGTGTTTTCAATATAAATGGAAACTTTTAAATAGAAGTTTATTTACTTTCAATGATAGGAGTTAGCCATTCTAAAACATAGAGAAATAAGGCACCATACATAGTATCTGACAAACTTGAGAGGTTTTGTATGTAGTTTGCTCATCACAGATAAAAACAAAAGAGCCTTACCTATCTAGGCAAGACTCTACTAGTTTAATTATATAATATTTACATAACAACTAAGAAACTAAAAACATATAACACCAAGTAGCAGAAACCTAATATTCCTCCTACAGCTAATACCTGTTTAGCCCAAATTTTAATTTTCAGATTACTGTAAATTACTTGTACTCTTTCCATATTTCCTCCTATTAGGGAAAACCCTTAAAGACTCACACCTCGCTATGATACCATTAAAGAATGACTAATAGAGCCTAATTTTTGTCTAAACGTATAAATATGCAATATTGCATAAAAAAATGTATTGTTATAAATGTAAGCGCTTACTATAATAGAGTTATAAAGATTCACACATCTTAATACGAAAACAGAGGAGAGAATACTATGGAAATCGCAATGGCAGTATTAAAATTTATAGGTGGAGCAATCCCATTAATTCAAGAACTTCTAAAAGCATTTATGTAATTTAATTATTTGCAATTCTTTATAAATATTATCATACAAATGATCTGTATATCAAAAATGAATTGATTTGCAGATCATTTGCATGAGTAAGGTCCCTATAACATGATTGAGGGACTTTTTTAATTTTTTAAATACTTAAGGTTACGTCACATCAAAATCAAGTTAGCAAAACAAAATGAAAAATACGCCACCCATTCCTATGATTCTCCAAAAAGAATAGCGTATTTTTCATTTTGGAGCATTATAAAACTTTAACTTGATAGTGATTGAGTAACAGTTGTGATTTAGACATAAGATAAGATTATATAAAGATTATCCACCGATATGTGGAGGATGAAGAATACACTTGCTATATTGAAACGATTGAATTAAAGAACTTGATATTAGTATGGTTAACAGAATGTGAAAATTACTTAAAAAATCGTGATCTTAGCTAAACAAGACCAAGCCCCCCTCCTCTCCAGGTCGGTCTTGTTTACGCTCACATACAAATTATTATTTGTATTGTTTCATAGGTTCCCTTTTAAATTATATACGTCTACTTTACCATCGATAACCACTGACTAATGTCTCCTATTCAATCGTACAGATTACCTATGCCATATTCTAAATGACCCCTCTTTGCTAAAATGATAAAAATAAATAGAGATACTTGTCCCTCTCTCAATAAATACTTTTATTTTAAAATTTTAAATCAGCCCTTTTAATATTAAACCCAAAACCGACATAGTGATTGCGCTAATAATAATTCGTAGAATCCAAGTTGTATTCATGCTAATCTTTTCTAATTGCTTATTAATTGTAGCGATGTCTTTCTCATTAATTGTTGTGCGAGTTTCTAAATTACGAATATCTCGCATAATTTCTTTTTGTTCTGCTTTTAAACTGTCAATTTTTCCATAAACATCTTCCAATACGTTCACATCCTTTTATAATCATAATAAAGCAATCTTTACATGATATGAGACAACCTTATTCATGGTGAATTCATTGCAGGAAATTCCATACAAAATCCGTATTTTGTTAATAATAAAATACAAAGGAATTCATTTATTTTCCCCTTTGAATAACTTTTTTACAAAGAAAAAAGACCTTGTAAATTACAACGCCTTTTTTCTTATATATAAATTTCAAACTTTCATTTTAGTATTAGTTAAATCCCTCCACCAGGCTCTGTATTATTAGCTGGTGCTCCTGTATTTCCATGTGCGTAACTCGGAGACCATGTATCTCCCTTATTGTAAAAAGGCGCCCCTCCTGTATGTCCATGTGCATAACTCGGAGACCAGCCCTCTCCATGAGTATAAGTTGGTGCTCCCCCATGATTTTCATGTGCATATGCAGGCGCTCCTCCTCCATCCCCTTCCGAAGCAGCTTGAACAACCCCTCCACCATTTCCATGAGTAAAACCAAAAATTCCAAATCCTAAAACAGATAAACCTACGACTGCTGTACCAATTCTCCTTTTCATAATCGCTCTCCTCTATGTGTATTTCATGTTAATTGAAATGAACATATTATGGATATCAGTCATGATGAAAATTCGACTCATTTCATTACCATATATTTATACTTCTATGTATTTTTTTGTAAAACCTTCTTGAAATCTGAAGAAAATGGTTATTTTTTGTAAAAAATAAAATGCAGTAACAAATTATTCACTTCACAATTTAGGCTTCTTTGCCTAGCCATATTCACCACCTCGCGGTAATCCCTAATTTAATATTGAAATTCTCTAAATCTCGATGTATTATATTTTTGTATTTTCTCAGTTTCCAAGCCGAGAATACATCATCACTTCTGAAAGGACCCGAACTCCATCGGGTTCTTTTTCATTCCTCTTCTTGTAAATCTATTTATCTAAATGTAAAATTATAAATAAGCTCTAATATTTTGAATCGAGGTGAAAATCATGAGGAGTTTTAGCTCATTAATAATCTCTACTATCTGTTCAGTACTTCTTATAATTTGGAATGCCTATTCCTTCTATAACGGATTGACAACCGGACGCACATATTACTGGATTAATGGCATCGCAGCTGTTATCTTCCTTTTATTCTTTATCCTCAACATACGCGATTTTAAAAAGAAAAAGTACAGAACCTCATAACAACAGGAGTTGATACATATGTGGGAAAAAATTAATAATTATAAGTTTCATCTAAAAGATTTGAAATTTATGGCTTGGCTATTTCCAATTGTCGGGTTGTTATACGCTTATGAATTCTTCTCTGGACTAATGTACTACCAGGAATTTCGTTGGCTCAAGTTAATATGCATGGCGATAATGATTATAGGATTTATGGATATTAGAAAAAAGCTTAAAAACAAAGATTATAGAGCGTCTTGAATCACCAAACACTCTTGAACTCATTTTCGAATTATTGTATTATATTTTCGGGTCTTGCTTCATAAATCATTATCAAGAGAACCTGCAAATCTGTAGGTTCTTTTTTTTAAAATAAAAAGCAGGTGTTAGGCTACTTAAAGTTCATCTTATTACCAAATAAAATGATATATATATTCTCCCACTACACTTTCATCAACTCCTGCAACCCTAGCAAATCTCATCACGTCAGCCCCCTGAAGGAAATACATTGTTAGCATAACTGGCACCCGTGACCACATAAACCGATACAGCTCATCCATCCTTTGCTTAGTCGTAACAATTAAATCGTTCGCAGGTCCATTAATCCATGCAGTTGTCCTAACTGAAGTAAACGGAAGATCTTTCCCATTAACCACTATTCTCGCCATAATATGTGTTATATCCACATCGATCCCCTCATTCCAATAATCAAATCTGTTTCCCATATTTACATAAGTATTCTTAGCTATAAGAAATGTTTAAAGTGAATTTTTTATAAAATAACAAAGCAGCTGATTCGCTACTTTAAAGTAAATGATTTAACCTTGAATCCCCTGTATTTTCCTTGCCAGTTAAAGAGTACATTAATAGCAGAATTATTATTATTAATCGTACAAGCTTACCTGGGGTAATAGTCTCAGGTATTTTTTTGTTCGTTGTATTCGTTTGTTTTGTTAAACGTTAAATCCGATTGAAACTGCCCCTTTCAAATTATTAAATATGAAAAAACACAATAAAAAAGAGTGCTATAAAGATATGCACTCTTTTAAAAGACTTTACCAATCTCGACGATCATCATGATCACGGTCACGATCATGATTACGTCTGCGACGACACTCATCACAATCGCAGTCACGTCTACAATGACAGTCGTTAAAATCGTTTCTTCTGCGTCTACGACCGCATCCGCAAAATACTAAATCATCCCAAAATCTGTTACAATCTCGGGAATGTCCAAAATTATTATTCCATCCCATAGATATGATTCCCTCCTCTAAAAATAGAATTCATCATATTCTATGAATAAATGGTGAAAACAGCTTGTATACTAATCTATGTTTTTTTGCTTTAGACTAATAATATTTCAATTTGCAAGTCTATCTCACCGCGTATCTTGCCTTAACAACAAACAAGACGCTACCCAGATCACGGCAGCGCCTACAATAATTGATATTGGTTTAATCATTAACAAGTATATCTGGCCCTTTCTTCAATATATACGTGAAACCCGAAATGAATACGATACTAAATATAATAATAGAAGACCACATATTAAAATGATATTCTTTACCTGCAACTAAATTATATATGTTATGGACCAAGAAATTAGCACCTATGATAATCCCACCTAAAAATGCACTAATTAATATGCTCATTAAATAAAATTTAAGCTTCTGAAATATTTTTTCTCTACCCCTTTTCTAAAATAAACTTTATTTGAGTTTCTTTAGAAAATTATACCATTTAGTTTTCAAGTATTATTAAATCCATAGTTAAATTAAGGTTATTTTAAGGATAGTTTTCTATTTAAATGTCCATTTTGTTCAAAACTATGTTTAATGTGTAATTTCTATACTGTAGACACATGGGTATCTTTCTCCGATTTCCTTATAAGAGCAGTTAGTTTTTTCTAGCTGCTCTTGTTATGTTTCACACGAATAAAATTCTAAATTTCACCGATACTATATAGGACTTTAAAAAGTCAGCTTTAAATTCTTCCCACTCTAGCTCTCTTGGTCGAGGGTTGAGCAGTTAGCTTTTGCTAGCTGCTCCTTTATTTAATTACTGCTCCTATTACTTAAAGAAATTCTCCAAATATATTTTCCAAATAAATACACACTATTTATTCCTCTTCGAATAAAATCAATAACTTGGCAGATAATATCTATGCATCTAGATCATTACCTCTGTACCGAGCAGTTAGACTGGGCTAACTGCTCTTTTATTGAATAAATTTCTAAAACATGTTAACAATATAGGTACACCAAGGTTGAATACGAATAACCATTGTGTTCTTCTTATTCACCAGAGCAGTTAGCTTTTGCTAGCTGCCTTTTTTGAATTTGCTCGAGTAAAATTCTAAATTATGTCCAATACTATAAATGGGCTGATACAGCTTGAATTCACATTGACTTCTGTAATGTTCTTTTCCCCCCTTGTCTGAGGGCCGAGCAGTTAACAATTGTTAACTGCTCTTTGTTTGTAAAAAGCACTCAATTAACTGAACACGCATATAATATTCTGCGTTCTTTTCTTTATAAAATAGTCGTTACAAAATGAATCTCGTCACGAGAGCACTTTATTAAGTGCTCTTTTTTGGTTTTAAACTAATAAAAAATGAAAGTTTTACCACATAACTAATTGTTAAATATTTTACGCTTATACATTATAATGAAATAGTTATTGTATATTGGCATTAAGAGGAGCGTCCTGATTAAGCGCTTCTCTTTTTTTATACAGTAGCGCTTTGGTTAACATTCACTTATCGCCCGTCAAATATCTACAGATTTGAATCTTTATAGAAAAAACCTTCACTTTCAATTTAATTATATTAATATATTAAGTTGAAAGTGTGATTAATTAATGAAACAACTTCACTTTAGTGCTTTAGAACAACCACTATTTTTGTTAGCACCTCAATTAATTGCATTTGTATTAATCATTTGTATCTTATACGGTATCTTATACAACACTACATTAAAATTAAATATACCTTAAATGGACTGCCCATTCGGTAGCTACGGTATTTTCCCTCGGTAGTGCCTATCAAGCTTTTATGAATTTCATTTAAAAACCTTTTTCTTTATTTCTCTCTGTTGTTGAGAAACCCATCCTTTACCATGCAAGAACGTAGCAGGCAACTTAATTGGTTGCCTAACGTTTTTGCCGTTATTTATTTTCAAATAACGATTTTGTTAAGTTTTGCTCCATCCATTTTTTATACGTCTTTCCGCTAAGCATATTTGTCCAGAAAATCCTATATTATTGAACAGTATTATCGACTCTTGATTTACAATTTTTTACTTCCGATAATGTATCCATCTATAATGGAACTATACTTTTTCAAGGGAGGAATCTAATGTATATATCAAATGAAATTGGCTTATTTAGCTGGATTTTAACTTGCCTATACTTTTTAATTGAACCTTTCTTTATTTTCATTTCTACAGCACCTTATAACTATTTGCATCATGCAATGAGTGACCTAGGTGTAACAACCTGTGGAGAATTCACCTACGAAATAGCGCCTTATGAAATATGCTCCCCTAATCATTTTGGATGAATTTACTCTTTATCCTTAATGGAATAACATTTTGTATTGGAGTACTATATATTTCACAACATCTAGAAAAAACAAAAATTAATAAAATAGCAACATTTTTTATACTTATAATAGGAGTCTCTACTATAGTTTCAGGATTAATTCCTGCAGATATAAACCTAATTGGACATTCTATTCTAGTTTGGATAGGTATGCTTACTGTATTTCCAGGATTATTAATTTTTGCTAAGAATCTTAAAAAAGCTAGTAAATGGACATATTTCTGTTTACTAAGCTTAATAGTAATAACAATCCTTATCTCACTTGTTTTTCTTTTCCCCTTACCTGCAGGTCTACTACAAAGACTTTTTTACTTGGTTCTTTTTGTTTGGGGAGCTGTATCAACCTACAAATTAATAAAATAAAGTTTTTATACAAAAATGCACACTTATCAGGAACATACGTAAAAAAATCACAATCAACTCAGAGGTAGTCATTGAGCACCTTTTATGGTGCTTTTTATTTGCAACTAAATAAGGATTTTATTTAAATTTCATAAAACTTCTCTTTACACAAATAAGTTCAAAATTATCTATTTAGCATATATAATACTTTTAAGCAATTTAAATTCTTTACATAGGTAATGGAGGCATTAATATGGGGAGTATCCCAAATTCACCACAACAATCAATCTCAAAAATACAAATTAATCCTAACAAGAATCCACAAACGAATAAAAAGCTAAGACGTCGTCTTTTATTAGCACTTGCTTTTATGCTACCTATGGTTATTTCCATTCAATTCTCCATTTATAAGCAAGAACAAATGATTCAAGAAAAACAAATTACACTAAATAAAGAAAAGAAAAGATTGTCTGAATTAGAAATCATAGGACGTTATTATGAAAACGATATTAAAACTTTAACAGAAAGCGAAGAAGGTATTTTAAAGTTTGCAAGGAAATTGTATGGATTCTCTAGACCTGATGAAACTATATTTCAAATAACTGAATAGCTTTTTATCATTTTAGCCAAGAAGACTCCTTTCTCAAGTAGCGTGAAGGATCACAACCCAGTGAGTATGTGGGAGATGAATTGGCTAAAATGATAAACTAATTTTTCTTCCGTTTTTATTCTCCTATTCTTCGTGGTTATGCTTTTCTTTTTCCATTTTCTTTAACCTGTGTATTCTAAGTTCATTGGCAGTAAAACCTTCTTCCTGTAACTCTGTTACTACTTCAAAGTTCTCATCGAAATACTAATTATTTTTTTGACCAAAGAAGTGCATTTCCTCAACATCACTTAAAGTGAAACACTCATTTTTTCGTTCATCTAAACACATATCGTATTCTTTCCCTTTGATAAAGTAATGATCTGGAGCTCCATCTGCTCTTCGTCTGCTAATAATGACATCTTCTTTACACTTAACTAGTAAAAATTTCATTTCTGACTTCCTTTTCCAAACCTTCTAACTTGTACACTTTCATTTCTCCACTAAGCTTTGTTAGTTCTTCATCGGATAACTTTTCACATTCCAAAGTTACTTGAGGAGAACCGTAACTATACGTTTGTTATCCAGTTGCGAAAGCGCCTTGAGTACTAATTTATACTCCTGTATGGATCACCTGCACGCCTTCTTCCGTTGTTTCTAACTGTCATTTGTTTTCCTGACTTTCTAACAAAATAGCGTTTTTGTTCAAAATGATGACCATAACCATTTGGACACATTTACCAGTACTTTTACCAAAAAATTCATGATATGGTTAATTAGTCGAGTACGTCATTGCTTGACATTTGCCCTTAGAAGCCCCGTAGATAAACGGGGTTTTTTTATTCAAATAACAATTTTGTTAAGTTATATCTCTATTACTTGGAACATCTCAGATATATTTGCATTCCACATGCTAACGTAATCTGCATGGGCTTTACTTTGATTCTGGATTATAGTTTCAATTGTATTTTAGGCATTTCTTGTTTTCACATTTTGATTGTTCATCCACTAGAATTTTAAGCTGCATAAAAAATAAAGAAGACTTTCCAGATAGCATGGCAGATGAAGCATAATTAAACAAACATAAAAAGAGCCCTTCACTAAAAGAAACGGCTCTTTTTCACTTCACATACACATAGGCTTCATTTGCTGTTACATAGTATGTTTTTCCTTTGCTATTGTGTACTTTATCGTTTTCCGACAAAAGACTCCTTCCTCAAAAATGTGAAGGTGTAAAACACCAATTTTAGGTGGGAGATGAATGTCGGTTGGCATAAGCCAACATGTTTGCTACCATATACTTGTACAGATTGCTCTTTGAAAACTGAAGATATGAGGTTGGTTGCAGAAAAACGTTGCAACCGTAAAATCTTCAACGTTCTTTCGCCCCACGTTTGCTGAAGTTGCGAAAACCAAGCTAAAGTAGGAAGCGTGGTGAGTCAACGTACAAGATGCTTATGTTTTCACCGTAGGGACTACGGGCGGCGCCTGCTAAGATAACTGTTGGATACATCGGTGTTCGCAGGAATCTCCCACTTCAAACAGTCCGTAAGGACGTTAAGTGGTGAGTAGTTCAAATTGTGACAATCCATTGACAGTTACTTTCGCATCAATCATAAATCCTGCATCTACAAAACCAGCAACAACTATGGATAAAATATGTTTCTATTTCTTTTTCATTTCCTATTGTCATCTTTTTTCATAATTTTCGTATGGTCAAACAATCCACTTGCTGACAATCCGATAATCATTCCTTGAAATATATTCATTTTGATATCTTGTGACAAAAATAAAACACCTAGCATAATGCCAAGCGTCAAATTAAATATCGGGATATATTTCGTTTGCAATCCATTTATTTTTGCAATTTGTGATAACCCTATAACAACCCCAATCATTGCCGTAATTTCAATCATTACATACCGCCACCTTTCAAGAGAAAGGTCAAAGCTGCTCCAATTAGACCACCAATAATAAGGCGTAAGATCCATGTTGTATTAGCGCTAATCTTATCTAATTGCTTATTGATATTAATAATGTCTTTTTCATTACCTGTTGTCCGCATTTCTAAACTTCTAAGCTCTAATCGTATGTCCTTAATATCTTTCCTTATTTCCTGAACATCGCCTTTCACCTCTTGTATACCATCCATATTGCACCTCTTTCCACTTCTTATTTGATTTAAAATAAAAAATCCTACATTACATACGCTTGGCTTTTCGTTTCATTATTTAGTTCCTTCTTTTTTATCTGTCTCTTCTATATGTCCCTCGATAGAATCCCCAACATTAACTTGTGCAGGAACTTCTACTGCTGGATCACCTGCTTTAACAATGGAAACCGTAATTGGACTACCTCTAAATAGCTCCACATTAACATTAAAATTGCTAGCGGTAATAATCCCAGCATTCACTAAATTATCTACAACATCATCAATTTCCATAAACTTATTATCATTACCTGGTATCATATCCTCATTCGGAGCTGGATTTTGAATGAATTGCATAACTAACTTCTCTAAGATTGGAATGATTTGATTAATAATTTGGCTCTGTAATTGATTGTCCTCTGGATGTTTATTTTGGATAGGATTTGTCATCTTGTTCTCTCCCTCTAAAAACAAAAATAGAGCAGCTGATAGCTGCTCCGTTTAAGTTTTCTTTTCAGTTGTTATTTTTGTTAATTCTTATTTTTTATGGATGCAATATCTATATTAACTAAATCAATAATTTCTTTACTGATTCTACATCCGGAATACGAAGCTCCTAACCTGTATCACTCCATAGTTTTTATACGCCCGGTCTATAATTATTAATTTTCCACTTAAACCATACACCTTTGGCAAAGCCAGGTATAAATTCCTACTCTAAAATCTACAATGATTTTCTCTTTGTTCACTTAAATACGTGCTTTCTAATATCTTTATAAAGAATAGTCTCAGCATCTATGCGGTCTTTAAACAAACTGATTTCTGATCTAATCCTTTCATTCTTGAATCGAGGCATGAAAACAACGTAGTTCAAGACAATAGTACCATTTTTTATTCCTGGTCATAGCCAGATTCCAAAACAAATAGCCACTCATATGAGTGAACCTTAACCTTTTATCGAATATCTACAATGTCAAAGTGTTTCTCTGGTGTCCAACGACTCCCACCAATATCAATCCAGCCTTCTTTACGGAAGAATACTGTAAGCGGTTCTTTTGAGTTAATACTGCCTTTGTATGCTCCGTTAATTCCATCACAATAGCTTACTTCATATCCTTCTGGAAATTTTGATATTGCTTTGAAGGGTCTCCAATAATAATGCTCTGCTTTTACCCAACGGCCTCTACCTAAATCTAACCAAACATCATTATCTTCTCCCCAGTACGCATCCCAGTATAATACTTCTGCTGCTGTTGTAAAGTCCGCAATATATTTACCATGTGGTCCATCATAGTAATTAATGCCGTATCCTTCCCAGTATATTGATTTTGCCATCCCAATCCCCTCTGGTTGCGGTGTACCAACAGCGCCACCCTTGCCTGTAAACCATTCAAGAGATTTTTCACCGTTTAAATAATTTAAATCTACATTACCAGTTACGCCCGCAAGACTACCTGTTTCTGTATACTGCCATAAATCACAACTATACGCTGGTTTATTTCCATAACGTGGAATCCAAAGGAAATCCGCATTCACAGTATTTAGTCCATAGCTTGTATACATGTGGTGTGATACATATAGACCCACTTTCCAGCCTGCTGCACGGCATGTATCAATAAATGCCTGCGAAGCTTTTGCTAAGTTAGCCGCTCCACAACTTGCTAATGTATCATCTTCTACATCTAATACTAAAAACTTTGCTTCTTTATCAGCGCGCGCCATAAAATCATTTGCTTCTACAATAGCATCCTGAACACTTACATAACATCCATAAGCATAGTGCCCAAATGGGACACCATAGTCTTTACAGCCTTGCACATACTCTTTATAACGTTTATCAATTGTCCTAGATCCATATTGTACACGTATAATAGCAAGGTCTAGCTCCTTACTAGCTGCAGCCCAATTTATTGAATTATTGTGATGAGATAAATCTGCAATTTTCTTCATTTCCATTCGCCCTCTTTCTCCTATAAAAATTTAAGAATAAAAAAACAACTCTTAACAGAGTTGTTTTTATCGAATATCTACAATGTCAAAGTGTTTCTCTGGTGTCCAACGATTCCCACCAATATCAATCCAGCCTTCTTTACGGAAGAATACTGTAAGCGGTTCTTTTGAATTAATACTGCCTTTGTATGCTCCGTCAATTCCATCACAATAGCTTACTTCATATCCTTCTGGAAATTTTGATATAGCTTTAAAAGGTCTCCAATAATAATGCTCTGCTTTTACCCAACGGCTTCTACCTAAATCTAACCAAACATCATTATCTTCTCCCCAGTACGCATCCCAGTATAATACTTCTGCTGCTGTCGTAAAGTCCGCAATATACTTACCGTGTGGTCCATCGTAGTAATTAATGCCGTATCCTTCCCAGTATATTGATCTTGCCATCCCAATCCCCTCTGGTTGCGGTGTACCAACAACGCCACCTTTTCCCAAGTAGTCTAACGGATTCACAGCATTACTCTTATTCATATTCCAGCTGCCTTTATGCATTTCAAAATGTAAATGCTGACCATAGGCTTCTCCTGTTTCTCCCATAACCCCGATTGTTTGTCCTTGTGTAACATAATCACCTTGTTTAACTGTACGGGAGCCACTTCGCATATGAGCATATACGGTTTCCCATGTAACTCCATTAATATTATGGACAATCATAATACACTCGCCGTAACTAGTTGAAAAATACGAACGACTAACTTGCCCACCAGCTGCTGCATAAATTGGATGATAACCTGCTTGTGCAAGGTCTATCCCATGATGATCAGGTCTGTCACCCCTAAAACCACTTGTTACTCTCGTTGTATCTGTTGGATAAATAAATGTTGCCATATAAATCTTCCTTTCTATTTCTATATTGTCTATATTTATTATTTTTAAATATATTGTAGGTTTTCCAACCTCAAAATGAACAAGACCGAACATTTCCCTATTGTTATCTACTATTAAAATATCCATCTTGTAACCATAAGTTAAATGTCACTGAAATTAGCAAAAAATATTGAAAGCTATTATTCTATATAACTAACTCTTCTTGCCTAAAGCACCGTTTAAAGATAAAAAACAACTCTTTACAGAGTTGTTTTTTATCGAATATCTACAATGTCAAAGTGTTTCTCTGGTGTCCAACGATTCCCACCAATATCAATCCAGCCTTCTTTACGGAAGAATACTGTAAGCGGTTCTTTTGAATTAATACTGCCTTTGTATGCTCCGTCAATTCCATCACAATAGCTTACTTCATATCCTTCTGGAAATTTTGATATTGCTTTGAAGGGTCTCCAATAATAATGCTCTGCTTTTACCCAACGGCTTCTACCTAGGTCTAACCAAACATCATTATCCTCTCCCCAGTACGCATCCCAGTATAATACCTCTGCTGCTGTCGTAAAGTCCGCAATATAGTTACCGTGTGGTCCATCGTAATAGTTAATACCATATCCTTCCCAATATATTGATTTTGCGAACCCAATTCCTTCTGGTTGCGGAACACCGCCTGCAGTAAAATCTACATATTGTTTTACAATTTCAGCGTAGAAAAAATTCCCGCCATTTTTATATCGATAACCGCCATTGTAGGCCACAGCAATCGGGTTGCTATATCGAACCATGGCACCTGTTGTATTTCCAAGTGATGGCGCAACAACCGTTTTAGAGTACAGATCCGCTACCGGTAATGAATGTTGTTTATTGTTAGAAGCTAACCAGCGAAGGTAAGCTCGTCCAAAATTATATGATTGAACAATGGCACTTAAATCTGTAATACCATTTTTTTTCGCATCATCAAAAGCTCCTTTTAAATGCTTTACTCCATAATAAATTGAATCTTTAGGATTTTTAATTGTATTCATTGGCCAGCCTTGTGATTCACTTGACTGCATAATATCAGGTGTTTTTTCAGAATTCCCGTCACTTTCCACCATAATGATTCCAAGTACGTAAGGAACCAACTCGGAAACACCTTGTGCAGAACATTCACTTTCTACCATCGATTGCCAACGTAACACTTGTTGTGGCAGATTCTTTGTTTTAGCTGAAGCAGCTAATATACTCATTATTAAACATCTCCTTATTTCCCTATTATTTTTGTCTAAAATACCACTACTTTACGAAATACGACTATAAGTCAAATGCCCATTAATCTATAAAATTACTTCATGTTGCTCACCTTCTTTCATAACAAAAAGAGCAACCATAAAAATAGTTGCTCTTTCGTCGAAATCTTATATTACTACTATAAATCACTTTTTCAAGACTTTCTGTACACCGCATGTATCCTACAAAAAGGTAACATTAAAATCCATCTAAAAACTTGACAATCTTTCTTATTTCAGCATGTTTTCGTCGGATATAGCCTGTACTATAATGCAAGTCAAACGCTATTTGTTCTAAAGTCATTCCATCAACATACTTCATTTTGAGTATTTGATGATCTAATCCTGCAAACTTATTAATTAAAACCTTTAAATTGAACATTTCATTCATCTTATGTCCTAATTCATATTCAATAGCTTCAATCCGATCTTCTACCCTAGCGCCTTCCGATTCAGCAGTTAATCGTACATTTTGCAAGTCTCCGCTAGTCCAGCGCTTTAACTCTGCTTTTGATTTGTCTAAGTTATATTCTAAATATGCAATTTCTTCTTCTAGTTTCTGATAATCTTTCAGCCAGTCAAACATAAAATAATTCACCCACTTATCTTTATTTAGGATCTACTTTTATTGGTAACACAAAGGTAAACTAACTCCAGGCCCCAATTGTATTAAACATTTAGATGTTTCCTATGCTTTATATTTTTTTAATAAAGCCTTTAATCTCTCACGCTCCTCATCTATATTTGATTGAGTATTTTTTTTTGGTTGTTCCCTAGGATTTTCACCTTCTTTTTGATGCAACCATTCCGGTACCATTTCAATTCGTTTGATATATCCTGAACCAATTTCTTTTTTATTCTTTTTAAGATCAAACTGCAAATCTGATTTAGCAATATCATTTAGTGTTTTGACCCCTTGAATTTCCCAATTTTTAAGAATTCTACGTACATACCTCCACTTTGGTACGTTTTCATCAATAGATCTATTTACTGCTTCAAAAATCAATTCAATTCCCAATGCTCCGCAAAATTCACCGAGCTCTGGGATAGCTGTTTTACTTAACGGAATACCGTTTTTCAGCAAATAGCTATAAGCTATTTTAAAATCTTCATCCATCAATCTTTGTGATAGTAATTTATCTTGATTATCATGATGATAATTTGTATTTGGTATATCCGTATTTAGTTCTTTAGTACTTTGTATATCCGTATTTAGTAGCTTGTGATTATCCACCGGTAGGTTACCAGCAACAGGATTTCCAGCGGATGGTTTTTCCACTGGTGGAAAATCATCCACTGGGATCTCGTAAATAAGCGTCTCCCATCGTACAATTTTATTTTTTTCATCTCTAATCGGAAATCTTTTAATGTATCCATACTCTTTTAATTCCTTCATTCCAGCTCTTAAGCTGTTAATACCATCTTTTGCATGCTGGGATAATTCCTCTCTATAAAACACCCAATCATCTGGAAGTGTAAGTATGTATGCTAATATCCCCTTCGCCTTCCAAGAAAGTCTTTTATCTTTTAATCCTGTATTATTTATGACGGAATAATTATTATCCTTTTTAACTCTAAAAATCCCCATAGTATCTACCTCTCCATTATTGTTAAGAACAAATATCTACCTTTAAAGTTCGGTACTCAATACCATTAACTTTCTCATTACAAGATCTATTTTCCACCCTTTTCACACCAACACGAAGTTAAAAAGAACTTAAAGTTCGATTTATTATTAAAAAAAATATCATCTACACTCATCTCAAAAAACTGTGCAATCTTTTTAGCAATTCTCATTGAAGGGGTTCTTTCTCTTTGATCAATCATTCGAATATAACGCTCTGTAACTCCACAATAACTAGCAAGTTCTTTATATAACTTCTTTTCCAGATCGTACATTTTTTTACCCATTAGTCCACCTCCGTAAGAACAATTAGTTCTAAATACAGATTAAAGAACTTATTGTTCTTTGTCAATGCAAAAAAGAACTTTTTGTGCTAAGATGAATCTATAAAGAACAATTAGTTCAATTAGAGAGGTGAACAATGTGATAGGAGTTAGAATAAAATCCTTACGAAAAAAAGAAAATTTAACACAAAAACAACTGGCTGAAAAAATTGGAGTATCCCAAAGAATGATAGGCTACTACGAATCTGAAGAAAGATTCCCTCCACATGATGTTCTAACTAAATTAGCGGATTGCTTTTCAGTTTCAGCTGACTTTTTACTAGGAAGAGATGTTACGGACGAAAAAAAGAAGCAATTAACTCCAAAAGATGAGAAAGACATAGCAAAAAGAATGGAAGAAATAAAAAAAGACCTTCAAGGAGAAGATGGGTTAATGTTCTCTGGTGAACCTATGAGTCAAGAAGCTGTAGAATCACTATTAGATGCAATGGATTACATTGTAAAACAAACGAAAGTAATCAATAAAAAATACGTGCCTAAGAAATATCGTAAGCCAGACGATAACTGATGCGAGCTTAGGAGGGAATACATTGAAATTCGTCATTAGAGATCTAGTCCAACAACTTAGCACCAAATACAACACGACAAACCCCTATGAGCTTGCTGATTACTTAAAAATACATGTACTAACATGGGATTTACATGAAGAAATAAATGGTTTTTATAAATATGAAAAAAGAAATCGTTTCATTGTTATTAATACTCATTTGTCTCCATCTATGCAGAGAACTGTTTGTGCTCATGAATTAGGACATGCGGTCCTACATACTCATGCAAATACACCCTTTCTACGTAAAAATACATTCTTTTCCGTTGATAAATTAGAGATAGAAGCAAATACATTTGCTGCGCTTTTGTTGATTGACAAAAGGACCATTCAGCCTGGTGATACAAAAGCATGTATAGCATACAAAAATAATATTCCAGTTGAACTGTTGGAATTTTACAAGCCTTGCTAAAGGAATTAAGACATTTTAATTATTGGTTCAAACGCTGAAGAGAAAAAGAGAATGCTCCATCGTTAAAGCAAAAGAAATGAAATAGTATCTATTGTTTAAAAAATCTATACAGTTAAATCGAATATAAAAATGCACCTCCAATTGTTAATTATGTGTCTAACAATTGGGGTGCACTTCAATAACAGTCGGTCTTTTTCGAAAAATCTTTAACCTCTAATATTGTCCATACTTCCCTGTACGAAAATCGATACATTACTTAAATATTATTTTGTTTTTACAGAAACGTGTAATATAGAGTAATCTGGATTTAGAGTAACTACAGACTCTCCAGGGCTTATTGAATGTAGAGGACTTATACCTATTTCTACGCTATGATTATCTTTTTCAAAACGATTGATATAATCCTTATTATTTTTTACAAAACTATCAATTTCTTTTTTTAATTCTGGACTTGGATTTACTAGTCTATCAATCTCTTTATCAAGTGTGAAATTCGGATTTATCATATGCATCCAGTTTTTCGCTAGCTCAACAGTTGATTTGTCAACGACAAACACGAAATAGAAATTATCTGCATCCTTCCCAACAAACGAAAATGAACCATGAGAATCAATCATTCTTGGCAAATTAGGAGTATATAGATCAATTTCTGATGCTACGTATTTATATCTTAAATTCGCATTATATTTCTTATTTACTTCAGTAACAAGATTTTGACCTTGTTTAGAAATAGATTGCTCTCTTACAGGTGAAATTTCAATTGAATATCTATCAAAGAAAAAATCATCTGTCACTAGCGCATTTGGAATACCTATTGGTGTTACTCCTGGTTTTGTCTCTGGTTTTGTTTCTGGTTTCGTTTCTGGCTTTGTTTCTGGCTTTGTTTCTGGCTTTGTTTCTGGCTTTGTCTCTGGCTTTGTTTCTGGTTTTGTTTCTGGCTTTGTTTCTGGTTTTGTCTCTGGTTTTGTCTCTGGTTTTGTTTCTGGTTTTGTTTCTGGTTTTGTTTCTGGTTTTGTTTCTGGTTTTGTTTCTGGTTTTGTTTCTGGTTTGTTCACACTTTGAATTCCATTGTATAGAAATTGTGCATATTGCTCACGTGTTACAACTCTTTTTGGCTCGAATAAGTTACTTCCTGTACCAGCAGCAATTTTACTTTCCTGCACTGCACTGATTGCCTTCGTAGCCCAATAATTCTTGTCAACATCTTTGAAAGTTGTGACAGTTGTTGCTTTTAATTGAAATGCTTGTGTTAGAACAGCTGCCAATTGTTCACGATTTAGGACCTCATTTGGCCCGAACTTTCCATCACCATATCCGCGCATAATCCCTGCATTTGTGATTGCTAAGATTTCTTTTTCGAACATAGAACCTTTTATATCCGTAAATGGATTTTGAAATTTAGCATCTACATCTACTGGTTTCAAGTATACATAAAGCAATCTAGCAACTTGACCACGTGTAATACTATCGCCGAAACCAAAAATGCCATTTCCATAACCAGCTACGATATTTTTCTCTTTTAGATCCATAATTGCTTTATATGACCAATGATTAGTAGGAACATCTTTAAATGTTGTATCTGCCTGTACATTTGTTAAAGATGTTAAAGTTGTTGCTGCAAGTACTGCACCTGTTAAAATCATTTTTTTCATTTTCATGCTATTTCCCCTTCTTCTCCTAATTATTTTTGCGAATAAAAATATACTTTATTTTCCAACATAAACATAATAACATAAATACATTATATTTATATATAATTATTTACTGTTATTAATGATAAAAATACTAATTCCCTCCAGAACGCTATAGACTCACACAAAAACTCTTCTTTCCTATAGAAGAGTTTTTACTACAATTTTACTGTTAAATAGCATTTTCCTTTATCTTAGTAAATGTCTGCTGTATTCTTTTTAAACTAGCCGAGATATTGTTTTAGTATTTCTAACCCTGTTTTCAAATCTTCTAATGAGTTTGTAGAGGATAGCGCAACTCGTAAATACTGATTAGGCATGGTTTGTGCGGTAATAAAAAATACATATAATAAGTACCCTATACACCATATTAGATTAAATCTTATTAAAACAAAAAAGGATGTCCTAGTAACATATCTAGGGCATCCCTTTATTTTTACTCATCTTAAAACATCGTATTATTATTAGCTGCCTCATTGGGAATCTCTTGAATTACATCCCAATGTTCAACAATCTTCCCATCCTTTATACGAAAAATATCCACTATAGCAACTCCCTTATCTTGAGAATTAGTACGAGAGTGTACATGAAGAGCAACTGTATCTCCTTCAGCTACTACACGTTTAATCTCTGCAGAGGAATTTGGATTTTTTACAAAGTCCTCCTTAAAGAAATCCATGAAGGCTTTTCGTCCATCAGCAACAAAAGGATTATGTTGCTTATAATCTTCACTTACATATTTAGGGATAATATCAATATTATGTTTGTTAAAAACTTCATTATAGAAATCAACTACCATCTTTTTATTCTTTTCTTTTTCTGTCGCATTATCTTTCGATACTGTTGCAACATTCTCGCTCTTTGTTGAATGACCTTTGGTATTACCAGTTGAAGTTTGAAATATCAAAGTCGACACAATTCCTAAAATAAACATAGAAATAATTATTACTATTAAATTTTTCTCTAATTTCATATATACCTACCTCTTCTAATTTTATGATTCATATTCGATAACACACTCGCTAAACTTTACCCAGAATATGATGTAAGAGATATTGTTAGGAAAATCCATCTTTCCTAACAATACTCCCTATACGAGGCATGTTAGAAACTAGTAACTCTAACTTAATACCTCATTAACAGTTGCACTATCCACGATTTGAATAAACTTTTTAACCTTATCGTTCTCATCAAACTCATAAAGATGACAAAAATCTGCTATGAATGATTTCCCTGTTACTTTATATGTTCCACTATATTTTCCATACACAATAACAGTATTGTTATTAAAAGCATAAATTTCATCTTTAGCGCTATAGTTATCCCATTCAGTTCCAAGACGTTCATGTACATTTTTCACTACTTCATCAGGACCTACATAAGTGCCCGCATATGGAAACCCAGCAGCTTCTGTCCAAGATACATTTTCACTTAAATACGTTTTGAAAGCATCCATTTTCCCCTCGCCAGTTAACACATACGTTTCATGTAATAGTTTTTGATATTTATTCATAGCATTAACCCCAAGGCATTTCTTTTGTTACAACTTTTGCACTTAATTCTAATACACCTTTATTAGCATAGCCTGGATATGCTGTTTCAAGTTTTGCTACAAAATCTTTTGAAGTTTTACTTTCCTCAGAAGCCTGAATTGCAGTTCTTAAATAATCCATAGTTGCAGTAATCGCTTGATTATCTAAGGATTTTTCAATTGATCCATGGCTCGGTACAATTAGGTCCGCATTTAAAGCCTGTAGCACTTTCAAGTTCTCAATCCATGCCTCCATTGCTGCTTTTGAACTAGTATCTGCTAAGAATAGATGGATTTCGTTAAATACATCTATTCCCCCAATTAATAATTTCAGTTCTCTGTTAAATAAGCTAGTTCTGTAATGATCTAAGCCTACTAGTTCAAATGTTAGTCCCTGAAAATCAATAAATTTTTCCTTAAACACTTGAGGTAATACCACATTACTTGGTGCATTTTCTCCAAGTGCATCTTTCCAAACTTTCAATTTCCCTAATACAGAATGAACAATATGTTCAACCGTAGACTCTGTAGCATACGCTATAGCATCTGGGTAAGCAGCTTTAATACTTTCTAACCCAAAATAGTAATCAGGATCCCCATGGATAATAAAGATTTTATCTAGAGATAAGTTATTATTTTTCAAATAATCCACAATTTCTTTCGAATCAGATTGAGTAAATTTTGAGTTTATTAAAAATGCATGTCCTGCTTTCTCAACTAAGGTTGCAGTGACCATAAAACTTTTTTCATCCGAACTAAAAACCGTTAATTTCACATCTTTTTGATTTGTATCGATTGTTTTAAACATAAATGTTATTCTCCTTTTGTTAAAGTTATTAATTAGTTACCATATTTTTGTCTTATTCCGACAGAAGCTCCCTTTTCAATTCACCTGAAAGTGTAATAGCACCAGCAAATATTCGGGAAATGTATGTCAGTTGGCGTAAGCTAACATGTCTCTACTATAGCCTAAACTTTCTTAGTATAAATTTTTAAAACGTGCTTCAATTTTATCTGGCGTCATTACCCCACCACCAATAGGAATAATTTGATTATCTTTTTGTAAAAGTAATGAAGGATAGCTATTAACCCCAAACTGTCGAACCTTATTGAAATCATTTTGGACATCTACAATTGTTTCTTGCGCATTTAAACGCTCTAATACTTGTTCAGGGTCCAAACCATGCTCAATTGCAATCTTGCGATATGTCTCAGGATCACTTAGGCTTTGTCCATCATAATAAAACGCTTTTTGCATAGCAGACGTGAATTCTAACAAACGGTCTGGTGCTAATGAGCGTAAAGCTGAAAAGCCAATTGCAGCATCTTTTGAATTCATTTTAAAAGTACCTTCTTCCACCAATTTTTGATAGGAAGGACCAAATTCTGCGCCTGTAAGTTGATTAATTCTTTTATTTCCCTCTTCTATATATGAGAAATTTTTTATTGGTAGATCATCTAAAAATAACCCCCCACATAAAACTGTTAACGGCATTTCAGTGTGGCCTTTGTAAAATCCTTTAATATTTTCTGAAAAACCATAGCACCATCCACAATATGCGTCCCATACATATATAAGGTTATCTTGTTTTTTCTCCATTTAAATCTCCTACCTTTATTTTTATTAGCTAGTTCAGCTATCACTTAAAAATTCTTAGCTAGCTTTTTGGTTTGTAAAAGTGCATCTTTTTTAGCAACCTTATTATTTTCCCCAAAAACTAATCCTTCCAAAAAAAGATCACTAAAATTATTTATAAAAGATAACACTGCACATTTTGGCTCTAAAGCAGAAAATACTACCGTTAAGAATATGCATAGTTGTTAATATAGTAATAATTTTCTGCACTGAACGACAACGTATAAACCGCTATCCTTAATTAAATATATAAATTTTTTTCTTAAAAAAGGAATTCGTTGTAACCGAATAAGTTACACTTCATGTAACAATATTAGTTACAACGGATTCGAAAGTCAATTCTTTTTTACAAAAAAACATTACATTTCTACTTTAACGTTTCCACAACTATGGAATTAAAGTAAATTCCCCTTTACTCTAAATGTCCATTATTTCAGGTGATGATTTCCAAAAGAATCTTCTTATTTCTTTAAATGGAACAAACTTGCTACTTAGATGGTCTATTAATTATACGTATAAAACAGGTGTTTATAATAAGAGTGATGCAAGAAGAGTGTTACCCTATACACTCTTTAATTGTATTGATATTTAGAACACCTAGACAAAAACCATATATTTTTGAAAGAGGTTGAAAATTTATGTTAGTCTTGAACAAGTTTTTTAACATGTTACCTTACAAAAAGATTGTACCTGTATTATTTCTTTCATGCGCAACACTTATAGGCTGTTCCAATAGTAATACTCAATCTGAGCCACCTAAACAAGCCAAACAAGAAAATACAGTTAATCATTCTTTTGCTAAGCTTGAAAAAGAATTTGATGCTAAGCTTGGTATTTATGCCTTGGACACTGATACGAATCAAACCGTTACGTATCAATCAAATGAACGGTTTGCATACGCCTCTACCCACAAAGCTCTAGCCGTGGGAGTGCTTTTACAAAAGAAATCAATAGAAGATCTCAATCAAAGAATTTTGTATACTCGTGAAGATCTTGTTAATTACAATCCAATTACAGAAAAGTATGTTGATACAGGTATGACTCTGAAAGAGCTTGCAGATGCTTCCCTTCGATATAGTGATAATACGGCACAAAATCTTATTCTTAAACAATTAGGTGGGCCTAGTGAATTCAAAAAATCACTGAGAGAAATAGGAGATACTGTTACAAACCCTGAACGTTTTGAACCAGAATTAAACGAAGTGCATCCAGGAGACACTCATGATACTAGTACCCCAAAAGCATTAGCTACTAGTCTGCAGGCTTTCGCGCTAGGAGATGTACTTTCAATTGAGAAGCGGAATTTACTATTAGATTGGATGAAAAGAAATACTACAGGAGACAACTTAATTCGTGCTGGAGTTCCAGGAGGATGGGAAGTAGCAGATAAGACTGGCTCGGGATCTTATGGTACCAGAAATGATATCGCAATTATTTGGCCACCAAATAAAAAGCCAATTGTTCTTGCGATACTTTCTAATCATGATAAAGAGGATGCTAAATACGATGATAAGCTTATTGCAGAAGCAACCAAAATAGTATTAGAGGCTTTAAAAACTCCAAATAATCAATAATAGTAGTAAGTCATAAGAATTTTTCTATTTTCCGTCACAATACTGTGACGGTCTTTTTGTGTATTTTACAAGAAATCTGTAAATTTTATTTTTAATTGGCAAAATTTAAAGAAATAAACAGCAATTTTCTAACTTAATTATCTTATAATTTGGATAAAGCAACTATTTTTCTTTTTAATTTTGAACGAAAATGTAAAAATTCACATTGTTCACCGAAACTTAGAAGAATATCATAGTATAGTCATTTCGATAAAAAGGAAAATTCACATTGTTAAGGCCTTTAAAATGATTTATTTCAAAGGAAACAATTAGAAAGTACATTATTAAGATAGACGTTGACTGTAATTTGAGATATAACTTGATTTATAAGTAAGGTTCCGAAATTAAACATGAGGTTGGGATTCATGTTTGTCATACAACTATCTATCAATAATTACAAGAATACTGTATAAAGATATTGTAAATGATTTTGGCTAAGTATATAAACAAAATCAAGGTGAATCTCAACACTGTAAGGTATAATATTTAATTAATCACTCTTACTATCTACCTACAAAGTAAGGAAATATTTTTTAAGGAGAAAACGATGAAAATAGAACGTATGTTAACTATTATTGTGATATTACTTAATAGAAATCGTGTAACAGCAAATGAATTGGCTGAGAAATTTGAAGTGTCAATTCGGACTATTTACCGAGATATTGAAACTATCAATCTAGCTGGTATTCCTATCATTTCACATTCTGGAAATAATGGTGGATTCAGCATTTATGAGAATTATAAAATAAATCATCAAGTACTGACTCTTAACAACATGTCTTCCCTTCTTTCTGTTCTCAAGGATATTAATTCTACAGTTGATGATATTGAATTAGAGTCATCCATAGAAAAACTAGAAAATATAATTCCCAAAAATAAGGTGGATTCTCTAAAGCTTCATATGGAACAAATTATCATTGATTTACATCCTTATGGAGACTCTCCAAATCAAAAATTTTTAGTTAAAACGCTAAGAAAAGCTATTAAGCAGAGTGAGTTGCTGACTATTGACTACAGAAATTATGATAATGTTGTCAGCAAAAGAAAAGTTGAACCTATGTCGCTCGTATTTAAAAATTACACTTGGTATTTATTTGCTTATTGTCTTTCAAAAGGAGATTTCAGAATATTTAGAGTTTCTAGGATAAGTGATTTTCACATTGAAAATCACTCATTTGAACGTCGAGAAAAATCATATCACGAGATTACGACATTGTTAAATGAGCAAACAACGATGACAACAGTTGTCTTGAAAGTTTCCCCAATAATGAAGTCTCGTGTGGAGGATGTTTTTAATAAAGAAGATGTTGTTGTGTTAGAAACAGGTGAACTTCTTGTGAAAGCTACATTGCCCGAAAAAGAATGGTTGTTCTCTCTCATATTTAGTTTTGGAGAATATATAGAAGTCTTAGAACCAAAAGAATTGCGTCAAAAAATTGCATCTAAGCTCAAATTAATGAATGAAAAATACAGTTAAGCGAGTTTTAAATTCCAATGCTGACAGACTGTTGTCAAAACTCTTTGATAATATTGTCCTTGTAAGACAACTTTAGTTTAATTAGGAGGATATTAAATGATTAACAATAATGAATTTCCAACACCAAAACTTATTTCAGTTAATAGTGTGGAACTAGAAGTTTTTGAAGCTGGAGAAATAAATTGGGGACGACCTATCATACTCTGCCACGGATGGCCAGAGCATGCCTACTCTTGGAGAAATCAAGTGACTGCTCTTATAGAAGCAGGTTATCACGTTATTATTCCAAATCAACGAGGGTATGGAGGTTCTTCTTGTCCAAAAGAAGTCACAAAATATGACATTGAACATTTAACAGATGATCTTGTTGCTCTTTTGGATTATTATCAATACAAAGATGCCATTTTTATGGGCCATGATTGGGGAGCAAGTGTTGTTTGGAGCATGGCTCTATTACATCCAGAACGTGTTAGTAAAATGATTAATTTATGTTTGCCCTACCAAGTTCGGGGAGAAAGACCTTGGATTGATTTTATGGAAGAAGTTTTTGGCGATGATTACTACTTTGTTCACTTTAACAAACAACCAGGTGTTGCAGATGCTATATTAGACGAAAACACAGCCCAATTTCTTCGTAACTTATACAGAAAGAATGTTCCATCACAAGGTACTGTTGAAGGAATGGAAATGATTAATCTAGCTGAAGCGAGCAATCAATTAGGTGAACCTGTTATGAGTGATGACGTTCTTTCTGTTTACATTGCAGCCTTCAATAAGACAGGTTTCACTCCAAGTATCAATTGGTATAGAAATTTAAATCGTAATTGGCATTTATTAGCTAATGTAGAGTCTATTATTCATAAACCAACATTGATGGTTTATGGAGAGAAAGATATTATTCCACCGCTTCCAAATATAAAAGATTTTGTGCCTAACATAGACATTAAGAGCTTAGACGCTGGTCACTGGATTCAAGAAGAAAGACCAGAAGAGCTTAATCAAACAATTTTAGAATGGTTGAAAAAATGAGTCAAGTAATTTTTTTTAGGAATCAAACTGAATTTATTGATTGGTTGGAGTGTAATCACAAAACAACTAGTGAAATTTGGGTAGGTTTTTTTAAGAAAAAAACCAATAAAGCAAGTCTAACTTGGACCGAATCAGTAGATTGTGCTCTGTCGTTTGGTTGGATTGATGGGATACGAAAAACAGTTGATGATGATAGTTATAAAATTAGATTTTCTCCACGTCAGCCAAATAGTCTATGGAGTAAAGTTAATGTGGAAAAGGTACATAAACTGATAGAGTTAAATCAAATGAGGTCTGAAGGATTGAATGTTTTTAATCAAAGAAATGACAAAACAGGATATTCTTCAGCCAATAGGAATGTTACTTTAATGAAAGAACATGAGGATGAAATAAAAAAAATCCACGTTCCTGGAAATTTTATAATCAGCTCCCACCTTCTTATAAAAGAAATTCTATTTGGTGGATAATGAGTGCCCAAAAAGAAGAAACTAGGCTAAGAAGATTGAATCGATTAATTGTTTCCTGGGAAGAAGGAGAAATGTTAAGAACCTAAATTTTCATTTTTCTTTATTGCCACAGAAAGGGTATATAAGGTACTATTCCTTTTGCTAAATTAATCAAAAAGAAATTTATTTGGATGTTCAACGATTTTTAAAAGCAGTAAGTTATTAGAATTTTCAATTTAAACAAGTGTCCAGTAAATCACCATATACTGGACACTTGTTTTTTTAGGTAACATAGTTCTGATTTTTTTAACATACTGTCCATAAACTCATTAAACAATCTACGTTCACAAACATAGTATGATTCAAGTATAGCAGAGAAAGCTACAGAAGATATTCTAAAATCAAATACTATTTTTTATACAGCTCCTGCTGAAAGACCTAGTAGAATCGGATCTCAAATTGATATTCTATGTCATAAACATGTACTAACAAAACAAATGTATTTAGTTAAAAATCAAATTAAATCAGAAGATGAAGTATATAGTGAGTTTAAAGAGTACGATAGTATAGATTTAATTATTGTTGACGAAATTGATCGATTGAAGTTACAACAACTAGAACAACTGAGGAGTATTTATGATGAGAATGATTTAGCGATGATATTTATTGGAATGCCAGGTATTGAAAAGCGTTTATCTCGTTATCCTCAGTTATATTCGAGGATTGGTTTTGCTCATGAATTTGATAATTTAAGTAAAGATGAAACTCATCATATTTTAGAATATAAATGGAGTGATTTAGGAATCGATTTAAAGCTAGAAGATTTCTCTGATTATGAAGCTATTACTACTATCATAAGGATTACCAAAGGTAATTTCAGATTAATTCATCGGTTATTTGCCCAAATAGATAGAATCCTAAAGATTGATAATTTAGATGTTATAACGGTAGATGTCGTTGAAGCTGCACGAGATAGTCTAGTTATAGGTATATAAATAAAGAATGGCATTTTCTTTAAGTTGAGAAAATGCCATTTATTAATTAAAAACATTGCCAAATAAAACTACAATTGACAGAAATCTACCATTATCACTACAAATTCACATCCATTTCGAACATAACTTTTAGTTTTTCCTTTTATTAGTATCCATCAGGTTTCCATACTTAGAAATCTCTCACATAACAATCCTACAGCATATAAGAAGTAAAATTCGTTTAATTCTCAAACATGGATTGTGGAACAACTTTTTTTCCCACTACTTTAAATTAAATTCCCCTTTTTTATCCATATATTAGTTCTATAATTGGTTTAGTTACCATTAATTTTTCCTTCATTTTCTTTCTGTCTCTAAATCAATTATTTTCATGTCACGATCCCCTTTATTTATTATAAACAAAGAGAAAGCACTCATCTGAGTGCTTTCTCCTTGTTTATAAGTGGACCTTGTAGGACTTGAACCTACGACCGAACGGTTATGAGCCGTTTGCTCTAACCAGCTGAGCTAAAGGTCCAAAGCATAAAACTTACTTCATAAGACGTATTTATATATATCATTTTACCATATAACGTATTAATTCACTTTACATTTTATTATGCATATTTACATCATGTTAAAAGTGTCTATATTCTGTACTCCTTATCCTTTGTAATTATTACTATCTTTTAATACCTTTACAGGGGTTTGGTTAACAGTAAAAAAATCGATATTTCAATCATATTAAAAATAATTTAATATAAATAATTATTTGTTTATATTATCAAATACCCTTATACTATATTGTTTAATATGAGAAATAGTAACTAAGTTATATGCCTGTTTCATTGTATTAAAACAATTATCTATCTCCTCTTTTTCCATGATAGATTTACCAGAACTATTATCTTCTAATTCTAGATCAGTTACTGCCCATGGTAAGTTAAATAAAATCATTTTTTCTAAACTCTTCCCACTATAACAGCCTAAAGTATTATCTACATAATCTAATAGTTCCTTTTCTATTTGAGTTAACTGATTTGTACTATCATAATTGCCTTCAAGATTGTCGTACTGATATCCTTTGTATTTCTCAAAAATAACTCGATATACCGGGCCGTGACTTCCTACTTCACAATCATCTTCAAATAAATATGTTCCAGTAAACACCCTACAAAATCCTTGCGCAAAGTATAAAAGCTTTTGAAGAGCTAAAGGAGTAATATCATCATTTTTATATAGCAAATAGTTAGCAACTTCCTCGATTTTCGTAGTCTGCTTAGAAGTAAAATTCTCATTTTCCTGTAGCTTTGCAATTGCTTCTTTAGAGACCCTATATGCTTTTTGAGTAATTAAATCTTTATTTCTTTCCAGAATCTCTAGCATAAAAGATTGATCCCTACTTAATCTTTTCAATATATCCGAGTACTGCTTTGTCGGAATATCCCCATTTACATACCTTGTTAAGGTAACTTCGCCCCAACCTAAAAGTAAAGACAATGGACGTTTTCCAATCTTATATTTTTCTAAAACCTCTTTTATTTCAGAGATAGTAACTAACTGCTCCTGTTGCCTATATGCATGATCTAATTGTTCTAAATTATAATCATGAATGTCAGGAACAAATATTTCAGATTTACACTCTTCACATTTTGCTTCTTTACCCACGTAATGATATTGCTTCCCTCTAATGACTGTCATTTTTGGAACATCTTTAGTAGAATACTTCACCATATCTCGACAACATTCACATAAAACCAACATATAAATCCTCCCTCATTATAGAACCATAAGTCACTTATCTTTATCTAAAAAGATAAGTGACTGGTTTATTCCTTTTATGAAAAGAAACAACAATCATGTATTTGTTCCTGTCCTTATTTTCAATTAGATTCGTCTTAACATATATGTCTACCGACTTATTTTGTCCCCAATTATCTAGCTCATATTGTGGACAAAAGATATACAATTTTTCATAAGCAAAATTTAGATTTTTATTATCAACTGCATAACAAAAATCATGTACTCCTATATTAAGAAGAATCTCTTTCACTTTACTAACATTAATCTTATAAGCCTCTAAAAATTCAATATTCTCTTTCCTTTTTTCATTTCGAGAAATCGTAAATCGATTATTTTTAATTAATTTTTTAAACTCAAATATGTACTGCTCAACCTCACCAATTGTAAAATTAGTGTGCTTTTTTGTCTCCTTATTTTGTAAGCTAATGCGCATTAAAGTTCTTTCCCCTTTCAAATCATACCTCATGTTTACTAAAACAACAACAAAAACGTATCAATTGATACGTTTTTGTTGATTTACAGTAGACTTCCATTCTCTCCGCTTATAATTAGAACGTTTATGTCGTCTACGAAACTTCTATATGATTGTTTTGCTGTATTTTATTCGTAAATCGATTACGTATCTACTTTAAAATCACAGCTTCATTAAACTTCTGATGAATAAAATCATTATTTAACATAAAGCATGTTTCTCTTGTATCATCAAAAAATCTCTCATAGCCCCCTGTACCACTTCCTTTTGTTGAAACAACCAATTTAAGCTCCTTTCCTAAATCATGTGAAGCTTTTGGAAGTTTACGAATGTCCCCTGTTTCAATTGTCTCCTTTATCATGTTATAAGTTTTCTCAAACTCATCCACTTCTTCAGGAGTAAATGTAACCTTAAAAATTTTATCCAGAATCCTTTGGCCATTACCTAGCTTCTTACCATCTTTCTCACCTAGATAACCTACATATATGAAAGTTACTTCTTCAAAGAATGTTTTCCAGGAAGACTCTTCCCAAGAAGTTTCAAAATCTGCAAGTTGCAAGGTTCTGAACGTTGCTTTTTCTATAGGACTGTTATCTTCTCGAATTGGTATATTTTTAATTAGAAAATTAGATTTACTGAATACCTCATGCTTCTCTGGTAACTCCTTATCTGTACCTACTATCCTATTAGATACCATTTTACTAATACTGTTAGGTATTTTTTTAGCTGGATCACGCTTCTCAAAAAGATTTAATATATCTAATTGATTCATCCCCTTATACGGTTTTAGTTGATTCCAAATGTATCCTTCAGGTGTGACAAATACATTAGATTTTTCACCTCTGTCCATTCTTTCTACATGGCTTCTCAAAACACCACGAAAGAAAGAATTTTTTAAGGAAAATGCTCTTGTATGTGCAGAGATTTCCGAATTAGGCTGTTCGGCTTTTTGTCCTTTCTGTCCTTTTGTGGCTGCCCCTAAAATAACGGTATCACCCTCGGACAATTTATGAGCAAGTCCTTCTAGCACTTTTTGCTTTATTGTATAAAAATCATTTCTAATTATTGCTTCATCTTGCGACATATCATAGAGTTGAAAATCTCGAATAATAAAATCTCCATACGGAACACCTTTCATATATTCGTACCAAATAATTAGCAATTTTTTGTTCTTAGAAACAACTTTGCTAAACTCATATTCTTCATGAATAATATTCTTATAATTAATCATACTTAAAGAAATTCTTTCCTTTGCCGACCATGATCCATTTCGAAGTTTATTAAAACCAGACACCTTCTACTCAATTCCTAATTCTCCAAAGTCTGCCTCAGGACAATTATTTAATTCATAATCGTAAAATCCTGTCTCAACAACCTTACCTAGTATTCCTTTATCATTACTATTTCCTTGTAAGATTCCTTTTGTATCAATTTCTTTAAAACTCTTTCCAATAATTCCTTCCGTAAATGCTAATAATTGTTCCTCTGTTTTAAATTTCATACTCATCCCCACCTATCTTTCATTAATATTTAATTAATAAAACTGTACAATGAACTATTCATACATAAAAAAACTATATACCCCTCCTAATTCCCTCATATACAAATAAATTACTCGTAATTGTTCTCCCCTTATATAAATTTCCTTTTTTAATCTGTTATTGTATAGAGAAATACATTTTCATACTTGTTTCACCCAAAACAAAAAGGGCTTCCTCAAGTCGATTAATTGTGCACAGCAAAATAAGCTATTTACACTAATCGGCTCAAAGAAGCCCTTTCAAAATCAAAGTAAGAACAAGACTTACTTCTACAACTCAACCACAACACATCAGGTGTGGGAATAAACGGAATCAAGTAAACTAATAATATACCTATATATTACAAAAAAAGTATATTTATATCAAGATATTTTCAAAAACTATATTACTACTATTTTTCTATTCATTTACTTAAACGTTTCAAAATGATGACTTTTAACCTTTATTTAGACTTTCATTATTTAGATTAGCTATTAGTAATATGTAAAAATATCATTCCTCTTCTAGAGTTCATTATACTTTTTATTTTTTCCAAATGCTTTTTCTACAGGATATTTTTCAGCATTTTTTGTCAACTTAGAGTGTACTGCCTCTTCTAAATCTATATTTAACTGGTCACTTAGCAGAAGCAAGTAAATCATTACATCAGCTATTTCTTCTTTCATTTCCTCCATTTTAGTCTCCGTCGCTTCTTGACTGGATTTCCATTGAAAAGTCTCAAGCAATTCTGCAGCTTCTAAATTCAATGAAATGGCTAAATCCTTTGCATTATGAAATTGCCCCCAATTTCTCTCGTCTCGAAATCTTATCACTGCCTTTTGTAAATCTTCCATCACTATTAGTCTCCTCTCTAATTCTTACTATCTTTTCAAACTAGAACACACTATAGGTAGATTCCTACTAATTAACCTTAACCCAGATATAATCATCCTCATATTTGACATTTAATTTTGAGCGGAGCCCTTTCATATATCTTTTTAATTGTTTTGTAAAATTCTCATCACCGACTTGATCATATCTTTCTACATCTAAATACAACTTGAATATATTTCCTTTCGTTAACTCAAATTCCCATTTTAGAAAGTTATGTAGCATACTTTCCTTACTCAAGTATTCATTAACTTCCATATATTCCAGCAGCTCATATAAATTATAATACAATAAGCTACTCGGCCTAGGCATTTCACATTTCGGGCAATATTCTCTATATCTATCTTGCAGTTGCGTAATTATTTCTGTTCCACATTGATTACAATTATACATGTAGCAATCTCCTTTAATGGATAACTCAATTGGTCTCTCCTATATTTTTTACTCTCCTAAAATTATATATTATACTATCAGGTTTTTACATATTATTCCTATCTCACTTAAATTAAGCACTAAAAAACCTTCCATTAAGGAAGGTTTTTTAGTCTATATATCTATTTGACAGTAACCTAATAATTAATATTGTTTTAAGAAAGTTTCTCATAGCTTATTAATCAAAATCAAAGCTATCATCCTATTATTAATCTATAGATTCAAATTCAGAGAATAAGCAATTAAATAAAGTGACCTTATTACAAGAAATATATTCTGTTTCTGTACCTTCTAATGTAGTATTTAATAACTCTTTAGAGATATAACTAAAACCATTTTTATCCATAAACATTTTAGTTTCTTTTAGAAGTTCAATGTATTGTCCACTATCACTTATATTATTGAATTTCCATTCGTCTGTTTCTTTGATATAGCTAGTTTCTTCTAACATACAGTAATAATAATCTCCAAGTAAACTAATAAAAATCCTTAAATCCACTCTTTTTCCGCCTAATAATTTAATTAACTCAATATCATCATCTAAGATTTTCTGATTACTGTGAGCTAAAACCTTATATTCTAAACACTGACTATTAGGTAAATCCGTCCAATTAACAACTGCATTATTAGAGTATATTTTTTGAAACTCGGTATACCAAATTTTATCTATATTATCTTGTTGACTATTTTGCTTTAAAGAAAGTAACTTCTCATTTGGCTTTAAAATTTTTGCTGATGATTTATCCGTAGGTCTTTCATTAGAAAAAAATGAATCTACTGTATTTAAAATATCACTTTTAGTAATTATACTCATTTTCTATTATCACCCTTGTTAAATCTCTTATCTGTTAATAATTTTTTTGCCTTTTTCGCATCTTTATTTCCTTTTTCAGCTAAATCTTCAATCTCCTTCACCGTTTTATTTTTCATTGAGCCTGGAAATTCTTTATTAATAGCACCTTTTTTATATTTACCAATGACATCTTGTGCTTTCATTCCAGAAATACCAACAGCAGATCCAATTGTAACTAATTTACCTGCTTTCCATACCTTATGAACTACTTGTGCGCCTCTAGCACCCCAAATAATTACAGGAATGGCTAATGGGAATGCAAATCGTTCTACTTGATTAAATTCTGCCACTTCAATTTTACTATCTTCTACTGTTTCTACACTAATAACCGGTACATTATCTAATTCATGAGTCGCTGCTTTCGTACTCATAGAAAATGATGTAGTTAATAGAGAGAATGCTGAAATACCTAATAGTGATTTTGCTAATATCCTTTTCGTAACAACCTCCAAATATTCCTTTATTTACCTTACATGTAGATTTTACGATTTATTAGGAAGTGACTTTAAGTCTGTTTATTACTAAAATAATTTGTTATAATTCTTATAAGAAAACTCTGTTAATACAGTAGGTTTATTATTTATAAAGAAAATAGTAAACCTACTCCACATCTTCCTATGAATTAGCTAAATTCCATCAATATAGGTAACCAAAAAAATATTTAATAACATAAACATAATTATAAGCTCTATTGAAAACAAATTAGTAGATCTTATTTCATTACATTCCTTTGAAAGGTACAGAAATTCTATGAACAATATTTTCTTATTTACACAGTAATCCTCACAAAATAAAATTATTATATATAAAGTTCCCTGCTTAATAACAGGAAACTTTTTTGCTTTTTATTAACCTACAAGCCCAAAATTCCAACAATCTGACGAGCTTTAGCATTATCTATATAATAATGCATCTCTAATCCCCTTCTTTCTGCACGAAGTACGGTTCCCCTTAATTTTGAAAGATGCTGTGAAACAGTAGATTGTGGGAGTCTTAATATTTCCGTTAACTGCGTAACATTACACATTTTATGGTGCATTAATTCATTTACAATTTGTAATCGCACCGGATGTGCCATTACTTTTAAAACATCTACGTCTTCTTCGCGGATTTCAGCTAAATCTCTATCAGATACTACTGTTTTCATTTCGCATTCTCCTTTATTATTAATTTCTAATTTTCTTATTATCCTTATAAATAGTACTTATAGATAATTACCATTTGTCCTGTTGAGAAAATATATTCTCTTCTTAAAACTAAAGGGCTCCTATCCTGAAAACAGTTTTTTTACATAACTTAGAACTATGATTAACACGCTTTGCTAAGCAAAAGTACTTCTCCTATCCTTTGTTTAAAGCAAATAAAAAATTCTGCTTTTACCTTCCATTCTTGCAAAATCTATAAGCTGCATCACTCCATCTCACACTCTACAAAATAGTCATTTTATTTCTCAATATAAATAATTGGAACTAGAATCCCAATAATGGTAATATAAAGTTACCTTCAGTTGTCAATTGTGTCCCTTTTTAAAAGGCCCTGTCTCTAATGACAAGGCCTTTTAAATTTTTTAGTTAATCTCAATAATATGTATTCCTCTTACAATGTATTAAATCTCTTTTACACTCATCCATTTAGAGTTGCTAAATTAACAAATGTCTATTAAAAATTTATTAGAACCTCATACTACCATCATTATCCAGAACCAAAATAATTCGAACGATTAAAATACGTTTTATCACTTTTACTTCTCCCAATTATCTTATCACCTAATTTTAAATGTAAAATCTCAAAATAATTATTAGAAACCCCTCTTATAAGAGGGATTATTTTTCTATCAAATTTGGCTTACAAATGCTAATTTAACCCCATTTAAATCTCTTTTATAGTAAAAATTGATCTTATACACAATCTAATTAATAAACCGTGGTATAACGGGTATAGAAATAAAGTTTATTTTTAAATAAAAAGAAGAGTTAATTTTTGATTAACTCTTCTTTTTTGCAATTTCTCGCTCATTATTAGCAATTAATTTACGAAATTGCTCTTCTCTATTTTCTTTTATAAACTTCATCATTTCTATTAGCCCTACTCAAATTAGCTCCTAGATGTTACATTATTCATACAATACTGATTCACAACAGTGTTATATGAATCAACTCTACGTTTTTTCATAATTTATTAAAAATCTACTCTGCATAGTGAATATTTGTTTCAATCCAATTACTTGCCTCTTCAATCAAAATAATAACTTCTTTTATCAGTTTAAACCCTTGGAAAATCTTAATTATTCACCAATATAAATGTACCAGCTCTTATAATTAGCCGTTTGTCCCATTTTTATTTTATGTCGGCCTTTATCAAATGCATATTCCACATTTACATTTTTGACCAATCTATCAATCTCTTTATCTAGATTTAAATCTGGGTATATCATAGTAATCCATCTTTTCGTCAATTCAATAGATGGTTTATGATTTTCGAAGCTAATAGCAAAATTATTACCGCCCTTTTCATCTATACTCAATGGTCCATACCACTCTTTATTTTCTTTTGCCATTTTAGATGAAGCTAAATATAGTACTGCACTTGTCTCCCAATACTTTATATCTAGATTATACTTCTCATTTATCTCTTTAATGAGATTCTGCGCCTCTTTAGATATAGATTTACTATACACGGGAACAATATCCACTAACGATTTATCAAAAGTAAAATCATCTGTCACCATGGATCTCGGTATCCCCAACGGCATTACTTCAGGTTGCCCCGGCTTCTCTAATTTACGCATTGCATTATATAGAAACTGTGCATACTGCTCACGAGTTACTACTTTTTTAGGCTCAAATAAATTGTTACCTGTGCCCACAGCAATTTTGTTCTCTTGTAGAGCACTAATCGCCTCAGTAGCCCAATAATTTTTTTCCACATCATTAAAAGTAGTAATAGATTGTTGCTTTAAATTAAATGTTTTTTGTAAAATTGCCGCTAATTGTTCACGAGTTAAAACATCATTTGGTCCAAATTCATTATCCCCATATCCACTCATAAGACCAGAACTGACAACAGCATAAATTTCTTTTTCAAACATAGTACCTTTTACATCTTTAAATTGATCTTCAAACCTATCACCTACAAGTAATGGCTGTAGATACACATATAGCAGACGAGCTGCTTGTCCTCGCGTAATATTATCGCCTAATCCAAACATTCCATTTCCATAGCCAGCTATCATTTTTTTATCTTTTAGATGCATAATTGCATCATAAGACCAGTGATTTGTAGGAACATCTTTAAATGCTGTATCTGCTTGTACATTCGTTAACGATGTTAATGTCGTCGTAGCAAGTGTAGCTCCTATTAAAAGCATTTTTGTTAGTTTCATACTGTAATCCCCTTATTTCTATAATTTATTATTACAAATAATTTCATTTGCCTTATATAATTCATTTCCTAGCATATTAATATTAACATAAAATACAATAATTGTTATATATTAATATATAATTAAATAATTCTCTTATACATTAATATTCTCTGTTCTACTTTCGGAATACCTCTGAACATGTATGTAAAAGATTTGTTGATAGTAAATAAAAAATTTGATAATAATCAATCATCTGTAATCCCCCTCCATACAAAAAATAAGAAGCCTCTTTTTGAGAGACTTCTTATTTTTAATACAAACGACATACTTAGGCTAAATATACACAATAAGATTAGAATGCTAAACCTTATTGCAGCTTTATTATAACATATAACCACTTATTTTGTTTAATAATTCCAAATTATACAACTTTATCAACAATTGATTGTTTATTTACATACAATGAATGCACAATGAAAAAACAACAAAATATTCACTTATAGAACCAACGTATGTAAAAAATCAGCTACCATAACATTCATAGTTTTGAAAAGTTGCTCTCTCCTTCTTTAAGAATACTTTGAACTTCGGATAGATTACCTTATATCGACATCTTATGTATGCAGAATTACATATCAAATCTCATTGAAAACCATTCTCGTTGTAACTATAATGGTTTCAAGGAGTTGTATTTTCACTTCGTTTTCAAATCTCACAATATATTAAAGGAGGAACTAGCATTATGAAAAAAGTTATTTTAGCAGGGGCATTAGGAATTGCAGTACTATCAGGTATGAACTTACCAGGAGCAGAGGCACCTAAAGTGAGTGCAGCAACTACAAATTTAGAAATTCAAGAAGTTACAAAATATTACTCTATGAGTTCCTATGAGGTTTCTCAAAAAGAATCATTCAATCTCAATAAAGGGGAAGAACTTACGGTCTTTGTACAAAATTCCGGGTTCCCAATTTCTTATACAGTCTTTGATGCAGATGATCAAGTAATTGGCACATACAATGCTAATTCACCATACGGTCGCGTATTCAAAGCACAAAAAGACGGTAATATTTCTGTTCAATTTCAAGCAGGAGTAAATTCTTCTTACATGAAGAAGATGAATTTCACAGCCAAATTTGCAGTGTCTAAATTTAACTAGCAGTAAAAATTTTCACTGTCCTCTTTAAAGGCAAATTAAAAAGGTATATCCCTTCATGGGATATACCTTTAACTTTAGTGAATTTTATATTGACCAGATAACTGCTCTTGCGCCATACGAACTAAACGTTTTGTAATTTCTCCACCTACTGAACCATTTGCTCTTGCTGTTGAATCCGGCCCAAGAGTAACACCAAACTCCTGTGCAATTTCATATTTCATTTGTTCAATTGCACTTGCTGCAGCTGCTATTAAGATTTCGTTTGAATTATTATTTTCGCGAATTTGCATTTTTAAACACCTCCGTTGAATTTGGTAATATCATGCTCTATTTCCAACAAAATATGCAAAAAAATTATTCGTTTAGCTATTTTACATATATCACCTAAACTTTCCTCCCTTTTGTGGGAATAAATAAAGGTATATGTCATACCCATACCGTCTCCTATCCTACTTACTCTTGAATTCCCCTATTAACTCCTGTAACTCTTGGGAGAGCCAATTCAAAGAATTTGCCAACTCTGCAATATCTTGTACATATAATTCTTGCTCTTTCATACTTATCTCTACATTACTACCGCTATTCACATATGTATTTGCAATGTATGATAATTCATTTACAATCTGAACAATAGCTTGATTACCTTTTAAAATGTCACTTGAATTATTCGAAGTCTCTTTAATTTGATTTGTAACAGATTGTGCAGCTTCTGAAATCTTTTCAAAGAAAGCACCACTACTTTGAACAAGTGTTATTCCTGATTCTATTTCCTTTGAACCATTCTGTATGGATCTTACAGTCTCTTCTGTTTCAGCTTGGGTTTCACCAATTAATTTAGCTATATCCCTTGCAGATGCCTCGGTTCTTTCCGATAATATACGTACCTCATCCGCAACAACTGAAATTCCTTTCCCCATCTTTCCAGCACATGAGTCTTCAGTAGAAGCATTTAAAGCTAATAAATTTGCTTGATTTGAAATAGTTGTAATTACAGTAAGAATTTCATTAATTTCCTTAGATTGTGCTTCTAATGCATAAATACTAGAAGATACATCTTGAATTGAATCTCGGCTTCTTTTCATTTGATTCACAATTTGCTTAATCAAATCTTTTCCTTCTAAAGAATGCTGTTCCATTTCTTCCGAAGTATTCCTAACTTGTTCTGCAGCTCCTGTAATTTCTTTCAGCTTAATTTCCATTTCTTGAACAATTCCTAAACATTTTTGCACTACATATTCATGAGAATATGCTCCTAATTTTAATCCTGTAATAGCACTTGAAATTCCTTTAAAGGCTATGCTATTCTCTTTTGTACTTACCGACAATTCCTGTGAGGATGTTGAAACTTGTATAGCAGTCTGCCTTACTTTATCTATAATCCTATTAAACTTTTTAATAGTGTTATTGAAATAGATATTAGTTATCCCTATATCATCAGACCCTTCATTCAATTTAATACTTAAATCCCCATCACCAACTTTACGTAACCCTTCTTGTAAATCCTTTAAAGGCGATAGAGATTTTCGTGAGATGAATATTTGAATTGTAATTGCGATTGTTAATGAGATGATTATAAATAGTAAACCATGCACTATAAATTCTTTCTTTGTAAGAGGAATAATAGAAGCGTCTAAATCCGCCGCAACAATTGCAATTATATTATTATCTTCATCTGTAATTGGCTCTAAAATTGTTACCCATGTACCTAGTACATCTTCATACACTTCTGTCATTTGTGCCTGTTTCGTTTTCATTACTTTGTCGTATGTCTTCTTCCAATGAGTAGGATGCTCATAATAGTCACCTGTTTTTACAGAACCTAGTTTTACAGAAACTGTATTTGCTAATTCTGTATCCAAAGCTACTAATTGTAATTCAGCTTTATCATTTAGTTTGGCTCCTGTAACATATGTTTGTCCGACACTTTTCATATCTTTTATAGCTTTATCTAATTGTTCCGTCAATTTTTCTGTCTTTACTTTTTGTGCTGAGGGGTCTTTTGCTACATCTCTTACTATTTCTAGATCTAATTGATTTATTATTGTATCTCCTGTTTCAAAAGACTGCCTTTCAAATATAGACATCATACTATTTTGAAACATGTTAAAGCTTAACAAGCCCATACTTCCCACAAGCGTTAGAATTATTAATACCGTTAGTAATACATTTTTCTGAAGCAACGATAGCTTATGCCAATATTTTTTCATTGATTTCACCTTTCTTATTTTCAACAATACAAAAACAAAGTAGTAACATATTAATAGGTTCTATTTATGTTATTAACTTAAACATTAAAATAGCATACTTGTCATTCAATCAAACGTTCCAATTTTTTTGTTTGATAGAGTTTCTTTCCTTTTATACTGATAGTTTCACTATAATTAAAGCGATAATTTAACTAATCTAAGAATTTATGTATATAAATACAAAAGGATGATGCCATTGTAATCAGCATAAAAATGCAGCTAATTTTCAACACCCTTTTATATAGCAGAACTAATGAAATAATAGTTATGACACTATTGAATAATAATGCTAAAGTTTAACTTCTATTTTTTGAAGCCGATTCTGATCTATTGTACAAATATCAGTTTCCCCATTTGCAATCTCATCTTTTATATATCCTGCTGATTTTGGAAATCTAATAGTAGGAAGACGTTTACCTTCTATTACTTCATCTTTTCCATTTGTACTGATACCTTCTAGATCCATTATGTTAAGTGTTAGTTTTAGACAAAGAAAAGAATTCTTAAGCTCTCATCTTTGGCCATCTTTATCTCGCACAACAAAAACAAACTGGAAAGTTCCTTCCAGTTTCCTATTTTATAACTATTTTCCTTATTTTTCTATAACATTTTAACGTATTCCCCGAAAGAATTCTCCTTCCTCAAGCGTGTGAGGGGCGTAGCCCAACGATAGGTGGGAGATGAATTTCGGTTTGGCATAGCCAAAAACTTTTGATAAACTAGCTATATGAAGTTCTTTGATAACTTGATATAGAAGGTTGCAGGAAGAAAATAGAGTGCGAAAACCAAGCCATTCGGTTCCTGCGTAAAATATCAACCGTACCAAAAGAGCGTCCATGCGTTGGACATCTAGGGGTGGAACACCCCGAAGTAACGCTCAGGGAGACGAAAGGTTACTTTCGTCACGGAACTGAGAAGCTCCCACTTCAAGCTTTGCTAAGTGGTGAGTAGTTCACTATCTACTTGTACAAAGTTAGCCTAAACCCTTTTAGCCTAATCCAATATATTTCTTCAATTATCTTAAAGTCATCTGAAATAGCACAATCAGTAAATTCTTATTACGAAACTTATGTATTAATAAATACTAAAGGACATACTCCTAAAATATAAGCCATGGATGTAATTGTAGTACGATTTTCATCAGTAATAAACGTACACATGTTAAACAAAAAAAGACTCAATTATTTATATGTCATTCCTTCTTTTAATATAAATCGACTGCTTTTTTCTTAAATTCTACTTCATCAGTGGTGCTAATTTTACTCATAGAAAACTCCCCTCCATAGTAAATAGGTTAATGTGTTTTCTTTATCCTATCTACTATAAGGGGAGTATAGCATAGCTTCTTTTTGTAAAAGGTCTAAGATTCTAGTGCAGTAATTAATTTCTGACGTTCTTTATCTCTAAAAAGTTTAATTTCATGTTTAAACTCATAATTTCCTGCTTCAAATCTAACCCATTCCTTACTTGTCCAATATACAACATCTACATTCGTATCTAAAATCGCAGAACATATGTCTACTAATTCTTCCCCGTAAAATGGGGCTTCTTTCGCTAGTTCAAAAGCTAGTACTTTTGGATCCTTACTTTTAATTTGGAGTTCCCTTGAAGTTTGTCCTAGATACTGCCATGGAGAATCTAGGGATTGCACATAGAAATTTTGAGTTTCATTAAACTGTGATAGAGAATGCATTGTAGCAGCAAATGTAGGTTTACTCACTCCTATTGTTACGGCTAAAGCAATAGAACCAATAATAAGTTTTTTAATCATTTTTTCAGCCCCTTTAATTATTTTGGATATGCTTCCTTTTTATCCTACGTTCATGTTTGTGTAAATGAAGATGATTTGACATGATTCATCATTTTTCTCAAAAACTGTATATTAATTAATTGTTGTAAATTTACCGAAAACAAAAAAGTTTCCATAAGGAAACTTTTTGTTTTCGGTATACATTATATGTATAAAAATTAGTTTTAAAAATATTTACTTATTTGTTGATAAAATTGTATATGGCTATTGCTCCTACTATTATCTACATACATTTCATGCAAAGCTTCACTACAACATAAACAAATTCATCTTATGAACACGTTTCTTCTTACGAAATTAAGTGATTGTTTCAATAGCTGGTTTGGGCATCATAGAATTACTTTCTTTCTCAGCCCTATTATTCTGTTCTTTTGCCTAAAATTCCAATATCCCCATTACTTCTTTCGTAAATAGTTTAAAATCAGTTAAATGTTTTTCAATAATTTGACGAACAATATCTAAATTTACACTTTGATAATCATGAACAGCAATATTACGAAATCCAACCATTGCCTTTAACTTATTTGCTAGATCAGCGCTAAGTAATCCTGCTGTAACCAATAAATCAAAGGCCTCTCGACTAGATTGGGGTAGTCCTAATTTTTTCCCTGCAACAATATGCATCGCTAAATCAATACTTGCTTCACAAGCTCTTTGTATGTTCAATATTATTGAATCTTGTTTTGTAAAATCCTCTAAATTTTCAGGGTCATTTCCATACACATCTTGGATTCTTTTTATACAACGCTCTACTGTAGAAATTTTATTTAAAATAACCTCATTCTTCATATATAGAACCTCTTTTCTTTATATCATCAAATACTATCTGTCGTTCTTCATTCAATTTTGAATACATTTTTAAGGTTTTCATTTCAAAAATGACCTTACGTCTTTCATCCGAACAAAATATTGTCTTTCCTGTATGTATAATCTGAGCTTGAAAAACTGTAGAAGCTTCGGATAAATCAACTAAATCAACATCTTTATGAACAATGTTAGCTAACTCCTGTGCTAATAAAAAACGTTCATAGTTCCCTAAAGTTGTGTCACTTAAATAAGCTATATCAATATCACTATCTTCTCGTTCTCTGTTCTCAGCCGTTGATCCAAACACAATTATCCAATAGGGATTCACCGTCTCTTGTAATTTTTCTATAATAGCTGTTATCATGCTTTGAAAAATCATTTAATTAATCCCCCTTATTGTACTTGAATTTTATTATATCATAACCATTATATAACCTTTTCAGCTACGTTTTATAATACATTAAGAAAATTAAAACACCCTCTTCATTATTAACACTTGTTCTCCTTTCAAACAATTAAAATGACCTGCTACCACCTCTTGCCCGAAGCCAATTCATTGCCACCTACTCCATAAAGGATCATAGTTTCGGACCATGTTGGAATACAGAGCAAAATGATACGGCAAACAAGTTAGTGTCGTATCCACATTTGCTTTAAACTAATTATGTTATTGTTGTCGATATCAAAACAAAGACATTAAAAATCTAAACCACCTTAAATGAGACTGTCCTTCCAGTCTTACACATCATGATGAGGATATTAACACAAGTGTCAAACTAAAGAATGAAATAATAAAAAAGAAAGAACTTATCTTTAAGCACTCTTTAACATAAGCCCTTTCTTCTATCTAATTATTAGAACGCATTAATTACCACTGATTAGCATTGAATATGAATCGTACAAAATCATTCTTCTTTTCTTAATTGTATAATTCTATACAATATCACTACATTCATCATCTTCTATTAGCTTATTATTGCCAGGTAAAGAAAACTCTATAGTAGCTCATTCTCTTTTGTTACTATACGCAGAGATTTCTCCTCCATGTTTTTCAATAATTAGCTTACAAATATAAAGTCCTAGCCCAGAACTATTTATATATATTCAATCTCCATTTCCCTTATAATATTTATTAAAAACTAAATCGACTTCTTCATTAAAACCCTTCCCATTATCTGACACTCGAAATATTAAATTAATATTCTCTAAGTATATTTCAAGAATAATTTCTCCATTATCCTCTGTATGCTTTAAAGAGTTAGTTATAATATTTTGGAGTACCTCATTCTAGATTAATGAAATGATTCCTTCTAATCATCATTCTCTTCTTCAATTAGTAACTCGATGTATAAGGAGTTATCATCGCTCATTAGACTGTTAACCAGTCCCTTTCTACAAGCTTTCTTTCCGATGGAGCAAGAAGATGAACAATAAATTTAGCAGACTCTGCTGTAATCCTTAACAAGAAAACATTTTCTTTAATAATAGCATCAGAAGGATCATCTAATTGACTTTGAATCAATTCAATTAAATATTTTCTATAATAATCAGTTTCTCTTCTTGTATGATCAACTAACAGTAGAAAGTTATTTTATCCCGACAATTTACATATGAGGATTAATCCTAGAACTTTTTGTTTAAATCCCCACATATTAGTTGCAGCTTGTTGTACTTCTGAGTTAAATCTTCTTATTTGTACAATATGTTCAGATGATTGATTAATTTATTCGATTAGTCAGATGCCATCATATTAAACTCCCATTCGAAGAAAAAAGAGTGCTCCCTCTTGATTCCATCAAAAAAACAAATTTAATTTACTGATTATTCAACAAACATTACATACTTAACACCCGTAACAGGATGTAATATGGTTTCATCCCTATTCATTCTTAATCTTCCCAGTAAACAATACGCTAATTCCATTCTATGAATATATATAAAAATACCATTCACAAAGGTTCATTATGGCTATAAAAACAAGATTATTTATCATTTTAAATTAGCAGATTGGCTACAATCTCTCACTTAAACACAGGAATAACTACTATTTCAAGGGCTAATAACCTCTTAATAACTTCTCACTATAGAGATATTTGAACCCTAGTAAAATTCCGCATCATTAAAAATAAATTACCACTTTGTCTATTTCGATTAGTAATTTTCAACATATCCTATCTTGAGAAGTAGCAAAGAGGTATTTTTTTAACCCCTTTCTACTTTTTTAATTTATTTGAGGAGGAAGATATAAATGGCAGAACGTCATGAAGATGAAATCCGTGAATTGTTACACGCATTTCAATTAGTAGGAGCAAGAGTAGTATTATTTTTACCATCGTTTCATGTAGAAGGTCTTATCACTCGAATTGGAGAAAACTTTGTTACTCTTCGTCGTGGTAACGGCGAAGGTGTCGAAGTGGAAAGTAATGCTAATGGTGGAGACCTTGAGAATCCAAACCAAATTAGTGTTAAAATTAGTTCAATTTTATCAGTTAGTGATGACCAAGGCGAATAATTAATACAGCCAAAAATGCAATGGGGTTATAAATACCCATTGCATTTTTTTAAGTTTCATTTTACAGAAACTTAATTGTTATGAATTATCCTAAAATATCACTTATATAGAAAGTAATTCTTACTTCTTTATTATTCTATTTATTATCACTCCTTTACACAATCTATTCATTTTATAATGCAAATCTTTGTATAAAGTATTTAGATATGTCAGTTTTGTTTCAATCAAAAAATATTAAACAACCTCAAATGACTCCAAAACAAGATTATTTACCATTTAAAATTATATAATCTCTCCCTTAAACAGAAGATCAACTACTATTTTAAGGGCGAATGACTTCTTAATAACTTCTCACTATAGAGATATTTGAACCCTAGTAAAATTCCGTATCATTAAAAATAAATTACCACTTTGTCTATTTCGATTAGTAATTTTCAACATATCCTATCTTGAGAAGTAGCAAAGAGGTATTTTTTTAACCCCTTTCTACTTTTTTAATTTATTTGAGGAGGAAGATATAAATGGCAGAACGTCATGAAGATGAAATCCGTGAATTGTTACACGCATTTCAATTAGTAGGAGCAAGAGTAGTATTATTTTTACCATCGTTTCATGTAGAAGGTCTTATCACTCGAATTGGAGAAAACTTTGTTACTCTTCGTCGTGGTAACGGCGAAGGTGTCGAAGTGGAAAGTAATGCTACTGGTGGAGACCTTGAAAATCCAAACCAAATTAGTGTTAAAATTAGTTCAATTTTATCAGTTAGTGATGACCAAGGGGAATAATCAATAAAACCCAAAAATGCAATGGGTTGTAAATACCCATTGCATTTTTTAACGTATTCCCCGAAAGAATTCTCCTTCCTCAAGCGTGTGAGGGGCGTAGCCCAACGATAGGTGGGAGATGAATTTCGGTTTGGCATAGCCAAAAACTTTTGATAAACTAGCTATATGAAGTTCTTTGATAACTTGATATAGAAGGTTGCAGGAAGAAAATAGAGTGCGAAAACCAAGCCATTCGGTTCCTGCGTAAAATATCAACCGTACCAAAAGAGCGTCCATGCGTTGGACATCTAGGGGTGGAACACCCCGAAGTAACGCTCAGGGAGACGAAAGGTTACTTTCGTCACGGAACTGAGAAGCTCCCACTTCAAGCTTTGCTAAGTGGTGAGTAGTTCACAATTTCATTTTACAAAACCTTAATTGATATAAATTAGCCTAAAATATCACTTATATAGAAAATAATTTTGGCTTGTTTATTATTTTTTTATTATCACTCTTTTACATAATCTGTTTACTATATAGTACAACTCTTTTTAGGAGGTGTTTAGATGTGTCAGTTTTGTTCAAATCAAAAAAATATTAAACAACCTAAGTTTAAATTGTTTAATATAGATCCTATCCCTTTTTATATTCCACCACGCTCACAACAAAATACTTCAGTTTCATCAGAACCAACGGATATTCCACCACGTTCACAACAAAATACTTCAGTTTCATTAGAACCAACGAATATTCCATCACGTTCACAACAAAAATCTACAGTTTCACCAGAACCAACGAATACTCCATCACGTTCACAACAAAAATCTACAGTTTCATCAGAACCAACGAATACTCCATCACGTTCACAACAAAAATCTACGGTTTCATCAAAACCTACAAATACTCCATCATGTTCACAACAAAAATCTACGGTTTCATCAAAACCTACAAATACTCCATCATGTTCACAAAAAATTTCCACAGTTTTATTAAAATTACCATCCCCACTTGTTCCGCAAGCAGAGTCAAAAAGATTCAAGATAAAACAAAATAATTCACAATCGATTTCTAAGTATCAAATCAACACGTCTAAAAATATTAAAGATATTACAAATGAAATCCAAAAGCTTTTACGTGATTATCAATTAATTCATTTACCCATCATAATATTTTTAGAACAAATTCATATTAAAGGTTTTATAATGAGTATTGGTAAAGAATCAATTGCTGTTACTGGGCCAAATCTACAGATAAAAGATAATTCAACTAATAAGATTATACAATCTCCAAATAAAATCACTATTAAAATTAAATCAATTCAAGCAATTAGTAATACGAAAAACTTCCTTATAAAAAATAATGCAGATCAAATAAATTAAAATAAAAAAACATAAATGGCGGAAGTTTACAAAATTATAGATTCCATGAAAATATAACATTTTAAAATAAGGGCTTCTACCGTATCGATCCGCCCCGCCATTAATTTAAAAAATACCCACAAGTATGAATTCATTATGTCCATTGTAATGTTTGGTTTGTTAAGCAAGGTAAATATCTAAAGAAGTACTTTCCCTCTTATATAGTTAAAAGTACAACAGATAGGCTCTTATGCGATTACACATAAGAGCCTATCTCACCAGTATTATACTCAACTAGTTATATAAAATTCCTTTATATTAAATACAAGATATCCCTACAATTATTCTGGGAAAATAAAGCTAGAGTCCCCTTCACTATTAGCGGAATCTTCTTTTGGGAATGTAATAGTAGATCCTTCATTTCCCTTATTCCCTTTATTTATTTCTTGTTCCTCAGGAAATACAATGGAAGAATCATTACTTAAGTTTGGTGAAAAACCAAGTTTAGATAAAATAGCTTTTAAGTCAGGTAAAACACCAATTTTATCAGAAGTTGGATCATTGGATTTCGTTCCGGTGCTAGAATCACTTAAAATATCCCTAAGCTGTCTTGGTGTATATACTCTCCCCTGATTATTTTTTGCAATTCCTTGAATTGATGCTGCAGCACCAGCAATAATAGGCGATGCACTAGATGTTCCAGCAAAACTAGATGTATATAGATTTGTTATAAATTCACTTGGTTTAGCATCTGTAGTATCTACTGCATTCCCCCATCCATACACATCCACTCTACTACCGTAATTAGAGAAATATGAACGCTTATGAGGAACCCTTGCAGAAGCTGCCCCAACCATAATTGCCCCTGAATCTTTAAAATCAGGACTATTACGATTTAAAACTTGTTTACCACTACGGTCTCTAAATTGATCCAAGTCATTTCCGCCGTTTGCACCTGCTTCAATAATAATAATACCCTTATTTGTTCCCATACGAATTGCATCAAATATATCCGGTTTTACTTCTACAGGAAGATAGTTCTTATCTCCATATCCATCATAAGTAGCCTGGGCTTCTAATAAAAGGATATCTCCAGCTTGCATATTGTTAATTGCACTTAAGATAGCATCAGCTGTATTATAATTTCCGTTATCCCTAATCTGAGATACAACCTTTACCTTAGCTTTGGGTGCGATTCCAATTCCACCTATGTTATTATCCTCTGCCGAAACAATTCCTAAGACTGAAGTACCATGATCATGGTGCTCGCTTTTATTCTGTCCAGATATCAATTCAATCTTTTGATTCACTAAATCCTCATGACTAAATAACCAGCCATACTCCATATCTACGAAAGTAGTTCCTTTTCCATCTCCACCTTTTATGCTCCAGGCATAAGGTGCATTAATTCCTAATGGTGCTGGTTCAAGGTAACCTTGTCTTGTAAGTCTAGGTTCATCATATGGATTAACAGATAAATTTGGTAAACGCTCTTCTGGTGGCGCCTCTTCTTCCTGTAAATACGCCGTTTCAACAAGAGATGATTTTTCAATTTTTGTAAGTAATGCTTGTACATCTATATTATCTTGAGTTTCTACAATATAATAGTTTAGCAAATTAGAAGAAATTTGATCGGAATCTTTTATTTCTTTACCTAGATTTTTAATTTCTTTAGGATTTAAAGAACTAAAAAGTCGATTTATAGTTACATTTGGGTATTCAGCTAAAATTCCAATTAATTCAGGATCTTGTTTTTCTTCTTTAATGAATTTTTCTATTCCATCCTGATATGGTAAATTCGCTTCATTTTTAAATTTCAAAATTAATTGTTTAGTAACTTGCTTATGTACAGTAGAATTCAATTGCTTATTTGAATAATTGTAAGTAGCTGCGTAGGCAACTTCTGATTTTTCACTTGGAAGTATACCGCCTATTCCATTAAATGCTGTTAATGCAATTGAAGAAACTAGAATTCCCTTAAAAATTTTCAAAACGTGCACCTCTTTTAATTAATATATGATTATAAAACCTATAGATTATTTAACTTCTTTTTTATGCAAACTTCTTATATATCGGATTATCTTTTCAACTCCATTCATTATTTAATACTTGTTTATACACCGTTAATACAACTAATTCATACCGACAATTTTACTAATTAAGTCACACAGATGTAATCATTATAGTTACACCTTTACAAAATAGTCAACCTTAAATGCAATTTTGCATGTAAAACCACACATACTTCTATCAACTTACTCCTAATTATTTCAAGAAAAGTTGAGATTCTATCATTTTGAGTAATTGCATATATGTAATATAAAACATATAAGGGGGTTAAAACGTGGTAATCTCAAGACAAGATTCATGGACTGATGATAACGATTTACTTCTCGCATCAACAGTACTTCAGTATATTCGTAACGGGGGAACACAATTAGCTGCATTCAAAGAAGTCGCAAAACTACTAGCTAGAACACCTTCTGCTTGCGGATTCCGTTGGAATTCATACGTGCGAAAAAAATACGAAAAAGAAATACAACAAGCAAAACAAGAGCGAAAAGTGGGAAACAACATTCCCCTCTCCCCACCAGAAAAAGAAACAAACTCTTTGTCTATTACATTAGATGACATTATTCTCTTTCTACAAAATTATAAAGATGTGAATGCATTGACAAATTTACAAAATCAAATTGAAGATTTAGAAGCAGAGAATCAATCCCTTCTACAACGTTTAACTATGTATGAAGAAGAGTATCGTATGTTACTGAACCATATCGATAAGACAAGAAATTTAATTGTAGTGGATTAGACAGCATAACTATATCGAGTTTCAAGTAGGACCTTTACCCTTCAAAATCACTAATCATAAAGAAAATTCAGACTATTATAATTGGTTATAAGTAAAATACACATACATAATGTATGTGTATTTTTAATTTGACTATTATTAAGAGAAATACTTAGTCTATGTTACATCTTTTCTAATATTTCTTGTCTTTCACACCATTTTGTTAGCTTTTCTAATGCTTTTTTAGATAAACGCTTTGTTTTATGATTACAAAATCTCGATAATGTAGACGGAGAAATACTAATTTCATCTGCTATTTCACGAATGCTTACCTTTTTTTCATTGTGTACTTTCAGTATTTGGTCACGAATCTTTTTCTCTATTTGCTCGACCGATTCTACAGTCTTCTTTATCTCTTTAACAACTGTTACTTCAGGTAATTGTTCTTGAGGTTCTTCTATGCTCTTCTTTCCAATTACCCTATCCATTGATTGCAGCATTTCCTCAGGTGGTAAAATCGTTATTCCTAAGTTAGTGTAATAATTTTTAAACCAGTTACGTTTCCCAATTTGTTGTTCATCAAGTGGATCACTATACTCCCAATGAGAGATTACTTTTTCATTTTCTAAATCCATTAGAACGTTTTCTAACTGTTCTCTAATACGATTCGGCTTCCAATCTTTTGGGATATCCATTACTGCTAGCAGCCCTTTGTCCCCACCTATAGAATATGGCTTTTTCAATGATGAATACATTTGTCTAATTCTCCATTGCCATGTTAAGTATCGAATTAACCTTTTATGATATTTGTGTCTATAACTATTGTATTCAAGTGCTTTTTTAGACAATAATGCTGTTGTATTATTTGATCCATATAAATAATTGGTTAAAAAGCTACCTGGCTTAATACGACAAGACTCAATACCCATATACTCATTTGTAACACTATGTCTCCACAATACAACCGAATCTAATACGAATAATCTCTTAACAACCTCACGCTTTAATTCTAGTCGTTCTCCTTCATCATCGCGGTCATTTAATACTACAACCTCATTTTCATCATTTAAATAGATAAAAATACTCGCTAAAGCGGCAATTCTCTTTGCTATTTTAATTTTATCTTCAGCTCGATAATATTCTTTATTTTTAACGACTGTCTTTGGAATGTTGCACATTTCTAAAACTTGCTCATATGAAAAATCAATAAACTCATCTGGAGATTTTGCTTCGTTGATCCACTGTATTGTAATTGCATCTAAACAATCTGCCGTTAAATCATCCATATTACTCATTACATCATCAACAAGGGTATTCCATCGGGCAGCTTCTTCAATATTTGTAAGTCTTAAATCCTCGTCTTTATGTGAAGAAAGTTGAGCCATCCCATTAGAAGACTTCGTTTCAATAGGATATTGTAAAACTTTGGTATTGTCATCCTCTTCAAATTGATTCTTTGCAATTCCATCTCTTAATTTATAATAAACAGCAGAGTTATTTACCTCATAATAATCCTCGTGGTTTACTATGTTGGTCTCTTCTATATTTTGATCATTTTCTAATATTATGGAGCTTGAAGATGCTACATTTTGAAATTCTTTGTCTATAAATCCTTCAATTTCTTTATATATTTCTTCCTTATAGGAATCAATTTTGGCATAAATTTGTACTAATGTAGTACCGGATTCTTGCTTTTTTTCTAGCCAAGACACTAATGCAGTAAATGATGGGGAAGCATGAGGTGAGGTTAATACTTTATTATTATTGTTTTCAACATCTTTAAAGTATGCATTCCACTTATTCCATACTAGCTCATTCGTTTTATAAATTGGCTCAGAGATTAGCAAGGCATCTCGAAACATTTGTAATAAGTTATCCACTTTATATTCCTCCCTAAACCATGGATCACAACAAAGTAGTTTTAATCATAAATTCTTTACTACTATTTTATTTAATACATTGTAACAGATATTTATAAGATTTTGCGTCTTTCTTTCCATAACTCCTCATTTTGCAACATGTTTGTTCGTTCTTTTTCCTACTCTTCTTTACTTGCATTCCTTTTGCGCTTTGCTTTCCTTAACTATTCAACTTGCAACAGTTTGCTCTTTCTTTTACCTATCTCTCCTTACTTGCATTCCTTTTGCCCTTTGCTTTCCTTAACTCTTCAACTTGCAACACGTTTGTTCGTTCTTTTTCCTATCTCTCCTTACTTATATTCCTTTTGCGCTTTGCTTTCCTTAACTCCTCATCTTGCAACACGTTTGCTCTTTCTCTTACCTATTCTTCTTTACTTGCATTCCTTTTGCGCTTTGCTTTCCTTAACTCTTCAACTTGCAACAGTTTGCTCTTTCTCTTACCTATCTCTCCTTAC